>NZ_LAXJ01000027.1 GCF_001441615.1 Roseovarius atlanticus
TGATCGAGATGCCCTCGGGCAACCGCATCATCCTGCTGTCCGAGGGCCGCCTGCTGAACCTTGGCAACGCCACCGGCCACCCGTCCTTCGTGATGTCGGCCAGCTTTACCAACCAGGTTCTGGCGCAGATCGAGCTTTGGAAGAACGGCGGCGAGTACGAGAACAAGGTCTACATCCTGCCCAAGCACCTGGACGAGAAAGTGGCCCGTCTGCACCTGGACCGCATTGGCGTGAAGCTGACAGAACTGGCGCAGGACCAGGCGGACTATATCGGCGTGCAGCCCGACGGGCCGTACAAGCCGGAACACTACCGGTATTGAGGGGCAGGACATGACGGAACGAACACCGCATATCGTCGGGCTGGGCAACGCACTGGTCGATGTCGTCGCCGCGGTCGAGCCCGAGGTCGTCACGCGGCACGGGCTGACCCCGGGGGGGATGCACCTTGTGGATGCCGACGCGGCCCACGCTCTGTTCAAGGAGGTCGGCCCCGGCATCCGCCAGTCCGGCGGATCGGTGGCCAACTCCATCGCGCACCTGGCCGATACGCCTGTCCGGGGGACCTACCTGGGCAAGGTGGCCAACGATGATCTCGGCGATGCCTTCTGCGAAGAGATGTCCGGCATGGGGCTGGCCGCGCCGGTTGCCGTTGCCCAGAAAAGCGATCACGGCACCGGCCGCTGCGTCGTGCTGGTCACGCCGGACGGCGAGCGCACCATGAGCACCTATCTGGGGGCGGCGACCACGCTGATGCCCCCCGAAGCGCTCGTTGCCCTGCCCGAAACCTTCGATATCCTGTTCATCGAAGGCTACATATGGGATGCCCCGCATGGCGCCGCGGTCATCGAACGCCTGGCCGAAGCGGCCAAGGCCGCCGGTGCCAAGGTGGCGCTGACGCCGTCGGATCCCGGCTGCGTCGAGCGCAACATAGACGTCATGCGCAACTTCGTCTCGCGCCATGTCGACATCCTTGTCGGCAACCAGGCCGAGGTGGCCGCGCTGGCCGGACGCGACGGCGCGGACGCGGCCCTTGGCTGGGCCATGACGCGGGTGTCCATCGCGGCGGTCACAGAGCACGACAAGGGCTCCATCGTGGCCGATGCCGACGGTCGCCACCACATCCCGGCGGTCGACGTGGCACAGGTTGTCGACAGCACCGGCGCAGGGGATGCCTACGCAAGCGGTTTCCTGGCGGCATTGGCCCGCGGCCTGCCGGTGCAAGAGGCCGGCCAGTTGGGTGCGCAAAGCGCGGCCAGAGTGTTGGTCCACTACGGCGCGCGCGACGGGGACGCAGCCAAGGCGATCGCCTTGCCGGCGGCCTAAGACCAACCGCCAGCAGCCGTTCGCAGGCCCCGAGGGCCACGCACCTTCACGGTGCCACCGACCGGCGTCGACGAACCAGGTCACGGTATCGGCCAGACGCATTGGCTGGCCGATACCAGGCGCGCCTTTTCAGCAAGCCTCACCACCAGACCGCCAGGCGTGGGCCGAGGATCGTCATCACGGCCACGAAGCCCGGCACGCTTTCCCACTGCACCCGTGCCCTGGGTTCGACCAGCAACACCGTGTTCAACAGCGCGACAAGGTCGACAAGAGCAATCGCCGCCATCGACGCCGCCCCGCCGACGATCAGGGCGATGCCGGCGCGGATCACCATGCGCAACGGCGCAGGTGCCGTGTCTGCGTGCGGTACAGACGTCATTGCCTCAGTTCATTGGCCGGATCAGCACGTGACGGAACAGTGCGGCTGGCGCGGACGCGCAGGTCAACCCAGGCAGTGCAAGCAGGAAAACCTGGCGCGACATGTGCAAGGACTCGATTGGCACAAGACAATTTCCGCGGGATTCACCGATTCCGAGCGTTCCCGCGAACACGTGCCCTATACAGACCGCACCCTTTACAAGATGGTCGCCCTGGATGCGCTCCGACCGATTCGGTCACCGCAAACAATCCGTTCTGTCAATCTTGATTTGATCGCTTTTCTGCGCTTCGCTTCAAAATTGTATTGCGCAGCCATGGCTTCGCTGCTGAGACAGAGGGGCAAATTCATGTCTGCATTCAAGAACGCATCTTTCAATACGGTTTTCATCGTCGCGATGGTCCTGTGTCTGTCGATCGGCGTCTGGGGCGTCATCAGCCCCGAAAGCATGACCGGCTCGGCTCAGTCCTTCACCAGCTATCTGCTGAACGGGGCAGGCTGGATGTGGCTGGCCCTCTGCTCGTTCTTCCTTCTGCTCAGCGCCTACATGGCGTTCGGGCCCTATGCCAATATTCGCCTCGGCAGGGATAATGAAGAGCCTGAATTCGGCACCGGCTCCTGGATCGCCATGCTTTTCGCGGGGGGCATGGGGTCCGGCCTGCTGGTCTGGGGCGCGGCAGAGCCCATGTATCATTTCGTCTCTCCCCCGGGGATGGAGGGCGAAACCCCCGCCGCCGCCCGCGAGGCACTGGTCATCACCAACCTGCACTGGGGTCTGCACGCATGGTCGATCTATGGCTGCTGCGCGCTGGTGATTGCCTATTTCACCTTCCGCCGCGGCCAAAGCTCGATGATCTCGACGCCGATCAAGCATGTCTTCAAAGGGCGCACGGGCGAGAATGTCGGCAAGGCGGCGGACATCCTGGGCGTGATCTCGGTGGTGTTCGGCCTTGCCGGATCGCTGGCCATGGGCGCGCTCGCGGTGCGGTCGGGCATGTACTACGCCTTCGACACGCCGCAGGACAACACCATGTCGATGATCATCCTCGCGGCCCTCTTCGTGTCCTACATGCTGTCGGCCACCACGGGCGTCGACAAGGGGATCAAGATCCTGTCGAACATCAACATGATCCTGACGGTCGCCATCATGCTGATGGTGATATTCGCAGGTCCCACAGCCTTTATCCTGGAGGCTTTCGTCGATTCCATCGGCCAGTATTTCAGCGCCATCATCACGAAGTCCTTCACGCTCTACCCGTTCGAGGGCCTGCAAGGCTGGACCTCGGGGTGGACACTGACCTACCTGATCTGGTGGCTGGCCTGGGGGCCTTTCATCGGCATCTTCGTCGCGCGCATCTCGCGCGGTCGCACCATCCGCGAGTTCATCTTCGGCGTGGTGCTGGTGCCGACCCTCTTTTCCATGCTTTGGTTCGCAGCCTTCGGTGGCGCGGGCTTCTACATCGAAATGTATGGCGGCGGAGGATTGAAAGAGATCATCTTCGAGGACGTCTTTGCGGCGCTCTTCGCCTTCCTCGGTTACTTCCCCGGCTCCACGCTGCTGGCGGCGCTGGCGGCGTTGCTGCTGTTCATATTCCTGGTGACCTCGGCGGACTCGGGCACGTTCGTTTTGTCGATGATGACGACCGACGGAAACCTGAACCCCCCGATCATCCAGAAAATGATCTGGGGCATCCTGATCGCCGTGCTGACCTTCTCGACGCTGGTGACAGAGTCGGTGACCGTGGCCAAGGCGATGGCGATCACCGGCGCGATCCCGTTTGCGGTGATCGTCTGCCTGCAGGTCGTCGGCTTCCTGCGAGAGATCCGCAGGGAGATCACCGAACCCGAAACCATCGAGGCGCGCGGCGAGGCCGAGGGCAAGGCACCCGACCCCGCCGAAACGCCCGCTCAATGACAACCGGAATGAAAGGCATGTCTCATGTTTAGAAAGGCAGTCATCACCTTCATCGCCGGTCTGTTCATCCTGACCGGCTGCTCCGAGGACGAGCGGAAGATCCGCATCGGTTCGAAAAACTTCGGCGAAAGCCGGATCCTCGCCCACATGATGGCGGCGGTGATCCGCGAGCAGGGCCTGCCGGTCGCGGGCGTCGTGGAATACGAAAACACCCCCGCCATCCTCGAGGCGCTCAAGCGCGGCGATATCGACGCCTATCCCGAATACAACGGCACGGGCCTCGTCATGCTGGGGCAAAGCCCGCTCACCGACGGCGACGAGGCGCTGGCACAGGTCAAGAAGGTCTTCGAGCCTCTGGGCATCTCGTGGCGCGAACGCGTGGGCTTTGCCAACAACTACGGTCTCGCCATGACGCCCGACCGCGCCGATGAACTGGGCGTGACCTCCATGTCCGATCTCGTGCCGCGCAGCGCCGAGGTCACGATCGGGGTCGAGGATGATTTCACGCAACGCCCTCTGGACGGCCTGACGCCGATGAACCAGCGTTACGGCTTCGAATTCGGCTCGGTCTCCGAGGTGCCTTTGTCGGATCGCGGACAACTTTACGATCAGTTGCTCGACGGCTCGGTCGATGTCATCGAGGTCTACACCACCGACGGGCAGATCGCGGATTACGATCTGCAACTGCTGGAGGACGATCTTGATTTCTTCCCGGTCTACGAACTTGCGCCCATCGTGCGCACCTCCGCGCTATCCGAATTCCAGGGGCTCGGCGCCGCGCTGGATACGCTTGGCGGCATCCTGACCAACCAAGAGATGCAGGCCCTCAACCGCCGGGTCGACCTCGAGGGCCGCGCGCCCGAGGCCGTGGCGCGCGACACGCTGGCACGTCTCGGCATCATTTCCTCCGGTGCGGTCGAGGCCGCCGATCCGCTGACCATCTCCACCTCGCCCCTGATGAGCGAGGGCGGGCTGTCCGGCACGGCCCTGCGTGCCGCGCGACGCGCCTATGTGGGACGCGAGGTTGTGATCCAGCCCGCCAACCGGCCGCTTCAGTCGGTGACCGACGGCACCGCCCGTCTGGCCCTGGTGGGTGCCGAAAGCTTCTTCGACCTCTCCGGTCCGACACCGTCGCGACTGGACCAGTACGAAGGGCTTGCCGTGATCGGCACCAACGCGGTGCATCTCGTCGCCTCGACGGCGGACGACAGCGCCGGCACGATCCAGGACGCGACGGCTTTGCTCACCGGTCCCGAAGGCTCCGGGTCATACCTGATCGCGACGATCCTGAAGGACGCGCTCGGTCTGTCGGCGGACATCACGCCGTCCGACGCCGCGGCCCCGGGGGATATCCTGGCCGGTCTCTCCGGCGCACAGGTCGCCGTGATCGCCGCGCCGCCGGGGGAAAACAGGCTGGAAGCCGCGTTCGAAGAAGGCGGGCTGAAATTGCTGCCGGTGACAGGCTGGGAAGACGGCGGGAACCTCGTGAAATATCCGTTCCTGCGCCGCACGCGCGTGCCGGGCGGCACCTACGCCCTGCAATTCACCGCGGTCGAGACGCTGTCCAGCCAGGTCGTTCTGGCCGGCCCCGCCCCGGGCTCGGCCGATGCCGCGATCGGCGAACAGGGCCCCGGCGCCACCGCCGCGCCCAGCCTGAAACCCGTGCCCGACAGCACGGTCGTCGCACTGGCCGAGGGCGTGTCGGGCGGCGAGTTGATCGACCCGGTCCTGCCGGTCGCCGCCGCCTTCGCCCCGAAATTGCCGGAACCTCCGGCCGCGATGAACCCCTCGCCGGACGTGTCCCTGCTGAACCTCGGACTGACAGCGATGTTCGTCTGGCTCGGATGGCTGTTCGTCCGACGCGAAACACCCTGATCCCTGGAAGGAGTTGCAGGAATGGTCGAAAAAATTCTCGTTCCGATCGACATGGCCGATCAGGAGACAGGCATCAAGACAATCAAGGAAGGCGTGGTGCAGACCAGGGCGCGCGAGGGCGAACTGACCGTGATGACCGTGGTGCCCAATATCATGGCCGGGCTCGACTGGCGCTACGCGATCCGCGGATCGATGCAGGGGTCCGAAGACTACGACCTCAAGGCCATCGTGAAAGAGGCGCTCACCCAACTCAACAAGCTGGTCGAGGACCACACGCCCAGCGGCATGAAGGTCAAGACGATTGCGCGGCACGGCACCGCCTACGAGGAAATCCTCGAGGTGGCCAAGGATATCGGGGCCAGCATGATCGTGCTCGGCGCGCATCGGCCGTCCCTGTCCGACTACCTGATCGGGCCCACCGCGTCACGCGTGGTGCGACACGCGGAATGCTCGGTCAACGTGATGCGGGATACGTGATGGCCGCTTCAAGGCCAAGATTGCAGACACGGGGATTGCCCTCGGCAAGACCGCGAAAACCTGACTCGGGTCGCTGATGCTATTTGGTGAATAAGCGTTGCGCGATAGACGCGGATCACAGCTAACCCGCGGAACGCCGCGCCGCACTCAATCGATGCATGCGGTTCGCCTTTGGCCGATGCCTTGAGCGAAAGACGCATCCCTTCGGTCTTTCCGCGGCAGGCTCGGCCGCACTGTGCCCGCAGACCAAAGCCCGGCGTTTTGGCCTGCTCCCGGCCCCGACCGGACAGCCGCCGATCTGCTTCAAGTGCCGGCCGCCAGGATCGGCTCCGAGCAGTGAGCCTCAGTCGGCAACGGACGAGGATATGCGGTCTTCACCCACCAGATTGAAACATCGGCGCAAAACCGCGTCCACGTCGAGTATCATGATGGTGACTTCAGGCACGGGCTTGATACAGCCGCAAATGTCGTCGGCAACCTTCTTCGATTTGCTGTGGTGGCTCAGCGAAGGCATCTCGCCAACCTGGCTTTCCGTGGTGTTCACGATTTTATCGACGGAATCGACCACGAGCCCGTATTTGTGGCCGTCCTGCTTGAAGATCAGAACCCGTTCGCCACGACGTTCGGCGACCGGCATACCGTAGAGCTTGCGCGGATCGATGAGGCTGATCAACTCGCCGCGCAGATTGACAACGCCATCGACGAAATCGATTGCGAATGGCGGTTGCAACAGGGTTGTCGGATAGTCGATCACTTCGCTGACATCCGACGTGTTGAGGGCCAGGCGCATGTCGACGGTGAAGACGATGAATGTCAGCCGTGTGCTGGCAAGCTGGGTCTTGGACCGGGTCTTGGCCCGGTCCTCGACGGGGTGGATCTCGTTGCATCGCCGCGCCGTATCGACCAGCAGCGGGTCGCGCTTCAGGGCGTCGTGATCCAGCAGCATGATGATTGAATTGTCATTGCCAAGAAGACAGCCCCTGACGATATCCCCCCGCGGCAGCGCCAGCTTGGTGAATTGCAGTATCTCGTCCGCGAAACAGCTGACGATGCTGTCGATCGAATAGACGAGAAGCCCGATCGCGCCGCCTTCGGTTTCAACGATCAGCATCTTGCGCTTCGGCGGCACGGACTTGCTGTCCCTGAGGCGCGCCGTGTCCCTCATGAAGTTTCGGAAGTCGGCCACCGGGATGGTTTTCCCGCGGACATTCGTGATCCCGACAAAGCAGTCATGGACAAGAACCGACTCCATGATCTCCGGGGCGTCCATCACTTCGGTCACGTGGCGCAGGTCGATGGCGCAGGTCGTGTGCCCGAACTGGAACGAAATACAGTTAAGCCGGGGGCCACGCGACGCTGCCGCCACCTCGGCGCCACTGCCCGCCAGAATTTCGCCCTGCGGCACCTTCTCAAGGTTCAGGATCTCGAAAGGGTCGAGGATTTGGACGATGCGCCTGCCCCCGTCGAGCTTCAGAAGCCCTTCGACCACCACATCCTTCGGCTGGCCCTGCTTGGGGCCGAAATCGACCCGGGCGACACCCTTGGTATTCAACACCTCGCCCGTGCGGTCGACCATTAGGCCGATACACAGCTGCCCATCCTCGATGATCGCCACTTTGCGGTCGGGTGCGTCACTGTCCGGCACCTCCAGCAGCAGGCGCAGATCCACGATCGGAATGATCCGGCCACGCAAGTTGAACAGGCCCAGCATGAAAGGCGGGGACAGCGGCACCGCCGAAACAGCCGCCGGTGCGTTGACGACCTCCCGTATCGCGCCGGCGCGCAGTGCGAATTCGGTATTGCCCAGCCAGAAGGAGCCGTAGACAGCCGAAACACCGGCGCCGGATACGGGGGGAAGCACGTTGTAACCAGGGCTTGGACACGCGTGCACGAGCGGCGGCGTCACAATACAGGTGTTCGACGGTTGCCGAGTTGTTTCAGAAGTCATGCGTTCACCCCCAGGCGCGGGATTTGCGCGACCTCGAATTCACCCGTCGTGCAGTCGATCGTCACCTGGCGGCCGTGGACGCCACCGGTATCGACATGGATGTTGCGCAGTCCCAGGTCCCGGACCGCCTTGTAGGCGCTTCCGGAATTGATCGTACCTACCAGCCGCTTCGGGTCGGTGTCCGGCGGCATTGTCATATTCGCGCCTCCCACGACGATGGCCTTGATGTTGCGATACTCCGACGGCCCGAGCGCCATCAAAGAGACGAGCGAGCGCACGGCCTGATCGACGTGCCGTCCACCAATCCGGTCGTCCGCGGTCCCGGATTCCGACAAAAGGCAATGCGCCAGCCCAAAGATGCCACGGGCCGGGTGAAGGAACCCCAAGCCGATGCAGGACCCCAGGATGGCCGTGAGGATCTCACCGGACCTGCCGACCTTGACCTGTCCGATCTGGACGTGGATCTTGCTTGCCGTCGTCATGATGCGGCCTGGACCTTGCGCAGGACAGGCCGGTAGATGATCGGCTCGATCTGCTCGAAATCGGTTTCTATATGTTTCAGCGACTCGCTTTCGCCGATGAACAGCACGCCGTCGGGATGCAGGACCCTGCGAACATGCCGGAGGATCCTTTGCTGGTCTGCCGCCGTGAAATAGATCAGCACGTTCCGCAGGAAGACGGCGTCGAACTGGGCCGTGTTGGTCAGCGGCCCCAGCAGGTTATGGGGCCGGAACCGAAGGCGCGACTTGATCTGCGGCGCGACCGACCAGCCGGCCTCGTCGGACCCGATCATGTGGCGCTGGAAAATCTCCGGCCTTTCCTTCTGGAACCGGTCGACGGGACGTCCCTTGTACAGCCCCTTCGTCGCGATATCGATGACGCGGGACGAAATGTCGGTTCCCAGGATCGTGTAATCGAAGCCGCTGTCGCGCTGTCTGACCTCTTCCAGGAATACGCCGGCTGTATGCGCTTCTTCGCCGGTGGAGGCGGCAGCGGACCACACGCGCATCGCGCGATTTCTTGTGGTCGCGGTGAACCCCGGTACGAACACATCGTTGAAATACGTCCACACCCTCGGCGTCCGGTAGAAATAGGTTTCGTTCGTGGTGACGCGGTTCGTCAGCTCCTGCTTCTCCGCGGGGTCCTGGGCCACGCGGGCGATGTAGTCCTTGTAGCTGGACAGCCCGAGTTCCCGCAGCCGGGGCCGGAGCCGCGTGACCAGCAGGGATCGCCGTGCATCTCCGATGCTGATGCCGGTCTGGGCATAGACGACGGCGCGCAGTTTCGCGAAATCACCGTCGCTCATCATTTTCGGAAGTTCCATACATATCCCTGCGTCCCCAGTTCTGTCGGTCGGCGGTCAGCCGTCCAACTTGGCGATTTCTTCCGTCAGGCCCTGGGCGCCGTGCCTCAGCCCGTCTGTCGCACCGGCGATGGAGTCGCTGGCGACAACCGCCTGCTCTGACGCGTCGACGATATTCTGGATCGCCTCGGCCACGTCGCGCGCCGCCGTCTGCTGTTCGTTTGCAGCGACGGAGATCTGGGTGATGGACTCCGTCGTGTCCGATATGCCGGCAAGGATCTTGGTGAACGCCGCGCCCGCCTCGCGCGAGACGTCGCTGCCCTGGGCGACACGTTTCACCGTCTCGTTGATCAGCTTGCTGATCTCCTTCGTGGCCTGCGACGACCGCTCGGCCAGCTTGCGCACCTCATCGGCGACGACGGAAAAGCCCAGGCCGTGCTCGCCGGCCCGCGCTGCCTCGATGGCCGCGTTGAAGGCCAGCAGGTTGGTCTGCCCGGCGATTTCGCTGATCACCTTCACGATCTCGCTGATTTCTTCTGACGACGCATTGATCAGGTCCATCGCTTCGATCGACCGGTCGATCGCCTTCGCGCCAAGATCGGCCTCTTCCTTCGTGCGCTTCGCGATTTCATCCGACAATCCGCTGTTCTGGGCGATGGAGTCGATCGAGGCGCTCAGCTCCTCGACCGAGGCGTTGATCTCTTCGGTGGTGCAGCCAAGCGACTGCGCTCCTGCCGCCACCGTCTGGGCCTGCTCGGCGATTGCGGCGGATTTCGTGACGAAATCCTCGGCGATCTTCGAGACGCTGCGCTCCACGGCTTTCTGTGCCGAGATGTCGGTGGCGAACTTGACCACCTTGAACGGCCTTCCCTTGGCGTCGAAAATCGGATTGTAGGACGCGCTGATCCAGACCTCCTTGCCGTTCTTGCCGAAACGCTGGAACTGCCCCGTCGCGAATTCCCCGGCTGCCAGTTCGGCCCAGAAGCGCTTGTAGTCCTTGCTTTGCACATAGTCGGGATCACAGAACATCCGATGGTGCTTGCCGCGGATCTCGTCGAGCGCATATCCGGTCACGGCCAGGAAATTTTCGTTCGCCGTCAAAATCGTGCCGTCCAGGGTGAATTCGATCACCGCCTGCGCGCGGTCGATGGCGGCGATCTTGCCGTCCTGTTCGGCCGTGCGTGTCTTTTCGTCGGTGATGTCGGTCGCAAACTTGACGACCTTGAACGGCTTTCCATCCCGGTCGAAGATCGGATTGTACGAGGCGTTGATCCAGACCTCTTTTCCGCCCTTGCCAAAGCGCTGGAATTCGCCGGAGACGAAATGGCCCATGGCCAGTTGCATCCAGAAATCCTGATAGTCGCTCGACGCGACCAGCTGCGGATCGCAGAACATCCTGTGATGCTTGCCCTCGATCTCGCTCAGCTTGTAGCCGAGTGTCGTCAGGAAATTCTCGTTCGCAGTCAGGATCGTCCCGTCTAGGTCGAACTCGATGACAGCCTGAACGCGATTGATCGCATCGATCATTCCGGCCGCATCGCCGTCGCCGCCCGAAACCTCGACCGCCGCCACTGCTTTCTCTTCGACACCCATATGCCCGCCTCGATTTGAATCTCACCTGGCGGCAATCTACGCGTCAGAGCTTAAGGGCTGATTACTCGACGGACGCAAGCGCGAGAAAACTGATGTCAATTTGCGCCGAAATCGAACGGAACACACGGCACTGCACGCTCAAGGCGTTCAGGTCCAGGCGTTGACATGCGTCGAGGAACTGATCGCCGCGCTCGGGACGAATGCCAAGAAGCCGCCCGCCCACAGCCGGTATCGGCGTGGAACCTCAGTCTACAGGGCCGTATTGTCGCAAGTCACAGCGCCTTACAGGCGCCGGCAAGACCTCTTGGCTGACGCATGGCAGTGTCAGAGCAGCCATAGCTATGCCAACCGTAGAACCGACAATCGAAAAACCTCAATAAATCAATGTATGAAACTTTACGATCTCAAAATTGGCGGGCAAAGTTGCCAAGCAATCCAGTAATGTTTTGCCAAACATATTCGGAATTAGCCTTGCCAAACAGGCTTCAGGCAACAAAAAAGCCGCCCGATTGTGCGGCTTCATTCAGCAAGATCTTAGGGAACTGGGACTACAAATCGGCTCGCCTGTATATCGCGGCGTTCAGGAGTTCCCGCCTCATAATCGGCTTTATGTCAAGCTTCCGCAACTCCCTCGCAGTTGTCCTTGAGCTCTGCCCCCTCTCCTTGGCCAGCCCCGAATGCGTCACATAATCTGCCCGGAACCGTTTCACCTCTTCCTCCGAGAACCGATGTGGAACGGTCCCACTTGGGGCCACAATTTTGAGTGAGGATAAAATGGGCGGCCCGACGTTTCTAATTTTGTCCGAAGGTGCGTGACGCCAGACGGTAAAACCCCGAGACGTTTGGCGACATCATGCGTGGATAAGCCGGTCTCGCATTCGACCGGCGAGAGCACCGAGCAGACTTCTTCCGGGGAGATCAGTACCGAGCGAAATCCCACTTCCTCGGGCAAAAGTTCGACCGATGTCAGTTTGTGATCCAGAACAAGCTGAACGATGTCCATAACCGGAGTCTTCACGACCTCGGACGCAGTGATGGCGTCAATCACCCATCGCTTGCCTGGCGCACCGGTGTCCCGTTCGCCCGAAAGCGACAGACAAAGTCATCAAGGTCTCCGAGGGCCACCTTGGTCAAGACGCCGCCGCCACGACCGAGACCCGGCACCAGCTGAGATACGATCCCCCTCTTCACGAGCATTTGTGCCTGGGTCCGATTGCAATTCAGGTAGTCCGGGATCTTGTTGATCGAGATTGAATGATGAATGCGATCAGCCAGCCTTTCTCCCTCCCCTGCGTCGATGGTCAACCGGTCGTCTGGTTCAACATCAGCTGGAAGAACACCGGTGAGTTTCAGCGCCCGGCGCAAGGTCGACCTATGAACGCCGGTCGATCGCGACAGACTGGCCAGCGAATGACGGCGCCGCCCATCGACAGGGATGGTCGAACAGGGTGGTACCGGGGTCAATCGGCATCGTATCCAAGACAAACTCCCTTACGACATCTCGGACGGGGCGCGGGTCCACCTTCGACTTCTTGAATTGCAGCCACTGGTATATCCGGCCGAGGGCAGCTTGCGGGCCACCCTTCGAGCTTCGGCGAAAGGACTCTCTTGAGATCTCTTCAAGCGCCTTGCGCAAGCCATCCACGCCATCACGGGCCGCCTCGAATCCGGCGCTCCCTGCCTCCGACCATTCACGAAGCGAGAGCTTATCGAGGTTGGTATGCGCGCCGAACACAAGCCAGGCCCCCAGCATCTCACAAGCTTTGGACGCCTGATCCACATCCTGGGTGTCGAGCCAATCGGGACCGGGCACGCCACTGAAGCGCCGCTCGACATAGGACTGCAAGCCAAAAGTATTCGCTGACGGCGCATTGCCTGCCAGCTTCTCCAGGACGGCATCGTCCGGCGCCACAAGGTTCATATCCTGGAACTGCTCGTGAAACCCGCTGTTACGGCGCCGATGAAGAACAATCCCGTGCCGGCGGCATGTTCTGACCGGACTGAACATCCAGCCGATCCTGCCAACACGCCGCCCGGAGCTGGCCCCAGCCGGATCTGCATCCTCCAACAAGCAGGCCGGGCAAAAGATCGTATGGGTGCGCAGCGCGAACCGCATGCCGAAAACTACGTCACGATGCTTGAAGCGCGCCGCTTCTATACGCGAAATGCCAAAGACCCGAATGCGATCCTCAGAGACCCCGGTCAACTCATTGAGTCTGCCGATGCAATCATCGGTCATATCGACGACGCTCTGGCGACTGAACTGCATCAATTGCAGGAAGTGGGGACCGGAGAGGCCGGCATGAAACGGATCAAGCCGAGAGCACCATGAGACGGTGCTCTCCCCCTCGATCGGTGAAAGGTTAGGCAGCATGACCATGGTTCAACCCCGCTCGATCTTTTTCTTCTGGCGCTTGGAGCGCGCCTGCTCGTATTCCTCCGCCTCGGCATCCAATGGAATGGACATCCAATCAGGCGCGAAAAAAATGTTGGAGCCAGGATCACAACCTTCCTGCATGGCCCAAGCCTCGGCGAAGTGATCGACGGTCAGGAAAACCTCACCGTCCAATATTGCACACTCGATCGCGTTCACGATGGTCTCGATCGCCCGCCCGAAACGATAGCGGCTACCTGTCATCAGGCGCACCGCCAAATCTTCGGGCAGCCGTGCCGAGATACCAGCCTCGTTACAATAGGCATCGATCATCCCGAAAATGTTGTCTTGGTCCGAGCTGTGGTCGAGATCCGATGGCGCGATCTTGGTGAATCGCCGCGACACTTGCGGATCGAAGCTGGGCATCTCACCGAGCCTCCGTGTCCCGCTGAGGATTGGGATCACCACATTCTCACCTTGCATGAGCGTCTTGATCGTCCTCAAGGTCGTCTCGGTCTCGTTTGCCGACTGCGCCATGACAAGGTCCTGGGCTTCATCCAACCACAGCACCGTGATGCCCATCTGGCCCAATCGATTCCGTACGGCGCTCCAGATTTCCCAAGCCCTGGCACTCGACGAGACACCAGACATACCGGTTGCTTCCAGGATAGCCAGGCCAACGCTCTTGTGCGTCGCAGGACTGGGAGTTTGGATTTCAAGAGACCGCGGGAGACCAGTTTCAGGGTTCTTCTGCAGCGCGCTCGTCGATTGCAGGACAGTCCGGATTGCAATGGTCTTGCCGCCACCTGCAGCTTCGATGACGGCAATGCCGCGCGTCTCCTTATCCGCGGTGAATCGGCATGGTTCAGCGGTCACGGGATTGCGCAGGCAATACGCGACCCTCCGAATAAATCGGCATTTTGATTTCCTTTCGCATAGGACGACCACCCGCCGGGCTTCAGCCCGACGCTGCCCGAAGGCGGCGATCGTATTTTCGGGATTTGGTTGCAGCGACCGCTCGGATCTCAGATGGCGGTCATTTCAACTTCTTGGATCCAAGGATCCGAGTGGGTGGGTTGAGTGTTTAGCTTCCGGCGTTCACCTCGTTCTCCATTCTCTTTCAATCGCGTTTCCTGAACCCCTTACCCGGGCTCTTGGGTTGGGCAGCCAAGATGTTGGCCGGTTGCATTTTCGGCGAAACGATCTGGTTGAGCCGACCTTTGAAAATCGCCGTCCCCGGCCTCGTTTCGATGCTCAAAGTACCCAGCAGGCCACCTCGGACAACTGCTCATTTTGCCCAAAATTTTTTTCAGAAAATCATTTCCGCGCCGGATCAATCGATCCCAGTGAAATTCTCAGTTCCGCCTATTTAGCTGTTTTATATAAATTTCATTTCTTCTCACGCGGCTCGTGAACCGATGCTGAAAATTGCGCAAGATCTTACACGTGTGTTACGTCGCCGAATTGACCCAAAACACTCGAACAGCTGCGTGGCGGAAATGACACACGCTTATTGGATTTGAAAATTGTGACGGAGGTTCGAGCCATGTCGCACCGGAGAAATCGATTCGATTCCGATACCCACCCTCCACTCAAGTCACCGCGCTAAACCCCTCTTCATCTCTTGGCGTCGACGTTCGCCAAGGAAGGCCCGAAGCGCAAGGAGCCGGCGCGGCCTAATGCGGCTCCTTCCCAGCTTTTCCTTCTCAGTCCTTTGAGACGCGGGTCTGCAAATCTGATAGCGGCCCGGCAGTATGGCGAAAATATCAATAGGTATGCTCGGTATACCTGCATATAGGACTGGCCGTCGATTGCCGATGCCACGTGATGACGCTGCCCACGGACTAACTTTGAACATGCTGACCCCCGTTTTGTGCTAAGCAACGGGTTTCTGGTCACGACCGGCCCAATGCGGCGGTTGGTCAGCCAGTCTGGTGCCGCGGCGCAGCTTCACCGAAGCAGCCATTCGCTGCACGTGCATCATCCCGCTTCAGGTTGACGCTCATATACGGCCGAACCCCGCAGTGCGATGCCTTGCTTGCCGTTGCGCGAGACGTCGGGATCCCAGGAACAACTCGTGCGTTGCTCCGGTGATGGCAATCACGAGGAACGGAATGACAAACGACATCGGAAGCCTGACCGCCACGCAACTCGCGCAGGCCTTTCGGGAAGATCGCGCCACTCCGAGCGACGCCGTTCGGGCCGCTCTGGATATGATCACGCGCTACAACCCGGCGGTGAACGCCTATGTCCACGTTGATTATGCCGGCGCCGAGGAGGCCGCCCATGCCTCGGACCGACGCTGGGCGGACGGCGCTCCGCTGAGCGCAATCGACGGGCTGCCGGTCTCGATGAAGGATCTCACCGAGGTCGCCGGAATGCCCGCCCGGGACGGCTCGCTCCTGACGGGTGACGGGCCCTGCGACACCGACGCCCCGCCGGCACGCATGTTGCGCGAGGCCGGAGCGGTGATCCTCGGCAAGACCAACACGCCGGAATTCGGCTGGAAAGGCGTGACAGACAACCGGGTCTTCGGCACGACCCGAAACCCGTGGGACACCAAACTGACGCCCGGAGGATCGTCCGGCGGAGCCGCCGCCGCGGCAGCGCTCAACATGGGTGTCCTGCACCAGGGCGGGGACAGCGGCGGGTCGATCCGCATCCCGGCCTCCTTCACCGGAACGTTCGGGTTCAAGCCGACCTTCGGTTGGGCGGCGCAATGGCCGCCGTCCCGGGCACCGACCCTGTCCCAGATCGGCCCCATCACGCGGACTGTCGAGGACGCGGTCTTGATGCTGAACGTGATCGGCCGATACGATCAAGCTGATCCGTATGCGCACCGCGGCCAGCCGACCGACTGGGGCGATGACTTGGGCCGGGGCCTCGACGGGCTGCGGATCGCCTGGTCGCTCGACCTCGGCTATGCGTCGGTCGATCCCGCGGTGGCGGCCCGCGTTCGCGAGGCCGCCGAGCGCATGGCCGCACTCGGTGCGGACATGGTCGAGATCGATCCCGGATTCGAGAGCCCGATCGAGATCTTTCAAATGATCTGGTTCACCGCCTCGCTCGATCTCTACCGCCAATGCGACGAGGAAGAGCGTGACATGCTCGACCCTGGCCTCGTGGACAACGCTCTTCGGGCGGAGGCTTGGGACGCGGTCGACTATTTTCGCGCGCAGTCCAGAGGTGCCGAGTTCACCCGCCATCTCGAGCGGTTCAACCAGGACTATCACCTGTTGATGACGCCGACCGTGGCGATCCCGCCCTTCGAGGCCGGCCACGATGTTCCTCCCGGCAGCGCCAAGACCGACTGGACCGAGTGGTCGCCTTTCACATATCCGTTCAACCTCAGCCAGCAGCCGGCGGCCTCGGTGCCCTGCGGGTTCACGCGAGCGGGCCTCCCAGTGGGTTTCCAGCTGGCCGGCGGCAAGCACGACGACACCCGCGTGTTGCGCGCCGCGCATGCCTACATGAACGCCCACCCGCCGATCCTTCCGGATGCCGCTGACAGCCGCGGCGGACCGAAAAAAGCGAGCTGAAGCCGGCGCTGATCAGGTCAGGGTGACGGATAAGAGACCTCACATTCTGGATGTTCGGCAAATAGGTGAATGACGGCCCAGAGCGGTCCTTCATGGTATATTTTGCGAAGGTCCGGTCAGCTCCAATCCGGTACAGGCATCACGACCGGACCCCCAATTCCACGGCGTTCGGTGGTACCGCTCCGGGCAACAAGTCGGTCAGGGAATTATTTCCAACTCGGCTATTTTGTCTCCTTCCAGACGAAACAGATACCGCAGATCGACCGGGCTCCCCGGAAAATTGCCGACGAGATGGCTGGTTACGATAGTGCGACCGCCTTCCTCGGTCAGCGAGAATGGTTCCACGGTATAGGTATAATGCGTTGAGGCGTTGGCCATCCACTGCCGGATCGCCTCCCGACCCTTGTACGTATTGCCTTCATCGACAACGATCGCGTCATCGGTAAAGCATTCCGCAATCGCGTGCGCGTTGCCTTTCTTGTCGGCCGAGAAATACTGGGCGATCACTGCCGGTAGTTCGAGTTTCATCATCATTCTCCTGTTGCGGTCCAAGGCGCGACAACCCTCAGACCGCCGCGCCAACAGATAACCTAAGTGAGGATGAAAATTCGATAATAGGGATAAAACAACACGCCGAATTCCGGAATCCGGGATAATCAGTCTGCCGGAACCTCCCGGACATTATCCCGGATTTCAAGATAGCTCATGCCGTTTAATCCATATTTTTCGAACACACGACGTCCCTTAAATTTTCCAGAAAGCAACATTCAGCAATAAATCTGGAGCTCAGATCATGACCGATTTTCTCAACCTGACTGGTAAGCGCGCACTCGTGACCGGGGGCACCCAAGGTGCCGGAGCCGCGACTGTCGAACTGCTGCGAACGTTCGGCGCAACGGTCCTGACGACCGCGCGCTCGCGCCCGGAGCAGATGAATGCAGACGTATTCGTCGCCGCAGACCTGACGACACCCGCAGGCTGCAAGGCGGTGACCGATGCGGTCCGGGAAGAACTGGGCGGCATCGACATCGTCGTCCACATGGTCGGCGGGTCATCCGCGCCGGGCGGCGGCCACACGGCACTCGATGACGATCAATGGCAAACAGAGCTCGACCTGAACCTCTTTCCTTCGGTTCGGCTTGACCGGTTGCTGGTGCCCGAAATGGTGGCTCAGGGCCACGGTGTCGTCATTCACGTCACCTCGATCCAACGTCTCCTGCCCCTGCCGGAGGCCACGACAGCCTATGCCGCGGCCAAAGCCGCTCTTTCCGCCTACAGCAAGAGCCTGTCCAAGGAGGTCTCTCCGAAAGGCGTCCGGGTCCTGCGCGTTTCGCCCGGCTGGATCGAGACCGAGGCATCAGTGCGTCTCGCCCAGCGCCTCGCAGAGGAGCAAGGGACCGACTACGAGGGTGGCAAGCAGATCATCATGCAGTCGCTTGGGGGCATCCCAATAGGCCGCCCGACCAAACCCCAAGAGGTCGCCAGCCTGATCGCCTTCCTGGCGTCGGACCGCGCGGCCACGATCACGGGCGCCGAGTACACCATCGATGGCGGAACCGTTCCGACCGTCTGAGCGCCCGCCCCTTTGCGCGTCGGACCCCATAACCCCGGCGCCGGGCCGCATGGCCAACTTGTGGCGCTGCATCGTCCATTCCGGTGAACGGTGAAACCACCAACGGTGGTCTGTTCGCGGTGTGCCGCAGCAACCACTTCATCTCGACCAAACCGTTTTCGACATCAACACAGCCATCCCACGGAGAATCCTGCATGGACACCGATCCGACCCTGACGCGGCACGACCTCGCCGTCTTGGACAACCAGAAAGCCCTGCGCCAAGCGCTTCGATCCGAATACGACTTCATCGTCTGTGGCGCCGGGTCCAGCGGCTCGGTCGTCGCGGCCCGGCTGGCCGAACAGCCGGACGTCAGCGTTCTCCTGCTCGAAGCCGGCGGCGATGACACGGCAGACACGGTCACCAACCCGGCCCTTTGGCCCCTGAACCTCGGCAGCGAGCGTGACTGGGGCTTCTCGGGCGAACCCTGCCCGACCCTCAATGGCCGCAGGCTTCCGCTCAGCATGGGCAAAGGCCTCGGCGGTGGATCGAGTATCAACGTCATGGTCTGGGCCCGGGGCCACAAGGAAGACTGGGATCACTTCGCTGCGGAATCCGGCGATCCCGCCTGGGGGTACCAGTCCATCCTCGGCTATTACCGCCGCATTGAGGATTGGCAAGGCGCACCCGACTCTGAAAGGCGCGGCACGGGCGGCCCCGTCCACGTCGAACAACCGGGCTCGCCCCAGCCCGTCGCCCGCGCGATGCTCGAGGCTGCCGGGCAGATGGGCATCCCGGTCTTCGACAGCCCGAACGGGGCGATGATGGAAGGCCCCGGCGGGGCCGCTAGCGCTGATCTCCGCATCCGCGACGGCCGGCGCCAGTCAGTGTTCCACTCCTACACCCACCGCGTCATGCACCAGCCCAACCTGACCGTTCTGATCGGCGCCCTCGTCTCCCGCGTCCTGCTGGATGGCACGTCGGCGATAGGCGTCGAAGTCCTGCTCGACGGCAAGCCCCGGCAGGTCCGCGCACGCTGCGAGACCATTCTGTCGCTTGGCGCCATCCAGACCCCGAAAGTCCTGATGCAATCGGGTATCGGACCGCAGCACGAGCTTGCCGCACATGGCATCCGGACCGTGCGCGACCTTCCCGGCGTCGGCCGCAACCACCAGGACCACCTCGCCTTCGGCTGCACCTGGGCCTATCACAAGCCCGAGGGCGTCGGCGGCGGCGGATGCGAGGCGACGCTCTACTGGCAAAGCTCTGCGCGCCTCCAACAGCCCGATATCCTGCAATGCCAGCTCGAATTCCCGGTGCCCGCCCCAGAGGAAGCCGGCATCGAGACGCCACAGCATGGCTGGACCATGTTCGCCGGGCTGGCCCAGCCGAAAAGCCGGGGCCGCCTGCGGCTGTCGGGGCCAGATGCCGACGATCCGCTCCTGATCGAGCCGAACGCGCTCAGCGAACCCGAGGATCTGGAGACCGCATTTGCCGCCGTCGAGATGTGCCGCGACATCGGCAATCACGGGGCTTTCGCCCCGCTCGTCCGGCAGGAGGTCGCCCCCGGCGGTCGAAATCGAAAGGCGATGGCCGATTTCATCCGCAAATCGGCGGTCACCTATTGGCACCAGTCCTGCACCGCCAAGATGGGACGGGACGAGATGTCGGTCGTCGATCATCAGCTCAAGGTCTATGGCATCGACAACCTGCGCATCGCTGATGCCTCGATCATGCCCCGCATCACCACCGGCAACACGATGGCCCCCTGCGTGGTGATCGGAGAGCGTGCCGCCGACATGATCCGCCAGCAGCACGGTCTGACGCGCGCCGAACAGCCCCTCGCAACCGGGGCATGAACCAAAACCGACGCGGATCGGGGCCACGACATCCCCCGGTCCGCATGATCCGGCGCATCCAAATCAAACGGACAATGACACCTCCCGAGGCCGGACTGTGCCAGCCGACATCGCCCTCCATGCCGCATGGCCACGCACCGACAACCCGCTTTCTTCGAATCCGGAACTGTGCCTTAGATGATGTAGCAAGGCGCATCAGAACGCCCGACAGCTGCGGAAACCCGAACAATGCCGGAAGATCCTTTCAGCCCGGACCTCGATCGGATCGATCGAAATATTATGCGTGCGCTTCAGAAAGATGCCCGGATGGCCAATTCAGATCTGGCTCAGCTGGTGAACGTCAGCGCCGCGACATGCCACCGCCGCACCCAGCGTCTGATCGAACAGAAATACATCACGTTCGTCCGAGCTCAGATTGCGCCGGCCAGCGTGGGGCTGGGGACGCTCGTGATGGTCGGCGTTGTGCTGGACCGGTCCACACCCGAAAGCTTTTCCGAGTTCGAAGAGACCGTCGCAGGTATGAAAGAGGTCCTCGACTGCAACCTCGTCGCCGGGGATTTCGACTATCTGCTGAAGATCAGGACACGGGACATGGAAGGGTTCAACCTGTTGCACAGCCGCAAACTCATCACTCTGCCGGGCGTTCGCCAGATCCGCACTTTCTTCGTACTGAAAGAAGTCAAGGACAACGCGCCCTTGGCATTCTGACAGAGCCACCCGTGGCCCGCGTCCCGGACCGATGCGGTCGGACCCGAGGGGCGGCATGACCCGCCCCTGTTGCATGCACCCCTGGCGACCCGGCGGCCACCGGATCGCACGCGCACCGTCACGCCGCCCTGACCCGACGCACCGCCTGCGCCCATGTGGCCATCCGGCCCCCCTGGTGCCGAGCCGCACGCAACGTCGCCTCGGGAAGCGGCGCGCCTTGCCCGTCGGTAAAGCTGGTGCCGTACGGGTTTCCCCCGGCGGCATGAATCGCCGGATCTGTATACCCGGGCGGCACCATGATCGCGCCCCAGTGATAGAACACGTTGTGCAGCGCCAGAAGGGTGGATTCCTGCCCACCATGAACGTTCCCGGCTCCCGTGAAGGCACTCACGACCTTGTCGGTCAGCTTCCCGTTCATCCACAGACCGCCGCAGGTATCCAGGAACTGCTTCAACTGCGCCGCCGGCAGGCCGAAACGCGTCGGCGTGCCGAAAACGAAGCCATCCGCCCATTCCAGATCCGAGTGGGTGGCAACGGGAACTTCACGCGTTGTCTCAAGGTGTTTTCGCCATGCCGGGTTGGCATCTATTGCCGCGTCGGGTGCCAGTTCCGCCACCCGCCGTATCCTGACCGCGGCGCCGTGCTTTTCGGCGCCGGCAGCGATTTCCTGTGCTATCGTGAATGTGTTGCCGGTACTGCTGTAATAGACGATTGCCAGCCGGACGGGATCTTGATCTGTCATGTCGCTTTCCTTTGTTTGACGCGTGGAAAGTTATGTGCGCGCACCCGTCTGCACTACGGCGTCAAATTTCGTTTCACTGTCTGCCCGGATGGACGATCACATGTCTAAGACGCCCAGCCTCGATGACCTCGCCCGCTTCAGGAAAGTCGTCGACAAAGGCTCTTTCGCAGCCGCCGCCCGGGATCTCGGCATTCCCAAAAGCACCCTCAGCAAGGCCATCGCACGGCTGGAGCAGGATCTGGGCGTGCGCCTGCTCGAGCGGACGACGCGCAACATGCGGCCGACCGAAACCGGGCGGATCGTGGCGGATCACGGCAAGACGATGGTCGACGCCTTCGATGCGGCCCGGCGCGCGGCCAGCGACACCGACGGGCCGTCGGGCCGCATCCGTGTCGGGTGTCCACCGGGCCTGTTGGATGATCTGCTGGATGATGTCGTCGCCGATTTTCTCATCGACTTTCCCAAGGTCCGGATCGAACTGGTCGCAATGGCGGGCCCGCTCGACCTCGTAAGGGACGATGTGGATATCACGATCCGCGCGCGGTCGCAGGTCGAGGCCGGCGCCTCGCACGTCGTGCGGCGGCTCGGCGTGTCGCGTGGCATTCTTGTTGCCGCGCCGTCCCTTGCCGGTACGGGCCAACTGCTGACGCCCCGGGACTTGCAGACCGTCCCGACCCTGTGCCTGCCTGGCGACAGCCGCGTGTGGGAGCTTTTCGACCGGGTTGGCACAGCCCATACCGTCGACGTCTCCCCGCGGCTGGTCACGAGCGACATCGCCACCCTGCGGCACGCTGCAATCAGGGGGCTGGGCGTCGCCCTGCTGCCCGAACATGCCTGTATGCCGGATATTGCAGGCGGCCAGCTGATGCGAGTCTTGCCCGACATCTCGACGGTCGAGGGCACGATCTACGCTGTGTTCTCGCGCGACACCGCAAGGGCCTCGGCGCTTCGCGCCTTCATAGACCACCTTGCACGCGCCTTCGCCATCGCCCCATTCCGGCGATAGCCGGGCCAATCTTCACACCGCCCGGGCCGAGCGCGCCAGCTCGCGCGCAAGATCGACGAACACCTTGAACGCGGCCGGCGGGTTGCGCCGGCTGGGGTAATACAGGCACAGCGGCGCAACCGGCGGGGTCCAATCGTCGAGAATCCGCACGAGTCGGCCCGCCGCGATATCCGCACGCACGTTCGACTCCATGAAATAGCCGATGCCCACGCCATTGAGGACCGCGGTGCGCGCCAGGCTGGCCTCGTCCAGAGTCAGTGGCCCGTCCACGTCCACATGCACCGGCTGGCCCTCGGCTTCGAACTGCCAGCGATACAGCGCGCCGTTCGGCAGGCGGACGCGAATACAGGTATGCGCCTTCAGGTCGGCCGGCACGCGCGGGACATCCCGGTTCGCGAAATAGGAGGGCGCAGCCACGACGGCATGTCGGCGCGCGGGTCCCAGAGGAATCGCGATCATGTCCGACGGCACGAGGGTCTTGCTGCGCACCCCGAAATCGAACCCGTCCGCCACGATGTCCACAAGACTCCCCTCGGTCACGAGATCGACCTGAACTTGGGGAAACCGCTTGAGGAACTCCAGGATCAGTGGTTCAAGAATCTCCTGCGCAGCGGTGACGAAGGTGTTGATACGCAAGGTGCCGGAAGGCGTCTCCTGCTGCGATCGGACCGTGTCCAGAGCCTGGTGGATATCCCGCACCGCCGGGCTGACCTGATCGACGAACCTGTGCCCCGCCTCGGTCAGCGAGACACTCCGCGTCGTGCGATTGAACAGGCGCACGCCCAGTTGTCCTTCCAGCTTGGAAATCGCATTGCTGAGCGCGCTCGTTGACATTCCCATGTCGAGTGCCGCAGCCCGGAACGATCCTCTGCGGCTGATCGCTAGCACGGCATCGAAGTCGGTCAGCTTGTAGTTTTTCATTGTCCTGAATTCCGTAATTCAACATCTCACTTTATCCTAATTATCAAAACGCCGTCAAAAGCATTATTTACGGTCACACATCAACTGACCGAAAGGAGCAGACAGCACAAAAGCTTACCCGAACCGGCGCTGATTCGAGCGAGCCGGACATGAAATATTCTTTCAAATATTGGGTAAGCCTTGGCCGAAAAAACGCCGATCTTCAATCATGCTGCAGCGTATCCAGCAAACTATACGCCAAAGTTGCAAGCACCCGTCAGCGTCAAAACGCTACGATGCCGACGCCTGCGACAGGGATGCCATCCAGAAAAACAGACCGGAAAGCCGCCCTCCCACGGCCTTTATGGACCTCTGCCAATATCAACCAAAGGAACTTCAAATGTCCAAGAAACTCAAAACTGCCGTCGCCGCCGCTGCCGCCGCCGCGACCATCACGACCAGCGCAAACGCGCAAGAGACGATCCCGTCCGAACAGCCGGTCAAATCCGTCGTCCTCGTTCACGGCGCCTTTGCCGACGGGTCGGGCTGGCGCGGCGTGTACGACATCCTCACCGCGCGCGGCTACCGTGTCAGCATCGTTCAGAACCCGCTGACCTCTCTCGCAGATGACGTGGCTGCCACCGACCGCATCCTTGACCGTCAGGACGGTCCGGCGATACTCGTCGGGCATTCCTACGGCGGAACGGTCATCACCGAGGCGGGCATCAACCCCAAGGTTGCAGGCCTTGTATACATCTCCGCGCTGGCCCCAGACGTGGGCGAGACCACGGGCGACCAATTCTCTGACATCCCCGCTCCGCCAGAATTCATCATCGAGACCGGCGATGACGGGTTCGGCTTCGTCAACCTCGAAGAGTTCAAGACCGGCTTTGCCGGCGACACCACCGATGCGGACGCGGCTTTCCTCCGTGACAGCCAGGTGCCCATCAACATGGATATCTTCGGAACGCCGGTGAAACACGCCGCCTGGAAGGAAAAGCCGAGCTGGGCCGTGATCGCGACCGAGGACAAGGCCATCGACCCGAAACTGCTGCGCCAAACCGCCGACCGGATTGGCGCCGTGTCGGTCGACGTGTCCGGCAGCCATGTCGTCTTTCTGACCAAGCCGGATGAAGTCGCCGACGTGATCGATGAGGCCGCCCGCGCCTCTGGCGGAAGCTGAATTAGCAAGCGCGTGCGGCGGGGCCCGCCTCGCCGCATGAACCCGCAATCTGCTCAACCAAAAATCTCACTTGGGGAAATCACCCCGGCAATGGAGCCACACCATGTCCCATCTGAAAGTGAAATCTATACTCTCCTGGAGCGCGATCCTGTTCCTCATCTCGGTCGCGGCCGTCGCCGTCGCCTCCTGGATCGTCAATGTAGACAGTTTCATCGGTGGTCACGTTCAGGCGAACCGTACCTGCAAGCTGCCCAAATCCGACCCGTGTCAGTTGATCATATCGGGAAAACGCCATGTCCGGACCTGAACCAATCCGGCTCACCCGTCGCTGCGCGATTGCCGGCGGCACGGGCCTGTTGATTGCAGCGACCACACCGCTGCTGACGGCTTCCGGCCTGCGGGCCGAAACATCACCTTCCAACCAAGGATCTCAGACCATGACCCACATTTCCGCCAACGACGGCACGCAGATCTTCTACCGCGACTGGGGCCCGCGCGACGCGCAACCCATCGTGTTCCACCACGGCTGGCCTCTGACGGCCGACGAATGGGACGCCCAGATGCTCTATTTCCTCGGCAAGGGCTTTCGCGTGATCGCCTTCGACCGGCGCGGACACGGGCGCTCGGACCAGACGGAAACCGGCAACGAGATGGACACCTATGCCTCCGATGTCATTGCCCTGGCCGACGCGCTGGATCTCAAGGCGGCCGTGCATGTGGGCCATTCCACAGGCGGTGGAGAGGTCGTGCACTACGCCGCCCGCGCCAAGCCCGGGCGCGTCTCGAAGCTCGTCCTGATCGGTGCCGTGCCGCCCGTCATGGTGAAGAAGGACAGCAACCCCGACGGCACGCCGCTTGACGTGTTCGACGGCTTCCGCGAGGCGCTTGCCGCGAACCGGCCGCAATTCTACCTCGACGTGGCATCAGGCCCGTTCTATGGCTTCAACCGCCCGGACGCGGAGGTCAGCGAAGGCTTGATCCGCAACTGGTGGCGGCAGGGGATGCAGGGCAGTGCCAAGGCGCATTTCGACTGCATCAAGGCCTTCTCCGAAACCGACTTTACCGAGGACCTCAAGGCGATCCAACTGCCGACGCTGGTGATGCATGGCAGCGACGATCAGGTCGTGCCCATAAAGTCCTCTGCCTCAAGGACGGTCGAGATCATGCCGAACGCGACGCTCAAGGTCTATGACGGCGCCTCTCATGGCATGGCGGCGACGATGGCTGAAACGATCAACACGGACATCTCGGACTTCTTGCAGTCCAGTTAACGAACCGTACCAATCTGGCGCAAAACGCGCCAGCGCAGGCCTCGCCTTCCAAGCTTCCCCCGTCTCTTCCCGGGGGAAGCTATTGCAAGTTCAACCCGTATTGAGCCCATTCATTGAAACGATGTGCCTTTGAGCCACCAATCGGTTCCGGAAAAGCATTAGAAACTCCCACTTCAACTGACCGATGGCATCCAGACAGGCTGTACCTACCGTTCTACATTTGATCGACACCACTCTTACATGCATGTCGGACGTTGGAGCTATGTGCAGCGAATGTCGGCAATCCGCCCTTCCTGCTGGTGACCATCGCAGGTGCGACAAGAATTGAGCAAGCGCGGCGAAGGTCCGAGAGGTCCCACAAGCTGTCGCCCTCAAGTTTGGCCCGCCTACTGTTTTTTCCGTGGATATTAGAAAAAACCCCTTGGGACGCCTGCTCCAACGGCGAAGATCGGCAGTCGGCATCATGGGACCGATTGACGACCCTCGAAGCGAGATTTCCGGCAGCGCCGAAAAAACTGAAGTTTTTGCTTCGTGCGGCCGGCGATTGGCCAATCTCCATATCAAGACACCGAAACAACGACCATTCAGCCGAGGCAGCAAAAAGGAGGATCATCTCGGAGAAACACATTCGGACGGCTTGATGCTGCCACGAATGGCAGACGCGCAAAAGGAGGACCACAATGCTGCGTAACTTACCCACGAAGACCCTGTCCGCAGACCTGCAACTCGCTACCGCACGGGCGCATTTTGACAAGCACGGATCGGCTCTGTGCGACGGCGCGGGGCTGATCGACGGCGAGGCCGGAATGGCCCGTGTCCTGCGTCTTATGACCGGCTTGCGCGAAATATCGCGCCTTGACCGGGCGACGCGGCGTAGGCTGGTCGATCTGCACCGGCTCCTATCCTTCGATTTGGTCAGCGATAGTCTCAACCCGGAGTTGTCGTCTTGGCCCCTCCTCGATCCCGCGAGCATCGAGGTGGAAGAGCTCTACCTTCCGACCGACCGGCTCTATGACCTCCTCGTCGAGATCGGAGAACTGGACGACGAGCGCGATGCGCTGGCGCTTGCCCTCCCGGCGCGGGACGCCGCTTGCCCTCCCGGCGCGGGGCGCCGCTTGACCTGTGGCGCCGGCCATGCGCGGTTTGCACGGTCGGCGTCATGCCCTCGGACGAATGCAAGGTTCGATACCCAGCCTTCCACCGTCGTGGAACGTCTTCGCCGATGCGGCGCGACAGCAGAAAAGTCATGCGCCCGGCAGATTTCTTCTTCGTCATCCGAATGATCGACCAATGTTCTCGATACCAGCACAGAAGTCCAGTCATTGAGAACAACCGAAAGGAACCTGCCAACGCCCACCTTCTCTCTGCGACGGAACATGACGCCGATGAACCAGGCACACCAGCACAGTTTCCGCCACTGCATAAAGGGAGAACATCATGCTGAATTCCACCACCCTCAACACCACCACCATCGACACCGCCGAGGCGCGTCTCGGCGCGGCTTGCACTGTGGAGCAGCACCTCCGACGCCACGGCGCGAGCCTCTGCGACCTGCTGGATGCGCTCGATGATCCGAGCGGGTTCGCGGCGCTCTGTGATCTGCACGGCGTCTTCGGGCAGCCGATCCCGGATACAGATGCCGTCGAGGCCGCGCTGCGCGACGTCCACCGCGTCCTGGCAGACCAGACGCCCTCGTCGCTCGACCGGATCGGTCAAGAGCGAGGCCTGCCAGCCTCAGACATGATCCTCTGGCACGGCGCGCGCGTCAGCGAACTGCTCGCGCGGTTCCCTCACGCCGAGTGAAACTCGGCCGTGCCCTTCAGGTGGCGCGCAAGCGCCGCCTGAGCGTCCATCCTGACGAATTCGGGATGGAGCAGGATATCTGTGACGTTACGCTGTGGCTCATCGAGAAGCACAGCCTGTCTCGTGTCCACGCCTGGGTGATCCGGCCCGACACGCAGATCGACCGGAATGATCAAAAATACCTGCGAAGACACTTACGGTCACCAGTTCTGCGACGGGCATCACTCGAAACACGAAGCCATTCAGGCCCATGCGCGAGTCGAAGCCGCACTGCGGCGCTGGCGATCGGCAGGTAAACCAAAGGTTTCTCGAAGAAAGGGCGGCGAAAGCCGCCCTTTTTGTGCCTCGGTTCGCGGGTCGTCGTTCCTATGTTGTCTATCGCTCAATCCTATAACATCGAAACACTGGCAGACGCACTCATCTCGGTGAACTGGTGAACGGTGACAATTGCGCGAAAGTCCAGGAGCGGTATGCGGGCCCTGACCAAACCCAAAAAAGACCCCACAAGCGCTTCTGTGGCGTGTTTCCACTTCCCAAACCCATCTGGTCAGGCTCGAACCTTCGCTCGCGCAAGAAACCGCAGAAATACCGGAAAATCCAGCGCCTACGCCCGATTGACCTTTTTCGCTTGCAAAATGGACATTTCAAGCCCGCCGGTGGCCATTAATTGGTAGTCAGAACAACAAATCCGCCATTTTCCGCCTCATGCGCATTTGGAATGCCCGCAGGATGCACAGGTCAGGCAGCCTTCGACCTTGCGCATGTCATAGCTGCCGCAGGACGGACAGGCCGGCCCGCGCGGACCGTCCAGGCTCACCACGTTGGCCGTCGGGTCTTCCTTCAGGCCCAGCCCCTCGCCTTCGAGAAAGCCGATATTGATCATGTGGTTCTCCAGCACGCCGCCGATCGCGGCCAACATCGAGGGGATGTACTTGCCGTTCATCCACGCCCCGCCGCGCGGATCGAACACGGCCTTCAGTTCCTCGACCACGAAACTCACATCGCCGCCGCGCCGGAACACGGC
Organism: Roseovarius atlanticus; assembly: GCF_001441615.1. GTDB lineage: Bacteria > Pseudomonadota > Alphaproteobacteria > Rhodobacterales > Rhodobacteraceae > Roseovarius > Roseovarius atlanticus. Next base: position 28,772 of record NZ_LAXJ01000027.1, read on the forward strand.
GCTGATCATCCGGGTCAACGCCACGGTCCAGGCGAAATGCTCCATATTCTTGGAGTTGATGAACACCTCGAACGGCCGCCGCCGCCCGTCCAGCACGATATCGTTCACCGTTACGTAAATCGCGTGGCTGCTGTCGGGCCATTTCAGCTTGTAGGTGGCCCCCTCCAGCTCCGCCGGACGGTCCAGAGGCTCGGACATGTAAACCACCTCGCCGCCTTCCACGGGCATTGGCACCTTGTCCTCGGACGCGCCCACGCTCAGCACGCTGCCGGTGATGTCGTTGGGCCGATACGTCGTGCATCCCTTGCAGCCCGTATCCCAGGCCTGCATGTAGACTTCCTTGAACGCCTCGAACCCGATGTCGGCAGGCACGTTGATCGTCTTGGAAATGCTGCTGTCGACCCATTTCTGCGCCGCCGCCTGCATCTTCACATGCGCCTGCGGCTCCAGCGTCTGGGCATTGACGAAATACTCGGGCAATTCCGCATCGCCTTTCGTCTCGCGCCACATCTGCACGGCGTAATCCACCACCTCTTCCTCGGTGCGGCTGCCATCCTTTTGCAGCACCTTGCGGGTGTAGGAATAGGCAAAGACCGGCTCGATCCCGCTGCTCACGTTCCCCGCATAAAGGCTGATCGTCCCCGTCGGCGCGACACTGGTCAACAGCGCGTTGCGGATGCCATGCTCGGCCACCGCCGCGCGCACGTCCTCGTCCATCGCCTGCATCATGCCGCTTTGCAGGTACGGCTCCGCCTCGAAAAGCGGAAACGCCCCCTTCTCCTTGGCCAGATCGACCGACGCCAGGTACGCCGCACGGGCGATGGCCTTCATCCACGCCTCGCACTGCGCCGCCGCCGCGTCGTCGCCATAGCGCAGCCCGCACATCAACAGCGCGTCGGCCAGCCCCGTGACCCCCAGCCCGATCCGCCGCTTGGCCTGCGCCTCGGCGCGCTGCTCGGGCAGCGGAAATTTCGACACGTCCACCACGTTGTCCATCATCCGCACCGCCGTCGCCACCAGCTCGGCCAGCGCAGCCTCGTCGATGCCCGCGCCGTCCTCGAACGGCTCCGTTACCAGCCGCGCCAGGTTGATCGACCCCAGCAGGCACGCGCCATAAGGCGGCAACGGCTGCTCGCCACAGGGGTTGGTCGCCGCGATCGTCTCGGCATAATGCAGGTTGTTCGCGGTGTTGATCCGGTCGATGAAGATCACGCCCGGCTCGGCGAAATCATAGGTCGCCCGCATGATCCGGTTCCAAAGGTCCCGCGCTTGAACCGTCTTGTAGACCTTGTCGCCAAAGACCAGTTCCCACGGCCCGTCCGCCTTGACGGCCTCCATGAAATCATCCGTCACCAAAACGCTCAGGTTGAACATCCGCAGCCGCGCCGCGTCGCCCTTCACCGCGATGAACTCCTCGACATCCGGGTGATCGCAGCGCATCGTCGCCATCATCGCCCCGCGCCGGCTGCCCGCACTCATGATCGTGCGGCACATCGCGTCCCACACGTCCATGAAGCTCAAGGGCCCGCTGGCATCGGCGGCCACGCCCTCGACCAATGCGCCCTTGGGCCGGATGGTCGAGAAATCGTACCCGATCCCGCCGCCCTGCTGCATGGTCAGCGCCGCCTCGCGCAGGCCTTCGAAGATACCGCTCATGCTGTCGGGGATCGTGCCCATCACGAAACAGTTGAACAGCGTCACCGCCCGCCCCGTGCCGGCGCCCGCCGTGATCCGCCCCGCGGGCAGGAACCTGAAATCCTCCAGCGCGCGATAGAACCGCTCTTCCCAGGCCTCGGGCTCGGCCTCCGCCTGCGCCACCGCCCGGGCGATCCGCCGCCAGGTATCCTCGACCGTGCCGTCGATGGCCGTGCCATCCGCCTCTTTCAGACGGTATTTCATATCCCAGATGGCCTCGGCGATGGGGGCGGCGAATCGAGTCATACGAGGACCTGTTTTCTCTAGGGTTTCGGGGCAGCGTTAGTGGCAGACGAGACGTAGTACACTAGTCGTTGTAGCGGAATCGGTCAACCAAAGGCATCTCTTCCTCTGGCTGAAAATATCCCAGGGGTATGGGGGACTGGTCCCCCATGTAAAATGGGGTATGGGGGACTGGTCACCCTTATTAGGCCGGGGGTTTGGGGGCCTCGCCCCCAAGGCCTGCGTGGCCCGAACGCGGGTCCGACCTGCGTGCCACCGGCACACCTCAAGGTCGCACCCGCTTGAAATTCCCCACCCCGGCCATAGGATATCAGATGGTGGATATGGGGGCAGTGGTGGCAGACCAGAAGATACATCTCGTCAAACTCTCGGTCGGCTCGGAAACCGTCGAAAGCCTCATGGCTTGGCAATCCAGCAAAAAGGCGCAGGGCCCCGATGGCCTGCCGCGCCACGTCACCCGCATGTGGCCCCGGCGCGAGGCCGAGCTGCTCGAGGGCGGCTCGATCTACTGGGTCATCCAGGGCCTCATCCAGTGCCGCCAGCGCATCCTCCGGCTGGACGAAGTCATCCGCGCCGACGGCATCCGCCGCTGCGGCATCGTGCTGGAGCCGGACATCATCCGCACCACCACCGCCCGCAAGCGCCCGTTCCAGGGCTGGCGCTATCTTGCCCCCGCTGACGCGCCGGCCGACCTGCCCGAGAACCGCCAGAACGAAGACGCCCTGCCCGCGGATCTCAGCGCCGCGCTGGCCGATATCGGCGTTCTCTAAGGCGCGACACTGCGCGCGCGCACAGCCAACTGATCACCGGCGAACAGACACCCGTCGCCTTTGGCAAACTTCCGCCTTTTTCCCTTTGAGTTCAATTGGATTCCGGCAAGTTTCCGCCACCATTCCGGTGTTTTTCCGGCGCCATGCCGCGTCTCACACCGACGTGATCACATGTGCCTGGCTCCCCCCTTGCCGCAGTGTCGTCAAAGGACATATCTGCCGACAGACAGCGCGCTGAAAGACGCGCTGCGGAACGAAACAGACATGCCGAAAGGAACGCATGATGAAACGAGCAACACCGATCCTCGCGGCCGCCCTTGCCGTTGGCGCCGCCCCCGCATTCGCAGGCAACACCTCGGCCCCGGTCGACGACACCATTGTCGCCGCACCGCAACCGGCGCCTGCCCCGACCAATTTCGGCCCCAACTGGACCGGCGCCTACGGCGGTGTCCAGCTCGGCTATGGTGACGTCGACACCAACGTCTCGGGCAGCGACGACGGCGTGATCGGCGGTCTGACCGCGGGTTACGACTATGACTTCGGCACCTTCGTGCTGGGTGGCGGCCTCGATTATGACTTCGCCGATATCGGCGTGGCCAACAATGCCGCGACGCTGGAAAACGTGTTCCGCGCCAAGGTGCGTGGCGGCTACAAGCTGGGCGATGGCCTGCTCTATGCCACCGGCGGTTACGCACAGGCCGAAACCGACAACCTCGGCAGCGATGACGGCTACTTCATCGGCGGCGGGTACGAGCACATGATCACTCAGAACTTCTCGATGGGTGGTGAACTGCTCTATCACGAGTTCGACAATTACGGCGGCACCGCTGTCGACGTCGAAGCCACCACGCTCCAGGTCCGCGGCACCTTCCGCTTCTGAGGTGCGAGCGCCCATCGGCGCTCCCCACCTTTCCACGCGACCTGATGATGAAAAAGCCCGGGCCGGCATTTCGCCGGTCCGGGCTTAACTGTTTTGAACGCCCGCCGAACGGAAAAGTTCCGCGTTTTCGAGTGAGGCGAGTCGCCAAAAGCGGATTTCCGCCCAAGGTGTATCCCCCATGCATCGCCCCATGAAATAACACGTCCCGAACACTGCCAATCAGGCGCCGTCTATTGCACAGTCGCCGGCAGAAGCCATATCCCCCGCACAACGGCGCGCGCCTCCGCGTTCCGCCTCTCTTGGGTAGTAAACGGTCCTGAAAGGATAGCAGTATGAAACGAGCAACCCCCCTCCTCGCGGCCGCCTTCGCACTTGGCGCCGCGCCCGCATTCGCCGGCAACCTGACGCCGGTGCAAGACGATGTCGTCGCACCGCCCCCGCCGCCCCCGGTTGCCGCGACCCCGAACTGGACCGGCCTCTATGGCGGTGTTCAGCTCGGCTACAACAACCTCGATTCCAACATCTCCGGCGGCGACGAAACCGTCATCGGCGGTCTCTTCGTCGGCTACGACTACGATTTCGGCAACTTCGTGCTGGGCAGCAGCCTCGACTACGACTTCACCGAAGCCGACGTGTCGAACGCTCCCAACCCGCAGGTCGACCTTGAAAACATCTTCCGCGCCAAGCTGCGCGCCGGCTACAAGCTGGGCAACGGTCTGATCTACGGCACCGGCGGCTATGCCAAGGCGTTCACCGACAACCTCGGCGACGATGACGGCTACTTCGTCGGCGCAGGCTACGAGACGATGGTCACCGACAACTTCTCGCTCGGCGGCGAACTGCTCTACCACGAGTTCGACAACTTCAACGGCTCCAATGCCGATGTCGAACCGACCACGGTTCAGCTGCGCGGCACGTTCCGCTTCTGATCCTGGACCTAGGGTCTTGCCGTCCGGCGCGCCGGGCGGACCCAATGCAGGCGGGTTCCCGAAAGGCCGGGGACCCGCTTTTTGCATGCCCGCGACCCTGCGTGCGCAGCAGGTGCACCATCCGGTCTCTTAATCTCGGGCCTCGGGAAACCACACTGACACGATACAGACGGAAATACCGACGCGATACCGACGCGGTTTTAAGGATTTCCTCTGGATTAAGGGTTGAGTCGAAAAACGCCGGCTACAGGATCTCCAGCACCGCCTCGGGCGGCCGTCCGATCGCCGCCCTGTCGCCGACAAACACGATCGGCCGCTCGATCAGGATCGGATGCGCCACCATGGCCGTCAGCAGCGCCGTCTCGTCGCTGTCCTTGCCCAGCCCAAGATCGCGGTACACGGATTCCTTGTTTCGGATCAACGCACTGGCCGTCATGCCCAAGGCCGCCAGTGCCGCCCGCAACTCCGCTTCATCCGGCGCATCCTCCAGGTAGCGCCGCACCTTCGGTGGGGTCCCACGCTCTTCCAGCAGGGCCAGCGTCTGCCGCGATTTCGAACAGCGCGGATTGTGCCATATCTCGATCACAGCCATGCGTCTCGCCCCGTGCCAACCGCGTCGCCGACACTCGAAAATCCCTTTTCTTCCAACAACTTGTCCAGACCCCTTGCGATCCGTTCCACAAGCCCGATCCCCTCGAACACCATGGCCGAGTATAGCTGCACCGCACTCGCCCCGGCCCGGATTTTCTCCAGCGCCTGCTCGGCGCTTCCAACCCCGCCCACACCGATCAGCGGCATCGCGCCCCCGGTGACCTGCGCCAGCCGCGCCAGCACCCGTGTCGACCGCTCGAACAGCGGCGCCCCCGACAACCCGCCGGCCTGCTCCCGCATCGCGCTTCGCAGCCCGTCCCGGGTCAGGGTGGTGTTCGTCGCGATGATCGCCGCAACGCCTCCCGCCTGCGCCACGTCGGCCACTTCGGACAACTCCAAGTCACTGAGATCAGGCGCGATTTTCAGAAAGACCGGGATCGGCTCCTCCAGCCAGCTTCGCGCCTCCATCACGCCTTTCAGCAGCGCCGCCAGCGCCTCGGCCCCTTGCAGATCGCGCAGCTTTTCGGTGTTGGGGCTCGAAACGTTGACGGTCGCGAAATCCAAGTGCGGCCCGCACCGCGCCAGCACCCTAGCGAAATCCTCGGCCCGGTCCGCGCTGTCCTTGTTGGCGCCAAGGTTCAGCCCGATCACGGCGTCCCGCGGACGTGCCGCCAGGCGCTGCACCACATCCTCCATCCCCTTGTTGTTAAAGCCGAAACGATTGATCACAGCCCGGTCTTCGGTCAGCCGGAACAGCCTCGGCTTCGCGTTGCCCGCCTGCGGTTTCGGCGTCACCGCGCCAGCCTCGATGAACCCGAACCCGGCCCGCGACAGCGGCGACAGCGCCACCGCGTTCTTGTCGAACCCCGCCGCCAGCCCGATCGGGTTGGCCAGCCGCAGCCCCGCCACCTCGCAGCGCAGCCGGTCCGACGTGACCAGCCCCGGCAACGGCACCACCCCGGCCTTCAACGCCTGCAACGCCAGGCCATGCGCCCGCTCCGGCTCTAACCGGTGCATCAGGCCAAGCCCGATCCGGTCGGTCAGTGTCATACCGCGCCCGCCGGAAACTGGTGCACCCCGTCCACCAGCGGCAGTGGCTGAGCCCAGACCACGTCCTCCAGCCGCAAGACCCTGTAAAGATGAGGAAACTTGTCGCCCCCACGCGAGGTCTCCCAGCGCAGGTCGTCGCCCAGCCGGTCGGTCTCCACCGCCACCAGCACTAGGTCGTCCGCGCCCTTGAAATGCTTGGCCGCCGTCTCGGGCGCCTGCATCGGCGTCGAGAAATGGATATAGCCATCCGCCACGTCCACCGCCGCGCCGCGCGTTTCCTCGTCGGACCGCAACGCGGCCCACTCTTCTTGGCGGAAAATCTTGTATATCAGCATGGCGTTTTGATGCCTCGCCACATGGGCGCGGTCAAGCAGATTGCCTTTGACGCAGTGCCCACCATCCCGCACTCTGCCTGCATTCCTTCAGGAGACATGCTCATGCGACTCATTTCCCTTGCCCTTTCCGGCATCCTGTCCGCCACCGCCGCACAAGCCGATTACACGCTCAACATATTGCACACGAACGATTTTCACGCCCGGTTCGAGCCGATCAGCAAGTACAACTCCACCTGCGCGCCCGAGGATAACGAGGCCGGCGAATGCTTCGGCGGCTCCGCGCGTCTGGCCACGGCGATCGAACAGGCCCGCGCCGACGTCCCCAACCCGGTGCTCTTTGACGGCGGGGATCAGTTTCAGGGCACGCTTTTCTACAATTATTACAAGGGCAAGCTGGCCGCGGAGATGATGAACCGGTTGGGCTACGACGCGATGACCGTCGGCAACCACGAGTTCGACGACGGCCCCGAGGTGCTGCGCGGTTTCATGGACGCGGTCGAGTTTCCCGTGCTGATGTCCAACGCCGATATCAGCCGCGAACCGCTGCTGAAGGACGTCATTCAAAAGTCCACCGTGATCGAACGCGGCGGCGAAAAGATCGGCCTGATCGGCCTGACCCCGCAGGACACGGATGAACTGGCCAGCCCCGGCCCCAACATCATTTTCACCGATCCAGCCGATGCCGTGCAGCACGAGGTCGACAGGCTGACCGAACAGGGCGTCAACAAGATCATCGTGCTGTCGCATTCCGGGTATGGCGTGGATCAGCGCGTGGCCGAAACCACCACCGGCGTCGACGTGATCGTGGGCGGCCATTCCAACACCTACCTTGCCAATGACGACCCCGACGCCGCCGGCCCCTACCCCACAATGGTGGGTAACACGGCCATCGTGCAGGCCTATGCCTATGGCAAGTTCCTGGGCCGTCTCGACGTGGTTTTCAACGACGCGGGCGAGGTCACATCAGCCACCGGCAGCCCGCTGATCATGGACGCCGCCGTGGCCGAGGATTCAGAGGTGGTCTCGCGCATCCAGGAGGCCGCCAAGCCGCTGGACGAAATCCGCAACAAGGTCGTCGCCGAGGCGTCGGAAGCCCTCAACGGAGACCGCGACGCCTGCCGCGCGGGCGAATGCGCCATGGGCAATGCGGTGGCCGAGGCGATGCTGGCCCGCGTCGCCGATCAGGGCGTCGAGATCGCGCTGATGAACGGCGGCGGCGTGCGCGCCTCGATTGACGCGGGGCCCGTCACCATGGGCGAGGTGCTGACCGTGCTGCCTTTCCAGAACACGCTCTCGACCTTCCGCATCGACGGCGCCACGCTGAAAGAGGCGCTGGAAAACGGCGTCAGCCAGTTCGGCGAAGGCGCGGGCCGCTTCCCCCAAGTGGCCGGTCTGACCTTTGTGTTCGATCCCTCTGCCGAAGTGGGCAGCCGCATCACGGAGGTCACCGTCGGGGGCGAACCGCTTGATCCTGAACGCGATTATCTGGCCGTGTCGAACGATTACCTGCGCAATGGCGGCGACGGCTACTCCATGCTGCGCGACGCCGCCGACGCCTATGATTTCGGTCCTGACGTGGCCGATGTGCTGGCCGAGTACCTAGCGCAGAACTCACCCGTCTCGCCGATGACGGACGGCCGCATTCGCCAAGCCGGACAGTGACAGCGCACTGCGCGGCACGGGCTTTGCAATCGCGCTGCCGCGCGGCATAAAGGCGCCATGACCACGGTGCGCGACCAGTACGAGGCCTTTCCCTATCCCGAGCGGGATCCGAGGGACGAGAAAAAGCGCCTGATCCTCGGCTCGCCCTCCCTGCCGCAGGAGATCGACCACTACGTCTTCGGTGGTCAGCGCGACTGGTCGCATCCGCTGCGCATCCTTGTGGCGGGCGGCGGCACCGGCGACGGCCTCATTCAGCTGACCGCCCTTCTGACCCAGTACGGCAAGCCTTATGAGGCTACCTATATCGACCTTTCCACCGCCTCGCGGAAGGTGGCCGAGGCGCGGGCAAAGACGCGAGGTCTTAAGAACATCACCTTCATCACCGGCAGCCTGCTGGACGCCCCGGATCATGGCCCGTACGATTACATCGACTGTTGCGGCGTGCTGCACCACCTGCCTGATCCCGATACCGGATTCCGCGCCCTGCGCGCGGCCCTCGCGCCCGGTGGCGGCATGGGTTTCATGGTCTATGCGCCCTATGGCCGCTCGGGTGTCTATCCTTTGCAAGAGGCCTTTGCTACGCTTTATGGAGACACGCCGCCGAAAGACCGGCTGAAGGCCGCAAGGCAGGTCATGCAGAACTTGCCCGCGGGCCACCCGTTCAAGTCCAACCCCAATCTCAACGATCACAAAAGCGGCGACGCGGGCTTTTACGACCTGCTCTTGCACAGCACCGATCGCGCCTATGACGTGCAGACGCTGGCCGACACGCTCGACCGCACCGGCTGGTCCTTCGCGGGCTTCACCGTCCCGATCCTCTATGACCTCTCACGCCTCGCACCCGTGCCCGAGGGTCTTGACCCGATCCGGGCGATGGCCGTGGCCGAGAAACTCAATGGCACGATCCGCACCCACACCGGCTATGCCACCGACACACCGCGCTCCACCGCCTCCGGCAGGACCCGCACGCTCGTGCCGCACATCAAGGGTCTGCAAGCCGCGCAACTGGCCCGCGCCGTGGCGCAGGGTCAGACGCCGGCGCTCGACACGGACGGCATCAACGGCAAGCTCGCCCTGCCGATACAGGCCGCGCCTGTGATTGCCGGCATCGACGGGCGCCGCACTCTTCAGGACATCGCCGCGCAGACCGGCCTTGATCCGATCAGCTTTGGCGGGCTCTGGACACAGGTCGAAAAGGCCCTGCTCCCCTGGGGAATGCTGGTCTACTCGAACGTGCTGAGGTAGCCCCATGTGCGGACGTTTCGCCGTCACCCTGCCGCAGGACGCCATGGCACAGCTCTTTGCCGCGCGCCCCGTTAACGATTTGCCAGCGGTTCCCAATTACAACGTCTGTCCGACCAACGACGTGCACGTGGTGACCTCGGATGGCAGCGACCGGCAACTTGGCTCGATGCGCTGGGGCTTCATCCCGCGCTGGTACAAGAAACCCAACGATGGCCCGCTACTGATCAACGCGCGCGCCGAGACCATCGCGGAAAAACCCGCCTTTCGCGCGGCGGCCCGCGACCGGCGCTGCCTGATCCCGGCCAGCGGCTTTTACGAATGGACCAAGGACGAGGACGGCAATCGCCTGCCCTGGTTCATTCATCCGGCCAAGGGCGAGGCGCTGGCGCTCGCCGGGGTCTACCAGTCGTGGGACAAGGGCGATGAACCGCTGACCACCTGCGCCATCGTCACCACCGGTGCGAATGCGCCGATGTCGAAGATCCATCACCGGATGCCGGTGATCCTGGCCGAAAAGGATTGGTCGCTCTGGCTGGGCGAGGCGGGCCATGGCGCGGCCACCTTGATGGCGGCGGCCCCGGATGACGCGCTGGGTTTCTACCGCGTGGACCCGAAGGTGAATTCCAACCGCGCCAGTGGACCGGACTTGATCGACCCGCTCGACGACTGATTATTCGTACGAATAATCAGCACGTTACACCGCGCGCGGCCTGGCCCAAGATTATTCGTACGAATAATCTCGTCACCGCGCCGCCATCAGCCGCGCCATGTCCAGCATCCGGCACGAAAATCCCCACTCGTTGTCATACCAGCCAAAGACGCGCAGCAGGCCGCCCGCCGACACGCTCGTCTCCGGTCCCACCAGGATCAGCGACTCGGGGCGCCCCCGCAGGTCGGAGCTGACAAGCGGCTGCTCGGTCCAGCCGAACACGCCACCGGGATGCACCGCCTCGTGCAGGACCGAGTTCACCTTGGCCGCATCCACCGTCTCGCGCGTCTGCACGGTCAGGTCGATGCAGGACACGCTGGCCGTGGGCACCCGGATCGCCCGCGCCTCGATCCGGCCTTTCAGATGTGGCAGAACCAGCCCTGTCTGATCCTGCGCGCTGGTCGTCGTGGGCACCATCGACAAGGCCGCGGCACGGCTGCGCTCTGGCGCGGCGCGGGGCTTGTCCACCGTGGGCTGGCTGCCGGTATAGCAATGCACCGTCGTCATCTGCCCGCTCACCAGCCCGAACGCCTCGTCCAGACACCGCGCCAGCGGTGCCAGCGCGTTGGTCGTGCACGAGGCATTGGACACGATCCGATGATCCCCCAGATCGCCCTCGTTTGCCCCCATCACCAGCGTCACGTCCGCCTCGGCCGACGGACCGGACACCAGCACCTTGCGCGCGCCCGCCTCCAGCCCGCGTTCCGCCACGGCGCGCTTGCCGCCCATCCCGGTGCAGTCCAACACGATATCCACGCCCTGCAAGTCAAGCTGGCGCAGGTCAGGCTGGGCGTGAAAGGGAACCCGGCGCCCGCCCACGATCAGGGTCTGCGCCTCGGTGCTGACCTCCTCCGGCCACGGGCCGAACACGCTGTCGTATTGAAAAAGATAGGCGCAAGTGCTCAGCGGCTCGATATCGTTGATCGCGACCAGTTCGAAATCCTGTGCGTCGCGCAGCAGGATGCGCAGCAAGGTCCGGCCGATACGACCGAAACCGTTGATCGCGACACGGATCGGCGGGGTGGGCATGGCGGTCTCTCCTAAGGGTATTGCGCGGGCGAACCATCGCCGCGACGTGTGGCGTTTTCCAGCCGTGAAACATTATTTGATCAAATTCTTACCGCGCGGAAACAGCCCCGTCTTGCGGTCCGGGCGCGACCGACGCTTCCAGCGCCGGATACCGCTGCCACAGCGTGACCGCCCGCGCGATGAAGCTGATCAGCAGCGCCAGCCACAGCCCATGATTGCCCAGCCACGGCACAAGCGCCACCGCGGACAGGATGTAGATCAACAGGCTCAACGCCATCATATCGCGCATGTCCCCGGCGCGCGTCGCGCCGATGAAAATTCCGTCCAGCATGAACGCCGCCACGCCGACCACCGGCGCGATACAGATGTAGAGAATGAATTCGCGCGCTTCGGCCTGCACCTCCGGCGCCTTGGCCATCAGGTCGATGATCGCCCCGCCCCACAGCGCGAACGCCAGCGCCATGGCCACCACGATGGCCAGCGCCCACAGGCTTGTCAGAATCGCCGCCCGGCGCAGGCGCGCGACGCTGCCCTGCCCAAAGGCCTGCCCGACCAGTGCCTCGGCGGCAAAGGCAAACCCGTCCAGCGCCTGGGACGAAATATGCAGGAACTGTAGCAGCACCTGATTGGAGGCCAGCGTGACATCCCCGAAATCGCCACCCGTCAGCAGAAACGAGACGAAGATCACCTGCAACATCAGCGACCGCAGCAGGATATCGCGGTTCACCGCCATCATGCGCGTCAGCTGAACCCGGTCGAAGACCCGGTTCCAATCCCGCCACGCCGGAACGCCCCAGACATCGCGGCACAGCCACAAACCCAGGATCAAACCCGACCATTCGGCGACGAACGTGGCCCAGGCCACCCCGGTCACGCCAAGGTCCAGCCCCAACACGAACCACAGGTCCAGCACGATGTTGACGCCGTTCATCGCCACTTGCAGCACCAGCACCGCTCGCGTCCGCTCCAGCGCGATCAGCCAGCCGGTCATCCCGAACAGCGCGATCATGGCCGGTGCGCTCCAGACCCGGATCGCCATGTACTCGCCTGCCAAAGCCTCGACCTCGGCGCTGGCTGGCGACACGAGGAAGGCGCCGACGAACAGCGGCCCTTGCAGCGCGATGATGGCAATCCCGCTTGCCAGGCCGATCATCAGCGCGCGGGTCAGCATGGCCGCCACCTCGCCCGTGCGCCCCGCCCCGAACGCCTGGCTGGTCAGGCCGGTGGTCCCCATGCGCAGGAACGCGAAAATCGAATAGACCGCGGTCAGGATGACCGCACCGATGCCAACCGCGCCGATCGGCACCGCCTCGCCCAGCTGCCCCACGACGCCGGTATCGACCATGCCGAGGATCGGCACGGTGGCATTGGACAGTACGATCGGAAAGGCGATCCTGAGCACGCGTTTATGCGTGATCTCCGCCGGAGCGTCAGCCATCGCGGCGTGGCATCAGGAAGTGCCCGGTGGCCTGCGCAAAGGGACGCGCGCGGTTGTCCTGCCATGCCTCGGCCCGGACAGAGGCATAGCGCCGCCCCGATCGGGTCACGACCGCGCGGGCATAGGCATCCCGCGGCAGGCCCGAGCGCAGGTAATCCACGGTAAAATCAATCGTCTTGGGCAGGCGCGGCAGATCGCCGGCTTCGAACGTCTCCACCGCCAACTCGCCGGATTCCATCTCGTCCCACAGCATCGCCCAGCTCAGCGTGATGATCGACGTGACTTCCAGAAATGCCGCCGTGGCCCCGCCATGCAGGGCCGGCAACAGCGGGTTGCCGATCAGCTTTTCGTCGAAGGGCATCACTCCGGTCAGTTCGTCCCCGCGGCGATCGAACTCGATGCCCATGAAGCGAATATACGGCACGTGATCAACAAGCGCGTGCAAGGCCGCATCACGGCGTTGCTTGATCACCTGCACGGGTTCGGGACGCGAGCGGCTCATGTCTTGTCCGCCACGGTAAAGGTGCCGGTGGCCTGCGCCACGGGCCGGTCGGCATCGTCGTCCAGCGTCTGCGCCCGCACGAAGGCAACCGAGCGTGTGATGTGATAGCACTCGGCGCGCGCGCGGATCGCCTGCCCGGGCTTGGCGGGCCGCATGTAGTCGATGCGCAGGTCAATGGTCGCCGTGGCCCCGGGCGACTCCGGGTGACTCATCACCGCCGCGCCACAGCAGGTATCCATCAGCGCCGACACCGCGCCACCGTGGATCACCCCGGTTTCCGGGTCGCCCACCAGGTGCTCGGCATACTCCATCTTCATCTCCGCAACACCGTCGCCCACATGGGTGATCTGCATCCCCATCGCCTTGGCGTGCGGAATGGCGCCCATGAATTGCGCGGCGATCTTGTTGTTGTCGGTCATGAAATGTCCTGCGGCTTGCCTGCCCCGTTATGGTCCCGAATGCGGACGGGCTGCAAGGGTGCCTGTTGCGCGATCCGCCCTATGTCTCTTAAGTAGAAGCGAGGAGGATCCGAGATGCCAGAGCAACGCCTGTCATTCAAGGAGATGTGCGCGAAGTTCGACGTAACCCCGCGCACGCTGCGGTATTACGAGTATATCGAGCTGCTCAGCCCCACGCGTGAAGGGCGCTCGCGCTATTACGGCCCGCGCGAAGTGGCCCGCATGACGCTGATCCTGCGCGGACGCCGTTGGGGCTTCGCCCTCGAGGATATCCGCCAATGGCTGGAAATCTACGAGGAAAAGGGCACCGATGCCCAGTTGCGCACCTGGATCGACCTTGCCGACCGCCAGCTGGAAGAGCTGCGCACCCAGAAGGAACAGCTCGAACAGTCCATCGCAGAGCTGAAAGACGCCCGCGATTCGACCGAAAAGTCGCTCGGCTAGACCTTCGGCCGCTCGGCCACCTTCTGCATTTCCGCAAAATAATTGCGCAGGTCACAGGTTGACCTTGCCTGATCTTACGTAAAGCGCAAAGTGACGTTACGTAGTGGTTACGTAAAGCTGGCTATGTGTTGTACCGATAGCCATCGCCTCACATGTTCCGGCCAGTTGATCAGATTTACGGAAAGCGACATGACCGACGAAACGATGACAATTCGCGAGATGTGCGACGCGTTCAACGTGACGCCGCGAACCTTGCGTTTCTACGAGGCGAAAGAACTGCTCTTCCCCCGCCGGGAAGGACAGAAGCGGCTCTTCACCAAAAGCGACCGCGCCCGGCTCAAGCTGATCCTGCGCGGCAAGCGCTTCGGCTTCAGCCTCGAGGAAATCCGCCAGCTTCTGAACCTTTACGACAGGGGCGACCAGCAGCTGACGCAGCTGGAAACGACATACGAAATCGCCAAGGACCGCCTGGAAGAGCTCGAGCGTCAGCGCGACGAGCTGACAGCCGCCATCGACGACCTGCGCGACCAGATGAAATGGGGCGAGAGGATGATCTCCTCGCTCCGCCAGACACCCAAAGCCGCGGAATGATCCACGGCCCGACACTGTGATGATGTAGGGAGACCACCACATGCCGAGCTACACCCCGCCCACCAAGGACATGCAGTTCATTCTTCACGATGTCCTGAAGGTCAGCACCACCGACACCCCCGGCTATGCCGAGCTGGACCGCGACTTCACCGCCGCCGTTCTGGAAGAGGCCGGCAAGATCTCGTCCGAGGTGCTGGCGCCTTTGAACGTCGTCGGCGACACCGAAGGCTGCAAGCTGGAAAACGGCGTCGTCCGCACGCCCACCGGCTTCAAGGCGGCCTTCGACCAGGTGCGCGAGGGCGGCTGGACCGCACTGGACCTGCCCGAGGAATTCGGCGGGCAGAACATGCCTTATATCCTGGGCACCGCAGTAGGCGAGATGTTCTCGGCCGCGAACCAGGCCTTCACCATGTACCAGGGCCTGACCCACGGCGCCGCCTCGGCGATCCTGGCCCACGGGTCCGAGGATCAGAAGGCCACGTACCTGCCCAAAATGGCGTCCTGCGACTGGACCGGCACGATGAACCTGACCGAGCCGCATTGCGGCACCGATCTGGGCCTGATGCGCACCAAGGCGGAACCGCAGGGCGACGGCAGCTACAAGATCACCGGCCAGAAGATCTTTATCTCGTCGGGCGAACACGACATGGCCGACAACATCATCCACCTGGTGCTGGCCAAGATCCCCGGCGGCCCCGAGGGCATCAAGGGCGTCAGCCTCTTCATCGTTCCGAAGTTCATTGTCAAGGAAGACGGCTCGCTGGGCGAGCGCAACGGTGTCGCCTGCGGCAAGATCGAGGAAAAGATGGGCATCCACGGCAACTCGACCTGCGTCATGAACTACGACGAGGCGACGGGCTACCTGCTGGGTGAAGAGCACAAGGGCATGCGCGCCATGTTCACCATGATGAACGAGGCCCGCATCGGTGTCGGGATGCAGGGCTTGGCCCAGGCCGACGTGGCTTACCAGAACGCGCTGGAATACGCCAAGGACCGGCTGCAAGGCCGCGACGTGACAGGCGTCAAGAACCCCGATGGCCCGGCCGATCCGCTGATCGTGCATCCGGACATCCGCCGCGCGCTTCTGGATCAGAAAAGCTTCGTCGAAGGGGCCCGCGCCTTCCTGCTCTGGGGCAGCCAGATGATCGACCAGTCGCATCGCGGCAATGACGCCGCCGCCGAGGGCATGGTCAGCCTGCTGACCCCGATCATCAAGGGCTTCCTGACCGACGAGGGCTTCGACATGACGATCCTTGCGCAGCAGGTCTATGGTGGCCACGGCTATATCGAGGAATGGGGCATGTCCCAGTTCGCCCGCGACGCCCGGATCGCCATGATCTACGAAGGTGCCAACGGCGTGCAGGCGCTCGATCTGGTGGGCCGCAAGCTGGCGCAGGACGGCGGCAAGCACGTCATGGCCTTCTTCGACATGGTCAAAGGCTTCATCAAGGAAAACGAAGACCACCCGGCGCTGAAACAGGACTTCCTCGACCCGCTCAAGGAAAGCTCCAAGCACCTGCAACAGGCCGGCATGTTCTTTATGCAGAACGGCATGAAGAACCCCAATGCGGCACTTGCCGGGTCTTACGACTTCATGCACCTCTTCGGCCATGTCTGCCTGGGCCTGATGTGGGCGCAGATGGCCAAGGCCGCGCACGAGGCGATCGAGGCCGGCGAAGGCGACACGGCCTTCTACAAGACCAAGATCGCCACGGGCCGCTTCTACATGAAGCGCCGCCTGCCCGCGACGGGGATGCACCTGGCGCGCATCGAATCCGGTGCCGAGCCCGTTATGGAGCTTGAAGCAGAGGCATTCTGAAAACGGTAGGGTGGGTTTCAAACCCACCCTACGCAAGCAACGATGACTGGGAGGACATCATGCCGAAACGCTTTCGCCTGACCCGCCGCTTCAACGCCGCGATGACCGAGGACGGCTATCGCCGGCTGCGAAAATTCGCGCAGGAAGCCGGGCTCGACGAAGGCGAGGCACTGTCCTTTCTCTTCGAGAATTTCGACAGCGTGATCGACGAGGACACGTTCGGTCACCGTCTGCGCATCTTCAATTCAGAACTCGACGCCCGCAAACGCTAGGGAGGCACCTCATGTCCGCATGGATGACCGACGAGCACGAAATGCTCACCGAGATGACGGCCAAGTTCATCACCGAGGAATGGGGCCCGCATTTCGAGCGCTGGCGCAAGGCCGGCATCATGGACCGCGAGATCTGGCAGCAGGCCGGTGAACTGGGCCTGCTCTGCCCCTCGATCCCCGAGGAATACGGCGGCGCGGGCGGCGATTTCGGCCACGAGGCCGTGATCTGTATCGAGCAAAGCCGCGCAAACCTCGCCAGCTGGGGCAACCCGATCCATTCCGGCATCGTGGCGCATTACATCCTGGCCTATGGCAGCGAGGAGCAAAAGAAACGCTGGCTGCCCAAGATGGTGTCGGGCGACATGGTCGGCGCGCTTGCCATGACCGAACCCGGCGCGGGCTCGGACCTTCAGGGGATGAAGACCAAGGCGCTGCGCGAGGGCAATTCCTATCGCCTGACCGGCCAGAAGACCTTCATCACCAACGGCCAGCACGCCGACCTGATCATCGTCGCCGCCAAGACCGACCCCAAGCAGGGCGCCAAGGGCATCTCGCTCGTGGTGGTCGAAACCGAGGGCGCCGAGGGCTTCAGCCGCGGCCGCAACCTCGAAAAGAACGGGCTCAAGGCCGGTGACACGTCCGAGCTTTTCTTCGACAATGTCGAGATCCCGCCCGAGAACATCCTCGGCGGCGAAGAGGGCCGCGGCTTCTACCAGATGATGGAACAGCTGCCCCAGGAACGCCTGATCATTGCCTGCGGCGCCCAAGGCGCGTTGGAAGGCGGCGTTGCCCGCACCATCGCCTATACCAAGGAACGCGAGGCCTTCGGCGCGCCGATCTTCGACAAGTTCCAGACCATCCGTTTCACCCTGACCGAGTGCCTGACCAAGACCAAGGTCTGCCGCGCGTTCCTGGATGAATGCATCGAGGAACACCTGCACGGAAAGCTGAGCGTCGAGAAGGCCGCGATGGCGAAATACTGGCTGACCGATACGCAGTTCGAGGTGCTGGACGCCTGCGTGCAACTGCATGGCGGCTACGGCTACATGGCCGAGTACGACATCGCCGAAATGTGGGCCGACGCGCGGGTGCAACGCATCTACGGCGGCACCAACGAGATCATGAAAGAGCTGATTTCGAGGTCGCTGTGACGACTTCGGCGCGCGCCTCGAACACCATAACGGGAGTGAGACAATGACGATCAAGCTGCACTGCTTCGGCGAAAGCGGCAACGCCTACAAGGCGGCGCTGGCGCTGGAACTCTCCGGCCTCGACTGGGAGCCGGTGAAGGTCGATTTCTTCGGCGGCGAGACCCGTGGCGACGCGTATCGCCGTGACGTCAACGAGATGGGCGAAGCGCCGGTGATGATCGACGGCGATTTGCGCCTGACCCAATCGGGCGTCATTCAGCAGTATGTCACCGATCAGTCAGGCAAGTTCGGCGGTCGCGACCAAGCCGAGAAATACGAGGTTCTGCGCTGGGTGCTGTGGGACAATCACAAGCTTTCCAGCCAGGCCGGGATGACCCGCTTCCTGATGAACTTCTTGCCCGAGGACAAGCGCCCGGCGGAAGTCATCACCTTCACCCAAGGCCGCCTCAAGGCCGCCTACACCACGCTGAATGAACGGCTGGAGGAACGCGACTGGATCGTGGGCGACGGGCTGACCAACGCCGACATTTCGTGCTGCGCCTACCTTTTCTATCCCGAGCCCTTCGGCTTTGACCGCGCCGAGTGGCCCAATATCGACAGATGGCTTTCCAATATCGAGGCGCTGCCCGGCTGGAAACACCCCTATGACCTGATGCCGGGCTCCCCGGCGGATCGCGCCTGAGCAAAGCCTCGGGCGGCGAACGAGAAACAAACAGACACGACAGGACAACCAAAGGAGTCCGGACATGACCGAAGCCTATATCTATGACGCGGTCCGCACGCCGCGCGGCAAGGGCCGCAAGGACGGCGCGCTGCACGAAGTCACCGCCGTGCGCCTCAGCACCCATGTGCTGAACGCGCTGAAAGATCGCAACGGCCTTGAAGGGCACGCCGTCGAGGACGTGATCTGGGGCAACGTCACGCAGGTGATGGAACAAGGCGGCTGCCTTGCGCGGACCGCCGTGCTGGCCTCGGACCTCGATGAATCCATCCCCGGCCTGGCCATAAACCGCTTCTGCGCGTCGGGTATGGAAGCCGTCAACCTGGCCGCAAACCAGGTCAAGGGCGGCGCGGGCGAGGCCTATATCGCCGGCGGCGTCGAGATGATGGGCCGCGTGGCCATGGGCAGCGACGGCGCGGCGATTGCCGTGGACCCCAGTGTGGCGATGGACAGCTATTTCGTCCCGCAGGGCATCAGTGCCGACATCATCGCCACCGAGTACGGCTTCAACCGCGACCAGGCAGATGCGCTGGCGGTGGAAAGCCAAAACCGCGCGGCGGCGGCGTGGAAGGACAACCGGTTCGAGAAATCCATCATCGAGGTGAAGGACCAGAATGGCCTCACGATCCTCGACCATGACGAATACATGCGCCCCGGCACCGACATGCAGGCGCTTGGCGCGCTCAACGCCAGCTTCCAGCAGATGGGCGAGGTGATGCCCGGCTTCGACGCCGTGGCGAAGCTGAAGTACCCGCATCTTGAGAAGATCAATCACATCCACCACGCCGGCAACAGCTCGGGCATCGTGGACGGCTCTGCCGGTGTGCTGATCGGCTCCAAGGAGTTCGGCGAGAAATGGGGCCTGAAGCCCCGCGCCCGCATCCGCCAGACCTGCAAGATCGGCACCGATCCCACGATCATGCTGACCGGCCCCGTACCGGCGACCCAGAAGATCCTGGCAGACTCAGGCATGAACATCGGCGACATCGACCTTTTCGAGGTGAACGAGGCCTTCGCCTCGGTCGTTTTGCGCTTCATGCAGGCCTTCGACGTCGACCCCGAGCTGGTCAACGTCAACGGCGGCTCCATCGCCATGGGCCACCCGCTGGGCGCCACCGGCGCGATCATCATCGGCACGCTTCTGGATGAGCTGGAACGCTCGGACAAGGAAGTGGGTCTTGCCACGCTTTGCATCGCGTCCGGCATGGGCGCGGCCACGATCATCGAACGCGTGTAACCCGGGATACGAGGATTAGAGACATGACTGATTTCACGATGGAAAAAGGCGCCGACGGCGTCGCGATCATCACCTGGGACACCCAAGGCAAGTCCATGAACGTGATGAACATGGAAGGCTGGCCCCTGCTGGAAAGCCTGGTGGACGACGCGCTGGCAGACGATGCCGTGAAGGGCATCGTCATCACCTCCGGCAAGGAGGGCACCTTTGCCGGGGGGATGGACCTGAATGTCATCGCCAAGATGAAGGAAATGGCCGGCGACAACCCGGCGCAGGGCCTGATGGACGGGCTGATGAACATGCACTCCATCCTGCGCAAGATCGAGCGTGGCGGCATGGACGACAAGAACAAGGGCGGCAAGCCCATCGCCGCCGCCCTGCCCGGCACGGCGCTTGGCATCGGGCTGGAAATTCCGCTGGCCTGCCACCGCATCTTTGCCGCCGACAACCCCAAGGCCAAGATCGGCCTGCCCGAGATCATGGTCGGCATCTTCCCCGGCGCGGGCGGCACCACCCGCCTTGTCCGCAAGCTGGGCGCGATGGGCGCGTCCCCGCTCCTGCTCGAAGGCAAGCTGAACGATCCCAAGAAAGCCAAGTCCGCCGGCGTGGTGGACGAGGTCGTGCCCGCGGGCGAGCTGATCGCCAAGGCCAAGGAATGGGTCCTCAGCGAGCCCAGCTTCGTCAAGCCGTGGGACGAGAAAGGCTATAAGATGCCCGGCGGCGCGCCCTATCATCCGGCAGGCTTCATGACCTTTGTCGGCGCCTCGGCCATGGTCAACGGCAAGACCCAAGGCGCCTTCCCGGCGGCCAAGGCGCTCTTGTCTGCGGTCTATGAAGGCGCGCTGGTGCCCTTCGACACCGCGCTCAAGATCGAGGCGCGCTGGTTCACCAACGTCCTGATGAACCCCTCCTCGGCGGCCATGATCCGCAGCCTTTTCATCAACAAGGAAGCGCTGGAAAAAGGCGCCAACCGCCCCGACGTGCCCGACCAGAAGGTCAAGAAGATCGGCGTCATGGGTGCCGGCATGATGGGCGCAGGCATCGCGCTCGTCTCGGCCATGGCGGGGATGGAGGTCGTTCTGATCGACCAGAAACAGGAGGCTGCCGACAAGGGCAAGGCCTATACCGCCGATTACATGGACAAGGGCATCAAGCGCGGCAAGGCGACCGAAGAGAAGAAAGCAGCGACGCTGGACAAGATCACGGCAACCACCGATTACAACGCGCTGAAAGGCGCGGACCTGATCATCGAGGCGGTTTTCGAGGACCCGGGCGTGAAGGCCGGGGTGACGAAAGAAGTGCTGAAGGTCGTCGGCGACGATTGCATCTTCGCGACCAACACCTCGACCCTGCCGATCACGGAACTGGCCAAGGCATCGGACAATCCCGAACAGTTCATCGGCATCCACTTCTTCTCGCCCGTCGAGAAGATGATGCTGGTCGAGATCATCAAGGGCGCGGAAACCGGCCCGCGCGCCGTGGCCAAGGCGCTCGACTACGTGCGGCAGATCCGCAAGACGCCCATCGTCGTGAATGACGCGCGGTTCTTCTACTGCAACCGCTGCATCATCCCCTACATCAACGAGGGCATCCGCATGGTGGCCGAAGGCGTGACGCCCGCGCTGATCGACAACGCCGCGCGGCAGCTTGGCTTCCCTGTCGGGCCGCTGCAACTGGTCGACGAGACCTCGATCGACCTCGGCGCCAAGATCGCACGTGCCACCAAGGCTGCGATGGGGGACGACTACCCCGACGGTGCCGTGGACGAGGTGATCTTCTGGATGGAAAAAGAGGGTCGCCTGGGTCGCAAATCCAACGCGGGCTTTTTCGACTATGACGACAAGGGCAAGCGTCAGGGCTACTGGCAAGGGCTGGAACAGAAATACCCCCATGCCGAAGACCAGCCCGACCTGATCGAAGTGCAGCACCGCCTGATGTTCGCGCAAGTGCTGGAAGCCGTGCGCGCGCTGGAGGAAGGCGTGTTGGAAGACATTCGCGAAGGCGACGTCGGCGCGATCCTCGCCTGGGGCTTCGCGCCCTGGTCGGGCGGTCCGTTCTCATGGCTCGACATCATCGGCACGCCCTACGCCGCCGAGCGGTGTGACGAGTTGACCGAGAAATTCGGCGAGCGGTTCACCACGCCTGACCTGCTGCGCGAGATGGCCGGCAAGAACCAGTCCTTCTACGGACGCTTCGGCACCCAGGCAGAAGCCGCGTAACGGCATCCGTCGAGCAACAAAGCGAAACCCGCGCGGCCAGGCAACCGCGCGGGTTTCTTCGTTTCGGTGCGTGCGCTGCGAGCCGCTACGCCGGAACAGCCGCCGCCCAAATGTCCTGGGGAGAATTGGAGCACGCTGCGGCAATCTCGTCTTCGATCTGCACGGCCAGAAACCGCGCCTCGTCCATCGACAGGACCGAGTAGAACGGGCGCGCCTCTTCGGCGAAGGCCGCATCGACCATGTCGGCAAAGGCCGGGCAAAAGAACAGCGCCCCGTTTTCCGAAAACACCACCTGGTCGGCAGCGAAATGCAGCACAACGACCTCGACGTCACCTTCGGGCGGCGTCCGGGCGACTCCGTAAAGACCTTCGATCGCCTCGGCGGGCATCAGGGTGAAGGGGTCACCGTAAAGATCTTCTGCCGCGTCGCTTTCCACCATGATGGTCTGGCCGGGCAGCACATGCATCACCTCACGGTTGCCCAATGCCCCGGCGGGCACTTCCAGCGGCCAGAACTGGCGCGGGCAATGGTCCTGCCCGCTCCACAGACGCACGCGGCTGACCTTCGTGATCGTCTGAAGCCCGCCGTCGAAGGTCAGCACATTGTCGCCCTCGGCAATCGCCTCGACCGGGCGCCAGCCCATGCCGGTCGCCACTTTCGTGCCGGAAATCAGCCCTGATTTGACTGCCGTCGCGTTCGTGTTCTCAAAGCTTTCGCGCTTTGCAGGCTTGGACGTCCATCCGAACATTGATCTTTTCCCCTCTTGTGCCGTTGGCAGACGGCGTCAGCAGACAAGATCCATGTGGCGTGATTCTCAGGACGCTCCTTGGTCGGAAAAGTGTCACGATCTGGGCATTGTTTCGGCAACGTGCCCATTCCGGGGCTTTTCGGAAAACAAGCCTAAAACTTGAAACGAAAGCCGGTCAGAATTGGTACCCGAACCTTTGGATATCCGCCGCGCACAGCCGGGCCAACAGCTCCGCATCCGACTCGGAATAATACGCGCGATAGTCCTCTTCGCGGTCCGAGCGGTTCTCATGCGGCAGGTCCAGGCGGAACCCCAAGTGATCCCACAGCGGCTCGGCCTCAGCCTCGAAATGCTCCAGCCGGATGAACAGCCGGGCCTGATCCGGACCATCCGCGCTGCGCATGTAACGGGCATAGTCCCAGGCGCGGATCGCGGCCTGCATCTGTGGCGCATTCAGGAACCCGGCGAAATCGGCCGCCTTGGCGCAGGCGACGGCCGGGTGATCGAAACTCTGACAGCGCAGCCAGTGATAATAGCTGACCATCCTGTCCCATGGATTGCGCACCAGCGTGAAGCAAAATGCTGACGCCACGAAGTCGCGCGTCACCAGCCCGTCGATATCGGCCAGGGTGGAATGTTTCCACAATCGGCCCGCGCTCTGCACATCCTTGATCCGCCGCCGCCGCTTTTTGGCTTTCGGCGTGTCACCGATCAGGATGTCGTCGCGCATCGCACGTGCCTCCAGCGCCAGCGCCAGAGACGTGCCGCCGGTCTTTGGGATATGCACGAAGATATAGTTGCGGCCGGGCGAGATGATCATGGCCGAACGCTAGGCCATCGCACGCGCCTTGGAAAGATTGCCGCGGGTGCGAAACGGCTTTGCTTTCGGCCCGGAAATACGCGATACCTCCTGCCGATCAGGATAAACGCTTTCACGAAAGGACGTCTGGCATGGGTTGGATGAAGGACGAAACCGGTCTCGACAGAACCGCTGCGAACTATGTGCCGTTGACACCCCTGTCGCACCTGCGTCGCGCGTCCCACGTATTCCCCGATCACGAAGCGCTGGTCTATGGCAGCTTTCGCAAGACATATGCCGAATATTACGAGCGCGTCACCCGCCTCGCCTCCGCCCTTCAGAAGATCGGTGTCGAACCCGGCGACGTGGTGGCGACGATCCTGCCCAACATCCCCGCCCATGCCGAGGCGCATTTCGGCGTGCCTGCCTGCGGGGCCGTCCTGAACGCCATCAACACCCGGGTCGAGGCCGACACCATCACCTATATCCTCGATCATGGCGAGGCCAAGGTGGTGATGGTCGATCCGCAATTCCTGTCCACGACGCTCGAGGCGATCGACAAGATGGAAGGCCCCGCGCCCAAGATCATCGAGGTGCCCGACGATCAGGCCGGCGTGAAAGCCTATGGCGACCACCAGCTTTACGAGGATTTCCTGCAAACCGGCGACCCGGATTTTCAGTGGATCATGCCCCAGGACGAATGGGAAAGCCTTGCGCTGAACTACACCTCCGGCACCACCGGGCGGCCCAAGGGCGTGGTCTATCACCACCGCGGCGCCTACCTGCTGACCATGGGCAGCGTGGTGACATGGCCCCTGCCGCGCCACGCGCGGTACCTGACCATCGTGCCACTGTTTCACTGCAACAACTGGAACCATACCTGGGCGATCCCGATGGTCGGCGGCACCGTGGTCTGCTGCCGCGACATCAACGCGGCCAACATCTACAACGCCATCGCCGACGAGGGCGTCACCCATTTCGGTGCCGCGCCCATCGTGCTGAACATGATCGTCAACGCCAAGGACGCCGAGCGTCGCGACTTCGACCACGCGGTCAACGTCTTTACTGCCGGTGCCCCGCCCCCCGCCGCCACCCTGCGCGCGATCGAGCCACTGGGCTTTGACGTCACGCAGGTCTATGGCCTGACCGAAACCTATGGCCACGTCACCGAATGCATGTGGCACAGCCGGTGGGACGACCTGCCCGACGACGAACGCTATGCCATCAAGGCGCGCACCGGCATCCTCATGCCCTTCATGGACGACATCACCGCGCTCGATCCCGAGACCATGGAACAGGTTCCGATGGACGGCGAGACGCAGGGCGAGGTCATGATCCGCGGCAACGCCGTCATGAAAGGCTATCTCAAGAACCCCAAGGCCACCGAAGAGGCGTTTCGCGGCGGCTATTTTCACTCCGGCGACATCGCCTATCAGCACGAGGACGGCTATCTGAAGATCGCCGACCGCGCCAAGGACATCATCATCTCGGGCGGCGAGAACATCAGCTCGGTCGAGATCGAAGGCGCGTTGATGATGCACCCCGCCGTCCTTCTGTGTGCCGTGGTGGCCATGCCGGACGAGAAATGGGGCGAGGTGCCCTGCGCCTTTGTCGAGGTCAAGGAAAGCGCCACCGTCACCGAACAGGACCTGATCGCCTTCTGCCGCGAGCGGCTGGCCGGGTTCAAATGCCCCAAGAAGGTCGTGTTCGAGGAACTGCCCAAGACCTCCACCGGCAAGATCCAGAAGTTCGAATTGCGCAAGGCGTTCAAATAGAGCGTTTCGCCTTCAATCTGCGGCAGCGGTTGAGGCCACAACGCGTGCAACGGCTGTAGGCCGTGTCATCGGCAATTGCCCGCTTGCGTCTTGGCGTGATATGCTTGGCCGAACGCGCTAACGAGGCAGAGCAGGCCCACGCGACATGACGGCGTTAAGCGAATACGAACGGCTGGAGGCATCCGGCCTGTGGCGGGCATCTCCGGACGCGCAGCGCGTCGATGTCTACGTCTCGCTTGGGGACGCCACTCTGACCATCCTCGACCGGCGAGAACAGCCGCTGACCCACTGGTCGCTGGCCGCCATCGCGCGGGCCAATCCGGGCAAGCGCCCGGCGCTTTATCATCCTGATGGCGACGCGGGCGAGACGCTGGAACTGGGCGAAGATGCCTCCGAGGTCATAGACGCCATCGAAAGGCTGCGCGCCGCCGTCGACCGGGCGCGCCCGCATCCCGGGCGTCTGCGGCTGGTGATGTTCCTCGGCAGCCTGGCCGCTGTCGCCGCGCTGGCGACGCTCTGGTTGCCCGGCGCGCTGCGCGACCACGCCACCAAGGTCCTGCCACAGGTCAAGCGTGAAGAGATCGGCGATGACCTGCGTCGGCACATAGAACGTGTCACCGGCCCGGCCTGCGACACCCCGGACGGGCGCCGGGCCCTCACCGCGCTTGCCGACCGCCTTCCGGCCGGTGACGACCCCGGCACGCTCGACGTGATGCGCGACGGGGTCAAAGGCGCGGTCGCCCTGCCCGGCAAGACCATCCTTCTGGACCGGGCCCTGGTCGAGGATTACGAAGAGCCTGACGTGCTAGCTGGCTATATCGTCGAACAACGCCTCCGCGCCGACGTGCACGATCCGATAGACGCCCTGCTGCAACATGCCGGCACCTGGGACAGCATTCGCCTGCTGACGACCGGAGAGCTGACCGAGGACGTACTGGCGGATTATGCCCGGCACCTGCTGACGCGCACCGAAGAGCCGCTGCCGGACGAGACGCTGCTAAACGGCTTCGCCAGCTGGTCCGTCCGCTCTACACCCTATGCCTATGCGCTGGACGTGACCGGCGAATCCACGCTCGGCCTGATCGAGGCCGACCCCTTTGCCAGCGAAGCGCCGCCGCCGATCCTCAGCGATGCGGACTGGCTGCGGCTGCAAGGCATCTGCGGCGGCTAAGGCCGCAGATAAGTTTGATCACTTGCGGAAGTAGGCGTTGGGATAACCCGCGCGGCGCACGGCCCGCATCCCAGATTGAAGCTGTGATTGCGTGCCGAAAGGCCCCACCACGACCGAGGTATAGCGCTCGCCCTTGTGCGTGGTCTTGCCCATCCGTGCGGGAAGCCCGGCATTGGCCAGCCGCTGCGCCGCGCGGCGCGCCAGGTCCGGCGCGCTGAAGATTCCGACCTGCACATAGCGGTGGCTGGCGGCCTTGGCCGCCGCCTTGGGGGCGGAGGATCGTGTCGACACCGTAGGCTGCACGGCCTCGTTGCGGGGGGCGGTCTTGGCGATATTGCGCGTCCGCTTGACGGTGCGGACCTTCCCGTCGCGGCTGCGGACCACAGAGATCGGATCGGGCACCATCTGGCCGCGCGTGGCAATGATGACACCTGCCGCCCGCTGCTGTTCGAAGCTGGTATAGGGATACTGCAATCCGGGATAATTATGTGTCACCTCGCGCCCGGTGCGGCGGTCGATCAGGCGGCGCGGCACGGTCTTGGTCCAGGCAAGCTCCATCAACGCCTTGCCAGTAAAGTCCTGGTGGGCACGCCGCGGGTTCAGACGGTCGTCCTCCCAGACCGGCTGATAGCCTTCGGGCACGAAAACGCCCTGCGTGCTGCTGACCTGCCGCTCATAGACATGCCGCGGTGCCACGCGCACAGGCGGAGACACCACCATCCGCGGGGTGACCACTTGCCCAGGCCGTACCGCATATGCGGGCGCAGGCCGCGACTGCGGCGCCGGGGTTGTCGTTGTCGCTGTCGGTGTCGTTGTTGTCACGACCCGGATGGCGGTGCCGGTGCCGGACCCGCCGGAAATCACGTTCGTATGCGGCGTGGTCTGCGGCCCGCAGCGCACCGCAAGGCCCGGCTTGCTCTGAAGATAGCGTTGAGACACCGCGCTCGCGCCCGGGCAGGCGGGCTGGTTCTGCACCACGCGCCGGGTCTTGGGTGCCGGCGCAGGCGCGGGCGCCGGCGCGGCGGCCGGGCTGGGCGTGACCCTGATGATCTTCGGTGAAGCGGCTGCCGTGCTGGTCGTGGCGGCGGGCTTTGGCGCCGGCGCCTGGCGCACGACTTTCTTCGGCGCTGTGGCCACGCGCCGGGTCGTCGGGGCCGGGCTCGGTGCCGCGGCGGGCTGTTGCGGGACGGTGATGACTTCGGGCTGCTGTGCGGCCGGTTGCGCCGGGCCGGGCCGCGCCGATGCGGTCGCGGTACCCGCACCCAAAGACGGCTGGAACCCGCAGATCACCTTGCGCCCGCGCGTCACACGCGGCACCCAGGTGACATCCCCGTCGATCCCGGCGCGAATGAACACGCACCCTCGGCTGTCGACATATTGCCGCCCGGTGTAATTCGCCGGTGGAAATTCCGCCGGAACCCTTGCCCCTGAATCACTCTGCGCCACGGCCCCGCCGTGGACGACAGTTGTGGCGATTGCAGCTATCGCCAGAACACGCGTCAGTCTCATTTTGCCCCCAAGACAGTTGAGGCAAGATTGCCTTATTAATTTCGCTGAGTAAACAGCATTTAGCCTATTTGGTGCCGAACATCCGATCGCCCGCATCACCTAGACCGGGCAGGATGTATCCGATGTCGTTCAGCCGCTCGTCCAGCGCCGCCGTCACGATCGGCACATCCGGGTGCGCCGCCTTCATCCGGGCCACGCCTTCGGGGGCCGCCAGCAAGCACAGGAACCGGATATCGGTCGCGCCCGCCTCTTTCACCATGTCGACCGCCGCCGCCGAGGAATTGCCAGTGGCCAGCATGGGGTCCACGACAATGGTCAGCCGCTTGTCCAGCTGCTCGGGCACCTTGAAATAATACTTTACAGGTTTCAGCGTCTCTTCGTCCCGGTAAAGCCCCACAAACCCCACCCGCGCCGACGGAATCAGCTCCAGCATCCCGTCCAACAGCCCGTTGCCCGCCCGCAGGATGGAGATCAGCGCCAGCTTGCGCCCCGCCAGCACCGGCGCATCCATCTCTTGCAGCGGTGTTTCGATGGTTTGCGTGGTCATCTTCAACTCATGCGTGACCTCATAGGCCAGCAATTGGCTGATCTCGCGCAGAAGCTGCCGGAACACGGCGGTCGGCGTATGCTTGTCGCGCATCAGGGTCAGCTTGTGCTGCACCAGGGGGTGGGTCACGACGGTCAGGTGCTCTTTCATCTCGGCTCCGTTCGGCAAGGCAGGTGTGGGCTGATCCGTTCTTTCCAGAAAAACCCGCAAAGGGCAACGCAGAGGTCAGGGAAGAAAAGACCGCCCCGGCCCGCGCTGCGCCAAACCAAGATGCGCGGCCACGCTTGCGGCCACATCGACGAATTCCACGATCCCCGCCTCATGCGCCCCGACCCCGGCTGCCAGCACCGGCACACGCTCGCGGGTGTGGTCGGTGCCGGGCCAGGTGGGGTCGTTGCCGTGGTCGGCGGTGATCAGCATCAGATCCCCCGGTCGCAGGCGCGCCAGGCACCGGCCGATCCCGGCATCGAACCGCTCCAACGCTTCCGCGTAGCCCTCGACGTCGCGCCGATGCCCGTACTTGCT
The DNA here is from genome assembly GCF_001441615.1 of Roseovarius atlanticus. Classification (GTDB taxonomy): domain Bacteria; phylum Pseudomonadota; class Alphaproteobacteria; order Rhodobacterales; family Rhodobacteraceae; genus Roseovarius; species Roseovarius atlanticus. Next base: position 57,836 of record NZ_LAXJ01000027.1, read on the forward strand.
GTCGAACTCGACGAAGTTGGCGAAGGTCAGGCTGCCCTCTGCGGCCCCGGCCACGGCCCGTTCCAACGCCTCCATCAACTCCGCATCGCTGCCGGTCACCACGTCGTCGATCCCCTGCATCGAGAAGATGTCACCGATCTTGCCAATCCCGTGCACGCCGCGCCCCTCGGCTTGGGCCCAATCGCACAAGGTCGGCGCGGGCGGGGCCATCGCGTAATCCCTGCGCCGGCCGGTGCGCTCGAACCCCTCGTCATCGGACCCGACGAAGGGCCGCGCGATCACCCGCCCGACACCCATCTCGTGCAAGAGCGGCGCAATCGTGCGGCAAAGCTCCAGCAACCGATCCAGCCCGAACCGCTCTTCGTGGGCGGCCACCTGGAAGACGCTGTCGGTCGAGGTATAGCAGATCGGCCAGCCCGTGCGCATATGCTCTGCGCCCAGCGCCTTCAGGATCTCGGTGCCCGAGGCGTGGCAATTGCCAAGAAGGCCATCCACCCCGGCGGCCTGCCGGACCGCCGCGACCAGCGCTTCGGGAAAGGCCGGAACGGTCTTGGGAAAGACGTGCCACTCAAACGGCACCGGCACCCCGGCCAGTTCCCAATGCCCGGTCGGCGTATCTTTCCCCGGCGAGGTTTCCTGCGCAGCCCCCCAGCATCCTTCGGGCGTCGCACCCAACCCCGGCGCCGCCACGCCCGATGCCAGCGTCACCGCCGCCCCAAGCCCAAGCCGGTCAAGACTGGGCAGGGTCAGCCCGCTGGGCCCCGCCTGCGCGATATGCGCCAAAGTGTTGGCGCCGGTATCAGGAACAGGCCCGTTGAAAAACCCGCCGGCATCAGGCGCCCCGCCGATACCCACGGAATCCATGACAACAAGAAACGCGCGCGTCATGGCCCGACATGCTCGATCACCAGGGGGGTCTGTGCAGGCGCCGCCGGACCTATTTCAATCGCGCCGCGCACGATGGCCTCGGCGGCGTCCGCATGGGCCGCCCGGCTGGCATGGATGCGCAACAGGGGCTGGCCCGCGACCACCTCCGCCCCCAGGGGCAGAATGTCGGACAGGCCCACCGCCGGGTCGATCCGGTCGGTTTCCACCTTCCGTCCGCCGCCCAGCGCGATCACCGCATGGCCCAGCGCCTCGCCGTCGATCGCGGCGATAAAACCGGGCGCCTGCGCCGGCACCTCGCGGATGATCGTCGCCTCGGGCAAAAACCGCTGCCACGTATCGACGAACCGCACCGGGCCGCCCAACGCGCGCAGCATCCGGCCAAAGACCTCTGCCGCCTGCCCGCTCTTCAACACTTTCAACACTTGGCGCACGCCGCTTTCCGGACTGTCGCACAGCCCTCCGTGATACAGCGCCTCGCCGCCCAGATAGCAGGTCAGTTTCGCCAGCCGTCCCTCCACCGTTCCGGTCAGCACCCGCATCGCCTCGGCCACTTCCACCGCGTTGCCCGCCGACGGCGCCAGGGGCTGGCTCATATCCGTGATCAGCGCGCTGCACCGGCATCCGGCGGCATTCGCCGTTTCCACCAGCGATCCCGCCAGCGCGCGTGCCGCGCCCAGATCCTTCATGAACGCGCCCGAGCCCTGCTTGACGTCCAGAACCAGCCCGGTCAAACCCGCTGCCAGCTTCTTGGACAGGATCGACGCGGTGATCAGATCGACGCTTTCGACCGTTCCCGAAACGTCGCGCACCGCGTAAAGCCGCCGGTCCGCCGGGGCGATCTCGGCGCTGGCGGCGGCGATCACCACGCCGATCTCCTCGACAACCCTTTGCAGCCGCCCGGTCTCCAACTCGGTCGACACACCCGGGATGGCCTCCAGCTTGTCCAGCGTGCCCCCGGTATGACCCAGCCCGCGCCCAGAGATCATCGGCACCGCCGCCCCACAAGCCGCCAGCGCCGGGGCCAGCACAAGGCTGATGCAATCGCCAATCCCGCCGGTCGAATGCTTGTCGAGGACAGGGCGATCGGTGCGCCACCGCAATATCTGCCCGCTGTCGCGCATCGCCAGCGTCAGCGCGCGGCGGCTTTCGGGCGCAAGCGATTTCAGCAACACGGCCATGGCAAAGGCCCCGGCCTGCGCGTCGCTCACACCGCCGTCGGCCAGACCTTTGACAAACGCTTCGAGTGCCGCGTCGGACACCGCGCCGCCATCGCGTATCGCCGCTATGACGTTGCGCGTCTCCAAGGCTCAGCCGTTTGCCATGTGGTGCGTCGCAAAGGCGCCGGGCAACAGCTCTTTCAGGGTCCGCGTGACCGTCGCGCCGCCCAGCGTGGCCATCGTGACAGGCATGTCGCCGTCGCCGAATTCGGCCAGTTTCTGACGGCACCCCCCACAGGGCGTCACCGGCTCGGGGCTGTCGGCGATGACCACGATCTCGGCGATGCGGGTGTCGCCCGCCGCCACCATCGCGGCGATGGCCCCGGCCTCGGCGCAGGTGCCTTCGGGATAGGCCACGTTTTCCACGTTGCATCCGGCAAACACCCGGCCGGTCTGGGTTTTCAGCGCCGCCCCGACCTTGAAGCCCGAATAGGGCGCATAGGCGTTGTCCCGCACGCGCCGCGCCTCGTCCAGCAAACTCATCCCGCCTCCCGGCCTCATGGCCATCTCGTCGCCCGATAAAGATTGCGTCGCAACGCCTCGATATGCAAGCTACCTGTGACCCGGAATGATCGGGGGTGGCACATCCGCCGGACACAAGGTAGTTTAACCTTAAACTAATTTCCGCAGAGGGACCTCATGGCTGACAACTCGAACGAAACCCTGCGCCAGGCGGCACTGACCTACCACGAGTTCCCCAAGCCCGGCAAACTCGAGATCCGGGCGACGAAACCGCTGGCCAACGGGCGTGACCTCGCCCGCGCCTATTCGCCCGGCGTTGCCGAAGCTTGCCTGGAAATCAAGGCCAACCCCGCCGACGCCAGCCGCTACACCAGCCGCGCCAACCAGGTCGCCGTGGTTACCAACGGCACCGCCGTGCTGGGCCTTGGCAATATAGGCGCGCTGGCCGCCAAACCGGTGATGGAGGGCAAGGCGGTTCTCTTCAAGAAATTTGCCAATATCGACTGTTTCGATATAGAACTGAACGAGCAGGATCCCGAAAAACTGGCCGAAATCGTCTGCGCGCTGGAGCCGTCCTTTGGCGCCATCAATCTCGAAGACATCAAGGCGCCCGACTGTTTCATCGTCGAGAAGATCTGCCGCGAACGCATGAACATCCCCGTCTTTCATGACGACCAGCACGGCACGGCCATCGTCGTCGGCGCCGCCGCCACCAACGCGCTGCACGTCGCCGGCAAATCCTTCGAGGACATCAAGATCGTCTCCACCGGGGGCGGCGCCGCCGGCATCGCCTGCCTCAACCTGCTGCTGAAGCTTGGCGTGAAACGCGAAAACATCTGGCTCTGCGACATTCACGGCCTCGTCTACGAGGGCCGCACCGAGGACATGAACCCACAGAAAGCCGCCTTCGCTCAGAAAACCGACCTGCGCACGCTTGATGACGTGGTCGAGGGCGCGGACCTCTTCCTCGGCCTTTCAGGTGCAGGCGTGCTCAAGCCCGAACATGTCGCGCGCATGTCCGAACGTCCGATCATCCTGGCCCTGGCCAACCCGATGCCCGAAATCATGCCCGACGAGGTGCGCAAGGTCGCCCCCAAGGCGATCATCGCCACAGGGCGCAGCGATTTTCCCAACCAGGTCAACAACGTGCTCTGTTTCCCGTTCATCTTCCGCGGGGCGCTCGACGTGGGTGCGACGGACATCAACGACGCCATGCAGATCGCCTGCGTCGAGGCCATCGCCGAGTTGGCCCGCGCCACCACCTCGGCCGAGGCCGCCGCCGCCTACCAGGGCGAGCCGATGAATTTCGGCCCCGATTACCTGATCCCGAAACCTTTCGATCCGCGCCTGTCCAGCGTCGTGCCTACTGCCGTGGCCAAGGCCGCGATGGACTCGGGCGTGGCCGCGCGTCCCATTGAGGACCTCCACGCCTACGCGGCCAACCTTCAGGCATCGGTCTTCAAGTCCGCGCTTCTGATGCGCCCGGTTTTCGAGGCCGCAGCCACCGCCGCCCGCCGGATCGTCTTTGCCGAGGGCGAGGACGAGCGCGTGCTGCGCGCGGCACAGGCGATCCTGGAGGAAACGACCGAGTTGCCGATCCTGATCGGCCGCCCCGACGTGATCGCCGCCCGCTGCGAGCGCATCGGTCTGGAAATCCGCCCCGACAAGGATTTCAGCATCGTGAACCCGGAACGCGACCACCGCTACCGCGACTATTGGGCAACGTATCATGACATCATGAAGCGCCGCGGCGTCACGCCCGACCTGGCCAAGGCGATCATGCGCACCAACACCACCGCCATCGGTGCGATCATGGTCTACCGCGAAGAGGCCGACTCGCTCATCTGCGGCACGTTCGGCGAGTATCGCTGGCATCTCAATTACGTCACGCAGGTACTGGGCGACGCCGAACATCACCCGCACGGCGCGCTGTCGATGATGATCCTCGAGGATGGCCCGCTGTTCATCGCCGACACCCATGTGCGCATCCGCCCCACGCCCGAGGAACTGGCCGAAACCGCCATCGGTGCCGCCCGCCACGTCAAGCGGTTCGGCCTCGTGCCCAGCGTCGCCTTCTGCTCGCAATCGCAGTTCGGCAACCAGGGCAGCGATTCCGGCAACCGCCTGCGCGAGGCGCTCAGCATCCTCGACCGCGAGCCGCGCAATTTTTGCTACGAGGGCGAGATGAACCTCGATGCCGCGCTCGACCCCGACTTGCGCCAGCGCCTTCTGCCCGACAATCGCATGGAGGGTTCCGCCAACGTGCTGCTCTTTTCCAACGGCGACACCGCTTCGGGCGTGCGCAACATTCTGAAAATGAAGGCTGGCGGGCTCGAGGTGGGGCCGATCCTGATGGGCATGGGCAACCGGGCGCATATCGTGACCCCCTCGATCACGGCACGCGGACTGCTGAATATGGCTGCCATCGCAGGCACGCCGGTGGCGCATTACGGGTAGCGTACCGGGATATTCCCTAACCACGGCGGCTTGCGGTATTGTGCCACGGGCCGCCCGGACTCTCTTGTCTTGGCGCATTTCGCTCGCGTAAACGAAACGCGAAGACCGTGGAGGGGATACAATGGCATACAAAGACGTCTACGAAAGCTGGAAGACAGACCCCGAAAGCTTCTGGATGCAGGCCGCCGAGGCGATCGACTGGGACGAGAAACCCTCCAGGGCGCTCTTTGACGACAAGGCCCCCTTCTACGAATGGTACAGCGACGGCAAGGTGAACGGCTGCTACAACGCCGTCGACCGCCATGTCGCGGCCGGTCGCGGCGATCAGGTGGCGATCATCCACGACAGCCCGATCACCGACAGCATAACCAAGATCACCTATGCCGAACTGAAAGACCACGTCGCCAGCCTGGCCGGGGCGCTGCGCGCCAAGGGCGTGGAAAAGGGCGACCGCGTCATCATCTACATGCCCATGGTCCCCGAGGCGCTCGAGGCGATGCTGGCCTGCGCCCGGATTGGCGCGATCCACTCGGTGGTCTTCGGCGGTTTCGCGGCGCATGAACTGGCCGTGCGCATCGACGACGCCAAGCCCAAATGCATCATCGCCGCCTCCTGCGGGCTGGAACCGGGCCGAGTCGTCCACTACAAGCCCCTGCTCGACGGCGCGGTGGACCAGGCCAAGCACAAGCCCGACTTCTGCGTGATCTTCCAGCGCGAGCAGGAGACAGCCACCCTGACCGAGGGCCGCGATGTCGACTGGCACGAGTTCCAGAACGGCACCGAGCCCGCCGACTGCGTCCCGGTCGAGGGCAATCACCCGGCCTATATCCTCTATACCTCCGGCACCACCGGCGCGCCCAAGGGCGTCGTCCGCGCCACGGGCGGCCATTTGGTGGCGCTGCACTGGAGCATGAAGAACATCTACAACGTCGACCCCGGCGACGTCTTCTGGGCCGCGTCCGATGTCGGCTGGGTCGTGGGCCACAGCTATATCTGCTACGCGCCGCTGGTTCACGGCAACACAACCATCGTGTTCGAGGGCAAGCCCGTCGGCACGCCTGACGCCGGCACCTTCTGGCGCGTGATCGAACAGCACAAGGTCAAGTCCTTCTTCACCGCGCCCACCGCCTTTCGCGCGGTCAAGCGCGAGGACCCGCGTGGCGAGTACCTCAAGAAATACGACCTGTCGGGCCTCAAAGCGATCTATCTGGCGGGCGAACGCGCCGACCCCGACACCATCGAATGGACGCAAAAGATGACCGGCAAGCCGGTCTATGACCACTGGTGGCAGACCGAAACCGGCTGGACAATCGCCGGTATGCCCGCGGGGATCGAGGCGCTGCCGGTCAAGATCGGGTCACCCACCGTGGCGATGCCCGGCTACGACATCCAGATCCTCGACGACGCCGGCCACCCCGTCGCCCCCGGCACGCTGGGCGCCATCGCGATCAAGCTGCCTTTGCCGCCCGGCACCCTGCCCACGCTCTGGAACGCCGAGGACCGCTTTCGCAAAAGCTATCTCGACCATTTCCCCGGCTACTATGAGACCGGCGATGCCGGGATGGTCGACGAGGACGGCTATGTCTGGATCATGGCGCGCACCGATGACGTGATCAACGTCGCGGGCCACCGACTGTCCACCGGCGGGATGGAAGAAGTGCTGGCCAGCCACCCCGACGTGGCCGAATGCGCGGTGATCGGCGTCAGCGACGAGCTCAAGGGGCAACTGCCCGTCGGTTTCGTCTGCCTGACCAAGGGCGTCGACCGCCCGCATGACGAAATCACCGCCGAATGCGTCAAGCTGGTGCGCGACCAGATCGGCCCCGTCGCGGCCTTCAAGCTGGCCGTGGTGGTCGACCGCCTGCCCAAGACACGCTCGGGCAAGATCCTGCGCGCCACCATGGTCAAGATCGCCGACAGCCAGGACTTCAAGATGCCGGCGACGATCGACGATCCCGCCATCCTCGACGAAATCCGCGATGCGCTGCAAACCCTTGGCCTCGCCAAGTGACCGGACGGGTCGCCATGTTTGGACGCGCCCTGATCGCCGCGGCCTGCCTTCTCTGGCCCATGGCCAGCCAAGCCCAGGAGGTGTCCATGCGCCTGCCCCTGTCCGAGCCCGGCCGTTGGACCTATGTCGGCGACACGGTCATGGGCGGCGTCAGCCAGGGCGCGGCCCGTGTCGAATCCCAAGCGGGACAGCCTGTGCTGCGCCTGACGGGCGAGGTCAGCACCGCCAATAACGGCGGCTTCATCCAGACCCGCACCAGGCTTGATACCGCGCCGCCCGTCGATGCTTCCGGTGTGGTGATAGAAGCCCGCGGCAACGATCAACGCTATTTCGTGCATCTGCGCACCACCGGCACCTCGCTGCCCTGGCAATACTACCAGGCGGCCTTCGACGTCACGTCCGACTGGCGCGAATACCGCCTGCCGTTCGAGGCGTTCAAACCCTCGGGCAACCTGCTGCGCGACGTGCCCGAAGCGGACAGCATCCGCAGCGTCGGGATCGTCGCCTTCGGGCGCGACCACAAGGCCGATATCAGCGTCCGGCTCGTGGGCTTTTATTGATCAACTAAACTGCTCCCGCAGCAGCCGTTCCTCCAGCCCGTGACCGGGATCGAAGAGGATCCGGTGCTTTATCGTGGGATCGGACCGCACCTCGACCGACAAGACATCCGGGATCGAACTGCTATCGGCGTCTGCCATTACCGGCCGCTTGCCGGGGTCCAGCACATCAAACCGCACCTGCGCGTTCATCGGCAACAGCGCCCCGCGCCACCGCCTTGGCCGGAACGCCGCCACCGCCGTCAGCGCCAGCACGTCCGAGCCAATGGGCAGGATCGGCCCGTGCGCGCTGTAATTATAGGCGGTCGATCCCGCAGGCGTGGCCAGTAGGCACCCGTCGCAGATCAGCTCTTCCAGCCGCAGCCGCCCATCCACCGTGATCCGCAACTTCGCCGCCTGCGGCCCCGCCCGCAGCAAAGACACCTCGTTGATCGCCAGCGCCTCGTGCGTCTGCCCGTCCTTGTCGGTGGCCAACATGAACAACGGGTTGATGACCTCTTCCTCGGCCTCGTCCAACCGCTCCAGCAGGTCCGATTCGCTGTACTCGTTCATCAGAAAGCCGACCGTGCCCCGATTCATCCCGTAAACCGGCTTTCCCAGCTTCTGGACCTCATGCAGCGTCTCCAGCATGAAGCCGTCGCCGCCAAGCGCCACGATCAAATCGGCGTCCTCGGGCTCGACATGCTCGAACCGCTTGGCCAGCCTGTCCCGCGCGGTCTGCGCGACCGACACGCGGCTGGCGACAAAGGCGATTTTCTGCGGATTGCCCATTTTGGCTACCTTGATTTGTTCCGGAAGTTGATCGAAGCATAAATCGCGCCTTCGTACCAGCGATGCCGGTCCGCGGGTGACATGTGTCGCATTACCGCCTTTCAAAAAGACGGTGTTTCCGATACGAAATCGCTTGGCTCGCAATGTGGAGGACACCAACAATGGCGCACGACGGAAATCAAGATTTTGTTTCAGAAGGCTTTTTCACGGAATCGCTGGCGTCTCGCGATCCCGATATCGCCGAAGCCATGCGCAAGGAACTGGGCCGGCAGCGCGACGAGATCGAGCTGATCGCCTCGGAAAACATCGTTTCCGCCGCCGTGATGGAAGCGCAAGGCAGCGTGATGACGAACAAATACGCCGAAGGATACCCCGGGCGTCGGTATTACGGCGGTTGCCAATTCGTCGATATCGCCGAAGATCTGGCGATCGAGCGGGCCTGCAAACTTTTCGGCTGTGGCTTTGCCAACGTCCAGCCCAATTCTGGCAGCCAGGCCAACCAGGGCGTCTTTCAGGCGCTCCTGCAACCCGGCGACACGATCCTTGGCATGAGCCTCGACGCGGGCGGCCACCTGACCCACGGCGCGGCCCCCAACCAGTCGGGTAAATGGTTCAAGGCCGTGCAATACGGCGTCAAACGCGACACGCTGGAAATCGACTATGACCAAATCGCCGAACTGGCGAAAGAGCACAAGCCGCAGATGATCATCGCCGGCGGTTCGGCCATTCCGCGCCAGATCGACTTTGCCAAGTTCCGCGAAATCGCCGAAAGCGTCGGTGCCTATCTTCTGGCCGACGTGGCGCATTTCGCCGGCCTCATCGCGGCGGGCGAATATCCCAACCCGTTCCCGCACGTGCACGTGGCCACCACCACCACGCACAAGACTCTGCGCGGCCCGCGCGGCGGCATGATCCTGACCGATGACGAGGCGCTGTCGAAAAAGTTCAACTCGGCGATCTTCCCGGGCATCCAGGGCGGCCCCCTGATGCACGTGATCGCCGCCAAGGCCGTGGCCTTTGGCGAGGCGCTGCGCCCCGAGTTCAAGACCTACCAGAAGCAGGTCATCTGCAACGCGCAGGCGCTGGCGGACCAGCTGCACAAGGGCGGGCTGGACACCGTGACCCACGGCACCGATACCCACGTGATGCTGGTGGACCTGCGCCCCAAGGGTGTGAAAGGCAACGCGACCGAAAAGGCGCTTGGCCGCGCGCACATCACCTGCAACAAGAACGGTGTGCCCTTCGACGATGAAAAACCCACGGTCACCAGCGGCATCCGCCTTGGCACGCCCGCCGGCACCACGCGCGGCTTCGGCGAGGACGAATTCCGCCAGATCGGCGACTGGATCAACGAGGTGGTCGACGGCCTTGCCGCCAATGGCGAGGACGGCAACCAGGCTGTGGAAGACAAGGTCAAGGCCGAGGTGGCCGAGCTTTGCGCCCGCTTCCCGCTGTACCCAAACCTATGATTGCGGTCTGATCACTCTTAAGACCCGCGCAAGCCCTTGCTTGCGCGGGTTTTTATATGACGCCCTGCCAGCGCAGCACGATCAAAACCAGCGCGCCCAGGATCAACAGGTTGAACACCAGCCCCGCCAGCCAGTGGATCAGCCGGCTCCGCCGCCGGTCTGCCGCGTCAATGCTTTTGAGGTGCTCCTCCAACGCTCCAAAGGCTTTTTCCACGCGCGCCGCGTCGACCTGTGTGGCCAGTCGCGGATGCGCCAGTTTCCGCTCGGCTTCCACAAGGTACTGCCCCTCCGCCCGCAAGCGCTTCGGCAGCATCCGCCCGGCCCGCCGCAGCCGTGCGGCCAGGGTTTTGCCCCTCAGGCCCAGCTTCTCGTGAAGCTGCGTCTCAAGCGCCTCGCGCCGTGCGTCAAAATGTTTGCGATCAATCACTTAAGCCACCCCTCGGCGGCGCACACTAGGCGCAATTGATTGCGGGGGCAATGGCGTGTATTGGCTTCATCCATGTTGAACGTCATTCACCACGTCTCCCAAGGCACGAAGCCACCGCTTCTTATCGCCCACGGCCTTTACGGCTCTGGCCGCAACTGGGGCGTCATCGCCAAGCGGCTGTCAGATCGTGGCCCCGTGATGGCCGTGGACATGCGCAATCACGGCACAAGCCCCTGGTTTTCCACGCATTCCTATCAGGACATGGCCGCTGATCTTGCCGAGGTGATTGAGGCCGAGGCGGACGGTCCGGTGGACGTGCTGGGCCACTCCATGGGCGGCAAGGCGTCGATGGTGCTGGCATTGACCCGTCCCGACCTTGTGAACCGGCTGATCGTCGCCGACATCGCGCCGGTCAGCTATAACCACAGCCAGGCGCAATATATCGACGCCATGCGCCGCGTGGATCTTTCGACGATCACCAAGCGGTCGGACGCCGAGGCGCAGCTGGAAGGCGTCGTCGACGATCCGGCGCTTATCCCCTTCTTCACGCAATCTCTTGACGTGAAAGAGAAAAAATGGCGCCTCAACCTCGATACGCTTGAGGCCGAGATGCCCAAGATCCTCAGCTTTCCCGACCTGGACAGCCGGTTCGACGGCAAGACGCTGTTCCTCTCCGGCGCAAATTCTAACTACGTTTCACGTGAGTACCGCCCCCGCATCAAGGACCTTTTCCCGGACGCGACCTTCATCAAGATCAAGGACGCGGGCCACTGGCTTCATGCCGAGCGGCCGCGCGAATTCGAATCCGCCGTGCGCGGATGGCTGGAGAACACCGCGTCGGTATAGCGTCGGTATCCGGGTGGCATCGCGTCGGTGCGAAATCCGCGGCTTCAGCGGGCCTGATACAGCTGTTTCGCCACGATCCACGACACCGGAAAGGCCACCACGAACCCCGCCGCCGCGGTGATTAAGATCGGCGTCAGCGTGTCATAGCCCATGGCCAGGGCGGCGATGACGAACGAGCCTGCGAGGGTGGATCCGATGAAAACGTGCAAGATAACCATCAACCAGATCATGACGGGTCTCCGAGTGGGAATGTTGCGCGTGCCCTGCATAGCGCGCCGCACCTATCGGCGCATTGATCTGGATCACGGGCGCCTGTCTCAGGCGGCTTGTGGCCGATTTGCGAAGATATGGTGAAATCCGTCGGTCGCGCCGCCAGATCTGGTTGACCGGCGCCAAACCACGCTATATCGCAAAGACACAGGTGTTAGACGCGGTAGCATCACTGACAGCGGGGTCCGGAGGCCATTGGCCACGGACCCCGTTCGCGTTCCGACCTACTGCCATTCGGCGCATCGGACAAAGTAAAGGCGCCAGGTGCTCAGACGCGGTCTTTGCATCGCGGGGGTCACCCCGCACCCTGACGCCTTTGCCGAACCGATCATCCCGGGGGGCATCCGGCTCAGCTTTGCCTCCGGCCTCAATGAGACCGTCAGCGATCTCGCCACCCGAAGGCAACGACACCGTTCCACACCCGTCGCCGGACATGGCCGCCTCAAGACCCGAAGGCCCCTTGGCCACGAACAAGGGACAGGCCCCTGCCCGCCTGCATCGACCCGGCGATACGCAAGGTCGCCCTGGCCCCGAAAGGCGCGGGCATCCCCCGTGCATCGGCCTGAGCTGGCTTGGGCGGTCGTTAAGGCCCTGAGACCCCCGGTTCCGCCCGCGCCGGTCCCGAGGGGCCTTTGCGGCGCTGCGTCGGATCAGCGACCCGGTGCAGACATTCAAATGACACATCCGAAACCGCGTTCAGGCAAGGAAAAAGCACTGCGGCATCGAAATTTCTTGGGGATAACCTGTTGATATTGCGCCGGGAATTTCTGTGGATAAGCTCTGAAACCTCAACGTTTCGGCTGCTTTGCGCCGGGATAACTGCAATCGAGGCGCGAGCGGATGCACCTCGCCTGATTCTGCAGTTGCAAATTAACCTTTTCTATAAAATTGATTCAGAGTTGGGCGACTCACGTGGTATGGTGAAGGCACATATCACCAGGGTGGGGACCCATGTTTAAAACTTCTTTGTGCGCCGCCGCGGCGGCATTTCTCGTGATGGCCGACACTGCCAAGGCCGATACCTACATCCTCGTCAGCTGCTATCGCGGCCCATGGAACGAAGTGATCTGGGACAAGGCGAACCCGAACTTCGTCGATTCGCTGGTCGGCGCGGGCTACAGCCAGCAGGAAGCGACCAGCATCGCAAACTACATCTGCCGCGACCCACGCCTCGTGAACAACCCGATCGCGCTCGCCAAGGAAGTGCGGGCCGCGATGAGAGCCGCCCCTCGCGGGTGAGCGACAGGCCGGGCGGCGACGCCCGGCTTTCAATGTCCAAGCCGTAGGGTGGGTGAAAACCCACGCCCCGCCACGTGTGGAACACGCGTGGGTTTTCACCCAACCTACATGGCTTGTTAACCTTGGTACGGAACTATGGGTCCATGCCAAGGTATCGACGCCTCTATGTCCCAGGTGGGACCTACTTCTTCACCGTCACGTTGGCCGACAGGTCGGCAACCACCCTGACCGATGAAATAGACCTTCTGAGGTCGGTCTATGCGTCGGTCGTGGCCCAGCACCCTTTGCATTGCGACGCCATGGTCGTTCTGCCGGACCACATCCACGCGGTCTGGACGCTGCCACCCGGCGACGACGATTTCCCGACGCGGTGGAGAAAGATCAAGGCGTTGTTTTCACGGCATTCGGCAACGACTGGGTGCGTCAACCAAAGCAGGCGGCGCAAAGGCGAGCGGGGCATCTGGCAGCGGCGTTTCTGGGAACATGCCATCCGCGATGACGCGGACTTTCTCAAGCATGTTAACTATTGCCACTTCAATCCGGTGAAACACGGGTTGGTCGAACGACCCGAAGACTGGCCCTATTCCACGGTGCATCGAGATATACGCGCGGTCGCGTAGGGTGGGTGAAAACCCACGCGGCGCGACGTTCCCTGACGCGTGGGTTTTCACCCACCCTACGCCAATTTTTCACCGGGGCGGGCGCCCTCAGTTGTCCATCTTAAGCGCCGAAATAAACGCCTCCTGCGGGATATCCACCTTCCCGAACTGGCGCATCTTCTTCTTCCCCGCCTTCTGCTTATCCAAGAGCTTGCGCTTTCGGCTGGCGTCGCCGCCATAGCATTTGGCGGTCACGTCCTTGCGCAGGGCCGACAGCGTCTCGCGGGCGATCACCTTGCCGCCGATGGCGGCCTGGATCGGGATCTTGAACATGTGGCGCGGGATCAGGTCCTTGAGCTTTTCGCACATGGCGCGCCCACGCATCTCGGCCCGGTCGCGGTGCACCATCATGCTGAGCGCGTCCACCGGCTCGTCATTCACCAGCACGGACATCTTCACCAGATTGTCCTCGCGGTAGCCTTCCAGTTGATAGTCGAACGACGCATAGCCCCGCGTCACCGATTTCAAGCGGTCGTAGAAGTCGAACACCACCTCGTTCAGCGGCAGGTCATAGACCGCCATCGCGCGGCTGCCGGCATAGGTCAGGTCCATCTGGATGCCGCGCCGGTCCTGGCACAGCTTCAGCACGTCGCCCAAAAACTCGTCCGGCACCAGGATCGTCGCCTTGATCCGCGGCTCCTCCACATGGGCCACGGTCGAGGGGTCGGGCATGTCGGCGGGGTTGTGCAGGTCGATCTGCGTGCCGTCCTTCATGTAGACGTGGTAGATCACCGAGGGCGCGGTGGTAATGAGCTCGATATCGTATTCCCGCTCGATCCGGTCGCGGACCACTTCCAGGTGCAATAGCCCCAGGAACCCGCAGCGAAAGCCGAAGCCCAGCGCGGTGGAGCTTTCCATCTCGTAGCTGAAGGACGCGTCGTTCAGCGCCAGTTTCTCGATGGCGTCGCGCAGGTCCTCGAACTCGGCCGAGTCCACCGGGAAAAGCCCGCAGAAGACCACCGGCTGAGACGGGTTGAAGCCGGGCAGCGGCTCGGGCGTCTGGTTCTTCTCCAGCGTGATCGTGTCGCCCACGCGGGTGTCGCGGACCTGCTTGATCGAGGCGTTGAGATAACCGATCTCGCCCGGCCCCAGCTCCTTGACCGGTTTCATCGACGGGCGATAGACGCCGATATCGTCCACGTCATAGGTGCCGCCCGTTTTCATCATGCGGATGCGGTCGCCCTTCTTCAGAACCCCGTCGATGATCCGCACGATACAGATCACGCCCAGGTACTGGTCATACTTGCTGTCGACCAGCATCGCCTTCAGCGGCGCGTCGCGGGTGCCCTTGGGCGGGGGCAGAAGTTTGACGATGGCCTCCAGCACCTCGCGGATGCCCTCGCCCGTCTTGGCCGACACCGGGATCGCGCCCGACGCGTCGATGCCGATCACGTCCTCGACCTGTTCGGCAACCCGGCTGATATCCGAGGCGGGCAGGTCGATCTTGTTGAAAACAGGCACAATCTCGTGGTCGGCGTCGATTGCCTGATAGACATTGGCAAGCGTCTGCGCCTCGACCCCTTGGGTGGAGTCCACCACCAGCAGCGAGCCCTCGACCGCCCGCATCGAGCGCGAGACCTCGTAGGCGAAATCGACGTGCCCGGGCGTGTCGATCAGGTTCAGCACGTAATCCTCGCCATCGAGCGCGGTATACTCGATGCGCACCGTGTTGGCCTTGATGGTGATGCCGCGCTCGCGCTCGATATCCATCGCATCGAGCAGCTGTTCCTTCATGTCGCGGTCCGGCACCGTGTCGGTGGCTTGGATCAGCCTGTCGGCCAGCGTCGATTTCCCGTGGTCGATATGCGCCACGATGGAGAAATTGCGGATATGCGAAAGCGGTGTCATGTACCGCGTATGTAGTGGAAATCAAGGGTGGTCAAGGTGGCTTGAATAAGAGCGATGGGTCTATACGCTGACGCGATGTGTGACGGGAGCACAGGTATTGAGAAACAACTCCAAAGAATTGAACACTTGGTTGGAAAGTCAACCCGACGGGATGAGCGTTCTAATCGCCTTAAGGTCCGCTCTTCGGGCACTTTCGATGCTTTCTGACGACCGAGTGGAACCCGACACACAGGACAAAGCTATTTTAAGCTGCGTTCGGGCTATTTCCCTTTCTCTGCATATTGCCCGAAATCCCAGTGCTGAACTAAGCGAGCTGGCATTCTTGGTTTCTCGACGGGCCGCGAAAGCAGCAATCGAATGCCTCGATCAAGAGTATCGCAGCCCCAGAAAGAGGAAGGCAAGTGCCGGCACCACGTCATATGCTTGCGAAACTGCGAACCGATCTGCCAAAGCAGCCGAGCTTCAATCACAGTCAAGAACAAGAGGATTTGCCATCGACGCAACGCTTGATGGTGTACCTGACAACCCCGAGGAAACACTTTCTGATTTCTATGTTCCGTTCGAAAAGCTTCTGATAAAACCTTTGTGGTCCGACGAAAGGCTGCAAGCTTCACAAAACACTATCGGAAAGGTCTTCCCCTCTGGCGCTTGGTCTTTCTGGCGCGAATGGTATCAAGGCTTTCTCGATGGCAACCCCATCGACTGGGAGCTTCAGGCGCGGGTAGCATTGATTGACGATCCGATCTGGGAGGCCGGGCTGGACGCGGTAGCGGAGGAGATTGCCAAAATCGAGGCGGCCTATCAGGTTGAGAAATGTGCCTCGGACTTGGAAGAAAGCGCCTATCCACATTCCGACCTCAGAACCGCGCGTGGCATAGGGGACAACAATCCACCATCTTCGATTGAAGACGCGCTCCAGACGTCGGACGGCGTGACGATTATTTGGGCCGCTGCGCGAGATTTGAAGGAAGAGGCGCAGGCAGCGAAGCCAGATAAGAAACGTGTGGAAATTGCACTGGGTGCCATTCTTGGTGTCTTGAAAGTATGCGGAGTTTGGATGGCGAAGAAAGTCGATAGCGGCTTGCAGGCTGCGGTTATCGCTGCGGGCAGCACCGGAGGAATTGCTGGTGCCGCTTGGGTCACGCAGAACAGTGACAAGATCTTGGACTTGGTTGATGCCGTACAGAAATGGTTGCCGTTCCTTCAATGAGTTTTGACCGTATCGCAAGAGTTCGTGAGCAGAATGCCCACCCTACCGACCGACGCGACTATTTGGCCGTGTGCCCTATATCCTTCCCCAGAACAGGAGGCGACCATGCATAACGAGACGACACTCACCGGCGTTCTGGTGACCGGCAAGGTGCAGGGCGTGAACTACCGCGCCTGGACGCAGGAAGAGGCGCGGTCACGCGGCCTGCGCGGCTGGGTCAGGAACGAGGAGGACGGGTCGGTCCGGGCCGTTCTGTCGGGGCCGGAGGAGGCCGTGGCGGACATGCTGCGCGCGATGGAAAAGGGCCCACCGGCGGCAAAGGTCGAGCGGGTGGAACCCGAACCCGCCGAGGCACCCGAACAGGACGGGTTCGAGATCCTGCGCTGACGGCGCGTCTTTTCGCGACGTCATCCCGGACTTGATCCGGGATCTCCCGCTCGTGGGCGCGGCGCGACGGACAACGCGGCACCGATGTGCTTCTCAAACAGGCATTGCAGCACACCGTGCGGCGTCGGCACCGACGCAAAGCTGACTTTCCCGTCCCATGCGCTACACTTCCCGTCAGGAGGTACTGCCGATGGTCCGACTCGCCGTTTTGCTCGCCGCGCTTGCGACGACGCCCGTCTTGGTGCAGGAGGGCGCGGCGCAGGAGGCCCAGCGCAAGCCCAGCCATTGCCTGTCGATCGCGCAATCCGCACCGGGGCTCGACTATGTCCAGAAGGCCAGTTTCCGCGATCCGGTGCCCCAGGACAGGGTGCGCCTGCAATACATCGCCCACGCCTCGTTTCTGATCCAGGCCCATTCCGGCACCAGCGCGGTCACCGATTTCACCGGCTTCATCGGCAACGTGGATTTCCTGCCAGACGTGGTGACGATGAACCACGCGCATGAAACCCATTGGACGCCCTTCCCCGATCCCGGCATTCCCAACGTGCTGCCCGGCTGGGGCGAAGAGCACGGCGCGGGCATCGACCATTACCTCGATCTGGGCGATATGGTCATTCGCAATGTCTCGACCGATATCCGCTCGCGCTACGGCGCGCCGGCGGAGCCCGAGGGCAATTCGATCTTCGTTTTCGAGACGGCGGGGCTTTGCATCGGCCACCTGGGCCACCTGCACCACATGCCCACGGACGAGCAATTCGCGGCCTTGGGGCGGGTCGATGTGCTGCTGGCGCCGGTCGACGGGGGCTACACCCTTCCCCTGCCCCGGATGATCGAGACGGTCAAGCGCCTGCGCTCGTCCATCGTCATCCCGATGCACTGGTTCGGCGATGGCACGCTTCAGGCGTTTCTGGCAGCGATGGAAGAGGAATTCGCGGTGGTGCGCACCGAGGACAGCGCGCTGACCGTATCCCTGGACACCCTGCCGGGGCAGCCCACCGTTATGGTGCTGCGGCCCGGGTGGCTGCGTGAGCCGGACTAGGGCCTAGCGTTTCCGGTCGCGGCGCGAACTCATCGGCTGGAACGCGACGCCGACATGAGCCTCGCAATAGGGCTTGCCCGACTGAACCGGCAGACCGCAGAACCAGAAATCATCCGTCGCGGGGTCGCCCACGGGCCATTTGCAGGTCCGCTCGGTCAACTCCATCAGCGTCAGCCGCTTGGCCTTCTTCTCGATCTCACTGACCTTGGCCAGCGCGGCGGGGTCGATCTCGTTCGCCGACGGCTGCGGCGGCAGGGGCTGGCCTGCCGGGATGATCGCCTTGACGCGGCTCGCCGCGGCACTGGGCGCGGGCTCTTCCTTGGGCTCGGGCTTTTTCGCCTCGGGCTTGGGCGCCGCGGGCTTGGCCTTGGCCGCCGCCGGCTTGGCCTTGGCGGCAGGCTTGGCCTTGGCCGGTGTCTCGGACGCGGCCGCACCATTGCCCGAGCCGCTGCGGTTCGACAAGCCAAGGCGGTGCACCTTGCCGATCACGGCGTTGCGGGTCACCCCGCCCAGTTCCTTGGCGATCTGGCTGGCCGACTGGCCTTCGCCCCACATCTTCTTCAGCAGTTCGACGCGCTCGTCACTCCAGGACATGAGCCACCTTTCATTGGTTCATCACGCCGCGGGGCACCCCGGGGCGTGGTCTTTTTATCAGTCGCCCTATTCTAATCACTGAGCGTTGAGTTACAAGGCACCGCAGGACGACAATCGAGGCCGAGATGCAGGAATTCCACGAAATGGGCAGCCGCCGCTTCGGGCGGGTCAACTGGCTTGGGCTGGCCACGCTGGCCAAGCGCGAGACGCAGCGGTTTCTCGCCGTCTGGACGCAGACGCTGATGGCGCCGCTGGCCACGGCGGGACTGTTCCTGGTGATCTTTTCCATCGCCATCGGCGAGCGGCGGGGCGACGTGATGGGTGTGGATTTCACCACCTTCATCGCGCCCGGCATCCTTATGATGACGGTGATCCAGAACAGTTTCGCCAATACCTCGTCGTCCATCGTGATTTCCAAGGTGCAGGGCAATATCGTCGACACGCTGATGCCGCCCCTGTCGCCGGCCGAGTTGGTGCTGGGCTATCTGGCAGGCGCCATCGCGCGGGGCGTGCTGGTGGCGTTGGCCATCGCGGTGGGGCTGGCGCTGTTTTTGGGGATCGTTCCGGCACATCCGTTGATCTGGCTGGGCTTCGTGACCTTGGGCGCGGCGTTTCTGGGCGCGCTTGGCATGGTGGCGGGCATCTTCGCGCAGAAGTTCGATCAGATGGCGGCGATCACCAACTTCATCGTCACGCCGCTCGCCTTCCTGTCCGGCACGTTCTACTCGGTCGAGGCGCTGCCCGGCGCGCTATACACGATCAGCCACGTGAACCCGGTCTTCTACCTGATGGACGGAGGGCGCTACGGCATGATCGGCGTCTCGGACAGCAGCGTGTCGCTGGGCGCGGCGATCGTGCTGGCGTCGACCCTGGCGGTGTCGCTCCTGGCCTGGGCGCTGTTCCGCAAGGGCTATCGGCTCAAAGCCTGAACGGGCCCATTTTCCGCGCGGAAAATGGCGGCGAAAATACGCATTTTCGCGCGCCCGGCGACGGTCAGTCCGGGTCCACAGGGCTCAGCGCGCAGACATGCCGTACCTTGCGCCCGTCGCGGAAATAGTCGTGCATCCCGCGCCGGTCCTCGCCCAGGATCATGTCATGGTCGATCCACGTGGCCTCGAAATTCAGCGCCTCGGCCATGAAATCCGTGGCCTTGCGCGACGGCACGCCCACCACCGTATGGCTGCGCCCCTCGACCTCGGTCACCGCGTTCAGCGGGTTCGACACCTCTTCCTTCAGCACCTGGATCATGGCGTTGTCCAGCACGATGAATTCGCTGTCGATGATGACCAGCCCCGGTTCCAGTGCACGAATGAGCGACAACAGGCGGAAATGGTCCATCACGTGGTAAAAGATACCGTAAAGCGCCACCACGTCGAACCGCTCGCCCGCCGCGCCCCGCGCCTCAAGATCGGCGAAAAGGTCGCCGCAGGTCAGCCGCACGCGGGGCTTGAAGTCGGTCTTGGGGAAGGCGTCGAACCGCGCCACCAGTTCGGGTCGCGCCTCGACCCCCACGACCTCGGCCGCGCCGGCGGCGGCCAGCGCGTAGGACCACCGCCCGTCATGGGCGGCAATGTCCAGCACGCGGGCGCCTTCGATTTGCGGCACGAACGGGTCGATGATCAGCCTGTGGCGCTGGTTCAGGCGGTAGATCGTGGTTTCGTTGTCGTCATAGGGCGGAAGCTCGGCCAGAAAGTCGAACAACCCGCTCATCGGCACAGTCGCTCGGCCCGTTCGCCATAGGCTCGGTAGGCCTTCCAGAACGCCTCGTCCCCGCCCCGGTCCGACTGGCGGATTTCCTGCGCCTTGTGCGGATCGCGATAGAACGCCGCCGCGCGGCGCTGGTCGGACGGGTTCAGCGTCTGGTCCGCCGCCGCCTGGATACAGCCACACAGCGCCTGCGACCGCGCCTTGCGGTCGGACGCCATGCAGGCGCTGGAAATCGGGCCCGACGCCATCGGCGCGGCCCGGCTGACCGATCCGCTGCGCCCGTCGAAACGATCGGGCTGACCACACCCGGCAAGGCCGAGGGCCATGAAAGTCATCAGTAGCTTTTTCATCGGGACTGTCCTGCTCTGTCCTCAAAGTGTCGGCGGGATCGCGGGTTTGCCCCGTCTTGGCCGCGCCGTTTCGTTAACCTTCAATACACGCGATATTGCCCCAATGCCCGGCGTTTTTCAATCGCGATGACGCGGACCGCGACGCTCAGTCCTGCGACGGATTTTCCTCGGGGCGCGTGGTGTCGTACTGATCACCCGGCGACGTGAACCGCGTCCACCGCGCCGGCAGGATCGAACCGGACGTGAGCGCCAGGTTTTCGCCTGTCGCCGGCATGAACCAGATCTCGACGCCGATGCCGTCGCTGTCGCGTTCGCGCACCACGGCGCGGCGCGGAATGCGGATCTCGACGCGCGCCGCGTCGCGATAGGGCAGGCCTGTGCCCATGCAGGTGGCCGGCGCGCCGACATAGCTCTCGGCAGGCGCCACCTCGTTGAACACACGCAGGTCGTGCAGCACCACCTGCCCGTCCACGGCCAGCGTTCCGGGCGCCAGAAGGTCGCGCACGTGCGGGCGCACATAGGCTGTCAGCCGCTCGCTTTGCGCCCAGACCCCGCAGAGCGCCAGTTGCCCGTCGACGGCTCGCCGCGGCTCGACCGCCACGGTGATGCCGCCCCCGGTGCTGAAATCGCCGCCGCCCAGCGTGATATCGCCGCGCAACGGCACGGCCTCGGGCGCGGCCATCGCGTGGCCGGACACGCTGATCGCGGCCAGCGTGGCAATCATAAAGGCGCGAAACGACATGGTGCGGCTCCCCGATGCGGTTGGTGTAAGGCTACAGGGCTTTCCGCCGCGCATCAACAGAACCGCGGCCCCCCCTGCGCAAACCCGCGCGACGACTGCCACAAAAATTTTTGCTCCGCGCTGAAACTTCTTTCGGCCGCCTTTCGTGCCTTCGATCAAGCGCTGGCCAGGACGGCCGGTTGCGTGAACTTGAAAAACAGAGAGGACTAAAATGTATACTCGTACCATTACTGCTGTTTCCGCCCTGTCGATGCTTGGGGGCGCCGCCCTCGCGCAGAGCGATGGCGCTGACATGGGTTTCGCGCTTGCCAATGACGGCATGACACTTGTTTCCATGGCCGACATCACGTCGCCAACCGACGTTCAGACCATGGACCTCAGCGAGGCGCTGGATGCCATCGCATGGCGCCCCGTCACTGGCGAACTGCTGGGCTTCAAGAACGGCATGGTCGTCACCATCGATCCCGCGAGCGGTGAAATGACCGACCTGGAAGCGGCGTTCAACGACGACGCAATGGTCGCCGACGGCTCCAAGGTCGCGTTCGACTTCAACAACAAGATCGACGCCGTGCGCGCCGTATCCTCGGAAGAAGACAACCTGGTCTATTTCCCCAAGGATTTCAGCGCAGAGGACAAGGCCGGCAAGGTCGTCCGCGTCACTGATCTGGCCTATGCCGAAGGCGATGCGAACGCTGGCGCCGACCCGATGATCTATGCCAACGCCTATACCAACGCGATCAACGGCGAGACCGCCGGCAGCACCTTCCAGTACGCGCTTGACGCCGAGACGGATTCTCTCGTCAGCCTGGCCAACAACGAAGGCACGCTGGAAACCATCGCCGAGGTCACCGTCGACGGCGAGGCCGTGGACCTGAGCGACTGGGGCGGGTTCGACATCATGTCGCCGTCCGAGGGCGAGGACATGGCCTATGCCATCCTGCAGATGGAAGGCGCCGAGACGGCCGGTTTCTACACCATCAACCTGGAAACGGGTGAGGCCATGATGCAGGCCGATCTGGGCATGGGCGGCTTCACCGCGCTGGCCATCGCACAGGCCCGCTAAGACAAGACTGCGTAACGAGTTCCCTGTTTTCTGTTTGGTAACGAGTCATTGGGGACGTAACGAGTGTGGAGGGGGGCCTTTTGGCTCCCCTCTTTTTTGTGCGTTGGTAGCGGATATCCTATTCGCGCGGAACAGAGGCGCGGCCCTGCCGCGCCGCCGCGCGATCGTCCGCTGACCGAAAGGCGATTGCGCGCAATCGCCGAAAGGGGGACCGCCCCCCGGGGCTGGCGATTGGCTGACGCTAGCACCTCGAATTGCCGTTTCACGGATATGGCCAAGATAAAGTGCTCTGAAGAGAGGTCGGTTCGCCATCCCGCGGTCTGGCGATCGCGCGGCGCAAAAGGCCGAACGGTTTACCCTACATCCGTCCGGCCGCGCCGATCCCCGCGCAGCGATGCGTACAGAACATGCGTCCGCCAGCGCCCTGCGATTTGCAGGTAACTCTGCGCCACGCCCTCGTACTTGAACCCGCAGCTTTCCAGCAGCCGCCGCGACGGCGCGTTCTCGGGCAGGCAAGCCGCCTCCAGCCGCGACAGGTCCAGCCGTTCGAACGCGTAATGCGACATCGCCTGCAAAGCTTCGCGCATGTATCCCTTGCGCGCATACGGCTGGCCGGTCCAATAGCCCAGCGTGCCCGCCTGCGCCGGGCCGCGCCGGATATTGTCCAGCGTGATCGCCCCCACCAGTTTGTCACCCTCGCGCCGGAACAGGAACAACGGCACCGCCGAGCCCGACGCAATCGACCGCTGCGACCAGTAGACCCGGTTGGCGAACCCCTTGCGCGACAGGTGGTCGGCGGCCCATTGCGGCTCCCACGGGGTCAGGAAATCGGCACTGCTTTCGCGTAAGGACGACCAGTCGCGGAAGTCCGTCAAAACGGGCTGACGCAATGTCAGGCGCTCCGTCTCGATCCGGATCTTCCGGCGCGGCAGGAACATCAGGCCGCGCGCCTTTCCTGCAAGGTCTGCAAAGACGGTGCATGGCTGACAGGGCCGTACAGCGCCAGCGCGGCAGGCGCTTGCGTCGCGATCACCTCGGCATGGCTGCGCAGGTCGGTCAGCGTGACCGCGTCGATCCGCTCCACCACTTCCTCAAGGTCCGGCACCCGGCCCCAGATCTGCATCATCCGGGCCGAGCGTTCGGCCCGGCTCGACGGGCTTTCCAGCCCCATCAGCAGGCCCGCCTTCATCTGCGCCCGCGCCCGGTCCAGCTCGGCCTGGCTGAAATCCTCGGCGGCGCGCTTCATCTCGTCCACCGTCAGCCGCCCAAGGCTTTCCATCTCCTCGGCCGAGGTGCCGGCATAGATCGTCAGCATCCCGGTATCCGCATAGGCACCGGCCTGCGCGAAGATCGTATAGCACAGCCCCCGCCGCTCGCGGATCTCCTGGAACAGCCGCGACGACATCGAGCCGCCCAGCGCCGAGGCGTAGATCTGCGCGGTATGAATGTCGGGGCTGGAATAGTTCGAGCTCTCGAACGCCATGGCGAAATGCGCCTGCTCCAGCGTGCGCACGGTACGCGTCTCGCCCCCGGTGAACTTGGCGGCGGGCGGCGCGATGGTGTTCGAGGGCTGCATGTCGCCGAACGCCTCTTCGGCCAGCTTCACCAGCGCGTCGTGATCCACGGCCCCGGCGGCGGACAGGATCATCTGCCCGGGGCGATAGCGCTGATCGACGAACCGCGTCAGGTCATCGCGCGAAAAGCTGCGCACCCGGTCCTCGGGGCCCAGGATCGTGCGGCCCAGCGGGTGATTGGGATAGGCCTGTTCCTGCAACCAGTCGAAGATGATGTCGTCGGGCGTATCCAGCGCCTGCCCGATCTCCTGCAGGATCACGCCGCGCTCGACCTCGATCTCGCGCGCGTCGAAGACCGGGTTGCGCAGGATATCGGCCACCACGTCCAGCGCCAGCGGCACGTCGTCGGCCAGCACGCGGGCGTAATAGGCCGTCACTTCGCGGCTGGTGTAGGCGTTGATATAGCCGCCCACATCCTCGATCGCCTCGGCAATCTCAAGCGCGTTGCGCCGCTTGGTGCCCTTGAAAGCCATGTGTTCGAGAAAATGCGCGATGCCGTTCTGGGCTGCGTCCTCGTGCCGGGCGCCGGCCAGAACCCACACGCCGATGGCCGCCGATTGCAGGCCCGGCATGTGTTCGGTGACGATGCGAAATCCGTTGTCGAGAGTGGTCAGATTGACGGTCAATTCGGGATGCGGTCCTTGATGAGGGTTTCGATGGCGGCAAGGTCGTTCTCGACCCGTGTCACGCGTTCCGACCGCTCATACAGGTCGGCCATGCGGTCGGGCAAGGGGGGATGTTGGCCGCTGGCCTTTTCCACCGCGGCCGGAAACTTCGCCGGATGGGCGGTCGCCAGCGTGATCATCGGGGTGGCCGCGTCGCGCATCTCTTCGGCGACCTTCACGCCCACGGCGGAATGCGGGCACAGAAGTTCCCCGGCGGCGTTCCATGTCTCAAGAATCGTGGCGCGGGTCTCGTCCTCGTCGCAGCGGCCCGAGGCGAAACTCTCCCGCAGCGCCTCCAGCGCGCCCTGGCTGACCGAAAAGCCGCCCGCCTTCAACTCGTCCATCAACTGCGCCACCGCCGCGCCGTCCTGATCATAGGCATAGTAAAGCGCCCGCTCGAAGTTGGAACTGACCTGGATATCCATCGACGGGCTGATCGACGGGATCACACCGTCGGGCTTGTACTCGGATGTCGTCAGGCAGCGGTGCAAGATGTCGTTCTGGTTGGTGGCCACAATCAGCCAGTCGATGGGCAGGCCCATGCGCTTGGCAATGTAGCCTGCGAAGATGTCCCCGAAATTACCGGTGGGCACGGTGAAACTGACCTTGCGCTCCGGCGCGCCCAGCGACACGGCGGCGGTGAAGTAATACACCACCTGCGCCAGCACCCGCGCCCAGTTGATCGAGTTCACGCCGGCCAGGCCCACCGCATCGCGGAACTCGAAATCGTTGAACATGTCCTTCACCCGCGCCTGGCAGGCGTCGAAATCGCCGTCGAGGGCGATGGCATGCACGTTGTCCTCGACAGGCGTGGTCATCTGCCGCCGCTGCACCTCGCTGACGCGGCCATGGGGGTAGAGGATGAAGACATCCACCTTGTCCAGCCCCCGGAACGCCTCGATCGCCGCCGAGCCCGTGTCGCCCGAGGTGGCGCCCACGATGCACACCCGGTCGCCGGAGCGTTTCAGCGATGCCTCGAACAGCTGGCCGATCAACTGCATCGCGAAATCCTTGAAGGCAAGCGTCGGGCCGTGGAACAACTCCAGCAGGAAGTGCCCGGCATCAAGTTGCTTCAGCGGTGCGCGCGCGGCGTGGCCAAACCCGGCATAGGTCCTGGCGATGATCGTGCGGAATTCGTCATCGGTGAAGGCGTCGCCGATGAAGGGGCGCATGATGCGAAACGCCGCCTCCTCGTAAGACACCCCGTGCAGCGCCTTGATGTCGTCCGCAGTCAGCGTCGGAATGCTCTCGGGCAGGTACAACCCACCGTCCCGCGCCAGCCCGGTCAGCATGGCTTCCTCGAAACTCAAGACGGGCGCGTTGCCCCGGGTCGAGATGTATTTCATCGGTCCAGTCCTTTTGCGACGCCGCGGCCGCGGAAGATATAGAACGCGGTCATGCCCAGCCAGATGGCCGCCAGCGAGAACCACGTGATCGCATATTGCAAGTGATCGTTCGGAATGTGGCCCGTGTCCACCGGCAAGGGCGTCACTGCCTCCTCGGGTTGCGACAGGGTGCGCGCCACCAGCAGCACCGGCTCGGTGTCCAGAACCTCGGCCATCTGGCCCAGGTCGCGGGCGAACCACGTGTTGCCATCCACATCGTTTTCAGGAGTCGAGCTGTTGCGATCGTCGGGCCAGTGCAGGTTCCCGGTGACCGTCAGCACGCCTTCCGGCGCCGCCTCCAGCGTCTCGCCTTGCCGGATGAACCCGCGATCCACCAGAATGCGCCGCCCCCCTTCGGTCTCGAAGGGCGAGATCACCAGATATCCCGCGCCCACCTGCTTGCGGCTGACCAGCACCCGCAACGCACCGTCTTGGAATTGACCGCTCACCTCAACCGGCAGATACTTGTCGGCTTCAGGATCGAAACTTTCCGGCAGGGCCACCGGCGCGGCCGCGATGCGCGTCTCGATCTGCGCCAGGATGCCTTCCTTCCACTCCAGCCGCTGCATCTGCCACACGCCCAGCCAGATCAGCACGGCGGCACCGGCCAGCCCGAAGATCAGCGGAAGTACCAGGTTTCTCTGCATGATGCCCCATCTGACGCGAAAATGCGGAAGGAACCCCCTCCGCATCTTCCTCTGGCTTCAAATATCCCCGCCGGAGGCAGAGAATTTTCGTACGAAAATTCTTCAGCCGCCCCAGATATAGACCGCGGCGAAAAGGAACAGCCACACCACGTCGACGAAGTGCCAGTACCAGGCGGCGGCCTCGAACCCGATGTGTTTTTCGGGGGTAAAGTGCCCCCGCATCACCCGCATCAGGCAGACGAACAGGAAGATCGTGCCGATCACCACGTGCGCCCCGTGAAAGCCGGTCGCCATGAAGAAGTTCGCGCCATAGATGTTGCCGGAGAATCCGAAAGCCGCGTGACTGTATTCATAGGCCTGCAACCCGGTAAAGATCACCCCCAGGGCGATGGCGATGGTCAGGCCCCACTTGACGTCGTCGCGGTTGTTCTCGTGCACCAGCGCGTGGTGCGCCCAAGTCGCGGCCATGCCCGAACACAGCAGGATCAGCGTGTTGATCAGCGGCAGGTGCCAGGGGTCGAACGTCTCGATCCCCGCCGGCGGCCAGACGCCATCGGTAATGGGGGACATCTCGCCCATCGGATAGATGGCGTGCTTGAAGAAACTCCAAAACCAGGCGGCAAAGAACATGACCTCGGACATGATGAACATGATGAAGCCATAGCGCAGCCCGATCCGCACCACCGGTGTATGGTCGCCCGCCTGGCTTTCCTTGATCGTGTCGGCCCACCAGCCGAACATCACATAGGCGACGCCCACGAAGCCGGCCAGCAGCATCCAGGGTCCGCTGCCGTGGAAAAAGAGAACGGCGCCGAACAGCATGACGAACCCGGCCAATGCGCCCAGCAGGGGCCAGATTGAGGGGTTCAGAATGTGGTAATCGTGATTTTTTTCATGTGCCATCTGGCTTGGTCCCTCGTCGGTGGCTCTTAGTTCACGGTATTATCAGGTGTCTCGCCCTTGTCGAGCGCGGCCTGCGTTTCGTCTTCGGGCAACTCGATCTCGTAGAACGTATAGCCCAGTGTGATGGTCTTGGTGTACTTCGCATCGCGGTCGTCGACAATCTCGGGATCGACGAAAAACGTCACCGGCATCTGCACACGCTCGCCCGGCTGCAACACCTGCTGTTCAAAGCAGAAGCAGTCGATCTTGGTGAAAAACCCGCCCGCCTCGAAGGGTGTGACGTTATAGCTGGCAGATCCCGCGACCGGCTTGTCGGTGGGGTTGTAGGCCTCGTAGAAAGCCAGACCGGTCTCTCCGATGCGAATCTCCATCTCGCGCTGCACCGGTTTGAACTCCCACGGAAAGCCGCGCTCGTTGCTGGCGTCGAACCGAACCTTGATCGTGCGGTCCAAAATCTCGTCCGAACCCAGATCGGCCACGTTGGTCTCGCCGCCGTAACCCGTAACCCGGCAGAACCAATCGTAAAGCGGCACCGACGCCCAGGCCAGCGCGCCCATCGTGACACCCACGGCCACCAGCCGCATCACCGTCTTGGTGTTTTGGTCCATCGCCATCAGCTTGCCTCCTCGGTCGTCACCGCGAAATCGTCGTCAGACACCTTGGCAATGGTCAGCCCGAAGACCAGTGCCACAAACGCGACCAGCACCAGACCAAGGCCCAGGTTGCGCGAAAAGCGGCGCTTGTGCATTTCATGTTGGCGCGACAGCGACATGGCTCACCACCCTCCCAGGCCGTAGGGCGCCAGCAGCGCCTCGGCGGCAATCGCGCCGAAATGCGCGAACAGGTACAGCAGCGACGCCTTGAAGAACTTGCGCTCGGCCAGGTATTTGTCGGCCTCCGCCGCCGTCTCGTCGCGACGCACGATGTCCACCGCGCCTTTCAGGAAATTGAGGTTCAGCACCACGGCGACCGCCAGGTAAAGCGGACCGCCCACGCTGGTAAAGCCCAGCCCGATGGCCAGTGCCGCCAACAGCACGGTGTAGACAAGGATGTGCACCCGGGTCGACCGGCGGCCGTGGGTCACGGTCAGCATCGGCACCTGCGCGTTGTCGTAATCCATCTTGGTGAACAGCGCCAAGGCCCAGAAATGCGGCGGCGTCCACATGAAGGTCAGGCAGAACATCAGCACCGCCTCGATCGAAACCGAGCCCGTCGCGGCGGCCCAGCCGATCATCGGGGGGAAGGCGCCGGCCGCGCCACCGATCACGATATTCTGCGGCGTCCAGCGTTTCAGCCACATGGTGTAGATCACGACATAAAAGAAAATCGTAAAGGCCAGCAGGCCCGCGGCCAGAAGGTTCGTCGCCAGCCCTAGCATCACGACCGAGAAGCCCGACAGCGCCATGCCGAAGGCGAACGCCTCGTCCCGCGTCACTTTGCCTGCCGGGATGGGCCGCTTGGCGGTGCGTTTCATCACCGCGTCCATGTCGGCATCCCACCACATGTTCAGCGCGCCCGACGCGCCGCCGCCCACGGCGATGAACAGGATCGCGGCAAAGCCGACAACCGGGTGTACGGAGACTGGCGCGGCGATCAGGCCGACAAAGGCGGTGAATACCACCAGCGTCATCACGCGCGGCTTCAGCAGCGCGAAGAAATCGCCGAAGGTGGCCTCGTCCTCAAAGCCCTGTACCTTGGTGGTGCTGAGACTTGCGTCGCTCATGTCGTCTCCGAAACACGGGATGCGCCCGGGGGCGCATCCTGCGGGGGATGGCATGGGGCGCGCGTGCTGCGCACCCCGGCTGTCTTTACTCGGCGGCGGCCAGCTTCACCCGGTTGGGCAGCGTCGACGGGTCGCCGGCGTATTCCTCGATCGCACCTTCCAGCCACGCGTCGTATTCTTCCTGGCTGACGACCTTGACCGTGATCGGCATATAGGCGTGTGCCTGGCCGCACAGCTCGGAACACTGGCCGAAATAGACGCCTTCCTTCTCGGCGGTGAACCACAGTTGCGCGATCCGGCCCGGAACGGCGTCCTGCTTCACGCCGAAGGCGGGAATGGTCCAGCTGTGGATCACGTCCGCGCCGGTGACCTGCATCACGACGGTCTGGCCCACGGGCACGACGACGGCGGTGTCGGTCGCCAGCAGGAACTCGTCCTCCGAATACCCGGCCTCTTCCAGTTGCGCGCGCACGTCGTCGGTCAGGCGGTTGTCGCCGCCCGTTGCCGGTGCGCCGATCATGTAGCTGTCGAAGGCAAAGTCATGATCCATGTATTCATAGCCCCAGTACCACTGGTACCCGGTGACCTTGATATTCACGTCGCCTTCGGGGATTTCCTGCTGCTTGAACAGCACCGGCAGCGAGAACGCCGCGATGAAGACCAGGATCACGATCGGCACAACGGTCCACGCCACCTCGATGGGCGAGTTGTGGGTAAAGCTTGCCGGTTTCGGGTTGGCTTTCGCATTGTAGCGCACGATGCAATAGCCCAGCAGGCCGCAGACGAAAATGGTGATCGCCGTGATGATCACCAGCACCATGCCGTCCAGCCATTGCAGGTCGCGCGCCAGTTCCGTGGCAGCCGGTTGAAAGCCAATGCCGCCCTGTTCAGGCTTGCCGATGATTTCCAGATTGTCCTGTGCCATCGCCGGAAGCGCCGTTGCGGCGGCCATCACGGACGCCAGAAAGCTGGTGAATTTGCGCATGTTGCACCCTGATCCCGTTAGTTCGGTTTTGTCTTCAGCAGAACGTTCCAGGGCGAATGCCATGGAATCCCGTTGTTCGCGCCGTAAATAACAATATTCTGACGGGGCGTACAAGGAAATGCGTTGCGGCAAACGGACGCTTTTGAAACCGTTAAAATATTGGCGTTTCAGCGGCCCCAAGCAGGAGCAGGCAGATGACATCAGACGTTTTTCGTCCCTTCGAGACCGAGATCGAGCGCGAGGCGGCGCTCGGCAAACTGCGCCAGGCTGTGGCCGGCGCGGACGATGGCGAGCTTTTCTTCGAACGTCGCCGCGCGGAATCGCTGGTGTTCGACGATGGCCGGGTCAAGACCGCCTCCTACGACGCCGGACAGGGGTTCGGCCTGCGCGCCGTGCGGGGCGAGGTGGCGGGGTATGCTCACTCGTCCGAGATTTCCGAGGCCGCCATGGGCCGCGCCGTGGAAACCGCACGCCTTGCCGTGGGCGATGGCGGCGGCACGATGGCCGACGCCCCTTCGCCCACCAACAAGCGGCTTTATTCCGACGCCGACCCCATTGCCGGGCATGAATTTCCCGTCAAGCTCGACACCCTGCGCGAGATCGACGCCTACCTGCGCGATATGGACCCCCGCGTGGTGCAGGTCACCGCCACCATCGCCGCCTCGTTGCAAGAGGTCGTGATCCTGCGCGCCGACGGGCACGAGGTTTCCGACACCCGGCCCATGACCCGCCTCAATATAAGTGTCATCGTCGAAAAGGACGGCCGCCGCGAAACCGGCAGCGTCGGCGGCGGCGGGCGCGTCATGCTCGACGGCCTCATCGCCCCCGAGGACTGGCAGGCCAAGGCCCGCGAGGCGCTGCGCGTGGCGCTGGTCAACCTCGAGGCCGAGGCCGCGCCCGCGGGCGTGATGGACGTGGTCCTCGGCCCCGGCTGGCCCGGCATCCTGCTGCACGAGGCCATAGGCCACGGGCTGGAAGGCGATTTCAACCGCAAGGGCAGTTCCGCCTTCGCTGGCCTCATGGGCCAGCGCATAGCTGCCCCCGGCGTTACGGTTCTCGACGACGGCACCATTCCCGACCGGCGCGGCAGCATCACCGTCGATGACGAGGGCACGCCCTCGGGCAAGAACGTGTTGATCGAGGACGGCATCCTCGTGGGCTACATGCAGGACCGCCAGAACGCCCGCCTGATGGGGGTCGAGGCCACCGGCAACGGCCGCCGCCAAAGCTATGCCCACGCGCCGATGCCGCGCATGACCAATACCTACATGCTGGGCGGCGACGCCACGCGGGACGAGATCGTGGCGGATCTCAAGGACGGCATCTATGCCGTGGGCTTCGGCGGCGGTCAGGTCGATATCACCAACGGCAAGTTCGTCTTTTCCTGCACCGAGGCCTACCGCGTGAAGAACGGCAAGATCGGCGCGCCGGTCAAGGGCGCTACGCTGATCGGCGACGGGGCAACGGCGCTGCAACAGATCCGCGTGCTCGGCAACGACATGGCGCTCGACCCCGGCATGGGCAATTGCGGCAAGCAGGGGCAATGGGTGCCCGTGGGCGTGGGCCAGCCCACCGTGATGATCGGCGGTCTGACCGTGGGCGGCTCGCAGGCGGGGAGTTGAGCCCGCAGAACCCATGCCAACGCTCTTTCGCGCGGAATCAAGGCGCGGCCCTGCCGTGCCGCCGCGCGATCGCCAGACCGCCCCCCGGGCTGGCGATTGGGTGCCGTTGGCGCTTCGCTCAGAGGCCTTGCGGATATGGCTGCCATAAACCGCGCAGAACGGTCGGCGGGTCGCCACCCCGCGGTCTGGCAATCGCGCGACGAGGCCTGAACGTTTCTGCTGAGGTCGCCCTTCCAAACAGCGCGGAAACCATTATCAATCAATACAGCACATGACCGACCCGACTCAAACCCTCGACACAGACGCCCTCCGCGCCTTCGGCAATGACGTCGATTTCGGCCGCACCGCCAGCGACTATGCCACCCATCGCGCGGGGTTCCCGCCCGCCTTTTTCGACCTTCTGACGGACCGCGGCTGGGCCGGTCCCGGCCAGACCGACATCGACCTTGGGTGCGGCACCGGTACAGTCGCGCGCGGACTGGCGGCGCGGGGGCTGAAAGTCACCGGCATCGACCCCGCGCAGCCGCTTCTGGACGAGGCCCGCAGGCTAGACAGCGCGGCAGGCGTCGACGTGACCTACACAACAGGCACGGCCGAGGCGACGGGCCTGCCCCCGGCTTCCGCCGATCTCGTCACGGCGGGCCAGTGCTGGCACTGGTTCGACCGTCCCGCCGCCGCCGCAGAGGTTTCGCGCCTCCTGCGCCCCGGCGGACGGGCCGTGATCGCCCATTTCGACTGGCTGCCGCTGCCCGGCAACGTGGTCGCGGCGACCGAGGCGCTCATCCTGCAATACAACCCTCGCTGGGCGGGCGCGGGCGGCACCGGCATCTATCCCGCGTGGTTGGCCGATCTGGCACAGGCGGACTTCACCGCATTGGAAACCGCGTCCTTCGATCTCTTCCAGCCCTACACTCACACCGCCTGGCGCGGCCGCATCAGGGCCAGCGCGGGCGTCGCCGCGTCGCTCGACGCAGACGCCACGGCGCGATTCGACGCTGACCTCGCCGCCCTGCTGGCGCGCGCCTTCCCCGACGACCCGCTGAAGGTGCCGCACCGGGTCTGGATGGCGACCGGCGTGCTGAAGACCTGACACCAAAAGGCGGATTTGCCTGCAAAAGCGAGTCCGCCGGCAGAATTTCTTGATCAGAACCAATCCGTTACGCCTGGAATCAAAATTACTTCAACCGGCAGGGGTTTGGTTTACCGCCTATTAACCAACCGCGCGTATCAATGATCCTGCAACCAGGCGAAGTCACGATGCCCGAGGAACTACATCCTTCCACTCACCCCCAACTCCCACCCACCACGGAAGATGATCGGGTCGCGTGGCTTCGTCTGTTGCGCTCTCGCCGGGTCGGCCCTGCGACGTTTCACAGGCTGATGCAGGAACACGGCAGCGCCCAGGCCGCGCTCGAGGCGTTGCCCGAGGTCGCCCGTGCGGCAGGGGTCGAGAAATACACCCCCTGCCCTATTGGTGTGGCCGAGGCAGAGCTGAAGGCCGGGGCCGCCCTCGGCGCAAGGCTCATATTCATCGGCACGCCCGACTATCCCGCGCTTCTGGCCGAGACCTCCGATGCGCCGCCCTTTCTCTGGGCCGTCGGCGACGGCGCAGAGCTGCTGCACCGTCCCATGGTGGCGCTCGTCGGCGCCCGCAACGCCTCGTCGCTGGGCCTGCGCATGGCCAAGGCGCTGGCCGGCGCACTGTCCGAAAAGGGGCATGTGGTGGTTTCGGGCCTCGCGCGCGGCATCGACACGGCGGCGCATATGGCCGCTCTGGGCCCCGGCACCCTTGCCGTGGTCGCCGGCGGCGTCGACGTGATGTACCCCGCCGAGAACACCAAGCTGGCCGAGGATATCGCCCACACCGGCCTGCGCCTCTCGGAACAGCCCATCGGCACGGTCCCGCAGGCGCGCCACTTTCCGGCTCGCAACCGCATCATCAGCGGCCTCGTGCAGGCCGTCGTGGTGGTCGAGGCCGCGGCCAGGTCCGGCTCGCTCATCACCGCGCGCACCGCGCTCGACCAGGGCCGCGACGTGCTGGCGGTGCCCGGCCATCCCTTCGATGCCCGCGCCGCAGGCTGCAACATGCTCATTCGCGACGGCGCGACGCTGGTGCGCAACGCCGACGACGTGCTGGCCGCCCTGCCCGCCCCCGCCGAACCGGCCCCGACGCCGCAGCCCGACCTGCCGCTGGCATCGCCGCCCGAAAGACGCAGCCTGAGGGAAACCGCCCGGCTGCACATCGATATTCTCGACCGTCTCGGCCCCTCTCCGCTGGCCGAGGACCAGCTGATCCGTGACCTCGCCGCCCCCGCATCACAGGTCACTCCGGTACTCACCGACCTGGAGGTCGACGGCAAGATCCGGCGCCACCCCGGCGGTCTTGTCTCGCTCAGCTGACGAAACGCGGCCGGCGCGCCACCGCGTCGGGCTGCATTGACAATCCCCCTGCACACACCACATGTTGCGCCGCCATGGGGCCGGGCCGAGTCGTCCGCCCCCGTTTTCAGAGCGTAGGAGTGTTCATGCCAGTCGTTGTTGTCGAATCCCCGGCCAAGGCCAAGACGATCAACAAGTACCTGGGCAAGGACTATACCGTGTTGGCCTCCTACGGCCACGTGCGCGACCTTCCGGCCAAGAACGGCTCGGTCGATCCTGACCAGGATTTCGAGATGACCTGGGAGGTCGGCAATGACAGCAAGAAACACATCAAGGCCATCGCCGACGCGCTGAAGGACGACAATTCGTTGATCCTCGCCACCGACCCCGACCGCGAGGGCGAGGCTATCAGCTGGCACCTGGAAGAGGCCCTGCGCAAGCGCCGCGCCATCAAGAAGGACACCGACGTCAAGCGCGTCGTCTTCAACGCCATCACCAAGACCGCCGTCACCGAGGCCATGCAGAACCCGCGCGACGTGGACGGCCCGCTGGTCGAGGCCTATCTCGCCCGTCGTGCGCTCGATTACCTCGTGGGCTTCAACCTGTCGCCCGTCCTCTGGCGCAAATTGCCCGGCGCACGCAGCGCCGGCCGGGTGCAATCGGTCTGCCTGCGCCTCATTGTCGAGCGCGAGATGGAGATCGAGGCGTTCAATCCCCGCGAATACTGGAGCGTCAAGGCGCTTCTGACCACGCCCCGGGGCCAGGAATTCGAGGCCCGTCTGGTCAGCCTCGCCGGCGACAAGCTCGACAAGTACGACCTGGAAAACGCCACGCAGGCCGAAATGGCCCAGCAGGCCGTTCAAAGCCGCGACCTCACCGTCACAAGCGTCGAGGCCAAGCCCGGCAGCCGCAACCCCAGCCCGCCTTTCATGACCTCGACCCTGCAACAGGAGGCCAGCCGCAAGTTCGGCATGGGCGCACGGCAATGCATGAGCGCGGCCCAGCGCCTCTATGAGGCGGGACACATTACCTATATGCGGACCGACGGCATCGACATGGCCCCCGAGGCCGTCGAGGCCGCCCGCGACGCCATCGGCGAACGCTTCGGCAAGGACTACGTGCCGTCCAGCCCCCGCATCTACAAGAACAAGGCCAAGAACGCGCAGGAAGCGCACGAATGCATCCGCCCCACCGAGATGACGCGCGACGTCGACAGCCTCAAACTCAGCGAGCCGGACCAGCGCAAGCTCTATGACCTGATCTGGAAGCGCACCCTGGCCTGCCAGATGGAAGGCGCGCGGCTTGAACGCACCACGGTCGAAATCGGCTCGAAGGACGGCCAGGTCGGCCTGCGCGCCACGGGCCAGGTCGTGCTCTTCGACGGGTTCCTGCGCGTCTACGAGGAAGGCCGCGACGACGTGGTCGTCGATGACGACGACAAGCGCCTGCCGCAGATGTCCGAGGGTGACAAGACCGCCAAGAAATCCGTCACGCCCGAGCAGCATTTCACCCAGCCGCCGCCCCGCTATACCGAGGCGACGCTGGTCAAACAGATGGAAGAGCTCGGCATCGGCCGTCCTTCGACCTATGCCAGCATCGTCACCACCATCCAGGAGCGTGAATATGTCCGCAAGGACAAGAACCGCCTGATCCCCGAGGACAAGGGCCGGATCGTCACCGTTTTCCTGCTCAATTTCTTCCGCAAATACGTGGGCTACGAATTCACCGCCAACCTCGAGGAAGAGCTGGACGTCATCTCGGCCGGCGACGCCGACTACAAAAAGGTGCTGGCGGATTTCTGGCGCGATTTCCACTCCGCGATCGAGGAAGCGTCGGAGCTGCGCATCGCCGAGGTGCTGGATGTGCTGGACGACGCTCTGGCCCCGCAACTCTATCCCCCGCGCGAGGACGGCTCCGATCCGCGCATCTGCCCAAAATGCGGCGAGGGGCGTCTGCACCTCAAGACGTCGCGCACCGGCGGCTTCGTCGGCTGCGGCAACTATCCCGAATGCACCTATACCCGCCCCATCGCGGGCGAGGGCGCCGAGGGCGACGAGCGCCTGCTGGGAGAGGACCAGGGTGACGAGATCTGGCTCAAGTCGGGCCGCTTCGGCCCCTATGTGCAGCGCGGCGAACCGACGCCCGACAACAAGAAGCCGCCGCGCGCGTCGCTGCCCAAGGGCTGGGACAAGGACGAGATGACGCTGGAAAAGGCGCTGACACTCCTCAGCCTGCCGCGCATCGTGGGGACCCATCCCGACGGCGGCGAGGTGAAATCGAACTTCGGCCGTTTCGGGCCTTACGTCATGCACCAGGCCGAGGACGAGGCGAAACCCGTCTACGTGAACCTCAAGGATCCTGCGGACGTGTTCGAGATCGGCATGAACCGCGCCGTGGAACTTCTGGCTGAGAAACGCGCCAATCCGGGTCGTGGCCGGGGACGCACCGCCGCCAAACCGCTCAAGGAACTGGGCGAGCATCCCGAGGGCGGCGGACCCGTCAATGTCATGGAAGGCCGTTATGGGCCCTACGTGAAATGGGACAAGGTCAACGCCACTCTGCCCAAGGACGTGGAGCCGGCCAACGTGACCATGGACATGGCGGTGGAGCTGATCGCCGAGAAAGCCTCGAAAAAAGGTAAGGGCCGCGCCAAGAAGAAGGCCTAGGCCCTCGCAATTAGTTCGACGCCAGGGTCAGCGCACACGCGTCGGAAATCAGTTCCGGTCGCGTCTTGCACAGACCGCTGGCCACCTGGAACGCCGCCAGCACCTTGGGCACGTAATCCCGCGTCTCGGCATAGGGCGGCACGCCTGCGTGCTTTTTCACCGCGTTCTCGCCCGCGTTGTAGCCCGCCAGCGCCAGCACGGCGTCGCCGCGGAACTCCTTCATCAGCCAGTCCAGATAGGCGACCCCGCCGTTGATATTCTGCCCCGCCTGCATCGAATCGGCGACACCGAAGCGTTCCGCCGTGGCCGGGATCAGCTGCATCAGCCCCTGCGCGCCCGCGCCGCTGACCGCGTCCGTGCGCCCGCCCGACTCGACCGAGATCACCGCCAGCACCAGCGCCGGCGACACTTCGGTCCCGATCGTGGCGCGCAGGATGTCGGCACCGTGGGTGCGGGCGATCTCCTGCATGTGCTGCAACCGCGGCCCCTTGACCGACGCACCGCCCGGCCCGTCGCGCAGGCTCTCGAACGCCAGGCGCAACCGATCCGGCCCGCTGGCCGTGTCGTCGGTGGGCACTTTCGTCCAGAACCAGCCATAGGCGGCGGTGACGCTCGGCACCACCGGAATGTCGGCTCCGGCATCGTCACCCGCCTTGGACTTGCCCGTGGGTTTCAGATGGGCCTGGTCCTCGGGGTCGATCTGCACCGTGATCAGCTTGCCGCCGCCTTTCTTGGGTGGCTTGCCTTTCTTGAAGGTGAACTCGGGAAAGGGCGGCGGATCGCCGGCGTGAACGGGGAGTGCACACGCCAGGCACACGCCAAGGGCGAGAAATCGATTGAATCGCATTGTCGGGCCTGCTCTGCCTCGGTTGATTTTTTGCCAGTATGACACCAATCGCGCCATTTGCCTATAATTGTAGTGCGTGCGTGAACGCCAAACCGGGCCGCCAGGCACCGGAAACTATCCAGCAAGGAAAAGATCGAAAAAATTTAACCTTTTTATTTGTTCAGAATCAATGCCTTAGATGGATTCTTTGCGAAAAAGTTAATGCGGTCCAAAAACGCTCAAATGCCGCCCAAATCTCGCCGGATTTGGACGGCTATATGCTCCTCATACCGCAACGCAGCGGGCCAAAGAGAGAGGCGGCCCACTCACCTGCTAGCGGTTGTAACCTGAGTAAAACTGATCCTTTGGAGGGACCAACCATGATCAAATTCATCAAAAAATTCCGCAAGGACGAAGAAGGTGCCGTGACTGTTGACTGGGTCGTGCTGACCGCAGCTGTCGTGGGCCTGGGCGTTGCCGGCGTTTCCACCGTGTCCGGTGGCGTGAACTCGCTGGCCAGCTCGATCTCGACCGGCGTCAGCACCAAGACGGTCGACAACGGCAACTAATAGACGGCCACGTTCCGTCAAACCAGAGGCCGCGATCCGAAGGGACCGCGGCCTCTTGGCTTTCTGGGCATCCCCCGGATCGTTCAACCGCCCGAGGCCGGACACCTTCGCGGCTTTCCCCGCAATGACACCGATATGGCCTTATTCCGGCCAATATCCTGGTCCAGGCTCGGATCAGCATCATGAAAAGCGAGATTTCGGACATGACCCAATTCATCAAGAACTTCTTCCGGCGCGAAGACGGCGCCGTCACGGTTGACTGGGTCGTTCTGACCGCCGCCACCGTTGGCCTGGCTGGCGGCCTGGGCGTCACCATGACAGACGGCATCACCACCGCCTCGACTACCGTGTCGACCGCCGTCGGCACCAAGACGGTGGACAACGGCAACTAAAGCCGGCCACTCCGCCCGCCCCGATCATACCGGCGCCCCGGACCTGTCCGTGCGGGCGTCGGCCTGCGTTTGGCACCGCCAGAGACGCCCGACGGCATACTCGCGGACCTTCGTCAAAGCACCACACCGCCCCCATCATTTCGCCATATTTTCTTCGTAGGTCTGAACGGTAAGGCGCAATCAGTGCGTCAGTGAGCAGTTGCATTCGAAAGGACACGCCATGCGTTTGGTGTTTGGACTTGTACTCATTCTCGGCCTCGGGCTGGCGGGCTTCGCCGTCTACATGGCCAAGAACTACATCCAGGGCTACCAGGCCCAGCTTGAACAGGAACGCGCCAAAAGCGCGCCCGCCTTCGACACGGTCGAGGTCTACGTGGCCACGCAGAAGCTGGAATATGGCCAGCGCCTGCTGAAAGATCACGTGTCGCTGGTGGCCTACCCCGCCGGGTCGCTCCCCGAGGGCACCTATTCCACCGAGGAAGAGCTTTTCCCCGAGGGCGAGGACGAACCCCGCACGGTCCTGCGCACGATGGAGTCCAAGGAGGCGATCCTTGACGTCAAGGTCACCGGACCGGGCGAAGATGCCGGCATCACCTCGCAGCTCAAGCGCGGGATGCGCGCCTTCGCCATCGAGGTGGACGTGTCCAGCGGCGTGTCCGGCTTCCTGCGCCCCGGCGACCGCGTGGATATCTACTGGACCGGCAATGTTGGCACCGGCGATGGCATCGACGGCCGCCGCGGCGGCAGCGAAGTGACCAAGCTGATCGAAACCGGCGTCCGCCTGATCGCGGTCGACCAGGTCGCCAACGGCGACACCACCGAGGCGATCATCGCCCGCACCGTCACCGTGGCCATCAAGCCGCAGCAGGTCGCGGCGCTGGCCCAGGCCCAATCCACCGGCAGCCTTTCGCTGTCGCTGGTCGGCGCCGACGACGAAACCGTGGCCGAAGCCATCGAGGTTGACCAGAACATGCTGCTGGGCATCGAACAGGCCGCCGCCCCCGCGCCGAAGGTCCAGGAAGAGATCTGCACGATCAAGACCCGCCGCGGCGGCGAGGTGATCTCGACACCGATCCCCTGCACCACCAACTGATCAACACAACATATTGTGTTACCGAGGCGCCCCCACCACAGGGCGCCTCGTTTCTTTCGGGCAACTGTCCCCGAAAATCCACAGCAACAGCGCGTCGAAAGTGGTTGATTCTTGAAAAAAATTTTGAATTGGCCCACAGTCCTCGCAATTCCGGGCGAAAAGACCCGACAAATGAGGCGTGATCGGAAAGGCAGGTCACATGAAAAATTCGAGCGTGTTCAAGGCCGCCCTGTTGGGGCTGGCTGTCATTTTTTCCCCTGTTGCCGAAATGGCAATGGCCGACAACATTACCGTGATCCGCAAGGGCGCGAACCGTGATCTCAGCATCCCGATGAACCGGGCCGTCGTCATCGAAAGCGATGTGCCCTTCGCGGAACTGAGCATCGCCAACCCCTCCATCGCGGACTTTTCGACGCTGTCGGACCGCACCGTTTACGTGCTGGGCAAGGCGCCGGGGCGCACCACCCTGACCCTTCTGGATGCGACGGGCCGGCTGATCACCAACGTAGAGGTGCATGTCAGCCCCGATATCTCGGAGTTCAAGGAACGCCTGCAACAGATCATGCCGGGCGAAAAGATCGAGGTCCGCTCGGCCAATGACGGCATCGTCCTCTCGGGCACGGTCAGCAGCGCCGGTAAGATGGACCGCGCGCTGGAGCTGGCCAACCGTTACGCGCCCGAACGCGTGTCGAACCTGATGTCGGTCTCGGGCAAGCAGCAGGTAATGCTGAAGGTCCGCTTTGCCGAGATGCAGCGCACCGTCTCAAAGGCCCTGGGCACCTCGCTGTCGCTGGATGCACGCTCGGCGGGCAGCGCCGGCTTCATCGGCGGCTCGGGCACCACCAACACCCAAGGCGGCGTTCTGGGCACGCTGGCCGGCGCGATCCCGACCGTTCAGAACAATTTCGGCGCGCTTGCCATCGGCTTCGACATCGGCTCGACCGAGGTCGGTATCCTTTTGGAAGCCTTGGAAGAAAAAGGCGTCGTGCGCACTCTGGCGGAACCCAACCTGACCGCCCTGTCGGGGCAGGAGGCCAAGTTCCTCGCAGGCGGCGAATTCCCCATCCCCGTGGCCCAGGAGAACGGCACCACGACGATCGAGTTCAAGCCCTTCGGCGTCGAGCTTAACTTCACCCCGCGCGTGCTGGACGACGAGGTCATCAACCTCGAAATGGCCGCCGCCGTCTCCTCGCTCGATCCCGCCAACGGGATCACGACGAACGGGCTAAACGTCTCTGCCTTCCGCCGTCGCGACGCGTCCACCACCGTGGTGATGCGCGACGGACAAAGCTTTGCCATCGCCGGCCTGCTTCAGGACGACTTCCGCGACAGCGCGGGCCAGATCCCGTGGCTGGGTGACATCCCGATCCTTGGCGCACTTTTCCGCAGCGCGGAATACGAACGCGCCCAGACCGAGCTGGTGATCATCGTCACCGCGCATCTCGTGACCCCCACCAGCGGCACGGTCCTGGCCCTGCCGACCGACCGGGTCAAGCTGCCGACGGAAAAAGACCTGTTCCTGAACGGCCGCGTCGCCAAGGACGTGCGCCAGTCGCCCGGCGCAACCGGCGAAGTCGCCCGGCAGGATTTCAACGGGTCCTACGGCTACGTGATGGACTGAGGAGAGACGAGGCCATGAAAAAATACCTTATAACAGCGTCGGTTCTCGCCCTTGCCGGGTGTTCGCAGCAGGGGCAGGTCTACAAGTCCTACTTCGGCGAAGCGGGCGGATTGGTGGATGGCGGCAATTTCGGCAACGCCACCGTCCACAACCAGTTGGTGATGCGCGGCGAGAAAGGCTATGTCTACGACCTGGCCAACCGCTTCTCGAACGAGGTGCTGAGCACGGTCAACTTCGCCTTCAACAGCGCCCAGCTGGATGCCGGCGCGCGCGACACGCTGAACGAACAGGCCCGCTGGATCAAGCAGTTCCCCGAGGTCCGTTTCCGGGTCTACGGCCACACCGACCTTGTCGGGTCCGCCGGCTACAACAAGAGCCTCGGACAACAGCGCGCCAACGCCGTGGTCAACTATCTGGTGGCCCAGGGTATCAGCCGCGGCCGGCTCGAGGCCGTCGTGTCCTTCGGCGAAACCCAGCCGCTGGTCGTCACCCAGGGCCGCGAGCGCCGCAACCGCCGCACCGTGACCGAGGTGACGGGCTTTGTCGCATCGCATCCCATCGTGATGGACGGCAAATATGCCGAAGTGGTTTACCGCGAATATATCGAAAGCGCCGAACCGCGCTCGACCCTGATCATGGTCGAAGAAGGCGGTGACGTCACCGGCGGCAGCGAGGAATGATCTGAATTCTCCCTGTCCGGCCACAGGCCGGGCCACCTCAAGAACCCGCCCGAAACAATATGTTGGGCGGGTTTTTTTTGTCGCGAGATATCGCACAATTACGATCTTTTGGCCCCATTATCGCCAAGATTTTCCAGCAGTTTCTGAGCATGGCAATGGGTCCCTCGCGTGTATGCGCGTGGCCCGATTGCGTTAAAAATAACGGTTTCCGACGCTCAGACGTCGCAACAAACATGGGGCCGACCAGAGATGAGTAGTGTGCAAAAACAACCCGAATCCAGCCCGATCACGGCCTGCACCATCAGCCGCGACGTCCAGGATTTCGACCTGTTGATCGAGGACATGGAAACCGCCCTGGGCGAGGCCTGGGGCGATCTCGGCTTTGCCGAGGCGCTGGCCTTTTTCAACCAGCCCGAGGCCGACGGTCTTGAATTCGTGGCGCTGGCCATCGACGCCAGCGACGAGGACGAGATCGGCCTGCTCAGCGAGATCATTACCATGGCCAAGGCGCGCGGGATCAAGGTGATCCTGATTGCCGAGGATGTCAGCCCCGCGTCCCTGCACCAGCTTCTGCGCCAGGGCGCGGATGAATTCGTCCCCTACCCCCTGCCCGAGAACGAGCTGCAAGCCGCAATCGACCGCCTGCACCGCACCGAGGCCGCCGCGCCTGCGGCCACCGCCGCCGCCCCGTTCGGTGATACAAGCCGCGCGGGCGACGGCGTGCTTCTGGCCGTCCAGGGGCTGGCCGGCGGCACCGGCGCCACCACCCTTGCGGTGAACCTGGCCTGGGAGCTGGCCTCTGTCTCCAAGAACGACGCCCCGCGTGTCTGTATTCTGGACCTCGGCCTGCAAACCGGATCGGTCGCCACCTATCTCGACCTGCCGCGCAAGGATGTGGTCTATGAGATGTGGGCCGACACCGACTCGATGGACGAGGATATCTTCAAGCAGGCGCTGGTGCCCTTCGAAGACAAGCTTTGGGTTCTGACCGCGCCCACCGACATCCTGCCGCTCGACATGATCACGTCCGAGGACGTGCAGCGCGTGCTCGATCTGGCCCGCGCCAAGTTCGACTATGTCATCGTCGACATGCCCAGCACCCTGGTCCAGTGGACCGAAACAGTGCTGCATTCCGCGCAGATCTACTTCACCACGCTGGAGCTTGACATGCGCTCCGCCCAGAACGCGCTGCGCCTGAAACGCGCCCTGCGCTCCGAGGATCTGCCGATCGAAAAGC
This sequence comes from Roseovarius atlanticus, assembly GCF_001441615.1. GTDB lineage: Bacteria > Pseudomonadota > Alphaproteobacteria > Rhodobacterales > Rhodobacteraceae > Roseovarius > Roseovarius atlanticus. The sequence goes on from NZ_LAXJ01000027.1 coordinate 101,016, forward strand.
TGCGCTTCTGCCTGAACCGGGCGCCGAAATTCACCGACCTGAACGGCAAGAGCCGCGTCAAGCGTCTGGCCGAAAGCCTGGAAATCAGCATCGAGGTACAGCTGCCCGACGGCGGCAAGCCGGTGATGCAGGCCGGCGATCACGGCACCCCACTGGCCAGTGCCGCCGCCAAGAACCCGCTGCGCAAGGAAATCGCCAAGCTGGCCGCCTCGCTGCACGCGCTTGGCCAAAGCGACGCCGAGCAGGCCGCATAAAGGAATCCCCACCGATGTTCTCGCGATACAAGAAAACGACCGAAGGCGCCCAGCCGGTCAAGGCCGCCAAGGCGGGCAAGGCGGCCGTCGCCGAGGCGCCCAAGACCGCCCCGGTTGAACAGGCCCAAAGCGTTTCGCTGCGCAAGCCGCTTCAGCAAGCGGCGGCGACCGCCGCGCCCCAAGACAAGGACCGAAAGCGCAAGGAACGCCTGGCCGAGATCAAGATCGACCTGCACCGCGCGCTTCTGGACAATCTCAACCTTGGCGCGCTCGACACCGCGACCGAGGCCGACCTTCGCGCCGAAATCAGCGCCATCACCGGCGAGGCCCTGGAAGAGCGCAGCATCGTCCTCAACCGCGAGGACCGCACCACGCTGACGCAGGATCTCTACGACGAGGTGCGCGGCCTGGGCCCGCTGGAGCCGCTGCTGAAGGACGACACCGTCAACGATATCCTGGTAAACGGCCCGCACCAGGTGTTCGTGGAACGCGCCGGCAAACTGATGCTGACGGACACCACCTTCAAAGACGAAAAGCACCTCTTGCGGATCATCGACAAGATCGTTTCCGCCGTGGGCCGCCGCGTCGACGAATCCAACCCTTACGTCGACGCCCGCCTGCAAGATGGCTCGCGTTTCAACGCGATGGTCCCGCCCGTGGCCGTCGACGGCAGCCTTGTGTCCATTCGTAAGTTCAAGAAGGACAAGCTTGGCATCGACGACCTGGTGAATTTCGGCGCCTTTTCCGAGGAAATGGCCGCCTACCTTCAGGCCGCCGTGGCCACGCGCCTCAACGTGATTGTCTCGGGCGGTACCGGCTCGGGCAAAACGACCACGCTCAACGCGCTGTCGTCCTTCATCGACAATTCCGAACGCATCCTGACGATCGAGGATACCGCGGAACTTCAGCTGCAACAGATCCACGTCGGCCGGATGGAAAGCCGCCCGCCCAACGTCGAGGGCAAGGGCGAGGTCAGCCCCCGCGACTGTCTGAAGAACGCCCTTCGGATGCGCCCCGACCGCATCATCGTCGGCGAGACGCGCGGCGAGGAAGTCATCGACATGTTGCAGGCCATGAACACCGGCCACGACGGCTCGATGACCACGATCCACGCCAACAACCCGCGCGACGGCATCAGCCGTCTGGAAAACATGGTCGCCATGGCCGGGATCGAAATGCCATTGAAGGCCGTGCGCTCGCAGATCGCCTCGGCCGTGAACCTTCTGGTGCAGGCCAGCCGCCTTCAGGACGGCTCGCGCCGGATGACCTCGATCACCGAGATCACCGGCATGGAGGGCGACGTGATTTCCATGCAGGAAATCTTCCGCTTCCAGCGCGTCGGCCTCACGCCCGACAACAAGATCATAGGCCACTTCACCGGCACCGGTGTGCGGTCGAACTATTCAGAACGGTTCCGCCTGTGGGGCTATGACCTGCCGCCCAGCATCTACGAACCGGTAGGGGAATAACGTCATGTCCATCAGTGCAGAGCCAATTATTTACGGCCTGATCTTCATCGGGATCATGGTCCTGGTGCAGGGTCTTTACCTTACGGTCTTCGGACGCTCGATCAGCCTCAACAACCGGGTCAACCGCCGGCTCGAGATGCTCGACAAGGGCGGCAACCGCGAAGAGGTGATGGAAAAGCTGCGCAAGGAGATGGAACAGCATCTCAAGGCGCGCAAGATCCCGCTCTATTCGATCCTTGCGACCAAGGCCCAGATGGGCGCCATCGCGTTCTCGCCCAAGCAGCTGATGATGCTGATGGTGGCCTGCGGCTTCATCGCCTTCATCGGCCTGTCCGTCGGCACCAGCACCGCCCTGCCCGTGCGCGTTCTCGTCTCGGCGGCGATGGGCGTGGGCGGCATTTTCGTGTGGGTCAACATGAAGGCCGGCAAGCGCATGGCGATGCTGGAAGAGCAGCTGCCCGACGCCATCGAACTCATGGTGCGCTCCTTGCGCGTGGGCCATCCGTTCAGCTCGGCCATCGGGATCGTCGCCAACGAGGTCGCCGACCCGCTGGCCACCGAATTCGGTGTCATCGCCGACGAGGCCGCCTATGGCCGCGACATGGGCGAGGCGCTCAAGGATATGGCCGAACGGCTGGACATGCAGGATCTGCGCTTTCTCGCCGTCGCCGTGACCATCCAGCAGCAATCGGGCGGCAACCTGGCCGAGATCCTCGACGGTCTGGCCAAGGTGATCCGCGCCCGCTTCCGCCTGTTCCGCCGCGTCAAGGCCATCACCGCCGAGGCCAAGTGGTCAGGCAAATTCCTGTCCGCCTTCCCGATCCTCGCGCTGATCGCGATCCAGATGATCAAGCCCGACTATTACGACGAGGCGATGGAACATCCCTACTTCATCCCGGCCTGCCTGGCCGTGGGCTTCTTCCTCGTGGCGAACCTCTTCGTGATGCGCGCCCTCGTGAACATCAAAGTGTAAGGCCACGATCATGCTCGATACCGTGACACAACTCATGACCGACACGCTGGGCCCCTTCGGCCCGCTGATCGCGGTCGGCACGCTGGGCCTGCTCCTGGTCCTGCTGACGATCCCGATCCTGATCCGCGAGTCGAACGACCCGCTGGACAAGATCAAGAAGGCGTCCCGCTCGGGCGTGTCGCAGGAAGAGCAGAAGAAGAAGCTGCGCTCGGGCCAGCGCAACGAGAAGCTGGACAAGTACGCCAAGTTCCTCGAACCCGAGGATGAAAAGCAGCTCAGCCAGATCCGCCTGACCCTTCTTCAGGCCGGCTATCGCGACCGCGACGCCGTGCGCTACTTCCACTTCGCGCAGTTCGCGCTCGGCATCGGCTTCCTGATCCTCGGCGTGCTCTACTTCGTCGTGTTCCTCGCGGGCAACGAGGATACCACGACCCAGCAGACGCTGATGTATATCCTCGGCCCCGGCGGCCTGGGCTACATGCTGCCCAAATACTGGGTGACCAAGCGCCAGCAGAAACGCCAGCAGGAAATCGAGGAAGGCTTCCCCGACAGTCTCGATATGATGCTGACCTGCGTCGAGGCGGGCCAGTCCATGGACCAGGCAATCATCCGCGTCTCCAAGGAAATCCGCGCCTCCTATCCCGCGCTGGCCGAAGAATTCGAGATCGTCTCGCACCAGATCAAGGCCGGCCGTGACAAGCCTTCGGTCCTCAACGAAATGGCCGAACGCTGCGGCGTGCAGGACATCTCCAGCTTCGTGACCGTCATGGTGCAGTCGCAGACCTTCGGCACCTCGATCGCCGATGCCCTGCGCGTCTATGCCGGCGAGATGCGTGACAAACGGGTCATGCGCGCCGAAGAAAAGGCCAACAAGCTTCCGACAAAGATGACATTGGCCACGATGATGCTTACAGTGCCGCCATTGCTGATCATTCTGGTCGGCCCGTCGGTGCTGGGGATCATGGAACTCTTCACGATGGCGGGCCAGTAGGGCCGGACCAACGAAAGGCAGGCCCCGCACGGGCTTGTCGCCACAAAGAAGAGGCGGCATCACAGGCATGGCACGAGCAGGTGTCTGGCTTCTGGTTTCCTTCGCTCTCGTCGCGGGCTGCGGCGAGGGCGCTTCGCGTGATCCCGACAACCCCTATGCCCCCGGCGTGGCGCGGGGCGGCGAGGCCGTCGACTCCAAGCTGGTCGGCCACCGTCTTGTCGCCGCGGGCGAGTTCGAGCTGGCGATCGACGCATTTTCCCGCGCCGCCCTCGACGAGGGCATGAGCGCCGACGTGCTGGCAGGCCTGGGCACCGCCAACCTTGGCCTGGGCCGCCTGCACACCGCCGAACGCCTGCTGCGCCAGGCCATCGAAAAGGACGAATTCTCGCCCGAGGTCTGGAACAATCTCGGTGTCGTCCTGCTGGAAAAGGGCGAAAACGGCGAAGCGGAACAGGTGTTCAAGAAGGCCTATGCGCTCGACAATGGCCAAAGTGACTCAATCCGCGACAATTTGCGGTTAGTTCTCGCAAAAATGGATAATTCGCTTTATAGTGAAGAGTTAGAGCAAGATTATAAACTGGTGCGGCGCGGGAGCAGCGACTACCTGATCCGCAGTATACCAGGTTGAGGCAAAGGCAGTAAAAGGACGCAAAATGCGCCATCCTATCCTTATGTGCATCTGCGTGGGCAGCGCATTTGCTCTTTCCGCTTGTGATGACAAGGCCGGCAAGGCCGATGTGGACCGGGCCCTGTCCGATCTCAACGTCGTCGATGAAAGCAACCTCGGCGATGTCATGCTGACCGTGGCCGACCCCAACGAGTCCGTGAAATACTTCCAACGCACGCTGGGCGAAAAACCCGACCGCCTCGACGTGCGCCGCGGTCTCGCGCAATCGCTCATTCGCGCCAAGCGCCACACCGAGGCCGTCGCGGCCTGGAAAAACGTGGTCGACCATGAAAAATCCACCGACGACGACAAGGTGGAATACGCCGACGCGCTCATTCGCAACAACGAATGGAAACGCGCCGACGAGGTGCTGGATTCCGTGCCACCCACCCACGAGACCTTCAAGCGCTACCGCCTCGAGGCGATGATCGCCGACAGCAACCAGAACTGGCAGAAGGCCGACAGCTTCTACGAGACCGCCATTGGCCTCACGACCCAGCCCGCCAGCGTGATGAACAACTGGGGCTATTCCAAGCTGACCCGCGGCGATTTCCCCGCCGCCGAGCGTCTGTTCACCGACGCGATCCGCCAGGATGACAGCCTGTTCACCGCCAAGAACAACCTGGTGCTGGCCCGCGGCGCGCAAAAGAAATACTCGCTGCCCGTCCTGCAAACCAGCCAGGAAGAGCGCGCGCAACTGCTCTACACGCTGGGCCTGTCGGCCATCAAGCAGGGCGACACCAGTATCGGCAAGGGCCTTCTGCGCGACGCCATCGACACCCACCCCCAGCATTTCGAGGCCGCCGCGCGCAGCCTGAGCGCGCTGGAAAACAACGTCGAATAAACGGTTTACGAGGCGCCGGCCATGCCCTTGGACATCACAAGCTGGGCGGCGCTCTGGTTCCTGCCCTTTGTCACCCCGGTCTGTCTGTGGGTGATGTGGAGCGACCTGCGCGCCATGCGCATCCCCAACACCTCCGTCCTGACGCTGGCGGGCATTTTCGTCGTCGTGGGTCTCTGGGCCGTCACGCCGTTCTGGCCCGATTACGCCTGGCGTATCGCGATCATGGCCATCGCATTGGTCATCGGCTTCATTGCCAACGCGGGCGGCTTGATGGGTGCGGGCGACAGCAAATTCATCGCCGCCGCCGCTCCCTTCGTCGCCCCCGGCGACTGGCGGGTCATCATGTTTCTCTTCGCCGCCAACCTTCTGGCCTGCTTCGTCACCCACCGGCTGGCGAAACACTCGCCCCTGCGCCGGCTCGCCCCTGACTGGGTCAGCTGGGACCGCGGCAAGAAATTTCCCATGGGCTTCGCCCTCGGCGCGACCCTGGTGATCTATCTCGCCCTCGGCGCGGCCTACGGACGCTAAAGCGTCCTGCCCCAACCCCGCCCGGCAGAGACCATAATTTCCGCACGATTTGCTGCCAGTCTGTGGTGAAACACTCCGCCGTCCGCGGGGTCGCAACACGTCACCTTGTCAGACAAACGGGCAGCAAAACATGAACATGCAAGTGACCACCGGCGTTCAACCGCCCCCGCCGCCATCCGGCATCGAGGAAATGCGCCTTCCCGTCGTGATGATGCGCGACATCCTTCTGAAAACCATGTTCCGCAAGAACCTCGACATGGTCAGCGAAATCGCCGAGGCGATCTGCCTGCCCCGCGCCGTCACGCAGGAGCTGGTGGACATGGCCCGCCAACAACGCCTGCTCGAGGCGACCGGCACGCTCAACGCCAATTCCGGCGGCGAAATGGGCTTTCAGCTGACGGACGCCGGCAAGTCCCGCGCGCTCGACGCCCTGTCACAATCGGAATATTTCGGCGCCATGCCCGTGCCACTGGCCGTCTACCGCGAGCAGGTTCAACGCCAATCGATCCGCAACATCCAGATCACCCGGGACGAGCTGACCGGCGCCATGGGCCACCTCGTCCTGCCGCCCAGCCTGCTCGATCATCTCGGCCCCGCCGTGTCGGCCGGCCGCTCGATCCTGATGTATGGCCCCCCCGGCAACGGCAAATCCTCGATCTCGAACGGCATTCGCGACGCCATGGGCGACAAGATCTATGTCCCCCGCGCCATCGAATACGCGGGCCAGGTCATCACCGTCTACGACCCGATCGTGCATTCCAAGGCCGAGGTCGAGGTCGACGACCCCAACTCCCTGCGCCGCAAGCGCACCTTCGACACGCGCTATGTGCGCTGCGAACGGCCCACGGTCATCACCGGGGGCGAGCTGTCGCTTTCGATGCTCGATCTGGTCTACAACCCCACCGCGCGCACCTACCAGGCGCCCTTGCAGCTCAAATCGACGGGGGGCATCTTCATCGTCGACGACCTTGGCCGCCAGGCCGAACCGCCGCAAAGCCTGGTCAACCGCTGGATCGTGCCGCTGGAGGAATCCAAGGACATCCTCGCGCTGCAATCGGGCGAAAAGTTCGAGGTGCCCTTCGACACGCTGGTCATTTTCTCGACCAACTTCCACCCCAACGAGATCTTCGACCAGGCCGCCCTGCGCCGGATCTTCTTCAAGATCAAGATCGACGGACCCAACCAGCAGGATTTCCTCAAGATCTTCGCCATGGTGGCCAAGAAACGCGGAATGCCGCTGGACGAGGAAACGCTGCTGCATCTTCTGAAGGTCAAGTACCCGACAATCAACAACGTCTACGCCAATTACCAGCCGATCTTCCTGATCGACCAGATGATCTCGATCTGCGAGTTCGAGGGCATCCCCTACCAGATGCGCCCCGACCTCTTGGATCGCGCCTGGGCGAACATGTTCGTCAAGGACGAAAAGATCGTGAAATAAGCGCCACCCGGAGTTTTGAAAAACTCCGGGCAAAACTTTTTCTGAAAAGTTTTGCGGTTGCGCCTACATCAGGCGGATGACGTCGCTACCCCCCGTGTTCACAGACTGGTTCGCCGCGCGCGGTTGGTCCATCCACCCGCACCAGCAGGCCATGCTGGACCGTGCCGATGACCCCGCCCTTCTGCTCATCGCCCCCACCGGCGGCGGCAAGACACTGGCCGGGTTTTTGCCCACCCTGGTCGATATCGCCCAGAACGGCCACGAGGGGCTGCACACGCTCTACATCTCCCCGCTCAAGGCACTCGCGGCCGACATCAAGCGCAACCTGACCACGCCTGTGTCCGAGATGGGCCTGCCCATCCGCATCGAGGACCGCACCGGCGACACCTCCTCGTCGGCCAAACGCCGCCAGCGCGCCGACCCGCCGCATATCCTGCTGACCACGCCCGAAAGCCTGGCACTCCTGACCTCCTACGAGGACGCGCCGCGCATCTTCAAGGGCCTCAAGCGCATCGTCGTCGACGAAATCCACGCGCTGGCGGAATCCAAGCGCGGCGACCAGTTGTTCCTTGCCCTCAGCCGCCTTCAGGCCATGTGCCCCGGCCTGCGCCGCGTGGGCCTCTCGGCCACCGTCGAGGACCCTGCCGCCATCGCACGCCTTCTCGCCCGCCACCCCGACCCGTGCGAGATCCTCATGGCCGATCCCGGCCCCGAGCCCGATATCGCCATGCTGCGAACCGACGCTTACCCGCCCTGGTCGGGCGGCGGCGCGGCCTATTCCATCCCCGCCGTGCTGGACGAGGTGAAACGCCACCGCATCACCCTCATCTTCCATAACACCCGCGCCCAGGCCGAGATCTTCTTTCACAACCTCTGGCTTGCCAACGAAGAGGCCCTGCCCATCGGCATCCACCACGGCTCGCTCGACCGCGCGCAGCGCGAGCGGGTCGAGGCCGCCATGCAACGCGGCGAGCTGCGCGCCGTGGTCTGCACCGGCAGTCTGGATCTTGGCATCGACTGGGGCGATGTGGACCTCGTGATCCAGGTCGGCGCACCCAAGAACGTCAAGCGGCTGGTCCAGCGCATCGGCCGCGCGAACCACCGCTACAACGCCCCCTCCAAGGCGCTTCTGGTGCCCGCGAACCGCTTCGAGGTCATCGAATGCGTCGCCGCGCTGCAGGCCGTCCGTGACCACGACCTAGACGGCGAGCCGCGCGGCCCCGGCCCCCGCGACGTGCTCTGCCAGCATATCCTCATCCGCGCCTGTGCCGGGCCGTTCGATGCAGATGCATTGTTCGAGGAAATCAAGACCGTCGGCGCCTACGCCACCCTCACCCGCGCCCAGTTCGACGCCTGCCTCGATTTCTGCGCCACCGGCGGCTATGCCCTGCGCGCCTATGACCAATGGCAGCGCCTGCTCAACCGCGACGGCCTGTGGCAGTTGCGCGACCCGCGCAGCGCCCGCCTCATTCGCATGAATATCGGTACCATCCAGGACGCCGACCTCTTGAAGGTGCGGATGCGCCGCAACCGCGGCGGCAAGCCCCTGGGCGAGGTCGAGGAAGGCTTCGCCGCCTCCCTTACCCCCGGCGACACCTTCCTGATCGGCGGCCAGATCGTGAAATACGAAGGCCTGCGCGAAACCGTGGTCGAGGTCAGCCGCGACGCCGCCAAAAAGCCCAAGATCGCCACGTTTGCCGGGACGAAATTCGCCACCTCCACCCAGCTCAGCCAGCGCATTCTGTCGCTCCTCCACTCCAGAGACCATTCCTCCCTGCCCGCCCACACCGCCGACTGGATCGCGCTGCAACAGGACGTCTCGCACCTGCCGCAAGCGGGCCGTCTACTGATCGAAAGCTTCCCCCATGACGGGCGTGAACACGCCTGCATCTACGGCTTCGCGGGCCGCAACGCGCAACAGACGCTGGGCCTGATCCTGTCCAAGCGGATGGAGGAAATGCGCCTCGCCCCCATGGGCTTCGTCTCGACCGATTACGCCACGCTCATCTGGGGGCTGGAGCCGCTGACCGACGCCACCGGCCTGCTGGACCGCGCCGCCCTGCGCGAAGGCCTCGAGAAGTGGCTGGCGGGTAACCAGCTGATAAAGCGCACCTTTCGCGCTTCGGCCACCATCGCCGGCCTGATCCAGCGCAACCTGCCGCAGGTGCGCAAATCCGGGCGGCAAGCGACGTTTTCGTCGGATATCCTCTACGACACGCTGGCCAAATATGACCCCGATCACCTGCTTCTGGACATCACGCGGCAAGAGGCGATGCGCGGCCTGATCGACTTTGGCCGGATCGAGGAAATGCTCGACCGCATCGGCGACCGTGTCGACCTCCTGCGCCTGCCCCGGGTCACGCCCTTCGCGGCGCCCTTGTTTCTCGAAGCCGGGCGCACCCCCGTCGAAGGGTCCGCACAGGACCGCCTGCTTGAGGAAGAGACCCAACGCCTGATGCAGGCCGCCGGCCTCGCCTGACCCTCGAAAAGCCCTTGCAAAATCAGTCGCCCCGCGTGATGAACGAAGCATGAACGGCTACGAGTTCACATTGGCAGGCGCCCGCCTCACCGCCCTCGGCTCCGGCGCGCTTTTCTGGCGTGACCAGAACCTGCTCTGCGTGTCGGACATGCACTTGGGCAAGACCGAACGCCGCGCGCGGCTGGGCGAGGCACAACTGCCCCCCTACGAGACGCACGATACGCTTTCCCGCCTGCAAGCCGACCTCGAGGCGACCGGCGCCCACACCGTCATCTGCCTCGGCGACAGCTTCGACGACGCGCTGGCCGCGCGCGCCCTGCTGGAGGCCGAAAAGCTCTGGATCAGCCGCCTTCAGGCCGGACGCCGCTGGGTCTGGATCGAGGGCAACCACGATCCCGGCCCCGTCGACCTGGGCGGCGCGCATCTGTTCGAGCTGCCCGTGCCGCCGCTCACCTTTCGCCACATCGCACAGGCCGGTTATTCGGGCGAGGTGTCGGGGCATTACCACCCCAAGGTCACCCTGCCCGTCCGGGGCCGCGCCATCACCCGGCCCGCCTTCCTGCTCGACAGCGACCGGCTGGTGATGCCCGCCTACGGCACCTATACCGGCGGCCTGCGCAGCCACGATGCGGCACTCTGCGACCTCATGCGGCCCGAGGCGCTGGCCATCCTTACCGGCAACACGCCCCATCCCGCGCCCATGCCGCGCGGCCAACGGGCCTGACACGCCCCGTTCCCATTGCCGCCCGCCCGGCCTAGACTGCCGGGGACAAGACCACCCGGAGACTCCCATGTCCGCGCAAATCGAAAACCGCATCCGCGACAGCTTCGCGCGGCAATCCATGATGCAGACGCTGGGCGCCACGCTCGCCGACATCGCAAAGGGCAAGGTCGAGATCACCGCGCCTATCCTGGACGGCAGCCGCCAGCAGCAGGGCGTCGCCCATGCCGGCCTGACCTTCGCCATCGGCGACAGTGCGGCGGGTTATTCCGCGCTCACCCTGATCCCCGAGGGGATGGAGGTGATGACCACGGAGATGAAGATCAACCTGCTGGCCCCCGGTGCGGGCGATCACCTGGTGGCCCGGGGCCGGGTGATCAAGCCGGGCCGCCGCCTGATGGTGGTGCAGTCGGATATTTTCGCCGTGACCGACGGCGCGGAACGCCACATCGCCATGATGGTCGGCACCATGATCCCGGTGGATCTTTAGCGGCAACAGCCCGGAACACCTGCGACCAAGTTCAACAGAAATAAGGGCAACCCCCGACCGAGGGTGGGGGTGAAGCCCCCGCCCGTGGGGGCGGTCGGGGGCTGCCCGGCGGTGGCCGCCGGGCAAGAGGTCTCAGGCCGTCAGCCCTTCGGGCTCCGACAACCCGTTGGCGCGGCAGCAGGCCGTCACCGTGTTGGCCAAGAGGCACGCGATGGTCATCGGCCCGACGCCGCCCGGCACCGGGGTGATCGCCCCCGCGCGCGCCGCGCAGCTCTCGTAATCCGCATCGCCCACCAGCTTGTTCTTGCCGTCGCGCTCGACCCGGTTGATCCCTACGTCGATCACGGTCGCGCCTTCCTTGATCCAGTCGCCCGGCACCATCTCGGGCCGGCCCACGGCAGCCACCACGATATCGGCCCGGCGCACGACCTCGGGCAAATCCTTGGTGCGGCTATGCGCGATCGTCACCGTGCAGCTGTCGCCCAGCAGCAGCTGCGCCATCGGCTTGCCCACGATGTTCGACCGCCCGACAACCACCGCGTCCATGCCAGAAAGGCTCCCGTGGTGTTCGCGCAGCATCATCAGGCACCCCAGCGGCGTGCAGGGCACCATGCTCTTCTGCCCGGTGCCCAGCAGGCCCACGTTCGAGATGTGAAACCCGTCGACGTCCTTGGCCGGATCGATCGAGTTGATCACCAGATCGGAATCCAGATGGTCGGGCAGCGGCAACTGCACAAGGATGCCATGCACGTCCTTGTCGTTGTTCAGCTGGTCGATCAGCGCCAGCAGGTCTTCCTCAGAGGTGTCCGCCTCCAGCTTGTGCTCGTAGGAATTCATGCCGACCTCCACGGTCTGCTTGCCCTTCGAGCGCACGTAAACCTGGCTCGCCGGGTCCTCGCCCACCAGCACCACGGCCAGCCCCGGTGTGATGCCATGCTCGTCTTTCAGGCGGTCCACGTGGCCCGCCACCTTTTCACGCACTTTCGCGGCAAACGCCTTGCCGTCGATAATCTCTGCCGTCATGTCTTTCCTCCCGGCCCGAAAAATTGGTCCCCCACCCTATACCTTTGGCACGGGGCGGGGAAAACCGGTCCTTTAGAACAACCCCTCGATCTGGCCATCCGCGTTGAGGCGGATGTTCTCGGAGGCCGGGCGGCTGGGCAGGCCGGGCATGGTCATGATCTCGC
>NZ_LAXJ01000028.1 GCF_001441615.1 Roseovarius atlanticus
TTGAGGGAAAGCTTACTGTCACGCAGATGAAGTGAAGATAGACAATGGGGCCGAGGCGAACACGCCCGGCCCCAACGATTTGAGGCAATAAAATCAAGCGCTACGGAGGTAGCCGAGCAATGTAGATATGCCGTTACTCGCGGGACATTTTCTTTAACCTCCGAGGTTTGGGAAGAAGGAGATGTTCATGACCAAGGACCAACGCAAGTTGAGGATACTTCGACATGCGGAGGAGATCGGTCACGTCGCGAGGACTTGCCGCTATTTCGGGATAGGTCGATCCAGCTTCTACCGTTGGCGTCAAGACGTCTTACGAAGCGCTCAGAGAGAAGCTATAATCAACAAACGGGATGTCCCACGAGTAACCGCACCTTACACCCTCCAACAGGCCGTTCTTCAGAGACAACCCGGATCAGGCCTGGTGCTTCACTCGGATCGCGGATCGCAATATCTGTCCATTCGCTATACCGAGTGACTCGCAGAGGCGGGGTAGAACCTTCCGTGGGAAGCGTTTGCGACAGTTATGACAATGCCCTGGCCGAGACGGCCAATGGCCTGTTCAATGCTGAGGTCATCCACCGACGCGGGCCATGGCGCAGTTTCGATGCAGTGGAATACGCGACCCTGTATTGGGTGAATTGGTTCAACAACCGTCGTCTTCTCGAACCCATCGTATACATTCCGCCAAGAGAGGTCGAAGCAAACTATTACGCGACCCTGGAAACATCAGACATGGCCGCGTAGCTAAGATCAATCAGCCTCCGGCAAACCCGGCGCGGCTCATATCACGCCTCCAAGAAAGTCGTGTGTTTACTGTTCTGCGGCAGGAGGAAGATCGAGGTTGCCAGGAGCGAGAAGACCAACTCGTAGACCTCCCATTTACGAGGAACGTCGATGACCGCAATCACCAGGCTTGCTGTAACGGCGAGCATTGCGTGACGTGTGCCGGGCACCGGGGCGGCAATGTGATTGGCGGCACGTTTGATCCAGCCGACGCGCAAGTAGAGCAGTGGCAGCACGGTAATGTAGACCAGCACGATTAACGTTAGGATCGGACCGAAGAGCGTCTTGGCGAGGTGGAAATCGCCCCAAGGCGTGGGCACAATCAGGTTGTGCAGGTTCGTTTCCTGCTGCTTATTCATCTCCTCGAAGGTCTCGCCGGTTTCCCAGCCGATTATACGTTGGCCCCAGGAAATCTCTTCGCCGGCGGCAAAGAAGAAGACAAGCGCATAGAACAGCGTGCAGGCGAAGGCGAGGCCCGCGCCGCGCGCCTTTAGCGACCGCGCGTTCATCACCAGGACGACGCTGGCCACGCAGAGAAAGAGAGCAGTGCTGTATTCCACCAAGCCGTCTTCACGCGCGTAGGTGAGCGAGAAATAGTCGGTGCTGTAGAAATAAATAACGACCGAAAGTAACAGCACGGCGGCGACAATGCCGAGCAGGATTTTGTCGATACGCAGGATTGTGGACAGAGTCATATAAGGCGTGCCTTTCTCAGCAGATTTGGCGCCGGAATATGCGAGGCGGGACCGCGCATCAAGCGCCAAGCTTTTTACTGAGTCGAACCTACGTTGGGCACAGGTGTGAAACCACATCTTGACGCTGGACTCACGATAGGTTGAAGCAATATCCAACCTTCGAAAAGTCATCGTTCACACGTAGTGGCCTTTCCAGTAGCTCTCGCTCGTGATTTGGATGCAAAATCAGGAGCAAGTTTACGAACACGTTTCTATCGAAGTACTTGAGCGTCTCGCCACTATCGCCCGTGACCGAATAGGCAAGATTGTATCACGCTGGAGAGCGGTGTTGAGGATTGCCACGCAGATATCCACTAAGTGCTCGGCATGCTTTGGGCAAATAACCCTTCCGAAAGTTCGGATCGTATCCTCGGAGCAACAGTCAAACAGCTCGCAGTTGTGAACACACGATCGTGTGTTCTACATATCGACGCAATGTGTTCGCAATTTCATGCAACGCAAACTAGTAGGGTACATCAAAATGAAAGGCTTTAGCAGGCGAGTGTTCGTATCTACCAGTGCAGCCAGCATGTTGGCTCCTACGATTGGTGCAGCAAGTCAACCCTCTTTTCCAGAGCGCTTTCTTCCTCAACTGGTAAACGCACGTCGGACGGATTGGCTGCCCGGAGATCTGCATTTAGTACCGGATGATTTTTTTTTGTATTTCATGCTCGAAGAAGGTATGGCGATCCGCTACGGAGTAGGAGTTGGACGCAAGGATTTGTACGAATCAGGCGTGTTCACAGTAGCGCGCAAAGCCAAATGGCCGTGGTGGCGGCCGACCAACGCCATGATCCAAAGAGAGCCGAATAAGTATGCACGATTTAGAAACGGTTTGAAGGGAGGACCGAATAATCCTCTCGGCGCGCGAGCGATCTATTTATACGATGATGACGGCCGAGACACCTATCTTCGAATCCATGGAACCAATGCACCAGAAACCATCGGGTCGGCCGTTTCAAACGGATGTGCCCGCCTCACCAATAAGCACGTAAAGGACCTGTACGATCGTGTTGCGATAGGTGCACGCGTTTATCTTTACCCCAAACTGAACGGCATTTGAAAAAGTCGTTTGCAACTTGAGGTCAGCGAAACGAAAGTACGCGGTGCATGTCTCACCCCGTGAGGTTTTGATACCCACATGAATGATGCAATCGTATCCTGTTCGCATGCAGAATTTGGACCAATTTTTCACGTCGAAGCCTACTTTCGCAAGGATCAACCAATCGCTAGCCTATCTGACCCTGACTAGAGGCTGTGGCTCGGAAATATGTTGAAAAGAGCTTCGTCAGCCCCTTGAGAAGTAATTGGATCAGCTGGTTTTTCACGCGACGAGGCTGGGTTAGTGGGAACCGTGTTCGCAGAACTTTTTTCTTGAACCTTTAGGAGCTTTAGGAGTTACGACGCAAATGTACCGAACTAGACCTTGGGAAGGTTGCTGACGATGCCTTATTCCTTACCTGGGTAAGTAGAGGCACGATAAGGATATATTTTATCCTTTAGTAAAATCTTGCGAAGGAAACAGAAAAATGCTGACGAGACGCCACTTCATCCAAACAACGACTGCGCTATTCTCGGCCTCAATCGGTCAGCCGCTCTTTGCCGATACGTGGCCAACAGAATCACAAAAGGCGGCTTGGGACAAGCAAGTCACACCGTTCGGCTACGAGCCAGCCACGACTAACCCATGGGGTCTGCATCCAAGGTTTTTGCCGCAGCGCGTCGTCGCGAAGCGCAATCTCGTGCCGGGCGACATCCACGTGGACGCAGTGGCGCGATACCTCTATCACATCGAAAAAGGTGGAACTGCAATGCGCTACGGCGTGGCCATTGCAAAGGGCGACCTTTATGAGCCGGGAACTTATACGATTAAGCGGAAGGTGAAATGGCCTCATTGGACGCCAACCAAAAACATGATTGAACGCAATCCGGAGTACGAGCAATACGCAGATGGTATGGAACCTGGCCCGACCAACGCACTTGGGTCACGTGCGCTTTATCTTTTTGTCGGCAGTAGGGATAGCTATCTACGTATCCATGGCACACCGTATCCAAAAAGCATCGGCGGTCGCGCAAGTTCTGGCTGCGTCCGGATGGTCATGGCTCACATCAACGAACTTTATCCCAACGTCAAGATAGGTTCGACAGCGTTTCTTTACTCGGCCGAGGATAGTGTGACAGCGCAAAGTTGAAGGCGTGCACTGAACTCGACGCATCCGCGACCCTCTGGACAAGCAAATCAAGACTGGAGAGACGTGCAGATTGGTCCGCCGCCGGCCGCGCGAAGAGGTACCAAAGTGGTCTCTACTGGTCCACTGTGCTGATACCAGTAGCACCCATCTTCCGGAAGTCGACGAGCCGACGTGAGATCCTGACCGGGTGCAGCAAGGGCCGCTACAGACGCGGGAACATTGCCAACCTTGTTCTGAGCGCCATCATCTGTCGGCGGCACCGCGCAGCCGGCGAGTACCAGAATTGCTGCAATGATAGGCGCTTGTCGTTTTTGCATTTTTAACCCGCTCTTTCTGATTTCATCGCGCCTTAGTGGTGCGGTGAACGTTCGGACGCTGCAATTTTCTGCATGAAACGTCCTATTCTAACTCTTGATGCTCTAGTTGCTTTAGGAGCTATAGCAATGTGGAATCAATGAATCCCGAGGTCAATCCATGTCTTTTGATGGCAACCGCAACGATCACAGCCACCGGAGTGATCAAAAGCAACCTCACGCAACAGGCAAATCCTGTTGCGATGCGAAAAGAGATGTTGCGTCGGCTGGGCTAGCGCCGTCCGGCGGAAGGAGCTTTCAGGTATCCGGGCTCGATTGCGCCGAAGAGGTGGCGATCCTGAACCGGGTTGTCGGGCCGAAAGTGGGCGGAACCGAACACCTGGCATTCGACGTTATCAACGGGCGAATGACCATCCTCGATAGCGCCAAGAGGATACCAGACGACGAGGTCACGCAGTTGGTCGCAACGACCGGCATGAGCGCGAAGCCTTGGGATGCCGACAACGCAGCAGAGGACCAGGCGGCGCATCTGGCACGTCAGAAGCGCTTTACCTCGTTGAGCGGCGGCTTCTGGGGGGCGGGATTCCTTTTTCACATGGTCGAGACCGGCATGGGTGGCGCGCTCGGGCTCTTTGCGGGCCATGGCGATGTGCCGATGCCCATGGCGGAAGCAGGGATCTTCGCCCTCGCGATTCTTTTCGGAGTTTGGCTTGTCGCGCCCAAGGCCTGGTCTTCGGCGCGGAGGCTTAGCCCCGACA
Organism: Roseovarius atlanticus; assembly: GCF_001441615.1. Taxonomy (GTDB): domain Bacteria; phylum Pseudomonadota; class Alphaproteobacteria; order Rhodobacterales; family Rhodobacteraceae; genus Roseovarius; species Roseovarius atlanticus. The sequence continues at coordinate 4,782 of NZ_LAXJ01000028.1, forward strand.
TGAACCTGCTCATGGTGCTGGCCGTCGCCGGCGCCATCAGCCTCGGAGAGTTTTTTGAGGCTGCGACGGTCGCCTTCTTTTTTTCGCTCTCTCTCTATCTTGAGAGCTGGAGCGTGGGGCGGGCGCGTAACGCGGTTTCCGCGCTCCTCGATCTGGCGCCGCCAACGGCGCGGGTCCTTTACGAAGACGGATCGGAATCCGACGTTCCGGCTGCGGCTGTGGCAGTCAATGCAAGGTTTATCGTGCGCGGCGGCGACCGTATCCCCCTCGACGGTGAGGTCGTGGACGGGGCAGGGGCCGTCGATCAGGCCCCAATTACTGGGGAAAGCGCGCTAGTACCCAAGGAACCCGGCGAAGAGGTCTATGCCGGCACGATCAACGGCGAGGGCACACTGACGGTGCGGGCGACGAAGGCCGCCTCGGATACGGTGCTCGCGAAAATCATTCGCATGGTAGGCGATGCCCATGCCCGCCGCGCGCCGGTCGAACAGTGGGTGGCCAAGTTCGCGCGCATCTACACACCAATCGTGATGGCTCTGGCGATCACCATCGCGCTGGTGCCACCACTCCTGCTCGGCGGCGCCTGGGACTACTGGTTCTACAATGCCCTGGTCCTTCTGGTCATCGCATGTCCTTGCGCGTTGGTCATTTCTACGCCGGTTTCCATCGTTGCGGCGCTGACCGCGTCGGCACGGGCGGGGGTGCTCATCAAGGGCGGCGCCTATGTCGAAGCGCCGGGGCGGACCACGGCACTGGCGATGGACAAGACCGGGACGATCACCATGGGAGAGCCTGAGGTGGCGGCGGTTCACCCACTGGTCGGTGTTTCCGCACGCGATCTCATGGCGCTGGCAGCAAGCCTGGAGGTGCGGTCTTCACACCCGCTGGCACGCGCCATACTCTCGCGCGCCAAAGCCGATGGTGTTTCCGTGTCTGCCGCAGAGGACACCCGCACCGTGCCCGGGCGCGGTCTGGAAGGACGCGCCGACGGGCGCGCTATCTGGCTCGGCTCGGATCGGTTCGCCGAAGAGAAAGGGTTCGGCAATGCCATTCCGGCGGATCTGCGGGATCAGATCGGGGAGACAGGGAGCACCCTCGTTGCCGTGGGTGACAAGGCCGGCGTGACCGGCGTACTGGAGCTTCGCGACCGCATCCGCCCAGATGCAAAGGGTATCGTTGCGCGCCTGCATGCGCAGGGTGTGGAGACCATCGTGATGTTGACGGGCGACAACGAACGCACCGCGCGCGCGGTGGCAGCCGAAGTCGGCATCGACGAGGTGCGCGCCGAACTTTTGCCGGAAGACAAGGTGACGGCCATTGAGGAACTCGTCGAAAGCCACGACATGGTAGCGATGATCGGCGACGGTGTGAATGACGCACCGGCCATGGCGCGTGCGCATTATGCCATCGCCATGGGCGCTGTCGGATCGGATGCCGCTATCGAGACGGCCGACATCGCGCTTATGACCGACGACATCGGCAAGGTACCTTGGCTTATTGGCCATTCGCGCCGGGCCATGACGATCATCCACCAGAATATCGGCATATCGCTGGCGACCAAGGCGCTGTTCGTCGGGCTGACCGCGTTCGGGATGGCCTCAATGTGGGGCGCCATTGCTGCGGATGTAGGCGTGTCTCTGCTTGTCGTGGCCAACGCGCTTCGGCTCCTGAACGGCCACCGGGTCGAAGCGGGGCCCTCGGGCGGTGAACCGATTGGCGAGCGGATGGCGAAGGGAGCACTCGCGCACGGTCATTGATCCGGCGGTTTCGGTAGGGTAACGTCTGACATCATCCAGACCTCGCAAAAGGGGCGTCGAGCAGTGATGAATACCAGAATTTCACGGCGGGTCTTGCTGTTGGGCGGTTTGGCCGCCTTCCTTTCAGGCTGTGCCAGCAAGTTCCGGTCGTACAACGGACCACAAGTGACCCGGTTACGCATGTACAAGGCGCAGCGGCTGTTAGTTCTTGACGGCGCGGATGACGTCTTGCGGACCTATCCCATCGGATTGGGCTTCGCGCCCGAAGGCCACAAGCAGTTTGAGGGGGACGGCCGCACGCCGGAGGGCTCCTACCTGATTGACCGGCGCAACCCAAACAGCCTCTTCCACCTCTCCATCGGCATTTCATATCCCAATGAAGCCGACATCGCGTTTGCAGAGGCGCAAGGAAAATCGCCGGGTGGCGACATCTTCATCCACGGGGGGCCCCGCAAGGGGATCGACCCGATGAACAAACGCGACTGGACCGCGGGCTGCATCTCCGTCACGGACCGGCAGATCGAGGATATCTACGCCATGGTCAGGGACGGGACACCGATCGACATCTATGCCTGAAGGTCAGGCAAAACGACGGCGCAGCGCGACGTTGATAGCTTCGATGGCGATGACCATGACGAAGACGGCAATCGTGACGCTGGCCGCCTTGTCATACTGGAAAGAGCGCACGTAGGTCTGGATGTAAAAGCCGATCCCGCCCGCGCCGACAATCCCGAGGATCAGCGACTCGCGCAGGTTCAACTCGAACCGGAAAATCGTGTCGCGGGCGACGACCGGCGCCATCTGCGGCCAGATCGCGTATCTGAGCCGCACGAGCGGCCCGGCGCCCGCGCTTTCCAGCGCGGCGATCGGCGCGCGGGACACGCCGTCGATCGCCTCGGCATAGAACTTGGCGAGCATCCCCGTTGCATGAAAGGCGACCGCGATGATGCCGGGCAGCGGCCCAAGCCCGACAGCGCCCACCATGAGCATGGCCACGAGGATCAGCGGAATCGCCCGTATGAAGGCAAGCAGCGTTCGGATCGACCGGAACACCGCAGACGATACCATCGTCTCGGACGCGAGAATGCCGAAGGGAACGGACAGGACCACAGCTCCGAGGGAGCCGAGGATCGCTATTCTCAGCGTTTCCGCGCTGCCCTTCTTGATCTCGGCCATCACCGTCGGGTCAGGTGGAAACATCCGACCGAGGAAATCGGCAATGCGCGGGCCAGCCGACATGAGACGCGACAACTCGACATCGGCCGTCGCGAAGGACCACAGGATCGCCGCGGCGATCAGACCACTCGTCGCAAAGCCGCCAAACCCGCGGAACGCCATCATGATACCGCCCTGAGGCCGATTCCTGGGATTGGCTCAACCTCCCGATAGAGTTCCGCTGTCGCATCCTCGTTCAACTCGGAGGTCGGCACATCAAAGGCGATCCGCCCGCAACGAATGCCAATGATACGCTGCGCAAAACGCCGCGCCAGGTCGGGTTGGTGAGACGCAAACAGCGCCGTCGCGCCGCGCGCTTGCGCCGCCCCGGTCAGCAGCGCCAGGATCTCACCTGCACGCGCAGGGTCGAGGTTGCTCACCGGTTCATCGGCCAGAACAAGCCGTGGTTCCTGCGCCAGACACCGCGCGATGGCGACGCGCTGCCGCTGCCCGCCGCTGAGGCTGTCGACCCTGCGATTGGCAAGATCAGCAATGCCGCAATCGGCAAGTGCCGTGCGCGCAATCTCCAGATCGTGCTTGGTCGGTGATCCCATCAGGGCCCGCAGCGGCGACATGCGCCCCAAGCGGCCATTCAGGACATTGCGCAGAACCGCGGACCGTTCGACTAGGGCGAATTCCTGAAAAACGAAACCGGTATCCGGGCGGCGCGCGCACATTGGCGGATGATCGGGATCAAGCGGTGCGCCCAAGATCGAAATCTGCCCGCACCAGCCAAACAGCCTGCCATCAAGCAGTGCCAGTAGGGTCGTCTTGCCCGCCCCGGACGGGCCGAGCAGAGCCACGCTTTCGCCCGTCGGAATATTAAGCGAAACCCGCTCCAGCGCCGGGACGTCCGCGCCCGTATGGGCAAAACTCAGGTCGTCGATTTGGATAGCAGTGCTCATTCCAACAGCCCGTATCGCCGCGCCATGTCGCGCACGCCGTCATAGGCGGCGCCGTCGGCCCTGACATAGCCGTCCGGTCCATAAAGATAGCGTAGCTTGTTGCGGTGCTCCGGCTCATTGAGCCGCAGCATTGCGTCAACAAAACGGTCCCGCAGAGCGGCGTCGAGCCCCGGGCGAGCGATCACCAAATGGCTCGGGATCGGTGCGCTTTCCGCGATCCAAGTTACCTCCGCCTGTTGCTGCGGTGTCAGAAGCAGGTCGGCATACTGGCTGGCGCCCGCGGCATCGACCAGGCCTTCGGCCATTGCCTGCATGGCTTGTTGGTAGCCCCCCGCGAAAAAGACACGGCCGAAAAATTCCTCCGCTGCGCTAGGACCTTTAACCACCCCGGCCTCTACGAATTCGGCGAGCGGATAGAGATAGCCCGATTCCGAGATCGGATCGGCAAAGGCGATGTCGCGTCCGCGCAGGTCTACGAGCGCGCCGATACCGCTGTCGCGCCGCACGAAAATGCGGCCTGTATAACTCGGTGCGTCGCGGTAGACCTCGGACAGGAGCGGCTCGGCACCGATTTCGGCCTCGGCCAGAACGAAGGGCAGGGCGCCCATGAAGGAGATATCCGCGTCGCCGTTTCGCAGCGCCTCGACCGCCGCTGCGTGGTCGATGGTAACGAACCCCTCGACCGAGACACCGATCTCACTGGCCAGCCAGCCGGTGATGGCCTCGATATCGCCAAGCAGCTTCTCCGGGTTCTCCTGCGGGATGAAAGCCAGCCGCAACGCAGTGTCCTGCGCGGCGAGAGGTGTCGCCAACGACACCGCGCCCGCGCCGACCAAGGTCAGTATCGTTCTACGGGTCAGTTGAACTGGCATCAGAATGCCCTCTCTTCGATTGCGGCGGCTTCGGACTTGAACGCGGTCCAGCTTGCTTCGGCAGCCGCCCAGTCATCGGCACGGACGGCGGCGCCGACCGCGGCCAGCCGCTCAGCCAACGCGTAGACCTCGGGCCGCGCAGCAAGGTTCGACATGGTGCTGGCGTCCGCCGAGAGGTCCGCGGCCACGGTGTCAGTCAGCAGCAGGATGTGCTCTGCGTCCCGCCGCGGCAGTAGCGTGTCGAGTGTCGAGGCGAAGGTCGTCAATTCGGCGAATGCCAGCCGGAAAGCGGTATTCTCGGTGTCGAACGCCTCGTAGGGTTCGTCCGCCGCACCCACGGTCTCGAGATAGGCGGTCAGGGACGCGCGGTCTTCCCCGGTCAGCCCGAGCGCTTTCGTTTCGTCGAACCAGTCCACGACAGCGGCCAGCGTCGGCAGAGATCCGTCATGGAAGTAGGGCGCGGTATAGGCCGTGCCGAGCAGCGTGGGCGTGTCCAGCGCACCGGCACGGGCACCTTCATAGGCTGGCGCAACGGAGCCTATGTCGTGGGCCTGCCGGTCGAGGAAGTTCGCATCTGGCACATGGCAGCTGGCGCAGGAGCGATCGCCGAGCCCGGCAAAGGGCGTGTTGAAGATCTCCTCGCCACGCCGGGCGACTTCCGGGGCCGCGTCGGTCAGGCGGCCATCACTCGTCAGCATGGAATTCGGCAGGAAGTCGAACTCGAGCATGTAGGCGACGAGAGCGTCCAGCATGAAGGGCGTCGGTTCATCCCCGCCGAACTCGTTGACGATCACGTTGCGGGTGAAATCGCGCAGGGAGGCGAAACGGCCATCGCGGCCGTAGGGACCTGTAAAACGCAAGCCGCGCAGGCTCGGAATGTCGAGCGGGTCGTCGCGCCGGTCGTTGAAGATCGGGTTGAAAAAGGCGCCGTCGACGTCGATCGCGCCTGGCTGGTGGCTTGCGCCCGGAACGAAAAGCCGCTGGTTGATGTCCGAGCGGTTGTGACACGTCGAGCAGGTGATCCCGAGATCGCGCGCGGGGCTTCCGAAGATCTGCGCGCTGTCGAACAGCATGTCGCCGAAAGCGACGAGCGGCAGGTCGGTCTCGTCGATGTCCTGCTCCTCAAAATTGAGGACGAGCAGTGGCAACGGGTCCTGATCGAAGATGTCGGAGCCCGGTGGCAGGCTTGGCGGCACCTCGATGGCGCGACCGCTGAGCACGGCGGTTTCCGGCAGGGCGCTTAACGCCCGACGCGGAGCGAAGCTGTCCAAAAGATAGTTTTCCGCAAGATAGCTGGAGATCACTGTGCGCGCCGCTTCCATGGTCTCGCGATCCGCAGATGTTGAGCCTGCGCCAAGTACGCCAGAGAACCCGGTGCTGCTATTGAGCTCCAGCCAAGCCAGGCCGATCCGTCTCGCAGCCTCCGAATCGGCGGCCGCGACGCCGTCCTCGAACGCGCGGTAGAGTTCGCGTGCCGTTCGTACGGCCTGCTGTGCTGTCGCCGATTCTTCGGCCGCGAGAGACCGGTCCAGTTCCTCTTCGATCCTGAGCGCGATGAGCCGCGTCGCCTCGGCAAAAACCGCCTGCCGGTCTTCGCGCATCATGGCGTCCATGAGAGCGTCAGGCTCGATTTTGCTTTCGCGGTCCAGCCACGCCAGCGCTCCGACAGAGAATTCCGAACCCCGGTAGGGTTCCGTCCAGGCGGTCCTGATGTCGTCCCAGGGCAGAGGCGCGAGGTTTCCAAGAAAGAGCGTCAGCCGATAGGCCGCTGCGTCGGGAAGCCAGGGCGCCTCCTTGGCCGGCGTCGCCGCGACAGGTCCGGACAGGAGGAGCGCACTTGCGAGTGTGGCGAGCAGCACTCTCATAATATTTAGCATCACCACGGTCTCCAAGGCAAAAGTTAGACATGGCTAAGTTTTCTACCCGAAGCAAACAAGTTGTCAATCCCGCTGTTTCGCCGCACAGTCCCAAGTATGACAAAGTTGCAATCACAAGAACGTGAAACGTTCGAAATTGTAGAAAGGGCTCCCGAATCACAGGCTGAGGGTTTCGCGACCGTGCGTCAGGCGCATGAGAGTGAAATGGCAGAAGATTACGTTGAACTGATTGCGGAACTGATCGAGTCGCGCGGTGAGGCAAGGCCGGTGGAAATTGCCGAACGGTTTGGAGTAAAGCCGCCGACCGTGACCAAGAACATATCGCGGCTCAAGGCTGCTGGCCTGGTGCGGCGGGAACCTTATCGCGCGATATTCCTCACCGATGCCGGGCAGGAGTTGGCCGAAGCCTGCCGTCGACGCCACAGGATCGTAGTCGCGTTTCTCCTGAGCCTCGGGATCGACGAGGAGACCGCGGAACGCGATGCGGAGGGTATTGAACACCACGTCAGCGAGACAACGCTGAAAGCATTCGAACAAGCGCTCGTGCCTTCCCAGAGTGATACTTAACGCCTCAATAGGTTCTGCGCGAAAATGAAACAACAACCTCAAAAATATTACACCAAAGATCGAGTTACGATCGCTGCAAGCGAAAACTTACGACCAACAACTCATATTACAGTGATCTGCAACTGGGACGGTGCGATAGCGACAGAGCTATGCGGAGGCTTGGCCGGCGGCTGATCATTGGCCGATCATCACCTCAGGCTCTGACAGGGCGGGCACACAAATTGCCACATACTTGTGTCTTGCGTTGCGTCTTCCAATCGATCAAAAGACCATCGCGACCATGACCATTCAGAAACTCGAAGCCAATGCCTTGCCAAGCGACACTTTGGCCTATGGCAGTATCGTTCTGCTTGGCGCGGCTCTCTGGGCGCTAACCACCTACTTTCCGGCGCAGATGCCGGCGATCCTGCCCTATCAATTCTCGTGGCTGATCTATCTCGCGGTGACGCTGTCGGGGCTCTGGTTCGCGCGCGGGCTCCGGCGGACCGCGCCGGGAGACCGCGTGAGCCGATTGCGGCAGGCGGCTTTCTGGACGGGGTTGGTGTTGTTGTGGGGCGTTACGCAGACCGGGTTCGAATATCTCGCACAGCGCATGTTCTTCACTAATCGGTTGCAGCACGTCGCCATGCATCATGTAGGCCCGGTCCTGCTGGCGCTCAGCGCGGGTGGCCCGGTGCTGCTGGCGGGAGCGCCGGAATGGTTGCGCGCGCTCTGTGCCAGCCGCTTGGTGATTGTTATCTATCGCACGATCCAGCAGCCCGTCATAGCGGTGATACTCTTCGTCGGACTGTTCTGGTTCTGGCTGATCCCGCCGGTGCATTTCGCCGCCATGCTTGACCCGGTGCTCTACCAGGTGATGAACTGGTCGATGGCGGTGGACGGCATCTTGTTCTGGGCGCTGGTACTGGACACTCGGCCCGCGCCGCCCGCGTGGTTGCGTTTCGGCTGGCGCGCTGCGCTGGCCGTGGGCGTCATGTTTCCGCAGATCATTCTAGGCGCGCTCATCTCCTTCGCCACGGTGGACTTGTTTCCCTATTACGCATTCTGCGGGCGGTATTTCCCTTCGATCTCTGCGGTAACGGATCAGCAGATCGGCGGCATCGTCATCTGGATTCCTCCCGCGATGATGAGCGTTCTGGGCCTCTTGGTGGTGGTGCGAAATATGCGCGCCGCCAACGCAGACCTTTAGCCTTCAGGCGCTCATCACGCGGCGGATGTCGCCGGTGGCCCCAGCGATGTCGGCCTGTAGCGTATCGAAACCGGGCCATATGACGCGCGCGTCGCCTTGCGCATCGAAAACATAGACAGACTTGCCGTGCGATACATCATAGGTCAAGTCGTCCGGCTGATGTGGTTCGATCTTGTAGGTGACTTTGAGGCGCCGGGCAAGACGGGCCAGTTGGTTGGGCGTGCCGATCAGCCCGTCAACGCACGGCGTGAAGGCGGCGGCGTATTCCGTCATCACCTCGGGCGTATCGCGCTCGGGGTCCACTGTAACGAAGAGTATCGACAGTTTCGCGGCGTCCTCGCCCAGCTGATCGACCACAGCGGACAGGTTGGAGAGTGTCATCGGGCAGATATCGGGGCAGAAGCTAAAGCCAAAGAACAGCGCGACGACCTGTCCTTCGTAATCGGCCTGTGTCACGCGCGTCCCGTCCTGAGCCCGGGTCATGGTGAAAGACAGGTCGGGTAAAAGCCCGCTTACATCCTCGCCATACCATCCAGCCTCGTTACAGGCGGCCAGCGGCACGACCAGTCCTGCGGACCCCATGCGCCGGAGCAGCGCTCGGCGGGTCATCGTCGCGTCAGTACGGGCCATATTTTACCAATATCGCCACGCCAAAGGCCGTTGCGAAAAAGAGACCGGCAACGCACAGCAAAATCCAGAGCACCATTCGATTGCTCGATCTGGTCGTTCGCTTGACATCGCTCGCCGTAGGGTCCGACGTCTCGGTTGCTTCGGTCCCCTCATCCATACCGGTTTGCTATATCATTTCGGCGCGTATCACAACGTGCCAAGCCGCAAGCGGGATGCGACAAGGTGCCTCGTGAACAGTTCTCGTCATGCCTGCGCATTGCGTGCTGGCGGGATGGCAACGATCACAGTGCATACACAATCGTCACCACCGTTATCATGACGATCAAGAACATGACCAACGCGCCTAGGGCGAGCGTCCGGCCCATGTCACGATTTGGCTTTGCAACCTTCAGACGCAACTCTTCGGCCGTTTCCGGAAATTCGAGCGCGGCGGAGTTCGAGGCGCGCGTCAGTTCGTATCGCGCATCCCAGCGACGCACTTCCGCAGCGTTCCAGCCGTTCATGACCAGAATGATCGCGGCGATCATCACCATCGAGGATGGGACCCAGATCACGTAGCCACCAATCGTTTCATCGGATAAAGTTGCAGATAAGCCGGTGCCTGTCGTTTGGTAGGAGGCATAAAGGGCCACCTCCTTAAGTGTCGTGAGGGAACCCAGAAAAATGTTTGAAACAATCACCACAAAACCGGAGATCAGCCTCGCTCCGCGTCGCGCACCGGCAGGGGGATCCCTCCAGTCGAAAAGCATGCCGAAATACCAGATCCCTGCCAGCACCATCGCCAGATGTGCGAGCAGCTCGACCGCCGCGATGCGCTGCGCAAGTCCGTAAAGGACCGGTATCTGCCAGACGAAGAGCGAAGCGATGAGCAAGGCAGTGGCGGTTGCCGGATGCGCCATGAACCGCACGAACCAGGCGTTCGCCAGCGCGCCGAGGTATCGACGCCACCGACTTTCCAAACCGGCTTGCAGGATGCGCCACGGCTGCGAAACAGCGATGAGCAGTGGTCCTGCAAGGCGAAGGAGAAGATGTTCCACCTGGTGCACCGAAAAGAGGCTGTGCCCCAATGAAGCCAGAGACGCATTCGTGGCCACGAAAATGCAGGTCAAGCCAGCGAAGAACATAGCCTGCCGCCAAAGAGAAACCGTCCCGCGAATACGAGCGGATCGCGCGAGGCCGCGCATGTAGTACCATGCGGCCAAGCTGACGGAAACAAGGGACACTGGCGAAATCGCATATCCAAACGGGTCGAAAAGGAGGAAATATGTGATTATCGGCTCCTCCCTTGTTTTACTGCCCGGCTGTAGGCGGATAAGGGTGAAAGTCGCGAAGTTCCTACTGCGCCACCCCGGGCCAAAGATAGATCGGTTGACATCACGAGGTATTTGCTCTGCATCCACCTAGGAAACAGGTTGTCGTAGAAACGTGACAGCGGATGGCCGGACTGACCGGCAGGCGTGATGAAATAGGAGAGGCTTTCATCCGAAAACGACATGACTGCCTGAAAATTAGTGCCGACGCTGGAGGCGACCGGGCGGTCATTGTCAGAAGCGATCAGTGTATAAGGGTCACCCGAGTATGGCGCTTCGAGAGACAACAAATCGCTGATAATCCCGTTCGACTGGATTGGCGACCACTGCATATTCAGTGTGTGTTCCGCGCCCCAGAACCAGACTGAAGGATCGCTTCCGTACCGGTCAACAAGCTTGGCAATGGCATCATCCAGAGCTGCACGAGCCTGATCCTGGCAGGTCTCAATGCGGGCGGACGGGCGGATGTCGCACCAGATTGCGCTCCCTCTTCGATCTGAAAGGACCGCGGATAGGAAATCAGGATTCGGTCTGGTCCAGACCGCAGTTGCAGATGGAAACTCATCTTGAAGTATGCGTCTTTGCAAAGCACGTACCCATGTCCAGAACACGAGCGGTTCCAGTGAGTAGCGACCCATCTCGCCATTCCATTGAGAAAGCTCGTCCAAAACTTCTTCGCGAAGCTTTCCGACTTTGTTCTCCTTGATGTCGCTTGCGGAACTCACGAACCAGAGCTCTTTTGCCATCAGCGGAAGAAGGGTACGCGCGACAGCGCTGACCGTGTCGCGTTGAACCGCAATCGCGCTCTCGACAGTGAATACGGGCCGGCGATCATCGAGAACTGCAAGTCTGGCGTCTTGAAATGATCCAGGACGCTTGACCTCGCTTTCAGGCCAAACCGCCAGAGTTGTCCGGTCGACCGCTAGGACCTCCAATCCATCTGGCACCTTGTTCATGGTTGCGTTCAGAGCATAGTTCACACCGGCGGACTTGGCCAGACGGTCGAGCATCATCAAGAAATCACTTGTCTGCGCAGCTTTGGAAACTTCTGGTTCTTCTATTTCATTTGGCGAAAAAGATCTGAACGCCCAGGCGACGCGCTCGTTGTGACCAACGACAATGAAAGGCACGCCTGGCATCGTAGCGCCAATCGCGACCCCTTCCGGCGTTTGAAGGTCTGCCAAGTACCATTCGGACGGCAGTGACAAAGGACCACTGATATCCGCCGCAAGCATCGGTGCTCCGGTAGTAGTCCGATCTTCGGGCAACGCCCACGCAGTCAGTTTGACCCTTGGAGAAGCGGCAAACAACTCGGGTGTCGCGGGTCGATCTGACGGAATCTGGTTATCTGGGAATCCAGACAGTTCGTTCTGAAGTTTATCGGGGCGAAGATCGTTCAGAAATGCGTTTGCGACATTGATGCTATCAACGGGCCTCCACGCCGCGATCGTTCTCTCATCCGCGATCAACAGTTCAGGTGCGCCTCTGCCGCGCCCGCCTTCGGACACCAGCCCAAGCCAGGCGTTGACACCTGCGGCATATGCTTCGAGTGCATCCGATGTCGACGGTTCAAGTTCAGCTATCTGCTCAAGTGGCAATAAACCTTGCGCTGTCCGCCTTGCCCTCAATAATTGCCCCAGCCGGTCTTGCGCGTGAACGAAACCGAGCGCGAAATAGCTGTCTGCAGCGGAGCCGGCGGAAATGTGTGGTATAGCTGAAGCATCTCTCAGGACGTTAACCGGGCCTTCTATACCCGCAACGCTAAAGTTCTCTTCATAGTCAGGAACGGAGGCATTGAGCAGAAAGTAGCCAGCACCCCAAACGAACAAGCCTGATGCAAAAATCGACAGGAACAAATATAGTGAAATGAGGATCAGCCGTCTCAATTCGTCGCCCGTACAAAACTAGTTTCAGGATATGATGCGCAAGAAGATCAACGAGGCGAAATAGGCGAGCAAGCCGAAGACAATGCCGGAGCTTGTCGCATATTGAAGCATATCCAGGCGGTCCCCTTTCCGTCGCCGCGCCAGATAGCCACCCCAAATCGTACCTCCGACAAATCCCGCGAGCACCAGCATCACAATTCCTCCGATCTTGTATTTTCGCGATTGAAACGTTGACATGTGAATCCGACGGCAAAGGCTATGCCCCAGGCCGCACAGATGAGCGCTAGCGACGTCCAATCACCGAAACGTGCGTAAGGCGTGGGCGCATGCGCTGCCGGAAGCCTGGCATCTATGACACCAGTTTGCCCGATGTCGAGACGGGCGACGATCTCTCCGCTGGCATCGATAATCGCGGATATCCCAGTGTTGGCCGCGCGGACCACGGGAAGCCCTTCCTCGACCGCGCGCATGCGCGCGGAAGCGAGGTGTTGCTCAGGTCCAATGCTGGTTCCGAACCATGCATCATTTGTACCGTTGAATATCCAGTCAGGACGGAGAAGCTCATCGACCACCTGGCCCGGAAAAATGATCTCGTAACAGATCGCCACCCCGACCAGAGGTGCCCCAGGGATCGCCAGTGTGCGTGGCCCTGGTCCTGGCGTAAAATCGCCTAACCCTTCTGTCAGCCGCTCAAAGGGCAGCAAGCCTTTCAGGGGCACATATTCCCCGAACGGAACGAGATGATGTTTTGCATATCCCGCCAGAATCTCACCGCTGCCGTCATAGGCTTGTACAGTGTTGAAATATCTGGTTGCCCCATCTCCCTCTACGCGGTCCGGCGCACCTGTCAAAAGGACCCTGCCGTCTGGCAAAGCCGCAGATATTTGCGTGCGCGCAATGGCGTCCTCGTCCAGAAAACCGGGGAAAGCCGTTTCCGGCCAAAGCAGCAGATCGAAACGGCCGGGTCGCACAGACAATCTCAGGTATTTTTCCAAGGTTCGCTTGCGGCTGCCCGGTGCCCACTTCTCGACTTGCGGCACATTGCCTTGAACAATGCGCAATGTAATGTCTGTCGGCGGAACGTCTTGACTTGACCAAAGTGTACCGCCACCCCAGAGACCCGTCATCGCAACGGAAAAGAGCGCGAAAACGGACAGACGTCTCTTTGGCGCTACCGCAATCAAAACACTTGGCAAGGTGCCGATGAAGACCGTGAGAAAGCTCATGCCGTAGCTTCCAACCCAGGCCGCTGGCTGTCGCAGCGCGGCGTGATCGACCAAAGCATATGCAGCAAGGTTCCACGGAAATCCTGTCAGAACATGACCCCGCAGCCATTCCGTGGCCATCCAGCAGGTCGCAAGCAAAAGGCCCGCCTTAATACCATGGAGAACTCGATGCTGCATTATGGCGGCAAAAAGCATAGCTGCGCTGGCCGGGAAAATCGCTAGCCCGGCGGACAGTCCCACTACTGCTGGGATCGCCAGTGCGCCGAAACGTTCGGCATCGACGTAAAAGCTCTCGGCGATCCAGGAAATTCCAATCCCGAATTGGCCCAGTCCGAAAGCCCAACCGACAAGGAAAGCGCGCGAGGTTGAGATGTTCCGGAGAACAATAAAGAGCACGGAGAAGGAGACAGGGACCGCGATGAGCCAAGAAAACGGCGGAAGGGTCAAAACCGTCAATCCGCCGGCAACAAGGGCAAGACCTGTGCGCGGGAAGAGGTTTGGGTCCTCACTAACGAACTGCGGCAAACCTGGCTTCATGAATCGGTCTGAAGTCGAGCGCCAACCCACGGCGCACTGAGCAGCACCACGCCGCCAACCACAAAAATATCGGCCATGTTGAAGGCAGGCCAATGCGCCGTCCCGATGTAGAAATCGAAGAAATCCGTCACTGCACGAAAGCGCAGGCGGTCCAGAATATTGCCAAGAGCACCGCCGATGATCGCACCATAGGCAATGGCCTCGACCCGGCTGCTGGAACGGATCAGCATGGCCGCCAACCAGACGCAGATGCCAAGCGCCAATACGACAAGGCTCCACCATGGCGCACCGCCGAGAAGCCCGAAGGTCACCCCGTCATTGCGCAGGTAGATGAGATTGAAGCCGGGAAAGACCGATACACCGGAACTAAGTACAGTCGCATTGGAAACAACGATTGCCTTCGTTGCCTGATCGACAAGAAAGGCGATTAGAGCAGCAAGCAGACCGACGAAGAGGCAAGTTCTCATACGCTTATCCCAGCCAGACGTCGAGGAACAACATGATGACAAGACCAACCGCGAGGCCGAGCGTCGCCCTGTTCTGATGGCCGGACCGGTGGGTTTCCGGAATGATCTCGTGGCTGATGACGTAGAGCATCGCACCTGCTGCGAAGGCGAGACCCCAAGGCAGCAGCGGTTGCGAAAGACTGATAATGCCCGCGCCGAGAAGCCCACCGAAAGGCTCGACGAGACCGGTCAGAGCGGCGATGCCCCAGGCGCGAAACCTGGAATATCCCTCGCCGAGCAACGAAACCGCCACCGCCAGACCTTCGGGGGCATTCTGTAATCCAATACCGATAGCAAGTGGCAACCCGCCCGACAAACCGTCAGCCCCGAACCCGACGCCGACGGCAAGCCCTTCGGGAAAATTGTGGATCGTGATCGCGATGATGAAAAGCCAGACGCGGCGCAGCGATGCGGCGTCTGGGCCTTCCCGCCCCGACTTGAAATGCTCATGCGGCAGCCGTTCGTTCATCAGAGCAACGGCGCCCATGCCAAGCAGAATCGCAACGCAAACGATGGCCGCCGGGAGAGCACCGTTGTCGAACTGTCCTTCGGCTGCGTCGAGAGCTGGAATGATCAGCGAAAAAAACGAAGCAGCGAGCATGACACCCGCTGCGAAGCCAAGCAGCAGATCGCGCGTAGCCCGGGACGGGATGCGCCCAAAAAGAACTGGGACCGCCCCGACCGCAGTCAGCGATCCGGCGGCCAGGCTTCCAAGAAAGCCAAGGGTAATTGGAGAGAAAGGTTCCAAGCGCTGAAGTCTCGGCGATACGTCAGTCAGCGGCCGAATAGCTGCTAAAGATCTCGGTCGATCCATCGCCGCGGATCAGGAAGACGTCATAAGCCTCACGATCGTCTTCCGGTCCCATGCCCGGCGAGCCATAGGGCATTCCCGGCAACGCCAGCCCCACTGCATCAGGACGCTCATCCAGAAAACGCTGAATGTCTGATGCCGGCACATGACCTTCGATCACGTAGGCGTCGACCAAAGCCGTATGGCAGGACACCATGCGCTGAGGCACGCCATTGTCGAGTTTGAAGCGCACAAGAGATCCCCCGAACATGTCCTCGCCTGTCGGCGCGAATCCGCTTTCCTCCAGATGCTTCATCCAGGAGTGACAACAGCCGCAGCCGTTTGTCTTTCGGACGTCAATCTGGATCGCAACGGCGACAGCTTGCCCCGCGGGAAACAAGGCCAGCGTGACTGCAAGGGCGGGAGCCAATCGTTTCATGGATCAAAGCCTTTCGGTTGTCGTTTCGGCAAATTCGCTGGCGAGCCTCTCAGCCAGAAGTGAACGCGCCTCACTCAGTCGCTCAAGCGCGGCCGTGTCGTCCGCTTCACGCTCGGCCGCCTCTGCTAGTCGGTCGTCAGAGAGAGGATCGGTCGGGCGACCGTCGACCAGAACCTCATAATGCAGATTTGGGCCGGTTGCGGTGCCAGTTGCACCGACGCGGCCGATCAAATCTCCGGCCATCACTCGCTGCCCTTGTTCGAGTGTGTCCGGCACCTCGCTGAGATGTGCGTATCGTGTCAAGGTGTCGGATCCATGCGCTATCTCCACCACCCGGCCATATCCACCACGACGTCCGATAAAGCTCACGCGTCCGGGCGCCGTTGCTTTTACCGGCGTACCGCTTGCCGCGGCAAAGTCGACGCCGGTGTGCATGCGCACATTCCCATAGACTGGGTGTGTGCGACGGCCAAAGACGGAACTCAGCCGCGCTCCTTCCACCGGTTGCGCAAACACGCGCAGCACTTCTCCGTCGACATAGATCGTCGCTTGACCGCTGCCGTCGTCCGGCCAGACGATCTCGTAGACCGATCCACCAAGATCCAGCTCAGCGAAGGCAAGCTCAGGCTGACCAATCCTCTTGTTCCCGTCTCGGGCCTCGCGCCAAAGGAGGCGCATCGTCTCGCCACCCGCGAGATCACGACGGAAATCCACGGTGCCGCCCAGCATCTGCGCCAGGTCCACCGCAAAACGGGCGGGGATGTCTGCCGTGTCCAGGGCAGCGAAAATCGAGCTCTCGATCACCGCCTTGCCGGCGAAAGTCACCAATTCGGGGTCCGGCTCCAACACGCGAGCGGCAAGCAGTTCGCCGAAGACCGCCTCTATCCGGACACCGTCTTCGACGGCGAGTTCTACACGACGCGGGTTGTCGTCCGTTGTGGAAACCACGGTAACGATGTGACCCGGACGCAGACGGCGCAAATCGTATTCCGCGCCAATCGCCAAGGCGATTTCGGCGCGATCCGAAGCATCCAGCCCCGCATCGGAGAGGACCGCATCAAGCGTCTCGCCCGACGCAATCTCGCGCGACCAGGTGACCAGCGAGGGCTCGATAGATGGCAAGGAGGTATCTGTGGGGGAAACGGTCAGGAGGGGCACGGGTCTGAACTCGAATGCGATATCCGCCTGGGCGAGTGTGGGGCGGACCGAATTGATTTCGGCAATCCGGGGCGGCGTGAGCGGATCGGGAGTCCAGAGGGTCGCTTCAGCAATCGAAGGGGGCACCGGTTCTTTGGACAGAACGCCAGAGATGGCGATGCCGGCAACCGAAATCGCGCCTGCGACCGCCACGGCCGCCAAGACAGTTCCTATCTTCATTTTGCCCCCTCTACGTTTTCTGTCAGTGCGCGCCGGATCTTTGGCACCGCGAATTCTCTTGGTTCGTGATAGTCGATCATCGTGACGAGCTCACCCTCGGCATCGAACAGGAATACGCTTGCCGTATGGTTCATCGTATAGCCGCCGCCCTCAGTCGGGACGCGCTCAAATGAGGCACGAAACCCTTCTGTGGCGCGGGCAATCTGGTCTTCCGGCCCCGTCCAGCCACGAATGACCGGATGAAAATAGCCGACATATTCGGCCATGGCCTCAACCGTGTCCCGCTCCGGATCGACCGTGATGAAGACAACGTTCATCTCTGATGCTTCGTCGCCCAGTTCCTCAAGCCAGCCGGAAATATCCGATAGGGTCGTCGGGCAGATGTCCGGGCAGTAGGTGAACCCGAAGAATACCATTGTCGGACGACCGATCAGGGTGCCAGGCCCTACCTCATTTCCCTCGTGGTCGGTCAGCCGAAACTCCATCGCCGATAGGGGCAGGGGCCGCTGCCCTTTTGGTTCAGGCGCACCAAGCCCGTCCACCCGCCACCAGCCCACGAAGAGCGTCATGCCAAGGACGCCGGCACCGGCTGCGCCGTATA
Organism: Roseovarius atlanticus; assembly: GCF_001441615.1. GTDB lineage: Bacteria > Pseudomonadota > Alphaproteobacteria > Rhodobacterales > Rhodobacteraceae > Roseovarius > Roseovarius atlanticus. The sequence goes on from NZ_LAXJ01000028.1 coordinate 22,466, forward strand.
GAAGGAGCTGCCGACGTTGCATCAGCCCTCTGGTCCACGCGCGGCGATCCCGAGGATTGGGACCTCGACCGTCACCTTGCCGCCATCCGAGAAGGTCAGTGTCAGCGGGAAAGTCTCGCCTTCGGCCATCGGCTCTTGCAGCTTCATGAGCATGGCGTGCAGCCCGCCCGGCTCCAATGCCACGCTTTGGCCGGGCTCAATCGTGATCTCGCCTGCAGGCGCCATGGAACTGAGGCCAGCGGAGTCGGTTTTCGTCTCATGGATCTGGGGCATCATTGCCAGCGGTGTCGCAATTTTGGTCAGCGTAACGGCGTCGTCACCCCTGTTGCGCACGGTCATGTAGGCAGCCCCCGGACGGCTCGTGCCGATCGAGGCGCGGGACCACGCGCTCTCGACGACGACATCCTCCGAGCCGGCAAATCCCGGGGCCGACAGGCCCGTGAGCAGCAAGAGAAAGGCCAATCCCTTGATGTGTGGAAGTTTTTTCACGACAATTTCTCCTGCATCTGACCGCGTATCAACTTTGGCTGGCCGCAACTTCCGTCGCCACCAGCCGCCGTAGTTCCGCCTCACCGAACGGGTCTAGCGGTTTGGCATTTACGTAAAACGTGGGCGTTTGTCGCACGCCAAACGTTTTGACATCGGCACGGTCTTGGTTCAGCACCGCTACAACATCGGGGGCCAGCATCTGCGTCTGGGCAGCTTCGACATCCAGACCTCCGCTTGCGGCAATCTCAAGGAGCAAACCCGGCTCCGGCGCACCATGGGACGCCCATCGGGGCTGCTCTTGCAAGACCGCTTCGAGCACCGGTTCGAACACGTCCTGCATCCGCGCAGCTTCAAGAACACGGATCGCTTCCACCGAAGCGTCCCCGTGAAAGGCAGTGTATCTAATTACGACACGTACCGCATTACCGTGCCCAGCCATGATATCCTTGACCACGGGATAGAATGCGCGGCACGCCTCGCAAGCTGGATCGAAAAACTCGACAATCGTGACAGGCGCCGTCTCGGGGCCGAGGATCGGGGAATAGGGCCGGATCAGCCCATCGGCCAATTGCGGGTCGACGGGGGCGGCCTCGGCAATCGCCTCGGGGCGGGTTGCGTACCATGCGGCACCGCCGAAACCGGCGGCACCGAGAGCGAGAACGGACAGGATGAGGCCGCGTCGTTTCATTTTTGTGTTTCCTTCAGTGAGACAGCCGACAGCAGACCGATCATCGCGAAGGCGACGAGCGCCATCAGTGGGATAGGAATGCCGAAGAACAATTGATTGTCGTCGGTACAGGATGGGCCGCTCGCAGTGCAGGGCTGGATGCGTTCGGGAATCAGCCCGAAATAGAGGCCGAGGTGCCAAAGTGCTATGGCGGCGCCACCGATAGCCAGCGCGATCGCGTAGCGACCGACGCGCCGGTCCTGCCACCACAGCCCAAGCCCGAGAATTATGGCCAAGGGGAACATGAAAGTGCGTTGAACCCAGCAGAGTAAGCAAGGAGTCTGCCCCAGCACCTCCCCGATGAAGAGTACGGCGAGAGATGCGTTTAGCGCGATGAACCAAGCCAGGCCGAGAGCAGTCTCTCCGGAAAGTCGGGTCATAAAATCAGAGCCTCTCTCTTAGGTCGGCGAGGATATCTTGAGCGGGGGTGCCATAGGGCCAAGATTTTGCGAAGCCTGCTTGCGTGTCGAAAAGGAAAAGATGTGATGTATGCCCCATTGTATAGCCGTCTGATGCTGCAGCTTCCTCGATCCGCTCGTAGAAGATTGGAAAGGTTTCGGATGTCTCATCGATCTGTTCCGGTGTGCCTGTGAGCCCGATGATGCCCGCGTCGAACTTTGGCACATACTGCGCCAGTGCGGTCGGGTTGTCTCGTTGGGGATCTATCGTGATGAAGATTGGTTGGACTTTTGACGCGTCATCTCCCAAACCCTCCATCACCGCTGCGACCTCTGAGAGCGTCGTTGGACAGATGTCAGGACAATTTGTGAAGCCGAAGAAAACCAGCATCCACTGGCCTTCGAAGTCCTCTTCTGTAAAAACCATTCCATTGTGCCCTGTTAGTTCGAACTCCGCAAAAAACGGCGGTTCACTTACATCTCGCCAGCTGGCGGCACGGTAGTCAGCCGATAACAAAAACCCGATAAAGGCGAACGATGCCGCACCCGCCAGCATCCACAATATCTTCTGAAGACCTGAAAGCACCACGCAGCTTTGCACAATTTCTGCTCCGATTTTTTCTTTCTCGTACATCCTGCAGCAGCTGTAGGTTCAAGCTCTTTTATCCTTCTGAGACGGCACGTCACGCGACTGTGAATGGGAAGTTGCCATCCGTTTTGAATGACTGCCCAGATTGTCATTTGTCGTATTGGTTAGGTTCGCGATCGACGTCACGCTGGTGACGATCTGCAAGCATCCACGATGCCAAGGTCCGTGCAAAGCGTTTTAAATATTAAAAGATAGCAATCAGCGGATCTGAGAGCCAAAGCAAAAATTAAAACGTTTGAACCTACAGCTGCTTCAGGAACTACGATGAAGTCGAATCAACACAGTGGCTCCAATCGCGACTTGGACACAGAAAGTTTCCGGTTGGGTCGATGTCAATAATTCGCGAAACCGTTCTCGACTGGCCGAAGTAGATCGAAATGATAAGAAATCTCGTTGACCAATGCCATAGTGGAGAAGTCGTTCTCCGTGATCCGAGAGCGCTCGTCGGGAACATGCAACATGACGCCTGAGATTGGACAGTTTGCGCTAGTCTTGGCGCTTGCAGTCGCAATTGTTCAAAGTGTCCTGCCAATTGTAGGGGCGAACACGGGGCGCGTGCTTTGGATGGAAAGTGCGAAGACGACAGCCGCGATTCAGGTGACATTGGTTGCAATTGCGTTTGGCGCACTCATGCGCTCATTTGTTGTCAGTGATTTCACTGTTCAAAACGTAGTGGAAAATTCCCACTCGCTAAAGCCGATGATCTTCAAGGTTGCGGGCACTTGGGGCAGCCACGAAGGGTCCCTGCTTCTCTGGACCCTTATTCTCGTACTTTTCGGGGCTGGGGTCGCGCTGCTGGGCAGAAACATTCCGGTTGGTCTCAAAGCGCGAACGTTATCGGTTCAAGCCTGGATTAGTGTCGGTTTCCTGAGCTTCATGCTCTTTACATCCAATCCGTTCGAGCGGGTTTTCCCGCCGCCTCTGGATGGCACGGATCTTAACCCGCTTCTGCAGGACATCGGGTTGGCGATGCACCCCCCGCTCTTGTATTTTGGGTATGTCGGCTTCTCGATCGTCTTCTCCTTCGCGGTCGCGGCTCTGATAGAGGGCCGGGTGGATCCCGCATGGGCGCGTTGGGTGCGGCCATGGACTCTGACGGCCTGGATCAGCCTCACTGCGGGGATCGCACTCGGCTCTTGGTGGGCGTATTACGAACTTGGCTGGGGCGGCTGGTGGTTTTGGGACCCGGTTGAAAACGCATCCTTCATGCCTTGGCTTCTCGGCACGGCACTCCTGCACTCGGCTATTGTCACGGAAAAGCGGGATACGTTCAAAAGCTGGACCATTCTTTTAGCCATCCTGACCTTTTCTCTGTCACTTCTTGGGACATTTATCGTCAGATCCGGCATTTTGACATCCGTTCACGCGTTCGCGGTCGACCCAGCGCGCGGCGTGTACATTCTCGGCCTTCTTGGTGTGACAATTGTCGGCTCACTGACACTTTACGCATGGCGCGCGCCTCAGCTTGGATCGGTTGGCGTCTTTCGGCCAATCAGCCGCGAGGCTGGGCTTTTGCTCAATAATCTTCTGCTCGCGACCGCAACGGCGACCGTCCTTTTTGGAACACTCTATCCATTGTTTGTGGAAGCGGTGACTGAAGAAAAGATCTCTGTAGGACCACCGTATTTCAACGCGACTTTTATCCCTTTCATGCTGCCGCTCGTCATAATAATGGGAGTTGGCCCATTCCTGTCTTGGAAACGGGCCGATCTTCCCGGTATCTGGCAACGGCTGCGTTTGATTTTTGGTATCGCGATTGGTGTCGCGGGGATCGTTTGGTACCTTCAGACAAACGGGCCCCTGCTCGCTGTGGTCTCAATAGGGATTGCAGCCTGGGTTTTTTTTGCGACTTTGCGCGAATGGGCGCTGCGTATCAAGCTCTTTGATCTACCGCTTTCTCAGTCGCTGCGTCGCGCGCGGAACCTGCCGCGCTCCGCGCACGGTATGACGCTCGCGCATCTCGGCGTTGCAATGCTTGTGCTTGGATTCGTAGGTTCAACAGCCTGGAAGGAAGAACGTGTTCTTTTCGCAGAACCGGGGTCGACCGTGGACATCGCAGGTTTTGAGGTAATATTCGACGGCGTCGAACGGTTCCGTGGTCCAAACTACATCGCACAACAAGGCCAGCTTCGCGTCTTGAAAGATGGACGGGAGATTACGCTTCTTCGTCCGGAGCGCAGAAGCTATCCAGTTGCGGGGACGTCCACAACCGAATCTGCAATCCGATCAACGCTAAGCGGTGATCTCTACGTCACCATCAGTGAACCTGCGGCCGAAACGGCGTCGGGCCAGTGGAATTTGCGCATCCTCTACGAACCACTGGTTAATTGGATATGGATCGGAGCGACGATGCTGGTGCTTGGCGGGTCCCTCTCGCTATCGGACCGGAGATTGCGGGTGGGTGCGCCGTCGCCAAAGAGCCGGTCGTCAGCGCTTCAACCGGCGGAATGATACGATGAAGAAAATCATTCTCGCGCTGCCAGCGCTGATCGCAGTAGTCTTGGGTGGATTTTTGTTCTGGGGGCTCAACCCAGACCGTGATCCTAACGCAATCCCTTCCGCTTTGGTCTCCGAACCAGTTCCGGATTTTGAACTCCCACCGGTAGAGGGTACTCAGACACCCGGACTGTCGTCCGCAGCCCTTCGTAGCGTTGGCGAGCCGGTTTTGGTCAATGTATTCGCTTCATGGTGCGTGCCCTGTCGTGCTGAGCATGTGGTGCTCACAAGGCTTGTCGAACAGGACGGTGTTCGGCTGATGGGGATCAACTACATGGACAAATCAGCAGATGCAGCCAATTGGCTGGAGGAGCTTGGCAACCCCTATGAGAGGATCGGATCAGACAGCGAAGGCCGCGTCGGGATTGAGTGGGGTATCTCCGGCGTACCGGAGACTTTCGTGATCGATGGAACGGGGATCGTAGTCTATCGCTATGTTGGTCCCATTGTGACGCCAGAGGCACAGGATGAAATTCGTGCTGCGTTGGCCGCAGCAGGTGGTCAATCATGAAGGGTTGGCTCTATTTACTCGTACTGGTGCTTGCCGCGACAACCGCGGCCTGGGCTGTGGAGCCAGATGAGTTGCTGGATGATCCGGTGCTTGAGTCGCGCGCCCGGGAGCTTTCAAAGCAGTTACGCTGCGTTGTCTGCCAAAATCAGGATATCGATAGCTCGAATGCTGGTGTTGCCCGAACGATGCGCACCTTGCTGCGCGAACGTCTGATTGCAGGTGAAACAGATGACGAGATCATTGCGTTTTTCGTAGATCGCTACGGTGACTTCGTCCTTTTCAAGCCGCGACTGAAACCCGCCACATATTTGTTGTGGTTCGGACCTGCGGTTCTTCTTGCCGTTGGGATTAGCGTTGTCTTTGTCACAATCAGGCGCCGAAGCAGGGCGGTTCTTGATGGCACTGCTGATCCACTGAGCCCCGATGAAGAGCGTGAGTTCGAGGCCATTTTTAAGGAGAATGAAGGACGGAGAGGCCCATGATTTGGTTGGTGTTAGGCGCGATGGCATCCATCACCGCCCTCCTGTTCTTGTCCTGTCTCTATCGAACGGGTGAAGTCCTGAATAGAAAGGATGGAGCGTTGGTTATCCTCAAGGATCAGCTTTCCGAAATTGATATTGATCAAGAGCGGAATCTGATATCCGTTACCGAGGGGGACGCGGCCAGGGTTGAAATCAAACGCCGCATTCTGGCTGCCGGTCGGCTTGCGACACGTGAGTCGTCGCGCGCAAGTGGGCGAAGCATCATCTTCGCGTCCGCCATTGCTACGCCATTGGTAGCCTTTGCTTTGTATTCTCAAATCGGCTCGCCAAAGATCGAAAGCCAGCCTCTGGCGTCTCGCGCATCTGAAATCCAGAAAGCCGCAAACCTCTCAGAGTTAACCCAGAGATTAAAAACCCGGCTTGAAGCTGACCCGTCGGGTGGACCAAGTGATGGTTGGGTTCTGCTCGGTCAGACCTATATGCGTACAGCTCGTTACGATGATGCCGCCGATGCATTCGAACGCGTCACAGTTCGCGACAATGTAGATATCTCAACCCTACTGCTATTTGCCGAGGCCTTGATCGCAGCCGAGAACGGGATCGTGACGCCGCAAGCGGAAAGCGTGATCGAACGTGCATCAGAGATGGACCCTGATGATCCAGGCCCAATTTTCTATAGGGCCCGGATCCTCGAACAGGACGGGGTTCCAGAGGAAGCGAGGGCGCTTTTGATCGAGCGTCTCAAGAGAGCGGATCGCGCCTATCCGTGGATGGAACTTTTTCTGTCTGTCGCCAACCGATTGGGGGAACAGGTCGGAGAGACCCCTGTCACTCTAGCTGATTTAATTCCGGATCCACAGGACGCACGGGGCCCCCGTGCGGTCGATATCGAGGCCGCCCAAGATATGTCAGTCGAGGAGCGCAGCACTTTTGTCCGCTCCATGGTTGACCGCTTGGCGGCGCGATTGTTGAATGACCCAGCCAATCTTGAAGGATGGCTTCGGCTAGCGGAGGCGTACAGTGTGTTGGGTGACTTTGATGCTGCCCAGAACGCCGCCGGCAAAGCGCGCAGCTTGGCCGAAAGCCTTCCGGAAACCGACCCGACGCGTGCCGCCGCCACGGCCCGATTGGATCGGATCAAAAAATAAATTGAGGCTGCGAATTCTCAGATACATAACAGCTTCCCTTCACCTGAAACTGAACCATTGCAGGTTCTGCCTCTCTTGAGCGATGCAACGGCACTATTTCATCGTTTTCGGACAGCGCTGAGATCGGCAGCCGACAGCGCTTCGAGAACCGCATCCACGGATAGCAATTCAGATAGAATGATACCTTCAGGCGCATCTGGACCGTAGACGATGTTGAACGGAATTGCGTATCTGCCGTGTGTCTCGAGATAGGATTGGATTCTCGCGTCCGGTCGCGTCCAATCCGCGCGCATCGCAATCACCGCTTCCTCGCCAAGTGCTCCCAAAACTGGTTCACGATCTAGGACCAGGGTTTTGTTTGCTTTACAAGTGATGCACCAATCCGCAGTAACGTCCACGAATACGGTTTTGCCTTGCGACACTTCACGCGCGATCCGGGACCGGTCGAACTCGACCCAGTAAGAATTGATCGAGTCTGTTACATCATCGGAGCCTTTTGGCAGCAGTGCAGGGGCCGCCAACGTCATGCCCAAAACCGCAGTCATTCCCCACAGCAAACCGTTATTGGGCTGGGCCTGATAGGCTCTCGTAGCCAGTACGATGAACCCAAGACCCAGCAGCACCAAGCCTGTGAGGGTTGGCGACGTCACACCAATCAAGACCCAGCATAGCCATGCAACGGTTCCGGCAAGCAGCAATCCGAGAACAATTTTCAAGCTTATCATCCAAGGTCCCGGTTTGGGCAGTCGGGACAGAAAACCAGGCCAAGCGGCAACCAGAATATATGGCAGTGCAAGCCCAATCCCCATCGCTGTGAAAACCGCAAGTATATCGCCTGTCGTGCCGGAAAGCGCGAAGGCAATGGCTGTCCCCAGCAACGGGGCGGAACAAGGCGTTGCAAGTATCGCAGCCAGAGCGCCGGTGGAGAAGTCTTCGGCATACCCCCGCCCAAAGCGGCCAGATAGCCTCGCCATCCAACTGCTGGGCAAAGAAATTTCAAAAACTCCAAACAAATTAGTCGCGAAGAGTCCGACAACGAGAATGAGTGCTGTCAAGAAATATGCATTCTGAAATTGCATACCCCATCCAACGGCATATCCGAGCATCTGCAGCGCTATGACCGCAAAGGCCAGTACCCACATGAAAGCAACAGTTCCCCCAGCCGTAGCGACAAACCCCGCGCGCAATTGTGAAACGGAGCGATTCTTCATTCGAAGCGCCGATCCGAATTTGATCGATAGAACTGGCAAGACGCATGGCATTACGTTCACTATCAACCCTCCCAGGAAGGACAGCAAGAGAATCGGGAAAAACTGACCCCTATCTTGGCCGGTTTCGGATGCGTAAGGTGGAGCAGGTACAATGTCGGTGGTGTTCACATCATCGAATGTAACCGCGACATCGTCGTCCACGACAGTAATTCGAAGGGAGGATTGTTCCTCGCTTAACGCGAGAATCGGAATACTTGCCCAAAGACCGGTACGATCATTTGTAAGGCGGATATCGGGCGCACCGAATGCAGAGCCTGCATCAGACTCCGGAAAAATATCGGGATTGTTCCAGCCAGAAGGCCGCGTCATGTGAATAACCAAAGATTGACCCTGCTTCAGCGCTGCGCCCGAGATCGCTATTGCGCTTTCTGTTCCTACGACAGGTACGCGAGCGGCCCATGTCGCGATTTCGGTCGCGGCTCTAGCGTCGACGCCGGATCCCAATGGAACAGGGAGAGTCAGTTCAAACCTTTCCGGGACGCACACATTGGAGCAGATCAGCAGATTGACGATTGCCTTCAGCTCGGCTGACCTATCAGAATCCATAAGCTGCAATTGTAACGGAAATGTAACTTTCTTGCCGTAGCCAAAGTTTTCAATTCCGAAGGCGCGAAAACGCGTGGGTGCGGGCCAAAGCATGTCGACGGATTCAAGGTTTGTGGACCCTTCCCAGTCGATCTCCGGCGGCAGGCCAACCTCGCCGGGTGACCGCCAGTACGCTTTCCATCCTTCCTCCAATTCAATCTTCAAACCCGCCGAAAGAAACAGCGATCCCGGGGCGATTCCCGCTTCCGCGACGATCAAGCGCGCCGTCAGTGCTTCGGACCGATACGCATTGGACTCCAAGGCGCGAACAGGACTTGCCACTAAAACCAGAAAGATTGCAAAACTCACAAGCAACCCGCGATACCAAGCCAAGGCTATACGCATTCTCTGACCTCTTTATCTAAGCGTTCTGTCTGGGCAAGATGACGCACTGTGCAATGTCCTGACGCCTTGCGATGCCTTCAACCTGTCAAGCAGGGAGCATAGCCAATTGTCCAACCGACTGGTCAACAGCGATGCCTGTTCGGGCTTCGTGCAAAACAGCAGTTCTTTCGAATACAGATTTGGCCCGCGTCCCATGATGCCGCAGTTATTGGCTAGTGCCTTGCAAAAATTGATCCTGTTCCGGATCCTCACCACGCGCCAAGACCCCAAAATAAACTCTGAAGACTTGAAAATCTAGCGCTACTCCTTGAGTTCCGATTCTTGATATCTAACATGCGTACATCCTCTAGCCGCTGTAGGTGCAAGCATCATTGGCACTTCTCGATTGGTCACTCACCGGTCTGCGAGACCCAGTTGGAGCTTGCGATACGCGCCGCGTAAATCTACACTGACTGTAGGTAACATGGGGAACCTGCAATGCTGACAATAGGGACGCTCGCGAAGAAGACTGGAACGAAAGTGCAGACCATCAGATACTACGAGCAGATCGGCCTTATGCCTGAACCCGGCAGGTCCCAAGGCGGCCAACGGCGCTATGGCCTCGACGAACTCGACCGTCTATCTTTCGTCCGGCACGCACGGCAACTAGGATTTTCTCTGGACGCGATCCGTGAACTCCTCGATCTCAGCGATCATCCGGAAAAGTCCTGCGCGGAAGCCGATGCAATCGCCCGCCGGCAGCTAAAGCAAGTCGAGCAAAGATTAGCCCGTCTAGAGGCTCTTCGTACTGAATTAAAAAGAATGGTGCGCGAATGCAGCGGCGGGCAAATGTCGGATTGTCGCGTGCTGGAGGTGCTTCGAGACCATTCCGAGTGCTTAACCGATCACCAAGAAATTGGCGCTTGATATTCCCGCCGCAAAAGCCCATCCGCTAACGATTTTGGCCTGAATTTTAGGTTGTTTTACGACGTGCGCTTGAGTGCTACTTGGGGGTTCGACACTTGAAAATTTTACTGAGCGCGTGCAACACGCTAGTTGGATGGCAGCTAGCAAAGATGGTGTTCGGCGAGGAGCTATTTGACGCTCGATCTGCTGGTGCAGGAACCGCTGACACCCACGGCATCTGGAAGAACTGCTCCGCGACCTGTTGACCGTTATTTAGCATGCGGCTGACGCGAAAAAGGCCTGCAGGGGGGTATACTGTCCAGCCCTTGTGTGGGGCCGAGAAGTGGAAGACTTTGCAGCTGCACAGGCCAGCATCAATAGTTGAAAAAGTCGAACGGTCCTGAACCTCCCCCTCTAAATTGGTCCACCGTTATGTTTAGGAAACGGAGGACAGAGAATGGCAAACAAGTGACACAAGCCCGACGAAATAGTTCAGCTGTTGCGGCAGGTTGACGTTCTTGTCGGAAAAGGGATGCCGCGTGCGGATGCGATCCACGAGGTGCGCATAGGTTTGGGGTTGAAGCTATAGCCACTGTAGCAACTATTATTCCCGACATGTTAGTCTTGGAGAGATTCTATGACGAAGGTCGAGCCTTATCTAAAAAAAACGCGATTGCTGAATTATGACGCAACTTCAATTCGGCAGTTGACCAACGGCCGCCACTGGAAAGCTCTTGCAGAACATGATCGCATTGGCGCTGCCTACAACTTCGTCAGGGACGAAATTGCCTTTGGTTATAACCGTTCTGACGACATTCAAGCCTCCGAGGTGCTGGAGGATGGCTACGGTCAGTGCAACACCAAGGGTACACTCCTCATGGCTTTGCTTCGCAGTGTCGGCATACGTTGCAGGCTTCATGGGTTTACCATTCACAAGGCACTTCAGAGGGGCATCGTGCCAGAACTTGTCTACCCGCTCGCACCTTCTGAAATTTTACATTCTTGGGTCGAGGTCGAAACAGTTGAGGGTTGGGTAAATCTTGAGGGTTTCATTCTAGACACTTCTTTTTTGCAAACGCTTCAACGGAAATTCGGCGATGAGGAGGCGCTATGCGGTTTCGGTGTTGCGACGGAATGCCTGAGTGCACCGCCTATCGGTTGGAACGGTACCGACACTTACATCCAGGACAATGGTATTGTCCGTGATCTAGGCACGTTCGATGAGCCAGACGAGTTTTTCTCAGAGTATCGTCAAGACTTCGGTTTTTTGCGCAACTGGCTCTTTCGCCGCTTCATACGGCACTGGATGAACGCGCGAGTACGTGCGATTCGGAGCGGAAAACTACCAAGAGACTCCCAGTCCAGTCGACGAAATCACAGTCACGAGGAGGCAGACCGTGCCGCATGATCACGGCCACGCGCAAACTGACCCAGCAACAGGCGACCGACGCGTATTTATTGCCATCTGGGCTAATGGCCTTCTGACATTCGCGCAGATTATCGGCGGGATACTATCCGGAAGCCTCGCGTTGATTGCGGATGCGCTGCACAATTTCTCAGACATGGCATCGTTGGTTATTGCCTTCGCCGCGCGAAAGATTGCTCGTCGGCCCGCAGACGATCGCATGACATTCGGCTACGGAAGAGTCGAGATCGTCGCGGCTTTAATCAACTATACAACCCTTATCTTGATTGGATTGTATCTCATCTATGAAGGTGGCATACGTTTGATTGATCCCACAGAAGTCCAAGGCTGGACAGTGGTAGTTCTGGGTGGTGTGGCACTGGTGGTCGACACTTTGACAGCGCTGCTCACCTATTCGATGCAAAAGGGCAGCGTGAACATTCGTGCGCTCTTTTTGCACAACCTGTCCGACGCCTTGGCTTCTGTAGCGGTAGTCATTGGCGGCTCTTTAATCATTATTTACGACATGCGATGGGTCGATCCGGCGATCACCATCGGCATCGCTTTTTATATCCTCTATCTGGCTATTATCGAGATAGGCGAACCTATCCGGACATTGATGCTCGGTAGCCCACCCAGCATCGACAACAACGCTGTCCTCGAGGCTTTGCGGAGTGCGGAAGGTGTCGAGGACGTGCACCATGTTCATTTATGGCAGATGCAAGAGCACGAAGTGGCACTCGATTGTCACATCGTTTTGACGGCAGATGGATGGAGCAAGACAGAAAATGTCAAGGCCACACTCAAAAGCCTTCTGAGAGGTGATTTTGGCATTCGTCATTCTAGCCTGGAGTTCGAGCATGTGGATCGCGCACATAAAAACGCCGCCCTTTATGGCCACGGCAACGTCGCAGAAGCAGAGTAGATTAAGAGTCACCGAAACGCACGTAACTGGGACGGATTTCTTAGTTTCCGCCGAAGTTGGCACGCGGGTCAAAAACGAATTGTGCCGGTTCTTGTGACCTCAGACCCGACTCTCCCGCGTCTCTGTGAGACCCTTGATCCGCCTCTCGACGGCATCCAAATCCGTTCGCCGGGCACGTGTCAAAGCAGATGGCCCCTTCAGACTTCCGGATCGACACACTTCAAACTACGTACATCCCGGTAACAACCTCGCGTAAACAGCGAGGCTGCAAAGCTTTCGGCCAATGACATCCTGAAGCTTTTTCGATCCAGTGTCAGGTCCGTCACGATCTTCTTCAGGCGGGTGTTTTCGTGCTCAAGTGCCTTCAACCGGCGCATCTCTGTAACCGCCGGACGTAATTTGCCCAAAACCGCCGTTTGAATTTTCCCCGGACGTAAGGGTCAGGGCCAATTCCGAACCTCATATATTCGGAATTGGCGCTGACCCGGGACACAGGCCTGATGCTCCGAACAGAAAGCGCCGGGGGCAGGCAGGTGAAGGGACTGAGGGAGATCGTGGTGGCGTCGCCGTGCAGGCGCTCGGGCGCCAGAGAATGGGTCCGGATCAGGGCGTGGATCGGCTCGAGCGCGGCAGCACAGGCCCCGACCTTATCATCCAGGGTCGATAGACTGAGATCTACACCCTGCCAGGCGTAGCGCTCGGCCTAGCGGATGAGCGGTTGGTGCGGTCGGAACTTCTCGAACAGAACCATCGCCGGCAGGTTCGGCTCAGCCCATACCCATGGCGTCGGATGGAATGGGGCGGGTAGCTGATTGATCTTCTCGCGGACGGTCCGGGCCACCTTCCATTGCCGGGGGATGACCTCAAGCGTCTCGGTGATGCCTTCGCCCAATTTCACGATGCGGTCCGACCCGCAGAAGGAGCAGGTGGTAGGCGCTTCGATGACCATGCGCTCGCGCGGTAGATGGTTCAGTGAATGCTTGCGCGTCGGGCGTCGGCGTTCGAGGCCGTCGACGGTCGAGGTCTTCGCCACATTCAGGGCTTCAATCTCGTCTTCGGTGGTGGCCGCCTCGAGCTCTTCGAGCTGCAGCTCCAACTGGTCGATCAGCCGGGCTCGGCGTTCCGAGCTGTGGCCAAATTGCTCTCTCCTGAGTTTGGCGAGTCCAGCTTCAGATGCTTGATCATCGCTTTCGAGGTCGAGACCACGGCCCAGATCTACGCCAGCTCGCTCCCGGCAGCCTCGGCGCGGGGCTCCGAAGCGGCAAGCGCGGCGTACAGCCTGGCGATCTCGGTGGCGGCATCTGGCATGGCTAAAGCGTACCGTGCGAGCAAGTATACTCCCAAAAATATGGGTTTGGAGGCGGCCTATCCGGCTTTTTTCGTGCTCAAACTCACGTTTTCTTGAGTTGAACCTAAAGCAACTAGAGCATGCAAAACTGTCTTATGGAAGCGGCAAAGGAACGCTTAAGAAATGGTACGATTCCTCAATAGAAGAATGGCTTTGCGTTCGATCATGGGAGCTGGATTATCAATTTCGGCCGGCCCCGGCTTGTCTCAGAACAATGCAGAGCCGGATACAGTTAAACGGAATATCTCTTCATTTTCGATAGACGAGTGGCAAGATCACTTCGACAATCTTCAGAACGGAGCGATATTGTGCGATACGGTTTCCAGAGCGCTGCAGTTCTGGTCTGAAGACGAAAGCATTTACAAACTTTATCCAACGAGCGTACCCATGAGCGAAGAGCTCACACGCCGCGGGTATACTCGCGTAGTCTACAAGGATCCTGCGCCCGATTGGCGACCAACACCTTCAATGCTTGAGCGCGACCCAACCTTACCAAAATATGTGGCGCCAGGGCCAGAGAATCCGCTAGGTATCAGGGCGCTGCGTCTTAGTTGGCAATATTATAGAATCCATGGCACCCAAGACACACGAAAAATTGGCAGGAGGTCCTCCAGCGGATGCATTGGTCTTTATAACGAACATATCGTGGAATTGTTTGATTTAGCCAAAGTCGGCACGCAGGTAAAAATAATCTAACTTGCATCTCTGAAATTAACATAAGATACATTATGCGACTCTATACTGTACGCGCAAAGTTAAAGTGTCCCACATCTGCAAAGTAGAAGTGTCACACTCTGCCCCAATGAGAACAGGCAGAGAGTATGGGCATGGGATGGATTTTGATGAGCGAGCGCGAGCTGAATCGGGTCGAGGTGTTGAGTCAGGTATCACAAGGCCAGATGACGGCAACAACTGCGGCGAACGTTTTGGGATTGAGCCGCAGGCAGGTTCACAGGCTTCTGAAGAAGTTTCAGGCTGAGGGTCCATCGGCGATCCGGCACAGGGCGCGCGGCCGGATTTCGAACAACCGGATCGATCCGGCGGTCCGAGAGTTCGCGGTGACGCTGGTGCGTGAGAACTACATCGACTTTGGGCCGACCTTTGCGGCTGAGAAGCTGCACGAAGATCACGGGCTGAAGGTGTCGCGCGAGACGCTGCGCAAGTGGATGCAGGACGCTGGTATCTGGCTTTCGCGCAAGCAGCGCCGCACGTTCCATCAACCGCGGTTGCACCGGGAATGCTATGGCGAGCTGATCCAGATTGATGGCTCAGATCATCACTGGTTCGAGGATCGCGGGCCAGTCTGCACCCTGCTTGTCTTCATCGATGACGCGACCAGCACGCTGATGCATCTGGAGTTCGTGACGTCCGAGAGCACGTTCAGCTACTTCGGCGCGCTGGAAACGTATCTGCATGAACATGGACGCCCCGTGGCGTTCTACAGCGACAAACACACGGTGTTCCGTGTTGCCCAACAAGGTGCCAAGTCCGGCCACGGGATGACCCAGTTTGGCCGTGCTTTGAACGAGTTGAACATCGAGATCCTTTGCGCAAACAGCAGCCAGGCCAAGGGCCGCGTCGAATGCGCGAACCGGACGCTGCAGGATCGGCTGGTGAAGGAGTTACGGCTGGCAGGCATCTCGGACATGGAAGCGGCCAACGCATTCCTACCAACGTTCATGGAGCGCTATAACGCCAATTTTGCCAAGACCCCGCGGTGCCCGGACAACCTGCACCGGCCTCTCAATACCGGGCCGGATCGGTTGGTAGATGTACTGTGCTGGCGCGACGAGCGCTATGTCGGCAACCAACTGGCCTTCTCCTACGACCGCCGGCGGATCATCCTCGCAGAGAACGAGGTCACGCGCGGCCTGCCCGGCAGGTATGTCGACAGCTATGAGTTTCCGGATGGTCGACTGGAGTTCCGCTGGAAGGGTGTCTCGCTCCCCTACTCCGTCTTTGACAAGGACCAGCGCGTCACTCACGCGGCGATCACCGAGAACAAGCGTCTTGGTGCCGTCCTCGAGTTCATCAAAGAAGAACAGGATAAGGCCCCACCAAAGAAACGCCGCGCCGGCAAGCAACGCTCCCGTTACAAGCCCAATGGCCGCCGCAATGACGGCTGGAACTCCCTGGCCGCCCGGCGGGCCAAGGAGGCCAGCAAAGCCAGCCAGGGCTGCGATATCTGAGGTCTCCGCCCTGTCAGGCTTTGCTCCCCTCAGCGCCCGGGTGGGACATTTCTACTTTGCAGAGCCGGTGACATTTCTACTTGGTTGCAACATATACTTTGCGTTGCAAAAGTATATTTTTGCATATATGCTGATTTGGACTTGTCGAGGTTCTCAGCATGCAAAAACCTTTCCGGGAGTTCCTGTCGCCATTGGCAATCGTCCTGGCATTGACCAGTCTTTCGCTGCCCACGGGAACGCGCGCACAAACGTATCCGATTGACTGCGCGATCCTCCTTTGTCTGTCCGGTGGCTGGCCGGCTTCGGCGCCTTGTGCGCGAGCACGCGCCGAATTTATCCGACGGATTACACCTTGGCCGGTCGAGCCGCCGCTGCAAATCTGGCGCTGTCCAATGGGTGCATCCCATGAGACCGACCGTCAGTCCGGCCGAGCGGAGCGGGTCATTGACGTCTTGTTCCATGAGGACGACTTTCAGCAAAGCCAATCTTTGCCAGATCTAGAGCGCAGCTTCGACGCAAACTCATCAGACGCTTTTCGGCACTCAGGCAAAGCACAGACAGACCTTGTGCAGAAGGTTTTGACGCTGCGTCTCACAGCCGATCGCGCGGACATCGATATCAGCGGACCTGAGTTTAATTTTGTGCGCTCCATTCGAGTGTTCGACGTGCGTTACGCATCCCAGAGAAAAGTCGGAGAAAACGAGCAATGCAGGCGCGACGCTCTGGTCTATTTGGGCACATATGGTACGCAGGGTGAGTTCGCTTGGGCAATTTCTAAACCAACCGCCCTACCCGATGCACATGTTGGACTTGAAGATTGGGGTTTGAATTGCCCAAGCCTTTATAATCGGTCGGTATTTGTCGACTGGCAAGACTATGATGGCAACTACGGGTTCGAGCAGGTTAACTACTAGTTCGACGCTCAGACTGGGACACGGAGCAAGTACACCATTCGATCAAATCCGCGCCCGAGTTCCTTTCCTGGCCTCTCTCTCGAACGCATACAGTCCCGCCGAAACGATGAGCCCGATACCAAATAGTGTAAGCGCGTCAACGCGTTCACCAAAGACAATGGTGCCAACCAAAATTGCGAACAGGATGCGGCTATATCGGAAGGGTGCAACCACTGAGGCTTCTCCCAAGCGCATACCATGAACGATACAGTAGTAACCGATGGCGCCAAACACTACGCCCCCAACTGTGAAGACTAGATGATATCGAGAAACTGGAACCAAAGCCTCCCCCATCCCATAGTGCCAAAGTACTCCTGTAGGAATAAGTACTAGGAAGCCTTGAAACGATATCAGGATAGAGGACAGGCGTTTCTGCACTTTCCGAGTAACCAAATCCCTGCCAGCTACAAACAGCATAGATACAACGGCCCAAAGTGAATTCGGATCGAACTCTGCGAGTCCAGGTTGCGTTATGAGCATTACTCCAGCCAATCCGATAAGCACTGCGAACCACCTTCGCCATCCGACCTGCTCCCGGAGAAACAAAAATGCCCCGAGCACGATCACAAGTGGTACAGCTTGATAAACAGCTGCCACAAGGGTCAGATCAACTTTCGAAAGGGCCAAGTAAAATGTTGAAGCAGCTCCGGCCTCGCAGAGCGTTCGCGCAAGTGGTACCTTTTCCCACGCGCCCGGTTCATCAATCCGAATTCCTCTGAACCACATAATGCCCGCAAAAAGTGAAGCTGTTCCAAGCCCGAACATGCAGAGCAATTGACCAACGGGTATATGGCTCGACAACAACTTAATGAACATGTCCTCGAGCGTGAACGTAGCCATAGATACGACAACGAAAGCAATGCCCTGCTTATTGCTCATGTAATCCACCGACTTCACACCTACTTCTCCACACTAGGTTGAAGCTCAGGGTGTTTCTCGGGCCGGCAGATGGCCACGATGGCGATGAGTAGTGATGCGCATAACAAGAGCGTGAAACCTACAAATCGGCCTAGCAAAGCAAAGTTGAAACACAAAAGGCCCAAAATGCAAAGCTGTACGAGCGGCGTGTCATGACGCATCCTCCTGCGCTCGCTACTCTCGTTGCCCACCACGCGTTCTGCTCCAAGGTTTCGCATGTGCGTTGCACGCACGGCTGACCGAACTTTCGTTGTGCAGATACCGTACAAAGCCACATGAAAAAGCAGCAGTATCGAACTGGTTAGCGAGGATACCGAAGACTGATCAAGAAATGACCACTCTGCGGAACGCCAATCCACTGCTACGGCTAAGTCGTTAATCAGCCAACTTAAGCTGGTTGAGCCGTCAGACTTCAAATAGATCGCGTTGAGTTGGATTGCTGTGGCGGCGAAAATGCCAATGACAGTGCAGCGGAAGATGCCCCTCTGGAGTTTCTCACCAATGAATTCCGAAGAACCGGCACTTAGCGCTGGATCAGATGACGTGGTCCTTTTGTTGTAATCGTGACAGACAGCAAACAACAAAAGAAATCCTGTAAAATAGAACCAATAGATCAGACCAGAGTATGAGAATGCAAAAAGGGAGGCGACCAGCGCTTCCCAAAACGAAACGACGTCAGGGCGAACCCGGGCGACGAGCACCCAATCAATGAGGCCTGGCCTGTCGCTTTGTGTAAGGCCGCGCAGGTAAACGCCGCTCCACTGAACCAAAAACACCAAGCCGAATGACACGAAGGCCACGATCCAAAAAGGCAATCGCAAGCTGATTATTAGTTCGTTCCAGTTGGAAAATTGTTTTTCATCGTTTGACGTGGCTCGGCACGCCCGTTTCCAGAAAGCCACAAGGTGCGCAATGAGCAAGAACGACGTGGGATATAGCAAAAGACATTCTACCGGCCAACTAAGAGACCAGAAAAAACCGACCTGTTTAATAAGGTCAGGCCGCGCGGCGTACGTTATATCATGGTTTTCGAAGACAAATGTCATCAGGCACAGAAGGAAAAAACCGGCCCAGACGACGACAGCGACGCCAAAGCCTTCTGTGTTTGTGAACATTCTTTCTGACAGTTCGGCCAAGCCGCCTCGTCGGCCCTGCGACCGATCGTCCTCGCCAAAGGTGGAAATGATGCCGTTTGGGTCCTCACTTGTCACCGAGACATCGTCGCTACCGCGGCGCGCTCTGCGCTTCGAAGCCAGTCGCTTGTTGGCCGCTCTGAGTTCTGTTCTCCATGCTGCAACCGCGTCCGGATCGCCCTTGCCAAAAACGCGGGCCAGACAAGCAATGTTCTCGGAGCTGATCCCCCTATCATTGTCTTGAAACCAATTCTGTACCGTCCGCACATCCACTCCGCGACCTTCTGGATCTGCCTCCAAGATCGCATCCGCCAACTTACTTGGTGTCCACTCTGGGCTTGTTTCACCTGGTCTCGAGGGAGAAAGACCTGCGCGGGCAGATATTGCCGCTTGAAAGAGCTCCTTGAAATCAAGGGCTCTGCCGAGCGGCCTCGTCACGAAATTCTCGTCGATGTGAACCATCTTCGGACCTTCGTTTAGGTTTTCGCGAAAAAACTTTCGAGAAACGGACTGCTGATAAAAATTTTAGCTCTCTATTTCAGTAGCTTATCGAGCTCGGATTCGCCTTGATCGTTTATTTCGCGTTTAGGGAGAAGCCTACACTTAGACTCTCTCTTAGCGGGATTTTGGGAGTCCAGCAAGGCATGCAGATCTTGAATAGCCGGGAGAAAATGATGCGCTCGTTTGACGATACGTCACTTGAAGCTGAAGCTGTCTGCCGATTGGTCTGCAGGCTGACAGGACGCACGGTCGGAGTCGAATACTTGTGGGATACGGGCGACAGGTCAACTTTGTGGTTTGACAGGCCCGGCACGGATATTGAGCGACACCCTTTTATCACCATTAGATCGAACAACGATTGAGCTTAATCTTCGCCTAAATCTCTCAAAAACTTCCCGTACTCCTGACTTACTTCCCTTGCCTCCTCAAATGCACGAGCTCGTTCCAAATCGAGGCAGCGAAAGTACCCCTGAATGTCTGAGATATAGGTTTCGAAGTCCCGTCGGATGATGTCGGCGTAGTCGCGCGCTGCTTGCGAATCATTTGGAAGATAAGGGCGAACCGGAGCACTGCAGGTGGCCGCAGTACCTGCTCCAGGACAGAAAGCCACGAAGATAAGCGCTTTCGTCGAGAGCTTGACGTTCAACAGTCGGGTTCTCAAAGCTCTAGTTTCCTTGATACACATATGGCGGCAGGCCTAGTGTCTGTGTAGGCGAGATACAGCCGTATCTACTGCAATATATCTTGCGGCTAATAATATACTATCGTAACCTTAGGCTTCAAGTAGGAATGCCGGGGGTTGCGCCTTTGTAGAGAGCGTGAGCCGGGCCATGGACTGGGACATAGAAGCACCAAATGTGGTTACGGAGGCACGTTTCCGCGAACTCGTGGAAAGTGGCTACAGCGCTGAACTCCTCTGCCAGGAGTCGGCACACAAGAAGGGCCCCAGCTACTATGGGGTCTGGATCATGCGCGTTGTGTCTGACGAGGGCGTTGAGAAGCTGCTGGTTACAGCTCGTACCCGGACGACCTATAACGACATCAAGATCCGCGAGTTCAAGACGATCACCGGCGTGGTGTCCTTCCTCATCGGCATCGGCTTCTCCCACGCCGATGTGCCACTCGAAAAAGGTCAGCGGACTACGCAAAAGCTGGCTGCGACCGACAAAGGCAGCAGCTAGTAGCCTCTTCCTTTTCTGGTTTCTGGCGGGTCCCGCCACTGCGCAGATGGTACTGGTTATGGAGAACGATGGCTCTCTGACCCCGTCGCGTTCCCAAGACAGCTTTGCCCGCAATTACAATGACGGCATCGGTCAGGGGTCAGCATCCGACGATCTGGCAATCTTTGGCGAACGGGACGCTGAGCCAGATGACGTTCAGCTAGCAGCCTTCTCGCGGCCTGCTCCCCTGCCCCGCGCCGATGTTCTCACGGCCATTGAGGTCACCGCCCTTCGCTACGCAGGGCATCCCGGGCTGCGCCGCGCGGAGCTCTCGATCCGAGCTTGGCTGACCCTCTACCGCGCCAATATCGAGGTCGAGAGCGCCTACCGGCAGAATGTGATCTCACATGCGGGTGCCATCGGCCTTGGTCAATTGATGCCCGCAACGGCGCGCGTTCTGAACGTTGACCCGCATGACCCGCTTCAGAATCTCGACGGGTCTGCCCGCTACCTCGCGATGATGCTGGAAACGTTCGGCGATCCTCGGCTCGCGCTCGCAGCCTACAACGCGGGCCCAGACGCGGTTCGCCAGCACGGCGGCATTCCCCCCTACCGAGAAACCCAGAACCACGTGGCCCGTGTCATGGCCGTCGTGGTCCGATTGGAAGGATCAAATTCATGAGACATACATCTAACGGGTTTATTGCCTCGCTTGCGCTCTTCCTGCTCATTGCAGAACCGGCCCTCGCGCAGAGCATCGATCTCTCCCCGATCCAGAGCCTCTTACAAGGTATCGTCGATGCGCTGACCGGGCCGCTCGGCGTTGTTATCGCCACGCTCGCCGTTCTAGGCGTCTTCCTAAGCTGGTTCTTCAACATCATCGATCTGCGCCAGGCGCTCTGGGTGCTTGTCGGGATCGCCGGTGTTGCCGCCGCTCCTACCATCGTTGCCGCGGTCTTTGGCGGTGGCTGAACGGTCACCCCTTTTTCTCGGCCTCGTGCGGCCGCCGAAGCTTCTGGGCCTGCCCATCATGTATGCGATGGTCTGGCTCTTCGGCTCGGTGCTCCTGTTCGTCTGGGTCCAGCATATCGCGATACTGGGCGTGGCCGCTCTGCTCTACCCGGTGCTCTGGAAGGCCGCCGATTGGGATCCGCGTTTTATCGACGTGATGATGACGGCACTGCAGGAGACGCCGCCGACGCGGAACCGCTCCATCCATGGCGGGGACAGCTATGCGCCATAGTGAAGTTCTCGACGAAGCCCTCGATACCCGGACCATGACGCCGGACTGGTATGCCCGCGAAACCCGCCTCGCGCATATGCTTCCTTACGTCAGTCTGGTCGATGACCGAACGGTGCGGACGCGGGTCAACGAGCTCTTCCAGTGCATCCGGCTCGATGGGGTCAACAGCTATACGACGGATGATGCCTATCTCGACAAGGTGACCGCGCTCTTTGCCCGGATCATCGCGCAGCTGGGGCCGGAGTTCAGCTACTATGTCCACAAGGTCTCCAAGGCGATCACGCCGGACCTCGAGCCAGTGCGCGAGGACAGTTTTGCTGGAGAAGTTGACCGCCTCTGGCACGCGAAACTCGAAACCAGCGGCCTGCGCGACAAGACCCTGACCCTCACGGTGATCCATCGCCCGCCTCCGAAAAGCGTCCTGCCGTTCCTGAACCGCAGCGCGCCGGATCGCCTCAAGGAAGCAACCGAGAAGCGCCTGCGCCGTCTGGGCGAGGCCGTGAGTGTCTTCCTGGCAGGCCTGACGGAGCTGAATCCGCGCGTGCTAACCGCCAAAAGCGGCGAACTCATCGGCTTTCTGGGAGCCCTCAACACCGGCCAGGAACTGCCGCTTTATCCGGCGAACACCTTCGGCTTCCTGTCCTTCAACGTCGCCAATACCCGCGTGACGTTTCAGGGGGATCACTTCGAGCTCTCCGAAGGCGTCGTGGGGCATCGTTACGGCAAGAGTTTCACCATCGGGGAATATTCGGAAGTCACCTCCTGCACCATGTTCGACATGCTGAACCTGCCCGTCGACATGATCGTCACGCATTCCTTCACACCGATCAATTCGAACCTGATGGCGGGTCGCATCAAGCGGCAAAAACGCCAGATGCAGGCCAGCCAGGACGCGGCCCTCTCGCTCATGGAAGCCCTCGACATCGCCGCCGACGATCTCGAGGCCAAACGCCAGAGCTTCGGCGAGCACCACATGGTCGTGACGATCTTCTGCGATACACTAGACGAGCTGCAGACCCTCAGCGCCGAGATCGTCAACGCCGCCGCCGCTGAAGGCGTAAAAATGATCGGCGAGCGCGTGGCCGCCAAAGCGCATTATCTCAGCCAGCATCCCGGCAACCAGCCCAAGCGCGTGCGTGCCAGTGCGATCACCAATCGCAATTTCGCGGATTTCGCGGCATTCCACCGGACCCAGCTCGGCAAGCCTGCGGAGAAAACCCCTTGGGGCAAGGTCATCACCTATCTGCCCACCCCAGAACAGAGCGCCTATCGGTTTTCCTATCACGAACAAGGCAGCCCCGACAAAGAACCGACCAGCGGGCATACCCTGATCATGGGGCGACCCGGGTCAGGCAAGTCGGTCCTCTCGGCCTTCCTCATGACGCAAGCCCGTCGCGCAGAGGCGCGGATCTTCGTCTTCGATTACCGTCTCGGCATGGAGATGGCGGTGCGCGCCAATGGCGGGCGCTACGCATCGCTCAAAGCTGGGCAGCCCACAGGCCTCAACCCACTCTGGACTGAAACCGATAGTCGCGGCACTGCCTGGCTCTCGGACTGGCTCGCCACGCTGCTCTACCGTGCCGACAAGCCGCTGACGCCTGCGCAGACCAACCGCATCCAGGAAGTGGTGCGCCAGAACGCACAGGCCACGAACCCCGCCTTGCGGAACTGGCGTGATTTCGCATCGCTGTTCGTTTCGACCGACGATGGCGGCGATCTACACCAGCGATTGCTCGAATGGACCGAAGAGGGCCGCTACGGCTGGATCTTCGGGCAGACGCTGGAAGATACGTTTTCGCTCGAGGGCGATGTGGTGGGCTTCGATCTCACCGGCATTCTCGACAGCGAGGCCGAGAAGGAACGCATGGCCGTCCTCTCCTATCTATTCCGACGGGTCGAGCGCGAGATCGAAGACCGCCGCCCCACGATCATCGTGATCGACGAGGCCTGGAAGGCGCTCGACAACGCCTACTTCGCCGAACGGCTGTCGAACTGGCTCGTGACCGCACGCAAGCAAAACACCGTCGCGGTCATGATGACGCAATACGCCAGCCAGCTCGAGCGCACGCGCACCGGCAAGACCATCGTCGAAGCGGTGCCGACGCAAATCCTGCTCCCGAACATCCGTGCCCATGCCGCCGACTACGCGATGCTCAATCTCTATGAGAAGGAACTCGACGTGCTTCTTAACACCGGCAGCGACAGCCGCCTTGCGCTCATCCGTGACGACCAGGGCTCCATCGTCGTCGATGCCGATTTGAGCGCCCTCGGGCCCAATCTCACCATCCTCGGCGGCATGGAGAAAGGTGAGACGCTCGTCGGCGCCGATTACCGCGACCGTCCTGATTTCTGGAGGCTTTCATGACACGCATTTTGTTGCTGCTCGCTGCGCTCAGCGCCTTGGCCTCCTGCGCCCAGTACCAGGAACCGCAGGCCAATTGCTTCACCTTCCAGGCCTCGACGGCCGCCGTCGCGCCGGGCTGCAGTTTCACGCCGCTTGGCGCTCTGGAGGGTGAAGTTGAGGTCTAAGCTGAGTCATATCCTCGCGCTTTGCCTACTGCCCAGTCTCGCCCTGTCCCAAGGCGTGCCGACCAATGACACCGGGCTGACTGCGCGCGATATCGTCGAAACAGGCGATCGCGAGGCCGACTTGGCCCTGCAGGCCGACAAGCTCGCCGTGCGCGAACTCATCGCCGAGATCGAACGCGAGCAGCTGGATACCCTGCAGCGCATCCTCGATGCCCAGACCAGCTTTGGCGGTCAGGGCCTGCCGGCTATGGTCTCGGGGCTGGAGAACGGCAGCGGTGATCCCGCACGTTCTGTCGAAGCCGTCTATGGAAATGCCGAGATCGATCCCAATCCCGGCGGCGCGCAGATGTTCGGGGATGCCGCCGAGAATATCGAGCAGCTCATCATCCGCGTGGCCCAGGAGACCGGCGGGTTTGCAGGCGTGGCGCGCGCGGGTCTCTCGCCGGTCCAATGGCGCGCCCTGCTGCAGGCGTTGATCTGGCAGGAAAGCCGCTTCACCATCAGCGCCCGGTCTCCGGTCGGCGCCTTCGGCCTCACCCAGATCATGCCCGGCACCGCGAGCGATCTCGGCATCAATCCAGAATACTATAATAGCCCCTACCTGCAGGTGCATGGTGGCGCGCGCTATCTCGCGACCCAACTCAACACCTTCGACGGAAATATCATCAACGCGCTCGCGGCCTACAACGCCGGACCCGGTCGCGTGTTCGAATATGGTGGGGTGCCGCCTTTCGCTGAGACCCAGAACTACGTCACGGTCATCCCCGAACGCTACAACCTCTACCTGAGCCGCATCGGTGGGATCGAAGCGCTCGGCACGATCGATCCCGCGCTTCTCGCCAATGCCAACCTCTCGTTTACCGGGCATGGCGCGGCCTTCTATGGAAGCAATTCCCCTGCGGCGATCCGGCAGGCCGCCCTGCGCATTGCGGACATCGTCGAGCGGATTTCCACAACCGAAGATGTGCAGGAAAGCATCGCGCTCAACACCTACGCCCGCGCCGAACTCGTGCGTCTCGTCGCTGCCCGCATCCGGCTGCAGGCGGCGCGAACCCGCGTGCTCTCGGCAGCGGAGCTGGCGCAGGCCAGCGCCCGCATGGCCGAAGACGCGTTCATGGATTTTAAGATCAGGGAGATTGACTGATGGGACGTTTGCTCATGAGAACGGCCTTGGCCACGACACTCGGGATTGGCCTGCATCTCGGCAGCCTGTCCCCTTCCCTGGCGCAAGGCGTGCCAGTCGTCGACACCCAGAACATCGCGCAAAATATCCAGCAGCTCCGGCAGATGATCGAAGACGAGATCCTGCAAAATGAGCAGCTGACGCAGCTCCGCGAACAGCTTGCGACACTCACGGACCAACTTGGCGAATTGCAACGCACCTATGAAGCGCTCACCCGGCTTGCCGAACTGCCGGAAATCATCCGCACCGAGATGGAGGACGAGCTGAACGGCCTGCTCGACCAGGAGTTCGGCGACATCCTTGCCACCATCGAGGCCATCAAGACGGGGGATTTCTCGGGGCTCTCCGGCTCAGGCGCGGGCGAGATCGAAACCCAGATGGATCGAGTGCTGGCCGATCTCGGCTTTGACGAAGATACACTTTCTGAAATGGCGACCAGCGGCAATCCCGGGGCCAATCGCGTGGCGACGCAAGCCACGACCGGCGCGCTCGTCTCGGCGGCGGCCCAGAACAGTTACGAGGATGCTGGCCAATCGCTCGAACGGGTCGACCGTCTCGTCGGGCTGATCGATGACATGGATGAACTGAAGGAAAGCGTCGATCTTAACACGCGCGTGACGGCGGAACTGGCGATCGCGCTCGTTGCCATGTGGCAGCTCGAAGCGGTGCAAACCGTGGGCGACGGCACGGGCGGCATCATCGATGCCGCCACAATTGCCGAGGAGCAGCGCTTCATGGATTTCACCTTGCCGGACCTGCGGGCAGACTGATCAAGGGTTGTGACGCGTGGCGAGTGAACAGGACATCATCGAAGAAGAGCTGGTCTATGGTGCCCTGCGCCGCGAACGGCTCTGGCAGCGGCTTGGGCTCATCGGCTTGATCTTCGGCATCCTCGGATGCCTGAGCGCGGCGGCTGTAGCGATCCTCGATGTCGATCCTCCCCCGGTGGTTGTGCCCTATGATCCTGAAACGGGCTTTGCCCTGCCCGAAGCCTCAGTGGGCGCGACTTCTGTCACAGCTAATCAAGCCATCATTGAAGCAGAAGTCTTCCGCTACGTGACCGACCGTGAGGTCTACAACCAGCTCGATAACGATCTGCGCATCCGCAGTGTTCTGCGCCGGTCGGACGGGGCGGCCGAGAGCGGGTTACGCCAGATCTGGAACAGCGCCAATGAGACCTATCCACCGACGGTCTATGGCCCCAATGCCCGGCTCGATGTGGAAATCCTCAGCATCAACCGCATCGGAACCAACCGCGCGACGGTCCGCCTGCGCAAGCGTCTGACCTCCATCAACGGCACCCAGACCGGGCTCTTCACCGCCACGCTTCTCTTCGAGTTCCGTCCCGAGACCCGCCGCTCCATCGATGAGGTCTGGACCAATCCCTTCGGCTTCACCGTGCTCGAATATTCCATCCGCTCCGACAGATTGGAGAATTGACCGTGTTTCGCTTCAGCCTGTTCGCTTTCTGGATGGCCCTCCTGCCGGACCTCGCCTTCGCCGAAGCCATCCCGCGCGGCGGGCCCAATGACAACCGGGTGCGCTTGGCCACCTACCAGGAAGCCCAGGTTTACCGTCTGAGCGTTTCGCTCACCCATGTCACCACGGTCGAGTTCGGCGAAGGCGAGAGCATCCGCTCGATCATTGCGGGCGACACGGAAGGCTTCGAGATCGATGGCGTGCCGGGCGGTCAGGCCTTCGCGATCAAACCCGTCGCGCGCGAGGTTCATACCAACGTAACGGTCTACACGAACCGGCGAAGCTATTACTTCAACGTCCAGGAGACCCGCAGCCCGACCTTCTACGTGGTACAGTTCCGCTATCCCGACGACCACACGCGCAAGGGCCGTGCCATCGCGGCACAAGCGCCGAACTACAATTACGGGGCCAGCGCGCGCACCGAATTCACACCCATCCGTGTCTGGGATGATGGAACCTTTACGTATTTCGAATTCCCGCGGAACGCGCCGGCGCCCGCGATCTTCCGTTACGCAAATGGCCGTGAGCGGACGGTCAACACGCAGGCCACTGAGGATGGCGTGATCCGGGTCTCGGGGCTGAACCGGCAATGGGTGCTGCGGATCGGGGAAGAGGTGGTCTGTATCGAGGCCACACCGCCGGCGGGGGTTGGATCATGAGCGACGCCGGAAACACAGATCTCGAAAAACGTCTCGCTGCTCTCGAACAAGGCAAAGGAACAGGTCGACTCGCTGCCCCGCGGCGCTCACTGCTGCTCGCTTTGGTCGTCATCCTCGTGATCGGCGCGGGCGGTGCCCTATTCTATCTCCTCTCCCAACCCGAAGAAGAGGAAGCCCTGCCCACGGCCACGCCGGACGTGTTCCAAAACGAAGGCGACGGGTTTGGCGCGATCGAAACCCTGCTCCCTCCGGAAACTGAAGAGGTCGTTGTTGCACCGGAACCGGGGGAGCCGAATTCCGAGCTTCTAGCGCAGCTCGCCGCCCTTCAGGCCCAGATCGAGGAATTGCGCAACGCGCCAGAACCAGTGGTCGAAGAAGACACGACTGCCGCCGAAGCCATCGATGCGCTGACCGCCCAGATTGCCGCCCTGCAGTCCGCCTCGGAAGCCGCGCAACAGCAGTTTCGCGACGAGCTCACAGCGCGCGATCGCGAGCTGGAGCAACTCCGCATGGATCTCGAGCTGGCCCAGCTCGAAGCCAACCGCCCCCTTCCGGCACCCGTCGGTCCCACCGAGGACGAGTTGCGGGCGCGGGAAGAAGAACGCATGCTCCTCGAGGAGGAAGCAAGACGGCTTGCGGACCTCGAGCGCCGCGCAGCCGAGGAACGCGCATTTCAGCAAAGCCGCATCACCTCGCCCACCATCGCCTTTGGCGGTACTTCGGGCGCTAATGAGACGGCTCTGTCCGAACGCACTTTCGGAGAGGTGACGGATTTCGTGCTGAACGGCGCGCTGCCCACGTCGGTCACGCAGGCCGAGGTTATCGCCAATCCGTCGAACACCATTGTCCAGGGCACGATGATCCAGGCCGTCATGGAAACCGCTCTCGACAGCTCTCTGCCCGGCCAGACCCGCGCCGTGGTCTCCGAAGACGTCTTCAGCTTCGACGGTTCCCGGCTCCTGATCCCACGCGGCTCCCGTCTTATCGGGCGCTATCGATCCGGCGTTGATATCGCACAACGTCGGGTCACGATCGCCTGGGATCGGATCGTCCTGCCCGACAACCAGACCGTCCAGATCAGTTCCTTCGGAGGAGACGAACTTGGCCGCTCCGGTGTGACCGGCTTTGTCGATACCAGATTTGACGAGCGTTTTGGCTCTGCCGCGCTGATCTCTCTGATATCCGCCGCGCCGAACGCCGCCGCCTCCAATGTCGAAGGCGAGACTGCCGCCGACGTTCTCGAAGACTTGGGCGATGATCTCGCCGATGCCACCGACAGCGTCATTGGCGACTACCTTTCGATCGGACCCGTCATCTATGTCGACCAGGGCGCGCGCGTCACGGTGATGGTCGACCGCGATTTGGAGATATTCTGAGCCCATGTCGCTGAGCTATCTCCAGACCTCGCTTGATCGGATCGACGCCGCCGCCCGCGACGATGTCATCGAGATCTGCATCAATCCCGACGGGACCTGTTGGGGCGAATTCCAGGGCGATCACTTCATGCGGAAACTAGACCAGATGCTGACCGCAACCGACGTGAAGGACCTCGGCAACCAGATCGCCTCCTCCGCCAACACCACGATGAGCAAGGACCGCCCCATCGTCTCGGTCTCGATCACCTACAAGGGTCGCCCGATCCGCGCACAGGTCATCACCCCGCCCGCCGTGCTCTCAGCCATGTCGATCAGCTTGCGGTTCTTTTCCAGCCTGCCGCTCGACGGGATCGCGCTCGATTTCCTCTACGGCAAGGAACGCAAACTCGAGGAACTGCGCCTCGAGAAAACCCAGGAACTGCGCGAGGTCGTGACGGCGGGCGTCATCGACGATGCCCTGGCCTTCTGCGTCGACAACAAGCTCAACATGATCGTCTCCGGCGGCACCTCCACCGGCAAGACGGTCGCTGCGCGGAAGATCCTCTCCCACGTGCCGTCCGAGGAACGCATCGTCACCATCGAGGAAGCGGCTGAGCTTCTGCCGACTCAGCCAAATGCCGTGACTCTCATCGCCAATCGCGACGCGGAGTTCCAGACCGCCGATGTGCTGCTCACCGCAACGCTGCGGATGCGCCCCGACCGGATCATCCTCGGCGAGGTGCGCGGCGAGGAGGCCATGACCTTTCTCGAAGCCATCAACACCGGCCATGGCGGGTCCATGACCACGCTGCACGCTGAGACCCCGCAACTGGCCGTGCAGCGGCTCGCGATCGCGGCACTCAAGACCGAGATCCCGATGACCTATTCGGACATGATCCAGTACATCAAGAACTCCATCGATGTGATCATCCAGGCCGGTCGCCACGACGGCAAGCGCGGCATCACCGAATTCTACCTCCCCGGCGCAACCGAGATTGGAGCCTCCGAATGAAAACTTTTGAGTATGACGTCCTGTTCTTCCAGGTGAAGAAGCAAAAGGACTACGACGCGATGCGAAGTGCCTTAAATGAGCGCGGCGCGGAGGGGTGGGAAGTCATCACCGCCGAGGCAGGAGACTACGGTTACACCACGTTCTTGAAGCGCGAGACTGCTGGTACGAAGGCGGCATCAGAATGATGCGAGCCGTTGCAATCGGAAGCCTGCTCGTCGTTCTTGGCGCAACCGCTGGCGTCGCTGAACGGAACCTAATCCCAACGCTCGACAACGAGCCAGATGTTTGTCCCGACCAGCCTCCAGAGCCACAGTGGATGAAAGATATCGATGTACGCGAGGGCCACAAACGGCTGCTGATTCAGCAAATCTACCGAGCACAAAGCATGCAACGCATCGTTGAAGCCCAAAGCTGTGAATGTCCAACGCGGTATCCTTCTTGGAAGACAGCCGAAGGCGTCTTCGTCGAGCATTTCGCCGCATCTGAATACTGGGACATCGTGGAAGCGACGTCCCAATACCGGCGCCAAGCAAATGAGATTCGACGCGAAGCCATGCCAATCTGCGAAGCCGCCGGGAACTGGTAGGTCTCCATGAGTGTCGTCACCTACTTCGTCGAAACGGCTGAAGGCTATCTCAATACCGCCGCCGAGACGCAATTCGGTGCGGTCGCCGCAACAGTCGGAACGATGCTGGTACTCGGCACTACGCTCGTTGTCATTCTGGTTTTCATCAACACGATCTACCAGTATCGCGCCATGGACGGGTGCACGGCCTTTTGGCTCGCCGTGAAGGTCGCGCTGATAGGCGCATTTGCAACCAACTGGGTACAGTTCAACATCCTTGCTGCGGCGATCCTGAACGGGATCGACAGCATTGCCGGGTCGCTCGTGGCTTCTGTCGGTGGTGGATCACCCGGCCCATCCGGCACCTTTGCAGAGGAGTTCGATGACCTGATCGCGGCACTCGGCGACTATCTGAATGCCGCGGGGTCTGAACTGAACTGGATGGCAGGTGCCCTGTTGGACACACTTGGCGTTTTGCTGCTCTCGATCCTCGGTGGCTTGGCGGCTTTCATAGTCGTTGCGTCCAGGCTCATGATCGCTCTACTTATCGGGATCGCGCCGGTCATGATCTTCCTGACACTGTTTGAAGTGACCAAGGATTATTTCGCGCGCTGGCTTTCGGCGCTGATTTCCTTTGCGATGTACCCCATCGTTGTTGCCGGTGTGTTCGCAACGATCACAGGAGTCTCGCGTGCGCTACTTGCTGAGCTGGGCGACCCGGAAGGCGCCTCCAACATCGGCGCGCTGATTCCGTTCTTCATGATGGTGCTGATGGCCAAGGGTTTCATCATAGCTACGCCATTCCTGGTTCGGGCGATCTCCGGCAACATCATGATGCCAGCTCTCTCGGCCGGGTTCGGCGGCAGCTATGCCTTTGCCCGAGGGCTTGCAGGTAGCCAGCAGGTCTACAACCGATACGCAATCGGGGGCGCAACGGGTGCGGAATACGCAGCCCTGCGCGCGCGCCAATTCTTCGGTGTGCAAGCGTTGCCAAGCCGACCCAATACTGCGGGCGGGGCAACCGCATCTCCTGCCAGCGACGGGACCGGGACTAGCGCTCGGATGCTTGCGCAGCTTTCAAGGTTGGGTCGCCTCGGCAGGCGGTGAACGGCTCAAACCGGTCACTCGACCTTCCTTATGAGTGCTGCGGCCGCAACTCGTTCTGCCGCCATCCGCTTTAGCCGCAAAATATGGTGTCTAGCGAACTTACAGGTCGAGGGACTTTAGGCGCTTTTTTTGCGGCAGCGCCAATGACCGCATCGTAGATCACCGCATAAGTATCCAGGCGGTCTAACAACCCAATATCACAAAAACAACATTATTATTGATTTCCTCCAAATATCTGTTATGTTGCGATCTAGCTAATGGAGTACCTATGGCAGAGTGGCTGGAGTTCGAAGCGCAGGGTTTCGTAGCACCTGACGGGACGGAAATGGTGGTTGTTCGGCGCAAAGACTGGGACGCAGTTTGCTCTCTTGCCGAGCGCGCGGTGGCAAAGATGGAAGAGGAAACTATGAATATCCCTGACGATGTCGAACAGTATTTGAAGCTGGGACTCAACCCAGTTGCTGCGTGGCGGCGCCATGCAGGCGTGACCCAAGCGGTGCTTGCAAGCAAAGTCGGCGTGACTCAGGCGGCAATTGCACGGATCGAAGCCGGACCGAATGGTGCCGGCCGAGACGACACGTTGACACGCATCGCCAAGGCGCTCGGAGCGCCGCTCGCGCACCTCAACCCACCGGCCAAGACGCCGACCGAGCGGATGCGCAAAGCGATAGCTAACAGCACCAACTCGAAGACCGGGCGCCTGCTCCAGCCTGCCTCCCCTAGCCGCTGAAACCACGACCCGAAAATGACTTCCAGCACGTCAGTCCGTGCCGCAGTGCGGCTTTCCAAATGACGGGCGCTTGACCTACTGTTTCTTCATCTTGGGGTTTGAAATCAGTCAACATGTACGAATTCCGGAACCTTTGCGATTCAAAAGCCACCAATGAAGAAATTGACGCTTTCGTCAATTTGGTTGGCGCAGGTGGCGCCGTTGACGAATACTATGTTCGGCTAGGCATAGTACGACCGGGAGTTCGGATCGTCTTTGCTGAACTTGACGGACAGGCAGTCGGCGTCGATGCCCTAAAGCGACCGTCAATCCAATATCGAACTGGCCTTCAATCAGCTGTGAGGGCAGATTTTCCTTTAGCTGATGACGAATATCCGTATGAGCTTGGCTATGTATCGGTTTCGCCTAATTACTCTCGACAGGGCCTAGCGAGAACGCTGGTCGCGGAAGTACTGCGGCTTGCAGACGGAAGTGGCGTCTTTGCGACCACGAGCAATCTCGCGATGAAGGACGGCCTACTACCTTCATTCGAGTTTGTCCTTGCAGGCAACTCACGGAGAAATGGTTCCGGCGATGTCCTGCACCTCCTCGTCCTGAAACACAGGAAAGGTGACGAATGACAGGCGTTTTGAATGGGCACTTGAACGTAGCCTTTCGTACTTCACAGCGAACGTCATTGCTTCGCGAGACATTCCGATTCATTGTGAATCCACAACAACATATTGAGCCGTCGACAAGGCATCATACATATTTAGGGGAGAGCGATGGCTGATGATTTTGTTCCGCTGTCAGTACAACAGTATTCACGTGAAGCCATTGGCACTGACAGACGACGTGGTGACAGCACGCTAAATTTTCCACTTCTTGGTCTATTTGGGGAGGTTGGCAGCCTTCTTGCAGAGGTAAAGAAAAAGCAACGGGATAAGGTCTCCTATTTGGCCTATGCAGAGGCCGTCAACGAAGAGCTCGGAGATGTGCTGTGGTACTTCAATCTTGTTGCGAGCAAGGGGGGTGTGCCTTTCGCAGACATTGTAACCAACCTACACCAAGGAGGTGAGCCTTGGTCATCGGCGTCCGACGAACCGCTCACGTTCGATGCACTACAACCCTCGATCATTGATCCACCAAAAACGCCAACAGAGGCTTTCGAGAAGACCCTGATCGAACTTGCCGCCGCAGTGGGCCGTTTGATGGATGAACATGCCGCAAGTGACCTAAGTCATGATCGTCGCCGCCTTGGACCCCGCCTTGCTTCAATCTTGGAGACACTCATTAGAGCCGCGAATGAGGCAGGTGTCAGTCTAGAAGCGGCCGCAGTCAAAAATCGCCACAAGACGCTCGATCGCTGGCCGGTCGAGAAGAATTACCCTCAACTGTTTGACGAAGACGCTCCTCGAGAAGAGCAATTGCCTCGGCACCTCAAGATCGAAATCTTTGAGCGCTCTGTTTCAGGAAAAAATTACGTCTTCCAAACGTGCCATGGTCTGAACATAGGTGACCGTCTGACTGACAACGCCATGACGCCAGATGACTACCGCTTCCATGACGTTTTTCACTATGCCTACGTGGCTGTTTTGGGCTGGTCTCCAGTCACACGTTCATTGTTCCGGCTCAAGCGGAAGAGCCAACCGAAGATTGACGAGGCGCAGGATGGAGCACGCGCGACGCTTATCGAAGAGGGCGTTGCCACTTGGATCTTCGGGCAAGCTATGAACATGAAGTTCTTTGAGGGTCTCGCCCCCGGTGACCTTCCGTTCGACTTACTCAAACAAGTCCGCCAATTCGTGTCCGGTTACGAGTCGGCCGAATGCCCCGCATGGTTGTGGGAACAAGCCATATTGCAAGGCTACGCAGCTTTCAGATACCTCAGAGAAAACCGCCGCGGTACCATTATCATCGACATGGCCAACCGCCGCCTCGACATCGAGCCGATTACATGAAAACAGCAGCAGATTTTGTGGATGCGCTGAGCGAGATCACCCTCGACAACACGTTCAATCCTTACCGCGACAACTGCCCTGTGCATGATGTCCCCGAAGCAGCCAAGCGGCGTCGAACCAACCTACAGCGATGTCTAGAAGCCTGTCTTGAGGGCGAAGCAGACACAATCTGGGTCGCCCGCGACCTAGGCTATCGGGGTGGCAGACGCACAGGAGTTCCGCTTACGGACGAGGCGCATCTGAATGACGCCTCATGTCTGTTTGCAGGTGCGCCGCTTGTCCGCGCGACGATTGGGGCACCGGTTGCTGAGCGGACCGCCACTATTACCTGGGGGCAACTACGCGTCATAGGAAAGCCTGTTATGCTCTGGAACGTGTTCCCGCTCCATCCACATGCGCCAGGCGACGCGATGACTAACCGCTGCCACAAGAAATCAGAACGTGTAGCCACCTGGCCTTTCATGCTGGCGCTACTGGACTTGTTGAAACCCCGCAAACTGGTGGCCATCGGTCGCGATGCTGGAATGGCTCTTGCAGATCTTTCGACAGACGTGTCAGTCGTGCGCCACCCGAGCTATGGCGGTCAGGCAGAATTTATCGCCGGTATTCGAGAAATCTATGACTTAGCACCAGCGACGGCAGCCACAACTGAAGCAACGTTACCATTCGCCGAGTTTGCTTGATCAGCCTTCTGAGGCAGCGCGTCATACTCATCGAGAAGCGCCTGCAAGTCTTTGCGGGTTGTCGCGCCACCAGCGCAGGTGCGCGGAAGATCAATTGTGGCGTGTGACGAAATGATCGTGAGGGGACCAACATCCTGGTCGGTCTCTTGCGCAACGAAGGCCATAAGCTGACCTAAACCGATCAAGTTTCCGAGAAGCTTTTCAATGTAGTAGTGGTTCCGGTAGAGGGCGGTCAGGGTGATGGTCTTTCGCGGACCCGGCAAGCGCTTGAAACTCAGAAAACTGAGGCACTGCCCGCCATAGGGCGAGTTATCGATGTCGCGAGCAGGATCAAACAACGCCAGTTCATACTTGTTCTTTGTTGTGAGTGTGCGCATGCGCGTGACGATATCCCAGAGTGGGTTGTCGTTTGGCGCTCCTGGCCAGTGGCTCATGCGCTCGAAGTAATATCCAGACCAACGCTCTTTCTTGCGCACTGTGGGCAGGACACGCTCGTGAAAAGCTTCGAAAAACTCAGGCGCACCATGCCGGTTGTAAAGCGCTTGTGGGAAAATAGTGTTCGAGATCGTGCGCACAGACTTGTCGTGGCGGCGTAAGAACTGATCGACGGCGGCCACTCTGTCGTCGCTGAGTAGCGCACCAGTAGTTGGACTCTCTATCGTCAAAATGACATTGTGCGCTTCATGGCCAGGTGCCGCATCGACGGCACGCACGGCTTCCCTCCAAGTTTCAACGCAGCTAGGCTGCGACAGCACGATCGGGGACATTGCACGCCTCCTTCAACAACGCCAATCCATACATGTGCCGACGCAGATAATCCTCAGCGAGCCAAATGTGACCCGCCATTCCCCACTTGGTTCCCCAACTGTTGCGGATGAGAATGACAGATTGACCCAAATGGTCGCCGTAACCCACCGCGACAACAGCGTGTCGCGGGGCGGGAAAAGCCTGATCCCGGTCGTCATGTACAACCATTCCATCATTTGGTGGATGAAAAAACCGTCGCGTGAGCGTCGACAAGACAATCGCGGGCCTCTTCTGGTCTAAAGCCTTGCGGATCAAATCCAAATCTTGCAGTGGCTGTTCACCTTCGCGACCATATAAAGCGCCGACGCCGATCGGTGGGCGATACAGAGAAAGATCATTTGGTAATGTTGGAAGATAGGGCCAACCTTGTTCCTCCGGTTGTCCTTCATTCGCTAGCGTCGCCAGCATGTCGTTCAAGAACGCACCTTTGGTCGGCGGCCGCCCCGCTCTCTGCTGCGCATGATAAAACACATACTCACAGGACAGCGGGTCCCAACCGTCCCGCAATCCAGCATGGGCGTCGCTCGCTGCAAAAGCCAAGCAGGTCGGACGCGCTCCTTGGTCCCGGACAGGCCCAAATTGCCCACGTAAATCTACCTCTACTACCACTGACACCTTATGCGGCCTCCATCATCAGCCGCTCACGACGCTCAACACGCGACAGTCCTTCTTCTTCAGGGCCGGTGAAATCAAGTTCTAGTTCTAACCGCGTTAGTGCTTGTGCAAGATCCCACGGACGGGCCTCGTCGAGTACCAAGCGCCCACGATAATCCTCTGGTGGTTGCGCCGTCACCCGTCGAACGCCAGGGTCGCCAACGCTTTCTGTCTCAATCTCGAGAACCTCATCCCGAACAATAGCGAAGCCGCTATCGCGCAGCTCATCAATGTTCCAAAGGTAACCACCATTGCTATGCTCAGTCAGCTTCAAGATGAAGAGATCATTCCGGCTACCATCAATCCGTGTCCCGGCATCACGTTCGGTCAAAAGCCAAACATCGCCCCGGTAATTCGTTGGACGGTGACCATCCAACAGGGCCTCTTTGAGAGCGCGCCGCTGCATCGACAGTAGTTCTCGTACTTGTTTGGGATCGATCATACGATAGCGCACGAGGGTCCAACAGAACGCTTCGTAGCTCACTCCAAGCCGGAGACTGAGCTGATAGATGACATTCGGTCGCCGAAGATGAGGTACAGTTATGTTCTGCCGTTTCATGTGATTGGCTATCAGCCACTTTGGCATCAGGAAAGCAGTAGCAAAACCATCCGCTTCGACTTCTTGGAGGTCTTGTCCGGGCTGCTCATTCATCGTCATACGCCGTAGGATGTTTTCGTCATCAAGGCTTGGCTGGTGTTCCAACATGCAATGGCCAAGTTCATGCGCCGCCGTGAACCGCTGGATGCTTAGCGGGCGCTGTGTCGTAACGAGGATGCCTCGTGTCGGAAAGTTCAGGAAGGCCCCAAGCAAGCCGTCGAGAGGTCGGAACAGCAAGGGCACGTCCAGGTTCGAAATCGCTGAAAACACATTGATGGCACCGCCAGATTGTTCAATCTGATCTTTGACTCCGAGCTGTCGCAACAATCGACCGGCTGATTGTGCGCCCCTGCGCACAGCCTGAGCGTAGTTCGTGGCCATTTTTTACTCCTCGACGACCGCCGAGCGTGAGCGAAGATACTCGGCGAACCGGCCTAACTCATCACGGTCTTGACGGGATAAATCGGCAGCACGCCGCGCAAGATGAGCAACATCAACAGGCAGTGCTGCATCTGCATCGTCCTCTCCCATGAAGTACGATACCGGTTGACGATAGAGCTTGGCCAATCGATTAAGTTCGAGTGCTTCAACACGCCGATTACCGGCTTCAATTTCTGACAAAGCGCTTCGCTGTATCTTGAGATATTGGGCCACTTCCTCCTGCTTCAGACCAAGATAAAGCCGCGCTTCTCGAAGCCGCTCACCCAAGATCCGACGCTCTTCGGAACCAGTGTCACCCGCTCGCTTTGCAACGCTCATTTAGATTCCCCTTGCTTCTTAAGCCATTGGTTCTCTAGCCGCGGCATCATGTGATCCAACGCATCCTGAACTGAGGTGTAACCACCAGTGCGGACCGTGGCGTCTTTTGGCTGAAAGCCAAGTACATCTTCAACCGAGCACAATATCTCCACCACAACGAGAGAATCCATCGGCACTGGCGCCACCGCCGCAACGCCCGGTTCCTTTGGAAGTGCGAAACCATTCATGTCGGCTTCTGCTTCAGCGACAGCCATTAACTCCTCACGCAAGATGGCTTCTAGCGCTTGAGCTGGAAAACCTACGAACTTGGACTTTTCTTTCGTATCTGTCGCAACAACCATGGCATGTGTCCGAAAATCATTCCTTGAGACAACATAGCGTCGGAATATCCAACGCGCAAGAGATCTTGCAAACGGGGAACAAAGTTTCAGATCGGCGATGTCAGCTATTTCAAATTTCATTTGTTCTTAACACGGTCGCAGCGAATGTCCGGATTCCGTCCCGCGCTCGACCGACATAACATCTTCGCTACCCTATCGTGCAACCAGCTTTTGACCACCATCCTCCCGCAGCATCGCTTCCATGTCATCCAAACCATCAACGGCAGAGCGCATCTGCGCCTCGTCGCCTACGCCCACCGTCTCGGCATTCGCGACCTGGCTCCCAAAATCCATTTCCATCTGTCGCTGTTCGTCGGCGATCACGGCTTGAACGACAGGCGCAGTCTTCTTTGGGGCGACATCGATTTGTCCCGACGATTGGCCATCAGCAGCCTGGCGTGCGGCCTCAACGTCAGCCTCGGATCTCCCTGACCCGTTCGCTGGCGGTGTCATCGGCATGGCGCGCGCACTCAGCGGCAGCGTACCCTGCAATCCTCCTCCCCCTGGCTCCGGAAACGGCAATTCGCCCGTCTGCGCTGCATGGATCGCCTTGAACAGCCGATCGTCAAAGTACTGGATCCGTTTGGCCCGGACCGGCATCTGGGCATCGATCACCATGACGATCTCATCGAGCGGCAGGCGGCGGGCCTCATCTTCGGGGAGCAAGGAGCTTTCTTCAGTCCTTGTCGACTGGCTACGGCCCTCGAAGGGGTTCTTTCCGATGGATTGGGACCGCGTGATGACAGTCTTCGTCGTCTTGCCGACGGCCTTGCTCAATTCCTCGACCGTTTTCTCATCCGAGGGCGTTAAGTAGAGCTTGACACCCGCGTTGCCCTGCAGGGCGCGGCGGGTGTTTTCGCCATAGATTTCATCGAGGGCGGGAATGGTTTGCGTGACCACGGCCAGGTGACCACGATAGGTGCGCAGGGTCTCGATGCTCTCGACCACGATCGGCATTTTGCCCAAGCGATTGAACTCGTCGAGCATGATCATTACGGGCCAGGGCTCATCTGGCCCGGGATCCTTTTCCTGCATGGCGGAGAGGAGATCGGAGAAAAAGAGCCGGATCAGCGGCGCGAGGGGTTTGACCATCAGCGGCTGGACCACGAGATAGACCGAAAAAGGCTTCTTGCGGATCGTGCGGAAATCAAAGTCCGACACCGCCGTCGCCTCGTCGATGGCCGGGTTCTGCCATTGATCGAGCCCCGAGGTCATCAGGAGCGAGACGTAAGACGTCAGCGTGTCGTTGTTGGTCGAAGCCAACCGCGTGAAGATCAGCTTGGCGGCCCTGTTATCCACCTCGTGCCCCCGCGCGAAATATTCCTTCTGCTTGTTCGCGCCCGAGGCCGCGATGCGGTAGATCTCGCCAAGAGTCGGACGTTTGCGCTGGAACGCCAACAGGCCTGCTGCCACAAAGAGATCGATCCCGCCTTTGAGGAGGCCCTGCACCCGGTCGTTGTCGCTCTGCAGGAACAGCGTCGCCAGGAGCTGCAGTTCCATCTGCTGGCGCGCGGGATCTTTCAGTTGATAGATGCGCAAGAGCGGGTTGTAGCGATGCGTGCGCTTGCCCTCCCAATCGGTGGGGGCAAAGCGATAGACCTTGTCGCCTTGGGCTGCACGGTGCCGGGCCGTGGCCTCAAAGCACTCGCCCTTCACATCGAGCGTCACGGCGGAGCCTTGCCAGGTCAGCAGGTTCGGGATGACAAAGCCCGTGGTCTTGCCGCGGCCCGTGGGCGCCACGATCAGCGCATGCGGGAAAACCTTGGAGCAAATGTAATTGGCGCGGGAGCCCGGCGCCCCCAGCTTGCCGAGGATGAACCCGGTCCCGGGCGCCCCGAAGAAGCCATTGGCCTTCATCTCGCGCGCATTCTGCCAATGGGTCTGGCCAAAGCGTGTGAGGGCCGAGCCTGAAAGGGCGAGGCTCAGCATCAGGCCGGCGGCGGCGAAGCTGCCGA
This sequence comes from Roseovarius atlanticus, assembly GCF_001441615.1. Taxonomy (GTDB): domain Bacteria; phylum Pseudomonadota; class Alphaproteobacteria; order Rhodobacterales; family Rhodobacteraceae; genus Roseovarius; species Roseovarius atlanticus. The sequence continues at coordinate 62,622 of NZ_LAXJ01000028.1, forward strand.
TGATCAGGTGAATAAGTTGCGCGTCCTCCGGGCGGCGATCGAGGATCGCCAGATAGTTCTGCGCGATATAGGCAAAGTCGATCTCGGCCCCAAACCCGAGATCCTGGTAGGTCAGCACCGCCGAGGCGATCGTATAGCCCATGGCCCCAGTCACCAGCGTTACCAGCAAGACCCCTGTTGCGATCCGCGCTTTTCCCATGGAGGCGCTCAATGGACCTGTCCCCGCTCAGTCTCGCCATCCACATCGCCAGTGCGGTGCTTTTCGTATTCGGTGTCGGCAAGATCATCGACCACCTGGCGCAAGGCCTCCGTGTTGGCCGTCGCTGCATCCGATTGCAGATAGACCTTGGCGACATAGAGCCGGTCGAGGCGGTCCTCGAGAACCTTCTCCAGCGCGTCGGCATCGCCAGATGTGAGCCGGTCGAGTTGGCGAACGTCCAGCACCCGCGCGATCTCGTCGCGAAATGCGTCCCGCTCCGCCTCGGTCTCGAAGGGCGCGGACAACTCCCCCGCCCGCTCATGGTCCAGAACACGCTTAATCTCGTCTGCAAGGCGGTCGGCACGGTCAGACTGCGGCGCAGTTTCACCGCGGGCTGCGAGGAGTGCGTCGCGCGTGCCAACCCCAAGCCCCTCGCGCATCTCGGTTTCGCGGCGGACCTGATTGATGGCCTCCGTGTCCCGGATCTCGACGACGGCCGCATAGGTCGCGCCAAGCCCGCGGACGAGGTGGGACGGCATGTCCGGATAGCGCGCGCGCAAGTCATCCGTAACTGCATCGGCAACGGGCGTGCGGAGGTCGCGTGCCTCCATGATCCGGTCGACCTCGCGGGTGATCTCGCTGGCGCGGGCCGCATCGGTAATGGTCTCCCTGTAGGGCTCAGACCGGTCAATCACATCGCCAGGGCGTGCGAGCAGATCCGGGTGTGCCTCGAGATAGGCGCGCTGCTCCGTCTCGATCCGGCGCTCCGCCCGCGAGACAACCTCCCAGTCCCGGTCCTCGATCTGCTGCGCTGTCAGACCCTCTGCGCGCATCTCCTGACGGATTGTCCCTTCCATCTCCCGGACTGCGTCCCGGTGATAATGGAACCGCTCGTTGACCGCTTCGGCTTCCACGACGCCATCCCGGCGCAGCACGTTCTCCCGCTCCAAGAGCGTGCCAAGTTCGACATGCACATCGTTGAGAATGTCGCGCGCCTGTACCAGATCGGCGCGGCGTTCAAGGTTCAGATCCCGCGCCTCAGCCACCTTGGCGAGATCATCTGCGATCCATTGATGCTCGAGCGCGGCGCTCGAGGCCCCGGTCTCGATCCGGGCCACCACTTCCGATGTGCTGATCCCGGTGCCCCGTAGTGCCGCGTCAATGCGCGATCTCAGATCGGGCTCGGCCAGTCGCTCGCGCTGGCTGGCGTCAATATTGGCTTCGGAATAGATCCCGCCCTCCGAGGGGGTCTCTGACAGCGTGGATGATCGCAAACCGAGAGGCTGCATGTGTTGGACCTGCGTCTGGATCTCGATGAGGCGTTTTTCCAGCACGGGACGTTCCGCGTCAGACTTCTCGGCGATCATGCCCTGCACCCGCGCGAGCTTTTCCGCATAGAGGCTTCTGAGATCCTCGAAGCTTTGATCCTCGGCCATATACACATCTCCTGTTCGGTCCACCTGCCCGCCGCGCGCCAGCACCTCGCCCGCGCGGAAGAGTGCCGCGGCAATATCCTCGCGGGCCTCCCGGGAGGCCTCCGCGGCAAGCGAATGGTAGACGGTTTTGGTGTTGGCGATCTCCGCCAGCGTCCGGGTCAGGTCCTGCCCCACGCGTTCGCGCTCGCGGGGCGCGCGACCCTCTTCCTTCGCCGCATAAACCTCGCTGATGCGGGCGGGGTAATGCACAACCCCGCGATCGACCCGGCGCGTGGCTTCCAGGCGCACGCCATACTTCTCAGCCTCCTCGACCATCGCGAGGCGGAAATCGTCATAGTTGAAGCGGTGGTTGCGCCCCAGAAAGAAGAACTCGCCTTCCTGCGAACGGCGGTTCAGCACCAGATGCGCATGGGGGTGATCGCGGTCCTCATGCACCGCGATGATGTAGTCGAAATGCCCCGCATCGGTCTGAAAGAACCGCTCGGCCACGTCCGTCGCGATGTCGCGCACGTCCTCGCCCCGCGTGCCAATGGGAAAGGACATGAGCATGTGGGTGGTCTGTCCCAGCTTGGGCTTGAAGCCCGCATCCCACCGCTTGGCAAAGCGCTCGGTCAGGTCCTTGATGTCCTTCGCCTCGAGCTTCGCCTTGCCATCGAGGAACCCGCTCGAGTCCACGATTTGGGTGGACTTGGTGGTGAGGTAATCGAGCTGGTTTGCGAGCTGCGATTTCGTATGTGTACCCCCGCCCCGGATCGCCTTGAAAACCGCCGGCCGATGCCCTGCTGCCGCGCGCACAAGCTGGCTCTGCTTGGCGACATGTAGCCCCTGCATCGAACCCCGGATCCGGCTCCAGCCGTCTCGGAAGACCTCGCCAGTAACCGCGTCGACAGCATCATTCAGCCGCATGGGCAAACTCCCTCAGCGCGGCCGTGGCCTCGAGCTGCATCGCATCGCGACGACGCCGTAGCAGTAGGTCGATCTCATCAGCGGAATCCAGGATGAACCGCGCCAGCCCGCGCATCTGCGCAAGACGCAGTTCGGTGAACTCCGCACTCGTGCCACCATCAGCCCCCTGCCCCATCCGGTTGGCCCGCGTCATCTGCTTGGCGATCTGCCCGACCCCATTGCCGACCTCGTGCAGAGAGGCGCGATAGCGCGCCACCTCTGCTGCCATCTGCGCGTCCGGAACGAACACCCCGCCCGCCGCCTGGATGAGCCGCCGCAGACCCTCTGCCCGGCTCTCGATCCCCGCCTTCTCCAACACCGCGTCGAGCGCCGCAAGCTCCGCGGCCGTGACCTTCACACTGACCGCTGAGACCGGAATAGCGGTATCGGTCTGGCGCTCGGCATCGGCTTTCAAGACGTAGCGCACGGCGCGCGACGTGACCCCGAACTGCGTCGCCAGTTCAGAGGTCGACACACCCTCCGCGGCCTCGCGGACGATCTGCATCTTCTCCATCTCTGTTAGGCGTTTCGTTCGGGACATGCGGAAGAAAGACCCCCTATTTCCTGCCACCTTCCACCAAGGCTGCCCCCACCTTACGATAATATACCCAACTGTCAATTATATACTTACGTCGCGTTCAGTCTCAGGCAGCCTTGGTGTCCGCTTCCCCCGCGGCCCGTAGGGACGCGGGCCTGTCCCCTCGCCATCAAGAACCCCTCTTGTCACATTGGGCCCCTTCCCCAGCCCCGCCCGAGGGTCTGGCCGAACGCCACGTGTTCGGACGGAAACGCGGGCGGGCGCAAACCCCACCGACAGGGCGGACAGGCAGGGTCAAGGAGGGCCAGATTTGGCTTGCCAAATCTCTGCCGCAAAAACCGGGAGGCCCTGGCCGATAGGTTTTTGTGGATGGCCCCCTTGAGGCTGACTGGCCGGTCTGTCGCGGCCTGATCATTCCGGGGGGAGTGCGTCCGTTGAACGCGCAGCAACCGGCATCCCTGGAACAGGGACAGGGCCGCCCCAAGATCGTCCTGGGGCGGCCCATCCTCGTCAGAGGATTTAGTCCTGGGGATCTTTCGCGCTCGGCGGGAACATCACCAGCTCCGAGACCGCGACCGGGAAGTCGAGCTTGAGGCTGAAGAACTCCGATCCATCCCCGTTGCGGGTGTTGCGGAACATCGCGCCGACGCGTTGGAAGCGGGTGCGCTCCTGGCCATCGGTGTCGGTGAACTTGACGGGGACGGTGGCGACGTAGTGGTTGGTCATTTGGGTTACTCCTTGTTGCGATGGGGATCACCCGACACGGGGGCAAGAGGCCCGGTCGCAAGCGCAAATGCGGAGGGTCCGCGGCCAGCCGTGGAAGCCGTATTTGTGCTTGCCGAAGCGTGAGCTGAGGGCACGGACGGGCCGACCCCGTGCGATCCACATCTATGAGCAAAAAGGAGTGATCCGGATGACCCTTGCCATCACGCAGCCGCCACCATCCGCGTCCGCGTCCCGCCGAGCCTGGCCGGGGTGCTGACGGAGCCCGCCCGCGTGGATGCGATGTTCCGAAACACGCCCCGAGGGACGTGCAGGTCTTCAGCCTCATGTGCGACGTCTCGACCCCTCGCGCCTTGCGCTGCTAAGGATGTGCGTGAGGTGCGCACCATCCCCAGCCCGTACCGATGCGGATGGGCCGCACTCTGACGGACCGGGTAGAAGGAATGCCGGTTCTGGCCGCCGCGAGCTGCCGATCATGCATGGCCGGCCGCATACGCCATGAGACATGACGAAAGGGCCGCGCCAAGCGTGGCTCTCTCTTCAATCCCGTAACGCCTTCGTCGCCAGATCAGCGACGCGCATGACGGTCAGACCTTTCACGTCCGCCTTCTGCCCGAGGTTCAGCGCGACACCGTTGCCGCGATCACGCGCCCAAGCTGTCGAGCATCACCTTGGTCTCAGGCATCCGTTGCAGTGAGTTGCCAATATGCTCCCGCCAGCGTCGGCCAACCTCCAGAGCAACGGCATAGGCGCGGGCCAGATCATCAGGGCGGTCCTCGGCCATCGCTTCGATCAGGAAGGCCGCTTGCTCTCGATCCTTGGCCGACTTGAGGCTCCCCGCCCCGTCACGCCGCCGATCAGCAACGATCAGTTTGTGGATCGCATAGCGCTCTGGACGAGGGACCTGCACGAGAATCCCGGATCGATAGATCGCCGCCGCATGGATCGGCTCAGCGATCAGGAAGTTGAGATAGTTCAATCCTTGGGCGTTCACGCCCAAGGCAGGCAAATCGCGGATGGTCTCATCCCCGAACGCCGGTGTCAGGAACTCGACCAACTGGCCACTGCCACCTTGGGCCCATCGCCAGGTCCGGCCTTGGTCAAGGGCTGGTAAGGGATCAAATTTGAGCGCCGAGAAGGTCTCGGCAAGACCCGGATCGACCTGATCCTGCAGCGCCACGCTGAGCTTTTCGAACTGGGCGATGTCGATGTCGCCGGTATTGGCCATGCCCCCCAAGGGAAGACGGATACCTAGCTCACCCTCATAGAGCCGGAACGCGTTCGTCCCGACGATGGTGCCACCCAACCGGAAGGTCCCGGCTGCGGCCATGGCCGACAGGATGGATCCCGTTGCGCGGTCAGTGGGCGTCATGCCTTCGGCGCGCAGGAGCCGGACAAGCCGAGACCGTTCCGCCTGCCGATCCTTGGCAGTCGCCCGCAGTTCCTCGATCCGGTCGATGCGCGCGCGCGTCTCGTCGCTGTCTTCGCCGATATAGATGAAGCGCATCTCGGTGCCGACACGGCGGGCCGCGTACCAATACGCCTTATCGCCGCGCTCCTTGAGCGTCGGCTTGCCGTCAACGCCGGACAAGGCGTCGTCCTTCAGGAGCCGTACCAGATCGATATAGGCGCTCATCGCGATGCTGCTGAGTGGGGTCATGCCAATCATTTCCTAGTTTTGCTTGGCACGCATATACCTATCAAAACACAAAATTGCTAGGCATAAGGTTTTTGGGGCACCGTCACGCCGATGAGAAAAGGAAAAAGGGCCGCCCAAAGGCGACCCTATCAATTCACACCTCCGCGGTCTTCTTCGCCGGGTCCGCAACCCGCATGACCGTCAGGCCTTTCGCTTCCGCCTTCTGCCCGAGGTTCAGCGCGACCCCGTTGCCGCCGAAGAGTACAACCCCCGTCGCCGCGAACTTGTCGTCCAGCATTTCGTCGTTGCACTTGAACGGTGCCGCCCGCCCGTGTGCGGACCAGCGCGGATCGAAGCGCGCCTGCGCAACGCCGCGTGCTCGGGCCCACCGGGCCGCGATCATCTCCGCCCCGTGCTTGCCACCCTTGTGGCAGAGGAAGATCTCCTGGTTGCGGTTCTGCTTGATCCGTTCGCGAACCTTGTCAAGCGTGTTGAAGATCACATCGACATCGGTCCAGTCGGTGGCGCCTGAGACGATCAGGGGCACCCCCTCGACTTTCGACTTCTCGGCGGTTTCGCGGTCGTGCTGCTCCAGGAGCTGCCGCGCCTCGAAGACCGCCCCGGTCTCTTGCGCCCGGACGCTTGAGCGCGACCCGGCTGCCGGGATGAAGGCGTGGCCCGTCTCGATCTCGTAGCATTCCGCCGCTGCCTCGCTCATCACCTCGATGGCGCTGACGATCTCGCGCAGCTGCAGAAAGCGCGCCTGCGCCTCTTCGAGCGCGGTCTCGGCGATCTCCGATCCGTCGTGAGATTTTGCAAGCGCGCCGATCTTGTCGGCGGTGCGGTCGACCTCTTTGCCAAGCGCCACTTTCCGGCGCTGCAGGATCGTCGCGAGCCCATGCGCCAGCGGTTCGATTTCGGCTTCAAGCCCGGTCCCGCGCAGCTGACCGAGCAGAGCCTCGAAGCTCTCGCCGATGATGTGGTCGGTCAGGATGTGATCCTCGGGGATCGGCAGCTGCGCCTCCTTTTCGGTCAGTCCGAAAAGCTCGATGGTCTCGTAGGTGTTTGCAGTGTCGTAAGCCATGTCTGGTCTCCAGTGTTCGGTTCCAAGGCCACCACGTGAGTGTGGGGGCATGGCCGAATGCCTGGTTTCCGAATCTGCCCGGGTCAGGGACGGCGCAGCCGCCGGCTTGCCGGGCGCAAAAGTTTTCCGCGCGCAGCACGGGACACATGCGCGCGCTCACGCACAGGACCACCCCATGCCACTCGCCCCGCCCTCGCCGAAAAGTTTTGTGATCCTTGACGCGGGCTGATTTGGGGGCCATCCGGAGGATATGCTTCCGCACTCATGTGTGTGTGTTTTAACGGTAGGTTTGCCCGACCCGAGCAGGCAAACGGCCTGACCGGACGCGGAAGACGGATGAAGCGGCGGGATCGTTTTGGCCTCGGGCCAAAACTGACCAGAGCGTAATCCGGCGGAGCGGCCGGGGAGGGACGTGCTCGCGAGGCGGGCAAACCGGGAGGCCGGGTGCGACGCCGCGGTGAGGCCGCATGGCCGAATGCGCGACGGACCGAAGGGCCGTTCTCCCCTGCGACACGCGAAGCCGAGCTGGGGAGGCCGCAAGGCATCGGGCGGTATGTTCAAAACCGCGAAATTCGTAAGTCTGCAAGCCCCATAATGTTTCAGTTGCTCAATCCGTCGACAAGGAACAAGATGGGAACAAACAGGAGACCGAGCAATGGTTGATGACATCGAAATGCCCCCTGAACTGTCGGAAGCACTTCAACGGCAAAATGAGATAGACCGGGCGGAGGCCGGGCAGAAGGCACCAGTGTCTGGCTTCACCTACAAGGGAGTGCAGCTTGAGAGCAGATGGGCGGTCCTTCGTGAGCTGGAGGATATGAAACGCATTGTCGATGCCATGCCCGAGCTTGTGTCGCGGCGCATAGAAACCATCTGGTGCGACTCCAAAGCCGGTGCGACCTACATCGTGACCGTGAAAGACAGACTCTGGGTTCCCGATATGAAATTGACGATCTCGGACACGGTCGGCGGGCACAACGGAATTTACATTGACGGTGACGCGCCCGCCGGAATGGACGTTGACCCGTATTGGCCGGGCAACTACCCTTGGGATCGGGATCCAACGGGCGAGAAGAGCGCAAAACCTGCCACCTCACGTTGACAGGTTTTCCACCCTACGGGTAGGGTGGCTTTCCATACCCACCTGTGGCGGGATATCGTGCACCTAAGCACCGTGTTCCAATAACCACGAGTCCGGGAGTAGCGGAGTACCGATATTCGGGTGGGGTGGAAATTCCACCATCCGAAGGCCCGGCCAAGCCATTGAGAAGACGCCCAAGCCTCCGTAAATCGAATGACAAGGAGGCCCGCAATGGCAAAGACAATCAGAACAAGCAAGGCGCGCAAGAAGGCGCCGGAAAAATCCTCGACCGAACGCATCTTCGGACCGAAGGTCTATTCGCATGGGTATACCGGCGTTCCAAATATCCTGCTGCGCGCGCAAAACCGGCTGGGGATCACCCCGACCCAGCTGACCATCATCGTCCAGCTTCTCGGTTACTACTACGATCCGCTCCGTCCGCCTTTCCCGACGAAGCGCGATCTTGCAAAGCGCATCGGCATCACCGAGCAGACGATCAGGATCAACATTAAGGCGCTCGAAGAAGCCGGGCTCGTCACGCGCGAACAGTGGAAGACGAGCGCCGGTGACTACGGGCCGAACCGGTACCACCTGACCGGGCTGATCAACAAGCTGAAGAAGCTCGAACCGGATTTCGAGGAGGAACGGAAGGAGCGGGAGGAAGCTCGGGCCCTGACCGAGACGCCGCGTGCCAGGGCAAGCGCCCGCGCCAGAAAGGCCAAGGGCGATGGCGGCACAGAATAAGCGCATCCTTTGTTTCATCGACGAATGCGGAACCGCCGGCGAACCCGGCTTCGCGCTCGGATGCGTGATGGCTTGGGCGCGGGAGTGCGGACGCGCGGATAAATCCTTGAGCGATTTGCTGGAGCCGAATGCGAACGAACTGCATGCGGCGAATCTGAGTCGTGAATACCTGCAAAGTCTTCTGGCGCGCTTCGCACAGACTGACCGGCCCGAGGGCATGATTCTGATGAATAGGCTGGGAACGGTCACCGAGGGCACTGCGCCAGCGATCTACGCCGGAAATGTCATCGAGACCGTAAAGGTCGCCGTCGGGCAATTCCGGAAGCTGAACCGGATTCGCGGCCAGGGTGTCGGCAATGTGGAACTCATCCTCGATCTGAACCACCACAACACGGACCCCGAATGCCAGCGGATGATTTCGGAGGCGTGCCAGCATGACGGGCGATTCAAGGCGGTGAATCGCATCAGCCAGATCGATTCCGCAGCATCGCGCCTTCTCCAACTCGCTGACGTAATCGCCTATGCGCGCACGTGGATTCACAAGGGCGAAGAGAATGCAAAGGGGCTACATGAGAACTACGGAATCCGGGTCCTTTGAATCAGAAAAACCGCCCTGAGGGCGGTTTTTAGGAGCGGCTTGCAACCGAACCATCTGCGGTTCGGGTCACCGCGACGCTCGCCCTGCACACAGCATGACGGGTCGCCGACAGGTTTCTGTCTGAGATGTAGATAGCATGTGTGGCGTAAAATTTCAACTACTCCCATCCTAACGACCCATCCAGAGACGCATTGGAAAATATTCGTCATCTGAATATTTTTTGAATATTCTCTGGACAGGGCGCTTGGGGTGTGTGATGTAAGGTGCGAGGCGCAAAGAATCAAACAGCAAAAGGCATAGAAACTTGAACCGAGACAACGCACTGCAGGCAGCGCGCGACCAGTTGGAAACATCGATTTGGGGCCTTTTGAGCGAGCTTGAAAATTCGCTGACGTCACTCGCAAGCGTACCGCACATGAATATTGAGTGCCCTCGCGCTATAGGATCAGTCTTGAACTCAGCTCTTCCGGCAGCAGCTCAGGAGGCTGGGATCGAGAAAGACGGGCTTGAAGTTAAATACTGTCGAAATGGACAGTGCAACAAGATTTCCGGGCACGTGAAGTCGGGCGGCGAAACCTTCCCCGTCAGCCTAGAGTTGCATCTGTCGGGTCCACGTGGCGGAACGACAAAATCGAAACACCAGTTTGCATTCTCGGAACCCGCCGTATGCGACATTGAACGTCAACCGTCGCTTATCGAATTTGACGTAGACGCGCCCGAGAGACTGCTACTTTTTGTAGCGTGCCATCTCAGCGGCACCGGCGTATCGGTGTCGCGAGCGTACTTGAAATTTGCGGACGGTGTAGATCAGCGAATGATTGAGATGCACCGCCCTGCCGAAGGGGCGCCCAAGGCATCCGCAGATATCGGACCAGAGCAGGGTCCGCGTGGCGCAACATTGAAGGTAAAAAGACCCGAGGGAGACAAGAAAGAAGATGGCATCAAAACAGATAAACGGGGGGATGCTGCTTCTAGCTCGTAAGAGACGACGGAAAACTCAAAAGGACTTGGCCGCAGAGACCGGGGTCGCACAGGCGGCGATCTCCAGAGTCGAAAACGGTACAAAGGACGTGCTGTCGCATGAAGAGATTCAGTCGATTGCGCGCTCTTTAGGATTCCCGGTGAGTTTTTTCTTTGAGCAGGAGCCGCTCTACAAAACACCCCTCAGTATCCACGGCGCGGCTTTCCGCAAGAAGTCGGCGGTTTCTGCGAAAGATCAAGGTGCGGTCGTCGCACTGGCAAATCATCTTGTAATGCACTTGCGCAGAATGCTTGAAGCCGTCGACTTGGAGCCCCAGTTTCCATTGCTTCAGTTTGAGGTTGTGGATGACAAGTCGAGCGTCAGCGAACACGCCCGTGCCGTTACTTCTGCAGCCGAAGCGGCTCAAAAGGTTCGAAAGTCGTGGCAGTTGGACGATGGTCCTTTGCCGAATCTCGTCAAGTACATTGAAGCCACCGGTGTGTTCGTGGTTCAGGGCGATTTTGGCGGTGCCGACATTGACGGTGTAACCATCAGACCCCCAGGAATGAAACCGGTGGTGGTTCTAAACGCAGACCGGCCCGCTGATCGAAAGCGGTTTAGCCTTGCCCACGAATACGGCCATGTGATCTTGCATCCCTTCCCCTACGACGCGATGGAAAAGGAAGCCAACGAATTTGCCGCTGAGTTGCTCACTCCTGCCAAAGGGGTGCTACCAGATCTAAAGAAACCGTTGACCATTCCAAGACTTGGGCAATTAAAGCTGAAATGGCGCGTGGCAATGGCAGCATTGATCTACCGAGCTAAAGCGCTGAACGCGATAACCGATCAAGCTGCAACGTCTTTGTACAAGAAGATGAGCTACTACGGCTATCGAACGCGGGAGCCTGATGAGTTCAGCATTGAACATGAACAGGGTTCTTTATCATCTCAGCTCATGGAATTGCACACGGAGGATTTGGGATACTCGTTCGACGAGTTGGCTGACGCTTTAAGAACTTTCCCAACAGAATTGGCGGAGATGCACGGCCTGAAACCGCCAGACCAGCGCCCGAAGCCAAAACTGAAGCTGATCATTGGAAGCGAACTATGATCGATTTTGCACGCTAAGTTGGACGTGTCAGGCACGATACAGACAACCGCAATGGCTTCCGAACCGTCCACTTCTTGTGTTGCAGCTATTCGCTTTCGCACCGTCCAAGTAAACAAGAAGGGGAACCGTGGTCCCACGGCTCCCCTTTCGGTTCAGATCGTCTACTCTCGCGCGCTGATCACGCGACCAGCGACAGCCCCGCGCCTCCGTCCTGCGGCTGCTCACCGCTGTCGATGAACGGGATGATCGAGAAGGTCTGGCCGCCGCGCTGTTCTTCGTTCTGCACGGCGTTGACGCGCAGGTCGCCATCGGGCGTGTTGATCAGCAGCGACAGGTAGTCATTGCCCGTGCGGCTGCTTTTCGCCATCCACGCCGAGCCGACGCGGATCGGTGTGCCCCGGGGCGAGCTGACCTCGATCCGGTAATCCGGGTGGGTCTCCTCGGATTTGTAGCTGTTCTCGATCAGCATGAACTCCAGATCGAACATCATGTTGGCGATGTAGCCGGTGAAGGCGTTGTCGGCGTCCATGGCGGTGAGCTCGCCCGAGATCGAGCCGGATTTCATCAGACCGTTCGAGACCAGCGGGATGATCTCGAATGCGCCGCTCTGGGCGGCGCGCGCCTCTTTCGTCTGCACCGCGTTGACCCGGAACGGGCCCAAGCCGACATCGATCTGCATCGAGATGTAGGGGTTGCCGCTGGTATTGCCGGTCTCGTTCCAGGCCGTGCCGATGCGCACCTTACGGCCCGACTTGTTGATCGCCGTCACGTCGTAATCCGGGCTGCGAGCGGACATCTTGGCCCGTGCCTCGAGCTGGATGGCGATGTCAAAGCGCGTCGAATGGATCATGCCGGTGTACTCGGCGGCTGCGGTCTCGACATTGCGGGTGAGGGTTCCTGCGAACATGGGATGGTTCCTTTTGGATCGGCCGGTGTCTGACGTCCTTGCCAGCGCATCCGGGATTGCTTTCTCGACCCCTTGAGGGATCACAAATCAGAAAGCCTGCTTTCCCTTTCTGCCCCGCCCACGGGTCAGAGCTGCCGTCCGAGTGGGAATGCCCCCACGCCTCCGGGTGCTACGCCCCTCCCCTGCCCGTCTGGTCTTGATTGGCTGCCTGAATTTTCCGCGCCGTCCTCCGATCGCGCGATGAAGAACTCCGCCTCTTTGCCGTTCAACCAGTGCCCTTCCCGGTCGGTCAGGCCGATGCAGCTGCCGTTCGGCTGATAGGTGATGAGGTACTGACCGAGCCGGTCCTTGTGGACAACGTAGCCGGTATTGGCCCAGTGCACGGTCTGGCCGGCATCGACGGCCGCCTTGATGTCATCGAGTGTCATGCGATCCTCCTCAAGAAGAATGGTGGGGAAACGACGCAAGAAGCCCGATCTTCCAACCGGGCTTCCATGCAGTATTCGTTTGGCAAACGGCCGAGAGCTGTCAGGCGCTTTGCGTGGCTTGCGTCGCGCGCGCCGCCATCCAATCCTTCAGGCCAAGAACCGTTCGTCCGGCGGCGACCTCGGAGGCCCAAGCGACCCTTGGGTCGCCGCAGGGCTCATCGCCGACATGGCGGTCGATATGACCATTGGCCATCCATGGCTCGGGCTGGATCCGTAGCAGCCAGTCCGCCATGCTCGGAATGCGGCCCTGGCAGTCTTCACGGATATGCTGCTCGCCGATCCAGCGCACGGGAATGTCCCGACCTGCGCTATTGGTCAGGGACACGCCGAAGACACGTTCGGCCTCGAACAGGCCTTGGGCATGGTGACGCATGGCTCGGTGCGTAAAGAGCGCGAGGTGCTCTTTCGAGGCATCAAACCAATCGTGCACAGCCTGATAGTCAGACGGCACCCCACCGAATTTCCGGGCAGAGCTTTCAGCATGATGAAGCGGATGGGCCATCTCACAGCCCCTCGTCATAGCTGTGCGAGCATTCGACATAGCGGTCCGCATGATCGAGCGTGATGCTGTCGGCTGCTATGTCCCAGGTCAGCGTGCCGTAGCCGCCCTCATTGTTCTCGAACCCCGGGTGATGGTGATAGGCCAGCGACCAGGCGAAGTCGCCAACCTCTGTGGCAAGTGGCTCCGGCAGTTTGACCTCTGCAGGCTGCACCGTCACATCCTCGACATTGCCGGAGTCGCCATAGCCTTCGTATTCGACAGCGACCTCGCTGATGCCAAGCGCACGTAGTTGCGCGAGCAGCTCCACTCTGGATGCCTTCAAGGTGGTTTCACGCTCCGCGCGCCACTGAGCCGCCAGTGCGGCATAGTCCATTTGGGGATTGGTCATGGGTCTGTCCTCTTGTCTGAATTTGGGGGGGCCGGGTATGGCATTGGTCAGCGCGCGCCCGGAAAGCGCGGACCGGCCAAACCCCGATCCGCGACGCCCGGCCCAAAGCCCGCTTTGGCTTTTCAGGCGGCTTGTTCTGCCGCTCTAGCGGCTCGCTGCCCCACGATCCGTGCCAGAATGCTTCCCGTGTCAATCCCGTCCCCATGCGGCAGGAACACCCGCAACTGGAAGGCGATGATCTCCGTGAAACACCCCATGGCCTTGAGACCTTCAATCATGCCCCGATCCGCACCGCCCAGCTCGAGGCGCATCTCGCCTGCGACGCGGCGACGGGTCAGGGTCAGACCCCGGCCCAGATCGACCGGCGCGGTGGTGCCGAGGGCGGCGGTTAACATCTCCTGCGGCGTTTGCGGATTGGAGACGAGGAAGCGGGCGCGCAGCGCGGCCGCCCCTTCCTCGCTCAGCGTGCGCCCGATCATGGCGGCCGCCCCGTCCGGCGTGACCCTGTAGATGCGTTCATTCGTGGTCGGAATATCCTTCCAGATCGGCAACAAGAGCCCAGTCAGCAGGTAGAGCTTGGTCGTGGTGGTTTTTGGCAGGGACGCAGCCTCGGCATCCCAAAGCCTTGCAAACTCGGGCCTTCCGATGTCTTCCCAGGCCGAAGACTCGAACCTTGCCTCTTCAAGATAGCTGGACCCGTTTGGACGCACCGCCTTGCGCATCAGCGTGACAATGTCCTCGTCATACATCTGCATAGGGCGCGCCGAGATGAGCGCCGCGCGACCGGAGGCGCGATTGACCATCGGCAGCTTGTCGGGATTGCGCGACATGGCCTCTTCGGCCCCAAGGACGTGGACCGGGTCGGTGACCTCCAGCCCGATGATCCGCGTCACGGCGCCGGATTTTGGGCAGGTCCAGAGATCCTCCGTGGAGACCTGTTCGATCTTTTCGCCACGCAGGGTTTCGACGCCGAAATCGAGCGTGCCCGCCGCGCGCGCCCGTTCGGTCTGATCAGCGATCCGGCGCATGAACTCGGCAAAGAGTGCGTTCTGCATGTGGATGGGAAGGGCCAGAACCCGGTTGAGAAACCGCTGGATCGGGGGAAGTTCCTCAAGGAGCACCCCGTCCTTGTCGATCAGCCGCAGGGCCGTCCAGTCGGTGAAGCTCTCGTAGCTCATCGCCTCAGCGCGCCCGGCGGCAAGATCGGCGAAATACCCACGTAGTGCGGCCCGTGCGATCGGGCTTTCGAGATTGTCCTCCTCGCGGAACATGCCTTGGGAGCCGGTCTCGCGCTGACCCTTGGTCAAGGCCCCTAGCTGGTCAAGGCGTTTGGCAATCGTCGAGGTGAAACGCTTCTCGCCATGCACATCTGAGGTGCAGACCCGGAAGAAGGGCGCGCTGACCTGAGCCGAGCGATGCGTGCGCCCGAGCCCCTGGATGGCCGCATCCGCGCGCCAGCCGGGCTCCAACAGGTAGTGCCGCCGCCGTTTCTGGTTCTTCGCCGTTTGGGCCGCGTGATAGGACCGGCCCGTGCCGCCTGCATCGGAGAAGATCAGGATATCCTTTTCGCCGTCCATGAAGGCTTGGGTTTCGGATGAATTGCTGCTGGCGCTGCGCTTCTCGATGAAGAGATGGCCGTCCTCGGCCTTGAGGGGCCGGATGGACCGCCCCGTGACCTCGGCTACAGCCTCGTCGCCAAAGGCCCAGAGGATCTGATCCAGCGCCGAAGGGATCGGGGCCAGCGTCATCAACTCCATCATGGCCGCATCGCGCAGGGCGAGCGCCTCGCGCGAGACAACGAGCGCCCCGGTCTCATCCCGTAAAGGTTCCACCACCATATTGCCGTCGATCTCCACGAGCTTTTGAGCATGGATTGGGAAGGCCTGTTCGAGGTAGCCCAGCACGTAGTCACGCGGCGTCAAGGCACCCTCGACGAGTTCATCCTCCGGGTCCATCGTCTCAAGCCGACGCTTCAACAGGCTTTCGCCTGTAGAGACAACCTGGATGACGCAAGCCTTGCCCGCTGCCAGATCGTCCTTGACCGCGCGGATGATGGTCGGGGCTTTCATACCCATCAGGAGATGGTTGAAGAAGCGCTGCTTCGTGCTCTCGAAGCGGGACTTGGCCGAGGCGCGAGCAGCCGAGGCATTGGTCTCTCCCGAAGCATCATTGACGCCGGTCGCAGTCAACGCAGCCTCAAGATTGTGGTGGATCGTGCGAAAGGCTCCTGCATAGGCGTCGTAGATCTCGATCTGGGCCGGGGTGAGCGCGTGTTCGAGCACGTCATATTCCACGCCATCGAAGCTGAGGGCGCGGGCCGTGTAGAGGCCGAGCGTCTTGAGATCACGCGCGACCACCTCCATGGCGGCGACACCGCCTGCTTCCATCGCCGAGACGAAACTCTCGCGGCTCGGGAAGGGGTATTCGGGGCCTTGCCCCCAGAGCCCTAGCCGCGCGGCATAGGCCAGGTTGTGGACGCTCGTGGCGCCCGTGGCCGAGATGTAGAAGACGCGAGCGCGCGGGGCGGCCAGTTGCAGACGCAGGCCCGCGAGGCCCTGCTGGGAGGGTTTGGCCCCCCTGCCCTGCTCGGACCCCGCCGCATTCTGCATGGCATGGGCCTCATCAAAAGCCAGCACGCCGTCGAACCCCTCGCCCATCCAGTCGAGGATCTGGCTGAGCCGCGTGGTGCCGCATTTGCCCGCGGACCGCAGCGTGGCGTAGGTGACGAAGAGGATGCCACAGGTCACGGTGATGGGCTGGTCCGGTTTCCATTTGGAAAGCGGCTGGATGTCGGCAGGCGAGCCGCCAAGATCGGTCCAGTCGCGGATCGCGTCCTCGATAAGCGTGGCGGATTTGGAGACCCAGATCGCCTTCCTGCGCCCGGAAAGCCAGTTCACGAGAATGAGCCCCGCGCATTCGCGGCCCTTGCCGCAACCGGTGCCGTCGCCGAGGAAATAGCCAAGGCGATAGGCACGTGCATCCGGGTCATCATCGGCGCGCGTCAGCTTGGTCTGGTCCTCGTCGATGGTAAACCGCCCCGGCAGGTCACGCCCATGGGCATCATGCGCCATGATGATGGTTTCCAGCTGCGCCTCGGAGAGATGTCCCTCCTCGATCAACCGCGCAGGTAGGCGCAAGTCATCACTACCCGTGTTTGAGGGCACCGGCGGCGCGACAGAGGCCATGGCGATGCTCTCGACGAGCGGCGTGGGATGTTCCTGCGCGCCTGCCATCTCAATCCGCTGCGGTCGGTAGCGCGCATAGATGTCCGAGACCGGCGTGTTGTCACGCGGGATATCAAGGCTCGTGAAAACTAGCGGGACAACGGCATTGGCCCGGGGTTTGGAGGCGGCGACAGGCGCAGCGGCGGTCTTGCGCGGGGCAGATGATGGAACGCTCGACCGAGTATGAGGGATCGCTGCCGCCCGTTGGGCCGGGCGCAGCTCGGGCCGGGTTGCGGCCACGGCGTCGACAAAAGGAAGGGCTTCGTCCAGATCGCACACAATGGCGCGGATCATCTCGCCGTCCTCCTGCACCTTGTCGAAGACCATGAGCTGTGTTTCGACAGAGGTGCCAAGCTTGCGGTAGACCTGCCCCGGCATCGTCAACGCCAAGCGCGGCGTCAGGAGACCGCAGGCGCGTGACCAATGGGCGGCATCGCGTTCGGGTGTGAATCCCGGCGGCATGATAGCCACCAGCCGCCCGCCGGGTGCCAGGCGCTTTGCAGCCGCGATGAGATGTTTGGCGGCGATGTGTTTGTCCCGGGAGCGGTCGACCGAGGAGGCGAAGGGCGGGTTCATCACCACGACGTCGGGTAGAACCGGCGACTGAAGCAGATCGTCGATATGCTCGCCGTCATGGCCTGTGACCTCGCCAGCGAAAACCGCGCGCAGGAGGCGCTGGCGAAAGGGTTCGATTTCATTGAGCACAAGCGTGGCACCGGCCCGGGCGGCGAAAGCAGCCAAGGCACCGGTGCCAGCCGAGGGCTCCAGCACGGTCTCGCCCTTGCGGATCGCTGCGGCCCGCACCGCCATGGTCGCGAATGCCAGCGGTGTGGAAAACTGCTGCAGCCGGATCTGCTGCTCTGACCGGCGCGTTTCCGTCAGAAGCCGTGAGGCAAGCAGCCTTGCAGCGGCGATGTCACCTGAAGCACCTTCCCCACGCAGCAGCACCTGGACAGCCGCGGCCTGCATCAGGTCATATGCCATGCGCCAGTCCCAGGCACCGCCGGCATCGTTGCCATGGAACGTCTCGCGCATGATACGCGCGAGCGCTGAACTGCGCAGGGGCTGGTTGTCGACCTCCGCGCCGATCTGCGCGAGGGCAGAGGCGAGGTCAGGGTAGGAGATCGAGAGAGCCGGGTTTGCCGGTTTGGGCTTGGACATGGGGGTTTCCTTTGGATCAGGGTCTGAGTTCCAAAGGACAAAAAGCCCGCTTTCGCTTTTCAGGGTGACGGGGGTCAGACCGCGCTGACCTCCAAGGCTTGGTCAGGACTTGGGTTCGACCTCCCGTTTCGCATCAATCAATGCCTGTGCGGCCTGCATCACCTGAACTTGAGATGTTCCCGTGCATTCCTCCTCCAGCGCGGCCTGCACCTTCGCGCGAAACCACGCGTCATACGAATTGACATCAGCCGCCACGGAAATGCTCCTCGAGCCGATATCCAGCAGCTTGCCGAGGTCATCGGGCATGTCTGCAACGTGCACAGCAATTGGGAAACGGTGCCCCGTCAGGTCAGGCGCGCATTGCTCCTCTAGCCCGAGGTGCTGCCTATCCTTTTCCGTTTCGTCCATTTTGCTTTCTCCGACCGTATTATCAGCCGATGCTACATCTTCCAGCGGGGCGTCGTAAACGATAATGCCAAAGGGTCACAGCAAGCTGGCCCACTTACCGATCGGGCACCGCTTCAAGGGAAGTTTCGAACCGCTTGCCCGCCGCTGCAGCTTCTTTCAAGAGCGCGTCGAAATTGTCAGGTGGATTGCCATCTTCCAACATCCCTTTGAACGTCGCATAGGCATCCGTCTTGCTGCCATAGGCGCGCAGGGTCTTGTCGTCGTTCACCCAGGCCACCACGATGACCTTCGCATCGCTGTTGAACCGATAGAACAGCCGATACTGCTGGAAGAATTTCGCCCGGAACCAGTGCTTGCGGTGATCGCCGAGTGTGCCGCCTTGCCGGAAGGCGGCGGCACCCGGATCTGCCGGTATGGCCTCGGTGACCAGCTTGAAGATGGCGGCCAGCCGTTTCGTCGGGTTTTTCTTGCGCCAGGTCTTAGGATCGCGTGCCTTACGCGCCTCTACCTCCTCGACCAGCCCTTCGAGCTGGTCCAGAAAGAGCGGATGCGCATAAATCGACCATCCGTTTACGACAAGGGGCGCTTGGGCGGGTACGCTATCGCCGCTCATTCATCCTCAAGCGAAAGCGGCGCATCGAGATCGACGTCAACGTCTCCGACCAGTGCTGCAAGACGGTCATGCAAAGCCCCATCGAACGCCCGAATGCGGTCCGGATGCGCCTTGATATCGGCTTCGACAAAATCGAGAAAGGCTCCGAGCACGGGATCTTCCTCGTCGCTGCGCACGGGCTCGATATAGACCCTGCCACTCGGCTCGGTGCAGTAGCGAATCTGGTCGCCCTTGCCCAGCTTGAGCTGCTTGCGCACACCCGCCGGCACGGTCGTCTGATACCGATCCGTGAGTTTCGAGACATCTTGTGCGAGCGCTGTCATGGCCGTCTCCTGAAAGAAAGGGGGTCTTTGCTGCCTGCGATAGGTAATGCACTTGCATTGCCTTGTCAAGACAAGCCGCAGCATCTGCTGTCGCCGGGCAGGCCGATAAACCGTCCGGCGCAGCACCTATTATCGCCCCGCCAGAAACTCCGCCAGCACTGGGCTGGCCGCACCCTTCGCGGAGCTGAGCAGCTCCGAGCCCGCAAGCGAGGCTTTCGAGAGGCGCACGAGCCCACCGGTTTCCTCGATGCGGTAGCACCGGCGTTTTTGCCGCCCGCGCCTGTAGTGGGTCGCGGTGACGATCTGGCAGGTGCTGCCGTCGGTGAGCGTCACCGGTTTTGCGAGCTTGATCTTGTCACCTTCGTCGTAATCCGGGATCGACGCCCAGTCCCGGCAGCGCTGGCGCCAGTCCTGGGCATAGCTCTCTGGGTCCCTCAATTCCGAGAGCAGCGCCAGAAGGCTGAGCGGAGCGCGCGACTCGTTCGGGCCAGCGC
This sequence comes from Roseovarius atlanticus, assembly GCF_001441615.1. Lineage (GTDB taxonomy): Bacteria > Pseudomonadota > Alphaproteobacteria > Rhodobacterales > Rhodobacteraceae > Roseovarius > Roseovarius atlanticus. Next base: position 82,189 of record NZ_LAXJ01000028.1, read on the forward strand.
TTTCCTCCATGTCCTTGTAGCCCCAGCAGCCCTCATCGTATCGGGTAAGGAATACGGCGGCGAAAGTGATGGAACCATCCGCATCGGTGACATAGGTCGTGTCTTCGACAGGGGTGCCGTCGATATTTGTGACCTTTGCCGCCGCATACCAAGTCGAACCCACCTTGCAGGCTTTGACCAGTTCCGTCTTGCGCCTTTCGCCCTCGAAGGTGCACAGCCGAGCAATCTCCGCTTTCTCATCCGCGTAGGTCTGGACGCGGCCGTCGGTGTAGAAGAGCCAACCCATTACGCCGCCCTCCGGTCATCGATTTCCATCAGCGCATCGAGCGGCACGCGGTAGGGCTGCATGGCGTCGAAATCCTCGCAATTGCCACAGTTCTGCACGATCGCGAAGGTGTCGCAGGCATCCTTGAGGATGACCCGGAAGGTGCCGCCGAGGCCCGAGGGCACTTCGTAGGTTCCGCCGATGAGATAGTCCGAGGCCCGGCGCACGAAGACGCGGATGCTGTGGCCATCGGTGGCGAGCCGGATCGCACCCCGCCCCCGGTCGATGAGCACCTGCACGTCATCCAGGATGTCGGTGTAGAACTGGCCGGTCAGGTCGCGGAACGCCATGCGGCGCTGCGCCATCCAGTCGGTGTCGCGAAACGGGTTCATGCCGTCCGCGAAGGCGAAGGAGGGATCGGCCTGTTCGGTGGTGACGATACGGGTGGTCGTGCCATCGATGCCATTTGAGCGCAGATGCACACCATTGCCGACGATGAGGATCAGGGCGGGCCTGTCCACCGGGCCGTTCCAGTTGGGCAGGAAGGTTTTGCAGGCGCGCGCATGTGCGATTTGAGCCGCGACCGCCGAGGCAGAGAACTTGAGAATAGCCATGGGGGTGTCTTTCCGTTGGGTGTGGGGGGTCGACCCGCGCGGGCGGCATGGCCCACGCGCGGGTCACTTGATGCATCAGGCCGCTTGCGCGACCTCGCTGGCAGGCTCCGGAGTTTCCACGGTGGGCTCCGCCTCATCACAGGCGCCACCCGCGGTCTGCATCATCGGCGGGCACCAGGCGGCCACGGCAGCGCGCTGCGCGTCCGTGAGCGTGGCGAAAGGCTCGGCGAAGAGCTTGTCGCAAAAGGCGACGATCTCCTTCTTGCTCGACGAGGCCAGCGTCACCGCCTCCTGGGCCAGGCCCAAATCCTCGCCGAGGATCTTCAGGAGCCAGGCCTTCTTGAAGCGGTTGAAGAGCGCCGCATTCGGCGTCCAATGCGCCCGGATGTCGGGCATGATCTCGATCTCGAAGTCATGCATCAGGCTGTCGCGCTGGCGGTCCCGTGCGAAGCAGGACTGCGTCGTGCTGGCGGTCGCATAGGCGACGAGCTTGGCCTTCTCCCCTGCCTCCAGCGCGCGAAACGCCGCGAACTGATCGGCGGGCGCGCGGGCGTCATCGAGCCACGAGAGATCAAGCGCATCATGCGCCGCCGCCACCTGCTCGAGCGAGGTCTCGTCGATCTCGTCCATCTTGGCATGGCTGCGGTATTCCTTGCGGGCATCGATCTTGATCGCCTGCGTGACACTCATGCCGCTGGCCAGAACATCACTGACCAGCTTGAAGAGCGTCAGATCGAGCGTGGCCTCCGGATGCAGCGCCATCGCGGCGCCGAGGGCCATGGCCCGCTCGGTCTTGAGGTCCTCGGCCAGCGAGGCCGGGTAGGTGATTTCGCCCGGGTCCGGGGCCTCCTCCCCGGTTGGGCTAGCCGAGGAGCCGCGCGCGCCCTCCTCTTTGACGGTGTCTTCCGGGCGGACGAGGCCCACATGGAGCGTGATCTGCCCACCCTGCCACGAGGCGATCACCCCAGACCGCGCGAGGTCCTCGGCGCTGTAGGCCTCCTGCAGATCGCGGGCTTCCTCTTCCAAGGCATCCACGCGATCGTAAAGCGCGTTGTAGGCACCGTCCTCGAGCCCCTCATCCTCCATCTCGAGCTGCAATTTCTCAAGCTCGGCGGTGATCTCATCGATGCGCTTCTGGGCAGCCTCATCCGGCTCGATCGGGCCGGGATAGACGCGGCCGTAGTCGGCCATGGTCGCGTAATCATAGCGCACCATCGCATCGGCCCAGGCAAAGCCCAGCCTCATACGGGCCTCTTCGGCAGCGGCACCGAGCTTCTCGAGCAGGATGGTCTCGACCAGAGCCGCATCCTCAAGCACGGAATGCTCATCCAGCAGATCGGCTGCGACGGCACCGCCACGCGCCTCGTAGTCCGCGCGCACGAAAGCCCCGATATCGTCGCTGACCTGCACGCCGCGGGATTTGAGGGCCTGACGGACGGTATAGGCCTGCAGATAGCCGCCGTCCTTCGTGAGCGCCTCGAAGACCTCGCGCTGCGCCTCCTGGCTTGGATGCTCAGCAAAGGCCTTCATCGTGTCGAGCGTGATCACCTTGCCCCGAGCCGCGGCGCGGATGTCGGGGTGGATCAGGCCATAACGCAACCGGCCTTTCACGGCCGCCACCGTGGTGCCGAAGGTCTTTGCGATCGTCTCGGGCGTTTGGCCATCGACCTCCATCATCCGAGCGAAAGCCTCGAACTCGTCAATGGCGTTCATCGGCGCCTGGGTGACGTTCTCGGCGAGCGACAGCGCCGTGGTGACGTCGCAGTCTTCCGGCACGAGGCGGCAGTCCACCTTGGTCTTCGCCGTGAAGCCCTTGATGGCCTTGTCAGCGACCAGCTCCTTTAGCGCGGCATGCCGCCGGCCACCGGCCAGCACGGCGTATTTGCCGTCGATCTTCTGGACGAGGAGTGGCTGGAGCAGGCCCAGCACAGCGATACTGGCCTTCAGATGCGCGATGTTCTCGGGGTCATAGGTTTCCGGCGCGTTGCTGCGCACATTGGCAGGATGCGGGACCAGATCGCCGATGGCGACGGTGAGAGGGGCAAAGTTCGTGGTCATGGGGTATCCTTCCAGGTGGGTGAGGTGGGGCCCGCGCCTTCACGCGCGTGTCCAATCCCCGGCTTCAGGGATCACTACGACAAAAGGCCCACTTTCCCTTTGAGGGGTCAGCGGGCCTTCATCGTCTCAGATGTCAGGGGGGAGGAGTCCCCTGCCCTACCAGTCGCGCGCCAGCATGATGGTCAGCACGCGCATGGTGGTGGCGGGATTGTCCGGGGTCTCAGCCCCGTAGCGGAAATCCGAATCTGCCTCATAGAGATCGATTTTCCAGAACACGGTCTCTCCCCGGATCTCGACCGCCCCGAAATCGTGCCAGCCTTCCGGGTCATTCTCAGGCTCGAATGTCTCGAACTCACCGGTCGCCTTCACCGCCTCGGCCATGAAGCCGTCACCGGCCTCCATAAGCGCGCGGGTGACATGCATGCGGCCCTGGATGGGCTGCGCGGGCGGCACCCCAAGGCACGCGAGCTTGCGAAACGCGTCGTTTTGCGCCGCGATCACGGTCGGATCCGGACGGTCTGGCTGGGGTTGAACATTCATGGACATGGGGATCTCCTTTGAGAGGTTTGAAACACCCTTCTCAAAGCCCACTTTTCCTTTTCCGCTTGGCGGAGGAACCCGGTCCAAACCTGCCCGAACCAAACAGTTCCAATAGTCCGCTCTGCGGACTTTTCGGGCTTTCGCTGCGCCGTTCACGAAGGTCCGTTGCCCCCTCTTCTTTAGGGTGGACTAAGCATCGAGTAACGCATCGATCACCGCGCATTCTGGGGCAGCATCGCCGGTGCATCGCGCAACAGTGTCCGACAGGACGCGCTCGATGCGCTGCAGATCGGCAATCTTGGCCTGAACGTCAGTCAGATGATCTTCGGCGATGATCTGCACCTCGGCGCATGTCCGGGATCGGTCATCGACCAGCCCAAGCAGCCCGCGAACCTCTTCGAGAGAAAAGCCTAGATCGCGGGACCGCATGACGAATTTCAGCCGCTTGACGTGGGCATCGTCGTAGCTTCGGTAGCCCTTCGTACTGCGCGGCGGGTCCGGCATGATCCCGATTTTCTCGTAATAGCGAATGGTTTCCAGGTTGCAGCCCGTTGCGCGGGCCAAATCGCCCCGCCGAATTGATCTCACGCTTGTGTTACTCATTGTGCCGAAAAATCCCTTGAGCCTGTATCAACTACAGACCCTAGAACGGTGGAAACATCTGTTCAAGGAAGATTCGATGGAACAACATTTGGCGGAACTTCCGCAATCTCAGTCGCAGAAAATTGGCGACGAAACCACCAAGGGATGGGGCGTGACCGGCCTCGGCGTCCTCGGTGCGCTGGCGATGACTTCTTGCTGCATCCTTCCATTGGTGCTGGTCAGCTTTGGCGTGACAGGCGTGTTCATCGCGCAGCTCGGGGCGCTCTATGCCTACAAATGGTACACCTTCGCGCTGAGCGCCGCGTTTTTGGGATACGGCTTCTACAAGGCTTACAAGCCTGTAGATGCCGAGGCCTGTGCCGATGGCACCTGCGCCCGCCCCATCGACCGCCGCATCATGCGCGCAACCCTCTGGGCCGCTTCCGCGATTGTCGCTGTCGCCATGATCTTTCCCTACATCACCCCCTTCATCCTGAAATTCTGAACGAGGACCATGACCATGAAGCATCTCCTGTTATCCGCCCTGGCCATCGTCGCACTCTCGACCCCGGCCCTCGCTGAAGAGCGCCAGGTCGAGATCGCCGTCAGCGAACTGACATGCCCGTCCTGTTCGTTCATTGTTGCCAGCTCGATGCGCGGTGTTCCGTCGGTCGAGATCGCCGCATTCGAGGACGGCCCCGAATACGGGCAGGGTGTTTACAGCGTGACCTACGATGACGCCGAAACTTCCATCGAAAGCATCATCGGCGCGGTGACGGCCAATGGCTATCCGGCGCAGGTGCTGCCCGACACAGCCTCCTGAGCCGCCTGCAATGCGTGACAATCTCCTGCAATGCGTGACAATCTGATGGGTGGCCTGCTGGCCTTCGGAATAGCAGCTCCGGTCGTGGTCGTCTGCTGCGGCGGCGGAACTGCCGTGCTTGCAGCGTTGTTCGGCGGCGTTGGGGCTTGGCTCTCTGGAATGAGTGGCATTGCCGTGCTGGTTTTGGCGGGTCTGACCTACCTGATCGTCCGCGCACTGCGTCGTTCGCAAATGAAACGCGCCTCCGGCCCCGACCCATCACAAAGAAAGACGGCTCCTTGACTGACACACCTGAAAATTCCGACCGTCTGCTGAAATGGGGGCTTGGCGGTGCGCTCTTCGCCGCGCTCTGCTGCTTTACACCGCTTCTGGTCGTCATCGTCGCTGGCGTCGGATTGTCGGCCCTCACGGGCTGGCTCGATTACGCCCTGTTCCCGCTGCTGTTTTTCAGCCTCGCCGTGGTGGCACAGGCCCTTTGGCTGCGCGCTGGCAAACCGGGACCGGCCCCGAAACTTTGGGCCACCGGCCTCGCGGTGGCCCTGTCGATCCTGATCATTCTTCTCGAATTCAGGTTCGCAATACGGATCACAATCGGCGTTTTCGCCGCCACAGCACTCTACGCGGTTCTCCTGAACCGTGCGCAAAAGAAAGGATCGCTCTTATGATGATGGGATGTTGCACCGCCACCGGCATGGTCTTCGGCCTCCTCGGCATGTTGACACCGCTGATCGCCATCGGCGCGGTCATATATCTGCTCGCCGCCAGACCAAAAGACCCCGAACATGGCGAGGCGCGCTGAGATGAAAGACCTGAACAAAAACGACGATGAACAGGGCGGCTATGACCTGATCGTTCTTGGGGCCGGATCGGCGGGGTTCTCCGCCGCAATTACCGGCGCGGATGCCGGAAAGCGTGTCGCCCTCGTAGGACATGGCACCATCGGCGGAACTTGCGTCAACGTGGGATGCGTGCCCTCCAAGGCGATGATCCGTGCGGCAGAGGCCGTGCACTGTGCGGGGGCTGCCAAGCGGTTCCCCGGCCTGTCGGGACGGGCACAAGTGGATGATTGGCAGACGCTCGTTCAGTCCAAGGACGATCTGGTCACGACCCTGCGCCAGAAGAAATACGCGGACCTTCTGCCGGAATATGAGGATGTCGATTACATCGACGCCGGTCCCGCGCGGCTGATCGAAGGTGGCGTGACAGTCGGTGAGCGAACCCTGAAAGCACCGAGGACCATCATCGCCACGGGCGGGCGTCCCGTTCTGCCGACCATCGACGGCATCGAGGAAATCGGCGCGCTCAACAGCACCAGTCTTCTGGAACTCGAAGTACTGCCGAAAAGCCTGATCTTCATCGGCGCGGGCTACATCGGCGCGGAGCTGGCCCAGATGATGAGCCGCATGGGCGTGAAGGTCACGCTTGTCGCCCGTTCGCATCTGTTGCCCGGCGCGGAACCAGAGGTCTCGGAGGCATTGGCGGCGGCGTTCGAGGCCGAAGGCATCACCCTTCTGACCGGGTTAAGCTACGACACTGTGCGCCGCGACGACGCGGGCGTGACACTGCGCGTGATCCAGAACGGAAAGCCTGTCGAAGTGACGGCGGATCACCTCGTTTCGACCGCTGGCAGGCGGGCCAATACCAAAGATATGGGCCTGGACGCAATCGGCGTGGAAACCGACGCGCGTGGGTCCATCGTCGTCGGCGAGGACATGCAGACATCGGTGCGCGGCATCTATGCCGCAGGCGATGTGACCGACCGCGACCAGTTCGTCTATATGGCGGCCTATGGTGCAAAGCTCGCGGCCAAAAATGCGGTTCTCGGCGAAGACCATCGCTACGACAACGCCGCGATGCCCTGGGTGGTGTTTTCCGACCCGCAGGTCGCGGGCGTCGGTCTCGGTGAAGCCCAGGCGCGGGACGCGGGCCTCGACGTCAAGACGTCCATCGTACCGCTCGATCAGGTGCCGCGCGCACTGGCCGCACGCGACACGCGCGGATTGATCAAGCTGGTGGCGGACAGAAAGTCCGACCGGCTGCTTGGCGGCCAGATCATCGCGCCCGAGGGGTCCGATACGATCCAGACCCTCGTTATGGCGCTGAAGTTTGGCATGACCACAAAGGCGCTCGGGGAGACGATCTTCCCCTATCTGACGACCGTGGAAGGGCTGAAGCTGGCGGCGCAAACCTTCGATATGGACGTGGCAAAGTTGAGCTGCTGCGCCGGATGAAGATCAGGACAAGGACCGGAGAATGAATGAAGACTACGACCTGATCGTCATCGGGGCGGGCATGGCGGGCGTGGCCGCGGCCAACAAATGTGGCGCGGCAGGATGGCGTGTCGCCATTGTCGATGCGCTGCCCTACGGCGGCACCTGCGCATTGCGCGGCTGCGATCCAAAGAAAATCCTGCGGCGCGGTGCGGAAATCATGGACGCGGCACGGCTCATGCAGGGCAAGGGGATCGATCCCGGTGATCTGTCGATCAACTGGGCCGATCTGATGGCACACAAGCGTGGCTTCACCGATCCCGTGCCGGACAAGATGGAAAAGGGCCTGTCGGGCAACGGCGTCGAAACCCTGCATGGAGCCGCGCGGTTCACGGGAAGCAACACGCTGGAGGTCGATGGAACGGCATATCAGTCGGAACGGTTCCTCGTGGCCGCCGGTGCCATGCCCAGGCCGCTGAGCTTCACAGGGGCCGATCTCGTGATCGACAGCACGGATTTCCTCAACCTGGAGGCCCTTCCCAATCGGGTTCTTTTTATCGGTGGCGGCTTCGTGTCCTTCGAGTTTGCGCATATCGCCGCACGGGCCGGAGCCAACCCGATCATCGTGGATCGTGGCGCCCGGCCCTTACGCGGCTTCGATCCCGATCTGGTCGAAATGCTGATCGACCGCAGCGGCGGTATCGGCGTGGACCTGATGCGCGAAACCGAAATCGTATCGGTCTCGGAAGCCAGTAGAGCATTCACTGTCGAGGTGAAGTCGGGCGATGAAACCCGAACAATCGAAACCGATCTGGTCGTGCATGGCGCGGGCCGTGTGGCAGCCCTGGCCGATCTGAATCTTGAGGCGGCTGGTGTTGATTACAGCGACAAGGGCATCGTTGTAGCCCCGCATCTGCAAAGCACGACAAACAGCGCGGTCTTTGCCGCCGGAGATTCCGCCGACACCGATGGCATGCCGCTGACGCCAGTCGCAGTGATCGAAGGGAAGGTCGCGGCCTCCAACATGCTCAAAGACACTCAGACCGCACCGGATTATGCCGGTATTCCTACAGCCGTTTTCACAGTCCCGGAAGTGGCGCGTGTCGGCATGTTGGAAAGTGAGGCAAGGGACGCCGGGTATGATGTCGATGTTCGGTTCACCGACACTGGCGATTGGTATTCGAACTACCGGATCGGCGAGACCTCTGCTGCCGCGAAGGTCCTCGTGGACAAGTCGAACGGCAAGATCCTCGGCGCGCACCTGTTCGGCCCGGAATACGGCGAACTGATCAATTTCTTCGGGCTGGCAATCAAGCTGGGCCTGGCGGCCAAGCAACTTAAGTCGATGACGGCGGCCTATCCAAGTGTTGGATCGGATTTGGGCTCGCTTCTCTGAATTTGAAAGATTTTTCGCAATAGACCCGATCCTCCTCGGAACGTATGTCTGGCCCGATGAAGACGGTTCTTATCTACTTCGCCGCTGCGCTGGCCGAAATTGCCGGATGCTTTGCTTTCTGGGCCTGGTTCCGGCTGGACAAGAGCGTGTTTTGGTTGGCACCGGGCATGCTGTCCCTTGCCGCTTTCGCCTGGCTACTGGCGCTCAGCCCCGCCGATCAGGCGGGCCGCGCCTATGCAGTCTACGGTGGCGTTTACATCGTATCGTCCCTGCTGTGGCTATGGGGCGTAGAAGGGCATCGCCCGGATCAATGGGATGTAGTTGGAGCGGTCATTTGCCTTGTCGGTGCGGGTATTATTCTCTGGGCACCGCGCAGTATTTGAGAGGCAGCCGCAGACGGGGTGAAGCGCTGAATCGTTCGATTAGATCGCCTTTTGGTTCACGCGTTCCGACAACTCGGCGCTGCTTTCCCTCCGCATCGCGGCTGCGATCAAGCAGGTTTTCTACCGCCCTCGAAAGCAGCGATACATCCTTTACGCAGCATCGGTCAAAGTGGGCTCGAAGCTGCCATTTTCTGCGTTGCGGAAGAGCATAGGTCATGCTGCCTCAGCGCCCTCCCCTGCCCTGCACGCCTCCGATCTGGCGATCAGATAGTCGCAGGCCCGCTGCGCGTCCGCGGCGTGCCGGAAGATTGCGCCCTTGTCCGACCGAAGAACGCGCAACCAGTTGTGGAGGTAGGCGGCATTCATCTCGAGCGTATGCGCGGTAAAGCCCAGCGTCTGACCCAGGAACACCGAGGTCAATTCCGCGACGATCTCCTCGCGAGCATAGGACGTGTTGCCAAACTTCGAGAACCCGAAATCGCGGTTCAGCCGATGGGGGGCTTTTGTGGCATGGGCCAGCTCATGGGCCCAGACCCCGTAGAAATTGCGCGGGTCCTGAAACCGCGTGATGGACGGCATGTAGACCTTGTCCACGGGCGGCAGGTAGTAGGCTTCCCTGCCGGTAAAGACGGTCGTGATGTCGATGGCGTCGAAAAACGCCTGCATATGCGGGATGGGCTCGGACGGCGGATGCTCGGGCACGGGCTCCGGGTCGGGGAAGAAGCTGTCGGGCAAGCCCTCGATCTGGCAGGCATTGAACACGCGGTAGGATTTCTGAAAGCGGAAGATGCGGGCTTGCTCGGAGCGAACATCCCCGTCGCTGCCGTCGTTCTCGCCGTCGGCGCCTTTCTGGCTTTGGCCGTAATAGACGACGACAGAGGACTTCTCGCCCTTGCGAACCTTTGCGTCCAAGGCATTGGCCTGCGGCAGCGTCATCCAGAAGGGAGAGCTGTGGCCCGCCATCACGGTCCGCATGGTCAGCAGGAAGTTGTTCACCCCCTGGTAGGGCTCACCGCCCACGCGCAGGGGGCGTGAGCTGCCGCCTGCGGTCCAGGGCTTGCGCCATGGCAGGACGCCGCGCTCGATGATGCGGATGATTTCGTTTGTGATGACCTCTGAGGCATCGAATTTGGGCGTACGGGATCGGGCCATGGCTGGCCTCCTTTTCGAGTTTTGGTGAGAGGGAGTGGTGACTAGGTTGACCGACAGGGGCGCGGATCGTTGGCGATCCTGCCACCGAGGGCTTCGACCATGTCGATGTAGGTGGTCAGCGACACGGACTTGCCGGGACCCGAAGAGTCAGGGTCGACCGATCCGTCCCGCGTCACCCGCGGCAGGTTCGCGAAGGCGATGACATCAGTGACGAGTCGGATATCGATGAACGGCGTGCCACGTGCGACCGCAAGAGTGGCCAAGGGAAAGCGCTCGATCGGCGCGAAGGTCGACACGGTGGTCCAACCGAGATGGAGGAATGTCCCACCCTCCCCGCAGATCACATGCGCGTTTGGCAATGACGCCGCCTGCTTCAGATAGCCGAGATCACGCAGGACGGTCTGGCGTTCGAGCCGCTGTGCCAGCGCCCTCTGGCCAGTTCGGCGCAGCTCTCTATGCCGCCACCAGGAGGCGGCGGTTGCGCGGAGCACGCGCAAGACACCTGATTGCATAGGAATGCCCTTCATCCGGAACGGCAGACCGGAACCCGGCCCGGACCCATCTGAGGGACCCCAAAGGCCCTCATCCGTCAGTCACAAAACCCGAAGAACACTTTCTCTTTTTCCGGCCCCTTTGGGCACACAACAAAACCGAAAAGCCCGGCCCTTCTGCCGAAGCCATTGATTTCATGCAGCAATTCCAGATCGGCAGGCAAGATCGGCAACGCATATCGGCAAAACCTTGCTTGAAAGTACGAAATGTGTTTATTTTTCAAATACTTTGCAAACATGGAAGATCGGCAAAATGCTGGAAACACCCGCCAGGATCGAACCCTGCTTCTTCGAGGAGCATATTCCTACAGAACTGGCAGACCTTTCGGTCGACATCCAGAGGGAAGCCACCGGGCTGGGACAAGGGTTGCATCCTGACAGCGCAGCTGAGCTTGCCGATCTCGTCCGTGTGATGAACTGCTATTACTCCAACCTGATCGAAGGACACAACACGCGCCCCCGCGATATCGAAAGGGCGCTGGCTGGTGCCGAGCTTGAGGAAGAAACCCGTCCCCTCGCCCTTGAGGCCCGGGCGCACGTCATCGTTCAACGGGCCATCGACGAGATGCATCGCAAGGGCACCCTGCCCCGCCCCACATCCGTCGAATTCCTGACTTGGGTCCATAAGAGCTTCTACGACGAGATGCCGAATGAGTTTCGGGTCATCGAACATCCCGACGGCACACAAGAGCCCATCGTTCCGGGACGCATGCGCCAGGATGATGATCGGGAAGTTGTGGTCGGGCGCCACCTACCTCCTTCATCGTCGCGTGTCGCGGCATTCATGGACCACTTCGACAAACGATTTCAGATTGCGGCGCGGTCTTCGAGCGGACGGATCATTGCGATCGCCTCTGCGCATCACCGGCTCAACTACATCCACCCTTTCCCGGATGGTAACGGCCGTGTCAGCAGACTGATGTCTCATGCCATGGCCCTCACAGCGGGGATTGGTGGCCAAGGGCTCTGGTCCGTATCACGTGGGCTGGCCCGCGGGCTAACCGATCGGGGCGAGTACAAACGGATGATGGATCTGGCCGACAGTCCACGCCGCGGAGACCGCGACGGACGGGGGAACCTGTCAGAAGCGGCACTGAAGACGTTTAGTGAATGGTTCCTAAAGGTGACGCTCGACCAGATCAGCTTCTCAGCAAGATTGTTCGATCTCGGCGGATTGGACCAACGGTATCGTCGTCTTGTTGCAGATACCATCGATGACAAGCGAGCGCCGGAACTAATCTCGGCGGTTCTTCGTCATGGGGCACTGGAACGAGGCGATGCGCAGATTGTGCTCAAGACGTCCGAGCGTACTGCTCGCAACACGCTGAGTAAACTGACCGCCGCCGGATACATGACGTCCGTCTCGCCGAAGACGCCGGTTCGGTTGGCGTTTCCGTTGGATTATCGAGAGCGGCTCTTTCCAAACCTCTTTGGAGACGGTGACATGCCCGTGTGACTGGCAACCGAAGCACCCTGTTTCTGGCCAAGTCCGCGAGCGCTGCCTCTGACCGTGTTGGAAAGAAGTTCACAGCTGTGAACTATCCCGAGCTATCCTACTTGTCAGCCGAGTTCACAGCTGTGAACTCATCATGCAGCATCCCGCCGCATCAAGGCCATGATCATCGGACCGCAGGAGAACTCCCCAATTGCTGCCTTTGAAGATAGGGTTCTCAAGTAGCCTCCAGGTGATCGGATATCCGCAAACCGTTCAAGCATTGCAACGATCACAACAGACGCTTCTTCGGGACCCATATAGCGTTTCGCCTCGTCCCACGCGGACGGGGAAATACCCATCATGGGCCTGACCACATCAGCTACACGGACCAGATCGTGCCAGTGGCGAACAGGCTGCTCGGAATAAGCTTTGAATTCCTGACAGGAGGCGAGGACGAGACCAAGCGGTATATTCGGCATCAGTTGATCGTCAGTAATTGCCGTTGGGTTCGCCTCATCTTCAGAACACAGAGGGCTATCGGCAACTTCTGGAATATCGCGCGCAACGCCTCCGCCCCGCGCTTTTTCTAAGCGAGGTTCAAGATCATAAGAGTCTTTATTTGAATTCTGATAGTGCTGCTCAGAAACAGCATCATTGGTGCTCATATTTTCGGTTTCACAGCCATCCAGAAGGTTTCTGGCGTGATCTAAGGCTGACCCCAAAGAGTCTTCGATGCGCCTAAGGTCTTCCATTTCGAGTTTTCTGCGAAGATCTCGGGCCATTAGGACCGCAAGATCAGAGAATTGGTCCCAGACGCCCTGATCCGGACGAAGTGAGCGCCCGTACTCGGCCAGCCCTGCGAGGTCACGCCGCATGAGGCTCACAGTGGCACGTAGGCGCTTGTACCGCTCTTCTGCGGCCCGGACGGTCTCAGCGGCCTCACAAACCTCCTGGAAGCGTCGAACGAGCGGAGAGAGGTCGAACCCAAACGCAACCTTTTCGTCGCCGTAGCGGCGGGCATAGCGCTTCCCATTGGGGCTATCGCGCCGGACAACAAAGCCAGTCTGCACAAGGTTGGAGAGGTGGCGCCGCATCGTCGAGCAGGGCATGCCGTTCAGGCGCTCGCAAATCGCCTTGTTGGACGGATGTACAATCAATTCGCTGTCATTGCCTCCGAGAATTGTCGCTTGGTGAAAGCTGACCAGCGCCTGAAGCACCGTCAAATCCCGATCGGACAAGCCGAACGCGACTCGAGCGGCAGCGAGCTCCCTCAGGACCTCCCACTTGTTGGCGCCGACTGGGGGCAGGTCTTCCTGGGTCGCTGCCTGATGTTTCAGGATGGCAGCATCTATCGTTCGCCGGAACGGCGTTACGGGCGTGTAGTCCATTTTGTCATTCACGAAGACAAAAATATCCCGGTCCGCGAATCACTTTGGACTTGCGGAAAATAGCTCCGGACACTACCTTGAAGGTGCTAGAAACAAGTTAGGGTCTCGTGGAGTGGTCGCTTTGCGGGACCTTTTCTTTTGCCTTTTCGTGCCTCCTTCTTTGATTTCTGCTCTTCCTCAGTCTTCCGACCGCTGCTTCCAGCGTTCGTGAAGGTCTTCAATCATGTCATGCACTTGCGTCTCGACCCAATCGGCGAAGTCTCCATCCGCCAACTCGATCGATAGGCCCTTGGCAGTGCGTTTGACCGTGCCGCCGCGTTTGCCGCCGATCTTCAGCGGGACGCTGGAAGGTGGGGCAGGGGAGGGCGACTTGGCCGGTTTAATCGCCTTGGTCACAGCCTTTTCTACGGCCAGGAACGTTTGGATGGACGGGTCATTGGTAGAGGCAATGTCATCCACCACCATGGAGGTCTCGGCATTTTCACGTGCCTCTTTCGCGATCCCGATAAGGTCCTCGCGGTCCAGACCATTCTCGTCGATGGCCCGACCAAGGGATTCCCATCGGGGTCGGCCAATGCCATGGGCGGCGCCAATGGCGCGTACCAGATCCGGCCCGACCATGTCCGCGATCGCGATCGCCATAGATATGGACGACTTCGTGACGGTAAGAATTTCTGCAACCTGAGATTGATTTCCGAAGCCGGACGACACAAGGTCCTTTGCGAACAGGGCCTTTTCAATAAAAGACAAATCGCGCCGACCCATGTTCTCCGAAATCTGAGCACGCAGAGCGCTGTCGTCATCCAGGTTGGTGACTAACGCGCGAACCTTGGTAACCTTATCGGACTGACGGATCGCCTCCAGCCTGCGTCGCCCATAGACCAAAAGGTAGCGATCATCTTCACCCGGCGCACGTCGCACGAGGATCGGAACAGTCTGACCGTTCGCCTCAATCGCATCGCGCAAATCCATTACATCGGCCGGGTCAAGCCGGTCCGCCATACGCCCGTCTTCGATGCTCGCCGGGTCCAGTTCCCAAACATGATGGGAATCGACCGCGTCGCGGGCGGACCGAAGGGCGCGATTCGAGGTCATCATCGGTGTCACAGCACCTGTCTGAGGGGCAGGGGAGGGGGCCCCAGCTGCCGCGAGACTGTCCAGCATTGACATGCGCTTCTTCTTGCCACTGGTCATGTGCGCCCCCAGGTTTTCTGGATTAGGTCGGCGATCTCGTCATTTAGCGTATTCAGGCTCTCAATCGCGCGATCATAGGTGGAACGCGTGAACGCGCTGCGTTCCACTTCATAAAGTGTCTGCTTGGTCAGGCCCGCATCTGAGATGGCTGTAGACTTCAACATGGGCGAATTCAGCACGGCTTCGCCGTACATTGTTCGCAGGAAAGCCACGATGCGGTTCTGCGGCGCATCCTGCGGCTCGTAGCGGGTCAAAACATAGCGCATCCAGTCATGAGACATGTCAGCGCCGCTCTCGGCAATCACGTCCATGAGGTCGGCTGTCATGCGGAGGAATTGCGACATGGACATCACATCGAGCATCTCTGGATGGATGGTCACCAGAACGCCCGTGGCCGCGGACAGGGCGGACATGGTCAGAAAGCCAAGCTGCGGCGGGCAATCTATGACGACCACGTCGTAGTCCTCATCGACCTGGGCCAGCGCCTCCTTCACGCGGAAGAAGAAAAGTCCGGCATTGCCCTGCGCCAGCGCGCGCGGGGTGTCGTGCTCGAACTCCATCAATTCGAGGTTGCCGGGGATCAAGTCCAAATTGGGGATATAGGTCTTGCGGATGACCGACCGGATCGGCTCCGGGTCCTCATAGCGGATCGCATCGTAGAGAGTGCCGCCATCTTCGAGGTCCAATTCCGGCTGAACGCCGTGCAGCGCGGTGAAGGAAGCTTGTGGGTCAAGATCAATGCCCAGCACACGATATCCGCGCAGGGCAAGCCGTTGGGCGAGATGGGCAGAGGTTGTTGTTTTTCCGGACCCGCCCTTGAAATTCATCACGCCGATGACCTGAAGATGATCACCCTCTCGTCGTCCGGGAACGTAATCGCCCGGCTTGCGAGCGGTTTTTTCAAGGAGCACACGCAGCGCTTGGATATCCTGCGCCGAGTAAAGACGACGGTTGCCGGCGGTCAGCTCGGGAGAAGGCCCTTTGCCATCCAAGTTGAGTTTGCGAAGATAGGAATCGTTTACGCCGAGCAGCGCCGCAGCCTCACCAGAGGTGAATTTGCGCATGGTCTTCTCGGCATCGGGTGGAAACAGGCTCTCACGTTGCGAATGCAACTGGTTCGCCAGCCATTCCGAATGCTGGCGGATCACCGCGTTGAGATCCTCATGCACAAAGGTATTATCCATCTGCCCTCTCGCTTCCGAGACATCGCGTCTTTGGCGTGTTCACGGAAATTGACGTTTTTTGCCTCGTTTCCGTGACTATTGGCGCAAGAGTCGGATTCGCGCAAGGTTTTTCCACATCTAGTGGGCGGGTCGTCACCGAACACAAGGCTGTTAGGCTTCCTGCTGCATGGTGTAACGCACCGCATCTCACGAAAAGGGACAGGGGAGAACTCTTGTCGGAGGGCTCCAGCATGGCTTTGAGCGCACCAGAGCTTGCCTTTTGGCAGTTCTGGATATACATTATTGGATGTTTATCCATGCATGAGAGGACAAGATGCAAGTTGCCAAATGGGGAAACTCCCTTGCCGTCCGGCTACCCGCGGATCTTGTGAGAGAACTCGGCTTAAAGGAAGGCGATCAGGTCGACCTGGTAAAGGACGATGGAACCATTCTTGTGAGACGCCAACCTCGCGCCGATGAAGTTCTACAAGGGCTAAGGCGGTTTCGCGGAAAACTGCCCAAGGACGCGCGTCTAAGCCGCGACGCCGCGCATGAGCGCTGAATTCGCAGACACGAATGTTGTGCTCTACCTGCTCGACGATGGTCCAAAGGCTGAGAGGGCGGAGGAAATTCTGGGGCAGGGACCCCGGATCAGCGTTCAGGTCCTGAACGAAGCGATGGTAAATTGCCGACGGAAAGCTGGTCTCAGTTGGGAAGATACCGGAGCGTTTCTTGAGGGTATTAAGTCCTTATGCCCTGTCGAGGACCTCACGATTCAAACCCATCAAGTGGGTCGCGCGTTGGCAGCGAAGTACCAGTTATCGGTCTATGACTCGATGATCGTGTCTGCCGCGCTGATCGCTGGGTGCACGACGTTATGGACTGAGGACATGCACGACGGATTGCTGGTCGAAGATCGGCTGCGCGTCGTCAATCCATTTGCCTGATCAGCAACCCAAGTCGCTCCGCCCGTTCCAACAGCATCCTGACGGAGGACGGTTGCCAGCTTGTACGTCCCCGTGGTGTCCGCTCACGCATGGATTCCAATCGGTCGCAGATCGCCTGTAGCGTGATATCGGGGTCCGAACCTTTGATGGCCGCCACGATGGCAGGCAGGCGATCGTCGGTTTCGCGGCGTCCGGCGCGGCCAAGCACTTCATCGGGCAGAAACCCGTCGCGCACATATGCCTTTACGGCGCGAAGCAAGCGGCTTTGCGTCCAGCGTCGATCATGGGGCAGGGGGCCATTGATAATCTGCAAGACGTCTTCCCAAGCCATATCGGGGCGCAAGCGGCGCACATGGGGTACCCAATCCTGCGCGGTCTCGTTCAGGCGCTCCATGTAGCCGTCCTGTCGCGCCAGCCGCACCTTGCGCAGCGCGACGGGATCCTTGGCGCTTAGCCCAGGATTGCCACCAACGCGACCCTTGGCGCGCGCAGAGGCAAGCCCGGCCTTTGTGCGTTCGCGGATCAGAGCGCGTTCGAACTCGGCTGCGGCGCCCAGAACCTGCAGCGTAAACTTGCCCTGCGGTGAGGACGTGTCGATCGGGTCTTGCAGGGAGCGGAAGAAGGCACCCTTCGCCTCCAGACTCTCGATCACCTCGAGAAGATGCGACAAGGACCGCGCAAGCCGGTCGATCCGCACGACGACCAGCGTGTCGCCGATCTGAACGCGTTCGAGAACGCGCGCAAGCACTGGCCGCGCGCGATTGCCGCCTGAGGCGTGTTCTTCGAAGATTTCGACGCATCCCGCGATTTGCAGGGCCTCAGACTGGGGCAGGGGTGTCTGATCCTCTGTCGATACGCGCGCATAGCCAATCAGGGGCATGAAATCCGGCCGTTTGCAATTTAAGATATCTCCAATAAACGACCGTTTGTAAACGGATGCAA
>NZ_LAXJ01000029.1 GCF_001441615.1 Roseovarius atlanticus
TTGCATCCGTTTACAAACGGTCGTTTATTGGCGATATATTAAATTGCAAACGGCCCAGTTTCATGCCCCTGATTGGCTATGCGCGCGTCTCCACCGAGGATCAGACCCCCCTGCCCCAGTCTGAGGCACTGCAGTCTGCGGGATGCGCCGAGATCTTTGAAGAGCACGCCTCGGGCGGCAATCGCGCGCGGCCCGTGCTTGCACGTGTGCTGGAGCGGATTGGCAAGGGCGACACGCTGGTCGTCGTGCGGATCGACCGGCTTGCGCGGTCTTTGTCGCACCTACTTGAGGTGATCGAAAGACTGGAGAGCAAGGGGGCGTTCTTCCGCTCGCTCCAGGACCCGATCGACACTGCCTCGCCCCAGGGCAAGTTCACGTTGCAGGTTCTGGGCGCTGCGGCTGAGTTCGAACGCGCTCTGATCCGCGAGCGTACCAAAGCCGGACTTGCCTCGGCACGCTCAAAGGGCCGCGTCGGCGGCAACCCAGGTCTTCGCGCCAAGGACCCTGAAGCGCTGCGCAAGGTGCGGCTGGCGCGACAGGACGGCTACATGGAGCGCTTGAACGAAACTGCGCAGGATTGGGTGCCCCATGTGCGCCGTTTGCGCCCCGATATGGCTTGGGAAGACGTCCTGCGGATCATCAATGGCCCCCTGCCCCATGATCGGCGCTGGACGCAAAGCCGCCTGCTCCGCGCCGTGAAGGCATACGTGGCGGACGGATTCCTGCCCGCTGAAGTGCTTGGACGCGCTGGACGTCGCGAAACCGACGATCGCCTGCCTGTGATTGTCGCCGCAATCAAAGGTGCTGACCCCGAGATCACCTTGCAGGCAATCTGCGACCGACTGGAATCCATGCGTGAGCGCACCCCTCGCGGTCGCACCAGCTGGCAGCCTTCCTCAGTTAGAATGCTGCTGGAGCGTGCTGAAAAGCTGGGGCTCCTCTGAGGATCACACTTGTGTTGGCCTAACCGATTGCCACTAAATCTAGAAAGTGCTTGCACGAATCTGGTTGGTCGGGCAATAGTCTCGAAAAATAACGCGCGGTCACATAAAAAACGCGCCCACGGATCGGGGCAGACATGAGCGAAGTAGAGCAGGATCTAGACATCGCCATCGGGCACTACGCGGAACTTCTCGCGTCGAACCTGCATGCTCAGCGCGCTGCCCACTTCCCTCCGGATGCAAAGAAGGTGATGCGCACTTTGACTAGCGGCGAAGCTGCTGAACTCCTTGGCGTCGATCATACCTATCTTCGTAAGCTTCATCGAGAAGGAAAGATCGTTGACGTCGAGACGACGGCTGGAAGTCATCGCCGCTATACCCTCGACGATATATGGGAAATCCGTCAGACCCTTGAAGGAAATGCAAAGAAGTCTGGAACTTACGTGCCTGGGCGTCGCGACGGTGACGAGCTTCAAGTCGTTTCAGTGGTGAACTTCAAGGGCGGGTCAGGCAAGACGACGACGTCTGCTCACCTCGCTCAACGCTTGGCGCTTAAGGGGTACAGGGTTCTTGCGATCGATCTCGACCCTCAAGCATCCCTTTCAGCTCTTCATGGAATCCAACCGGAACTTGACCTTATGGAGGGCGGGACCCTCTATGATGCCGTTCGCTACGACGATCCGGTTTCGATCGACGAAGTGATCCGCAAGACCTACATCCGCGGCCTTGATCTCATCCCGGGCAACCTTGAACTCATGGAGTTCGAGCACGAGACGCCTGCTGCTATCCAGCGAGGAGGAGCGAAGGCGTTTTTTGCGAGAGTTCATGATGCTCTCGACAGTGTTGAAGCAAACTACGACGTTGTTGTGATCGACTGCCCGCCGCAGCTTGGTTTCTTGACGATGTCAGCCCTTTCCGCGTCCTCGGGTGTTCTCGTGACGGTTCACCCGCAGATGCTTGACCTCATGTCGATGTCCCAATTCCTGCGAATGACTGCGGATCTCCTGGGAGTGATCAGGGATGCAGGCGCAAATCTGCGCTTCGATTGGCTGCGCTTTTTGCCAACGCGATACAAAGTCGGCGACGCGCCACAAACCGAAGTCATCGCTTTCATTCGCGGGCTGTTTGGGAGGTCGGTCCTGACCAATCACATGGTTGAATCGACCGCAATTTCTGATGCCGGCTTGACCAAGCAAACGCTCTACGAAGCTGACAAAAAGGACTTCACGCGTCAGACGTTTGATCGTGCGATCGAATCCATGAACGCAGTCAACGATGAGATCGCTGAAATCATCCAGAACACATGGGGGCGGAATGGCAAGAAAGCCTAAACTCGGCCTGCCGCTGCAGACCCTTCGCAACGCTCCTGACGCTCTTGAAGGGCGCCGACTGCGTGGTGGTGTATTTGAGATCGATCCGGCGCAGATTGTTACCGAAGGACGGTTGGATGACAGGCTTCAGATTGAAGTTGAGGGCCTGAAGAACTCTATCTCCAAGAACGGTCAGCGTGTGCCTGTATTGGTCCGCCCACTGGAAGGCGATCGCTACAACCTGATCTATGGCCGCAGGCGCCTAGAAGCATGTCGCGAACTCGGCATCAAAGTTCGAGCCATCGTCACGGAAGTTGAGGGTGATCAAGCGCTTCGAGATCAGCTTCTCGAGAACCAAGAGCGTCGTGATCTGAGCTTTATTGAACGTGCGCTTGTTGCAACGGCGCTTCTGGACGGTGACCATTTGGAAGGGGCTGAGCGCACCAATCGTGGTGTCGCCGAAGTCCTTAACCTCCACGAAGCTGGGGTTTCACAACTCTTGAGTGTCGTTCGGACAGTCGGCGAGGAACTCATCCAGGCAATTGGTGCAGCTCCTGGGATTGGTCGCCCAAGATGGGAAGAACTCAAAAAGGCCTTGGGTGCCTACGACGGTGATCGAGACCAACTGCAAGCCGCAGCTCATACAGCTAAGTCCGAAAGTTCCGGCTCGGTCGATGAGGTTTCTGATCGTGCGTTTCTCGCAGTTCTGGAAGCTGCGAAGAGCGCGGAGAGGAAAGCAAGTCCGCCTCGCAAGGGCGCGCCTGCTTTGGCGATCCCCGGTGTCGGAGCTGCGACAGTCAAGACCGGTCGCCAAGGCAAGCAGCTAAAACTCGATCTGACTACGGATGAACCTGAATTTGTCAGCTGGTTGGAGGGCAATGCCTCAAAGCTGATTACCGAGCTTCATGAGCGCTGGAAGCGTTCAGAAGACTGAGGAAGAGCAACCAACAAGAAGGAGGCACGATACAGGCAAAAAAGAAAAAGGCCCCGAGAAGCTAGCTTCACGAGACCTTTGTAAGGTTTCGCACCGGGATCAGCCCGCTACAAAATCTCAGTTTTCGCACTTCTGAATGTAGCGTTCTGGCCCCTACCCCGCAAGCGCAAAGCGATTCGCGGGCCGTAGAAATTTTGCCTTCGTGGACGTTTTCATGGAGTACACACCGATTTCGCCGTTTATGCGGCCGATCTCGCACGCCCATCTGCGCGTGATCGAGCGACCCGAGGCATCTGTTCCGGGTAGACCCGTCAACAAGTGGGAACTCCTGCGCGAGCTCTCGAAGGCGCAAGCGGCCTTTGGCGTGTCAGAACGTGATTTGACTGTTTTGCAGGGGCTCCTCAGCTTCTTTCCAAACGATGCACTTGGCGGGAACGCCGAGATGGTAGTCTTCCCCTCGAACAAGGCGATCTGTGAGCGCCTGAATGGTATGCCCTGCTCCACGATGCGTCGTCACCTCGCGCGTCTTGTCGATGCTGGTTTGCTCCAGCGGCGTGATAGCCCCAATGGAAAGCGCTACGTCCGCAAGCACGGCGAAGAGCGCGTCGCCTTTGGCTTCGATCTTTCCCCGCTCTACTGCCAATCCGAGGAGATAGCACGGGCCGCAGAGGCCGTACGTGAGGCTGAGGAGCGCGTCAGGCGTCTGAGAGAGGTTGTAAGCCTCATGCGGCGTGATCTCGCGGCTCTCGCGGAGTTCGGAGACGAGATGCAGCCAGGCCTAGGCATCTGGGACCAGCTTCGTGACAAGGCTATCCTCACAGCGCGTGCGCTTCGCCGCAAGCTTTCAATTGAGGACCTCGTGGCCTATCGAGCCGATCTTGAAGCTCTCCTCGACCAGGCACGCAACATCATTGATGGCTCTGGAACAGAAGAAATGAACACCAATGATGCCCGATCTGAGCGTCACCATCATAATTCAAATAAAGAATCTATAGATCTTGAACCTGCTTTAGAAAAAAGCGGGGCAGCGGGCGGCGTGCCAGATGTGGAAAGGGATGAGCCCGTGGCTGACGTCGATGAACAGGACACAAGACACCTGCCAAAGATCCCGCTGCACCTGGTGATCGCGGCATGTCCTTCGCTCAAGACCTTCTACCAAGGCGAAATCCGGCATTGGCACCAGCTTTTCGATGCGGCATGCCATGTGCGACCAGCCATGGGGATCAGTGCATCTGCATGGGAAGAAGCGCAGCGGTTCATGGGTCCGGAGCAAGCGTCGATCGTTGTTTCTGCCATGCTGGAACGCTTTGAGGACATCAGATCGCCTGGTGGATACTTGCGAGCTCTAACTGCCAAAGCTGCGGCCGGTGAGTTTTCCTGTGGGCCGATGGTCATGGCATTGATTGGGCGACGATCTGCAGCTTAACAGCTGTTAAGGTTGAGAGACTGCGTACTGTTCCGCCACATCGGAGCTGACGACTTAACAGCTGTTAAGGTCCTGTCTCGGGAGCGTCAGAATAAGAGAGGGAAAGGTTTGTTGGTTTGAGGGATGACGGGAAGTGAGATCGGAAGAGTGGCTTCCGGCGCCCGTCCTGGAGAAGATCTGATGGCGAAATCTGCCCAGAAAGTCACCCTGTCCCCGTCCCGGGACATTCCCTTCGACAAGCTCGTGCTGAGCCAGTCCAACGTTCGGCGCATCAAGGCCGGCATCTCCATCGAGGAACTGGCCGAAGACATCGCCCGCCGCGGATTGCTGCAGAGCCTGAGCGTCCGGCCCGTTCTGGCCGAGGATGGGTCCGAGACCGGCAAGTTCGAAATCCCCGCTGGCGGCCGACGCTTCCAGGCCCTGTCTCTCCTGGTGAAGCAGAAACGCCTGGCCAAGACCACGCCCATTCCCTGCATCGTGCGGGATGCCACTTCCGCGATCCTCGCCGAAGACGACTCGCTCGCTGAGAACATGCAGCGCGCAGCCCTGCATCCGCTCGACCAGTTCCGCGCCTTCGTTGCTTTGCGGGAGAAGGGTCAATGCGATGAAGAGATCGCAGCCGCCTTCTTCGTCACGCCGCAGGTGGTGAAACAGCGCCTGAAACTCGCCTCCGTGGCCCCTGCCCTGCTCGAGCATTATGCCGAGGACGAGATGACGCTGGAGCAGCTGATGGCCTTCACGGTCAATCCGGATCATGAGCGCCAGGTTCGGGTCTGGGATGCGGTCAAGTCGTCTTGGAACAAAGAGCCTTATCAGATCCGACGCATGCTGACGGAAACCTCTGTGCGCGCCTCTGACCGTCGGGCCGTCTTTGTCGGCGTCGAGGCGTACGAGACGGCTGGTGGCACAATGTTGCATGACCTCTTCCAAGGCGATGACGGCGGCTGGTTGGAAGACCCTGCCCTGCTCGATCGTCTGGTCAGCGAAAAGCTTCAGGCTGAAGCCGAAGCCATTGCGACCGAAGGTTGGAAGTGGATCGAGGTCTCTCTCGACCTCCCCTATGGATACAGCCACGGTTTGCGGCGGCTGAGCGGAGACCCGGCGCCGATGACGGATGACGAAGGCGCGGCCCATGCCAAGCTACTTGCCGAATACCGAGCGCTCGAAGAGGAATACGAGGGCCAGGATGAATTCCCCGAAGAGATCGACGCGCGTCTTGGCGAGTTGGAAGTCGCGATGGAGAGGCTCGAGGCCAGGCCGCTGATCTTCGACGCGGAGGAGATCGCGAGGGCAGGGGCCTTCGTGACGCTTGATCGCTATGGCGAGCTTGCAGTTTATCGGGGCTTTGTCCGGCCCGAGGATGAGCCGCGGGCAGACGCCGATGTCCACAGCGGTGAACAGGCCGTAGGCGGGCAGGGCGCTGAGCTTTCAGCTGCGAGCAGCACGGATGGTGTCGGCCACGGCACGGTGATCACCTCCGCTGGTCAAGCGCTTGGCGTCAACGTGCCCGACGACGACGACGATGGTGCGTTGAAGCCCTTGCCCGAGCGGCTGATCATGGAGTTGACGGCGCACCGGACATTGGCACTGCGCGAAGCTGTCGGTCGCTCACCTGACGTCGCGTTGACGCTGCTGCTCTTGAAGCTCGTGGGTGACACCTTCCGGACGTCCAGTTCGGCCGGCAGCTGCCTCGAGGCTTCGGTCCGTCACGTCTACATGTCGGCGCAGGCGAGCGATCTGAACGACAGCGTGGTGGCCAAGCTGGTGGACGATCGCCACGCGGAGTGGGAGGCCGAGTTGCCGCTCGGCGACGATGCCGCGCTCTGGGACTTCCTGACCTCCCTTGATCAAGGGAGCCGGCTGTCGCTGCTCGCGCATTGCCTCAGCTTTGGGATCAACGCGCTCCACGAGAAGGTGAACCCCTATGGTGCCGGTATCTCCGCCAGCGGTTTGACCAGGCGGATGACCCAGTCCGACTTGGTCGCACAGGCGGTCGATCTCGACATGGTCGAGGCGGGTTGGGAGCCGACGGCCGATACCTACCTGAACCGTGTGCCCAAGGCCCGGATCCTCGAGGCCGTGCGCGAGGCGAAAGGGGAGGGGACGGCGCAACTCCTCGATCACCTGAAGAAGGGCGAGATGGCGAGTGAAGCCGAGCGTCTGCTGAAAGGCAGCGGCTGGTTGCCGGAGGCTCTTCGTCGTCACGATCTTGCAGCACTCGACGACGCGGAAGGGCAGGGGGCGCCTGAGCCCGTTTCCGACGCCGGCCAGACCGAGGATGTCGACCTGCCTGCCTTCCTCACCTCTGAACTGCCAAGCGATGAGGCATCGATGATGGCTTCGGAGTGATCCGCGCCATCCGAGGGCGGGAAAACCCGCCCTCAATTAAATAAAATATAACAATATCAATAAGATGAATGCGAAATCGCGCATTCAAGATGAGGAATCATGTCTGCAACGACCATTCTCGACACCGTGCCCCTGGGCGCGCTCATTAGCTACACCGACAACAGTCCGAAACCGCCTGCGCGGTTCACGAAGAAACTCGCGGCCTGGGAGCGCTCGAACGGCGTCGGCCGTCTTGTCAAGAAGGAGCCACCGCGACCCTATCCGACCTGGACTGCGCCGGCGTCGTTCACGTTGCACGAGGGGAATTTCTCTTCGGACGGGGTCATTCTCGTGACGATCATGCGAACGCATTCGGCTGACAGCGCCTTGACCTTCGAGGTCGCTGAGGAACCACAGCCCGGGCAGGTTCGCGTCCTTTTGGATTTCGGCGGTTGCACGGAGCTGCTCCATCTGGCCGAGTCTGTCACGGCTGCCGAGCTCTGGATCGCCAAAGAAGGCTATCGCAATGCGCGGCTGGAGATTGTCGGCGAAGAAGGCGCTGCTAGGGCAGGGGGCGCGGAGCTTGCCGCCTGAGCCTACGTAGAACCCAAGGGGCCCGCCAAAGCGCGGGCCTCTCACCCATCACGACCCTGTCCCGCGAAATCGCGGAGCACCATAGGACCCAATCCATCAAGGAGAGAGATCTTACCCAAGAGCCTGCCCGGGAGGCTGGCCGCGATAGCATCAGTGGGACACCCGGCTCCAGTCAGCGGTCGCACCATCCCCCGCTCGCCATTCCCTTCCTTGCCCCGAATCCTGTCTTTGAGATCAACCCGCAAGGGGTCGGACTACGGGCGAGTCCGTGCCGCCGGGTGGATTCGGACGAGCCGAACGCACCCGGTGATGTCAGCCAGTCTTCGGGCCTGCGGGGTCCTGTCGCGCGGGGGATGGTCCTCCGCCTCCAAGACAGGAGCCAAACAGATGTCCCGCAAAGATGCTCACGCCTTCGCAGCCTCCCTCGCCGCCACGCTTATGGTCTCGATCGTCGTCTTCCAGGCCGGTGATGGAACGTTTGGCGCCGTCCCCGCCGATGAAATCGACGGCGACGAGGTCGTGATCGTGTCGGAATACGATCCCTTCGGGTGAGGCTTCGGCCTCACTTCCCGAGGGCCCAAGCAAGACGCAGGTGTGCCCCTGGGCCTATCGACGGTCCTGCAATCGGCAATGCCGTTCCAACGAGCGCCAAGCTGTGGCCAAGCGCATTCAGCGTGATCCGACGACCGTTCGTTGAGGATTTTGCCGAAGCTCGTCAGTTGGACCGGGAAGTACGTTCCGGTCGTGGCCTGAGAAATGCCGCCTCCGTCCTGCCTTGCCTCCAATACTTGGTTGGGCTACCTCCACCTGATCCCAGTTCATAGAAGGCGATCTCTAGGCCTCCAATGAGCTTTACCCTGCACGGACCATCTCGGAACCTCCCGGCCACCGTTTCAGGTCGGAAATCCATCGTCCTGTCGCGAGACACTCAGGAAACCACTCTACCAGTCGGGGCAGTGAGACCACCCGATGTTGCCTCAGAATTTCGAAACCCCGGGACAAAACCGTGTCAACTGGCCCGCGGAAAGAGCCCTCGTCGAAATACCACTCCTGCTTGACGAATTTCACGTCGCGATCCGGATCGTCCCGCACGGGGGCTCGCCCCTCTTGGACTCTCCAGAGCGGGCAGTAGTCGCGTGAGAAAAGGACCTTCGTGCCATCCGCCTCGGTCCAGAATCCGTATGGCATCCAGAAGCGGAGCGGGACGAAGAGGTGCCCGGCGCGATGTGCAGGGGCTTCCCGGGAGACGCAGGTCATGATGCTATGATCGATCATGACGCGCGTGAGCCCCTCCGGCCCCTCACCGCGCTCGACAAGCAAGGCGCGCGCATTGTCATAGCCGGGGGCCTTCACACGACACGGAGCTCCAATGTCATGCCGCCCGCGATCCGGATAGTCAGCGGCGAACAGCGCTTCTCGAACGGCGAGCGTGATTTCAAGGTCTGGGCTGGGGCCGAAAAACCTGGTTCGGGTCAGTGCATCGAGGATGTCACCAGTCCGAAGACTGCTGGCCCGGTGAAGCCGCGAAACAATGTCGGCCTGGGTGACCACAGACGCCTCTGTCTGATGAGGAGTCTTCGCTTGGACAGCTTGTAGGTGATGCAGATCGCGATGGCCGCTCGCCTGGGCAAGAGCGGTCTGGCACGCGTTCAGCGAGCTTGCGCCTGGCAGTTTCGAGAGAGCCTGCGCTGCACGCTTGAACGCGTGCTGGTCGGGAGAATGAATAGGCAAGGTGATGATCCTTCAACAGATGCCGTATTGGGTGCCCACTATGCCGACGGCGATGCGTCGAAGAGATTGGATGAAGAGAGCAAGGTCTTTCGTCCTGCGGTGCGCACGCATGCTTCTCCACTGTGGGCGGAACGGATCACCAGAGCCGTGCTATTGATATGGGCGTATCGTCTTCTCGATACAAGGCATCCCCTGCATCTTTCGGACTCCGCATTTTCGCGGCAGGTTGGCCGCCGCCAACCATCATGCTTCCTCCATCCTGAAACACTGGCAGGCGCCTCGTCTTGTCGGACGAAACCCCGCAACTAACAAGTTTGGGGTAAACCAAGAACAAAATACACCCTGTAGTGTTGAAATGAATCAAGGCACAGCATATATTGTGCTGATTGGCGCGGAAGGTTGAAGGGAGGCAATCGGACGGGCACCACACCGGAGGAGGCCTTTTCGATGCCGCTCGACGATACCGCACCGCAACTCGATGCCCTACTGCTCGGAACCGTTCTCGAAATGGAGTTGAGCCCGCGAGACAACCAGGTCGCATCGAAACGATACAACCTGATCCCGGAACATCTCCAGCGGCCGAACAGTCCGATCCGCCGTTACATGGAGACCGCCCTCGTCTATCCTCAGGGCTCCCGCGCCATCGGCGCCACCATCGTTCATGGCGCTGACGACGACAGGTTCGACCTCGACGCCATCCTCGAATTCCGCACCCCGGTCGGATGGACACCGAGAAAAGTACTAGACGAGCTCCACGCCGCCTTCGAGGGCTTTCCCGACGTGAAGAAGATCGAGCGCTGCACACGCTGCATCCAGCTCCAGTTCGCCTTCATGCACTTGGACGTCACGCCGATGGATCCTGACCGTGAGCCTCGGCGCGAACGTGTCGGTGAGATCTATCACAGTTCCGACGAAGGACGTGATGAACGGTTCCGCGTGAACCCCTACGGCTTTGCGGAAGACTTCAGGGAACGCATCACAATGCCGAGCCGGAGCTTCCAGGATCATGTCCGCGATGTGCGCTCGAAGCTGCAAATCAAGGATCGCCTGGTGTCAGGCACCATCATGGCCGATGCGGACATAGACGCGCTCCCCGAGCCGATTGATCCGATCCGGGATGCGCCTCAGGTCATCGCCCTCAAGCTCATGAAGCGATACCTCAACCTGCGCTATGCCAACCGGGACGAGAAGCGTCCGGTGTCCGTCTATCTGTCCAAGATCGCCGCCGAGGTCCCCCTCTCCCCCTTCGGGATTTGCGCGCAGCTTGAGAGTTACGCCGCAGAACTCGACAGGCGCATGGCAGTCGCACTGGAAAACGGTCGTCGTCCGGAAGAGCGCAATCCCGCGCTCTGGGAGGAGAATTTCAACGACCGGTGGCCGACACACGATCGTGAAATGAAGCTCTTTCGGATGGATCTCCGCCATCTCATCATGGAGTTGGCTCGCGCCCGCTCCTCCAGTCTGTCGGATACGCGCAAGATCTTCGACGACCTGTTCGGCGAACGGGTCAGCGAGAAGGCGGTTCGGGCCTATATCGACGGCCTTTCCTCGACGGCCGGCGTTGCGCATTACGAGCACAACAAGGGGTTCGTGGCCAATCCTGCCCTCATTGCGGCCGCACCGAAGAAGGCAGCCCAGGTCTCGAAGGCCCCTGCCCACCACTTCCATCCCGGCTTCCGCGACGAATGAAGACCAAGCCCCGCAAGCCGCGCTCCGCTCAGGTCCAGCTCAACCGCATGCAGCACCGCTGGGCTGATCTCCGGCCGCTGATGCTGGAAGAAGGTCGGGTCATTGCGTGGATCGGACCTCTTCGGGGCTTCCAGATGAAATACAAGGTCGCCGTCCTGTGGGAATGGCAGAAACCGAAGGCCGTTCCCTTGGTCCATGTCCTGGACCCGCCAATAGAACCCCGGCCGGGGACCGACTTCATCGATCTGCCGCACCTCAACTACGATCATGAGACTCCGGAAGATTCGGCGCTCTGCCTTTTCGATCCCGATGCCGGGGAATGGGATAGCACGATGCTTATCGCCGACCGGATCGTCCCATGGGCATCCGAGTGGCTGCATTTTTATGAAATCTGGCATCTCGACGGCGTCTGGCGCGGCTCGAACGCGCCGGGACCGATTTCCGTGGGCGAGATCCTCAGGCAGCGGCAGGAGGCTCCGGATGGCACGAGGGCGTAGTCCATCGCAAAAGACAAGAATTCTCGTCTGGGGTCGCGCCGCCGGCCGATGCCAGTATCACGGCTGCGGCAAACGCCTCGATGGCGACCTCGTGACGGGCGATCTGGCTAAGAACCATGCCTACCTGGCTCATATCATCGCCTCTGACCCGGGCGGCGAACGTGGCCACCCGGTCCTGTCGCACCAACTCGCGGACGATCCTGACAACCTGATGCTGATGTGCGATCCGCACCACCGCGAGATCGACGATCCCGCCAAGATCGACCGCTACACCGTGGACGTTTTGCAGGAGATGAAACGTGCCAACGAGGAGCGGATCGAGCGGCTCCTCGAGAACCCGAATGCAACGCCCGCACATATCCTTCGGATTGCTGCGGCGATCGGTGACAACGAGACAGCTGTTCCGCTCCGGGACTGTATCGAGGCAATGAGGCCGGAGTTCACCCCGGCGGATCGGCGTCCCATCGATATCAAGATCCGCGACATTGCGCAGAAGGACAGCGATTCCGACTACTACCCCGTCGTCATCGATGCACTTCGCAAGAAGATCGAGCGGGAAATCGACGGAAGGTTCGCGGACGGTGATCTCGAGTATCTCGCGGTGTTCGGTTTCGCGCCCATGCCAGTCCTTATGGAGCTTGGTCGACTGCTTTCAGACTTGTCGGCCGTTTCAGTCTACGGCAGGCACAGGGAGCCAACGCCGGGCTGGGCCTGGCCGAACGATCGTGAACCTCTCGAGTTTACCTGCGTCCCTGGGGCTCCCGGTCCGAAGAAAGTAGCGCTGAAACTATCGGTAACCGCCGGCATTGCAGATGATCGTGTGATCCAGGCGCTGCCTGACGAACCTGTTTCACTCTGGGAGATCCGGAGCAGCAGGCTGGGCGCGTCAGAGCTTCGTAACAAGGATGATCTCTCCCGTTTTCGGGAACTCGTCGGAAAGACGTTCGACGCCATCAAGGATCAGCACGGGATGGACGTTGACTTGTTTGTCTTTCCTGCCGCTCCCGCGGCCTGCGCGATCGAGTTCGGAAGAACCTGGCAGCAGAAGGTCCATCCTCCCTTCCTCATCTATGACCAGATACCGGAACGGGGTTTTCTGCTTCGCCACGCCATTGGTCGGCCAATGTCAGATTAGCAAGACGCTTTGGCCCGAGTTTCCTTGAATTCTCGAGGGAAAACTCCCTCAGACATCGACTTGTAGGAGTAACGACCTTGCTCATTCGTTGCCATGGCTCAGCCCACGGGGTTCATCTGATCTGCTGTCGGTGCAGTGTCTATCAGTTCCGTCCAGGCTTTAAGTTCCTCATCTGACCGGAGCCAGACGCGCACGTGATAGTCGTCTCGGTACCCACGAATTTGGCCGGCGAGTAGCCGGGGTCTTAGGCGAACGCTTCTACCTTGGCGCGGACTTCCGCTTTTTAACGATCCTCGACCGTGGAGATCGCCTCGGCGACGACCTTTTTGCAGATTCTTCAGCTCGCTGAGCGACAGTACCTCGAGATCGAAAGCAGCCGTTGGTGCGGTCCGTATCTTGGATTTCCCGGTATCGATATCCCATCGCGGCAGGGCCCTGCAAATCCCGTCAGGCAAGGGCAGGGGGGCGAGAACTGGTGATCGCCACTTTGGCCGCTAGCGGCGTGCTGGGCTTGGGGTAAAGCAGTCCCGATTGCCAAGGGGTCATGGTCTGGCATGGGCTCCCCTTATCTCTCTGTCTCCCGGGCCATCCCTTCGACTGACAATCCCCTAATCCCGTTCGGTCTCCTGCGCACAACCCCGCGTTAGTCCGGGCCGTGTTGGCCGCCCTTGGCGTCCTGCCCGCTCCACCCCGGTCTTCTGGGGGTGTCCGGTGTCCATGCTGGCCACCGTGCACGCGTCACCCGACGGGCTTTTTCAGGGTCTTGTCGAAGGGACGGTCCCGAAGACAGGAAACACAGGAGCTTATCATGCAGAACATCGTCATCCTCGCCGGCAACATCGGTCAGTCCCCCGAAGTCCGCACCACCCAGAGCGGCACCAAGATCACCAACTTCAGCCTCGCCACCTCGCGTCCCCGCCTCTCGGAAGGCCGTGTGCAGCGCGACGAGAACGGCTACCGGGTCATGGACACCGAATGGCACCGCATCACCTGCTTCAACGGTCTCGGCAAGACGGTCGCTGAGCATTGCGAAAAGGGCATGAAGGTCCTCGTCCACGGTCGCATCCACTACACCAAGTGGATCGACAGCATGGGGAACGACCGCTACGGCTGCGAGATCATCGCCGAGAAGGTCGACTTCCTGAGCCGCCCGAAGTCGGCCGAGAACGAAAACCCCGAGCTGGTCGACCGCGACGATGAGATCCCGTTCTGAGGAACGGGGTCTCCCTTTCGGGCCTGGCGGGGCAACCCGCCGGGTTCGCCGTGCGCCGCAAGGCAGCTTCGAGTCCATTTTTGCCGCCGCCGCGAGCCTTGGATTTGCCCCGTAGGTTCCACTATTCCGGTCGCGCCACAGTGATCGCGTCTGACATGTTCGCGCCCTCAGCTCGTCGACTGTCTGCTTCGCTTCCTAACGCCGCCCACCAATTGCAGCGTCAAAGCCGCGAGCGAGGCCGAGAAGGCGAAGAAGGAAGATCCGCATGCGCGACAGAATTGCCCGGGGAAGATGCTCAAGCTAAGGGGAACGCTTGGGAACTTAGGAGCGGATACTCTCGGCCGTACATCCGCACTCTGGACGTGGCGCAAGATCTACAAACGAGAGTTCGTTGGTCAGGAAGTTGAATTCTCCCCGGCGGTTCCACATGGCTGGACGGAGCCTGTCAGACTTGACCGCAAGACGTAGGACTTCAGATGCCGCCAACGACGAGGTTATCCCAGTGAGCGGGGAGAGACTTCCCAGATTGCGCTTCGGGCGCCACAGTCTTCGCACACCTTGCAGAGACTCGTCTTCGAGTTCATCCAGTGTGATGCGCGAACAGTTGATGCACGCAGACACACCGGGACTGACCGTCATTCCAATCAGGCTCAGGTGAAGGTTGTACCCGCCTGCGATGACATATGGGACGCGTCGATCCTGACAGTATTCGTTGATCCATTCACTCGTGAGGTCCACCGACGGCTCGTCGGCGCAATTTACAATCACGTCTGGTCTTGCCTCGGAAAGCAAAGCGCGGAGTCCGTCTGCATCGCATACATTCTCTTTGACTCTCCGAACCCGAACCCGTTGTGATATCCGATGTAGGGCGGATGAGATGGCCTTGACCTTTGGTTGACCAATGTCCTCATGAAGGAAGATCGAGCGGTTAAGGTTGGACTCCTCCACTTGATCGCCGTCAATCACGGTGAAGTTTTCGAGGCCGGAATGAGCAAGCTGCACTGCGGTCCAGCTACCCACGGCACCACAGCCCAGAATGGCAACCCTTGTTGAGCGGAGCCTTTCGAAGGCAGCAAACAGTTCTGCGGCAGGAAAGTAGTCTCCAAGAAAATTCAGGACGCGGTAGTGCTCCGTGGCGTCAATAGTGTCTCGAACCGCCCTCGGTTCAACGGCGCACCGCTCGTGCAGAACTTCCATGAGATGCGATACCTGTGACACCGAAGCTCCGTGCACCTCGCAGATCTCCTCAAGGCGCTGGCTGCCATCAAGCCCCCTGATGACATCGGCGATTTCTGATCTCAGCCGAAATCGCATGGATCTGCGCGTAGAAGACTGAAATAACTCAAAGATCCCATCGCCGACCGGAATCAAGGAGACGGACGGTCGCAATAACCAACGTGAGCCGGGTGAGAATTCAATCTGCACGTGCCTGCAGCCTTTCAAAGTCGCCGCAGGTCGGGCATTCAGGATTTCTTTCTACCTTGAAACTGTCGATACTGTATTGATCGAACAGGAACTCACCTCGGCCTTGCTCGACGTCCCCACCATTTTCCGAAAGGAGCCGAACGATCTTCAGGACCGCGGCCGAGGCGGCAAATGCCGACAACGACGGCAGGCCACCGAAGCCTCGACGGCGATCAACGACGGGATGGGAGATTGGTTTCCAACCGCGCAATGTCTCTTCAAAGTGTATTGCATAGCAGTCGGAGCAAGGTGTTTGGCCGGGAACAATCATCTCGCTGAGACTTGCGAGGTGAGCGTCAAAACCACCAGCAACCAGCAGGGGCAGACCCTTCTCCACACAGTATCTCGATAGCTTTATGCTTGTCGCGCCTATGTATGGCTCGTCCGCAGTGTTTATGATCAGGTCTGTATCCGCTCCGATGAGTTCTTCGACGTTCGTTTCTATGTCGAGGGGGGATTGTATGGCGCGTGTTTCTGGCTCGAGCGCTTGGCTATGAACGAATCTCTCGGCAACCAAAGCCTTTGGTTCGCCGATCAGTCGGTGATCGAAAATTGCATTTCGTGTGCGATCGGCGGGCTTCAATGTCTTTGGATCAACAAGGATGAAGCGCTGGAAGCCGATCTGAACAAGCTCTCTGAGAATCCAACTGCCGACCGCGCCAATACCAATCAGTGCGATCCTGCAGTTCATTATTCTCTTTAGGAGGGCCGTGGCCGCAGCTTCGGACTCTTCAATGTCGAGAAAGAAATTCAGCTGTCGAGAATAACGCTCAACTTGTTCGGGGCAGAACGCATTATGCATCCAATCCTTCCGGACAAGGATCCCCTTTCCATAAAGATATTGAATGAAGTCAACAAATGACGAAGGGTGCTTGCTGTCCAGCCTGGATGCCTGTGCTTCATACCGTGCATCCAGCTCCATGACTGACGCGGAGCCGTCTAGCCACTCGAGGCACTCAATCAAAAGCGGCGTCACCTTGAGGCGTAGCCGCTTCCTCGTGGACAGAAAGACGAAGTGAACGACGTCATCTGGGGAAATATAGACATCCACCCCGTCCCTGAGCCAGAGACGAAGCGATCCGAATTGGTCATCGTCACCGCAGATCAATACTGGATCTGACCGCCTCGTACATCGAGAAACTTGGCCCAGTCTTCATCGCTCGCGACAAAGGTCGCGTCCGCGCTGCAGGTGCGCGTGCAGCAGTCGGAGCGCCCGCCAGAACATTCCTTCGTGTACGCGGCTGCGTTCGTCATGCCCTCGGACGCTTCGATTTCCTCAAAGCCATGGTTTTCAAAGGTGTACTTGCTCGTCATTAAAGGCACTCCAGACCCGGATCCTAATATTTCCATGATGTTACGTTTGACAGATGTTTCGGTCAACTCGCAACCGGGGGTGAGGTCAAAGATGATGGGATACAAAGCGGGAAACAAGGTCTGGCTTGTCCGCATTGCCGCCATGCGCGCTCCGGGTGAAGAGCGAGAGGAGTGCTGGTTTTCCGGTGACAGGTTGATGGCTGGGAGAGTGGCTTCCAGCGTCTGTCACGGAGGAATGCCGATGGGCGTTGTGGAAGTTTTGGATCCGGTTCAGCCGGCGCGGGCTGGTGGCTGGAAAGTGGACGCAAGCCTGGGCGAGCGGAACGGGCGGGTGTCGTCCGAATGGTTCAATCGGCCGGATGACGAGCGGTATCTGTCGCTCGACGATCTCTGGGCCAATGTGAAAGGTCGCTCCGAGCGCAGCCGCAGCCGGGTGGTTCAGACAGCCGACATCCGTGTCGAGGCAACGCGCGACAGCGCCGAGCGATTGCACCTGGTCTTGCCGAAGGGGGATGAACCGGTAGCGCCCACACACTGGGCCTTCGGCCAGCTCGCCAGCATTGTCGGCGCTCCGGCCTCCTACCTGCGGCAGCTGCCTGCTCCTCTGGCGGGGATCAACCTGCAATACGGTTTGACCAACCACCGGGCCGAGCAGGTGAAGACCTTCGAGACCGAGGATGGCCGCACGGAACTGCGCGCCGTGACCGGTCCCGACTACGGCCGCATCCATGACTTCGAGCTTGTCGAGGCGGTTCAGCGCATCGCGGGCAATGGCACTGGAGATACGCGTTGGAAGGTGCCGGGTGTGCTGGATTGGTCGACCGGGGTCTACAACCCCGATGTCGAAATCAGCCGCGACACGACCACGCTTTACGCTTCGGACCGCGACGTCTTCCTGTTCCTGGTCGACGACCGCAATCCGATCGAAGCAGGCAAGTTGCCCGACGGCTCCCCCGATCTCTATTTCCGGGGCTTCTATTGCTGGAATTCCGAGGTGGGCGCGAAGACCCTCGGCATGGCGAGCTTCTACCTGCGGGCGGTGTGCCAGAACCGCAACCTCTGGGGCGTCGAGGATTTCCAGGAGATCAAGATCCGTCACTCGAAATACGCCGCTTCGCGCTTCGCACATGAGGCCGCGCCCGCGTTGACGCGGTTTGCCAATTCCTCGCCGCAGGGGTTCGTGAACGGCATCAAGGCGGCGCGCCAGCAGATCGTGGCGCGCAGCGACGAGGATCGCGCGGATTTCCTGCGCAAGCGCGGTTTCTCGAAAGCCGAATCCGGCAAGATCATCGAGAAGGTGCTGATGGAGGAAGGCCGCCCGCCCGAGAGCATCTTCGATTTTGTGCAGGGGATTACCCGGCTTGCGCGCGACAAGACCCAGCAGGACGCCCGCCTTGATATGGAAGGGCGCGCCAAGAAGCTTCTCGACCGCGTTGGTTGAGGTGGCGACCGGAGGCGATATCGCCTCCGGTCTCGTTCCTGTTTCATCGATCTGCTACTGTGCCCGACACGTTTAGGTGTTGGAAGTACGCGCATGGAAGAAATTGATTGGTCAGATCGTGCATTTTATGATGACGGTGAATGGGTTACCTGGTCGGAAATCGACGAGCAGCTTCGCTACAAGGAGTGGGGCGCTAAATACCCGAACGCGATCAGGTCTATGATCCCATATTTTGAGGATCTCCTGTCCCTCGCGGAAAGCTATCACCTCGAGACCGGCCTTCACCTCTCTGTCTACGGCGATATCGGTGAGCTGTTCGGTGCTATCACGTACGGTATCAAGCTGAACAAGACCTATGCCCAGGGTGCTGACGGAAGACTTGGCAATGATCATGTCGAGGTCAAGACCATTACGCCATTCAAGACAAAGGATGTGGTTGTGGTCGATACAAATGGGCATTTCAACAAGCTCTTGGTTGTAAAGATCAACGAGGATTTTCAGGTCTCGGGTCGGATGATCGACCGAAAAGATCTTCCAAAGCGCGAAGGGCGCTACTTGCGGGTTCGATGGGGCGATTTACCAACGCCGAAATGATCGGCCCGATCAGCGACAGAGAGTCCGAGGGGGCGGTTTGGTCTTTGACGGTTTGAAGCGGGGAGAGAGGCTCTCCGCACCGTCGGAGATATGCCCATGTTCGACCTTCCTCTCCAAACTCAGCCGGAAACACAGAAGACAGGTTTGCCGCCGAGCTTCCTGACCGTTCTTGCAGATCAAGACTTGCCGTTTGCGCTCACGATGGCTTGCCACGCGTCGGCGGCTCTCATGTCCGGGCAGGCACACCCCAAGGTACTGGAGCGGTTTGCCACGCTGGCCGAAGCCATGCAGGGGGCAATCGTTCATGCCGAAAATGTCACCCCTGAAGACGCGCCGCGCATCCTGGCGATCCTCGATAGGGAGGGCCGCCTCGTTCTGGCCGGCGCTACCTATGATGGCGGGGTCGCATGGTGCCACCCGGTCTCGGATGCCGCCGAAGCCCGCACCGTCGTGTCCGAGGCTAGCCAGACCCGCGCGCAGGCCATGCGGGCGGCCGAGTGGCATGAACATAGCCTCGCGCGACGGCTGCGGCACCACGCCGACGTTCTCGATGCCCGTCTTGTCGATCCGCTCTGGCGTGTCTTCGCGTCTCGCGCACTGCAGATCGCGGCGTGACGCCCGAGAGTCAGAGAAGGGCAGGGGAGGATGTGAGCCTAGGAGGACGAGAGAGAGCCTCGGGGTTCAGATCCTTTCCCTCATTTCGGAGTTTTCAATGTCCAAGATCGAACCCACCCTGGCCGCGCCGATGGCGCCGTCCAGGATTGATTTCGCCGCCGTGCTGGCTCGGCAGTCCGAGCGTGACGCGCGGATCGCAGCTTTGCGTCCGGCCAACAAGGAACGCCTCTTCGATGGCCTGTTTGCTGCGGGCATCACACATGTGACTGTCTGTTTTGATGGTTATGGCGACAGTGGTCAGGTTGAGAGCATCGTGGCGTACGCTGGCGAGACCGAGGTTGCTTTCCCCAAGACCCAGATCGCCTACGCCGCATTGACCTGGGACGACCCGGAGGTCGAGATGCGGGCGCTTTCGCTCGAAGATGTCGTGGAGCAACTGGCCTATGACTTCCTCTCCGACACCCATGGCGGTTGGGAAAACAACGACGGGGCCTACGGCGAATTCTGCTTCGACGCAGACGCCCGCAGCATCCACCTCGAGTTCAACGAGCGCTTCACCTCGTCCGAGCTCTACACACACGATTTCTGAGGGGGCGGCGATGGCACATCCCTATCACCACGCCCTGTCCTCGGTGAAGAAATGGGGCGGCACGGTCGAGGATTACCTCGCCGTGCATTCCTGGTTCGACCAGAGCAAGGAGATCACCGCCGACTTTCGGCACCGGGCGCTGCGCCACCATGCCGAGGGCATCTTCATGGCCGAGACGATCTTTGGTCCGACGCTCACCCTCTCGACCGGGCGTGTCATCCCAACCCGATGGATCGGCGAGCAGCATGTGAAGGAAGACCTTGGTTTCATCCCGAGCTTCGCCGATTGGGTGAAGGCGATCCGGCCTGAGTCCTGGATGGGTCGGACCGAACGGATCGAGGCACAGGTCGATCCGCATCTCGTCTCGCCCGTGGTCGAGGTCACGTGACATGACCGATCCCACTTATCTAAGTCTTGGCTTGCCGCCGACCGCTTCGCCACTGGCAGTGGTTCGCGCGGCGGTCCGGGCGCTGCACCCCGACACGCGCGCTGTTTGCGGCCTCCGGACCGCGCGCAAGCGTTTCTACCGGCAAATGCTCTGCGCGCATGCCGCACGAAAGGCGGCAGACGACACGTCGATCGGCTGATCGCTCCCGGCCGACCCTTCATCCCGATTCAGTACCCGGCCTCTTGGCCGGGTCTTCCCCATTCAGGAGGTTCCCATGGCGGATCACTTCACCCATTTCTCATGCCTGCTCGACGTCGGCAGCCCCGACAAGGCGGCCCGCGCACTCGCGCTGTTTCACGATCTGCGCGCTGCGGATCAGGACGCCGATGACCCGGATGTCGCTGGCTTCGATCTCGTGCACCAGGATGCCCCCGAGGGCAGCAGTCTCTGGATCCATGATGACGACCAAGGCGATGTCGAAGCCGTCATCCGCTTCGTCTTGCGCCTCGCCGAAGAGCTCGACCTCACCGGCCTTTGGGGGTTCCAGTATGCTCTGACCTGCTCCCGGCCGCGGCTCGACGCCTTTGGTGGCGGCGCGCATGTCCTCGATCTCGGCGCTCGTAAATCCATCGGCTGGTCCAGCACGCAAGAATGGTTGGTCGCGGCGCTGAACGGGGAGGACGTCGATGCCTGAGATCATCTGCACCACCGTCTACCAGTTCCCCGAGCTCTCGGATGCCGCCAAGGAGAAGGCCCGCAACTGGTATCGCGACCTCGGACCCCACGACGACTGGTGGGACGCGGTCTATGAGGATTTCGAGCGGGTCTGCGACATCCTCGGCATCCGCCTGAAGACCTCCCCCGTCCGCCTGATGGGCGGCGGGACGCGGGCCAAGCCCTGCATCTGGTTCTCCGGCTTCTGGAGCCAGGGTGATGGGGCATGTTTCGAAGGCTACTGGTCCTACGCCAAGGGCGCTGCCGCGTGCATCCGGGACTACGCCCCGACCGATGCGACGCTCCATGGCATCGCCGACCGGCTGCAGGCCATCCAGCGGTGGAATTTCTACCAGCTCGCCGCCGAGGCCAGCCACCGTGGCCGCTACTACCATGAATACACCATGTCGGTGGACGTCACGCGGGACAGCCCGACCTGGCAGCCGCCGACCGAGGACGCGGAAGAAATCGTGACCGAGGCGCTGTGGGATTTGGCCCGCTGGCTCTACCGCCAGCTTGAAGCCGAATACGACCACCTCACCTCGGACGAGGCCATCGAGGAGGGGATCATCGTCAACGCGTATACGTTCACGGAAGGAGGGCGGCGGTTCGGGTAACAGAGATCAAAGCGCAAGGTTCATTTGATCTTTACAGCAAGTCCATATGGACTATATTGAAGCCAATGGAGGACGCCATGTACGTTGCAGAGAAAATCCGGGAACCCGCACAGATCAACGCCGTCGCGTTGAAAGCTTATGCACGCGTGGCCGATGCTTGGGGTCTCAGTCTCAAGGAAGCGGCTGGCCTTGCCGACATGTCAGAGAGCACGTGGAAGCGCGCCAAGAAGCCGGATTTCGCCGGAGAGCTCACCAAGGACCAACTGCTGCGGCTCAGCGCTGTAATTGGCATCTTCAAGTCGCTCGAACTCTACTTCTCGGAGCCTCTGGCAAAAAGCTGGTTCACCCGACCGAACAAGGGGCCGCTCTTTGGTGGAAGCCGACCAGTCGACACCGCCATCGACGGGGGTTTGCCGCAGATCCTGGCGGTGCGGACCTATCTCGATGCGTTGCGTGGTGGGGCATGAAGCAGACCGAGATTTCCGATCGCGGTCTCGTTCGTCTCCTGCCCGCCACCTACCACAAGCCACCATCACTGCGCGGTCTCGTCGATTCCGATGAAGAGATGGAGATCTTGGCAGAGATCGAGGGCCTGACCAGTGGACGTCTACAGGCCGAACGCGGGCGCAACCCGCATCTGGACCCGCGCGAACTCGCTTGGCAACGCCGCAGCCGCGATCTGCGCATCTATGGGGACAGTCACGTCAACGCAGCCTTCACTTACACCCGCGCCGGCGGAAACCGCTTCAACGCCGAGGAGCGCGGCGCGTGGTACTGCGCATGGGATGTGATGGTTTCTGTCAGCGAAGTGGCCTGGCACCGCACGCGTGAACTCGGCTTTACCGGCAGCTTCCATGACAGCGCCCGCTATGTGGAATTGCTGGCGGACTTCATCGGCGTCTTTGACGACATGACCGATGAGGCAGGTCATCCCGCGCTTCATCCGGATCCAGACGTCGGGTATCCTGAAGGCCAAAGCCTGGCCCAGCATCTGCGCCGGGGCGGATCCAAGGGCCTGATTTACCCTTCGGTCCGGGCTCCTGCACCGGGCGGGAATTGCCTGGTCTGCTTCGAGCCCCACGCCATCCAGAACGTCCGGCCGGGCGCGTCTTGGGATCTTGTTTGGGATGGGACACCGCACTACTCGATTGCGGCCGTCGGCTGACAAGTTGCAGCGCATGCGCCTTTGGGGGTCCGAAGAAATGAAACTGGCAGACGACAACAGCGCGGACGTCACGAACTTGAAGCCATGTGACCATCAGCCGTTCTTTGAGGCGTTGGACTGTCCGCCCCCACCGACCGACGCACTACGAGCAGCGTTTCGTAGGCGGAGGGAAACTCTGGTGGATTTTTGCGCCGACACGCCATCCACCAACTGACACCCGTCACTTATTCCCGTCGATCCACTTCGACATGAGCCCCTTGTCGCGGAAGCATTCGTCCGGAACGGCGCGCCGTTTGATCCGGGCGAGTTTCTCAGCGAAGGCCACCTGCCTGGAGGTGGGCAGCTGGTCCATGTCCGATACGGGCCTCAGCCGGGCCTGAGCCTCGATCCACGTGCTCAAAGATCGCCGGTCTTGCTGAACTTCCCAGGGCAGGAGCGTCCGGTTGCGCAGGGCGAGCGACCGCGCATAGGCAATCTGCTTGGGCGTTACGGGCAGGGCGTGCTTGGTGCTTTCCATGGTTGAACCCCCTTTCTGGCTTGGTTCTGAAAATAGAACATAAAAAGAACATAATCAAGCCAAGCGTCGGGAACACCTTGGTGCGAGAGGGAGAGAGGGGCCGGGAAAGATCAGGCCTGAGGGTGCCCGAGAGAGGGTGCCCGGACCTGATCCTGTCCCTCATTCCGGAGTTTCCCGATGACCCATCTTGCCCCTTTTGCGCGGGCGTCCGTGCCTGCGCCCGTTGTTCCGTTTGCAGCAAATCCTGCTCCTGCGATCGTTGCCGTCGCCGAGGCGCTGCAGCCCGATCTCTCGCAGGGGTTCCAGATCGATGCGCTGCGCCTGCGGCTGGAACTGGAGCGCGCCTTTGGCGGTTCCGATGCGACAGGCGCCTGGGACTGGAAGCTCGCCTATGAGGCGGGCGAGGTGGCGCTGGTCCTCTTCCTGCGGAAATTCGGCCGCGCGCTGCTGGCCCGGTCTGGCTCGCCAGCGGCGCTGTTGCCCATCCTCGCCAAGGTGTCAGCTCTCTTGCCCACGCACACAAGGCGTTCGGAAGAGATGGAGCGGTTCCAGCAGTTCAGCACGCCCCTGCCCATGGGGCTCGCGGCGATGGCTGCCGCACGGATCGACGTGGGCGATCTCGTCCTCGAGCCCTCAGCGGGGACCGGGCTTCTAGCGATCCTCGCAGAGATCGCAGGCGGCAGTCTTTCGCTGAACGAGCTGGCCGAAACCCGCGCCTATCTTCTTGGCTTGCTGTTCCCGGGTCGCCCGGTCACGCGGTTCGATGCCGCGCAGATCGATGATCATCTCGACGCCTCCTCAAGTCCGAGCGTCGTCCTGATGAACCCGCCTTTCTCGGCTGTGGCCAATGTCGATGGTCGGACAACCGAGGCGACGGCCCGACATCTGCGCTCGGCCCTCGCGCGCCTGGCCCCCGGCGGACGGCTCGTTGCCATCACAGGGGCAGCATTTGCGCCGGATGCGCCTGCCTGGGCCGACACCTTTGGCCGTCTGACCGAGGCGTCCCATCTCGTCTTTACGGGTGCCGTGTCGGGCGCGGCTTTCGCCAAGCACGGCACCAGCTTCGAGACGCGGATTTCTGTCTTTGACAAATGCCGCGGCGGCGAGACGGGCGGCACCACCGCAGACCTGCGCCAACCCACGTCCCCGGACGTGGCGCATCTGATGTCGCGGGTCGCCGCGGAGGTTCCGCCACGCCTCGAACTGGAACAGGCCACAAAAGCGGGTCTGGGCCACACTTCCCTCTTCCCGGGAAGTCATACCCCCACCACACGCACTACCATCAGCCGATCGCGCGCGACCTCGGCGGCTCAAATGGCGACACCTGAAACGCCGATTGAGGCCGAGGAACTGGACTACGCTCTCCGCGACGCCGCCGGGGACGAAGACGCCGCACGGCTGTCCGACGCGATCTACGAGACCTTCCGTCTGCAGGCTATCGACATCCCAGACGCCGCATCGCACCCGACCAAGCTTGTGCAATCGGCGGCCATGGCCTCTGTCGCACCTCCGAAACCCTCCTATCGCCCCAAGCTTCCGGCGACCATCCTGCGCGACGGCATGCTCTCCGACGCGCAGCTCGAGACCGTCATCTACGCGGGGGAGGCGCATGGCGCATATCTCGCAGGGTCTTGGATCGTCGATGAGACCGGCGACATGGTCTCGGCCGCGCCCGACGAAGCCGCGGGCGCCGTCCGCTTCCGCCGGGGTTTCTTCCTCGGCGATGGCACCGGGGCGGGCAAGGGCCGTCAGTCGGCCGGGATCTTGCTCGACAACTGGGTTCGAGGAAGACGCAAGGCGCTCTGGATATCGAAAAGCGACAAGCTTCTCGAGGATGCGCAGCGCGACTGGTCCGCGCTCGGTCAGGAGCGGCTGCTCGTCACACCGCTCTCGCGCTTCGCGCAAGGCCGCGACATCCCGCTCGCCGAGGGCATTCTCTTCACCACCTATGCCACACTGCGTTCTGAAGAACGCGGCGCTAAGAAATCCCGCGTCGACCAGATCGTCGACTG
This sequence comes from Roseovarius atlanticus, assembly GCF_001441615.1. Taxonomy (GTDB): domain Bacteria; phylum Pseudomonadota; class Alphaproteobacteria; order Rhodobacterales; family Rhodobacteraceae; genus Roseovarius; species Roseovarius atlanticus. The sequence continues at coordinate 25,229 of NZ_LAXJ01000029.1, forward strand.
GCTGGGGGCGGATTTCGACGGGGTGATCCTCTTCGACGAAAGCCATGCCATGGCGAATGCTGCCGGGGGCAAAGGCGAGCGGGGCGATACCATGGCCTCGCAGCAGGGCAGGGCGGGTCTGCGCCTGCAGCACAAACTTCCGAATGCCCGCGTGGTCTATGTCTCGGCCACGGGCGCGACGACGGTCCACAACCTTGCCTATGCGCAGCGTCTCGGTCTCTGGGGCGGGGAGGATTTCCCGTTCGCAACCCGGGCGGAATTTGTGGAAGCCATTGAGGCTGGCGGTGTCGCGGCGATGGAGGTTCTTGCCCGCGACCTCCGGGCGCTCGGTCTCTACACGGCGCGGTCGCTGTCCTATGACGGTGTCGAATACGAGATGCTCGAACATGCGCTCAGCCCCGAGCAGCGCGGCATTTACGATGCCTATGCAGGGGCCTTCGCCATCATTCACAACAACCTGACCGCGGCGTTGGATGCGGCGAACATTTCTGGCAAGAGCGGCACGTTGAACCGTCAGGCGAAATCCGCCGCGCGGTCCGCCTTCGAGTCCGCCAAGCAGCGATTCTTCGGCCATTTGCTCACCTCGATGAAGACCCCCACGCTAATCGCATCCATCGATGCAGATCTGGCTGCGGGTCACGCGGCGGTCATCCAGATCGTCTCGACGGGTGAGGCGCTGATGGAACGCCGCCTGTCGGAGATCCCAACCGACGAATGGAATGATATCCGTTGTGACATCACACCCAGGGAATACGTTCTGGACTACCTCGCCCATTCCTTCCCGGTGCAGCTCTACGAGCCTTTCACCGACAGCGAGGGCAACCTCTCGTCGCGCCCCGTCACGCGCGACGGCCAACCGGTCGAATGCCGCGAAGCCGTCCGGCGTCGTGACGCGCTGATCGAGAAACTGGCTTCGCTTCCGCCCGTGCCGGGTGCACTCGACCAGATCGTCCAGCGCTTCGGCACCGATCTCGTGGCCGAAGTCACAGGGCGCTCGCGGCGCATCGTGCGCAAGGGCGAAGGGCATTCGGCACGGCTCGTGGTGGAGAACCGGGCCGGAGCCGCGAACCTCACTGAGACCCAAGCCTTCATGGATGACGAAAAGCCTATTCTGATCTTCTCGGATGCCGGGGGCACGGGGCGCAGCTACCACGCCGATCTTGGGGCGAAGAACCAGCGCTTGCGGGTCCACTACCTCCTGGAACCCGGCTGGAAGGCAGATGCGGCGATCCAGGGCCTCGGGCGCACAAACCGCACCAATCAGGCGCAGCCGCCACTGTTCCGACCGGTCGCCACTGATGTGAAAGCGGAGAAGCGGTTCCTGTCGACCATTGCGCGCCGCCTCGACACGCTTGGCGCCATCACGCGCGGCCAGCGCCAGACCGGCGGGCAGGGGTTGTTCCGCCCCGAGGACAACCTCGAGTCGCCTTACGCCCGCGACGCGCTGCGCCAGCTTTACCGCCGCATCTTTCGCGGCGATCTGGCTGGCTGCTCGCTCGGGGCTTTCGAGGATGCCACTGGCCTTGAGCTCACCGATGACAATGGGCTGAAGGACGACCTGCCGCCGATCACGACCTTCCTCAATCGCCTGCTGGCGCTGACGATCGACATGCAGGCCGTGCTGTTCGCGGGTTTCGAAGAACTCCTCGACCAGCGGATCGAGGGTGCCATCGCCGCCGGGGTCTACGATCTCGGGCTCGAGACACTCCGTGCTGAGAGCTTCCGGGTGACCGACGTACAGGTCATCTACACCCATCCGGGCTCCGGCGCGGAAACCCAGCTGCTGACCATCGCGGAAAAGCGCCGCAACACGCCTACCTCACTGGCCGATGCGCTCGAATGGCTGGATGACCCGCAGGCGCGGCTTCTGGTCAACAGCCGCTCGGGCCGGGCTGCCGTGCAGGTTCCTGCCACCAGTCACATGCTGGACGATGGGACCATCGAGCCGCGCCTCCGCCTGATCCGCCCGCTTGATGCCAGCACGGTCCCGGCCAAGGTCATGGAGGACACCCACTGGCTCGAGGCCGACCGCGCGGCCTTCACTGCGGCGTGGACTGCGGAACTGGCCGAGGTGCCGGAGTTTTCGGACTCCACGCTGCACATCGTGGCAGGTCTGCTGCTGCCGATCTGGAAGCAGCTTCCCCAGGATGAAACCCGCGTCTACCGCCTGCAGACCGATGACGGGCAGCGCATCATCGGCCGCCGCGTCTCGCCTGCCTGGGTCGCGACCACGCTGGCCGCCGATGCGCCCAAGCTCTCGGCCGCGCAGGTCCATGCCCTCGTTCTGGAGGGCAAGACCGTGGTGCGCCTGTCGGAAGGGATGGAATTGCACCGCTCGCGCGTCATGGGCGCGAACCGGATCGAACTGTCGGGCTTCTCGGAGGCAGCCAAGGATCGGCTCAAGGCCGATGGCTTCTTCTCGGAGATCATCAGTTGGAAGCTTCGGCTGTTCTGCCCGACCGACGCCGATGGTGTCGCGATACTGGATCGTCTGCTTGCACGTTGTCCTGTTGCAAGGCTACATGATCGCGGAGGTTGTTAACCCATGTATTCCGAGACCGAAGACCTCGTGCGCGATCTGGCAGAAATTGCCGAAGGCGTCTGTCGTGCCTACCTTCCCGCCGGACGGCGGGAAGGATCCTACTGGATCGTCGGCGATCTGCAGAACAACCCCGGCCGATCACTCTTCGTGCGGTTGACGGGCCCTGCGTCGGGACCAGGGGCAGCGGGCAAGTTTACGGATGGGGCCACAGGCGAGCATGGCGATCTCCTGGACATCATCCGCGCCCGGACGGGGATCACGCGCTTCCCCGACCTTCTCGCCGAGGCCCGAGCGCATCTTGGCCGTCCGCAGCCGGTCGTCCCGGATAGGCAAGAGCCGAGGAAGGCCAAGGCGCCCGGTGGCACTCCTGCGGCGGCGTCGCGCTTGTTTGCTGCCTCGAACCCGATCACAGGCACGCTTGCTGAGACCTACCTCCGTTCCCGGGGCATCACCCAATTCGGGGCGAAGGGTGCGTTGCGCTTCCATCCGAAGTGCTGGCATCGGGAAGAGGGGCAGACCCGGAGCATCCCCAGACCGGCGATGATCGCGGCGGTTACCGATGGGGCAGGGGCCGTGCAGGGCGTGCATCGCACCTGGCTGGCGCCTGACGGACAGGGGAAGGCGGCAGTGAGTCCAGAGCGTCGGGCTATGGGTCACCTCCTCTGCAATGCTGTCAGGCTCACCCCGCACGATGACATCCTCGTCGTCGGCGAAGGCATCGAGACCATGCTGTCCCTGTCCGAGGCGGCCCCCGGCCTTCCCGTCTGGGCGGCGCTCTCGTCGGGACACCTCGGGGCGGTCCTGCTGCCGGAGGGGCTCCAGCGCCTCTACATCGCCATCGACCGCGATCCGGCCGGGCAACGAGCGGCAGGGAGGTTGAGCGCCAGAGCCTCCGAGGTCGGGGTGCATGTGCGGGTGCTGGAACCGCGGCTCGGGGATTTCAACGATGATCTTCGGGCGAACGGCAAGGACGCGCTGCGCCAGCATCTGGCAGGTCAGATCGGGCCAGAGGATCGGCATCGCCTGCCCAGCTGAGCTGCATCGCGCAGGGGGGTCTGGGAGTGCGGGGCAGGGGGCTGCATCCCAGTCGTGGCTCTGGATCGTCGTCTTCACCCCATCCCGGGCAATCTCATCCACCCGTCACCCGAGCGGCCTTCAAGAGATGGGCAGGCGGCCGTCAAAGGGGTCGCCCCTTCAAGGACGGGGGGCGACTGATTTCCGCCGGCGGGGACGAGCCCCGCCTTTGCATCGCGAGACAAATCAGTCGCTCCCCGTCCTCCTCCACATGCGTTCCGGCCCCGAAAGGGGGTGAAGAGGCGGCCCCCGTGACGGCTTTCGCAGCCCATGAAGGCCGCGCGGGTTGACGCGCGGACAAGACAGGCCCGGAGGCAAGAAACCGATGACGATCCATACCCGCGACGACGCGTATGAACCCGCCCACACCGCATCCCAGACCGCCCATGCGCTCGACGAGCTGCAGCTCTATGGCTACCGCCCCTTTGACGAGCCCGATCCGCGCCCGATGCCAGATGGGCAGCGCCTCGCCGTCGCCGTCGCCGACATCTTCGACGCCCTCGTTGCGACCCTCGAAGACACCCGCATGGAACCCGACCTCGAAGAAGTGCTCTGGGGCCAGGTCAACCTCTTCCACCGCGCCACGGCCCGGATCGAGCGGACGCTCGATGAGAACGAGCAGGCGCAGCGCCGCCTCCAGCGCGAGCAGGACGGCTCCGAAGTGAAGTCCGTCGAACTCGAGCGCCTGACGGCCGAAGGCCTGACTCTCGTTGAACGGCGCAACTGCATGGACATGATGCGCGATCACGCCGCCACCGAGTTCGTCCATCACATGGGATCGACCTGGCGCCCCCGCACCGGCTCGATGGTGAACCGCCAGCACATGACCGCCGCCCTGATCGACAGCCGCGACTTCCTGGCCGCCAAGCGCCGCGCCGAGACCGAGGTAATGCTTCCCGCAGGCCCCAAGGTCGCCCTCACCGGCGGGACCGATTTCAACGATCACCGCCTGATCTGGGGCAAGCTCGACCAGGTCCGGACCAAGTATCCCGACATGGTCCTCCTGCACGGTGGCAGCCCGAAGGGCGCAGAACTCATCGCCGCCAAATGGGCCGAAGCCCGGGGCGTGACGCAGGTGGCCTTCAAGCCCGACTGGACCAAGCACGCCAAGGCGGCGCCCTTCAAGCGCAACGACGCGATGCTGGATGTGCTCCCGGTCGGGGTCCTTGTCTTCCCCGGAACCGGTATCCAGGAAAACCTCGCCGACAAGGCCAAGAAGCTTGGCATCCCGGTCATGAAGTTCGAGAAGGGGGCGTGAGCCCCCGACTTCAATCCGGGACAGAACATTGTGGAAGCGTCGAAGAGCGCTTGATATTGTGGTCTGGAGAGAGGCGCCAGCAACATGTTCGACATATCGCAGCAAATGGAAGTGTTCCCGACAACGGTCGATCTCAAGCGGATCGACCCGTCTCTCAACATGCGGCGCTTCTATCGAATGAGCGTTCAGCCGGACCTGTTTGGCGGCGCATGCCTTGTGCGGGAATGGGGCCGTATCGGGTTTCGAGGGCAGATGCTAATCGAACAGCACCCGGACGAGGGCAGGGCGGTCAACGCACTCATGAAGCTTGCGGCGACGAAGAATCGGAGGGGGTATCAAGCGTTCGGGAACTCATCAGAAACGACCCGGAATTCGGTCGTCTTTATGGACGCCGCTGATTGTGGTGGAAATGTTGACGTACTTCACGTAGGTGAGCCTCGTCGTTGAAATGCCCAATTCACACGGTCTTTCGCCTCGATCTGGAGAAGCTTCTTCGGCTAAAAGCTCTGGACAAGGGTGGCCGCAAACGGGTCTGAGCAGCGCACTTCCTCTACTCGCAAGTTGTAAATGCGTTTAGATCTGATTAATGAGAACATAGTAAGAACAAATCGATGGGCCCAGCGGTATCTAGATATGGAATTTGACTTCGAGGCAGAGCTCTCAAAACTCACTCGCGAGGAGCTAGAGCGCCTCGCAAAAAGCATGATGACGAGCGGCGTTGCCTTGAGCTTCCATGGGAAGCGCTCAGCAATGCAGATTGCCAAGAAGGTCCGTCCTCGTCAGACACGCCGGGAGCCCAAGCTCCATGTCGGTTCGCCTGAAGCGCAATCAAAGAACATGCTCATCGAGGGTGAAAACCTTCAAGCCATGGTAACGCTCTACAAGTACCGCGGGCAGGTAGACCTCATCGTCACCGACCCTCCGTACAACACTGGGCAATACTTCCGGTACAACGACCGTTGGGACAACGACCCGAACGACCCCGAACTTGGGACGATTGTGTCCAGCGAAGATGGGTCGCGTCACACCAAGTGGATCAAGGCAATGATGCCGCGCCTTCAGATCATGAAGGCGATGCTGAAACCTTCTGGTGTTCTTGCAATATGCATCGACGACAACGAGCTCTTCCACTTGGGGATGATGCTGGATGAAGTCTTCGGGGAAAAGAACCGGCTTGCCATTATTAACTGGCAGAAGGCGTACTCTCCTAAAGGTGGAAAATCTGTCTCTAAGACCACTGACTACGTTCTCGTCTACGCCAAAGATAAAGGGCTGGCGAAAATGGATCTGTTGCCTATTGATCGGTCTGGGTCGAAGAATATTGATGGAGACGATAGTGGGGATTGGATTCCAACTGACCCCTCAGCACGGCAAAATCGGGAAAAGACAGCTTACGCGATCCAATCGCCCTTCACTGGCAACCTTCATTACCCGAATGGCGAGTACGAGTATGACGGAAACCTTCCTGAGGCTCGTGCCCACTGGGTAAATTTCACTAAAGCCGAAGCGAAGAAGCATCTTCGAGAATGGGGTGTCGCGTATGTCGAGAAAGACCTCGGCGATGGCCGGGGCAACGCTCTTGTCCTTTCTGGGAGTAGCGTTGCACTTGAGGGCTATAATCCTGCGAGCGACCCAGTAGTCCAACTTGCAGCGAAGAAAGCGCTTGAGCGTCGGGAGAAGGGTAACTGGCCGAAGCTGTTCTTCCGTGATGATAGGAAGAGAAGGCCGGGGGCAGGGCGTCCTCGTCTCAAGACGCCTATTGATGTCGTCCGCGCTGGCATGATCCCTACAACATTCTGGGATGAGGAATTCTACGAGACTCCTGCTGACGTGGGGTCAGTAACGTGGCCTCACGCTCAGTCAGGTCACTCGGACATGGCCAAGAAAGAGCTTGATGAGATTGTAGGCAAGGGTCACGCCTTCGATACTGTTAAGCCGCTCCGTCTGCTCAAAAAAATCATTCAGATCTGGTGTCCGGACAATGGACTTGTGCTCGACCCCTATGCGGGATCCGGTTCAACCGGACATGCCGTTCTGGAGCTCAACATGGAGCTCGAGGCAGACCGCCGCTTTATCCTTATTGAACAAGGTGCTCCTGAGAACGGCGACAAATATGCTAGAACCCTCACCTGGCAACGCTTGCACAATGCCGTCACAGGCAAGCGGCCAAATGGGAAGAAGGCAAAGCCGCTCGGCGGTGGCTTTGAATATCGCCTTCTTACCAAGACTATCGACGCCAAGACTGTTCTCACCATGCAGCGAGACGAGCTCATTGACGTTGTGCTCACGTCGCACTGGGAGAACCACAAGCGCTCAGCACCAAGCCTGAAGCGTGTAGATGACGAGAGCTATCAGTACTTGGTCGGTCTAGATCAGAATGAAGAGGGATACTTCCTCATCTGGGACAATGGTGGGCCGGTTGGCTCTCTGAGCCTCGACACCTATAAGAAGGTTGCCATAGAGGCAAAGAAGGCAAGTATTGAGCCGCCATTTCATGTTTACGCTCGCTACGAGATGTTCCAGTCTCCTAACGTTCGCTTCTGGAAAATTCCCGACAAGATTCTGGCGGACCTCGGCCTGAACGAGAACGACGAATACAATAATGAGGACGAGCGCGCTTAATGGAGCTCATTGGTTTTCAAGAACGGGCATCAAGCCAGATTGCCCAACGATTTTTTGACTATTCAGCTAACCCTTTAATGGTGGATCGAACGACGACGATCCCTTTTCTTCAGACGCTGGTTGCAATCACCGGCAGCGGCAAGACGCTAATGCTAGCGGATGCGGTTTCGCAGATGCGAGATGGGTTCGGTGTGGCCCCTGTTGTCCTGTGGATATCGAAGGGAAGGGTGGTGGTCTCTCAGACTTTCGAGAATCTCTCCTCGGGCAAGTACGCCGACAACCTTTCCGGCTTCAACATCGTGCCGCTTCTTGAAGTCGCTCCCGATCATTTGTCGAGCGCCGACACGCCCGTTCTCTTGGTGGCGACAGTCGGCAAGTTCGCTGTCGAGGATAGCTCGAGCGAAGACCGCAAAGTGTATCGGGCCCAGCTCGACCTTGCGGAAGAGTCCCTTTGGGATCAGCTGAAGAAGCGCCGAACCGAGAAGGGACAAAGGCGTCCGCTGATCATCGTGTATGATGAAGGCCACAATCTCTCGGACTTGCAGTCTGAAAGGCTGCTGGAACTGTCACCGGATGCGCTCATCGTTGCGAGCGCTACGCTTACCTTGCCGCCGCGTCTCAACAATGTCATGGGGCGGCTTCGCAATGATAAGGGTTGGAAGGACGAGGACTTTTCAACGTCAGTCTCGAGCAGAGAAGTTGTTCTCTCGGGACTTGTAAAAGAGCGTATCTCAATAGACGGCTATATTACGCCTCTCGAGCCAGCCTTGGATAACTTGCTTGCAGACCTGAAGATCGCGCAGGAAGTTACAAGGGATCACAAGCTCCCCTTCACGCCGAAGGCCATCTACGTCTGTTCAACGAACACTGTCGATGGGATGTCCATCACTGAGGATTTGAAGAGACCGTTCAAGGACCGGCAGGCTCGTCCCATTCTCATTTGGCGTCACCTTGTTGAGGTAGCCAAAATCAAGCCAGAGAAGATAGCAGTCTACTGCCAGCTCAAGTTCTCAAAGGACTCCCCCAAGCCTACTGAAATGCACCTGTTTGACGGCGGAGAGAAGGACTATGCCCGCTTCACGGCGGGAAAATATGAGCATGTCATTTTCAATCTTGGTCTCCAGGAAGGCTGGGATGATCCTGCTTGCTGCTTTGCCTACATCGACAAGGAAATGGCTTCGGCGCGGCAAATCACTCAGGTAATAGGCCGGGTTCTGCGCCAGCCAGGGGCTGTGCACTACAACGATCCAATCCTGAACACGGCGCACTTCCATATCCGAACGGATGAGAAGGGGGTCTTTGACGACATTCTGAGGGATATCCGCAAAGACTTGGCCTCTGAGCACCCCTCTATCGCGCTGGTGGTCAAGGATGAAAAGACGCGCGGTAAGCGCGATCGGATAGACCCCCAACCTCCGCGAACCATTCCTACGGTTGGAATCGAGAGCAGTCGCGCTCTGGAACCAATTTCGCGCATCGTCAAATCAATCATGGACTTTCGTTCGGACGCGCAAAATACTGTGGGTCAAGGAAGCCGGATGCAGGTGCTCCAAAAGGTAGGGGAAGAATCCGACGCTCAATTTGAGTGGGTTGATGTCGAGCATTCAAACCGCGTCACGGCACGCTCTGTCTTCCGGCGAGAGATTCTGCGGAGCTATCCTGGCGGCCTTCGAAGGGCAGGGGGTCCTGTGAACCTCGTGGATATCGAGGAGCCAAAGTTCGATGCGATGATTGAGCTGAGCAGTCCTGCGGCGGATCATCTGCGAACCAAAGCTCAAGAAGTAGTTGCCGCTTATATCCAGCACTCAGTCATCTTCCAGAACGATGTAGATAGTCCCTATTCTGTTGGCCCGGTGGCTATCGATCCAAACTCCAATGAGGAGTTCAAGCGCTCACTCCACGGAAAGTATTCGGGCTTGAACCCGCTTGAAGCAAAGTTCGCGCGCGCTCTTGATCGAACGCAGCGGGTTTGGGCGCGAAACCCGGTTGGCAGCGGCTACTCTCTTCCCCTTCTTCACGAGGGCAAGGCCTATTGGCCGGATTTCCTTGTATGGGTTGATAAGGCTGTAGTCGTAATAGACACCAAGGGAGACCACTTGCTTGTAGAGGCTTCAGCTTCGAAACTTTTTGAGATTGATGGAGCGGAAGCTGGAAAGCGTGTGGTGCTCCGGCTCGTGTCTGAGGGGCACGTCGAAATACAGAATGGTACCGTGCATAAGCGGGCCAAGACTGGCTTTACAGTTTGGGCATGGCGAAATGGACGGCTTCAACCCACGCATTGTGAGACCGAGAAAGAGGCGGTAGAGGCGGTACTCGTTGTTGATTGAACGGTAGCTCCATAATCTCCAGGTATCATTTCTTGAACAGACCTTCAGATCTTAGCTTCAGCCAGTACCTCGTATGCCGCCGCTCGCCGGTTCGAGCGAGCACGCCCTTCTCGACCAGATCCTTCAGATCGCGGGTCGCGGTCGCGCGTGAGGTTCCGGTGATCTTGAGGTAGTTGTCGGCGCTGAGGCCGCCTTTGAAACCGCCAGGGCCTTCCCGAAACATTCGAGCGATGGCCTTGGCCTGGCGTTCGTTCAAGTGGTCTCTGTGACGATCGTAGAAGTGTGCCTTGCTGATGAAGAAGCCGACGCGGTCGAGTGTTGCCTGTTGGGCTTTCAAGACAACTTCCGCGAACCAGACGAGCCAATCGGTCACATCGAGCGTTTTTTGATGCTGCTCGAGCTGGTCGTAGTATGCCTTGCGCTGCTTCTCGATGGTGAAGGCGAGCGAGATGAGGGTCGGCTGGCCAATATTCTGCGCCAGCGACTTTTCAGCGAGGGCGCGACCCAAGCGTCCGTTGCCGTCTTCGAATGGGTGGATGCTCTCGAAATAGAGGTGGCTTAGCCCTGCGCGCGTCAGCGCTGGAAGCGGCTCTGCTCCCCCCGGCCCGGTCTTGTTGTACCAATCCGCGTATCGCTCCATCTCAGGCATGACCCGCTCTGAGGGCGGCGCTTCGAAATGGATCGTGGGCCGGTCAAGGCGGCCGGAAACGATTTGCATCGCCTCGGCGTGTTGTCGGTAGGCCCCGATGGTTTCCAACCGACGGTCATGGGACAGGAGCATTCGATGCCAGCGGTACAGCGTCTCATGGGTCAGCGGCTCTGCAAAACTGGAATAGACGTCGACCATCATTTCCGCGACGCCCTGTTCGCGCGGTTTGGCAGGGTAGCTGTCCGGATCGAGGCCCAGATGGCGGCGCAACGAAGACTGGACACTGAGCCGGTCGAGGATTTCACCCTCGATGGCGCTCGTCTGCATTGCTTCCTCGCTGAGCAGTTCGATGCGAAGTTGCTCGCGCTCCGGCTGGCTGACATGATGGACCGCGCCGAGGATTTCTCCGGACGACAGCAGGAACGTCTGCTCAAACGGCTCCAGCGCGGAGGCGTCATACCGGAAATCCGGCCAATCAGGCAGCGTCCAGTTCCAAGCCATGAGGTATAGATGTCCTTTCTATAACTCAAACATAGATCACTTTTGAGGCATAGAAGTCAACTCTATCGCTCAAAGGACCTGCGGGATGGGATGACCCACAAACCGACGCGAGGCCTTGAGCTAGGCCTTTTCAAGGTGCGTCAGATCTTGCTGACGCGGTCTGGGGATCTTTGGATCGACAGGGTTCTGTTCCGGCGCTGGAATGAATGGCTCATAGCGAACGTCCGCCATGGCGCCGTCGAACCAGGCAGGCTGCACGTCACCATTGTTCCATTGGTAAAGGTAGCCAACCAGATTTTCAGATGTCTTGCAGAGGATGCGCATGATCGGTTCGCCAGTCAGGCGGGGCTTCGTGTTCATAATGCGTTCCTCCAAAATGGACCTCGTAACTCGTCACCACTGAGGTCTGAAATTCCCTATGACGCTCATTAGCGCCACGCTTTCCGCAACTGCAAGGCGAGCTTCGGGCGGTGGGCGAAAATCCACCGGCGAAATGCAAGTTATCTTTTCAGATAGGTCTCTTACGGTGCGTGCGGTTCATGCGGTGATGCAGCGCGAACCGCAATTTCTTCCAAGATTTTGTCGATCTCGCTCCATATGCGTGGTTCCATCTGGCCACGGATCAGGGCCCATTTACTCAAGACGTCGAGGGGGTCGTGGTCCCGGAGGAGGACACCCAGGCTGGCCGCATCTACTGCCAGAGATGTACGGGCCTGCCACTGCGTGTTTCGAGTGCGCCGCTCCTCCGCGATTGGCGCGAAGACCGGCGACAGTTGCCAGCCTTTGACTGCACGGCGCAGGGCGGCGCGCACCACATGTGCTGGCTCGACACCACAAGCCTGCAGCGCTGCTTCCTGTCGTTCGAGTGCGTTGACCCTGATGTCGATCTTCCGGGTGGGGCTCAAAGCGCGCGCCGATACGGGAGCTCTCAGGCTGGTATGCGGGTCTGAGCTTTTCGCGGTGACTTGGTGCGGCGCCACGGCACCTTCCGGCACAAGCTCTGACCCGTGCCGATCCGCGTCAACGTCAGCGGCTGGGGTGCCTGTCTTTGTTGCTGTGACCTGTGCCTCATCTTCCTTCCCGGGAATCTCGCGGTCACCCTGTTGCAGGGTGGCGGCGTAGGCTGGGTCGGGCCTAGTGATGGTCGGGATCTTCTTGCGCAATCGACTGTCCTCACGCAGCAAGAATATTGTTGAGGATGTCCGTCGCCTCCTCGAGCGCCTCGACGACATGACGTACGTGTGGACGCATCAGAGGGTTTGGATCAGATTGCTTTTCCAGCGCCAAGGCGTGGAGAAGCCCCTTCTGATCCATCTCCTTGTAAGTGTTTCGTCGCATCATGACGGTCTCAATCACCGGAAAACGGGTGAGCGCTTCTTCAATCAGGGCGGCGTCAGCACGGGTCGTTTTCGGGTCAACCATGTTGAGGACGACGTGGTGGCGCGGAAGGCTGGAGGGGTCGTCAACGCGGGATTTCAGCTTCTCATACCAATCGGCAGTCTGTGCGCCGACATCGAAATCAGACGTCGACAGCATGACAGGCGTCACAATGTGGTCCGCAAGCACCGCAATGCCGTCTGACCATTCGGCACCGACCCCTGCGGTATCGATGAAGATGAAGTCTGCCGTGCCTGCCATGTAGACCTGATCGATCTGGTCCTCGACACCCGCCACGCTTTCGACGGTGGCCGAGCAGAGAAGCGGCGAACTCAGCCCACCGGCTTCCGCCCGAGCATGCCAGGCCCCGAGTACTCTCGTGCTGTCCGTGTCGATCAACATCACTCTGCGTCCGGCGGCGATCGCGGCGCTGATCAAGGCGCGCGAAAGCGTCGTTTTTCCACTGCCCCCTTTCCGGGCCATCGCTGCGATCACCACAAGATTTTCGTTCGGCATTCTGATCCTCCGCAAAAATAGTGAATCGCAACGATAATACCAAAATGTCGCTAAACGCATGAGGCGGAGGGGTCAAGCAGAAGTCGGGATGCGACCCGCGTCTGGCATGCTGCGGGCGGCGTTTTGCGATGACCGTGCAACGTCTGCCGTGGCGCCTTCAGCATTCGTCGCGGGGCACCACACACCCTCCAAATGTCGGGATGCGCTTGGCGATGTGCTGCGGACGGAATGCAGGTGACGGATAGCGCGCTCCAGACGACGGGAGGCAGTCTCGCGTATGTCGTTCTGCGGGTGACGCGAGACGGTCAGCATGCGGCAAAACCCGTCTTGCGGGGTGCAAGAGACGGGGCGCGAAAGACGCGATGCGCGATGCGGAGACCGCATCGCGTGGTGCAATGAGCGCGACGCGCGATCCATTTGACAAAGGACGGGAAATCGCCCCTGCAGGGCGATTTTCTATATTGAGTACAATCCCTTATGGCCGACTCCACTTGCGTTGGGAGTCGGCGGGCTTGTACGAAGTTGGCAAGAAATAGGAACGTTAACTTCAAAATGCCCCGCTGTCGTAGACTGTCAGAGATCGAGCGATCGACCATCGCCCAGGACCGCCGGAACGGCGTCTCCGCGGCGTCGTTGGCAGCCCGCTACGATGTCAGCCTTAAGACGATCTACAACGTGGTGAACCACTGGGGTGAGCGTCAGACAGCGAACGGCAGCCGATCGCGGGTTGTGGGGATCCGGGTCTCGGACGACGACCTGCGCCGGTTCGACGCGGCTCTGTCGCGGCGCGGGATTGCGCACCGCTCGGATGCCATGCGCCGCCTGATGCTGGCGGCCGAAGGTGTCTTCCTGCCCGACGACGCGATGTGTGACGAGTTGCGCAACCTCGGCGCCGCACTCAACCGGGTCGGCAACAACGTGAACCAGATCGCGCGACGTCTGAACGAGGCCAAGGTGCGGGGCGAGAGACTGTCCTACCCGGCCTCAAGTCACCGTGACGTCCGCGCCCTTGCGGGTCTGGTCTTCGATCTGGCCGACCAGGTCCAGGAGATGTCGCGTGCGCGGCGCAGCCTGCTGGACCTTGAGATCAGCTCTGCCCTGGCGGGCCTCGCCGAGAGGGATGAGAATGGCGCGGAGTGACCGGGTCCGTGGCATCGACCCGGCGCTCTTTGACCGCGGCTGGAGCCGGGTTTCGGGATCCTGGCAGGGGCTTTCGAAGGGCGCGCAGATGGTTCGGGCCGCGCGCGGCTATTCGCCAGCGATCTTCAAGGCTATCTCGAAAGGGGGCTGCCACACCGGGGCGCAGCTACGGGCGCAGCTCACATATCTCACGACGAAGTCGACCCATATCCTCGACAGCCGCGGCACCCATGACGGGAAGAAGCAACTCTCGGAAGCCGAGATCAACCGAGTGGCGCGGCGGTTCGAGAACCAGTGGAACGAGCGCTACAGCCCCAAGCTTGGCCATACGTCGCATCTGCTGATGGCATTCCCGGTTGGGACCAGGGGTGAAGAGGTTCGCGATATCACCCAGGCGGTCTGCGAGAAGTTCTTTCAAGGTGAGGGCTCGCAATTCGACTATATTGCTGCAATACACCAAGATCGCGCGCATCCACATGCGCATATCGTTCTGAACCGCCGCAGCAAGGATGGCGAAATGTTCTTTCTCGGGAAGGATCATCACTTCAACTACGACGCCTTTCGCGAGGCGATGGTCGAGGCGGCCCAAGTTCATGGGATCCGCCTTGAGGCGACGCGCCGTCTAGATCGCGGCGTCACGACCTACCGCGCCGAGATCGATGAAATCTACAAGGCTCGCGACGAAGGTCGTCCCCCAGTCGAGCGCCAGAGAACCGGTGCTGACCTGGCGGCCGCTCTGGAAACCGTCCGGCACAAGGCGTTGATCTACCGTGGGCTCGCGGCGGAGGCGTCACGTTCGAATTTCGACGACGTGGCCGAAGCGCTCGAGCGGGCCAGCACCATCCTTGCCAGTGGCGGTCAGATTCAATCTGACGGAGCCATCTACATGTCCCAAGACGAAGCAGCGTTCGACACGCTGATCACCGAGTTTTCTCAGAACATTCGCCAGATCGAGGCGGCGATCGACAGGGCGCCGGCGGCCGAGAGGCCGGTGATCGAGCGCAAGCTGACCGACGTTCTGGCCTCGGTCGCGCATTTGAACCCGCTCGGGGATCGCTCCGCCGCCCTGGTCGATGCCCCATCCCGGGACGGCATCTATGCAAGGCCGAACTTAAGTGAAGAACACCTCGCGCGTCTTGACGATGGAGAGGTGGCATCAAAGCTGGCCGAGGCTTTGCAAGGCACGGGCATCGATGCCGAGTCTGTGGCCGCGCGCCTGCGGGAGGGGGCAGGCAATGCCGCATTGGAGCGCCAGTGGCTGGCACAGGATCTGCAGGGGATTGCCAAAGCAAGCGACCTCGATCTGGAGAAATCTGCGGACCGGGAAGAAGCGCTCGACCGGCTGGAAGCCACGCATGTTCGGTTGGGCGATGTTCTGACCGATGTACGCGTCCTGCGTGCGCCAACCGAGGTCGACGAGGTGGATGACGCTGAGGAAGTGCTCGGTGAGCGGTTGGCGGCACCAGGGGGTGATCTCGTGAAGGACGGGCCCGACATTTTTGCCCCATCGGAGCGGCAGGCGTTCAGGGCGCTGGTGGCGCAGTTCCGCCGGACGGATTTCGATCATCCGTTCTCCGACGACCCGTCTGTAAGGCGGGCCGGCGCCGTGGAGGTTGAAGAGGCCCGCGTCGCGTTCGGCGCCTATGCGCAGAGATCTCCGCAGCATGCCGAATTGGCCTCGATGGCCTGGGAACAGATGACTGACAGTCGAATGCCGCAGCAATATGCGGTATCTGAGCAGGACCGCACGTTGCATGCTGGCGACATGGACCTCGCCTTGCGGGATCCCTCGGATCATCTCGGTCCGATCACCGAAGAAGTCCGCACACTCGCCCGCTATCGCACGGAAATGCCGGATGATGAATTCGGGCAGGCCGTCCAGGACGAAATCAATCACCTTCGTTCGCTCGGCGCGTCGCGTGCCTATATCAGCGAACGCAGTTTCGAGATCGAGGACCAGGCGCGACAAGACTACGCCGAGCGCCGGTATCTGGAAGAGACAGCGCCAACCGTCATGGCCTTTGTGCGAAACGCCGACGTCGAGGGCCCGCTCTCCGAGTCAGAGCAGCAGGACATCGTCCGGCAGATAAACGAGCGACTAAGCCCCGACGCAATCGACGCGCTGCGGGCCGGAAACGCGGACGTCCTGGACACATTCACCGAGGATCCGCTGCGCCAGCTGGAACTCGCCAAGACCTATCTTCAAGGCAGCGAGGTCACCGCGCATGGCCCGGCCATGGAGCGCGTTCTCGATGCTCTGGCCGAAGAGCAGATCGAGGCGCAGCGCGCGCGCCACGCCGCGGCCCATGGTGAGAAGGGGATCACCCATGGATAAAGGCAAGATTGCCTTAGGAGTGTTGAGCCTTGTGCTGGTCGGTCTCGCCATGGGCTATGTCGTGGCGACCGGCTTTGTCATGTTCCGCTATGGGCTTTCTCCCACGCGTTTCGACGTCACCCTGCTTGCCCGCGAATATCGGGGTCTGTCTCAGTCCGCACCAAAAGACTTCCTCTGGGTGAACCTCATCCTTGGCGGCTTCGGTCTGGCATCGCTGATGCTGAGCGTCACGCTCCTGGGGGATGCACTCACCCGATTTGGGACTACGCATTGGCAGACCCGCGGTGAGATGAAGAGGAACGGTTTCTTTGCCAGGCCCGGTGGCGGCTTCCTTTTGGGCAAGCTCGGCTCCCCGAAATCCAAGCGCCCGTTCCTAGTCTCAAAAACCTTCCCCCACGCGCTGATCGTGGCGCCTACAGGCCGGGGCAAGGGCGTGGGGTTCGTGATCCCGAACCTGCTGACCTACAAGGGCTCCGCCGTGGTGCTGGACGTGAAAGGCGAGAACTTCCGCGAGACCTCGCGCTTCCGCGCCAGCATGGGGGACAAGGTTTTCCGCTTCGCGCCGACCGACTGGGACCGACCGACACATCGCTATAATCCGCTGGCGCGCATTGCTGCCATGACCAACCCCGACCGGCAGCAGATGGAGCTTAAACTCACCGCGAAGCTCTTTCTGCAGACCGACAATGAAAAGCTGAGCGGGCTTTTGGCCGGGGGTATCGACCTCTTCGTGGCGGCCGGCCTTCTGGCCTTCGAGCGCGGCGTGCCGACCATCGGCGAGATCTATCGCATCACAGCCTCGGGGGGCGACAAGCAGAAGGAATACCTGAAGCGTTCACAGGAGGTGAAAAACAAGTCGGCCAAACTGATCTTCGAGCGTATGGCATCGACAAACAACGACACCCTCACTTCCTACCTCTCCCTCCTGATGACATCGGGTCTCGACACTTGGGACAACCGCGCGATCGACGCGGCCACCGCGACCTCTGACTTCTCATTCCGGGATATCCGCCGCCGCCCACATGCGATCTATCTTGTGGTCGAATCCGAGATGATCCGACCGCTTGCCCCGCTGATCCGCCTCTTCTTTTCGGACCTGATTGCCTCGCTGCAGGCGCGGGAACCCGGCGATGACGAGCCCTGGCCGGTCATGATCTTGCTCGACGAGTTCGACCGGCTCGGCAAAATGCCGATCGTCGCCGAGAGCATCAAGACGCTGCGCTCCTTCGGCGGCAACCTCGCCATCGTGACCCAGACCATCCCCGCGCTGGACGAGATCTATGGTGAGAACACCCGCCGGTCGCTGCAGGGCGGCGCCGGGGTAAAGCTCTACCTCACCCCGTCCGAGCAGAAGACCATCGAGGAGCTGAGCCAAGCTGTCGGCAAGACCACAAAGCGCGTGGTGACCCGCTCCCGCGCGGTCGGACGCAATCCGTTTGAAGGGCGAAGCGTCTCCGAGCGGACCGAGGATACCCCGCTTTTGACCGAGGATCAGGCCCGGCGGATGGACCTCGACGAGGTTATTCTAGTGATAGACGCGCAGATGCCGATCCGCGCTCGGCGGATCAAGTACTTCGAGGATCCGACGCTCAAGGTGCTGCACGCGGGCCAGTCGGGAAATTTCCCGTATCCGGACGAGGAAGGCGTGCGGCGAGATCGGCAGATGTCCGAGACCCGCGAGACGGTGGCTAGGCTGAAGCAGGAGCTGCAGGAGGTGCGGGCGGCAGCAGGGGCACGAGGAGCTGGACCAGCAGCCGCATTGGCGACGGCAGGGGCGCCTTCAGCTGAGCCGCGGGACTTAATGCCTAGGATGTTAGGCCGGGCGCGAGGCAGAGCCGCTCGCTCGGAGGTGGGTGGCGCAGGTGTAGGTCAGTTGTCGGTCGATCTGGCTAGCTTGGGAATCAAGGAGGCAGACAGGTCAGAGTTTGAGGCTGCTGTTCAGACGACACGGGCAATCATCAAAGAGCACGGGTGATCGGTGCAAGAACTGATTTTCTAGCATCCATCGATGGTGTTCGGAGTGGCGATTGACGTCATTTGGCATGGTTTCAGCAAGCGCCAGCCCTCTGGGTTGACGATGATCTCTAACAAGCCGTTTCTCTGCAGCCATAGATTGACAAATAAGCAAATCAGGTTTACAAAGTTCCAAAAATAGCGCGGGTGAGGCCAGTGGAAGTTGACAAATCTCTAATTAACCGGCTTCTCGAAGCCGCCATGTCAGCGGATTACACCTCCCTTCGACGTATTGGCAATGAGTTCGCGAAACAACTCGCGAAGCAGAATGACCATGACGGAGCCAAGGCAATACAAGCGATTCTGCGAAAGCGTGGGGTGCCGCTTCAAGCGTCGGGTTATGCCGAAGCTTTGCCGCGCGATGCCGCGTCGCGATTGCCGTTACTCGAAGAAGGTCAGTGGCCCACGACACCGATTATGCTCAACGGTGAACCTGGCGCTACGATTTCGCAGTTTATTGATGACGCGAAGCATATCGATCTCCTCAGTGAGAAAGGTGTGTCTGCGCGCCTCGGGTTGTTGCTTTATGGCCCGCCTGGCACGGGTAAGAGCCTTCTGGCAGGGCATGTCGCCGCATCGCTCGGGCGTCCATTTTACATCGCTCGGCTGGACTCATTGATCTCCTCCCGCCTTGGCGAGACAGCCAAGAACATCCGGGGCGTGTTTGAGTATGTACCTGCTAAGAAGGCAGTGCTTTTCCTCGACGAGATGGATGCGATTGCCAAAGTCAGAGATGATCGCCACGAACTGGGTGAGTTAAAGCGCGTCGTTAACACCGTGCTTCAGGGTTTGGATTCGCTGACCGATGATGTCGTCACCATCGCAGCCACCAATCATCCGCACCTTCTTGATCCCGCAATATGGCGGCGCTTTCCGTACAAGGCAGAAATTAGCCTGCCTGACCGCGACGTGCGTGAAAGCCTGTGGCTGCACTTTCTCTATGAGGGGCAAGAAGCACGTCGAGATGAAGCGACACTGCTCGCGCAGGTTTCGGATGGACTCAATGGCGCTGATATCGAGAACATCGGCCTTGCTGCACGGCGACGTGCGATCCTCTCTGGGGCGGAACCTGCCCTAGCCAAAATTCTTCTTGCGGTCTCGGGATCGAGATCGGGCAGCGCGCGCTTGATTGGTAACGACGATTTGGACGCTCAAGCCAAAAGAACCTTGAGTAGTTTTCTTAGCGACAAAGGTGGGATCAACCAAGCTGAGATTGCCCGGATCATCGGCGTCAGCCGCCAAATGGTGAATAAGTATCTGAAGGAGGTGCAGGATGGCTGACTCTCCGCGGCGCCCCCTACTGAATCCGGTTTTGCGCTTCACGCAAGACCCAAAGCCCAAACGTGTGACTGGCGGCGGAAAGTCCGCCGATAGCATTATTGGAAACCGGCTGGATGAGCAGCGTGAGGCTTTGGCACAAACCTTCCGAACAATGGCAGAGTCCGTGGTCAATCAACCGAGCTTCAGCGGTCAAGTCGTCGTGTACGCTGGTATGTTCGAAGACTCGCTTGCACCGTCATATACTCCCGATGATCTTTTCCATCCTATTCATGGTGCGCGCCTTATCGCCCCGCATCGCACGGGCTACCTCATCGAGTTTCAAGCTGATCAGTTGGTGAGGCTCGCCGAGCAGATCGAACGCACAACGCGGGTAAAAGAACTGGTAGACATCTCGCGGGTGCAGAGCGCGCGGTTCTTCAGCGAAGAGAATGCTCGCGGTGGGCGGAAACTGAGTGCCTTGTGGGATGCCGCCCCCGAAGCCGAAGACGGCCGCGCCTTTATCACCTGGCTGATGCCACTGCGAAGCAGGGAAGCGGGCGAACATCTTATCCAAAAGGTGGCGGGGCTGCGTGACAACGCCATCTTGTCCCCGCGGCCGCTACTAGAAGACATTCGGGGCGCCCTTGATAGTAGTGTTCCTGCCGTCATGCGCCGAAGCTTGCAGGCTGCGGCCAGTGAAGGAGATCGCATCGCGCTTGCGATGCGTGACTACCGGCAGCGGGGGCACGCTCGCGCGACATTCATTATTCCGTCTCAAGCGGCACTAGCGCAACTCTTAGCGTCCGGCACCGTTTTCAGGATCGACCCCGTGAGTCCGATCACCAGCACGGCGCCAGGAGATGGGGCGGAACCAAACCGCCCTTTGCCCGCCGACATGTCGGGCCTGCCGGTCGTCGGGGTGGTGGACGGGGGGTTGACGGCTAATTCCTACAAACCGGCCGAAGCGTGGCGGGCACCGGCATTTATCCCTGACGTCCATGCTGACACGAAACATGGCAACCAAGTCACTTCGTTGATTGTGCAGGGTCACGACTGGAACAACAATCTGGCGCTCCCGCCGCTTTATTGCCAGGTCGGGACGGTACAAGCTGTCCCGAAACATGGCTCGTCCATCTTTGTCGATCCGCAAAATCTCGTCGCCTATCTCGACGGTTTGATGGGGGCGGCGACGAACACGCGAGTCTGGAATTTCTCGTTGAACATCAAAGAGGATTGCCCACTCGATGGCGTAAATTCTCTGTCGCATGACATTGCAATGCTGGCACGCAAGCATGCGGTACTGCCGATCATTTCGATCGGGAACAAGCCCGGCGGCCACATCCAACCCCCTGCCGATTGCGAAGCCGCGATCACGGTTGGGGGCCGGCAGCATGATGCCAACGGAAAGCCTGCCGGAGAGTGTGGAGTTAGCCTGAGCGGCCCTGGGCCCTCCTGTATGCTGAAGCCTGATCTAACCAATTTCTCGAAGGTGCGGGTGATCGGCGGCACCGTCACGGAAGGATCGAGCTTTTCCACAGCACTGACCTCTCCGGTGGCGGCACATACTATGGCGCGGCTTCGGGACGCCTCACCTGATTTGGTCAAAGCACTGCTTTTGCACAATGCGGATCGGGACGCTTTTGATGCCAAACTGGGGTTCGGAACACCCGCGGTCGATCCGTTGCCTTGGGAATGTCGGCCAGGATTTGTTACGCTACAATGGACAGCGCAGCTCCGGCCAGGCGCGGCGTTCTATTGGGAGCTTCCGATCCCCGCTTCGCTTCGCAAGACAGGTAAGCTGAAGGGTGCCGGAGCGCTCACTGCCATCCTTAACCCGCATCCTATGGTTTCCGAGATTGCTGGGATGAACTACTTCAGCGCGCGCTTGGAAGCCGCGTTACAATTCGAGCGCGGAGTAACCTCGAACGGCGATGCAAAATTTCATAACTTGCTCGGGTCACTTGAAAAAGAGCGCCTGACCGAACAGCAAGCGCGAGAATTGGACCACAAATGGTCGCCCGTGCGCCACCACAAGAAATCTTTCGCGCGCGGCGTCCAGTTTGATGGTGAAAACCTGCGTGTGTATGCCCGCCTCTTCAGCCGCGATCTCTACCTCTACGGAATGAACAATACCGAAGAAGTGCCCCCGCTGGAGACGGTCTTCGTTCTTTCGATCGGTACGGGTGATGAAAACGACGATGTTTATAACGAACTCCGAGACGAACTCGGAACGTTCGTGGAAGCTGCCGTCATCGACACTGAGATTGATGTAGAAATCGGGGACAGCTAACCTTGCAGCGTTCTCGGTTCGGTGAAGGATTCGAAAAGGTCACTATTCGGATCCTGTGAGGAACATGTCGCCGCCAATGTTCCTCCATTTGGTTTGGTAGATTGTACGATTTGTGTCCTTTGCGCCGAAACAAAACTCAATCAGAGAAGCTGAGCGCGGCGCTATTGCCCTAGTCGCTTTGCCCTCTCCGCCATCCTGACCACCTGCGCGCTCGCCGTCGCCGCGGCGCTTTTTACCGCAGCAGGAGCGTGTACAGTTCCACGTCCAATCGCCTCACCCGTCGTGAGCGCCCCTATCCGTGCCCTGCCCTGGACACCAGATGTGTTAGCCAGCCCTCGCAGTACCCCTGCGGACCCGCTGACGATCGCCGGTGCCGCCGCCACCATTAGGTTTCCCGAGATGCCGCGAACGATCAGGGGTGTTGCTGCTACAAATCCTTTGGCCAGGAAAACCATGACGAAGAACGGCACGAGCGATCCGATGTTGGTTGCCGAGTTCGGATCACCCAGCTGGGCTAGCAGCGAATTCGCCATGCCGACGACGGTCGAGAACATTGCTGCGATTACGATGGGGTAGAAGGCATAGCTGACTGTCGTCGAGACCCATCTGTGGAAGAAATCTTTGGTTGCGTCGAAGAGCGACAATGCAATCATGATCGGAGCAAGGCCGAGCATGAGGGTCAGCATCATCTTGGCGAATATGAGGACGATGCCGGTCATGAAGCCAAGGAGGCTCAAAAGAATAAGCCCGATGCCGCCTAGGATCGCGCCCGTCATCCAGTTCAGGTTGCTGCCGATGGCATTCAGGTACTGGCTGAATTTTTCGATCAGGATGTCGAATTCGCCGGCAAAGTGTGTGGCTCCGGCTCCTCCGCCGCCAACCGAAGACACCAGTGCGCCAGCGACGTAGTCCAAGCCTCCAATGACTGCGTTTGCTACTGCATTGAAGTTTGCCCAATTGAAGGCGAACAGACCGATAAGGGTCAGCTTGATCAGGTACCAGAAGAAGCTGGCCCCATCCATGCTGCGGAACTGGAATGCCATGTTGATGCAGACGCCGATTAGCGAAAGCGTGACCATCAGCAGGACGATCGTGCCGGTATTGCTTGCCACGGCCCCGAACTGGGACTCAGCCGCATCGACAAGGAACGCGTCTGCCGTTCCGACCATCCAGCTGACGACGCCCATTACCAGTTGCCTTGAGCTTCGCAGATTGTACGCACGCTTGGCTCGAGTTGCTTCCTTACTTCAATCCAGTCGCGGCGAAACGCTGAATGCTCGGCTTGGCTAAGGCCTGCATACCTTTCATGATATTCGCCATCGGAGCTATCCCAAGCGGGAAAGCGGGTTTCACAGCTGCAGTCGCCAGATTCAGCGATCTCCTCCCAGGCCCGAATTTCGTACAACTCCATCAAAGCTGCTGCCTTGTAAGCTTCACGCGGATTGATTTCGTCCATCCAAGTCGGTCGCGCCGGACGATCGTTGCAGATCCGGTATTGTTGAGGCGACATATCGACTGTGAGATCGTTTGAAACCTGAGGCGAAGTCTGCGCCACAAGGGGGCCCGCCAAGGCGGCAAGCATGAGTGCGAGAATTGGTTTTCGCATCTGGGGGGTTCCTTTTTTACTCAGCGGCAACGGAGGGGCTCTTGTTGCCTCTGCCGTCGACCGTGTCGAGGTTCAAATCTGTGGTTTGACCCGGGAGGAAGAACTCGGTGATTCCGCGCGCGCCTTCATGGCGGCCTGCCTGAATGATCACGTCGATCGAGCCCTCAATGTAATCGATCATGTCGGCATAGGTCATCGGCACATCGGTTTTCAGGGCGGCGATGGCGAGGCGGCGAACAGCAAGTTGTGGGGTCTCGGCATGCAGCGTAGTCAGCGATCCACCGTGGCCGGTGTTGATTGCCTCGAGAAACGTCATCGCCTCGCGCCCGCGGACTTCGCCGAGGACGATCCGGTCGGGTCGCATGCGAAGCGTTGAGGCCAAGAGCACATCGGCGCTGCGGGCATCCGTGTCCCGGTCCGCGATCAACGTCACGACATTGGGCTGCTCGGGGCGCAGCTCGGCCGCCTCCTCGATGGTGATGATCCGCTCTTCGGGCGGGATCAGCGAAAGGATCTTGCGCGCCGCGACTGTCTTGCCGGTCGAGGTGCCGCCCGAAACGATCATGTTGAGCTTGTTCTCGACGCAGAAGCGCAGGGCGGCATCGATGTCGCCGGAGGCCACCACATCGCGGAGCGCGGCGTTCCGTTCGCGACGCAGACCCTCAAGGCTGCGTTCCTTGCCGAAAAGGAATCCGAGTTTGACCTTCTCAAGCGGCAGGGAGGAGAAAAACCTAAGAGAAATCGAGAAACCGCCCTCGACTGCCGGCGGCTGGATCACCTGCGCGCGGATTGGGCGATCTCGATATAGGATCGAGACCGAGACGATAGGCTTCTTCGTGCTGAGCGTCGTCGAGGCGGCGGAGGCGATCTGGTTGCCGAGGTCCTTGATCTCGGTTTGGGTCAGCGGCGTGCCGAGGCCCTGCATGAAATGATCGCCCTGGAACTCGCCCCAGACATGCCCGTCGGGGTTGATGCAGATCTCGATCGTATCGTCGCGCTGCACCGGCGCGCCGAGGCGATCGAGCGAGGCTTCGAGATAGCTTGCCGCCATGTCAGAAGATCTCCAGGTCACGGTCGACCATGACCGTGATCCGTGTACCCTGATCGACATGTATCACTGGCCGGATCGCCAGATAGTCCTGCATCACGCTTTGCGTGCTATCGCGCAGGTCGGTGCCGACATCATTCGCAACATCGGCTGCCGCCTCGCTGTCGATTTGACCCGCTGCAGCCGCAGGCAAGGCACCGATCAAGGAGATCAGCGCGGCGGAGCCGAAGCGTTGCGCGAAACGGGTGTCGACAAACCCGGTGGTGCCAGTACGGCCGAGTTCGTCTCCACCGAAGGCGCTGATCTGCACGGTCTGATTATCGGGCAAGATGATCCGGTCCCATGCCACCATGACGCGCGATTGGGCAAGTGCGACATCGGAGCGGTAGCGCCCGATCAGCCGCGCGCCGCGCGGGATCAGGATACGCGTTCCATCGAAAGAATGGACGTCTTCCGAGACGATGGCGCGGATCGCGCCGGGCAGTGTGCTGTCGAGGGCCGTCTCTGTCACAGCCTGAATCATGGTGCCTTGAACAACCGTGTTCGATGGGTTCGCGATCACTTCGGCACGTGTCACCTGTGCTGGTTGCGCGCCCGAACGAACAAAGGCTTCATCTGCATTCAGACGCGCGGCTTCCAGCGTATTCTCCCTATCCGCACCCGCGCCCATCCCGGAGAACGCGATCATAGGAGACGCGATGCGCTCTGCGCGGGCCTCAGCTTCGGCTGCGCGCCGCCTTTCGAGTTCGGCCAGCCGCAATTCTTCTTCACTTGGTCCCAATGAGGTCGGCTCTGGTGGTGCAAGCCGTGCAAGTTCCAAGTCCATGCGGAGCTGATCCAATTCGCGATCCCGCTCGGTCAGCTGACGCTCGAGGGCACGCTGAGCCTCGGCGGATGCTTCATGTAAGTTGGCAATTTGCGCCGTCAGGTCTGCAATCGCCTGCTCCGCCCCGCTATCTGCGGCCTCGGCCGGTCTTGCGCGCAGGTCCTCGAGTTCCGCTCTCAATGTCGCAAGACTTTCCATCAGCGCGAGTTCCGACTCGCTCGGACCTGTGTCCGCAGGCGGGGCTTGGCTGGGCTCTGGGGCAGAAATCGGCGCCAGATCTCCGAATCCGGGGCCGCTGCTCTGGAACTCCTCCGGCGCGGCGGTCGCCATTGGTGCTTCTGCCGACGGCTGCAGGGCAGCCCATGCCAGACCGCCTGCTGCCGCGATGCCGACGACTCCAAGGATCGCGGCAAGCGGCGCAGGCCGCTTGTTGGCCTTCGCTTTGCCCGTCGAACCTTCGAGAGCCGCGAGGCGCGCGGCGAGGTCTTCCGTACCTTCGGTCATGATGTGGCCTGTCCTGCGTCCTGGACGCAAATCACCTCTTCGCCAAGGCGAAGGACCCATTGTCGGTTGACGCCGGACACGCGGATGACGCCGTCACTCAAGGCCTGGCTGTTCACCGCGCGTTCCCTGCCGTTCGAATATCGGAAGATGGCGGGCACCGGCGCATTCCGTGCGAACCGGAAATACGTGAAGGTACCATCATCCCAGATGGCCGTCGGCGTGAACTCTTCTCGGGCGCTGACCGCATAGTTCGCGTTCGGCGCATCGGCCGCAACCGCCCTGGTGGGTTGCACGCGGTTTTCAGGATAGCGGAACTGCACGACATAATGCGGCGTCTCCCGGGCTTCGACGACATGGAAGTAGTAGGAGCGGCGGTTGGTGTAGACGGTGATGTTGGTGGCGACGCCAGATGCTGTCGGCTTGATGGCGAAGGCACGGCCACCCGGGACACCGTCGAATTGAAACCCGACCGTATCGCCGGCGATGATCGAGCGGATGGTTTCACCCTCACCGAATTCGACTGTGGTGACGCGGGTCAGAGTCGTGACGACACGGTAAACCTGGCCTTCAGTCCAGGTCGCTACGCGCACGCGGTTGTCATGAGAACCTGGGCGGGGCGTGGTCTCGGCCAAGGCAGTCGATCCCGCGAACGTGAGAAAACTGGCGGCCAACAAGGTAAAGATTGGAGTGCTAGTCATTCGGAACGGTCCGATCGGATGGCATATTGGGTGACGGTGAAACCGAAAGGGTTTTGCCAGACATCGTCGATCGCGCGGGTCCGCTCGGGCTGGAATTCGAACATCAACGTGGCAGTGAACGATCCATCCTGTACCCCCTGCGGGCTTGTCAGGCGCTTTCTGAGCCGCACCTGGGCGCGGTTCTCGCCAATAAGGGTGATCGATGCGATCTCAACGGCCATCTCGGCCGCAGCCCCGTATCGCGTCGGCGGATAGTTCTCCTGACCCGATGTCCACATCGCGCGCATGCTGGCCTCGGCCGACCCGGAAGACTGCGCCAGGACACGGCGGACACGAAGATCGTTGTCGAGCTGGTTGTAGGTCTCGCGGTCGAGAATGTAGCGGTAGATTTGCGCTTCGATCACGGCAGGGCGTTCGGCGAGCGACACGGTTTCAACCGTGGCATTGGGGAGCGCCATCCCGGTCGCGGGATCGTAGGGGACAACCACGGGAGGCGGCGTCTCGACCATCAGCGCGACAGCCGCAGCTGTCAAACAGCCGAATACACCAAAGCCTGCTCCAGAAAGGCCGATCATCCGCCAAAGCTGTTCCCGGCGCAGGGCACCGTAGACAAGTTCCTCTTCCACGAGTTCGCGCGCAGTCATCACCCCTGCCCTACTCATGGCTCAAGGTCCGGCAAGGTGAAGTCCATGTAGCGGCGTTCTTCGGCAACGGTGGCGGCGTCAACCACGCCTGCATTGCCTGCGCCTAGGGTTTGAATCGCTTCCAGCTCCCACATCCGGGTCATAGCGATGGCGAGTTCCGCCGTGACGCGGGTGTTGTGATCCATCGAGGCTTTGAGATCCTCCATGTCCGGGATCATCTCGACCAGACGTTCCACCCGTTCGAGAGACTGTTCCGCCTCTGCGTGGCTGTTCTGCGCCGCCGCCGACATCACAGCACCTGTGGTTGCCCGCGTGGCCACGCCTTCGGCGCCCGGATTGCCGCTGGTGGCGATCTCGCGGAGTGAATCCTCGTCGAACCCGGCGCTTGCCAGCGCCTGTTCCATCTGCGTGCGCATGGGCCCGGCATTGGGCCCGATGAGCGCGCTCCAATCGCCCGCCTGGATGCCTCGGATCAGGCCGGGGATGTCTTCGAAGTTGGCCTCAAGCAAGGTGTCGAGGTCCCCGCCCATGGCAAGCCCGAGGATGCTGCGCGGCCCGGTGAGCGAGGCATACATCTCGTTCAGCTGATCGAGCTGGCTTTGCAGCATGTCCAGTTGCTCCAACGCATTGTCCAGAAGATCGGTCTGGATCCCGAAATCCTGCAGCATCTGTTGAAGCTGGCGGATTTCCTGAGCAATGTTCTGAGTGTCCACCGTGGGCACACCCTGTGCCGCGACAGGTCCGGTGACATTGAGGGTGAGCGCGAGAGCAATGCTACCGGCGAAAAGGGAACGGGGCAGGCGCAGGTTCAACGCAAATCCTCCTGACTGAAATCCATGAATTGCCGCTCGGCAGCCTGGGCCGCCGCCAAGGCGATCTGCTCGGCACTGAGTGGCTCGGTTCGGGCGGCCTTGATCCGGGTCCGGATTGCGACCAGCCGGGCCAGTTCGGCCCGGGCATAGGTGTTGAGCGCGATGGCCTCGTGCAGATCCTCGGTCTCACCAATGCGGGTGATGATGTCCTGAACCCGCAGGGCGGCGGCACGGACCGAGACCAGCGAAAAGTCGCCATAGACCCCTGCGCCGTGGGCCGAGAGGCTGAAACTCGCGTTGGCGAGGAGCACAGGGTCGATGGTGCCGAGCGCATCGATGCCGCCTACGGCCGCGAGGTAGCTGTTGTACTGCTGCGGGATCACCAGGACATAATGCTGGGTTTCCGCGAATGGTGGCACACCGCCATAATCCTGCACATTGCCCGGCCCGGCGTTATAGGCGGCGAGCGCATGGATAATGTTGCCATCGAACATGTTCAGCATTTGTGCGAGGTATCGCGCACCGCCGGTGACCTGCAGATAGGGATCGTCGTAATAGGCCGGGTAGATCCCGAGATCGCCCGCGGTACCGGGCATGATTTGGGTAAGTCCGAAGGCCCCCACGGGCGAGCGTGCCCCGATCTGGAAACGGCTTTCCTGCCATATCAGCGCCTGCAAGAGACAGCGCCATTGCACGAGCGAAAGACCTGCGCGGCCGACCCCGGACAGACTATGGGTGTCGCGTGCTGCGCGGATGATCAGCTCCTCGATCCCCTCCCGGGCATCGCCGAACATCCGCGCTGCCGCTGGGTTGGTGTCCTCGGGCGCATAAAGACTGGCGGCCGCGCTTTCGACGTCGTCTACCGCCTCGAGCCCCGCCACGGTTCCGGCCACGTCTCCAGCGCCAAGCGACATGGCATCCATCAGCCCTTCGAGGGAGGCGAGTTGCTGGCGCTCGATTTCGGCCAGTTCCTCCTCGCGGCTTAGCCGGTCCTGCTGCAGTGCCAGGTCCCGATCGGTCTGCTCAAGGATGGCCTGCCGCTCTGCGAAGAGGCGCAGATCGAAGGTCGGCACGCCTTGGGCGACCGCTGGCCCCAGTGTGGGACCTGCCAGTGCAAAGCCGATCATCGAGAGAGGAAGCCAGGTCCGCATTGGCTCAGCCGCCCGCCCCCAAGAGGACGAAATCGCAGGCCGTGTCGCGCCGCGTGACCTCCGCCCCCATGGTCGAGATCGTGGCGGTGGCGGTTCCTGCCTGCGCAGGTGCCTCGCGAAAATTGAAGCAGTTGGCTTGCGGGGGGTTATACTGCGCACAGGCTGTCAGGGTCAGGCCGAGCCCGAGCAGCACGACGCTGCGAATGATGGTACGGGTCATGTCACTCTCCAGAAATCAGGACGTTCGCGATAATCGGCGCCGACAAGCGCTTCGCCCTTCTCCATTCCGCCAAGGATGGTCACGAGCGGGCCGAGCGCGCTGAGATCGGCATCGATCACGACGGAACCACGGTCGTCGCGTACAAGCGCGAGCCGCGAGGCCGAGCCGACGCCCAGAAGCACGTCGAGCTCTTTCTCGGTCAGGCCGAGCATCGCGTAGTCAGCGGCGGAAGCACGAATGTTGGGCAAGAGCACCTGGGTTGGCACAGCTTCCACGATGGTCTTGCCGGTGCGCGTGCGCTCGAGCTGGCTGGCATATTGCGTCATCATCACGACGACGGCGTTCTGCTTGCGGGCGGTCACCAGCCAGTTGCTGAGTCGCTCCGCGAAGTAGGCGTTGTCGAGGGCTTTCCATGCCTCGTCGATGACGATGATGGTGGGCTTGCGGTCCTCGATCACCCGCTCAACCCGGCGGAAGAGGTAGGACAGGACCGCCATGCGTTCCCGCTCGCTCTCGGAATCGAGGATGCCGGTGAGGTCAAAGCCCGCGACGTCTCCATCGATGCTGAAACTGTCCTCGGCATTGGCCCCGAAGATCCAGCCGTAGCGACCCTCGGCCGTCCATTCCTGCATACGCTCGAAGAGATCGCCCTCGTCATCGGTCGAGACCAGCAGCGAGGCGAAATCCGACCAGTTACGTAGGCCCGCATGTCCTGCGCTGGCGTTCTGGCGCACGACTTCCTGCAATCGGTTGGTCTGAACCGGGGTCAGCGGTCGATCGCGCCGCTCCAGGAGGCTCGCGAGCCAATCAGCAAGCCATGCCTGGCCCCGCACGTCGATCTCGGTCTGGAGCGGATTGAGGCCCGTGGGGCGCCCCGCCCGCACGGTCGAATAGCTGCCGCCGAGCGCGCGGACGGCCATCTCCATCCCCGCGCGATAGTCGAATACGAAGACCCGCGCACCTGCCCGCCGTGCCATGGTCATCAGGAAAGCCGCCAGGACGGATTTGCCGGAGCCGGGACGGCCGAGGATCAGCGTGTGGCCTCCCGTGGGCTCGCGATCCGGCGCGCCCTGTTCGTGGAAGTTGAAGCGAAAACCACTGCGCTCGGGTGTCGGAAAGAGCGTGATCGGCACGCCCCAGGGGACTTCCCGCCCTGTCTTTCCGAGCGGGGTGCGGTGGAAGGTAGCGAGATCGGCGAAGTTGTGGTTCGTGATTGCGGCCTTGCGGCTGCGCGCCCCTGTGTTCCCGGGATGCTGCGCCATGAAATGCGCCCGCGCCCCGAAGGCTTCCGAGATCAGGTTGATCCCGGAGGTGGCGGAGATGTTGCGGATTTCGGCCGCGATATCGTCAAGCGCCGTCTGGGTGCGGGCATAGACGGCCACGGTCATGTGGTGCTCGCCGAAGATCAGGCGTTTGGATTCCAGATCGTCCTGCGCGAGTTCCAGTTCCTGGGCGAGACTGACGGCTCCGTCATTGGCGGCCTGCATTAGCCGCAGCTGCCGCTTGATCCGGCCCGCCATGATGTTGGCGTTGATCGGCACAAAAGAGTGCGTGACCACCATGTCGACGGGCAGATTCAACTCGTCGAGCATCAGGCTATCGGTCTTGGCCGGGTAGTTCTTCACCGCAAAGATCGCCCCGAGCTTGTCGCCGACGGCACCGTCCGAGAGTGCGATGGTCGTGCCGCGGAAGGTGACGCGCGTATTGGCTACGTCCTCGGCGATCACACCGATGCGCGACCGGGGGAAGAGCGGGTGCTCCTCGCCCGTGTTGAGTGAACCGAGGAAGCCCAGAAGCTCGCCGGTGATTGCGGTCAGCAGGCGGGGCTTCAGCTCATCGAAGGAGGACAGCAGAAACCCCACAACCTCGTCGAGCTTGCGCAAGCGGCGGTTGGTGTCGGCCGCATGTCGCGAGCGAGACGCCCCAAGCCCGAACGGCAAGCGGCTGCCGGTCTCAGGTCGCTTCAGCACGGTCAGGGTCAGCGTCTTGTCGCGCAAGCCCGCGCGGCCGAGATGCGCGTGCCATCGTTTGTCGAGGGCGGCAGCAAACCCCTCGCCCGGAATGGGCGGCAGGGTCACATCGACCGCTTTCGAGACCTTGTGCAGGTAGAAGGAGAACTCCGTCCCCACCTGCGCGACGATGCCAGCCAGCAACCCTCCGATCCGGTCGAGATGCCCGTCCTCGCTCGTGGTGCTGTTCACCCCCTCGAGGCGGATGCACTGCATCAGTTCGTTGCCGCGTGTCCGGATCGTTCGGTCGTTCACGAGGCTCACATAAGGCAGCATCATTGAGAGCCGCTTCTCGCCCTTGACCCATGCGGGTAGCGCGGTCAGCGGATCGATGGCGTTCTCAACCTCATCGGCAATTCCATCACGGGGCATAGCTGTCGCCTCCGTGCAGTTTGCGGTTCGCCGTGGGCGGGGTTTCCTGCAGGGTGATCACCAGGACATCGAGGAAGTTCGGATCCCAGTCTGCGGCTTTCCAAAGCGCCGGCCAGGCCAGCCCCGCGAAGACGGCCACCACCCAGCTCTGCACCCAGAGGAACAGAAGCGTCGAGCCGAAGAGCCAGACCATGGCGTACATGATCGGCAGGCCCATCAGCTTCGGTGGCCGTAAGAGGCCGATGAACACACGCGACGTCTCAGCCATGGCCCGGCCTCAGGTGGTCCAGATGGCGGCAACGATGGTCGGGGCGGCAGCGATGCCTGCGATCGCCACAACCACCCAGAGCGCTTGCCGGAAGTCCAAGATTCCGAACAGCCAGGAGAGGAAGACGCCGATCAGTGCGAGCGTGCCAATCACGATCCCCAAGGGACCGGTTATCGCATCGACAATGCCTTGAAGCAGGGTCTGTACCGGCGAGAGGTCGATGCTCTGTGCAAGCGCTGGACCCGCCAGCACGATAAGAGCCGTCGCGCCGAGTGTGACGATCGCCCGCGTGCGGAGCACGCTTTGACGTTTCCTCGATGTCATGAAAGATCTCCTCTGAGCCGCTCAAACACGGCGGTCACACGGGCCACATGCCCTTGGGTTTCGCGAAAAGGGGGAATGCCGCCGTGGCGTGCGACCGCCTCAGGGCCAGCGTTGTATGCCGCAAGGGCCAGAGAGCCCTCGCCGAACTGGTCGAGCATCATCAGCAGGTAGCGAGCTGATCCGTCGAGGTTCTGCGTAATGTCATGTGGGTCGACGCCGAGGTCGCGGGCAGTATCCGGCATAAGCTGCCCGAGGCCTATGGCACCGACAGGGCTACGTGCAGCCGGATTGTATGCGCTCTCGACTTCAATGTTGGCTCGGTAAAGGAGCGCCCAATCAGTGACGGAAAGCCCCGCGCGACGCAGCGCACCATGCCCGGCATACCGTAACGCCGTGGTCTCGATCGCATGGAGGATTTCTGGGGTGGCGTGGGCGGCAGATCGAGCCGGGATCGCTGTCTCGCTCGTTGCGTCAGGAACGCGAGGTTCTGCGAAGAGAAAAAGACGCCCGTTTGCCTCTTGAGAAGAGGAAATCAATTGGCCGTCTGGGCCAACCGAAAAGATGAAACCGTCGGCCAGGGCCGGGGGCGCGGAACAAACGCCTGTACCCAAAGCAACGACGAGCGCAGTCGCGCGGTCAGCTGCCTTTGACCGGAGGCGCGGCGTGGCGTTCGCGGCCACCTTCTTCAAGTGGGATGCTAGCGGTCGTACAGCCCATGTCGGCCAGAAAACTGACAAGGCCAACGATGGTTTTGAAGTCGCGGAGCTTGAGGACGCTTCGGCTGGTGACGAGCATCTTATCGTCACGCCCATCAGTGGCGACGGCGCGGATGACCCACGAGCCGTACCAGCTGTTATGGCGCTTCTCTGCTCTCTCCTTGCAGACCACCTCAATGAGGTAGCCCTCGGCGAGCAAGCCGCGCAGTCCGTCTTCTGTAACCACATTCGGGGCTTCTTCTATCATGGCCTTCCCTTGGGTCCTTGTTCTGCCTGGGTGCAGTATCAGGCCCACGGGGTCGCAACACCGTGAGCGATACAAAACAACATTAGTGATAGCAAGACAATAATAACGTGTTGACGAAGTTCGCCTTGCTCCGATAACGGTGATAGCCGACAGAATGATAATCTTAAAGGCGGCAAAGGAGTTTTGCCCTGCGCTTGTTTATTGCGCGCAACGCACCGTTGCTGTTCGCGTTCCTGCTTAGAAGCATGCCGGTAGCCGCAGCTGCGGATTGCATACCACCCGAGCGACCGTTCTTGCCCCAGTCGCAAGAAGACATGCGTGCCTATGCCGATCTGCTGCGTTCTGATTTCGAGGGCTACATCGCCGACATCCAGGAATACTTCCGTTGCCTTGATGCCGAGCGTCAACGCGCGTTTCAGGAGGCACGCGAGGTCAGTGAAGACTATGGGAAACTGGTCGAGCTATTGGAATGAGGAAACGCAAGGGCTTAACCGCCGTCGAGATCCTCGTAGTAGGCGAGCGCGGGCATGTTGCGGCGCTGGTGCACGATGCGCAGGATGACTGCCGCCCCGTCCGCCGCATCGAGCCGCTTGTAGAAGATCACGTGACGTTGGCAGTTGACGGACCGCATCCCCGGAACGAAGAGACTCCTGTCCCGACCCCGGTCGGGATCCCCGGTGATCTGCTCGAAGGCGTTGACCAACTGGCGGTAATAGACGAGCCATTGGTCCCTACCCCAAGTTTCGACGGTGTAGGCACGGATCTCTTCAAGGTCGGCCCTGGCCCGACCGGAAAGCCGAATTGTCATGTGGGTCAGCGATCAAACGCATCCGGTTCGAAGGCATGAGCATCGAACTCGGCGAAATCCCCATTTTCGGCCAGGGAGGCTGCTTCCTCTAGGTCGGCCTTGAGGGAATAGAACTGCCGGGCGCCATCTTTCTCCATCAGCATCCTTACGCCGGCGCGCACGACTTCGCTCAAATTGGCGTAGGCGCCGGACTCGATCTGCGCCTGCACATATTTCTGCATCGGTTCGGTCAGGTGGACGTTTGGCATCAGACTCTCCTATCCATGCTCAATCGTATCAGATACTGACATAAATCTTCAAGGTCATGTTCGGTCCCAACATAGGCTCGTTGCTCCACCCCGTCCTTCTGCGCCCGGATTCCCGCCGGGGAACCAGGCGAAACAGTTTTCCGTTCTGCCATTCCCGAGACCATGAGCGCTGCGACTCGCCGTGTGACGGGCTCATGCGGCCTGTTCTTCCATGACCGCTTTCGTGGCCGCATTGAAATGCTATATTTGTATTTTTTTACAGATATTTGAGTGAAAGTTAACATGAAAGAGGTCCGCAATTTTGGCCACTTTCAAGACGCCGAAGCAGCCAGAACCGACGTCAGTTCTTGGAAGCCCTCAAGCGACACAGGCAAACAATCGCAGGCAACCATCAATCAAATCTCCTTGCTATCATTAATGTTGTTTCGTATCGACGCACCATTATAGATGGAGTCGGCATCATGAAGCACGTGATCCACGGTGTGGCAACAGCCACGGCACTAAGCATATCCGGACTAATGGCCTCGTCAGCTCCGGCTCAGGCCTATCAGGTGGATTGTGCGATCCTCCTCTGCCTTGCGGGCGGTTGGCCTGCCTCTGCGCCCTGCGCGCATGCCAGAGCGGTCTTCATTCGGCGGATCACGCCATGGCCGATCGAGCCGCCCTTACAAATCTGGCGGTGTCCGCTGGGTGTGTCGCTCAACCATCCCAGTCCGATGTCGCCTATGGAACGCCTTTATGACATCACGTTCCGCGATCCGCCCGAACCGCAGGAATCGACTCCGATCCCCCTTGTTCACGTCCAAGCAGATGAGCAAGCCGACATCGACATCTCAGGCGGCGCCTTTGATTTCGTGCGCAGCATTCGCGTTTATCACATCCAGTACCGCCAGCATGAAAACCGAGATGGCGACTGCAATCGCAGCGACTCCACGCGGTTGGGGTCCTACGGCGTGCAGGGCGACTACCGATGGACAAGATCCACCGTGGGCCAGGTGCCGACCGCATCCGGACTGAGCATCCCGAATGGATGCGGCAGCTACTTCTACCGTTCCGTCTTCGTCGACTGGCGCGATCACGCCGGGAACTATGGCTCTGAAGAGGTTCGCTACTGACAAAATCTGCGTGCGGTTTTACCGCGCGCGTCCTGACAACCCCGCACGGAAGGCTGTGCAAAACCCCCGAAAAGGAGACGACGCCAGACCGTGAAGCCTGACGCCGTGCTAGAAAACTCCGTGAACAAGAGTTTCCTAGCGCACCGCTCAAACACCTGCAACCAACAAAGTTGTTTTGCTGGCAAGAATGTTGTTGTCTCACGACATGGCGTCGGTTCTCCAAGGAGACCTCGACCATGGAACCTACGACCGGCCTGATCCTGCGACGGATCACGCAGACAAAACTCTCTGTTGCTGCGCACAAGCTTGCTACCCTCATCCTCGATGCCATCGCCTGGAAGGATGGCTACAACGGTTTGTCGCGCGGAACGGCAGCCTTCACCCTCTCGGCCCTGGCGGAAAAGATGGGTGTCTCACGACAATATCTTTCGGTTCTTTTGAGCGAACTTGAGACGTCGGAGTTGCAGCTCGAGCGGGCGAAGCCGAATGGCAAGTTCGCGCCCTGGATCTTTCGGTTTTCCGCCTTCAACAAGGAGAGTGAAACCCATGATCTCGTGTCAGGTGAAGCTGACACATCACTATCTAGAGATAATAATAACAAAACTATCTTCTCAGGACTGATCGACATCACCGCGAGTTCGAACGTTTTTCAGACCAGTTGGGCAGAGCTCATCAAAGCAGCGAAGGCCACGTTGCCCTGCTGGAACGTCGACACCCAGGTCATCTGGGATCGCTTCCTCGCCTTCAACCGGTCCCGAGGCAACGGCAGGGTGCCGGCCGGCTTCCTGCTTGGCTTCATGCGCCGATGGCGAAATTCGTCGGGAACTCCAACTCGTCCCGCGGTCAAGCCGCCCGCGAGACCAATAACGGACCCTAAAGAGCGCGAATTGCTGAGACAGATGCAAGCCGCGCCGACTGCGAACCGCCAGTTCCATGCGTCCGACCTGTGTCGTTTGATCGGGCACGCTGCGTACGAAGCGCGTGTACTCGATGTAATCCACAAGTTTGGGTGTCAGAGGTTTTCAGCAACCTTGGCGGTGCACGGACGAGCGGTGCTGGCTGGCGAGATTGCGCGGTGACTTTCACTCAGTTGGCCAATCGAGCTCGAATTCAGCCAGATTGTGGGCGCAATTACCGGTGTGGTCGCGCAATGGGTTCTTGAAGTGCTGCATCGGCTTGAAGCCATGCGCCCACTATCCGAGGGGCCGAAGCCGGAAAGGCATAGCCTGAATATCGAATGAACGGCGGTTGCATGAGAAAGAACTCCCGTCTCCCGCGACAAGCGGCGGTTCAGCGACCGGAGCTGATGATTGCCTCCGAAGGGCAATCCAGTTGGGGAGGTGGGGTATACGTTCCCGTTGACGGATTGTGCATCGAACTGACTGCCCGGTGAATTACCGGATCAGTCAGCAGATATGCCAAATCCGGCGGCTTGGCATTTTCAGTATCCGCTCAGGTCCGCCAGCAATCCATTGGCAAGATCGGTCATCGCGTAGGCGGCGGCGAAATCGAACTGGTTGATCGAAACGAAAACCGCGGTGCCGTGTTCCGGCGCGAAGGCGATATACGACATCTGCCCTTGCAGAGCGCCAGCCTTTTGCAGGATGAACGGGTGTTCGGCGGTGGGGTTCATCGCAACCCAACCCAGAGACCCATCGCATCCATCCGCCCGGATTCGTCCATCGACAGGATGGTTTCCATCCCGTCCCGCTGCACATAGACCGCATGATCGAGAAAACGTACTTCGGCACCTTCGGGAGCGCTGTCCAGATGCCACTGCATCCATTTCAGCAGATCATTGGCCGTACTGCGCAGCCCGCCCGATCCGGTTATGACCTCTCCGGTGGGCACATCGGGAAGCGGATCGCCAGTCGGCGCATGGCCCGACATCAGGCGGCCTTTCATCGCAGGGGTCACGTCGAACCCGGTGTCAACCATTCCAATCTGTCCGGTGATCCTTTCGGCCAACAGATCGGCATACGACGCCCCGCCAGCATTCGACAGCGCTGCCGACAAGAGATCGAAGCCGAAATTGGAATACGCGATGCCGGTGCCGGGCGCGAACTGCAACGGATTGCCTTCCAGCCAGTCGGCAAAGGCATCATAGCTGATCGTGGCAAAGGGATCCTCGGGCGGGCTGTCCTTGCGGGGCACTTCGCGGGGCAATCCCCCGGCATGGGTCACCAGATCGATCAAACGGATGGGCGGATGCCCGCCCGCCGCCTGCCCCAGCTTGCCGGGCAAAAGCCGAGCGACGGGATCGGTAAACCCGACCTCGCCCCGCGCCACGGCATGGGCCAACATTTCCCCGGCGAACACCTTGGTAATCGAGCCAAGGCGCAGAACGATATCCCCATCCGGCGCGATACCGTTGCCGCGTTCGGTTTCACCAAAGCCTGCAACGGCAACCTCTCCGCCGCGCACCGCCCCAAGGATCAGCCCCGGCACATCGGTTTGCAAATGCAGGATAGCGCCGTTGAAGGATACCGCCTCGTCCAGAAGCGCATCCGCCCGCGCCGGGGCCGCGAATGCGAGACACCGCCGGTCACCCCGCCAGCAGGATCGACGAGCTGATGCCCTGGAACTTCACCACGTCAAGCTGATCCCGCGTGGGGCGCAGACAGCGCTTACGCTCATATGGCGCGGCCAAGCGCGAACTCCTGCCCGATCTGGATCACTGGTCGCATAAGGGGCTCAACAATCGTGCCGAGAACAGCCATTTACCGTTCCGAAAGCGAGAGCGCGTGATGCAGGGTCATCGCTCGCCAGGCGGCCTGCAACGCTTCGTGTCCATCCATTCAGCCGTCCGCAATTGTTTCTCCGTTCCAGCTCGCCGACGCGCCGCCCTGACCATTCGCTACCACCGGATGGAAGCTCTCCGCACGTGGAAAGTAGCAGCCAGCATCGCCTAAGACCTTCATTTACGGCCTTGCCAGCCAACCCTTCGGTTAACGTGACAACACCGTGCCACCACTTAATCAGCCCTGTTTCTAAAGCCTGCTCTAAATATCAGGGCTCAACTAGAAATCTATTTTTGGCGATTAGTGTGATGCCTGTGCTATCTACTTGCCGACGGATTAAAAAGCCAGGGCGTACAATTTTCTCGAAGGCGATCAAGGCAGCTAGATGCAGTTCTACGCCTAAAAACTAGAGCGCGCGCTCTTTATCGTCTTTATCCCGCACGAGCCAATATACGCAGCCTAACGCCAGGACAGCTGCGGCAAGCACTGCAATTTTGGCAGGTTCCACTGCACCCATATCGACGATGATGAACTTTCGAACAACGGCAAGCAGAGCAATCAGAATCACACTGCGTACTTGAACGATACCGAAACGCCGTTCGGTGACAACTAGCAGAGACCGTTTAAATTCCAATGCGATCACAACCGTAAAAATCATGCCGAACACAGTCTGGAAAGTCGTGTGATTGAGCGGGTCGAAAGCTCCGCCGACCAAGCTAGTGACAACCTCTCGACAAAGATTCCACATGGCGACGACCACCACAACGGCGATAACGACAGACAGCGTAATGACCACCGCTTGCTCGAACTTTTCATAGAGCGTCAATGCGGACCATTCTTCTCTGGTCATTTGCGTCATCTGAAGTTCCCGGAATTTGGAAGGCTTGCTAGGTCGGATTGCTTTGAGAGTCTATACTTCGGCGGGCTGCATGCTGAACCATAAACGGGGCAACGAGCAGGGTTAGACCAATGGCAAGAAGGAGAGGTCCGCCAAGTGCGCTGTTCAAAACGCCGGATGCCATTGCAACAGATAGGAGCATCAGGCTGAATTCGCCGCCATGAGACAGAATTGCCGACACCCTCAGGGCCTCTGGCGAAGCATGTCCGCTTATGCGAACTGAAAGATATACGAGCAAGGCCTTGAACGGGATCAGAATGCCTAACCAAATAATTATGGTGACGAATTGCTCTGAGATGTTTGATAGGTCGAGTTGGCTGCCAAGCCCGATAAAAAAAATCCCCAGGAAGAGGTCCCGGAACGGTCGGATTTCACGTTCCACAGTATGCCTTGCATCACCTTCGCCAATCATCATCCCTGCTGCAAATGCACCGACGGCGGGAGAAAGCCCTAGATAAGTGGCGCCAGCCGAAACGGTCATAGCCACGGAGATCGCAAGGAGCTGAGAGAGCTCGGATGCGCTTTGCTGTGCGACCCATATCGAAAGTGGTTGCAGGACCTTACGTGCAAGAAACAGGAGAACAGACAATCCTACCGCGCCCGCTGCAAAGACCCCGAGTCCATGAACCACGGACGCGCCTGTTGCACCGGCATCATGGAGCACCAAGAAAAACAGGGCTGCCAGATCCTGAAACAGCAGTACGGCAATCGCCGCACGCCCCTCGGGCCGCCCCAATGCGTTTTCTTGGGCAAGTGTCTTCAGGCATAGTGCCGTCGAAGACATTGCAACGGCGCCTCCGACCAGGACTGCAGGAAGAGGCGCAACCGAGAAGACACCCCAAAGCACAGTCGCCACCAGACCGGATGTTGTGGCGACCTGCAAAAGACCGACACCGAAGATCAGCCGCCGCAGCTCCATCAGCTTGCCAAGCGAGAATTCCAGCCCCAGCATGAACAGCAACAAGATCACGCCCAATTCACCGATAGCGCCAAGGGTTGCTTCACCCTCAATAAGCTCGAGACCGTGCGGGCCCAAAGCCATGCCTGCAAGCAAAAACCCAACGATCGAAGGAACACCTAAACGGGAGCATATGGCAACGGCAATGAATGCGCCCGAAATCAGGGTCGCACCCGCAATCAG
The DNA here is from genome assembly GCF_001441615.1 of Roseovarius atlanticus. Classification (GTDB taxonomy): domain Bacteria; phylum Pseudomonadota; class Alphaproteobacteria; order Rhodobacterales; family Rhodobacteraceae; genus Roseovarius; species Roseovarius atlanticus. The sequence goes on from NZ_LAXJ01000029.1 coordinate 65,529, forward strand.
GAATTCGGCGGTTCCATGCATCGACTTCAGCCCCTTCGCCCGGATACTGTCGTTCCAATCCACGCCGGCGGATCAGAGGCTGGAAAGGACTCGATGGCAGCCTCCAGAACTGGATCGAGAAACTCAGCCTCCGATTTCTCTGGCGTTCCCGTGTTTTCGGATGCGCTATAGTCTTGTTGGAGGAGATGCTCCGACCCCCTTGGTTGCCCCATCTGAGCCCACCCTTCCGTGGAAGTATCGACTCCGCGATAGAGTTGATGACTGCTTGTGCCCGCCCAAGGGTTTGGTCCGATGCGCCGCGGACGATCTTCACGCACGATATAGCGCCAATCGTTCTTGAGGGCATAGTCGACAGCGCTGTCGCGATCTGGAAATGTCATCCTGATAGGCCGGTAAGGATCCTGAGACGTCGTCCATCCCATCAAGGGCTCAAGGTTCTGCGGGCGTGACGGTTCGAACTCCAGAACCCAGTGTCCGGATCGTGGCGCGGACGTGGTGGCCGCGCGCGCGGGTCGGTAAATGATGGCGGTTGGCACATCATGAGAACGAAGGTTGGTTCCTGGAATTGTTGGTGCGAATGGCGGGCGGTTATGTCCTTGCATCATCTTTCGAATCTCCTTTCTTCTGTTTATTGTTGGCTGCATTTGCGTCTGGCTTTGACTTTGAGTGCTCGATGTCGTCCAGCCGCTCGATCTTGCGTGAGTTCGCCATGATCGTTTCTGCAGCCGACCGAAGCGCTGCAGGGTCGTTGTCGCTGATGATGTCCGACCGCATCGCAATCGTGACTTCAGCTACGGCATGCATCACCTTTTCGCCGTCATCGCCGTTCAACTGGCCATCCTCGAGTCCATCAACAAGCAGATCAAGAACGCGTCGAAACGCTTCGACAACTGGCGCGCTGCCGACAACGGCAAGCTTGTGGCTGATGACCCTGAGTTCATCAATGAGCGCAGAATCATAACGTTCACGCTCCACGATTTCAGCAACCTTTTCGATGGCGCACATATATGTGTCATGCTTTTGTTGAAAAAGAAGAACCTGCCCTTCTTTTTTTAACTCAAGCTCAGTCTGGCGATTGAGGAGCACAGCTGTCAGATAGATCGTGGCAGCTGCACCAAAGAACACCAGGATCGTCTCTTGGGCAAAAGGAACGTTTTCACCAACAAAGTACAAGCCGCGGTAGGCTGCGTAACCTACTCCCACTAAAACTATAGAAATTACGAGGTAAGCGACGTCCCTGCCGCGAAAGCTCGTCTCTACCGGTGGCTTCATGGGTTGGCCTTTCTTAATCATGGGTGTCGTTGCCTAGCGAACGGGTTTCAGGGGCAGGTTCGGTCTCCTTTTCGGGCCGCAAGAGAATAGGGGTTGGTCCAGAGCCAAATACATTGAACCCATCCCGCAGACACCGCTCGAAAATCGTTTCATCCCAGTTCGAGAAATTTCTCTCCACGTCATATGTAAATTTTGGCCGTGTCATTCGGCACCATCCGGGGCTTCGATCCGAAAGGCAGGGGCTTTTCCACCCTTGTCCTGGCCGGCATAAAGCGTCAGATGCGGATAAGGGATTTCGATGCCAAGTTCGTCGAAGCGCTGTTTTATCCTGTGCAGATATTCGCGCCGGATTGACCATTGCTCACCTGGCAAGACCTTAAGGCGAAGACGCAGGATGACCGAAGAGTCACCCAACGTTTCGACCCCAAAGACCTCTGGCTCGGCTAATATTCTCGTTGACCAGGTTGTTTCCGAAGCAAACTCACGGGCGACACTCTCCATAACGTTCAATGCCTCCTGAAGGTTTTCGCGATAGGCGACACCGACATCGATTACGGCCATCGAATAGTCCGTTGTCTTATTTGTCAGATTGGTGATGGCTCCGTTGGGCACATAGACCACGTCACCATTGAGTTGACGCAGGCGCACATAGCGCAATGTCATCTCTTCGACTTGCCCTGCCACACCGCCAATATCCACGATATCCCCGATGCGGAGTTGCCCTTCCAGCAACAAGACCAAACCCGAAAAATAGTCTTTTATCAGGCTCTGCGCAGCAAACCCCACTGCAATGCCGCTTACCCCCGCGGTCGTCAGGATCGGTGCCACAGAAATGCCAAGGATTGAGAGGGAAATGGTCACGGCCAAGGCCCACACGACCAGCCGACTGACGAAACGGATCAGACGAAAAGATGTTTCAATGCGTTTGACCTCATCTGCAGATCTCTTGGAAGTGCGGGTTCTTTTGCTCATGCGTGTGATGGCCCGCGAAAGCACTGCAGACACGAGCCACGCCACGATCATGACGAGCACAATCTGTGCAACTGTTTGGGAAACGGAAATAAGGCCGGATAGGAGCTCTGCCTGTGTGACCTGCAAATTCAAAAAATGCATTTACATGCGCTCCCTTTTATTCTGCAACGAAAGGCCGGCTGGCGCAGCGCTGCTTCTCTTTTTTAGAGGCGGCCAGGTCCTGTGACGTGCCTGGCCGCCGTTCTCGCGTTTTAAGTGGCTGTTTAAGTGGCTGTAGTTTCGGCCCCTGCGGTGTCGTCCGAAGCGCTGACTTTCCGAAGCTTCAATGCCAACAGGATCATGGTTACACCGAAGATTGCGGCATAGACGCCCAACAACCAACCGAGGGCCAGAACACTGCCTGCGGGTGTCGTGAACAAGACCCATGTGACGGCAGCGCCAAGCAAGATGGAAATGACACCGCTGAGGACGAGCAACCATTCCCCCTCGATTTCCTTACGGAGTCGAATGGCCGCGACGATCTCCATCACGCCGGATGTGATCGACCAGAATGCAACCATCGTCCAGAGAAACACGGTTAACACGAGTGTCGCGACGAATGGGCTGATCAGGACGATAAGCCCGGTTGCGATGCCAAGGAGGCCGCTGAAGATCAACCAGCCCCAGCTTTCACCCTGACGCATGTTTTTATAGCCCGACCAAAGCCCCAGTACGCCATCCGCAAAGGAGTAGGCACCAAACACAATGGTCAGTGTCAGGACCGCTTCAACGGGCATCAGCCATGCCAGGGCGGCAAGAATGACGGCAACGATGCCGCGCCACAGGAAAGCCTTCCAGTTCTTCGAAAGTGAACACAGGCTGGGAAAAGCTGCATCTGGTACATCAGTTGCGGTTTCGGTCATGATATGATCTCCTTTTGCTTGATTTTGAGCACGTGATGTTTGGTCAGCCGTCTATACTTCCAACGGGGTTTTCGCCTTGAGTTGGGGTTTCAGCCCGTCGGCGAGTCTCTCACGGTGACGCAGTGGCATCGGAATATGGGAGACCTGAGCGAGCTCTTTCTTCAGCGCGCTGCCAGCGTGTTTGGAAGTATCCAAGGGCGTCTTCCAGACCTCCGACAGGCGTGATCTGAGGCTGTCCAATGCTTCTTTTTCGATCCGAAGAAGTTCTTCGTCATCAAGCTCGAGAATGTCTGCAGCTTCTTCACCGGTCACCTCGTCCGTGTGAAGGCAATACAGGACGTTGCGCCAGAGTGGCGGCAGATCAGAAAGCGCCCTCTGCACCGCCATCTGCCGTTCGTGACTGGCGACCCGACCTTCGAGATCGACGGTTTCTTCATCCGCGATGATGTCTTCCAGAAGCAGGACATCATCAGGTTGATAGAACTCAAACATCTCCTGGTCGCTTTCTGTCGGCTCTTCCGCCGGGACTTCAGGCTCTTCCTCCAGTATTTCGACGTTTTCAGGCAGCGTGCCTGAAAGACGTTTCGCTTCCTTATCAACTGTTTGTATGGCCAGCTTTCTCAGCCAGTCGGCTATCGACAAACGCTCGGGTCGGGTGTCGAATTGTTCGAGCCCCGCAATGACCACAGCGTCGACCAACTCCTCCGGGCCAAGCCCGCCGAACGGAACAGCCCCGCTGTTTTCCAGATAGGTCAATTCGCGCCGAACATAATTGTAGAGGTCGTCAAGGTGGTCATCGACCAGATCAAAATACAGCGCACGCCGGTCGGCTTCGGCCTGAGTCGATGCGGTCGGCAGCAGTTTGCCCAGTTTGGCCCTGCGCCGCGGGCGCTTCCATTCCGGCTCATGTGTCAGGCGCGCAAGGTGCCGATTAAGCCGCCGGAGTAAATCTGCGAATGCTTTGCGCAATACGGGTTCGATCACGTATCCTTCTTCCTGTGCGGCAATTACGCCCGAGGGAAGCTGCAACCTGAGACTGGCGCGGATGCGTGTCTTTCCCCTGGTTTGCGAAACACTCGCTTCCAGATGCACAAGATCGGGCGGAAAGCGCGTGACGCGGTCTGCGATTTTCTTGGCTTCTTCCTCAATAACCTCCGGGCCACGATGCTGCCCGTGAGAGTCCAGATTGCGAAACGCCGTCATGATCTTCATGGTCTTTGACCTTTCTTTCTCAAGGGTTCTCTGGGCGGTGCCGCGCGACGACCTGCCGCGCGACACTTTGCTGACAGCGGTCAGGCGACTGGCGCGCCTGACTCGTCCGCAGCATCTTCAGAGGAGTCCGATTTGCTCTTTTTCGCTTTCGGCTCTGCGTCAGCGGACTGCGTGTCGGTCTCTTCGTCTTTTGCCTCGTCCGCCGCGTTTTCCAGCTTTTCGAAGACGATCTTCTGATCTTCGGCTGACCATGCAACGCGCACCTTGTCGCCGTCTTCAACGCTACCGCTAAGCATGGCCCGAGCCAGTTCAGTTTCCAGTTCTGACCGGATCAGGCGGCGCAATTCGCGCGCACCATATTCAGGCTGAAAACCGACAGCGCCGAAGTGATCGACAACGCTTTCGTCGTACTCAAGCTCGACACCTTGCGTGAGTGCGGTCGCCGCCACGCGGTTCAGCTGAAGCTCGACGATCTTGCGGATCTCTTCGCGGTTCAGCGAATGGAACACGATGATCTCGTCGATCCGGTTGATGAACTCAGGCCGGAAGTGACCGCGCAGAACATCCATCAATTCGGACTTCTGCTTGGCCGCATCGAACTCCTTGGTGCCGCGTTTCTTCAGGTTCTTCTGAATGATGTCCGAGCCGAGGTTCGAGGTCGCGATGATGATCGTGTTGGTAAAGTCAACCACGCGGCCTTTGCCATCGGTCAGACGTCCGTCGTCGAACACCTGAAGCAGGATGTTGTAGACGTCGGGATGAGCTTTTTCGATTTCGTCCAGAAGCACGACGGAATAGGGGCGCCGGCGGACTTTTTCGGTCAGCTGGCCACCCTCATCATAACCGACATATCCCGGAGGCGCACCGACCAGACGTGCAACCGCGTGGCGCTCGCCATATTCGGACATGTCGATACGGATCAACGCATCTTCGTCGCCGAAGACAGTAGCGGCCAGAGCTTTGGCCAGTTCAGTCTTACCGACACCAGTCGGACCGAGGAACAGGAATGTTGCGGTGGGCGCAGAGCCTTCGCGCAGACCAGCACGGGCCAGGCGCACGGCGTCGGCAACGGCGCTGATCGCTTCTTCCTGACCGATCACCCGCTCATGCAGGTGATCTTCCATAGACAAAAGTTTGTCTTTTTCCTCTGCGGTCAATTCGGTCACTGGCACGCCTGTCAGCTTGCTAACGATCTGGGCCACGTGATCGGCGCGAACCTCAGCCGTGGCTGATGCACGATCGCGCTTCCAGGTTTCCACCAATTCGTCCAGTTCGGCCTGCTTGCCTTCCAACTCTTTCTTCAGAGCCGCTGCCCGGTCAAACTGTTTGCGTGCTGACGCATAATCCAGCTCCCGCTTGATCTGCTCGACCTCTGCTTCGAGTTCCTGGACGTCAATCGGGCGTGCTGTTGCACTGATTTTGACACGTGCTGCAGCCTGATCGATCAGGTCGATTGCCTTGTCGGGCATGAAACGACCGGTGACATAGCGGTCCGACAGTTCGGCCGCTGCGATGATCGCTTCATCTGTGATCGTCACTTTGTGGTGCGATTCCAGAGTATCGCGCAAGCCGCGCAGGATCATGATGGTCTGGGCCACGGTTGGCTCATCCACGTAAACCGGCTGGAAACGACGTTCGAGCGCGGCATCCTTCTCGATGTATTTCTGATACTCGTTCAGCGTGGTGGCACCGATCAGGTTCAGTTCACCGCGTGCCAGAGCAGGTTTGAAGGTGTTGGCAATGTCGAGACCACCTTCGCCACCGCCCTGTCCCGCACCGACGATGGTGTGAATTTCGTCGATGAACAGCACAAGCTCATCCTTGTTCTCCTCGATCTCCTTGAGGATCTTCTGGATACGCTCTTCAAACTCACCCCGGTACTTGGACCCGGCGACCATGGAGTTGATGTTCAACTCGACCAACCGCTTGTCGCGAAGCGCTTCGGGCACTTCGCCTGCAACGATACGCTGAGCAAGGCCCTCGATGATCGCCGTCTTACCCACACCGGGCTCACCAATCAGTACCGGGTTGTTCTTTTTCCGTCGCGCCAGCACTTCAATGGTGGTCTCGATTTCACGGGCACGACCGATCACCGGATCAAGTTTGCCTTCGCGGGCGGCTTTGGTCAGGTCGCGGCTGAACTCATCCAGGTCAGGCGTGTTGGAGGGGGTGTCCACACGGCCCTCTTCGGCCCCCTTGCCGACAATCTTGGTGATCTGCTGGCGCAGCGCCTGACTGGTCAGGCCGTATTTGCGCAGCAAACGCGCCGCGATGCCTTCGCCCTCTTCGGCCAGACCGATCAACAGATGCTCGGGACCGACATAGGAATGGCCAAGCTCGTTGGAGGCAACGAATGCCCTGTTCAGCGCATCCTTCAGGCGCGGGCTGACACTGATTTCACCTTCGCCCTTTCCGTCTCCACGCTTGGAATCCGCATCGATCTGGCGGCGCAAATCATCAGTATCGATCTTGAACTGCTCAAGAATGGTTTTGACAACGTCGCTGTTTGTCAACGCAAACAAAAGGTGCTCTGTGTCAACTTCGGAGCGGCCGAATTCACCTGCCTTTTGCGCGGCTTCTTGCAGCAATGCGTTGGCCTGTTCGCTCAGACGGTCGACAATTCCACCGCCCCCTGCCCCACGGCGCGATCCGCGCGAGATCGGAATTTGCTCGCCGGGCTGGTCGTTGCCCGCAAGGCGGTCAAACATCGATCCTCCGAGAGGGGTGTCGCCAAAGAACTCGTCAAACAGCGATCCTCTGCTTCCGAAAAGAGATTCCAGCGGTGAGCCGGACCGGCCCTGCCGTCGCGCCAGTTTGCGGTAATCGTCGTCGCAGAGCTCCATCAATTGACGTTCTCCGTTTACGGATACCTGCGCCCGGAAAGACGCGGGACGACGTTTGCAGACATCACAAATTCCATCAGCCATTTCTCAGTCCTCCTTTGTTCACCGTCCGCATTGAACGATGTTTGGGTGTTTCTGTCTATGACTCTAGTCAAGCGGCGTTCTTGACCGCGGGTCTGACCACGCGCTCGGCGATCTTGAGAAGATCAGGCTCGTCGAGCGTCTCTTTCTCCAGAAGATCTCTGGAGGTTTCTTCGAGCAGGGCCCGGTTGGCTTCAAGAACCGACAGGGTCCGCGCGAAAATCTCGTCAATCACTTGCTTGATTGCGGCGTCCATTTTTTCCGCCGTGGCCTCGCTGTGGCGGCGATTTAACCATGACGATTGATCGCCAGTGCCCAGAAAACCTGGTCGGTCGGCGTCATAGCTGACATGGCCCAACTCGGGGTCCATGCCGTAACGCATGACCATCGCACGCGCGATATCGGTGGCTTTGACCAGATCGTCGGCGGCCCCGGTAGACAGGTGGTTGTAGATGATCTTTTCCGCCGCCCGGCCGCCCAGCAAAACCGCAATCTTGTTCTCTAGTTCCTCGCGGGTCATCAGGAACCGGTCCTCGGTCGGGCGCTGGATCGTGTAGCCGAGTGCGCCAACGCCACGCGGGATGATGGATACCTTGTGGACCGGATCGACGCCCGGCAATGCCATGGCCATCAGGGCGTGTCCCATCTCGTGGTGGGCCACGATCTCGCGTTCCCGTGGGTTCAGAACGCGGTTTCGCTTCTCCAGTCCGGCAATGATCCGTTCAACCGCATTGTTGAAATCATCCATCGTTACAGCGGTGGCCTTGCGTCGGGTCGCCAAAAGGGCTGCCTCGTTGACAAGGTTGGCCAGATCAGCGCCGGAGAATCCCGGGGTCAGCGCAGCGACCTTTTCGGCATCCACGTCGCGATCCACCGTAACCTTTTTCATGTGGATGTTCAGGATCGCGATGCGGCCCTTCTTGTCGGGCTTGTCCACCAAAACCTGCCGGTCGAAGCGGCCCGCCCGCAACAGTGCCGGGTCCAAGATTTCAGGCCGGTTGGTCGCACCCAGCAGAACGATGCCCGTCGCCGGATCAAAACCATCCAGTTCGGTCAGAAGCTGGTTGAGGGTCTGTTCCCGTTCGTCGTTGCCACCAGCATATTGTCCTGCGTTGCGTGCCCGACCCAAAGCATCCAATTCGTCGATGAAAATGATTGCCGGAGCGCTTTGGCGGGCCTGTTCGAACAAGTCACGCACCCGCGCCGCGCCAACGCCGACGAACATCTCGACAAACTCTGATCCCGAGATGGACAGGAAGGTGACGCCGGCCTGCCCCGCGACCGCGCGGGCCAGCAATGTCTTGCCGGTTCCCGGAGGGCCGACCAACAGCACGCCTTTCGGGATATGAGCGCCCAGCCTGCCGTAGCTTTCGGGATTGCGCAGGAATTCGACAATCTCTTCCAGCTCGGCTTTGGCCTCGTCAACGCCAGCCACATCGTCAAAGGTGACGCCGGTCTCTTCCTCCATATAGATCTTTGCTTTGCTTTTGCCGATTTGCATGAACCCGCCAAAGCCTTGCCGATCAGCAAACTTTCGAAAGAAGAACATCCAGAGCGCAAAAAAGACAAAGGCAGGTACAACCCATGACAGCAATGCTGCGATCCACGTATTTTCTCGCAGGCCGGTGATTTCGACATCCGCATCGTCGATCCGGTCGAGAATGGCGGGATCGACAACGGTCGTCACGAACTGGCTTCGGCCATCGACCGGTGTTTCGAAGGTTCCGGAAATGGTGTCGCCACCAATCGCGACCGAGGCCACGCGTCCTTCGTCCAGATAGTCTTCGAACTGGCTATAGCTGATGGGCGCAGTGTCCTGCACGCCAGCAATCAGATCCTGGAGAAGGATAACGGCGAGGAAAGCCAATACCCAGTACCAGATGTTGAATTCTGTTTTCTTCTCCATCCGCTTTTTCCCTAGTTCTGTGGTGATCGGCTTGGGCGGCGAGATTTGCTGTTTGACCGCTTCAGCCGCGATTTTACCCGCAACATCAGGTCTTCCAGTGTTTCGCGCTCATCAGGCGTAAGATCTGCCAGGATCAACTCACGCAACTGAGCGTTTTTCGGCCGAAGCTCTTCCAGCGCAGCGGTACCCTTCCCTGTCAGAAACACGCTTTGTGATCTGCGGTCAGTGTCCGACGCGCGTCGCTCGATCAGGTCCGCGGCCTCCATGCGGTCGACCAGCTTGCCTGCCGGGGCGTTGCCGATCTCAAGCTTTTCCGCAAGCTGCGACAGGGAAAGCCCCGGGTTTTCTGCGATATAGCTTGCCGCCAGCCAGGATAGTCGCGTCAGTCCGCTTTCTTTCACCTCATCGTCGATCCGAACCCGAATCAGCTGGGCGACCTCGTGGATTGTAGCACCTATCAAGACATCTTGCTTGTCTATCATGTGAGCACAGTCTCCTTTAGCCATGATTGCACTACCTCGCGCCCGCAGGCGCTCCGCGTACATAGTTTCCCAGCACAAGTTATGCAAGCCAAAAATTTCCTAGTCTATTTTAGGTATACCAAAAATATACTTGCATACTAAATTGGAGAGCACTATCTAATCGGCGTCGCGAGGGAATCGCTGCTTACAGACAAACCAGCAGCGGCTTCCTTCTCAGCGAAACCGTTGATCCGTCAACGATCCAAGCCCGGATGCAGGATGACGCTCTGGCATCATTCTGCCTCGTACGGAGGGCGCAGAAGTAAAGAGAATTGACGCAAAGGCTGGCTGACCATCTGGCGCATTCTGAACAGCGAAAGGAGAAACGAGATGCAGATCAAGGATATCATTCCGTGGGCTCACAGGGATCACTCTTTCGACGCGGACACCCATCACGAAAACCCGATTGCGACCCTGCAACGAGACCTCAACAAGGTCCTCGACAACTTCCGTAGCCGGTTCGGCGATTTGCACTGGCCTTGGGGACATGACGAGGCCCGGTCAGACATTGTTGGCACCAAGGACGCAATTGAAGTGTCGGTGGAATTGCCCGGCATGGAAATGAAGGACATCGAAGTGTCCGTTGCCGACGGGATGCTTACCGTGAAGGGCGAGAAGCAAGTCGAGCGACAAGAGGAAAAGCAGGGCTACTATCTGTCGGAGCGCAGCTACGGTGCGATTTACCGGACTGTCCCCCTGCCCCCCGGCGTCGATACGGAAAGGGCTGAAGCCGAATTCAAAAACGGTGTGCTGACCGTGCGATTGCCACACACCCCTGAAGCACTCGAAAACGTCAAAAGGATCGAAATCAAGGAAAAATAGAACCCCGACCCGCCGCCGTGCGCGGCTCAGAAAGACCCACCCAAAGAAGGAGCACTACGATGAACAATCTCAAAGCACTTGGACTGGTATCTGCCATTGCGTTGGCTTCTGTACTGGGAAATCCCTCATGGTCGCAGGACTCTACCGACTTGAGCGGAATGGAGGCCGGCCGCGATCAAGTCGAGGCCACCGTGGAGGACAGCACCACGGACGCGCTGGCCGAACGGCGCACAAAGCTGATTGATGAGGCGGTGTCTGCGCTCGCGCAAACTCGCGAAGCAATCAAGGCGCTTGACGCCGGCGACAAACAGGCAGCAATTGATGCGCTCGCGCAAGCGACCGGCAAGCTGGAGACGATTGTTGCCCGCAGCCCGGACCTTGCCCTCGCACCGGTCGCAGTGGACTACGCCACAATTGACTTGCTTGCCTCGCCTCAGCAAATCCGCGACATCGGCAACCGTGTTGAAGACCTGGTCGAGGATGGTGAGTTTCAGGCAGCCCGCGCCCTCTTGGGCACGTTTGCCAGCGAAATCGTTGTTTCGACAACCAGTCTGCCGCTGGCAACCTATCCTGACGCCATCCTCGACGCGACTGCGCTGATCGAGCAGGACAAGATGGACGATGCCCTTTTGGTGCTCAACACCGCGCTGTCTACACAGGTTGTCACGGACCGCGTGATCCCGCTGCCACCCTTGCGCGCTGAGGCCATGATCTCTTCGGCCGAAGCGCTGTTGGAAGCCGGTGACGTGGCAACTGCCGACGACGCCGGTCTTACCGCGGGCGATTACGTCAATGCAGCCCGGGTCGAACTCGAAGTCGGCGAGGCAATGGGTTACGGCACCGAAGATGATTTCGAAGAGTTGCATGACATTATCGATGAACTCGATGAAGCCATTGATCAGGCGACAGATACCGGAGGCATCTTTGACCGTATCGACGATGGGTTTGGACGTCTGAAAGAGCGGCTGTTCAATCGAAACAGTGACACCTGACTTTGCTCATGTCTCAGGTTTGAACGCGGAGGGCTGTTGTGGCCCTCCGCACATCAAAACAGCGAAGGATACCGATCATGACCTCTGAACAAGAAACTATTCAAGAGACCGAAACGGCCGGTGATACCACGAAGTCTTCCACGGAATTGGCAGAGAAGGCTGGGGCGACCAGCGGCAACGATGCACCGCGCGAACACGTCGACGGCAGTGTTTCGGAACATGTCTCCGCTGAGCTCTCCGATCGCAGGGATCAACTGATCAAGGAAGCGGTCGATGCTCTGGCAGAAACAAAGGTAGCGATCGAGGCCTTGCATGAAGGGAATAAACAGGACGCCATCGACGCGTTGGCCAGGGTAACTGGAAAGCTTGAGACGGTCGTCGCGCGAGAGCCGGACCTCGCAATGGCCCCTGTCGCCGCTGACTATCGCATCGTCGACTTGATTGCTACGCCGGAAACGGTACGAGATATCGGCATCTTGATCGAGCACCATGTTCGCCGCGGAGACTTTCAGATCGCGCGATCGCTGATGCGTGATTTTGCCAGTGAGATCGTGATCGAGCTCAGGGCATTGCCGTTGAAGACCTACCCTGACGCGATCCTCGAAGCCACGCGTCTGATTGAAGAAGGCAAGACAGAGGCGGCAACCACGATCCTCAACACAGCCCTGTCGACAGTCGCAGTTGCTGAAACCGTCGTTCCTCTTCCAACCGTGCGGGCCAAAGCGATGATATCCAAGGCCAAGGCGCTACAGGCAGGTGAGGCTTCCGATGCTGACGGAAAACCGTCTCTGGACGACTATATCGAAGGAGCCAGGGTTGAACTGGAGATCGCAGAAGCACTGGGCTACGGGCGTAAAAAAGACTTTAAAGACCTACATAATGCGATAGCGGATTTGAAGAAATCGCTAAAGGACCGCAAGGAAGCGGCCGGGATCTTCTCAAAGATTGCTGATCACTTCGAAGACTTGAAAGCCCGATTGTTCGACGCGTCGCGATAGAGTTCCCACCACGCGGATCAGTGCGTTTCAAATGGATAGGCCAGAACGCTGCACGACACGTTCTGGCCTTTTTTGATGAATGATCTGTAGTGGTTCGGATCTGACCACAAGGTGATTGCGCTTCTCTCGTGGTGCTTGCGTTATCGCAACCTTACTCGGTGGTCTGTCCCGAAACTTGCATGCTTGCATAGTTCTGCGCGCCAATCCGCTCGATCAACTCAAGCTGCGTTTCCAGCCACGCCTTGTGTCGACGCGCTCTGTAGACGATCTCGTGAAGGCCATGGGCGCAGGCGGGATGTCGAAGAGCCAGGTCAGCCGCCTGTGCGCCGAGATCGAAGAACGGGTGAACGCCTTCTTGCACCGACCGCTGGAGGGCGCCTGGTCCTACCTCTGGCTCGACGCGACCTACGTGAAGGTGCGAGAGGGCGGCCGCATCATCAGCCGTGCCGTTATAGTGGCGGTTGCGGTCAACGAGGACGGCAAGCGCGAGGTTTTGGGTGTCGCCACCGGCCCGTCCGAGGCCGAGACGTTCTGGACCGACTTCCTGCGCTCCC
>NZ_LAXJ01000003.1 GCF_001441615.1 Roseovarius atlanticus
TGATCGAGATGCCCTCGGGCAACCGCATCATTCTGTTGTCCGAAGGGCGCCTGCTGAACCTCGGCAACGCCACCGGCCACCCGTCCTTCGTGATGTCGGCCAGCTTTACCAACCAGGTTCTGGCGCAGATCGAGCTGTGGAAGAACGGCGGCGAGTACGAGAACAAGGTCTATATCCTGCCCAAGCATCTGGACGAAAAAGTTGCCCGCCTGCATCTGGAGCGGATCGGCGTGAAGCTGACCGAGCTTGCGAAAGAGCAGGCCGATTACATCGGCGTTTCGCCCGAAGGCCCCTACAAGCCGGAGCATTACCGCTACTGAAAACGGCGTCGTTTCTGCAGAAACCTCCGATTATCAAAGACCTACCGCCGTTTTCGGCGGAAAAATGCCGCCCCGCACCCCGCCGGGCGGCATTTTTTATTCCGGTGGGAACCATCCTGATGCGACTGCGGTTGAGGCGGCATAACGCAAAGGAGGAAGATCCAATGTATAAGACCCTGACCACTTCTGTTGCTGCCATCGCCCTGATGACCGGCGCAGCTATCGCCCAATCCGAGTCGGATGCCGAAGGCACGCTGACGACCGAGCAATCGGCTCAGGCCGAGACGCAGGACACGTCGGAACAGCTGGAGCAGAGCGCCGAGCAAACCGGCGAAGCTGTTGAAGACGCGGCTGAAGACACGGCACAAGCCGTTGAAAACACCGCAGAAGACGCGGCCGAAGGCGCCGAGGACATGGCCGAAGGCGCAGCCGATGCCACCGAAGAGGCAGCCGACGACGTCGCAGAGTCGACCGACAACGCGGCCGACGAAATGACCGACAGCGACACTGCCGCCGACACCGGTGCAGACACCGAAACGTCGGACGAAAACATGGCCGCGGACACTGAGACCAACGCCGAAACCGAGTCGTCCGACAACATGGCGGCCGACACCGACATGGGTGCCGATGACGGCAACGAAGTCACCAGCACCGAGGGCGGCATGAGCTCGACCTTCAGCGGTATGTTGGTCGGCGACATCCTTGGCCAGAACGTGACCACCCAAGCCGGTGAAGACGTTGGCGAGATCGACTATATCGTGCGCCAGGGTGAAGACCTTGCTGCCGTGATCGGTATCGGCGGTTTCCTGGGTCTGGGCGAATACACCGTCGCCATCCCGCTGGAAGAGTTTTCGATGGCCGCAGAAGGTGAAGGCCTGATGCTGAGCTCGTGGACCGAAGAAGAGCTGAAGGCTCAGCCGGAATTCGACGAAACCGGCGTTGAAGGTCTGGAAGACGACGTGCCGCTCGACAGCGCGATGTAATCTGGACTGCACATTCTAGCAGGCATTCGGGCGCCCCTTCGTGGGGCGCCCTTTGTCGTTTCGGCCCCCGGGAAAGCATCGCAGACTTTTCCCTTTGTCGCTTGTGCGTCTGTGGCTATCCTGCGCGTGGCTTTTGCGCCGGAACTGAAAACACATCCCGGTGGAACACCGGGACAGGTGGGAGAAGACTTTATGGGACGCCGTGACGAATTGATCGCGAAATACGCCGATGATCTGAAATCAAAATGCGGGATGACCCCCGACATGGACCTTTTGACGAAGGTTACGATCGGCTGTGGGCCGGCGATTTACAATGCCGATGCCGCGACTGTCGCCGCGGGGCAGGCGCACGAGCTGGAGACGGTGAAGGACAACTTTCTGATAAAGAAGCTGGGCCTGTCCGACGGACCGCAATTGATGGACGCGATCAACCAGTGCATCGAGACCTACGGCAAGTCCGAGCGCAACAAGTACCGCGCGGTGATCTACTACATGCTGACCAAGCATTTCGGCAAGGAATCGGTCTATCGCTGAGACCGGCACGACCTGAAAGAAACGCCCGTCCACTGCGGCGGGCGTTTGTGCGTTCGGTAGGCTGCGGAACAGGGTTTGGTGACGCAGCGCGCCCGCCTGACGCTTTTACCGCGACACGCCTTCCGCCTTGCCGGTGCGTTTCGGAACGGACTTGACCACCACGCGGGTCGCCGGACCGCGCGTGCCATCCGGCGCGACCAGCCGCACGTTGAACACCGCGCTGATCGGCTTGTGCTGCGGCGGCGGTCCTTCGTACCAGGCATTGCCGATCTTCAGGCTGTCGGCGCCCGGCTCGACCGGCATCACGGCACCCTTGGGAAACACGTGGTCATAGAACTGCCCTTCGGCCAGGGTGATCTCGGCCCCGACCTCGCCAAGCGTATAGGGCGCACCCGGCGGCAAGGCGATTTCGACACTGATATAGCCCATTCCGCCGCACATCGAGGACTCTCCCGGTGCCCCGCGCGACAGAGAGGTCGAGCGGATCACCGGTTTGGTCCGGGCGACGAATGCGGCGATCTCGGCTGGTGCGGCCGCGCCTGACCGCGCCTCGAAGGGGACGTGGAAAATCGCCGGCGGCTCGCAAGCGAGGGCAGAGGTTGGCAAAAGTGCAAGAAGGCACGCGGCAAGGTGGTGACGAAACTTCATGGTTCCCTGACTCCTGCAGAAAGATTGGCGCGAGACTGGCACGCCCTTCGAATATCGGTCGCGCGAACGCGGCACCGGGTTCAATCCCGCTCAGGCCGGTTCGTCACGGCGTCGCCGCATGGCACAAGCGCCACGGTCGCCGACCGGGTCATGCGGCCGGCGGCAAGCTCGCCTGTGGCCTCCGCGACCTCGAATGTCGGCTCGCGGAACTGAAACGCGGGCGCGGGCCTGGTGCGGGCGGCAGGGTCGACCGACAGGGCGGGTTTGAACAGCGGGTCGTCGGCGCGGGCTTGCGGCGCGTTGCGCCTGCGCGGTGTCGCGCGACGCGTCGGTGCCTTGCGCCGGGTCCGGCCCAGATACTGGTTCAGTTCGGGGTCGATGACGATCTCTTCCACGTCGGTCACGGCCTCGAACGCGCCGCCGGAGATGGCCTCGCCGCCACCCATGCGCAAGCCGGATTGCAGCGGTTCAAAGGACGGCGCCTTCAGCTTTTCGGCGTCGGACATCTCGAAATAATTGGCGGGCGCCACGGTGTCCGCCCCGGCCCGGATGCGCACGAAATCGTCCGGGTGCCACGTCTCGTTCTTGTCCTCAAAGGCCAGGAAAACCTGGGCTGCGTCTTTCGTGGTTTCGCCGATCGCGCCCTTGAAGGCGCCGCCGGCCGTCCCGAAAAGCGACCGGAACAGCGCGTTGCCCTCCATGTGCCGGTCGAGGATTTCGATCAGGTCGTCCAGATACCCGATGCAGGTGTCATAGGCGTGGTGGCGCAGGTGGCCCGGACTGAGGAACGACATAAGTGGGGAAGGCTGGTAATCCCAGATCGAGGCCCGGCCATGACTGGTGTCGTCCAGCAGGGCTCTTTTCTCCAGCAACACGCGCTTCTGGTGCGCGTAGGATGAAAATGCGGCCGGCCAATCGTCGAACAGGACCCGCCCGGCCCGGCGCCAGATCGCCTCCAGCATAAGTCGCATGTCCGAGCCGTCGCGCCGGCGATAAAGGTCCAGATAGGTGTCGGTGCGGATGGTCGGGTCGAAGACACGCTTGCGGATCTCGTACTGGAATTCGATCCGCCCGGTGGTGTCGACCGCCTTTTCCAGCGCGAAATGGGCCGGGTTCGGGTCTTGCCGCAGGATTTCCAGCAGCCGCTCGCCCGGTGCGCCGAACCCCTGAAGGCCCTCGGGACGCTCGGCCATGCGCAGCACGCGCGGCGCGGCGGCGTACCACTCGTGATAGGCCTCCTCGATGGTCCACTTCAGGATTGC
Organism: Roseovarius atlanticus; assembly: GCF_001441615.1. Classification (GTDB taxonomy): domain Bacteria; phylum Pseudomonadota; class Alphaproteobacteria; order Rhodobacterales; family Rhodobacteraceae; genus Roseovarius; species Roseovarius atlanticus. Next base: position 3,748 of record NZ_LAXJ01000003.1, read on the forward strand.
CTCGCGCTGGATATCGCTGCCGCCGGCATCGGGGATCGACTGGGTCAGCCCCCGCGTGATGCTTTGCACCGGAAGAATGCCGTAGGGCGAATTGCCGATGCGGATCGAAGGCAGGTACGGCCCGCCCTTCACGGTGTCGCGAAACCAGCGCCGCGCCCATTGGCGTGTCGCGTCGGTCAGGTGGTTGCCGTCCGGCCCGGCCATCATCGTGGTGAGCGTCTCACCCCATGTCACCGGCCACAGCGCGGCGTTCATCGCCTCGAATGCGCTCGCCTCGTCCAGCGTGCGGTGATCGTATCGCTTCAGCGCCGACCCATTGCCCAGCCCCAGGGCGCGGCCAAGGCGCCGATAGCTTTTGCGCGACTCCTCCGAGCCCACCAGCGCGCCGCGCGGCAAGAGCGCGTCGTCGCCATGCGCGGCCATCTGTGCAGGCGCGGCTGGGTCGGTCACCCGTTCGACCACGTTGCGCAGATAGATCGCCTCGGGGTCGGTATCGTATTGCGACCAGCCCGCCGCGACGTCGCTGGTGTTGTTGGTGGCGGTGCCAGTCGGCACAAAGCCCGCGCCCCAGTCGTGAAGCTGACTGTCCAGAAGCCCGTCCAGCAGCGTCGCGGCGACCGCAGGTGTCAGGGTCTGGCCCGCGGCATCGCGGCTTTTGACCCCGGTGACGTAAAGCTCGCCGATCCGCGTCCGCGCCGTGCCGGTGACGGGAATTTCAAGCGCCATGCCCTTTTGCCTGGCGATGTCGAAATCGAACATCCAGGCAATATCAGGGTCTATTTCCAGGCCGCTGCCGGTGGCTGCCGCGCGGCCTTCAGCTCGGGCTGCGTGATCGTGGGATCGAACGCATCGACGCCGATCATGTCGGGATGACTCTGATCCGCAGTGTTCGGTCCTGCGTCGGCCCGTGAAAACGCGTTTCGATCCGCACGGGCAGCATAAGCACCGGAAGATCGTCTCGCAGTTCCTCAAACGGTTTCTTCGCGGTCTGGAACGCCTGCGGGTACTTGCCGGGGCGCGGCACGAACGTCACGCCAGGGCGTGTCGCCTCGAATTTCTTCACCTCGATGCGGGGCGCGGTGCCGCGCGGAACCTTGCAAAACTCCTTCAGGATCTGCGGCCATTGTTCGGTCATCGGCCGCTTGGGATCGAGCGTTGCGGTTCCGGGCCTGACCTTACCGGGATCGGCCTCGGTCTTTCCGGTTGAGGTCTTTCCCGGCTTGATCTTGCCCGGCTTGACCTTGCCAGTCGTGGTCCTGCCCGGTGTCTTTGCGTCGATCCGGCCCGCCTTGCCGCCCTTGCCCGCGACCGACGCCTTGCCCTTGCGCCGCGGTCCCGTCCTGCCACGCCAGCAGCGGCCCGGACGGATCGGCGTCGCGGCCCAGCCCGGCCAGCCGCCCGGCCTCGAACGTGGGCACCAGGCAGGCCGTGTACTGCGCCCGTGGCTTCAGGCGCATGGGCGACAAAAGCCGCGCAACCGTACGGGGGCCCTGCGCGCCCTCGACGTCCTGAAGATGCGCCCAGGCATGGGCCTCGGTCAGCGGCGGCAGCCTCTGGCCGGCCCCGGATGCAATCGACAGCCGCATCACCGGCGGGTCAGCCAGGGACGACAGCACGATCTCGGGCCCTTCCTCGACCGCGATCAGGCACAGCCACGGCATCAGCCGGTTCGTCGGTCCCGGGCGGGCCGGGGTGTAAAGCCAGGGAAGCTCCGGGTCTGCGAACTCGACATAGGGAAAGAAGTTCGGCGCGCAGTCCCGCGCGCCCGGGGCGGGCATCGTCTTGGTGACGGTCCCGCCTTCCAGCCGCAGCACGTCGCCCGGTCCGCGCAGCGCGATGGTGCGCGTCACGGGGTCGTCGATATTCGTAAGCCGCGGACCGGCCTCGATAGTGGCGCTGGCCGCGGGCGGCACGCCGTTGTCATCCGCCAGCACCGCCAGGCGCGACGAAAGCCCGATGTCAGCCAGGACTGAAAGCGCAGCGGCCCGGTCACACCGCCCGGTCCCATAAGATGCGGCGGGCGATGTCGCCGTGGGTGAGTGCACAAAGAAAACGCGCCGGGCCTGGCCCGCGAAGCCGATGAAGTTGTCCGAACACCTAGAGCACCAAGACGAATGGATTTCGGTCAAAAAGAAACAATATTCAATTTATAGTTGACCCATTCTGCCGGATCAACAAGGCTTTTCTTGCTGCGTGTCAGCGGCGGCGCTTCTGCCTTGCGCCAGACTTGGCGACGTCCGGGGTGGACCGCAAGGATGAGCGGACCTTGAGACATTGACCGTTCGGGCCGCGACATCTGATGCGGCGACATCGCGGCGGGCAGTCTGATCAGCGGGACCGATCTTGAACCATGATGGCGGCAACTGCCGTCAGAACCCACTCGCCTTTGGCAACCAGGCGGACAGGAACGGCAGGAACGTGATCAGCAGCAGCGCCACGGCGAGGGCGATGAAGAACGGCGGCATCTCGCGGATCAGGGTCGACGGCTTGAGCCCCACGGTGGAAGACACGACGAAGATCAGGCTTCCGACAGGCGGCGTCGTCAGGCCCAGCGTCAGGTTGACGATCACGATGATGGCAAAGTGGTTGGGGTCGATCCCCAGCGCAAAGCTGATCGGTGCGAGGATGGGCACCAGGATCATGACACCGGGCAACGGGTCCATGAACAGGCCGAAGACCAACAGCAGAAGGTTGACGGCCAGCAGGAAAACGATCGGCGCAAGATCCCACGCGATGATGGTTTGTGCCAGGTACTGTGGAACGCTCTCGATGATCAGCACCCACGCGAACGCCCGCGCGGCGCCAAGGATCAGCAGCACCGCGCCCGATGTCAGCGCCGCGCGCAGCACGATGGCCGGCAGGTCGCGCAGGCGCAGCGAGCGATAGACGAACATGCCCACGAAAAGCGCGTAGAAAACGGCGATCACGGACGCCTCGGTCGGGGTGAAGACGCCGAACCTGATACCGCCCACGATCAGTACGATCAGGATCAGCGCCGGCAGCGCAAAGAGCGCTGCCCGGGCGATTTCGGCAAAGGGCGGCATCGGCGCGCCCGACGCATAGTTGCGCTGCCTGCTGACGCGGGCATTGGCCAGAATCACCATCACCGTGATCACCAGCCCCGGCAGGATCCCGGCCATGAACAGCGACCCGACCGAGACGTTCTGGTCCTGCATCGCATAGATGATCATGGTGATCGAGGGCGGGATGATCGGCCCGACGACGGCACTGGCAATGGTCAGGGCGCTGGCATAGGGCCGGTCGTAGCCGCCTTTCTCCATCATCCGGATCATCATTGTGCCCGGCCCGGCGGCATCGGCAAGCGCGCTGCCCGAGATCCCCGCGAACATCGCGGAACTCACGACATTGGCGTGGCCCAGCCCGCCGCGCAGGTGCCCCACCAGCGACTGCGCAAGCCGCAGGATCGCCAGCGTCACCGCGCCGCCGGTCATGATCTCGGACGCCAGGATAAAGAACGGCACCGCCAGCAGCGGAAAACTGTCCAGGCCCGAGAACATCTCCTTGACCACCACCAGCGGCTGATAGCTGGAGGCCAGCATGATCGCCGCGAAGACCGAGATCGCCATCGCGAACGCGACCGGCAGGCCGAGGATCAGCAACAGGAAAAGGGCCGGAAAGAGGATCTCAGCCATTGGCGCCGCCGGTGACGGTGTCGTCGTCCACGCCGCGTGCATCGAGGCTCTTGTAGTCTCCGGCGCCGATGAAGGGGCGCGCGATCAGCAACAGGTGCACGATCAGCAGGGCGAAGCCCACGGGCATCGCCGCATAGACATAAAGAAACGGCAGGCGCAGGGCCGGCGTGACTTGGAACTGCATCCGCTGCGCGTATTGCCAGCCGACGTAGACCATGTAGGCAAAGAACGTCAGAAGGATCAGCACGATCAAGGCCCGAAGCAGCTTTTGCCCGGTTGCCGGCAGGCTGTCTTGCAGGTTGGTGATGGCCACGTGGCCGCCGATGCGCAGGATCAGGCCCGCGCCCGTGAATGTCAGCCAGATCATCAGGTAACGCGCGGCCTCGTCGGCCCAGGGCAGGGAATGCGCGGTGAAATAGCGCAGAAAGATATTTGCCCCCACGATCAGCGCCATCGCAGACAGCATTCCTATCAGCGCCCAGCCGTTCAACACGACGAAGATATGTTCGAGCCGTTTCACGCGGCGCCCCCGGTCCGGGCACCGGCGCCGGGTGGGCGCCGGTGCGGTCGTATCACTCGAAGTTGACGATCGAGTCGACAAGGTCCTTGCCGTAGGTCTCGTAATAGCCTTCGTAGGCCGACGCGATGGACTCCTGGAAGGCGGCCTTCTGTTCGGCCGACAGCTCGTTCACCTTCATGCCGCGCTCTTTCAGGGTTTCGACGCCCGTGGTCTCGACATCGTCGACATAGCCGCGCATGGCGGTCACGGCCTCCGCCGCGGCCTTCTCGAAGGCGGCTTTCTGAGTGTCGTCAAGGCCATCCCAGAACGGCTTGGACACAAGCAGCATCGCGGGCGAATAAACGTGGCCCGACAGCGTCAGGTATTCCTGTACCTCGTCCAGTTTGACCGACACGATCACCGACAGCGGGTTCTCCTGACCGTCGATCACGCCTTGTTGCAGGGAAGAGATCACCTCGGGCCAGGCCATCGGCGTGGGGGCCGCGCCCATGGCGTTGAACGCCGCCAGGTGCACGGGGTTTTCCATCGTGCGGATCTTCAGGCTTTCGACGTCGGCCGGGGTTTCGATGGCGTTGCGGTTGTTGGTGATGTGGCGAAAGCCCTGTTCGCCCCAGGCCAGCCCGTGCAGGCCGACATCGTCGAACTTGGCCAGGATCTCTTGCCCGATCTCTCCGTCCAGAACGGCGCGGGCGTGCTCGAGATCCCGAAACAGGAACGGGATGTCGAAAACGCCGGTATCGGGCACGAAGTTGGCCAGCGTGCCGGACGACACGATGGTGGCCTCGATGGTGCCCAGTTGCAGCCCCTCGATCACCTCGCGTTCGCCGCCAAGGCCGGAAGACGGAAAGTGGTTGAACTCGAACGCGTCGCCGGTCTCGGCCTTGACCACCTCTTCGAATTTCTGCGCCGCGACGCCGTAATGGCTGTCGGGGGCAAGGGCATAGCCGATCTTGACTTCGGTCTGCGCAAGGGCCGGAAGGCCCATCGCAAGGAAGATGCCGGTCGAGACCAGCCCTCGGGTAATGAACGTCATGGTTTTCCTCCCGTTTAACGTTTGCATTTGCTACATGGGTATTTTTTGACTGACAACCCTGTGTCAGCGCGGTGTCTGTGCACGGGTCTTCAGCCGTCTTTTCGCGTTCTGAACAGGCGGACCAGCTCGGGCACGTAAGCGTCGGCCGGGCCGCCATCGACCGCTTCGGACAGCGCGGCGGATACGCCATCGGCAACCGTCGTTTGCGCACCTGCGGCATCGGACATGTCGCGGTAATAGTCGATGTCCTTCAGCGCATTCGACACGAAGAACGGCAGCGCATCGCGATCCTGCGAGACAATGAAGGGCGCCAGCCGGTCGAGGGCGGCACTCGCGCCGCCGCCATTCGCCAGCACGTCGACGAAAACTTGGGGATCCACGCCAGTATCGGCGGCCTGCGCGGCGGCCTCGGCCAGCAAGGTCATGAAGCCGACAGAGACATAGTTGTGCAGAAGCTTGAGCCGATGCCCGTGCCCCAGCGGGCCGACATGCTCGACCTGTTCGGTGAAAGAGGCCAGCACAGGGCGCACGGCATCCAGGGTTTCGGCCGCGCCGCCGACCAGCAGGTTCAGCGTCCCCTCGTGGGCATGTTTCGCGGTGCGTGTCATCGGCGCGTCCAGATAGTCGCCGCCGGCCTTGCGTACCATTTCGGCCATGCGCAGGGTCGAGTCGGGCAACGCGGTCGAGCAATCCACCACGATGGTTCCCTTGCGCAACGACGCTGCAAGACCATCCGGCGCGCCGACGATCGCCTCGACCTGGGGCGACCCGGTGACGCACAGGATGACCACATCGGACGCCGCTGCGATCTCTGCAACCGTGGCGCACGCCCTCCCGCCAAGATCGACAAGGTCGTCGGTGGGCTGGTTGCCCGGGTGGTCCAGAAAATGCAACGCAAAGCCGCCGCGCGACAGGACGTTGCGGGCAATGCCGTGGCCCATGAGCCCGACGCCGATGATGCCGACATTCATTTTGGGGTCTTTCCGTTCGTCTTCGTTGATTGCGTGGCGGGCGCGGGTCTAGTCCGCGTTGATCCAGATCGCCTTGGTGTCCAGGTACTCTTCCATGTGTTCGGTCCCGCCCTCGCGCCCGTATCCCGACATCTTGACGCCGCCGAAAGGCACGGCGGGGTCGATGGCATGATACATGTTGACCCAGACCGATCCGGCCTTCAGCCGGTGAGCCAGTTTGTGCGCGGTGCCCAGGTGGGTCGAGAAAACGCCCGCCGCGAGGCCATAGGGCGTGGCGTTGGCGCGGGCCACGACCTCGTCCAGGTCATCGAAAGGCAGGGCCGAAATGACGGGGCCGAAGATTTCCTCGCGTGCGACGCTCATGTCGTCGGTGACGCCGCCCAGTACCGTGGGCTGGAAAAAGTGCCCGCCCGCAAGCTCCGGGCCCTCGGCCCGTGCGCCGCCGGTGATGACCTCGGCCCCTTCGCGCGGGCCCGCGTCGAGATAGCCCGCGATCCGCTTGGCCTGGCGGGCCGAGATGATCGGGCCGATGTCGGTGTCCTCATGGATGCCGTGACCGATCCGCAGCCCGGCGGCATAGTCGGCAACACGGCGCACGAATTCGTCATGGATTTCGCGCGCCACGAACAGGCGCGACCCGGCGATGCAGATCTGCCCGGAATTGGCGAAGACGGCCATCGCCGCGACCGGCACCGCCTTTTCGATATCGGCGTCGCGGCACACGATGACGGGTGACTTGCCGCCCAGTTCCAGCGACACGCGCTTGAGGTTGCCGGTGGCCGCGCGGGCGATGGCCTGTCCGGTGGCGGTCGAGCCGGTGAAGACGATCTTGTCGACGCCGTCGTGTTCGGCCAGTGCCGCGCCGGCCTCGAACCCCATGCCCGTTACGATGTTCAGCACCCCATCCGGCAGGCCGGCCTCCTGCATGATCCGGGCGATCATCAGGACGGTCAGCGACGCCTCTTCCGACGGTTTCAGCACGACCGTGCAGCCGGTCGCGATGGCCGGCGCGATTTTCCAGATCGAGCCGGCAATCGGCGCGTTCCACGGGATGATGGCACCGACCACGCCGATGGGCTCGCGCACGGTCTGGGAATAGATCTCGCCGGGGAAAGAGTTCGGGATGGTGGCGCCATGGATCGCCACGGCCTGACCGGCGTAGAAGCGCAACATGCCCAGCACACGGCGGCTGTTGGCAATCGTGCGCTGGATCGGCATTCCCATGTCGAGAGTATCCGAAAGACAGAGGTTCTCCCATTCCTCCTCGAACCGATCAGCTATGCGCAGCAGCAGCGCCTGGCGCTCGAACGGCGTCCATTTAGACCAGGGGCCCTCGAACGCCGCGCGCGCGGCCTTGACCGCCGCATCCACATCTGCCCGGCCGCCCTTGGGCACGGTGGCCAGCAGCGTGCCGTCCGCCGGGTTGCGGGCCTCGATGGTCTCGCCCGACCGGGCATCGCACCAGTTTCCGTCGATGAACATCCGGCGGTGCCCGCCATCGTAAAGAGCGGTTGCCGCCGCGCTCCGGTCTTTCATGGCGCCCTCGCCTTGTGTGAGTGTTTTGTCCGTATGGTCTCGCAGCATCGCGCCGCGGCCGGGTTTGCCGCTGTTTACACCAGTGGGTTTCCGAATGGCCAGCGGATAACGGCGTGCGCCACGCGACGCCGTCCAACACTTTGCCGGGGTCTGTTGAGGCATCGCGACCCAAGCCGAAAACTGCTGTGCCATTCCGGAATTGCGTCAGATCATGGTGTCTGTTGCGCAAGCGATCTTCAGAAACGCGGCCCGCCTTTTGCAACGGTTGCGACCCCGGCATCTGGCGATATTTCCGGCGCACGATCCTCTGTCGCGTCCTGACCGAGACCATACAAGCACTTCACGGCGCGCCTGTCGCACAGATCTGCCAGCTGCCCCGAAAAGGCCAGGACGTCAGGATAACCCGCGCGGTCTTCGTGCTGCGTGTGGGGCCAGTCGCTGCCCCAGACCACATGGTGCGCGGGCAGAAGTCCCAGCAGTTCGCTGGCGTGCGGCAGCAAGTCGAACGCGACCCGGTAATGTGCGGCAAACTTGAAATACAGCGCAGCGCGATCATGCATCCCCGACACGGCCTCAAGCATCGGATCGCGCTTTGGGTTCGGGTCTGACGGAAGACCGAAATGGTCCACGACGACGTTCACACCAACATCCGAAAGCGCAGGCAGGATTGGCGCCAGCCGCGGACCCTCCAGATGGATCTCAAGATGCATGTTGCGGTCGCGCAGCTTTCGCAGGAACTCTCTGGTCGTGCGCGCGCGAAGATCGGGAATCTCTGCGCCGCGCACCAGGTTCCAGCGCACGCCGCGCACACCGACCCCAATCAGGCGGTCGAGTTGTTCATCGGATACGTCCAACCCCACCACGCAAACGCCTGCAAAGCGCCGGCGATCCAGCTGTGAAAGGGCGTCGCACATCTGAGAGTTATCGGATCCCAGAAAGCTGACCTGAACGATGACACCCCCTTGCAGGCCTCCGGCTTTGAGATGCCCAAGCCAGTCCGACAAGGGGGCCGGCCTTGCCGGAACATAGCGCGCCCCATCAATGGCCGTGACCGTTTCATAGACATGAGCATGGCAGTCGAACTGGATCATGGGTGTCTCCCTCAAATCATATATATGACTAGTTGACTAAATGGGTCAAGCTGGACTATCACGGTGCACAGGAGGAGACATGATGATCGGATTCGATGCACCGGACGCCCGGCTTCCGGCCTACGCACGGCTCAGGGACACATTCACCGCGCGGATCGCGACCGGCGAATGGACCCCGGACCATCCGATCCCGTCCGAATCGCGCCTGGCCCAGGAGTTCGACGTGTCCGTCGGCACCGTGCGCAAGGCGGTCGACGGGCTGGTGGAAGAGGGCCTGCTGGAACGTCGGCAGGGGTCTGGAACCCGGGTGCGTGCGCCGTCCTTCAGCGCCAGCCTTTTCCGGTTTTTCCCGATCCGCGAGACGGATGGATCGCCGGTGTCGATCCCGTCCAGCCAGATCATCCTGCGCAGCGTCACACAGGCCCCTGCCCCGGCAGCGTCGGTGCTGGACACAGAAGACGTCATCAAGATCGTGCGCCTGCGGTCGCTGTCGGACCAGCCGGTCCTGTTCGAAGAGATCTACATCCCGACGGAGCGCTTCGCGGGCTTCGACAAGCTGCCCGAATCAAGCCTCGGCCCACTGCTGTATCCGCTTTATTTCGAGCATTTCGGCGTGATGGTGAAACGCGCCAGCGACGAGGTGTCCTTCGGCAAGGCGTCGGAACGGGTCGCGCAGCGATTGCGCATCCGCGCGGGAGATCCGCTCGCGGTGATCGAGCGCACGGCCTTCGACATCGAGAACCGGCCCATCGAATGGCGGGTCGCAAGCGGTAGCGCCACGAACTTTCGATACCGCAGCGAAATCAACTGAGAACCTGAAAACAAACTCTAGGGAGAGAGACCATGACTTTCAGAACAACCTTTATCGGCCTGACGATGGCGGCGGCGATCGCCTCGCCTGCGCTGGCGGAATACCCCGAGCGGACGATCGAGTTGACCATCCCGGCCGGCGCCGGCGGCGGCACCGATACCAGCGCCCGCAAGCTGGCCATCCTGCTCGAGGAAATGCTGGGCACGTCCATCGCGATCCTGAACGTCGGCGGTGGCGGCGGCTCTGTCGGCGCGTCGCAGTTCATGCAAGCCAAGCCGGACGGCTATTCGCTGTTCGCAACGTGGAACAGCCCGCTGACGACGGTTCCGCAGGTGCAGAACGTCGCCTACTCGCTCGACAGTTTCACGCCCATCGCATCGACCTCGGAAACCGCCTACACGCTGTGCGTCAAGGCCGACTTCCCTGCCACGACGGGCGAGGAATTCCTGGCCGAGCTCGAGGCGAACCCCGGCAAGTACACCTACGGAAACGACGGGATCGGCGGCACCATGCAGTTGGCGGCCGAACGGATCTTTCAGGCCCGCGGCATTGACGCCGTCGCCATCCCCTTCGGCGGCGCCGGCGAGACGCTTCAGAACTTTCTGGGCGGCCATGTCGATATCTACGGCGGGTCGATTTCGACTGTTCTGCCTTATGTCGAGAACGGCGAAGCCAAATGCCCGCTGGTGACCTCGGCGGCTGACGTTCCCGCGCTTCCCGGTGCGGCGGGGCTCGAATCGCTGGGCCTGGGCGACAAGGAAACGCTCCTGTGGCGCGCCATCCTTGGCCCCAAGGGCCTGGACCCCGAGATCGTGACCATGCTGGCCGACACCATCGAGAAGGCCGTGAACGAGCCCAGCTATGTCGAGTTCCTCAAGACCAAGGGCGAAGTGCCCAACGTCGTCAAAGGCGACGCGTTGGGTGAGCGGCTTCAGTCCGAGTATGACGGGCTTGCCGAAGTCTCGAAGGCGCTTGGTCTGTAAGCAATGGAGAAGCGTCAGGATATCGCGCTGGGGCTCATCTTCGTCCTGGTCGGCCTTGCCGCCGCGTGGATGGCAAGCCGCTACAGCGGGGCCAGTGGCACCTATCCGATGACACTCGGCCTGATCCTGACGTTTCTGGGCGGAACCGTGGCGGCCAGGGCTGTCCGGGCTGGCCAAGACAAGGCGCGGCAGCTGGTTGCCGCGCCCTCCAAGTTCATCACGACAGCCGTCATTGCCGCAGTCTATGTGGCGGCCGTCATTCCCTTCGGATTCTACACCGCCTCGTTGATGCTTATGCTGGTGCTGCCCGTGGCGCTTGGGTTCCGTCAATGGATCTATGCCGTGATCGTCGCGGTCATCTTCATCGCGGTCGTCTACCTGGTGTTCTCGGTCCTGCTGGAAAAGCCGCTTCCGCGCGAGGCGATCCCGCCGCTTCTGGGCCTCGGAGGGTGATATGGACTTTTACCTGAACGCCCTTGGGTCGGTTCTGTCGGCCGCACCACTGCTGGCCATGGTTGGCGCGACCCTTCTGGGAGTCTTCATCGGTGCGCTGCCGGGGCTGAACCCGGTCATGGCCATCGCCCTGCTGTTGCCGCTGACGTATTCGATGGACCCGCTGGTCGCGCTCGGGATGGTCGCGGGCATCTACAACGGCTCGATGTATGGCGGCGCCATCCCCGCAATCCTCTTGCGTATTCCCGGCACGCCGGCCTCGATCGCCACGACGTTCGACGGCTTTCCCATGGCCGACAAGGGAGAGGCCGCAAAGGCCCTCAAGATCGCCTGCTGGTCCTCGGCGGTGGGTGGCATCGCCAGCGCCCTCGCGCTGATGACGATGGGTCCGCTGCTGGCGCGTGTCACCCTGTTCTTCGGCCCGGCGGAATATTTCTGGATCGCCATCTTCGGGATGGCGTCCGTAGGTGTCATGGTCGGGTCCGACCCGGTGAAGGGCGTCATGGCCGCAGTGCTGGGGCTGTTGATCGGGACGATCGGGATCGACAATCTTTCCGGCCAGGCCCGGTTCACCTTCGACCAGACATGGCTTCTGGGTGGCCTTGACCTGATCGTGGTCCTTGTCGGACTTTATGCCTTGCCGCCCGTTCTGCAACTGGCCGAGAAATGCGATCTGAAAGGGCTGTCGGCGGACCAGTTGAAGCTGACGAACGTGCCCTTCGCCCCCGGTGAGAAGCGTGGTCTGATCCCGACCTGGCTTCGGTCGTCTGGCATCGGGATCGGCGTCGGCATCCTGCCGGGCGCCGGCGGAAATATCGCGGCCTTTCTCAGCTACAACGCGGCCAGGAACGCCTCTGACGATCCGGACAGCTTTGGGCGGGGCAATCCCCAGGGCGTGGCCGCCGCCGAATGCGGCAACAACGCCGATAACGCGGCATCCATGATACCCGCGCTCTCGCTCGGCATTCCGGGCAACGTGGTGGCGGCCCTCGTGCTCAGCGCGCTGACGATCCACGGTCTGCAACCCGGACCGCAGCTGTTCCATCAGAATCCCGTGCTCGTGGGCGGCTTCATGATGGAGATGCTGATCACGTCGATCCTGATCTTCGCCCTGGGCGGTGCCGTCGCCACGCGGGTATTCGCCCAGTTCCAAAGACTGCCCGGCGTGCTTCTGGTGCCGTCGATCCTGATCCTCATGTGCGTCGGCGTGTACGTCATCAACGGCCGCCCCGTCGATCTGTGGGTCATGCTGGCCGCCGGGATTGCCGGCTACTTTCTTGAGAAAGTGAACGTGCCGCTGGCGCCGATCATCCTCGGGATGATCCTGGGCCCCATGGCAGAGCAAAGTGTCCGCCGCGCCCTGCTGATCAGCCGTGGTGACGCGACCGAGCTTCTGACACGTCCGATCTCGGCCCTGCTCGCCGTCATGACGATCCTCGTGATCGTCTGGCCCGTGGCCAAAGCGATGCGTCGCAGAAAGCGCCAGCGCCAAAGCTGAAAGCCTTTGCGGTTCGGGGGGCGTGACCCGGGAGCGACGCCAGCGTCAGCGCAAGTCGCGGGTTTCGTCCTTCTCAGTGACCCGGTGTCGGCTTGTCACCGATGTCCCAGAACACGCCCGCCATGACGCGCAGCGCATCCCGGCAGACCGGCTTCAGCACGTGCTCGTTCGGCGCGTGTTGCGAGCAGCCGCGATAGGAATGCGGCACCCAGATCGTGGGCAGTTCGAGGATATCGGTGAAGCTGTCGTTGGGCAGCGAGCCGGCAAGGTTGGGCAGGACGTGCAACTCGCCCGAGGTCTCACGGATCGACTGGCCGACGAACTGCGCCCAGGGGTGGGTGGGGTCCAGCCGGGTGGCGGCGAAGAAGCCACGGTCGTGGGGGCGGATCTGCACCCGGTCGAAGCTGTGCGCGTCGAGGTGGCGGCGCAGCGCGGGCACCACATCCGCGGGGTCGGTGCCGACGACGAAGCGCAGCTGGCAGGTGGCGCGCGCCCAGCCCGAGATCGCGTTGACCGGCGCGTCGGGCACGCCGGAGACCATGGCGAGCACGGCAAAGCTGTTCCAGCCGAAGACACGCTCGGCGGGGGTCAGGCTTTCCTCGCCCCAGTCGGGATCGACATCGGGGCCTTCGCCGCCCTGAACGGGCAGGTCGCGCAGGGCCTCGCGAACGGTGTCGGTCAGGCTGTCGGGGCGCCATTCGGGCACCTTGATCTGGCCGCGCGCATCGGTGATGCAGGCCAGCGCGTGGGCAAGGATCATCGCCGGATCCGCCAGCAGGCCGCCCCAGTTGCCGGAATGGTGCGCGCCTTCGTGGGTTTCCACCACGAGGTCGAAGGTGGTGCCGCCGCGCGAGCCCATGAACATGGTCGGCACCTCGGGTTGCAGGCGCGGGCCGTCCGAGGCGATCAGAACGTCCGCCGTCAGTCGGTCCTTGTAGGTGCGGAAGATCTCGGGCAGGCCGACCGAGCCGACCTCCTCGCTCATCTCGATGACGATGCGGGTGTTGAAGCCAAGGCGGCCGCGCGCGGCGAGAACGGATTCAAGCGCGGCGATGTTGATCAGGTGCTGGCTCTTGTTGTCGGCGGTGCCGCGCCCGTAAAGGCGGTCGCCTTCTTCGGTGATCTCCCAGGGTTGGAGCCCGTCGCGCCACATGTCGTCCTGTCCCAGCACGGTGTCGCCGTGGCCATAGGTCAGGACAGTGGGCAGGTCGTCACCCTCGACCCGTTCGCCCAGCAAGAGCGGCCCGCCCTTGGGGTTGGGGTTGTCGACGATCTCGCAGGCAAAGCCCATCGCCTCCAGCCGGGGTTGCATCGCCTCGACAAGGTAGCGCTGCGCCTCGGCGCGCGCATCGGGGGCGGGGTTCTGGCTTTCGCTGCGGAAGGCCACGAGGGTCGCCAGGTCGGACTGGAACGTGCCGGCGTCGAAATACTCGGTGGCGTTGGAGATGGCGGTGTCGCGGGTCATTGAGGGTCTTCCAGGACTGCGTCACCCCAGGGTGACATGATTTCGGTACATCCCGTGTTCACGGCATCATGGCGCATGACGCCGGCGGGACAGGCAAAGGCATAGGGCAGGACGGTGCGCCGGGTGGTCTGCACCGGCATCACTCGTTCGATGGCCGACAGCACCGAGGCGGGCAGGGTGTCGTCGGCGATAGCGGTGCCGCCGCCCGAGATGTCGATGCGGGGCGCGTGAAATGCGCCCTCGATATCCTCGCCGCGGTCGGTGATGAACGAGGCCATCTGCGCCACGGCCGAGACGATCTTGCGCCCGCCCGAGGCGCCGAGCGCGAAGTGGCGCGGGCCCTGGTGGCCAAGGATGGGGCAGACATTCATCAGGCAGGCCTTGTCCGGGGCCAGCGAGTTGGGTTTGCCCTGTTCGGGGTCGAACCACATGATGCCGTTGTTCATCAAGAGGCCGGTCGTAGGCGAGACCACGCGGCTGCCGAAGATCGACAGCAGGGTCTGGGTGTTGGCGACCATGTTGCCGGCGCGGTCGACGACCGAGAAATGCGTGGTGCAGCCGGGGGCCTCGGGCACTTCGCCGGTGTCGCCCATCTTGCCCAGCCGCTCGACATAGGCGCGGTCGAGGGCGCTTGCATAAGCTGGGAAGGCCCGTTCGGGGGTGGAGAGGTCCTGATCGCCTAGCTGTTCCATCACGCGGGCGAAGGTGGGACCGGCAGTGAGGCCGGGCATGACGTGGAAAAGCGCGTCGCGGTAGGGCACGCTTTGCGCCTCCCCCATCCAGGCGCGGTAGCCCGCGAGGTCGCCGGTGGCAAGACTGCCGCCCTTGGCCTGAACGTCGCCCGCAAGGGCCTGGGCGATATCGCCGTCGTAGAAGCTGCGCGGGCCGCCTCGGGCCAAAGCCTCCAGCATGTCGGCCATGGTGCTCTGGTCGAGCCGGTTGTCGGGGATCGCCGTCCAGCCCGAGCCCTTGGGCCAGGTGCCGTCGTCGAGAAAGAGCGCGGCGGCGTCGAGGTCGGCGGCGAGGTTGCGGGCGACGGACGCAATCAGGAGCGCGGCGTACCAGTCGACCAGCATCCCCTCGCGGGCATGGGCGATGGCGGGGGCCAGAAGGTCGGCCCAGGGCAGGCGGCCCCATCGTTCGTGAGCCTGGCCCATCCCGTCCACCACGCCGGGCACGGCGATGGCTTTGGCGCCTTCGACGTTGCGGTCCTCGACGACCCGTTCCCACGGGAAAAGATCGCCGGCCTTGCCTTCGCCCGACAAGGGATAGTCGGCCAGATCGAGCCCGCGGGGCGAGCGCATTCCGAAATTGATCGCAACCGCCTCGCCGGTGTCGGCGCGCCAGTGGAGCGCCGCGCCGCCGCCGGCGGGGCCGCTCATCCACGGTTCCAGTACGCCGATGGCAAAGGAGGTGGCCACGGCGGCATCGACCGCGTCGCCGCCCGCGCGCAGGGCTTCGGCGCCCGCCTCGGCGGCAAGGCGGTGCTGGGCGGCGACCACGCCGCCGGGGGTTTCGATGACGTGCTTGGCGACCGTCTGGGTTCGGGACAATGCGCTCATGCCGCGCCCTTTTCATACATCGGGCTTTCGGGGTCGTGCAGGTGGCATTCGACCAGCCCGGAGTCGGTTTGCAGGGGCCGGGGCGCCTGGGCCGCGCAATGCGCCGTGGCGTGCGGGCAGCGCGGGTGGAAGGCGCAGCCCGAGGGCGGGTCGATCGGGTTGGGATAGGCCGTGCCGAGCGAGGTTTCGGGCACGCCCTGCGTCGGGTCGGGCGTCAGGACCGAGCTGAGCAGCGCCTGAGTGTAAGGGTGGCGCGGGCGCTCGAAAAGGTCGGCCACAGGGGCCTCCTCGACGATGCGGCCAAGATACATAACCGCCACGCGGGTGGCGAGATGTTCGACCACCGCAAGGTCGTGCGAAATGAAGAGGTAGGTCAGCCCGAAGTCGCGGCGCAGATCGGCCAGCAGGTTGAGGATCTGGCTTTGCACCGACACGTCCAGCGCCGAGGTGGGCTCGTCGCAGATGACGATCTCGGGCTTCATCACCAGCGCGCGGGCGATGGCCACGCGCTGACGCTGGCCGCCCGACATCTGGCTGGGATAGGTGTTGATGACACGGGCGGGCAGGCCCACGATGTCGAGGATTTCCTCGACCGCCTTGCGCTGGCTGGCGGCGTCACCGATGCGGTGCACCCGCAAAGGCAGCGAGATCAGATCATAGATCGACTTGCGCGGATTGAGCGACGAATAGGGATCCTGGAAGATCGGCTGAAGCCGCCCGGCCAGGGCGCGGCGGTCAAGATCCTGCATGTTCTCGCCTTCGACCAGCACCTCGCCCTCGGTCGGTTTTTCGAGCCCGAGGAGCAGCTTGGCGAGGGTCGACTTGCCGCAGCCGGATTCACCGACAAGGCCCAGAACCTCGCCCTTGTGGATCGAAAGGGTGACGTCGTTGACCGCCGACAGCGGCTTGCGCTTGCCGAAAAGGCCCTGCTTGACGCTGTAGGTCTTCTTGACGTGATCGAGGGTGAGGATGTCGCTCATGCGGCGTCTCCTTCCTTGGAGAGGGCGCCATCGGCATGGACGCAGCGGAAGTCGTGATTGTCGGTGCCGCGCAGGGGAATGGCCTCGCGGCAGGCGGGCACCGCATGGGGACAGCGGGTGCGGAAGGCGCAGCCGGTTACGTCGCCCACCAGCGAGGGCACGATGCCGGCGATGGTGCCGAGCGCCGCGCCGCGTTCGGTCTTGCCCGGTTGCGGGATGCAGCGCAGCAGGCCGCGGGTATAAGGATGGCTGGGCGTGGCGAAGACGGCCTCGGCCGGGCCGGTCTCGACCAGTTCGCCAGCATACATCACCGCCACCTTGTCGGCGACCCGGGCCACGACGCCGAGGTCGTGGGTGATCAGGATCATCGCCATGTTCATTTCGCGCGTGAGGTCGACCAGAAGGCGCAGGATTTGCGCCTGGATGGTCACGTCGAGCGCGGTGGTGGGTTCGTCCGCGATCAGCAGGTCGGGTTCGCACATCAGGGCCATCGCGATCATCACGCGTTGCCGCAAGCCGCCGGACAGCTGGTGCGGATATTGCGACAGGCGGCTTTCGGCGGCGGTGATGCCGACCTTTTCAAGAAGTTCCACGGCGCGGGCGCGGGCCTTGGACTTGCTGACATTGCGGTGCAGCAGCAGGGTTTCCATAAGCTGGTCGCCGATGGTGTAGGCCGGGTTGAGCGAGGTCATCGGCTCCTGAAAGATCATGGCGATGCGGTTGCCGCGCAGGTCGCGCATGACGCGATTGCTGGCTTTCAGAAGGTCAATGTCGTCATAGCGGATCTCGTCCGCTGAGCGTTTGATCGACTTGCCCAGAAGGCCAATCACCGCGAGCGAGGTCAGCGACTTGCCCGAGCCGCTTTCGCCGACGATCGACAGCGTCTCGCCGCGCTTCATCTCGAAGTCGATGCCGCGCACCGCGTGCAACGTGCCGCTGCCGGTGGGGATGTCCAGCGTAAGGTTCTTTACGGAAAGGAGTGTCTCGGACATGTCGTCAGCTCCGTCCTTCGGGGGCGGTGACGTCGCGCAGGCCGTCGCCCATCAGGTTGATCGCCAGCACGAGCGCAAAGAGCACGGCGCCGGGGATCAGCACCAGCCACGGCTCGAACAGCATCATGTTCTTGCCCTCGGACACCATCAGACCCCACGAGGGGATCGGCGGCTGGACGCCCAGGCCGAGGAAGCTGAGCGCGGCTTCCAGAAGGATGGCGTGGGCCATTTCCAGCGTCACGATGACGATGAGGTTGTTGAAGACGTTGGGCATGATCTCGGTCAGCACGATGCGCGGGGTCGAGGCGCCGATGACCTGTGCGGCGGCCACGTAATCGCGCCGGCTGATCTGCAGCGTCGAGGCGCGCATGACCACGGCAAAGCGATCCCACAGCAAAAGGCCCAGCACGCAGATCACCACGGTGAGCGAGCCGCCCAGGATAGCCACCACCGCCAGCGCCACCAGCACGACCGGCATGGCGAGGCGCACGTTGATAAGGAAGGTCACGACGGCGTCGACCTTGCCGCCGAAATAGCCCGCGGCGACACCCATCGCGGTGCCGATGAAGCCCGAGATCAGCGCCGCGACCGCGCCGATCAGCAGCGACACGCGTGCGCCGTAAATCAGCCGCGACAGGTAATCCCGGCCCAGGTGGTCGGTGCCCAGGGGATGTTCCCAGGTCCCGCCCATGAAGACCGGGGGCACCATCCGCTTCATCAGACTTTGGGCGTAGGGATCATGGGGGGCCAGCAAAGGGGCGAAGATCGCCACCAGCAACAGCAGGCCCACAACGGCCATTCCGAAGATCAGCCCCCAGTGCGACAGCGCGCGGGCCTTCAGCATCTGGCGGGGCGAAGGCCCCTCGATCTCGCGCGAGAGTGGATCGGTCGAATCGGTCACGTCAGGCACTCCGCATTCTGGGGTCCAGCCACGCGTTCAGGACGTCGGCAAGGAAGGTGAAGACGATGTAGAACATCGAAAAGACGAGGATCAGCGCCTGCACGGTGGGCAGGTCGTTGCGGGCGATGCTTTCCCAGGCAAGGTATCCCGCGCCGTGCAGGGCGAAGACGCTTTCGACCACGATCGAGCCGCCCAGCATAAAGCCCATCTGCACGGCGGCGAGGCTGACCACGGGGATGATGGCGTTGCGCAGCGCGTGCTTGAAGAGAACGCGGGATTCGCCCGCGCCCTTGGCCCGCGCGGTGCGGATATAGTCGGAGTTGAGAACATCCAACATCCCCGCGCGCGTCAGGCGCATGATGGCGGGCATTGCATAATAGCCCAGCACGATGGTCGGCATGATGAAGTGCTGCCAACTGTCCGCACCGGACGGCGGCAGCATTCCAAGTTGGATCGCGAAGATCACGATCAGGATCAGGCCGAACCAGAAGGACGGCATCGCCTGGCCCGCCACCGACAGGAAGAGCGCCACGCGATCGATGATCGAGTTGGGGCGGATCGCCGCGACCACGCCCAGCGGCACGGCGGTGATCAGGGCAAACAGGATGCCGCAGACGCCCAGCGTCATGGTGACCTGGAGGCGCTCGGCAATCAGGCTGGCGACGGGCAGCTTGAAGTAATAGCTTTCACCGAAATCCCCCTGAAGCGCCGAGAACAGCCAGTCGCCGTATTGCACCAGCATGGGGCGGTCGAAGCCGTACAGCCGGCGCAGCGCCTCGACATCCTCGCCGCTGGCGGTTTCCCCGGCCAGCGCCGCGGCCGGATCGCCGGACAGAAACAGCAGCGAGAAGCTGATGAAGCTGACGGTGAAGGCGACCAGCACCGCCAATCCGAGGCGTTTGAGGATGAATGCAAGCATGACAGACCTTTCGCGTGCCGCGCCGGATGCGCGTGGCGGGTGAGGGAGAACGTGTCTTGAAGGTCAGGCGGGCGAGGGGCCTGGTCCGGCCCCTCTCCAAGGCTGGCTTAGTTCCAGCTCATGTCGACGAAACGCAGCACCTCGTCGGGCGTGGGCGTATAGCTGACTTCATCCTTGAACACGTAGTTCGTGTTGTAGGTGAACATCGGCGCCCAATAGGCCTCTTCGGTGATGCGCTGCAGGGCCTTGGTATAGTACTCGACCCGCTCGTCCGGGTCGGTCGAGCTGTCGGCGATGTCCAGCCATTCAAGCACCTGGTCGTCCCGCGTGCTGTCGAGCGAGCCGTGCTTGAAGAACTGGCTGACCATGGCCGAGGCGTCGTTGATCGAGTAGCTGCCCCAGGTCTGGAACGAGATCGGCACCTCGCCCTTCATGTTGAGTTCGCGCAGGGCCGAATACTGCAGCATGTTGAAGTTGGTCTGGATGCCCACGGCGTTCAAGTACGAGGTGATCGCCTCGGCATACTGACGGTCGCGATAGGCGTAGAAATCGATGGTGAAGCCATCGGGATACCCCGCTTCGGCCAGCAGTTCCTCGGCCTTTTCGGGGTCGTACTCGTACTCGGTCACGTCCTGGTTACAGCCGAACTGGCTGGGGAAACAGGGCGTATAGACCACCTGCGAGGCGCCTTGCAGCAGCGCATCGACCAGTTCCTGCCGGTTGATGGCATAGTTGACGGCCTCGCGCACCAGCTTGTTGGTGAACGGATTGTCGCCCGAGCGGCCCGCCGAATCCATTTGCAGGTACCCCACGCGCATGGTGCTTTCGTTGGCAACGGTCAGCTCGTCCCGCGTGGCCAGCTTGTTGGCCTGGTCGGCGGGCACCTGCCAGATCAGATCGAGCGAACCGGAGAAAAGTTCCGCCATCTGCGTGTTCACGTCTGGAATGGTCCGGATGTCGATCTTCTCGATCTCGGGCTGGCCCTTGGGGCTGTCGTGATAGTTCTCGTTCGCTTCCAGCACGAAACGCTGACCCGGCGTGACATCGACCGCCTTGTAAGGGCCGGTGCCGACGGGCTTGAGCCCCATACCGGAAGGACCGGCCTCGGCGTAATATTCATCGGGGTACATGGACACCGGGCCGGACAGGAATTCGATCGCCGCCGGGAACTTGTCCTTGAGGTTGATGCGCACGGTGTACTCGTCGATCTTCTCGGCCGATTCCATCCAGTTGACGTTGCGCTGCGTCTTCACGCCGTTTTCTTCCTTGGCGACGAAGTTGACTGTGTAGACCACGTCATCGGCGTTGAACGCCTCGCCGTTGTGAAAGGTGACCCCCTCGCGCAGCTTGAATTCCAGCGTGGTGTCGTCGATCCATTCCCAGCTGGTGGCGAGGTTGCCGACATACTCGTTGGTCTCGGGATCGCGATAGATCAGCCCGTCCCAGATGGCGCGTTGCAGCACGACGCCTTCGCGCGACGAGTTGAAGTAGCTGTCGACATTCTCCAGCTCCTTGGTGAAGGCGACGTTGAGCGTGCCCGAGGCCTTGTCCGCGAGCGCGGGCATGGCCACGCCGGCCGCCAGGACCGAGGCAAGAAGAGTTGCGGTTGTTGTTGTCTTTCCGAGCATGGTGACTCCCTGTTGCATGGTGGCAGTTATCATTATTTGATATTGCCGATTGTTATTTGATCAGTATAGCAATGGGTGGCGGGCTGACGTCAAGGGCCGGGTGCATCCCTCCGGCGTGGTACAGCCCAAGCGGGAGGAAAAGCATGGAAACGAAAAAGGATAGCCTCTACGCGAGTACACTTGCCCGGGGCCTTCAGATACTGCGGGCGTTTGACGAATCACATGTCGCTCTGTCGCTCACCGACCTGGTGGAACGCACCGGGCTGGAGAAAAGCGCCGTGCAGCGGATGGCACACACGCTGCATGTCGAGGGAATGCTGGACCGCGATCCGAAATCGCGCCTCTACCGTCCAAGCCACGCGTGGCTGGAGTTGGCCTATGCCTATTACTGGTCCGACCCGGTGATCGCCCGTGCCCTGCCCAAGCTGATCGAATTCAGCCGGGCCTGGGGCGAGACGGTCAACCTGGCGCAGATCTCTGACGATCATATCATCTATTCGCTGCGGCTGCCCAACCAGCGGACGCATTTCGCGGCAAGCGTCGTGGGGCGGCGTCTGCCCGCGCTGAACACGGCCTCCGGGCGGGTGATGCTGTCGACCCGAAGCGATGAGGACATCGATCAGGCCTGCGCCCGTTGGCCGTTGCTTCAGGTCACGGGCAAGACGCTCATGGACAGATGTGAGATTGCAAGAAGCATAAGGTTGGCCCGCGAAGACGGATACTGCATCACGCGGGATCAGATGCTGCTTAACGAAATCAGTCTGGCCGCACCTGTAAGAGGAACCGATGGCCAGGCCCATGCCGCAGTCCAGATTTCCATCTCCGGCATCGCGTTCAATGAAAATCAGGTGCTCGAAAAATTTCTTCCGAACTTGCTTGATACGGCGGCCGGAATTCTCGGGTAAACGGCGGAACGCGGTCGGGGCGGTGACACTCTGCGGGGCCGAGGGCGTGATACCGAATATTTCGGCCCAACCCCTGCCGATGCCGAACACAATCGAATTTTCGGATTTGACGAATGGTGCCCAGGAGAAGCCTATCGCCTGAAAACCAAACCGCTTTATCCACCACACTTTCAATGGTTTAGGCGATACGCTCGTCCCGGGTGTGGACCTGCGCGGGGCCGATTTGTGGACCCTCTAACAGGAAGCTAGTTGCTGTCGCATATGGTGGTCAATACACAAACCGCTAAGGCCTGGGCGCTACGGAAAGCATTTTGCAATTCAAGAGCTGCAGAAGACGCCGACCTGCTGCACCGGCATCAAGCATCGCCACGAGTTCCCGGACGCATGTGAAGAAACAGGAGCCCCCCTTAGTTCGGAGGGCTCCTCGACAAGAATCCTTTGCCATTAAGGAATTTGATGGTCCTATGGGATAGGCGAGCTGATCTACTTAGTTCTTGCGGCTGTCGAGCCCGATTTGCCAGCGGATCATATCGCCGATCAGCGGGAAGATATCGTTGTGCTTTGCGCCGAACCGCATAAGACCGTCTTGATAAGACCCTGGGTCACGGTTTGCCCCATCATCATTTGGGAGGTAATGGATAAGCTCCGCTATTCCTTCCGAAATGCGCTCTCTCTCCGACAGCTCATAGAACCGCCAGACCGGGTTCGCATGAGAGAAGTCGACGTCAGGTAGTCCTTCAAGTAGCTTGTCGAACTGCTCATCGCCATTGTCCGGGCGACGACGGTTAAACTTGAAGTCGTATATGAGCTTGGCGATCGCCTTTAGAACCACCGGCTGAGCCAAGACGGTCTTTTCTTTGGCCCGCTCTTCGCCAAAGTGGTCCACGTCGGTGATCACCTCCCACATCCGAAGGACAATTTCTTGACGCGGCTCTACGAGGGCTGGGGTAGCACCCGCCACATTGCCCTTGTTGAGAAACGCGATCGCGTTCACCGAAACCAAGTCCTTAAGTGCAAGGGTGCCTTTGTCATCCGACCAGTTTCTCGGCTCTTTGTCTGTCACTTGGACAAGACCAGAAGCAACGATCTCGTCCTTGATGAAGTGTGTGACGGGATTGGAACTGTCAAACTCAAGCGCCAGAGATCGATCAACACGCTTTCCAAGTTGGTTAAGGTCGTGAAAGAGCTGCCGTTCTTGGTCAACCGAAAGTCCAAGATGCACCTCTACCGTGATGCTGGCGAAGGTGCGCATTGTCGAGTAGACCTCTTCCCATACGAGGGCCTCTTCTTCCAGAACCTCGGCTCCTTTTCTAGGGAAGAGGACAGGTGTCTTTGCCGGGTATTTACCGACACTTCTCACGTGCTTCAGAAAGAGAACAACTGCATTCGCTGCTTCTCGTCTGTGCTGGCCGTCTATGACCCAGAGCACGTGCTTTTGCGCGAGGAAAATCTTGAAGGCGGCAGTCTCGCCATCAGCGACCAATCGTTTTCCTCCGATGTCCGAGCCACCCGGAGCAACTCCTCGGATGGAGCAAACAATCGGCTGTAGCGAGAAGTAAGGCTGGGAGCCCATCTCATGTAGGATAGCGTCGAAGGCTTCAGGGACATCCTTGCCCTGAGAAATGCGTCTCAGCTTTGCTGCAGAGACCAAGCCCTTGAGCATGTATATGGCGAGCTTTTGCGCGTGTGATGTGTCCAGGCGACGCTGAGCGATCGGGCCCGCGTCGGGATGGTTTGCCACGTCCGACATTTCATAGAACTCCATGAAAGGTATCGAGAGCGTGAAGACGCGATGGCCGAGGTTGTGGCCGATAAAAACGTTAAGCGGCCTCTCGCTTACGCCTCCCGCGCTGTCCAGGGCGTCCAGGCCTTGGAGTTCGGTGTTGAGCGGAGTTGGCAAGCTTTCTTTGGCGGTCAGTTGCATGAAAAATCCCCTTGTCTGACGCAGTTTGTCACTTCCAACTAGTGGATTGGGGCAACTATGTCAACACCAGGAACGTCAATAATGTAGATATAAACTGTCCTGGATGGTTAATTAAGTTTTCAATATTCTTCAACGCAGGCTTATGCAGTTGCCGCAGCCCGGCACGGAACCGTCTCAAGAAGACGTCAAGAACGCCAGATCGGCGTTGAATAAGTCTGTCACCGAAATATTCAGCCGGAAGTTTTTGAGTGTCCGAGATAGTAGGGTTGGCAATCGCCGCCCCCCCCTCCCCGGTGGTCGCCGAAGACAGCGCGCTTTCAATGAGGCAAGCGTACTATAGGGTATACTGCAACGGTCACCTTGGAGAGTGGCCAAACGGGTGACCGTTAGGGATGACATGGGCTTTCGGACAATCTATCCAACGGACACAACCCAAACGAACACCCTCTGAGGAACACTATGACCACGATCTTCTACGCCCGCGTCTCCACTGCTGACCAGACGCTCGACCACCAAGTCGCACAGGCAAGCAAAGCAGGCTTCACCATCGACGAGGTGATTGCGGACCACGGACAGTCAGGTGTGTCCACCAAACTGTCAGAGAGACCCGAGGGACGCCGCCTGTTCGACAAGCTGCGCAGCGGGGACACCCTTGTGGTGCGCTGGGTGGACCGTCTGGGACGTAACTACCAAGACGTAACGGACGCCATCCGCCACTTCATGCGGCAGGGTGTGACCATCAAGACCGTGATCAACGGCATGACCTTTGACGGGGCAACTACCGACCCGACCCAGCAGGCAGTGAGAGACGCTCTCATCGCATTCATGGCGGCTACTGCTCAGGCTCAGGTCGAGGCGACGAAGGAGGCCCAGCGCGCAGGTATTGAGCACGCCAAAACCAAGAAGCCCGAGGCCTACCGAGGCCGTAAGCCCAGCTATGACCGCGACCAGTTCAAGCTCGTGCGGGACATGACGGGCACCGGAGCGGGCACCTCTGAGGTTGCGAGGGCGGTCGGATTGAGCCGCCAAACCGTCCTTCGCATCCGTGGTGACATGGCCGAGGCAGAGGCCGCACTGGCCCGTTGGGGGATGTGACGAAAATCAAGGAATTACAATTAACCCACATAATAGAGATAACCCCCACCATAGAGACAAATGACCCGCCCAATAGCCCTAGGAGGCGCGCCCATGCGCTGCAGTGTCTCGGGCAGCCCCGCACACATACTAGTGCGAAAAAGCCCCATACTTGCCCAGAGAGACGCAACTCTGTCTCAGCGGCTATTACATGGGCAGCTCGGGTATTTTGACGCCCACCAGGATTAACACGCCCCCTAGCAGAGAAGACTAGCCCGAGCGTTTCCCCCGAACGCGGTTGCTGGGATTCCGGGGCCGTTTTCTTTTTGGGCACACCTCTTCAAGGGGGTGCGATCAATACATCCCCACAGCCCTAACGCTTGTCCGACAATCCGCCTCCGCACACGTAGTGTATACCCCTTCAGGTGCACCGTTAGGTAATCGGCCTTCGCACACGTAATGTGTCCCTCTGGGTGCTCCGGCTTCGCCTCCGCGAACAAGAAGCCAAACCTTAAAGGTGAACCCTCAGCTTGCTCCAGCTTCGCTGCATGACCCTGAGCTTGCACTCTATCAAGCGAAGACCCATTGCCGCTGATCGCGGCGAAGACCAAAACCCCTAAGTAAGCTTAGCGAGCATGTTCGAACTTCATCATCTCCTTGGGTCTCCAAGGACGAAGTCGCCATGTGAACGCTGCCCATGAAAGGCATGCTGAAGCGCCCCTGAGTTCCTCAGGTGACCATCAAGCGCATCTTCAACTGCACCTCCAGCAAGGAGGTCCGTCTTCGACGGTCAAGACCTCCCACCTTCGCATCTCCCCATCACCACCGAAAGGAACCCGTTATGTTCGACGCTGTCGATCCCATTGGCATGCTCATCCCGTCTGATGATGAAGCTCGCACCATGGAGTGCCCCGGATGCACCGCCGCTTTCATGCCCAAGAGGCTCAACCAAAGCTATTGTTCACGGGCGTGCCAGAAGAACGCCTCACGAGGCAACCGTAGTGCCGAGAACAGAGAACGCTCACGGCGGCACTATGAGCGCGCCCAGCGGTTAGCCGAGATGGTCTACTCAGCGCCACCGCAGGAACGCCTTGGGATCATTATGCACATACTGGAATTCATCCCGCATGATGCTGGCCTGAGGAATATTCTGACTGACCCCGATTTGCTCGGACAACCGCCCCGCGCAGACAACCGCATGAACATTGCCAAGACCGCGAATGCATACACGAAGAAGTTTTACGGTCTCTCGATTAAGCGATACATGACGACGGTTCGGTCTGGAAAAGAGCCCGACGGCATCCCGCAGTCGTCCTGACATCCAACCTTCGCGATTTCTAAACGCATTGTAGCAGTTTTCGCCTCCCGGAAGCCAGCACAACGCCACACTAGACAGGTTAACTGTAAAGTGCTATCTGCAGAGCTATCTGCTCAGATAAGTACCAGAAAGGACGTGCGATGGGACTGACCATTACCGCTCAGAAAGCTGAACAAATTGCCAATGGTGTCTGGCAACTTGAGATGTCACCACATGAAGTCCGCCTCTTCGGAGCGGGCGCAAAGACCGTTGGACCACGCAGCGTGCTTCTCTTGAAGAACTACAAGTTCGACGAAAAGGCATCAGCTCTGTCATTCGACCTTGAAGATGCGATTGCTCTCAATATCGGGACGCAGTCTGAAGCCATTGCTGTTTCTGCCATCGTTCAACCGCAAAAAGTCGTCGCGGCTGGTGGAAGCCCAGTTAGTGGGGTTGTTTTCGGTCCCGGTGACCAAGAGTTCCTGTCCTTGGCCAAGGAGCTTCTCAACCCGCCCATGGCGAAGGCTGCTGCAGCTCTGCTCTCGGGGGTCCGCGAACGCTCGGTAGGTGACCTCAAGCGTGGAAAGGCGCGGAACTTCTCGGACACTCCCGACAACTTCTGGTATGTGATCATCCAACCTCAAATCCAGCAGCTGTCCATCACTGTGCGTGGAACGGTGGATCATTTCGAGCCTGTTGCAGACCTTCCGATCAAGGATGACCGTGGAAACACCCTCTTCAAGTTGACGAGCGAAAGAGATGTCCCTGCTGCTCTCAAGATGATCTTTCATGCGAAGAGGAAGCATTTCCACTGATAGCTGGACCAAGCACTCTAGGCTGTTCTGCGGGGACTACGGCAAGGATGGCGTTCAGTGGCTCAAAAAGAACCGAGTGAGCAACTACTCCAAGCGCGCGAAGGAGGCCCAGTAACGGCAGCAAAGCACAGACCAGAAGCGATGATACTCCAACGTCGAGATCATCTGACTACCATCCCCTCATGGCCTAACGGCTGTGGGGGGATTTTTTTCGAGGTGCCGTCCCTCGTGGTTCTCGACCGCTTGCAGCGCCCTGAGAGCCACCGCAAGGAGACCCTCCTCGCCCCCGTAGGTCTCCCCGATGTTCGCCGGAGCATGGCCTAGGACGATGTCTTGGGAAACCTTGTCCACCCCAGCCTTGCGCATGCGGTCCTTCATGCCGTGGCGCAGGGAATGGACCTTATGCCGCTTGTCGGTGGTGAACCCCCGTAGGTGCTTCATCAGGGCTGCAGAGGCCGCGTCAGAGCCACGCTCGCGGGCATAGCGGGAGAACAGGTAGGCAGACCCCTCGGCAGCCTTCACGGCTTGCTTGCCGGCCTCCAGCGAGTCACCTAGCAGGGGCACCGACCGAATGCTAGATAGGGTCTTGAGACGCCGCCTCTCGTGCCACCTGATGCGGACATGAGGGGTCGGAACATCGAGGACCACGTCCTCCACCCGCAGACCCGTGACCTCGCCCAGACGGCAACCCGTTCCTGTGAGGATGCGCCAGATCAAGTGCAGATCACCCGACAGTTTCGAGCACATGGCCGACGCAACCTTCGAGGGGAGCGGCTCCACCTTATCGCGCGCTGCAACCCGTGCTCCTGTAGAGGCAGACAGGCCCTCTATCGGCAGGCGCTCGAAGGGATTGACCAGATCAAGGAGGCCGAGTTCGGTGGAACCGTAGGAAATCACCGTCCGCAGTAGGCCAAGCTCCCGTTTCACCGATGATGGAGAGATGCGACTTTCGCCCCCGAGTTTCTCCCGAGAGAGCATGTGATCGCGAACCTTTCGGGCATGTTCGCGGGTCAGAGAGTTCAATGCCGTGGAGGCCAGGAGACCAGCTTCCGCCGCCAGATGCATGACCCGCGCAAGGCGCACCAGAGTGCCGCGATGCTCTGGGTCGACCCCGCCCCCGAGCTTCTCCTTCACATAGATCTCGCGGGCATCTTCGACGGTCAGCGCCGGAGGAGACCGCTGAGGGTCCATCAGGGCTTGCACTACTAGAGGGGAGCGACCGAGCGAAGCCAGGCTGTCAGCCGCCACCTCGCGGGCATCGTCTCCATCG
The DNA here is from genome assembly GCF_001441615.1 of Roseovarius atlanticus. Taxonomy (GTDB): domain Bacteria; phylum Pseudomonadota; class Alphaproteobacteria; order Rhodobacterales; family Rhodobacteraceae; genus Roseovarius; species Roseovarius atlanticus. The sequence goes on from NZ_LAXJ01000003.1 coordinate 32,029, forward strand.
AGACCGATCACGCCCGACGCCACCTCATCGGCTTTTCTCACCGCCGCTTCCCACGCTGCCCGAGGGGTCAGCATCTTGCGGGGAGCCTTTGCAGACGCTACTTCGCGCTCGAACTCGGCTTCGACTAGGGCATACTGGCGCATGAGGTCAGCGTCCGACCGCGCCTTGATTACCCGCTTCCACTCGCTCTTGCCCAGCGCAGTCTTGACTGCTTCGGGGACGCGCCGTCGGTATTCCCAACGACCCTGACCCAGTTCGGAGAGACCTCTCAACTTCATCACAACGCCCATAGTGTGGACCTCCTGTGTACCTGAATGTGGACCCGAGGAGGCAGATATCGGCCTGTTTTCGTTGAGAATATGGGGGATGACAAGGGGTGATTGGTGCCCAGGAGAGGACTCGAACCTCCACGTCCATACGGACACTAGCACCTGAAGCTAGCGCGTCTACCAATTCCGCCACCTGGGCAGGTGTCGTGGAGGGGCATTTAGACATCGCGCCAAGCCGTGTCAACTTGGATTCTTGCGGATCATTCGTATTGGTCAATTCGCCTTGTCGATTTCGGCCATCACGTCTAGTAGGATGAAGGCCAAAGGCGCAGACGGGAGCATCAACCATGTCCAGGCTTGTCACCATTTACGGCGGATCAGGGTTTGTCGGGCGGTATATCGCGCGGCGGATGGCGCAGAAGGGCTGGCGTGTGCGGGTCGCGGTGCGCCGCCCGCACGAGGCGATCTTCGTCAAACCCTATGGCGTCGTCGGACAGGTCGCGCCCGTCGCCTGCAACATCCGTGACGACGAGAGCGTGCGTTCGGTCATGCGGGGCGCGGACGCGGTGATCAACTGTGTCGGCACGTTCGATCGGCGCGGCAAGAACAATTTCGACGCGATCCAGGTCGAAGGCGCGCGCCGCGTGGCCCGTATGGCGGCCGAAATGGGTGTCGGCCGCATAGTGCAGATCTCGGCCATCGGGGCCGACGTGGACTCTCCCAGCATCTATGCCCAGACCAAGGCCAAAGGCGAAGACGCGGTGCTGGAGCATATGCCCGAGGCCGTGATCCTGCGGCCTTCGGTGATCTTCGGGCACGAGGATAATTTCTTCAACCGGTTCGCCGCCATGACCAAATTCTCGCCGGTTCTGCCCGTGGTGGGCGGCGCGACGAGGTTCCAGCCGGTCTATGTCGACAATGTCGCCGAGGCCGCGGTGATGGGTGCCACGGGCGACGCCGCGCCCGGCATCTACGAGCTGGGCGGGCCCGACGTGCACACCTTCCGCGAGCTGATGCAGCAGATGCTGGACGTGATCCGCCGCCGCCGCCTGATCGTGAACATTCCCTTCGCCCTCGCCCGTCCGCTGGCTGCGATGATGGACGGGGTCCAGTTTCTCAGCGGCGGTTTGATCCCGGCGCAGATCACCCGAGATCAGGTCGCGAGCCTGACACGGGACAACGTCGTCGCGGACGACGCCAAGGGATTTGCCGCGCTGGGCATCCGACCCATGGCGATGGAGGCGGTATTGCCCGACTATCTCTGGCGGTTCCGCCCGTCGGGCCAGTATTCGGACATCAAGGAATCGGCGCGCAACCTGCGCGAGGGATGATCCGGCGCGCGATATGTGCCGCGCTGTTGCTTGTCTCTTCCGCGCTTGCGGGCGGTGCCCAGCCGATACCGGACCAGCAGGCACAGCTTTTCGTCGAATTCGCGCGCGATGTCTCTGGGAATGATCCGCAGGTCATGGCCACCGCGCGCGACCTGATCGAGACACCGCCCACCACGCTGGAAACGATCGGGTATTACGGCCTCGAAGACGCCCCGGCAGCCGAGCGGACGCTGCGCGGGATCATCAGCCTGCTCGACGCCCACGGTCACATCCTCGGGTTCGAGGACAAGTACATCAACGAGATGCCGCTGGTTCTGGAACAGCACGGACTGGCCGATTTCGCAGGCGACCCGCAAAAGGATATCATGTCCCTGTTTCCGGGCGAGATAGACCCTGAAACCGGGCCGAGCGACACTCAATGGCGGGCGTTCCGCAAGGGCTTTGGCGGGCATGTCCGCGCGATCGAGGCGGCGATGGCGCGAAAGGGGCATGTGCTCTTGTCGCTGGACCTGCCGCTTGGCGACACGTTGCACCTGTGGTGCGCCTCGACCGCAATGGCCGAAAAATGGCGCGGCCAGGTTCTGTATTTTGGCAGGAACACGCTCGACCGGCGCTACTTCTCCACCGTAACCGTCGCGGTGACAGACGCGGCCTGGGACGACTACTGGGGCTTTCTGACCTATGCGCTGTTCATCCCCGAGCGCTATAGCGACCTGCCGGATTACGAATAGGCCACGACCAGCAGTACGATTCCGAGCACGATCCGGTAGATCACGTAGGGCGTGAACGACACGCTGCGCAAGAGCCGCATCATCAGGGTCAACGCCAGCAGCGCCGAGACAAATGCGAAGGCGGCGGCGATGGCGCTGTCGCGGATCAGCCCGACATTGGCGGTATAGACTGCCTCGGCGCCCAGGAACACGCCGCTTTCGATGATCACCGGGATCGACATCAGCATCGACAGCCGCGCGGCGTCGGATCGGCCATAGCCCATGAACCGCGCCCCCGTGATGGTGATCCCGGACCGTGACGTGCCGGGGATCAGCGCGATGGCCTGCCAGACGCCCATCACCATGGCGTCGCGCAGCGACCAGTCGCGCGCCTCGCGTGTGGCCTCGCCCGCCTGGTCCGCCCAGTAAAGCACGATGCCGAAGACCAGCATCGTCCAGCCGATCACGGCGATCGAGCGCATGTCGTCGTCCAGCCCCGTCATCTTCAAGAGCACGCCAAAGGCCACCACCGGGATCGACGACACGATCAGCAGGAAGGCCAGCTTGGACCCTTCCGTGTCGATCCGCCCGGTTACCGCGCGGGGCAGACCCGACAGCGCCAGCTTCACGTCCGGCCAGAAATACAGGATCACCGCGAACAGCGTGCCGACATGCACTGCCACGTCTATGGCCTGGCCCTGATCTTCGAGGCCCGTCAGGCCCGGCAAAAGTATAAGATGCCCGGAAGAGGACACCGGCAGGAACTCGGTGATGCCCTGGATCACCGCGACCAGGATAAGATGGAAAAGCGGCATGTGCCCGAACCCGCGTGCGTCTTTTTTCCTAGCTACACCGCAACGGGAACCCGAGGAAAGCGAACATTTAAGTCCGGATCGGACCTAAAGTTTTGATCAAACTTGACGCAAGCGCCGGCAAGAGATAAAAATAATGGTTTATAGGTCAACTGTGCTGACTTTATTTTGCGCGCGCCTTGCACTAGACCATGTAGACCGAGGCGATCTTTGGAGAGAATCGTGGCAAAAACACCGATGCTGAAATTCGTGTCCGTCGAGCGGGACATGCCCACCAAGCGCTCCGCTGATGCGCGCCGGGAAGATTTCAACGAGATCTATGCCGAATACGCCGACGAAAAGGCCAAGGAACAGTCCGGCCGGTGCAGCCAATGCGGCGTGCCCTATTGCCAGAACCACTGTCCGCTGCACAACAACATCCCCGACTGGCTGCGCCTGACCGCCGAAGGGCGCCTGCAGGAAGCCTATGAGGTCAGCCAGGCCACAAACACCTTCCCCGAGATTTGTGGCCGCATCTGCCCGCAGGACCGCCTGTGCGAAGGCAACTGCGTGATCGAGAAATCGGGCCACGGCACCGTCACCATCGGCGCGGTCGAGAAATACATCACCGACACCGCGTGGGAGGAAGGCTGGGTGCAGCCCATCGCACCCGTCCAGGAACGCGAGGAAAGCGTTGGCATCATCGGCGCGGGCCCCGGCGGTATGGCCGCCGCAGACGTGCTGCGCAATGCCGGCGTGCAGGTGACGGTCTATGACCGCTACGACCGCGCGGGCGGGTTGCTGACCTACGGCATCCCCGGCTTCAAGCTGGAAAAGCCTGTGGTGATGCGCCGTGTCGAGCAGCTTGAAAAAGGCGGCGTCGAATTCGTGCTGAACTGTGACGTGGGCACCGACATCAGCTTTGACGAGATCCGGCAAAAGCACACCGCCGTCCTGATCGCCACGGGCGTCTACAAAAGCCGTGAACTGCCAGGCCCCGGCGCGGGCGCGGCCGGCATCGTGCGGGCTATCGACTATCTCACCGCGTCGAACCGCAAGAGCTTTGGCGACGATGTGCCCGAATTCGAGAGCGGCGAGCTGAACGCCGAGGGCAAGCGCGTGGTGGTCATCGGCGGCGGCGACACCGCGATGGACTGCGTGCGCACCGCAATCCGCCAGGGCGCCACATCGGTCAAGTGTCTTTACCGCCGCGACAGGGCCAACATGCCCGGCTCGCAGCGCGAGGTCATGAACGCCGAGGAAGAAGGCGTGGAGTTCGAGTGGCTTTCCGCGCCCAAGGCATTTCACGGCGATCCGGTGACCTCCGTCAAGGTGCAGCAGATGCGCCTTGGTTCACCCGACGCGACGGGCCGCCAAAGCCCCGAGGAAATCGAGGGCGCGGATTATGACGAGCCCGCCGATCTTGTGATCAAGGCGCTGGGCTTCGAGGCCGAGGAACTGCCGACGCTGTGGAACCAGGATGAGCTGACCGTGACCCGCTGGGGCACGATCCGGGCCGAGTTCACCAGCGGCAAGACCTCGCTGCCCGGCGTCTATGCCGTGGGCGACATCGTGCGCGGGGCAAGCCTTGTCGTCTGGGCCATACGCGACGGCCGGGATGCGGCTGCTGCAATCTTGGAAGAAATGGACGCCGGTGCCACGGCGGTGGCGGCGGAGTAAGCGTTCTCCGCCGCAACAGAGACTGTTTTCCGGGCCATGCCCGCACCCATTGAAAGGGTATAGTGATGACCAAATTCGATGAAAACTGGGCCGCGCAGGAAGAAACCAAGCGCAAGTGGATGGCCGAGAACGGCATGTATTCCGAAGAGGAAGAGCATTCCTCCTGCGGTGTCGGCCTGGTGGTTTCGATCAACGGCAAGGAAAGCCGCAAGGTGGTCGAGGCGGGTATCGACGCTCTCAAGGCGATCTGGCACCGGGGCGCGGTGGATGCCGACGGCAAGACGGGCGATGGCGCGGGCATCCACATCCAGATTCCCGCCCCGTTCTTCTATGACCAGGTTCGCCGCACCGGCCACGAGCCGCGCGAGGATCAGCTGCTTGCCGTGGGCCAGGTCTTTCTGCCGCGCACGGATTTCGGGGCGCAGGAAACCTGCCGGACCATCGTTGAAACCGAAGTGCTGCGCATGGGGCACTATATCTACGGCTGGCGGCACGTGCCCGTGGATATCAGCGTGCTGGGCGAAAAGGCCAACGCCACGCGCCCCGAGATCGAGCAAATCCTTATTTCCAACGCCAAGGGCATCGACGAAGAGGATTTCGAGCGCGAGCTTTACGTTATCCGCCGCCGGATCGAGAAAGCCGCCGCCGCCGCCGGTGTCGGGCAGCTTTACATCGCGTCGCTCAGCTGCCGCAGCATCATCTACAAGGGCATGATGCTGGCCGAGCAGGTGGCCGAATTCTATCCCGACCTCAAGGACGAGCGGTTCAAGTCGAACTTCGCCATCTATCACCAACGCTATTCCACCAATACCTTCCCGCAATGGTGGCTGGCGCAACCTTTCCGGATGCTGGCCCATAACGGCGAGATCAACACGCTGAAGGGCAACACCAACTGGATGAAGAGCCATGAAATCCGCATGGCGTCGCAATCGTTTGGCGACATGGCCGAGGATATCAAACCGATCATCGCCCAAGGATCGTCGGATTCCGCTGCATTAGACTCTGTTTTCGAAGTGCTGGTGCGCGCCGGCCGCTCGGCGCCCATGGCCAAGACAATGCTTGTCCCCGAAAGCTGGTCCAAGCAGGCCGAGGAATTGCCCGTCGCGTGGCGCGACATGTATTCCTACTGCAACTCGGTGATGGAGCCGTGGGACGGCCCCGCCGCGCTGGCCATGACCGATGGCCGCTGGGTCTGTGCCGGGCTCGACCGGAACGGGCTGCGCCCGATGCGCTATGTCGTGACGGGCGATGGCCTTGTCATCGCGGGCTCCGAGGCCGGAATGGTGACGATAGACGAGGCGACCGTGCGCGAAAAAGGCGCGCTGGGCCCGGGCCAGATGCTGGCCGTCGACACGCAGAAGGGCGTTCTTTACCACGACACCGAGATCAAGGACAAAATGGCGCGCGCCCTGCCCTTTGACGAATGGGTGGGAAAGATCACCGACCTCGATGAGCGTCTGGCCGGGGTGACCGAAACCGCGACCTGTTCGGGCACCGAACTGCGCCGCCGCCAGATCGCCGCAGGCTATTCCGTGGAAGAACTGGAACAGGTGCTCGCCCCCATGGCCGAGGATGGCAAAGAGGTCGTGGCCAGCATGGGCGACGATACGCCCAGCGCGGTCCTGTCCAAGAAATACCGCCCGCTCAGTCACTATTTCCGCCAGAACTTCAGCCAGGTGACCAACCCGCCGATCGACAGCCTGCGCGAATTCCGCGTCATGAGTCTGAAGACCCGGTTCGGCAACCTCAAGAACGTGCTGGATGAATCGAGCGCCCAAACCGAGATCATGGTGCTGGAAAGCCCCTTTGTGGGCAACGCGCAATGGCAGGCCATGCTGGAATGCCTGAACGCCGATGTATGCGAGATCGACTGCACGTTCGAGTCCGGCAAGGGCGCACTCAAGGCCGGGCTGGAACGCATCCGGGCTGAGGCAGAGGACGCGGTGCGCTCCGGCTCGGGGCATATCGTGCTGACCGATCAGGGCGTTTCCGAGACCCGCATCGCCATGCCGATGATCCTGGCCACCAGCGCCGTGCACAGCCACCTGACGCGCAAGGGCCTGCGCACCTTCACCAGCCTGAATGTCCGTTCGGCGGAATGCATCGACCCGCATTACTTCGCCGTCCTGATCGGCGCGGGCGCCACCGTGGTCAACGCCTACCTCGCCGAGGACAGCCTGGCCGACCGGATCGAGCGCGGCCTGCTGGACTGCTCGCTGACCGAGGCCGTGGCGCGCTATCGCCTGGCCATCGACCAGGGCCTGCTGAAGATCATGTCGAAGATGGGCATCAGTGTAATCTCGTCCTATCGCGGCGGCCTGAATTTCGAGGCTGTGGGCCTTTCCCGCGCCATGTGCGCCGAGTACTTCCCCGGCCTCACCAGCCGTATCTCGGGCATCGGCATCAGCGGCATCCAGGCCAAGCTGGAGGAAATCCACGCCACCGCCTTCCGCGGCGGCAAGAACGTGCTGCCCATCGGCGGCTTCTACAAGTCGCGCAAGTCGGGCGAGACCCACGCCTGGGGCGCGCAGACCATGCACATGATGCAGATGGCCTGCAACAAGGCCAGCTTCGAGCTGTGGAAGCGCTACAGCCAGGCGATGCAGGCAAACCCGCCGATTCACCTGCGCGACCTGATGGCGATCAAGCCCATGGGCGAGGCCGTACCGCTGGAAGAGGTGGAAAGCGTCACCGCGATCCGCAAACGCTTCGTCACGCCGGGCATGTCGCTGGGCGCGCTCAGCCCCGAGGCGCACAAGACCCTCAACGTCGCCATGAACCGCATCGGCGCGCGCTCTGACAGTGGCGAGGGCGGCGAGGATCCGGCGCATTTCGTGCCCGAACCCAACGGCGACAATCCGTCAGCGAAGATCAAGCAGGTCGCGTCGGGCCGCTTTGGCGTCACGGCGGAATACCTCAACCAGTGCGAAGAGCTGGAAATCAAGGTGGCCCAAGGCGCCAAGCCCGGCGAGGGCGGGCAGCTGCCCGGTATGAAGGTGACCAAGCTGATCGCGCGCCTGCGTCACTCGACCGAGGGCGTTACCCTGATCTCGCCGCCGCCGCACCACGATATCTACTCGATCGAGGATCTGGCGCAGTTGATCTATGACCTCAAGCAGATCAACCCGACCGTGAAGGTCTGCGTCAAGCTGGTGTCGCAATCCGGCGTCGGCACGATTGCCGCCGGCGTGGCCAAGGCCAAGGCCGACGTGATTCTGATTTCGGGTCATAACGGCGGCACTGGCGCGTCGCCCGCCACGTCGATCAAATATGCCGGCCTGCCCTGGGAAATGGGCCTGACCGAGGCGCACCAGGTTCTGTCGATGAACAACCTGCGCGACCGCATCACCCTGCGGACCGATGGCGGGTTGCGCACCGGGCGCGACATCGTCATGGCCGCGATGATGGGGGCCGAGGAATACGGCATCGGCACCGCCGCCCTGATCGCCATGGGCTGCATCATGGTGCGCCAGTGCCAGTCCAACACCTGCCCCGTGGGCGTGTGCACGCAGGACGAGTCGCTGCGCGAAAAGTTCACCGGCAATGCCGACAAGGTGGTGAACCTGATCACCTTCTACGCGCAGGAGGTGCGCGAGATACTGGCCAGCATCGGCGCGCGCAGCCTCGATGACGTGATCGGCCGTGCCGACCTGCTGACCCAGGTCAGCCGTGGCTCGGCGCATCTGGATGATCTGGACCTCAACCCGATGCTGATCACCGTGGACGGGGCGCAGCACATCACCTACGACCGCAACAAGCCGCGCAACGAGGTGCCCGATACGCTGGACGCCGAAATCGTGCGCGATGCCGCGCGGTTCCTCAACGACGGCGAGAAGATGCAGCTTCACTATGCCGTGCAGAACACGCACCGCACCGTGGGCACCCGCGTCAGCAGCCATATCGTCCGCAACTTCGGGATGCGCAACGCCCTGCAGCCCGACCACCTGACCGTCAAGCTGACCGGCAGCGCGGGTCAGTCCCTGGGCGCTTTCGCGGCGCCGGGGCTCAAGATCGAGGTGTCGGGCGATGCGAACGACTATGTCGGCAAGGGCCTGTCGGGCGGCACCATCGTGGTCCGTCCGCCCATGGTCAGCCCGCTGGAGGCCGCCGATAACACCATCATCGGCAACACCGTTCTCTACGGTGCGACCGAAGGGTTCCTCTTTGCCGCCGGGCGCGCGGGCGAACGCTTTGCCGTGCGCAACTCCGGCGCCAAGGTGGTGATCGAGGGCTGCGGCAGCAACGGGTGCGAATACATGACCGGCGGTATGGCCGTGATCCTGGGCTCTGTCGGCGCGAATTTCGCCGCCGGCATGACCGGCGGCATGGCCTTCCTCTATGATCCCGAAGGCGACACCGACAAGCTGATCAACCGCGAGTCGGTCGTGACCTGCCCGGTGACCGAGCTGCACTGGCTGACCGAACTCAAGACCCTGATCGAGCGCCATGCAGATGAAACCGGCAGCCGCCGCGCCGCCGATATTCTGCAATATTGGGAAGCCGAAAAGGACAAGTTCGTTCAGGTCTGTCCCAAGGAGATGCTGGGCAAGCTGGAGCATCCCATCGGGATCGAAGACAGCGCCATTCCGGCGGAATAGAGCCTGAATCATACTCCGGCCGGGGACAGATAAACCATGCCTCCGGCCGGGATACTCTCGGCCGGACGAAACTGCCGATTGACCATCGGACCCCGGTTTGCACTATTGCGGGCAGCGATGGCCAGGAAACAGAGCAGCAGAAAATCCAAACCTTCGGTGATGGATCGCATCGCCGCCCCGGTGGTGTGGGCGCGGGTCTGGGTCGTGCGCGTGGTCCTGATCGTCGTGGTCATCGTCTGCGGCACGGTGCTGGCGCATCGCTGGTACGCCCCGCCCGACACGCTCTACATGAAGCAGGAGGTGTTTCGCCTGGGCGAGATCCGCCACCAATGGGTGCCTTTGAACGATGTCGCGCCCGTGATGGCGCGCTCGCTGGTGGCGGCCGAGGACGCCAACTTCTGCCTGCACTGGGGTTTCGACATGAACGCCATCCGCGACGCGCTGGAAGACGGGAGCGGGCGCGGTGCCTCGACCCTCAGCCAACAGGTCGTCAAGAATGTCTATCTCTGGCACGGGCGCAGCTGGACCCGCAAGGCGCTGGAAGCGGCGCTGACCCCGGTGGTCGAGCTTTTCTGGTCCAAGCGGCGGATCATCGAGGTCTACCTGAACGTCGCCGAATTCGACGAGGGGATCTTCGGCATCGACGCCGCGGCCCGGCACTATTTCGATGTCGCCCCCGACGCGCTGACCGACGTGCAGGCCGCCCGGCTGGCGGCGATCCTGCCCAACCCCAAGGACCGCTCGGCGGCACAGCCCAGCGACAGCACCCGCAACCGTGCCGCCGGTATCATGGACGGGGCGGCCACGATTCGCCGTGACGGGCGTGCGGCCTGTTTCGAGGATTGAAATAGGCGCGGTTTGCGGGCATTGAAGAACAGATTTCCGCCAGCCGCCCGGAGCAGACATGGCCAAGCTTTACCACGTTCCCCTCTCCCCCTTCTGCCGGAAGGTTCGGCTCTGCCTTGCGGAAAAGCGGATCGAATGCGAGCTGGTCGAGGAACGTTACTGGGAAGCCGATCCCGATTTCCTGCGCCGCAATCCGGCGGGCAAGGTGCCGGTGCTGCGGCTGGATGGCATGACCCTGTCGGAAAGCACGCCGATCTGCGAATACCTCGAAGACAAGTACCCCGAGCCCGCCCTGCTTCCCAAGGCGCACGAGGGGCGATACGAGGTGCGGCGGCTGGTGGGCTGGTTCGATGACAAGTTCCACAACGAGGTGTCGTCCAAGCTGCTGTACGAACGGGTGAACAAAAAGGTCATGGGCCAGGGCTTTCCCGACAGCACCAACGTCAAGGCGGGCGCCAAGGCGATCAAGTTCCACCTCGATTACATGGCGTGGCTGCTGGACCGCCGCCGCTGGCTGGCTGGCGACGTGATGACCCTTGCCGATTTCGCCGCCGCCGCGCACCTGTCCAGCCTCGATTATATCTCGGACGTCGATTGGAACCGCTCCGAGGTGGTCAAGGACTGGTACGCCAAGATCAAGTCGCGCCCGGCCTTCCGCAGCATCCTGGCCGACCAGGTGCCGGGCTTCCCGCCGCCGGCGCATTATGCCGACCTTGATTTTTAAGGGGCTCTGTCTCTCGGCCTGCACCCCAAAGTATTATGGCCAAGAAAAAGCATGGATGGGCTGAAACAGAGACTGGTTGCGCAAGCCCTGGCGGAGGGGTTCGACCTTTGCCGCGTGTGCCGTCCGGGTGACGTGCCACAGGTGCCCGCGCGTCTGGCGGCCTTTCTGGACAGGGGCTATCATGGACAGATGAATTGGCTGGCCGACCGGGCGCATTGGCGCGGTGCGCCCGACGTGCTGTGGCCCGAGGCGCGGTCTGTCATCATGCTGGGCGAAAGTTACACGCCTCAGAGTGACCCGATGGCGACGCTGGACGACCCCGAGGTCGGGACCGTCTCGGTCTATGCGCGCAACCGCGATTATCATGACGTGGTCAAGAAACGGCTGAAGCGGCTAGCGCGCTGGCTGATCGCCGAGGCGGGCGGCGAGGTGAAGGTGTTCGTCGATACCGCCCCGGTGCCGGAAAAACCGCTGGGCGAGGCGGCGGGGCTGGGCTGGCAGGGTAAGCACACCAACCTGGTCAGCCGCGACATGGGCAGCTGGTTCTTCATCGGGTCTGTCTTCACCACGCTTGAAATAGACACTGATCCGGCGGAAGTGGACCATTGCGGATCGTGCCGCGCCTGTCTGGACGTGTGCCCGACCGATGCCTTTCCGGCGCCCTATCAGCTGGATGCCCGGCGCTGCATTTCCTACCTCACGATCGAGCACAAGGGCCCGGTCGACGAGGACTTGCGCGCAAAGATGGGCAACCGGATCTATGGCTGCGACGACTGCCTTGCCGTCTGTCCGTGGAACAAGTTCGCGGTCAAGGCGACGGAGCTGCGCTATCACGCCCGTGACGATCTTGTCGCGCCGCCGCTGGCAGAGCTGGCGCAACTGGATGATGCCGGCTTCCGCGCGCGGTTCTCGGGCAGTCCCATCAAGCGCATCGGGCGCGACCGTTTCGTGCGCAACGTGCTTTATGCCATCGGCAATTCCGGTCGCCCAGCGCTGCGGCCGGTTGCGCAGGATTTGTGCGACGATCCCGACGCAACCGTGGCCGATGCGGCGCACTGGGCGGTAAAGCGTCTTTCCGATGCCGCAAACGGGCGGGAATAACCTCTGGTTTCCCGTAAACCCGAACCCGGACAAAGGGGACACTCATGGCAATTCTGTTGGGCGTGGACACAGGCGGCACCTATACCGACGCCGTTCTGGTGCGCGATGAGCGTGAGGTGATCGCCAGCGCCAAGGCCCTGACCACGCGGCAGGATCTGTCCATCGGCATCGGCGACGCGATCGAGGCGGTTCTGGCCCAAAGCGGGGTGACGCCGGACCAGATCGGCCTTGCCTCGCTTTCCACCACGCTGGCCACCAACGCGCTGGTCGAGGGGCAGGGCGGGCGCGTCGGGCTGGTCTATATCGGCTTTCGCGAGCGTGACCTCGACACCCATGGCCTGACCGAGGCGCTGGCCGGCGATCCCGCGCTTGTTCTCAGCGGCGGGCACAACCACGCGGGCAGCGAGACGGCGGCGCTGGATGAACCCGCACTTTCCGCATGGTTAGAAACTGATCTGGGCGCCTCGGCCTTTGCTGTCGCCAGTCAGTTCGCCACCCGCAACCCCAGTCACGAGCTGCGCGTGGCCGAGATGATCCGCGCTGCCACCGGCAAGCCGGCCAGCTGCTCGCACCACCTGTCGGCCAAGCTGAACGGGCCGAAGCGGGCGCTGACCGCGCTCTTGAACGCGCGGCTGATCGGCATGATCGCGCGGCTGATCGAAAAGGCCGAAGCCACGCTCACCCGGTTCGGTATCGACGCGCCGCTGATGGTGGTGCGCGGCGATGGGGCGCTCATTTCCAGCGCCCAGGCGCGGGAACGCCCCATCGAGACCATTCTCAGCGGTCCGGCGGCCAGCATCGTCGGCGCGCGCTGGATGACCGGCGCCGATCACGCGCTGGTCTCGGATATCGGCGGCACCACCACGGACGTCGCCGTTCTGCGCGATGGCCGCCCCATGATCGACCCCGCCGGCGCACAGGTCGGCCCCTGGCGCACCATGGTCGAGGCGGTCGCGATGCGCACGACCGGCCTGGGCGGCGACAGCGAGGTGCACGTGCTCGACGAAGGGTTGGTTGGCGGTGTTACTCTCGGCCCGCGCCGGGTGGTGCCGGTCAGCCTGATCGCGCTGGAAGATCCCGCCGCCCTGCATGCCGTGTTGGACGACCAGTTGCGCAACGACACGCCGGGCGAACATGACGGGCGGTTCATCCGCATCGTGCCGGGGGTCGACGCTGACGGGCTGGGTCCGAAAGAGACCGCCCTGCTGGACCGGATCGGCACCGGGGTGAAACCGCTTGGTGCGGTGCTGCGCAACCGGATGGACGGCGCGGCGCTGCGTCGGCTGGTGGCGCGGGGTCTCGTACAGGTCGCCGGCGTCACGCCGTCGGATGCCAGCCATGTGCTGGGGCGTCTGGATGCGTGGGATGCCGATGCCGCGCGCAAGGCCGTGCAATTGGTCGGGCGCAAGCGGACCGGGAATGGCAACCGCCTGTGTCCGGACCCCGAGGCGATGGCGCAGATGATTGTCAATCAGTTGACCCAACAGACGACTTTAGCATTGTTAGAGACTGCTTTCGCCGAGGACGACCACGACTTCGGCCTGCCCGCGGCTCAGCTGGCGCGGCATGTCCTGATGCAGAAAGGGCTGGACCGGCATCGCGGCTTGGTGCGGCTGGACACCGGGTTGAACGTGCCGGTGATCGGGCTGGGCGCCTCGGCCAGCAGCTATTATCCCGCTGTGGGCAAGCGCCTTGGCTGTGACATGATCCTGCCCGAACATGCCGGGGTCGCCAACGCCATCGGCGCGGTGGTCGGGCGCGTCACGATCCGGCGGCAGGGCACCATCACCAGCCCCGCCGAGGGCCGGTTCCGCGTGCACCTGGAAACCGGGCCGGAGGATTTCATCGAGTCGGACAAGGCGATGGAGCGATTGGAAGACGTCTTGAAATCCGACGCGCGCCAGACAGCCCTTGCCGCGGGCGCCGAGGACTTGCAAACCGGCGTTACCCGCGACATCAAGACCGCACAGGCCGAGGCGCGCGAAGTGTTCCTGGAGGCCGTCATTACGGTGGAGGTCAGCGGGCGGCCGCGCATCGCCACGTGACCGGGTCACTCATCTGACGGCTGCGCTTGTGATCGGCGGCTGTTACATTGAATATTTGAGAAACGATGAAAGCGAGGGGCAGCGCACCATGCGGGCGGCCAAGAAATTTGATGCCGATATTGCCGGGCGCCTCGACGGGCTGCGCGACGACGGGCTTTACAAGACCGAGCGGGTGATCACCTCGATGCAGGCCGGCGAGGTGACGCTGGACGGCGGGCACGAGGTGGTGAACCTTTGTGCGAACAACTATCTTGGCCTTGCCGACGATCCGGAGGTCATTGCCGCCGCGCACGAGGCGCTCGACCGTTACGGTTTCGGCATGGCGAGCGTGCGGTTCATCTGCGGCACGCAGGAAGAGCACAAGGCGCTGGAAGCGCGGATCGCGGGGTTCCTGGGGACAGAGGACAGCATCCTTTACGCCGCCGCGTTCGACGCGAATGCAGGTTTGTTCGAGACGATTCTGGGCCCCGAAGACGCCATCATCTCCGACGCCCTGAACCATGCCAGCATCATCGACGGTGTGCGCCTGTGCAAGGCGCAGCGCTATCGCTATACCAACAGCGACATGGCCGATCTGGAACGCTGCCTGAAAGAGGCGAAAGGCGCGCGCCACCGCCTGATCGCCACCGATGGCGTGTTCAGCATGGACGGCTATATCGCCAGGCTGGACCAGATTTGCGACCTGGCTGAGCGCTATGAAGCGATGGTCATGGTCGACGATTGCCACGCCACCGGATTCCTCGGCGACACCGGGCGCGGCAGTCATGAGCATTGCGGAGTCATGGGGCGCGTGGATATCCTGACCGGCACTTTGGGCAAGGCGATGGGTGGCGCCTCGGGTGGCTATACCGCGGCCAGCGCGCCGGTGGTCGACTGGCTGCGGCAGCGCTCTCGGCCTTACCTGTTTTCCAACACCCTCGCGCCGGTGATCGCCGCCGCCTCCCTGCGCGTCTTCGACCTGCTGGAGGAACGAGGCGACGATCTGCGCGGTCGGCTGTGGGACAACGCCGCCTATTTCCGCGAGCGGATGGGCAAGCTGGGGTTCGAGTTGCTGCCCGGGCAGCACGCGATCATCCCCGTCATGCTGCGCGACCCCAAGCTGGCGCAGGAGATGGCCAAACGGCTGAACGACCGCGGCGTCTATGTCACCGCGTTCAGCTTTCCGGTCGTGCCGCGCGAACAGGACCGCATCCGCACCCAGATGAGCGCCGCCCTGACCCGGCCCATGCTGGACCGCGCCATCGACGCGTTCGAGGCTGTGGGCCGGGAACTGGAGGTGATCTCGTGACCGTCCTGCCCTCTGTGATCGAGGCGATGGGCGACACGCCCTTGATCGAGTTGAGCCGTATCAGAGACGCATTGCACCTCAATGGCCGCATCCTCGCCAAGCTCGATTACCTGATGCCCGGCTTTTCCAAGAAGGACCGCGCGGCGCGGGCGATCATCGAAGGCGCGCGCGCCACGGGCGACCTCGCACCGGGCCAGACCGTGGTGGAATTGACCTCGGGCAACATGGGCACGGGGCTGGCCATTGTCTGCGGCGTGCTGGGCCATCCGTTCGTCGCGGTGATGAGCGAAGGAAATTCCGAGGAGCGCGCCCGGATGATGCGGGCGCTGGGGGCCGAGGTGATCCTCGTCCCGCAGGCCCAAGGCAGCCGCAAGGGCGAGGTCTCCGGCGCGGACCTCGCGCTGGTCGATGCCGCCGCGCAGGAGATCACGGCAGAGCGGGGCGCCTACCGCGCCGACCAGTTCGAGCGGGCGGGCAATCCCCTGTCGCACGAGATGGGCACCGGCCCCGAGATCTGGGCGCAGTCGGGCGGCACGGTCACCGCGTTTTGCGACTTCATCGGCTCGGGCGGTACACTGGGCGGCGTGACGGCCTATCTTGGCCCAAAGGGCGTCCGCTGTTACGGGATCGACCCCGACAAACCCGATCACCCGATCCAGGGCGGCGGCTATTCCATGCCGGACCTCACGCACCTGAAATCCGCCAATCTGGCCGGAACAGTCACTGTTTCCGGCCGCGACGCCGCCGAGGCCGCTCGCCTCCTGGCCCGCACCGAAGGCATATTTGCCGGCTATTCCGCCGGGGCCAACCTTGCCGGCGCGATCCAACTGCTGGGCGGGGTCGAACAGGGCGGCACCGTTGCCATCGTGATGTGCGACAGCGGCCTCAAATACCTCAGCACCGATTTGTGGGACTAGACCATGCAGAACCAGATGAAAGCCCTCGTAAAGTCCAAACCCGAACCGGGCCTGTGGATGGAGCACGTCCCGGTCCCCGAACCGGGGCCGAGCGATGTGCTGATCAAGGTCAGGAAATCGGCCATTTGCGGCACCGACGTGCATATCTGGAAATGGGACGAATTCAGCGCCAAGACCGTGCCCGTGCCGATGGTCGTCGGTCACGAATTCGTCGGCGAGATCGTCGATACCGGCCCTGCGGCAATGAAATACCGGATTGGCCAGCGCGTCAGCGGCGAGGGGCATATCGTTTGCGGCGCCTGCCGGAACTGCCGTGCCGGGCGCGGTCACCTGTGCCGCAACACAAAGGGCGTGGGCGTGCATCGCCCCGGCAGCTTTGCCGAGTATCTCTGCATCCCGGAATCCAACGTCGTCCCGATCCCCGAGGATATCCCCGACGAGATCGCCGCCATCTTCGACCCGTTCGGCAACGCCGTGCACACCGCCCTGTCCTTCGACCTTGTGGGAGAGGACGTTCTGGTCACCGGGGCCGGGCCCATCGGCATCATGGGCGCGCTCGTGGCGCAGAAGGTGGGCGCGCGCAAAACGGTGATCACCGACATCAACCCCTATCGCCTGAACCTCGCCCAAAAGATGGGCGTGCAGCACGTGGTTGATACCAGCAAAGAACAGCTGCGCGACGTGATGGATCAGATCGGCATGACCGAAGGCTTCGATGTGGGTCTGGAGATGTCCGGCGCGTCGGCGGCCATGCAGCAGATGATCTCGCGCATGAACAACGGCGGCAAGGTCGCCCTGCTGGGCATCGCGCCCACCGAATTTCCGGTCGACTGGAACACCGTCATTTTCAGGATGCTGCATATCAAGGGCATCTACGGCCGCGAAATGTACGAAACCTGGTACAAGATGATCGCGCTGGTGCAGTCGGGGCTGGACGTGTCCGGCCTGATCACGCACCGGATCGGCATCGACGACTTCGAGGACGGCTTTGCCGCGATGATCTCGGGCAATTCCGGCAAGGTGGTGATGGACTGGGGCGTGTCCTGAGGGCCTGACACGCGTGATCCGACCCGTCGCAGCGATGTGGCGGATTGGATCAAATCGTGTCGCCTGCGGACCTGTTTCTGCCGAAAACCCGCGCGACAGGCAGGGCCGGTCCGGTTGATTGGTACCGCCTACGCGTCCCGTCGACGGGCCTTGCGCGACCCACAGCCAAAGATCTTTTGATGCGCGACACCGACCAGCCGCCGAAACGCTATGTCTTCCTGCTGATCCCCGGCTTTTCGATGCTGGGCTTCACCTGCGCGCTGGAATCGCTCAGCCTCGCCAACCGGCATTCCAGCAATCGCACATTTTATGAATGGCGCCTGCTCAGCGCCGATGGCGCACCGGCCAGGGCTTGGAACGGCGTGACGGTCGCCGTGGACGGCGCGCTGGAGGAATTGCGCCGCGACGATACGCTGGTGGTCTGCGCCGGTCACGCGGCTACGGCGGGCAGCACCAGGGACGTGCTGGCATGGCTGCGCCGCGAAACGCGCAAAGGCCTCAGTTTCGGTTCGCTTTCCAGCGGCGCCTACACCCTTGCGCTGGCGGGCCTTATCGCCGGCCGCCGGGTCAGCACCCATTGGGAATATGTCGATGCCCTGACCGAGGCGCTGCCGCAGGTCACCGTGCAGGACACGATCTATTCCGTCGACGGCCGCGTGTTTTCCTGTGCTGGCGGGGCGTCCTCGATGGACCTCATGCTGCACCTCATCGGCGAGGATTACGGACCCAAACTGGTGGAATACGTGGCCGAACAGATGGTCTATACCGCCCCCCGCGACCACAGCCAGTCTCAGCGCCTGTCCCTGCCCGCCCGCGTCGGACGCGGCAACCGCCGCCTGACCCAGGCGATCGAGATCATGCGCGGCAATATCGAGGATCCGTTGAAACTCGGCGAACTGGCCGCGATGGTCGGCGTGTCCGTGCGACAGCTGGAACGGCTCTTCATGGCTTTCCTGAACACCTCGCCCAGCCGGTATTATCTGGAAATTCGGCTGGAAAAGGCTCGAAACTTGCTGCGTCAGACCGAAATGAGCATCACCGAAATCAGCGTACTTTGCGGCTTTACCAGCCCCACGCATTTCTCTCGTGCCTATCGCAAGCTTTACAGCATCGCCCCCAGCAAGGAAGCCGACGCAACCACCCCGGTCAGCCGCCCGTCCGGGCCAGCAGCTTCTCGATCTCGCCGGTGATCGTGGACGACATCGGCTTGACGGGCGAGCCATAGGTGCCCACGACCTTGCCCTCGGGGCTCAGCAGGATCTTGTTGAAATTCCAGCGCGGCGTAAACCCGGCCTCTTGCGCGACCGAACGATAAAACGGGTGCGCATCGGGGCCGCGAACATTCGTGATACCGGTCATCGGCAGGGTCAGGTCATAGTTCACTTCGCAGAACTCCTTGACCTCGTCCTCGCTCGCCAATTCCTGGTTGAAATCGTCCGACGGCACCGCCAGCACCACCAGCCCCCGGTCGCGGTAGGTGTCGTATAGCCGCTGCAAATCCGAATACTGGCCCGTGAAGCCACACATCGAGGCGGTGTTGACCACCAGCACCGGCTGCCCCTGCCAATCCGACAGGCGGTGCGTGCCCCCGTCGATATTGGTAAAGGTCGATTGCAGGTCCAGCGCAAGCGCGGGAAGGGCAAAAACAGTGGCCAGCAGGCCGAGAAGAAAGCGCATGATCATACTCCGAACTATAGATCGTTACGCGCCATCGCCCAGCCCGGATCACTCTGCTCATACCGGCCTTGCACGCTCAGCGATTGATTTTTCCGCGACATTCGGTCAACTCGGGGTAACGGAGACCCTCCATGACCCCTCTCAAAGGCATTGCCCTCAAGCTCGTCGCGGTGACGCTGTTCATCGTCATGTCCGCCCTGATCAAGGCCGCATCAGACACTGTTCCACCCGGACAAGCGGTTTTCTTCCGCTCGTTCTTCGCCATCCCGGTGATCCTGGCCTGGCTTGCGCTACGGGGCGAGATGTCCACAGGCCTGCGCGTCAAATCCCGGATGGGCCATTTCTGGCGCGGCTTCGTCGGCACCACGGCAATGGGCCTGATGTTCGCGGGCCTCGGCTTGTTGCCGCTGCCCGAGGTGACGGCGCTGGGCTATGCCGCGCCGCTGCTGGTTGTGGTCTTCGCGGCGATGTTCCTCGATGAAAAGGTCGGCGTCTTCCGCCTTGGCGCCGTCGCGCTGGGCCTTGTGGGCGTTTTGGTGGTGCTGACGCCCCGCCTGACCACGCTGGGTGGGCCGACGGTGGAAACCGCACAGGCCGTCGGCGCGGTGCTGGTGCTGCTGGGGGCGGTCTGCGCGGCCCTGGCGCAGATCTACATCCGCAAGCTGGTGCAGACCGAACAGACCAGCGCGATCGTGTTCTACTTCTCACTGACCTCGACGCTCTTGTCTCTGCTGACCTTGCCCTTCGGATGGGTCATTCCGGGCGGAACAGAGACTGTTTACCTGGTGCTTGCCGGTCTGATCGGCGGGCTCGCGCAGATCTTCCTGACCTCGGCCTACCGCTTTGCCGATGCCAGCGTCATTGCGCCCTTCGACTATGCCTCGATGCTCTTTGCCATCGCCATCGGGTATGTCATCTTTGACGAGGTGCCGACCGCACAAATGCTGATCGGGGCCGCGCTGATCGTGCTGGCGGGGATCATCATCATCGTCCGTGAACGTCAGCTTGGCCTGCAACGTGGGAAGTCCAAGGCGCTTAAGACACCGCAGGGCTAGCGATCAAGCCACGCGTAATGCAGATAGGCCGGCCGCATCAGCATCCGACGGAACTGGCCCAGCGGGAACTTTCGCGGCTTGTGCCGCAGCGGCGCCGGGTAGGGCATGTCGGACGTCGCGCCCCGCACCAGGTCGGCCAACAGTCGCCCCGCATAGCTGCCCATCGACACGCCGTTCCCGTGATAGCCGAACGCCGCGAACCCGCCCGGCAGTTCCGGGATCGGCCCGGCATAAGGCACCAGGTCGCGCGTCACGCAGACGAAACCCGACCAGAAATGCGGCGTCTCGACATGCGCCCAGGCGGGAAACATCTTTTCGAAATCGGCACGGATCATTGCCCTGATCTGCGCCTCGGTCCCCGGCGAATGGCGCAGCCCGCCGCGCATCCCCATCAGCATCCGGTTGTCCGGCATCAGCCGGAAATAATGCAGCAGGTGGCGCGTGTCGTAACACATCTGCCGGCTGGTCCAGCCTTGCGCGGCCAGTTCGTCATTCGTCATGGGCCGCGTGACGATCACGCTCGACTGCGTCGGCAGATACCGCGCGCCCATCCAGTCCGGCAGGTTGTCCGAGCTATAGCCATTCGTCGCGACAATGAACTTTTCTGCCGTAACAGAGCCTGTGTCGGTGTGCAGCCGATAGCTCCCGTCGGGCAAGGTCTCGATCCGCGTGACCGCGCTCTGCCCATGCACCACGGCCCCCGCTGCCTCGGCCGCCCGGCACAGGCCAAGCGCGTACTTCCGCGGGTTCAGGGCAAACCCGATCGGTATGGTCGTGGCGCCGTGAAACGGCCCCCGGAACCCCGCCTGCGCCAGCTCCTCGGGCGGGGTAAGCGTGGGCGTCACGCCATAAAGATCCCGCGTTTCGTCAACCTCGGCGCGCATCGCCTCGAAATCCCTGGGCCGGTGGGCCAACTGCGTCTCGCCCTCCGAATGGCGGTCCACGTCCAGCCCCAGCCGCGCAATCAGGTCACCCACGTGATCCACCGCCGCCATTTCGGCCCGGGCAAAGCCGCGCGCCTCGCTCTCGCCGAACCGCGCCTTGATCTCGGCATGGCTGGCCTTGGCGCCCCCCAGGCAGCAGAACCCGCCATTGCGCCCCGACGCGCCCCAGAACGGGTGCTGCGCCTCCAGCACGGTCACGCCGACGCCTTCCTCGGCCAGCGCCAGTGCCGCGTTCAGCCCGGTGAAGCCTGCGCCGATGATGGCCACATCGGTGGTGGTGTCGCCCTCAAGCGCCGGCCAGTCGCCCGGCGGCACGGTACCCGTCCACCAGCAATCGGCCACCGGCGCGGCGCCATAGGCTCCGTCTTCCCATATCCGCTTGAGGCGGGTCATGCCTCGGCCCGCACCGCGGCCTTTTCATCCGCCTCCTGCCGCATCAGCTGGCGCTTGGACACCAGCGAGGCACTGATCACGCCAATCGTCACGATGGCGATCAGGATCGTCGACAGCGCGTTGATCTCGGGGCTGACGCCCAGGCGGATCGACGACCAGATCTTGATCGGCAGCGTCGTCGCCGACGGCCCGGCGGTAAAGCTGGCGATGACCAGATCATCCAGCGACAGGGTAAAGGCCAAAAGCCAGCCCGAGATCACCGCCGGCGCGATGATCGGCAAGGTGACCAGCCGAAAGGCCGAGAACGGCGAACAGCCCAGATCCAGCGCCGCCTCTTCCAGCGACCGGTCAAAGCTGATCAGCCGCGAGGACACCACGACCGACACGAAGCACATCGAAAAGGTCGTGTGCGCCAGGATGATCGTCAGCACGCCCCGGTCCAGCCCGATCCCGATGAACAAGAGCAAGAGCGACAGGCCGGTAATCACCTCGGGCATCACCAGCGGCGCATAGATCATGCCCGAAAACAGCGTCCGCCCCCAGAACCGCCCGGCCCGCACCAGCACATAGGCCGCCATCGTGCCCAGCACCGTGGCGATGGTGGAACTGACCACGGCGACCTGTAACGTGACCCACGCGGCATCCAGAAACGCCTGGTTCTGCAACAGCTCGCCATACCAGCGGGTCGAGAAGCCGGCCCAGACCGTGACAAGCTTCGAAGCGTTGAAGCTGTAGATCACCAGGATGATCATCGGCAGGTACAGAAACGCAAATCCCAGCGTCAGGGAGGTGGTGTTGAACCAGGTCAAACGTCTCATCGCGCCCCCTTCCGTGCCCGGCCGCCAAAAGCTTTCTGAAAGCTTTTGGCAAAACTCTTTTGAAGAGTTTTGCCCCCGCTCATCCTTCGGCCTCCCGCGTTTTCTGCTGGTTGCGCTGGAACAGTACGATGGGAATGATCAGGATCAAGAGCAGGATCACCGCAACAGCGCTTGCCACTGGCCAGTCGCGGTTGTTGAAGAACTCCTCGAACAACACCTTGCCGATCATCAGTGTCTGCGACCCGCCCAAGAGCGACGGAATGACGAACTCGCCCATCACCGGAATGAAGACCAGGAAACAGCCCGCGATGATCCCGTTCTTTGACAGGGGCAGCGTCACCAGCCAGAACGCCGTCAGGCGTGAACACCCCAGGTCCTCGGCCGCTTCCAGCAGGCTGTCATCCATCCGCTCCAGCGCGGAATAGATCGGCAGGATCATGAATGGCAGATAGGTGTAGATGATCCCGATATAGACCGCGACATTGGTGTTCAGAATCAAAAGGGGTTCCGAAATCAGACCCAAACTAAGCAGCAACTGGTTCAGATACCCCTCGGTCGACAGGATCCCCATCCACGAATAGACCCGGATCAGAAAGCTGGTCCAGAACGGCAGGATCACCAGCATCAACAGCGTGGGCCGCCAATGGTTCGGCGCCCGCGCCATGGCATAAGCCATCGGATAGCCCACCAGAAGGGTCAGCACGGTCGAGATGATCGCGATCTGAAGCGACGACAGGTAGGCTTTCCAGTAAAGGTCGTCCTCGGTCAGGAAGACGAAATTCTCGAAATCGAGCGCGGCAAAAAACGCCTTGATCCCTTCCCACCCTTCGGACAGGTCCAGCTGCGGCGTATATGGCGGGATCGACAGTTCGATATCGCTGAGGCTGATCTTCAGCACGATGGCGAACGGCACAAGGAACAGCGCCAGCAGCCACAGGTAGGGCACGATGATGAGGGCCACGCGCCTCATGACGTCAGCACCACGCCCGCCGTGCCGGTCCAGCTGACCCAGACCTCGTCTTCCCACGTGATATCCCGCCGCGAGATGCGCCGGGTGTTGGCCAGCTGCGCCTTGATCATCGTGCCGTTTTCAAGTTCGACGTGATAGGTCGACAGGTTCCCCAGGTAGGCGATGTCGATCACCTTGCCTTTCAGCGCGTTGACCGCATCGGGTTTGGTCTTGGAAATCCCGATCTTCTCGGGGCGCAGGGCCAGTTGCACGTGCTGGCCATCTTCCACCTCGGGGCCGTCCAGCGCGATCAGCGGCGGCTGTCCTTCGGCCCAGTCGATGGTGATGCCGCCCTCGGGAATTTCGGTGGTTTCGGTTGAAACAGTCTCTGGGTCTGCGGGTTTCGGCTTGCGTTCCGCGTCGCTGGGCGGCGGTAATTGTCGCACGATGTCGGTGCGCGGTCCGAACACCTTGGCCCAGACCTTGTCATGCAGCCAAAGACCCAAGGCGTTGGGTTGCGGCCCGTGCGCAGGTTTCGCCGGTGCCGCCTCGGTTTTGGGCTCGGCGGGCGTCGTCGTCTCGGGCGCAACAGGCGCTTCCGGCTCTGCCGGCACGCCGATCTCCGCCACCGCCTCCGGCGTCTCGACAGTCTCTGTTTCGGGCGTTTCGGCCTCTTCCGGCGTCGTCTCGACCGCCGGCGATTCCATTACCGGGGTTTTCGCCCCCGGCGTCCGGTTCGTCGCCGTGCCGGAAAACAGCGTCACGTCGCCGATGAAATCCGCCACATAGGCCGAATTCGGCGCCTCATAGATCTCGTCGGGCGTTGCGATCTGCACGATCCGCCCCTCGTCCATCACCGCCACGCGGCTGGCCACGGTCATCGCCTCTTCCTGGTCGTGGGTGACGATGACGA
This sequence comes from Roseovarius atlanticus, assembly GCF_001441615.1. Taxonomy (GTDB): domain Bacteria; phylum Pseudomonadota; class Alphaproteobacteria; order Rhodobacterales; family Rhodobacteraceae; genus Roseovarius; species Roseovarius atlanticus. The sequence continues at coordinate 56,125 of NZ_LAXJ01000003.1, forward strand.
AGGTCGTGCCGGTCTTTTCCTGGATATCCATCAGCTCGAACTGCGTATCCTGCCGAAGCTTGGCATCCAGCGCCCCCAGCGGTTCGTCCAGCAGCAGAAGCTTCGGCCCCTTCGCCAGGCTGCGCGCCAGAGCCACGCGTTGCCGCTGGCCGCCGGAAATCTGGTGGGGTTTACGGCTTGCGAACCGCTCCAGCCGGGTCAGCTTCAGCATCTCGTCCACCCGGGCCGCGATCTTGTCGGCGGGCAGCTTGTCGCGCTTCAGGCCGAAGGCGATGTTCTCCCAGACCGACAGGTGCGGAAACAGCGCATAGGACTGGAACATCATGTTCACTTCGCGCTTGTTGGGCGGGATCGGCGCGATGTCGCGCCCGCTCAGCAGGATCGTGCCTTCGGTCGGTGCCTCGAACCCCGCCAGCATCCGCATCATCGTCGTCTTGCCACAGCCCGACGGGCCCAGCAGCGCAAAGAATTCCTTTGCGTAGATATCGAACGACTGATTGTCGATGGCCGTGAACGTTCCGAACCGCTTGCTCACGTTCTTGAACTGGATCAGCGGCTTTTCATTCGGATCTTTCCAAGGCTCGAACTTGGTTTCCGGCATAAGGCTCTCCCGGCTGAAAAAGACCCGCGCGGATGTGGCCGCGCGGGTCTGAACTGGTCTTGGTATCAGGTGCCAGACTTGACCTTGGTCCAAAGCCGGGTCACCACCCGCTGCACCTTCGCCGGATAGGGCGTGGTGGTGTAAAGGTTCTCCAGCGTCTCTTCGTTCGGATAGACCGCCGGGTCGTCGATCACGTCCTCGATCAGGTATTGCTGCGAGGCCTTGTTGCCGTTGGCGTAATAGACATAGTTCGAGGCCGCCGCGATATTCTCGGCATCCATGATGAAGTTCAGGAACGTGTGCGCCCCCTCGGGGTTCGGCGCATCGGCCGGAATCGCCATCATGTCAAACCACATCAGCGCTCCCTCGCTGGGCGCGTTATAGGCAATGTCGACACCGTTGTCGGCCTCGGCGGCACGGTCGCGCGCCTGCAGGATGTCACCCGACCAGCCGAAGGCCACGCAGATATCGCCATTGGCCAGCGCGTTGATGTATTCCGAGCTGTGGAATTTCTGCACGTAGGGCCGCACGCCCATCAGCACCTCTTCGGTCTTGGCGATCACGTCGGGGTCGTGGCTGTCGGGGTCCTCACCGATATACTTCAGCGCGGCGGGGATCAGCTCGACCGGCGCATCCAGGAAATGCACGCCACATTCGGCCAGCTTCTCCATGTTCGCCGGATCAAAGATCAGCGACAGCGAATCCACCGGCGCATCCTCGCCCAGCACCTCGGCCACCTTCGCGGTGTTCACGCCGATGCCGGTGGTGCCCCACATATAGTTGATGGCATATTCGTTGCCGGGATCGTATTTCGCCGTCCGCTCCTGGATGACGTCCCACATATTGTCCAGGTTGGGCAGCTGCGACTTGTCCAGCTTCTGGAACGCACCCGCCGCGATCTGACGTTGCAGGAAGGTGCCCGACGGCACCACCACGTCATAGCCCGACCCGCCGGCCAGCATCTTGGTTTCCAGCACTTCGTTCGAGTCAAACACGTCATAGACCAGCTCCAGCCCGGTCTCTTCCTCGAACTTGGCCAGCAGGTCTTCGTCGATATAGTCGGACCAGTTGTAGACCCGCACTTCCTGCGCCATGGCGCTTGTCGCGCCCAGCGCCAGAACGGCGGTCATGGTCAGAATCTTCTGTGTCATTCGGTATCTCCCCTTGGTTCGATGCTTGTCGCACCTTGGCCCCGGATTTGATCAAACAAAACCGGACATGGCAATATGGTAATGCTTTCACGCAGCCGCTAAACTCGCAAGGCGATTGCACGGATCGCCGCGACGGAAAGCACACCCCATGAGCAGACACGCCCAGAAATTCGGCACAGACGACGCGGAAGCCGCCCGCGTTCCCGCGCATGAACTGATCTATCGCGAATTGCGGGCGCTGGTGCTCTTTGGCGACCTTGCGCCGGGGCAGGCGGTGACGATCCAGGGCCTGACCGACCGTCTGGGCGCCGGCATGACCCCGGTGCGCGAGGCGATCCGCCGCATGACCGCCGAGGGCGCGCTGGAATTCCGCGGCAACCGGCGCGTCGTGGTGCCCATACTTACCGCCGACAATATCTCAGAACTTATCCTTGCCCGCCAATGGCTTGACCCGCATCTTACCCTGCGGGCGACCGAACGGGCCAGCCTCGAAGACCTTGACCACCTGACCACGCTTGACCGTGATCTAGATGCCGCCATCGACGGCGGCGACCTGCGCGCATACCTGGAACTCAACTATGCCTTCCACGCGCATATCTACACCATTGCCGACGCCCCGATCCTGGCCGACCTGGCCGAGGGGCTGTGGTTGCGGTTCGGCCCGTCCCTGCGGGTGGTTTGCGGGCGGATGGGCACCCAGAACCTGCCGGACAAGCACAAGGACATGCTGGACGCCATGCACGCCCGCGATGCCGAAGGCGCGGCCCGCGCCATCCGAGAGGACGTGATCCAGGGAATGGAGCAGGTCCGCGTTTCCCTGGAGCAGAACGCGCGTCCGGCCTGATTCGATTGACTCTGAATAATTTGATCATATTCTGGAAGAAACGGACCGGGCCACCCCGTCCGATCCTCCGATCATGAAAGGTTTCGCCATGACCGCCATCACCAATCATATGCCCACCGCCGAGCTTCAGGCGCTGGATGCCGCGCATCACCTGCATCCCTTCACCCACGGCGATGCGCTCAACAAAAAGGGCGCGCGCGTGATCACCCGCGCCAAGGGCGTGACCCTGACCGACAGCGAAGGGCATGACTATCTCGACGCCATGGCGGGGCTTTGGTGCGTGAACATCGGCTATGGCCGCGAGGAACTGGCCGACGCCGCCGCGCGCCAGATGAAGGAACTGCCCTATTACAACACTTTCTTCCAGACGACCCACGTGCCCGCCATCGCACTGGCCGACCGTCTGGCACAGCTGACGCCGTATGATCTGAACCACGTCTTCTTCGCCTCCTCGGGGTCCGAGGCGAACGACACCAATATCCGCCTCGTGCGCACCTATTGGGAGCAGAAGGGCCACCCCGAAAAGAAGGCAATCATCAGCCGCAAGAACGCCTATCACGGCTCGTCCATGGGCAGCGCCAGCTTGGGCGGCATGTCCGCGATGCACGCCCAGGGCGGGATGCCCATTCCCGACATTCACCACATCGACCAACCCTATTGGTACGGCGAGGGAAAAGACACTGATCCAGCCGAATTCGGCCTGGAACGCGCCCGCCAGCTTGAGGCAAAAATCCTCGAACTGGGCGAAGACAAGGTTGCCGCCTTCATCGGAGAGCCGGTGCAGGGCGCGGGCGGCGTGATCGTCGCGCCCGACACCTACTGGCCCGAGATTCAGCGCATCTGCAAGAAATACAACATCCTGCTGATCGCCGACGAGGTGATCTGCGGTTTCGGGCGCACCGGCAAGTGGTTCGGCTCGGAAACTTTCGACATCAACCCTGATGTCATGACCATCGCCAAGGGCGTCAGCTCGGGCTACGCACCGCTGGGCGGCTCGCTGGTCAGCGACGAGGTGGCCGAGGTGCTGAACGGGTGTGAATTTGCCCACGGCTACACCTATTCCGGCCACCCGGTGACCTGCGCGGTCGCGCTGGAAAACCTGCGCATCCTCGACGAGGAAGGCATCGTCACCCGCGTCGGTTCCGAGACCGCGCCCTACCTGAAAGAGAAATGGGAAACCCTGGCCGCCCACCCGCTGGTGGGGGAGGCGTCGGTTTGCGGCCTGATGGGCTCGATCGCGCTCAGCCCCGACAAGGCCAACCGCGCCAAGTTCGCCGCCGAGGCCGGCACCGCGGGCCTCATTTGCCGCGAACATTGTTTCTCGAACGGCCTGATCATGCGCCACGTGGGCGACCGCATGGTCATCTCGCCACCGCTGGTCATCACCAAGTCCGAGATCGACACGCTGGTCGAACGGGCGAACATCGCCCTAGACCTCGCGCACAAGCAGCTGAAAGACGAGGGCCTGATGAAAGCGGCCAGCTAGGCCGCGCCCTCGAATTTGACCAAGGACGCCCATCTTTCGTCCCAATGAAGAAAGAGACTGCCGCGCGAAGCGAGTGAGCGGCAGTTTCATTTCAGGGGCAGAACAGTGTCTAAATACATTGCATTTATCGGGCTGATCCTCGGCCTGATCCTGATGGCCGGCGCTGGACTCGTGATGTGGTCACAGGCCACCGGCCCCAAGGCCGCCGCTGAACCCAGCCACGACGAAAAGCTGCTGGCCGAGATCGAGGAGATGGCGAAGGACCCGGTAGTCAAGGCGCGGATGCCACGGACCACGGAATTCATCCTCGAAAAAGCCCGCACCATCGTCGCCAAACAGAACGGCCCCCCGATCCCGTGTGACGCGGACGGCCTGCCCGGTATCCGGTTCGGATCTCAATGCGTGACAGCCGAATCCGAAGGCATCGTTTCGATGCGCGGCCCGCAGTTTGGCTGGCTGTCGGAATTTCAGGGCAACACCAACATCCGCACGATCATGAGCACGGGAGCCGAGGCCGACGACCTGAGCCTGCTGACCGGCCTGCCGAACCTGACGCGTCTGAGCCTTTTTGGCGCTCAGGTGAACGATTTCAGCGCTCTGTCGCAACTGACCGACCTGACCGTGCTGAATATCGGGTCCAGCAACATCTCCGATATTTCCTTCGTCGCGGATATGCCCAACCTTCGCGTTTTGCAGATCTTTGCGACCGACATCTCGGACCTGTCCCCGCTTGCCGGGCATCCCGCGCTTCAGGAACTGGACATCTCCCAGACCGCCGTGACCGACCTGTCGCCCCTCGCCGACGTGTCGACACTGGTCAAACTGGTGATGGAACAGACGGAGGTGGCTGACCTGTCGGCGCTAGCAGGCCTGACGCGGTTGAACACCCTGTCGCTTCGGGACATGCCGGTGTCCGACCTGTCGCCGCTGTCGAAACTGACCGAGATGCGCTCGCTTTACCTCGGCGGCACTGCCGTCACCGATATATCGCCGCTCGCTGGGATGACCCAACTTACGGCTCTCGACATGGATCGAACGGCGGTGTCGGATCTCTCGCCTCTCGCCCGGATAAAGACCCTGCACAGGCTCTATCTCAGCGAAACGCAGGTGAGCGACCTTGCGCCCTTGTCGGGTTTGTCCGAGCTTTCGCGGCTCGATCTCAGCGCGACGCCGGTGCGCGACCTGACCCCGATTGCTGACCTGCCCAAGCTCAGGACCTTGGAGCTGAAGGATGCAGAGCGGGCCGATATCGGTCCGCTGCTGGGGCGCGACGGGATCACGATACGGCAGTAAAGGTAAACGGAAGCACAACGCGCCGTAAGTTCTGGTAACCCGCCAGGATGCCGAAAATGGCACCGTCGCCATACCACCCGGATCCCGACGCAATACCGACGTGCCATTTCGGCGTCTCAGCCAGCGTTTATTGTGGTTCCCGCCGGCTGATTCGTGTCAGTCCTTGACGAACATCTGCCGGGGCATGTTGCACAGGCATTCCGCCGGGCCGTCCTCGTTGATCAGGATCGTCTCGGTCGTCTCCAGCCCCCAGGTATCCATCCACAGCGCAGGCATGAAGTGGAACACCATGCCGGGTTCCAGCACGGTCTCGTCCTCCAGCCGGATCGACGCCGTCCGCTCACCCCAATCGGGCGGATAGCTGACGCCGACGGGGTAACCCATGCGCCCTTCGCGCTTGATCTCGTACTTGGCCAGGACGTCCAGAAGGGCCTGCGCGATATCGCAGGTGCGGTTGCCGGGACGGGCCGCTTCAAGCCCCGCCTGGATGCCTTCCAGCTGCGCCTTTTCGGCGTCGCGAATGTCCTGCGGCGGCTCGCCGCCAAGGAACACGGTGCGGCACAGAGGCGCGTGATAGCGGCGGTAACACCCTGAAAGCTCAAAGAAAGTTGCCTCGCCCGGCTGCATCGGGTTGCCGTTCCAGGTCAGGTGCGCGGCGGTGGCGTCAAGGCCCGAGGGCGTCAGCGGCATGATCGCCGGATAGTCGCCCCAGTCGTCGTCCACGCCCTCGATCCCGGCCTTCAGGATGCTGGCCACAAGGTCGTTCTTGCGTAGCCCCGGCTCGGCCATGTCGATGGCGGTGCGCATCACCTTCTCCGAGATACGGGCCGCCTTGCGGATCAGCACCAGCTCCTCTTCGGACTTCACGATCCGCTGCCAGTTCACCAGCGTTGTGGCGTCGACGATCTTGGCATTCGGCATTTCCTCACAAAGCACGGCATGGGCCTTGGCGGAGTAGTAGTAATTCTCCATCTCCACGCCAATCGTCGCCGTCTCCAGCCCGTACCGCTTGAGCACTTCCGCCAGGTCCTGCATCGGGTGGCGCTCGGTCGACTGCACGAAATGATCGCCATACCCAAGGATGAAATCATTCTCCATCCAGCAGGTCCTGCGCCCCCCCAGCATGTCCATGTGCCGGCCCCACCACAGGGGCGGGCCGTCCATCGTCAGGATCGCGCCCTGGTGCACATAAAAGGACCAGCCGTCATAGCCGGTCAGCCAGTTCTGGTTGGACGGGTCCGTGATGAACACGGCATCCAGGCCGCGCTCTTCCATCGCGGCGCGGGCTCGTTTCAGGCGGCGGTCATACTCTACTGGCGTGAAGGGCAAGTCTTTCATGGCGGATGCTGAACCTCGTCTTTTCGGGCCGGGCGGCGCGCCTTCGGCGTCACGAGCCTGCCTAGGATTCCGCCTGATTGCACGCAAAAAATCGGCCATGGCCGCAACAAGTCACCTAGGGCATCCGAGTAGGGAATGCGCTTGCAATCAAGCGCATCATGGTCACATCCTTGGCAACTTGCGGGAAAGGTGACTGTTTGATGGGCGGAGCCGGTCGTTTGGCCTTCTCAACAAGAATGACGGGAAAAACTGCACGAGACTGCTTGCATCGCTGCCGGATTCTGTCTTTATTCCCTGCCGAGCGCGGAGCAACCGCGGATAAAAATATTATGGGGAGACACTCTTGACCGAATCGCAAGCGAGCGATGCGTTCGTCGCATTTGATCGCGTTCAGAAAAGTTACGACGGCGAGACGCTGGTCGTGAAGGATCTGAACCTTTCCATGCCCAAGGGCGAGTTCCTGACAATGCTCGGGCCCTCGGGCTCTGGCAAGACCACCTGCCTGATGATGCTGGCGGGGTTCGAAACCGCCACGCACGGCCGCATTCTGCTCGACGGGGTGTCGATCAACGATATCCCGCCGCACAAGCGTGGCATCGGCATGGTGTTCCAGAACTACGCGCTTTTCCCGCACATGACCGTGGCCGAGAACCTGTCGTTCCCGCTGGAAGTGCGTAAGATCGGCAAGTCCGACCGCGAGGGAAAGGTCAAGCGCGCCCTGGACATGGTGCAGATGGGCGCCTTCGGTGGCCGCCGCCCGGCACAGCTTTCGGGGGGCCAGCAGCAACGTATCGCACTGGCCCGCGCGCTGGTGTTCGAGCCCGAGCTGGTGCTTATGGACGAACCTCTGGGCGCTCTCGACAAGCAACTGCGCGAGCATATGCAGTTCGAGATCACCAAGCTGGCGCATGATCTGGGCATCACCACCGTTTACGTGACACACGACCAGACCGAGGCGCTGACCATGTCGGACCGCGTGGCAGTGTTCGACGATGGCCGCATCCAGCAGTTGGCACCGCCGGATGAGTTGTACGAAAGTCCGCAAAACAGCTTTGTCGCGCAGTTCATCGGCGAGAACAACACGCTGGAAGGCACCGTGAAAGAGATCAAGGGCGACCTTGCGCAGGTGCAGCTGGACGATGGCGGTATCATCGACTGCAAGCCGGTCAACGTCAGCAAGGTCGGCGAGCGCACCCGCGTCTCGATCCGCCCCGAGCGCGTGGAGTTCGACAAGAAGCGCCTCAAGGAAGGCACCCACACGATCAAGGCCGAGGTGCTGGAATTCATCTACATGGGCGACATTTTCCGCACCCGTCTGAGCGTGGCGGGCAACGACAATTTTGTGATCAAGTCGCGGAACGCGCCGGACCAGACGCGGCTGACGCCGGGCGAGACGATCGAGATCGGCTGGCTGCCCGAGGATTGCCGCGCGCTGGATGCGAACTAGGAGTTTATAGGGATTCGGGCGGGCCACCGCGCCGGCCCGGATAGAACGAGGTCCGCATGTTGTTCCCGTGACATGGGGCCCGAAAGGTAAACGGGAGTACTTTTGGGAGTATGACATGAAACTGACGAAAACACTTATGGCGACGACCGCACTGACGGTTGCTGCTGCGTCGGCTCACGCACAGGAAATGACGGATTCGATGACTATCGTATCCTGGGGCGGCGCCTACCAGGCGAGCCAGCAGAAAGCGTATGCCGAGCCGTACAAGGAAATGAACGAAGGCCTGGAAGTCATCTGGGACGAAAGCTCGAACGAGGCCGTGGCCAAGCTGCGCGCCATGGACGAAGCCGGCAACATCACCTGGGACGTCGTCGACGTGGTGGCGGCTGACGCGCTGCGCCTGTGCGACGAAGGCCTGGCGATGGAAATCGACCCCGAGGAAGACCTGGCCGCCGCGCCCGATGGCACCTCGGCCGAGGAAGATTTCGGCGAACTGCTGGTCGGTGACTGCTTTATCCCGCAGATCGTCTACTCGACCACCTTCGGCTATCGCACCGACATGGTGCCGGAAGGCGTGGAAGCGCCCAACGACATCTGCGACGTGTTCGACCTGGAAACCTATCCGGGCAAGCGCGCGCTGGAAAAGCGTCCGATCAACAACGTCGAATGGGCGCTGCTGTGTGACGGTGTCGCCAAGGAAGACGTTTATGACGTTCTGGCCACCGCTGAAGGTCAGCAACAGGCGCTGGACAAGCTGGCAACCATCAAGGACGACGTGATCTGGTGGTCCGCCGGTGCCGACACGCCGCAGCTGCTGGCCGATGGCGAAGTCTTCATGGGCTCGACCTATAACGGCCGCCTGTTTGCTGCGATCGAAGAGCAGGATCAGCCGATCGGCATGATGTGGGACGCGCAGGTCTTCGACCTTGACGGCTGGATCATCCCCGAGGGTCTGCCCGAGGATCGCCTGGCACGCGCCAAGGACTTCATCATGTTCGCGACCGACACGCAGCGCCTGGCCGACCAGGCCAAGTACATCTCGTACGGTCCGGCCCGTGCCTCTTCGGCACCGCTGGTGGGTCAGCACGCAGAGCTGGGCATCGACATGGCCCCGCACATGCCGACCGACCCCGAGAACGCCAAGAACACGTTCCTCTACAACTACGAGTTCTGGGCTGACTACCGTGACGACATCGACGCCAAATTCCAGGCGTGGCTGGCGCAATAAGCGGCTCGCTTAAAGACATCTGGAAGGGCCGTTCGCGGCCCTTCCACACAGACAATAAACAGAAAAACCAACGGCCGACGGGGACCTTATGAGCGATGTGACTGACGCCACGACCGGCAAGGCGGCGCCCACGCCCGATGATGGGCTGCGCATTGCGGACAGCAACGACGGCGGCCCGGTGCTGGCCGCAGACGGCACACCGCTCAAGAAAAGCCTGTCGCGCACGTTGCGACGCCAGAAGATGCGGGCGCTGCTGCTGATCGCTCCGCTTTTGATTTTCGTTCTCGTCACCTTCATTGTTCCCATCGTCTCGATGCTGTTGCGGTCGGTCGACAACACGATCGTGCCGAACACCCTGCCTCAGACCGTCAGCGTGATTTCCGAGTGGGACCCGACCGCAAGCGACCTGCCGGATGAGCCGGTCTACGAGGCGCTTTACTACGACCTGTTCCTCGCCTCCGAGGCCAAGGAGCACACCAAGCTGGGCACGCGCCTGAACTACGAACAAACGGGCCTGTCCTCTCAGTTCCGCTCGGTCGGACGCGACCTTGACGAGATCGGCGAAGACCAGATCGACGCGCTTGAGGATCTGGCCGAGGACACCTGGGATAATGAGGCGTTCTGGTTCGACCTGATGCGCGGCGGCGAGAATGCCGAGAACACCGACCAGGACGTGCTGGACCGCGCCCGTGCCCGGCTGCGAGCCCTGACGGGCGATGCGTTCACGGGCGGCACCGGCTTCCTGCCCGGAGCGGAGATTTCCGCGCTGCTGCCGCGTACGGCCTATGAATACGCCAGTTTCGCTGTCTTTACGGCCATTGCCGAAGAAGACGTGGTGGCTGAGGAAGAGCCCTGGGAGTCGGTCAAGATCGCCCTGATTCAGGAATTGCAGGCCGGTGCCGATGTGGCGTCCTATAACGGCTTCGGTGCCGAGGAACTGCGCGCGGCGCAGGACATGCTGGCCGACCAGCCGCAGCCGACCTTCAAAGAAGCGTTTCTCGAGATCGACCAGGGTTGGGGCAATCCGCAGACGTGGAAGACGCTTTACGTTTACAAGTCGCCCTACACTTCGGGATATTTTCTGAACGCGGCGGATTATCAGCTTGGCTTCGACGGGGTCGAGGCGCGGCCCGAAAACCAGCAGATCTACATCAAGCTGTTCATGCGCACGCTTTACATGTCGCTGATCATCACCGGCAGCTGTATCCTGTTGGGCTATCCGGTGGCATGGATCCTCGCCAACCTGCCGCTGCGCACGGCCAACGTGCTGATGATCCTCGTGCTGCTGCCATTCTGGACGTCGCTTCTGGTGCGGACCTCCGCCTGGAAGGTGCTGTTGCAGCAACAGGGGGTCATAAACGAGATCCTCGTCTGGCTGGGCTTCGTGGATGACGCGAACCGACTGATACTGATGAACAACGCGACCGGCACGATCATCGCCATGACGCACATCCTGTTGCCGTTCATGATCCTGCCGCTCTACTCGGTGATGAAGACGATTCCGCCCTCCTATCTGCGCGCGGCCAAGTCGTTGGGCGCGACGAACGTGACCGCTTTCTGGCGGGTCTATTTCCCGCAATCGGTGCCGGGCATCGGGGCGGGCTCGATCCTCGTGTTCATCCTGTCGATCGGGTACTACATCACGCCCGAGATCGTGGGGGGCACCGACGGTGTCTTCATCTCGAACCGGATCGCCTATCACATCTCCAGCTCTCTGAACTGGGGTCTGGCGGCCGCGCTGGGGACGATCCTGCTGGTCGTCGTGCTGGTGCTTTACTGGTGCTACGACAGGATCGTGGGCATCGATAACGTCAAGTTGGGGGGCTAGGTCATGACCGATCAAGACGACGGCTACACAGTCACCATTCCGCGCCCGCCGCTGACCGGGTTCACCCTTCCGCTGACGGCGGTATTGGGCGCCATGTTCGGCTTTGTGGCGGGCAACGTCTATGGCCAGCCCTGGCTTGGCGCGCTTGTCGGCGCGGTGATCGGGGCCGGTATCGCGGCGCTGGCGCATCAGATGTCAGGTCAGCGCACGCAGACCCGGTGGGGCATTATCGTGGCCTTCGCGGTTGCCGGCTTTCTCGCCGGCGGTCTCGGTGCGGCAATTTCCGGGGTTATCATAGGCGCGGTGCTCAGTTGGTTTGCGTACTGGCTCGACACCGGCGATTACCGCAAGAACGTGCCCATCTACTACACCCCTGGGCAGGTGCTGTGGCACAACACGTTCCTTTTCATCTGCGGCTTCGTATTCTTCTTCCTGATCGCGCCGCTTATCCCGGTGATGTGGCTTAGCTTCAACGCCGAGAACTTCTTTACCTTCACACCCGAGATGCTGAACTTCCAGGCCGAAGGCTATTCGCTGAAGCACTACCGCGACTTCCTCGGCACGGACGAATGGATGACGCCGCTGAAGAACTCACTGATCATCGCGCCTTTCGCCACGTTCATCTCGGTCAGCCTGGGGACGCTGGCCGCCATCGGCCTCTCGCAAAGCCACGTGCCTGGGCGGCAGGCGATCATGGCGATCCTGATCTCGCCAATGATCGTGCCTCTGATCATCTCGGCCACCGGTATGTTCTTTTTCTATGCACCGCTGGGCAACTGGCTGGAGGCGAACCTGGGCCTGGACCAGGCCTTCGTCGGATACGTGAAGGTTATCCTGGCACACGCGGCGCTGGGCGTGCCGTTCGTGATCATCACGGTGACGGCAACGCTTGTCGGCTTCGACCGCTCGTTGACGCGGGCGTCGGCCAACATGGGGGCGAACCCGGTCACGACCTTCTTCAGGGTGCAGATGCCGCTGATCTTGCCGGGGGTGATCTCGGGCGGACTTTTTGCCTTCATCACGTCATTTGACGAGGTGGTGGTGGTGCTGTTCGTTGGGTCCGCACAGCAACAGACCCTGCCGTGGCAGATGTTCACCGGCCTGCGCGAGCAGATCTCGCCGACGATCCTTGCCGCGGCCACGATCCTAGTGACGATCTCGATCCTGCTGCTGACGACGGTGGAGCTGTTGCGCCGCCGGTCCGAGCGCCTGCGCGGGCTGAGTCCGGGCTGAACCTGACGATAGCGTTAGGGAAAGCCGGGCCTGCTTGTCCGGCTTTTCTTTTGCCTATGGCGCGAGCGCGCGCACGTGATCGATCACCGTGCCGTCCGGCGCTTCGCATTCGGCAATGACCCGGTCTGTGAAACGAGCTGTCGCGTGTTGCGTTGCCTGCGCCTCGGCCTTGCGGCGTAGGTCGTCGAGCGACGACAGCGGCAACCCGGCGATCTTGGCGGCCCGCGCCAGCTCTGGGGCGGTAGGGGAGATAGCAATGCCTTCTTCCGTGACCACGGCGCCGATGGTGTCGCCCGGCGTGGTGAGACAGGTCAGCCGTTCGACCAGCTTGGGAAATCCGCCGGCGCAAAGTGGCGTCGTCACGATGGCCAGCTTCGCGCCCGCAGCGGTGTCGGCATGGCCGCCCGATCCACCGATGATGCGCCCGTCGCTGGCACAGGTGACGTTGACGTTGAAATCCATGTCGACCTCCGCCGCGCCCAGGATCATCACATCGAGCCGTGATGCGGCGCTGTCTGGGTTGGCCGGGCTCGCGTAATCCCAAGCCGACATCCCGTGATGCGCGGTGTCATTGGAATACGAGGTCACGGCGGCTCCGTCGAAGGCCTGAACGTCGAGCAGGTGGCGGAAAAGACCGGAATGCAGCATTTGCACCAATGGCCCGGTGATGCCGCCCGCCGCGAAATCGCCAACCACGCCGCGTTCGGCCATGACGGGCGCCAAGCTGCGTGCGACGGCAAGAGATGTCGCGCCAGCGCCGGTCTGAAAGCTGAACCCGTCTTTCAGAAGGCCGCTGCACGCGATGAGGCGGGCTGTCAGATCGGCGATGGCCTGTCCCTTGGCCGACGGCGCACGGGCGGTCGTGCCGGAGGCCACCTGCTGCGCATCGCCGATGCTGTCCACTGTGACCACCAGATCGACCCGATCGGCCGGGATGCAGACCCGCGGCAGGTCATAGACGTAATGATCGGTGACCGCGGTGACAAAGCGGGCATGGGCGGCATCGACCATGGCGTATCCCAGCGGGCCGCAGGCGTTCGGGCCCGCAGCGCCGCCGAGGTTGCGTTCGGTGTCCACCGCCGGTGTGGCGATGAACGCCGCATCGATCTGGAGTCGGCCCGAGGCGATGGCCTCGGCCCGCCCGCCATGGGATTGCAGGCGAACCGGATGAGGCAGAAGACCGCGCTGCACCGCCTCGGCGAGCGGCCCGTTCATGTAGGATGTGGTGATCCGTGTAACGGTGTCGTCTTCAAGAAACGGGATCAGGGCCGCATGGCACGGAAAAAGTGATGAGGGCGCGATGTGCAGGTCGCGCAAGCCCATGTCGGCGCAGGTCTGCAAGGCCTCGCGCATCACGTCGTCGCCGTTCCGCAGGTGATGGTGAAACGACAGCGTGGCGCCGTCCGTCAGGCCAGCGGCCTCGATTGCGGTACGCACGCTCATGCGCCGTCAGGCCACACGAATTCCGAGACCTACGCGCGCACCAGTTTCTCGTAGCTTTCAGCGATATCGCGGGTCAGTGCGCCGACCTCGAAATTGTAGTCGCCGATCTGGCCCACGGGCGTGACCTCGGCGGCGGTGCCGGTCAGCCAGCACTGCTCGAAGCCTTCCAGTTCTTCGGGCATGATATGACGCTCGTGCACCTTGACCTGGCGATCCTTCAACATGCCGATGACCGTCTGGCGGGTGATGCCGTTGAGAAAGCAGTCAGGATCGGGCGTGTGAACCTCGCCATCCTTGACGAAGAAGATGTTGGCACCCGTCGCCTCGGCCACGTAGCCGCGATAGTCGAACATCATCGCGTCGGAACAGCCTTTCGCCTCGGCGGCGTGCTTGCTGAGGGTGCAGATCATGTACAGACCGGCGGCCTTGGCGTGGCTGGGGATGGTCTCGGGGCTGGGACGCTTCCACTTGGAAATGTCGAGCTTCGCGCCCTTCATCTTGGCGTCGCCGTAATAGGCGCCCCATTCCCAGGCAGCGATGGCTAGGCGAACGGGGTTGCGGGCCGACGCGACACCCATGTCCTCGCCTGCGCCACGCCACGCGACCGCGCGGACATAAGCGTTCTCGAACCCGTTGGCCCGCAGCACTTCCATCTTGGCGGCCTCGATCTCGTCCACGGTGTAGGGGATCTCGAAATCCAGTTGCCCGGCGGAATAGTGCAGCCGCTCCGAGTGCTTGCGACTTTCAAAGATCTTGCCGTTGTAGCACCGCTCGCCTTCGAACACGGAGCTGGCGTAGTGCAGGCCGTGGGTCAGGATATGCACATTCGCGTCCCGCCATTCGACCAGTTTCCCGTCCATCCAGATCTTGCCGTCGCGATCGTCATACGCTGCCATGTCCGCCTCCTCAGCTTGGCCTCTTTCCAATTGTTGCGCTGGAAACGTCCGAAGTGGACATAAAATTGCGCAGAAACTGCGATTCGCTACCAGTTTGATCTTGGAATGTCAACAAGGCTGACGTATCTTGACAGCCAAGGCGACGGGAGGACGATCATGGCCGAGGCGCATAGCGGCGAAAACCTGCTGTTTCTGACGGACGAGCAGCTGCGGCAGGGAATCGAGGCGATGTTCTTTGCCTATCGCGGGTTCACCGCAGACCCGGACCGCATCCTTGCCACGATGGCCTATGGCCGGGCGCATCACCGGGCGCTGCACTTCATTGCCCGCCGCCCCGGCACGACCGTGAACAACCTTCTGGGAATACTTGGCGTCACCAAGCAATCCTTGAACCGGGTCTTGCGGACGCTGATCGAGGATGGGCTGGTGGAAAGCCAGCAGGGCAAGGCAGACCGGCGTGAAAGGCATCTGACGCTGACGGACAAGGGACGAAGCCTTGAGCAGTCCCTGTCTGACGCGCAACGCGCCCGAATGCGGGCCGCGTACCGCAAGGCGGGTCCCGAGGCCGTGGCCGGATTTCGGCAGGTGCTGGAAGCAATGATGGACCCGGAGATGCGCCGGAAGTACCATGCGATCCGGGAGGCTGATACATGAACGATCCGGCGCCGCATCTTCTGATCGTCGACGACGACGAGCGCATCCGCGATCTGTTGCGCAAGTTTCTTTCGCGCAACGGTTTCCTGGTGTCGGTGGCGCGGGATGCCGGCCATGCACGACGCGTGCTGTCGGGGCTTGAATTCGACCTGATCGTGATGGATGTGATGATGCCGGGCGAAGATGGCGTGACGCTGACGCGGGCGTTGCGCGAAACGATCGAAACCCCCATCCTTCTGCTGACAGCCAAGGGAGAGACCGGCGAACGCATCGCGGGGCTTGAGGCCGGAGCGGACGACTATCTTCCCAAGCCGTTCGAGCCCAAGGAGTTGCTGTTGCGGATCAACGCGATCCTGCGCCGGATGCCGGAAGCCGCGCCAGAGCAAACCGCGCCGAAAGTTCTGAATATGGGCCCGGTACGCTTTGACATAGAAAGGTCCGAACTCATGCGCGGTGAAGACCTGGTCCGGCTGACGGCGACCGAGGTTCAGCTGATGCGTATCTTCGCCGAGAACCTGCGCGAGCCGGTCAGCCGCACCAAGCTGGTCGAGGATCTGGGACGCGACAAGGGGCAGGCGCAGGAGCGCGCGGTTGACGTGCAGATCACCCGGCTTAGACGCAAGATCGAGGCCGACCCGAAGCAGCCGCGCTATTTGCAGACGGTGCGCGGCGAGGGGTATATGCTGGCCCCGGACTGAGGCGTGATCCGCCGGACTGAGGCGTGATCCGGTTGAGCGGCGGCGCCGCGCAGGATTTTTGGGGTGAGGGGCGCTGCCCCTCCGGTCGAAACGGGGTTTCGACCTCCTCCCCTGGATATTTCCGGCCAGAGGAAAAAAGGGTGTAGCGGCGCGCGCAAGTGGTGTCCTCTTGATAGAGTCGGAGGCAGCATGTATTTGACACTCCATGACACGGATTTTCGACATGGATGATCGTGCGCGCCTGCCCTGGCGGTTTTTCGGCGCGGCCTGCACCGTTCTGGCGCGCCTATAAGCAGGCGCCCGATATCTACCATTTTTGAGATTTCACTGACACGACGGGAGAGGACCGATGTCCCCCAAGACACTCTATGACAAGATCTGGGATGCCCATCTGGCGCACGAGGCCGATGATGGCACCTGCCTGCTTTATATCGACCGGCACCTGGTACACGAGGTAACCAGCCCGCAGGCCTTTGAAGGGCTGCGCATGGCGAACCGCAAGGTGCGTGCGCCGGACAAGACGATTGCCGTGCCGGACCACAACGTGCCCACCACCGAGGGGCGAGACAACCCTGAAGCCATGCCTGAGGACAGCCGCATCCAAGTGGCTGCGCTGGACAAGAATGCCAAGGATTTCGGCATCCATTACTACCCTGTGAGCGACGTGCGGCAGGGCATCGTGCATATCGTCGGCCCCGAGCAGGGATGGACCTTGCCGGGCATGACCGTGGTCTGCGGGGACAGCCACACGGCGACGCATGGTGCCTTTGGTGCGCTGGCGCATGGGATCGGCACGTCCGAGGTCGAGCACGTGCTGGCGACCCAGACCTTGATCCAGACCAAGTCGAAGAACATGAAGGTCGAGATAACCGGCAAGCTGTCCCCGGGTGTGACCGCCAAGGACATCACGCTGTCGGTGATCGGCCTAACCGGAACGGCGGGCGGCACGGGCTACGTTATCGAATATTGCGGCGAAGCGATTCGTGACCTGTCGATGGAAGGCCGGATGACCGTCTGCAACATGGCGATCGAGGGCGGGGCGCGTGCCGGTCTTATCGCGCCGGACGAAAAGACTTTCGAGTATATCAAGGGCCGTCCTCACGCGCCGAAAGGCGCGCAGTGGGAGGCTGCGCTGGCGTGGTGGAAGACGTTGTATTCCGATGACGACGCGCATTGGGACAAGGTGATCACCATCAAGGGCGAGGATATCGCGCCGGTCGTCACCTGGGGCACCAGCCCCGAGGATGTGCTGCCTATCGACGCCGAGGTGCCCGCGCCCGAAAGCTTTAGCGGCGGTAAAACCGAAGCGGCCAAGCGTGCGTTGGAATACATGGGGCTGAAAGCCGGCCAGAAGCTGAAGGATATCGAGATCGACACGGTCTTTATCGGCTCCTGCACCAATGGTCGGATCGAAGACCTGCGCGCTGCGGCCGAGATCCTGAAAGGCAAGAAGATCAAGGTGAAGCGGGCGATGGTCGTGCCGGGCTCCGGCCTGGTACGGGCGCAAGCCGAGGAAGAAGGCCTGGCCGAGATCTTTACCGAAGCGGGCTTTGAATGGCGGCTTGCTGGTTGTTCCATGTGCCTGGCGATGAACCCCGACCAGTTGCAGCCCGGCGAACGGTGCGCGGCCACGTCGAACCGCAATTTCGAGGGCCGGCAAGGCCGCGGCGGGCGCACGCATTTGATGAGCCCGGCGATGGCCGCGGCGGCGGCGGTGACTGGCAAGCTGACCGATATCCGGGAGATGAACTGATGGAAAAATTCGTGAAACTGACCGGTGTCGCGGCGCCGATGCCGCTGGTGAATATCGACACCGACATGATCATCCCCAAGCAGTTCCTGAAGACGATCAAGCGGTCGGGCCTGGGTGTGAACCTGTTCGACGAGATGCGGTACGACGACAATGGCAACGAGATCCCGAATTTCGTTCTGAACCAGCCCGCCTATCGCGAGGCCAAGATCATCGTTGCCGGGGATAATTTCGGCTGCGGGTCGAGCCGCGAGCACGCGCCTTGGGCGCTGCTGGATTTTGGCATCCGTTGCGTGATCTCCACCAGCTTCGCCGACATCTTTTACAACAACTGCTTCAAGAACGGCATTCTGCCAATCGTTCTTCCGCAGGAAGAGGTCGACAAGCTGATGGATGATGCCGAGCGCGGGTCGAACGCGGTGCTGACCGTGGACCTGGAAAGCCAGGAAATCACTGGCCCGGATGGCGGCACGATAGGATTCGACGTGGATCCCTGGCGCAAGCACTGCCTGCTGAACGGGCTCGACGATATCGGCCTGACGATGGAAAAGGCCGCGTCGATTGACGCGTTCGAGGCGAAGGCGGCAATGGAGCGTCCTTGGGTCTGATCCTGAGACGAGAGCAATGCGCCGGCGGCAGTGTGTGGCCGGCGCAATCTTGAGCATAAAACATTAATTAAAAGCACAGCTTATTTTAATTAATAATTGTGGGGGTTTAGCCTGTAGCCCCTACATGTAGCGTCCGACCACGACGGCGCCGCAAATCGGGCCGCAAATTGATGCAATCTGGCACCACCATCACCATCAAATCGCCGGAAATTCTAAGTCTAACGACTTGGTATCTTGAGCCGGATGGTGAAAGAAGGCAAAAATTGGGCAAGATTGAGGCAAGCCGTCATAATCGACGGACCCAAGTTGGAACAATGGCACGGCATCGAACCGGGTCAGGCCAGTTGGAAGGGAACCGGGCAGTGGTTTCGCAGATCATCAGCGCGCTGACGCGCGCAATACTCGTGGCTTTGCTGGTGGCAACACCGGCACTTGTGCTGCCGTCGGTTGCGACGGACACGGCACAGATCGTCGTGGTGATTGCGCTGCTCTTTTCGCTGCTGACCTTCATCGAGTATTTTGGCCGGTACCCCAGCATCGTCGAATTCCGGTTCGCCCCGCCGTTCAACCGGCTGAAGTTCCTTGCGCTGGCCTTGGTGGTGGTCATGCTGTCGCTGATCGCGCGTGGAAAGATCGAGCCGAGCCCAATCACGCTGATCATTACCTATTTTGCCCAGGCAATCGGCAACGCCATGGACTTTCCGTTCTCGCCGGTGCGTCTTGTGGTTTTGATGTTGCCGCCGGATGCGACGCTTGAACTGGCGAACACTGTGCGGATCGCGGCCGGCCTGGCCTACAGCGTATCGTTGGTCATGATATTGGTCTTCGTCATTCTTGTGCGCCTTTTGGGATGGCCCATGCGCAATGGCGCGTTCAACGTTTGGGTGAACCTGCCGCTGTTCGACCCTACCCGCGGCGGGGACATTGTCGACCGGCTGCGCCGAGACTCAGGTCTTAACATTGTGTTAGGGGCTTTGCTGCCATTCTTGATCCCGGCAATCGTGAAGGCGGCATCCCTGGTGATCGAGCCGGTGTCGTTCCAGAGCGAACAAACCCTGATCTGGATGATGACCGTATGGGCCTTTCTTCCTGCAAGCATTCTGATGCGCGGCATCGCTTTGATGCGCGTGGCCGAACTGATCGAGGAAAAGCGTCGGCGCGTCTATGCCAAGGCCGAGGCCGAAGGACTGCAGAACGCCTGATCGCGGGTCTTGTGTTCTGCATTGTAGGGGCATGGCCCGTATTGTCGGAAACCACGATCCGGATTGCCACGTTCAATACTGAACTTGCGCGCAGCGGCCCGGGATTGTTGCTGCGCGATATCCTGTCCGAAGAGGATACGCAGGTCGAGGCGGTGGCACGGGTTATCGCGACGGCCCGACCGGATGTCATTGCATTGCAGGGTATCGACTACGATCATGACCTCGCGGCCTTACGGGCGTTGGCCGGGCGCATTGCGCATCACGGGCTTGATATGCCCCATGCCTTTGCCCTGCGTCCCAACGCCGGGATGGCCACCGGGCTGGACCTTGACGGCGACGGGCGTGTGGGCCGTGCCAGGGATGCGCAGGGCTACGGAGAGTTCGCCGGACAGGGCGGCATGGCCGTGCTGTCGCGCCTTCCCATCCTGACCGAAGACGTGCGCGATCTCAGCGGGATCTTGTGGCGCGACGTGCCGGATGCTCTGCTGCAGCTGGAAGATGGAACAGCCTTGATGCCCGACGATGTCGCCGACATTCAGCGGCTGTCGAGCGTGGCGCAGTGGGATATTCCAATGCGGGTCAGCGACACGACCCTGCGCCTTTTGACTTTTCACGCCAGCCCGCCAGTATTTGACGGTCCGGAAGACCGCAATGGCCGCAGAAACCATGACGAGATCGGTCTTTGGCTGCACTACCTCGACGGCAAACTTGGCACAACGCCGGAGGCACCTTTCGTTTTGGCGGGCGATGCCAACCTCGATCCGGTCGACGGGGAGGGGCGCAAGGCGGCCATCAGGCGGCTTTTGCAGGATGAGAGGTTCGTCGATCCGAAGGCGATGCGGGACGGCGAAGTGACTGAAACAGCGGCGCACAAAGGTGACCCCCGCCTTGATACGGTGGACTGGCCCGCGCCCGAGCCGGGATCGCTGCGTGTCAGCTACATTCTGCCGTCAGCCGATCTGGCCGTCATGGACAGCGGGATACTGGCCGGTGACGCCGAGGCAAGCCGTCACAGACTGGTCTGGGTCGACCTTCTGGTGAAATAACAGGGCACGGCGCAGCGGTTTTGCCTGGTGCGGACCCGCCACCTGGCGCCCGCCTGGCCGAGCGCGTCTTCGATATCCGTGTCGCGGTACGTCGGGCACAGATCCTGCAGGCGGTCCGAGTGAAGGCTGTGGGGCGTTTCCCAAAGATAGCGCAGTTCCAGCAATGCACGTGCCATGGGCCATACTGGCGCTGCCAACCTTAGTGGCAACCATGGCATCCGTCGCGCGGTGATCGCGCGCCTTGATACCCTCGACAGGCACTCGGCCAGCTGCTCTCCGGTCAGCGTATAGCCTGGAAACACGACCTCCTCGAACGGGCCAAGGCTAGGCTTTTCCCGCGCCAGGTGCTCGGCCGCCCTGGCCAGATCGGGCAGGAAGGCCCATGAATGCAGGGCGCGCGTGTTGCCGGGATAGAGCAATTGCCCGCGATCGATCCGCGACATCAGAACCCGGTCGAACCAGCCGCCCGTAGGCTCGGTGTCAATAAAATCGCCGGCGCGCAACAGGATCGTCTGAACACCGCTTTCCCGATAGCTTTTTTCCAGATCCTGTCGAGCCCGGCCCAGAGGAGTGGGTTCTGCGTGGCGCGTCGCCTCGGTCCACGGTGTGGTGGCGTCGCGCCCGTAGACATAAACATTGCCCGGCAGCAGCACAGCCGAACCAGAGACCCGTGCCGCGGCCTGCACCTGGGCGTGAAGCCGGGGAAGCTGCGTCTTCCAATGGTGATAGGGCGGGTTCCAGGCAGCAACGATGATGTCGGCGCCCCGTGCCGCCGCCATCAGGTCATCGCGCCCGCGGTCGAACAGCCGCACGGTCCAGCCCGCATTCCAGAACGCTTCGGTTGCGTGGCGCCCGAAACGCCCGTTGGCACCCAGTACAAGAACGGTTTTCTGCATCTGTCCACGCTCCACATGACCTCGTTTGACGCCACGTTAGGTGATTGCCCGAGAATGGGAATTGCCAATTTCCGCGCATTGGATATTCATTTGTGCATGGTAAGCCGCATGTCTGATCTGGATTGGTCCTTGATCCGCGCGTTTCTCGCCGTCGCCGAGACGGGCTCACTCTCTGCCGCCGCGCGGATGGTCGGAGCCAGCCAGCCGACGCTGGGGCGTCAGGTTCGGCAGTTGGAAGAGCAGCTGGAACAGGTCCTGTTTCATCGCCAGCCCAAGGGTCTGGACCTCACCGACAGCGGTCGGTCACTGCTCGAGCCCGCGCGGGCCATGCATCGCGCCATGGTCGAAATCGAGCTGACCGCCGCAGGCCAGCAGACCCAGGCCACCGGCGCGGTGCGAGTCACGGCAAGCGAGACAGTTTCCGTTTATATCCTGCCGCCGATTCTGGCGCGTCTGCGGGCCGAGCATCCGGGCATCAGCATCGACCTGATGCCGTCCGACAGCACCGAGAACCTTCTCTTCCGCGAGGCCGATATCGCGGTGCGGATGTACCGGCCTGAACAGCTTGAGCTTGTCGCGCGGCACCTGGGGGACTTCCCGCTGAGCCTTTTTGCATCGCGCGGCTATTTGCAGCGGGCGGGGCGGCCGCGGACCTTCGCCGATCTCTACGATCACCCCCTGATCGGCTATGACCGCAACGAGGAAATCATTCGTGGGATGCAGGAACGCGGTATGCCCGCCTCGCGCGAGATGTTCGCGTTTCGATGCGACAGCCATACCGTGGGGTGGGAGATGGTCCGCGCAGGGTGCGGAATAGGGTTCGGGATGAAGGCACTCGGCACTCTGCACGACGATGTCGAGGATCTGGATTTCGACATTGACCTGCCACGCCTTCCGGCCTGGCTGGCCACACACCAGGCGCTTCGCAATACCCCCCGCATCGCCGTGGTCTGGGAGGCGCTTGCCAAGGGATTGAAGCCTTACCTTTCTTGACCCTTCCCGCGGCTCGGGCTAGGCGGTGACAACGCTAGAGTTTCGAAAGGATCGCACATGAGCACCCCCTCGCTTCTTATTCTGCCCGGCGACGGGATCGGCCCCGAAGTGATGGTCGAAGTCCGCAAGGTGATCGACTGGTTTGGCGCCAATCGCGGGCTGTCCTTTGACGTAAGCGAGGATCTGGTCGGCGGCGCGGCCTATGACAAGCACGGCACGCCGCTGCATGACGACACGATGGAAAAGGCGCAGTCGGTGGACGCGGTTCTGCTGGGCGCCGTAGGCGGTCCGAAATACGATGCCTTGGATTTTTCGGTCAAGCCCGAGCGCGGCCTGCTGCGCCTGCGTAAGGAGATGGATCTATATTCCAACCTGCGACCGGCCCAGTGTTTCGATGCTCTGGCGGATTTCTCCAGTCTCAAGCGTGACGTGGTCGCAGGCCTCGATATCGTCATCGTCCGCGAGCTGACCAGCGGTATCTACTTTGGCGAGCCGCGCGGCATCATCCAGGAAGGCAATGAACGCGTCGGCATCAACACGCAACGTTACACCGAGTCCGAGATCGACCGCGTCGCGCGGTCGGCTTTCGAACTGGCGCGGCGCCGTTCGAACAAGGTTTGCTCGATGGAAAAGGCCAATGTGATGGAATCGGGCATCCTTTGGCGCGAAGTGGTGCAGAAGGTGCATGACGAAGACTACTCCGATGTCGAGCTCACCCACATGTACGCCGACGCGGGCGCGATGCAGCTGTGCCGCTGGCCCAAGCAGTTCGATGTGATCGTTACCGACAACCTTTTCGGCGACATGCTGTCGGACGCCGCCGCGATGCTGACCGGCAGCCTTGGGATGCTGCCCTCGGCCAGCCTTGGTGCGCCAATGGCCAATGGCAGGCCCAAGGCGCTGTACGAACCGGTGCACGGCTCGGCACCCGATATCGCGGGGCAGGGCAAGGCCAACCCGATCGCCTGTATCCTGAGCTTCGCCATGGCGCTGCGCTATAGCTTTGACCAGGGGGATGAGGCGGCGCGGCTGGAGCAGGCGGTTGAAAAAGTGCTTGGCGACGGCTTGCGCACCGCGGACCTGCTTGGCGAAGAGGGCATCGAACCCGTTACGACCAGCCAGATGGGCGACGCGATCGTCGCCGCGCTGACGGCCAGCCTTTAATCCGACACAGCGGCCCAGTACCCGGCAATCCGCCGCGACAGGGCTTTAGGTGTCTCAAGCATGAGGTAAGGCGCAAGCGCGAAGGCGCTTCGCCTCTTTGAATGGCTCTGATCCGCGGCGCAGCGCGCGATCACGTTTCTCGCTGAGTCGGGCGCGTCCTCGGCCTCGAGCGTGTCGATCAGGACGACGAGGTCATGATCATCGCCCAGCAGGTCGCCCAGCCGATCCAGCGCGATGATCTGCGGCGCCATGATGTCCGGCCACCCCTCGCGCAGCAGGCGCAGGTGATACCAATGGTACTTCACACGTTTGCGCCACTCGTGAAGCGGGTCGGGGCCGGGCGTGTGCTGCACGAAAGCGTAGCGTTCGCAAGCACGCTTGTAGGTCTTCTTCAGGCCCTTTCTCAGAACGTCTTCGGCTGGGTCGTCGATCTGCCACGCATCGAGCCCCGCAAGAGCATCCCGAAGTTCCGTTCGGGCGGTTGCCAGCCGGTCGTCAAGCTCAGCCGATGTCAGAATACGGTTTCGCCGGGCCTGTGCCCAGGCCTTGACCGGCGCAAGATCCTGCCCGGCGGCGGATTCCATCACCTGCAAGCCATCAAGGGTTTCATACAGAACCTGCGCATCCCTGATCGGCGAGAACAGGCGCGCAACGTCGCGAAAACGCCGGTTCTCTCGTGAGTAGGTATCGCCCAGTCCCGGGCGCACCAGTCGCGCCAATCCGCGCAGTTTCTTCATGCGCTTGCGCAGGTCATGCACGGCGTCCTCGGGATCTTCGCGGGCGTTTTCGGTTGCGGCGAGGGCGCTGTTCAACTGGTCCTCGGCGATCCGTCGCACCTCTGACTGCAAGGGTGCATGGGGTTCGAAATGAAAGCTCATGATGCGTGTCGCCAACGCGATGCGGGTCTTGCAGGTTCCCGGCGATCTGCCCTTGCAAAAAAGATCGCACCGGTATAATCGCCGGGCTTACGGTCGGAGTGTAGCTCAGCCTGGTAGAGCACTGTCTTCGGGAGGCAGGGGCCGGAGGTTCGAATCCTCTCACTCCGACCAATAAAATAAGGGCCCCGAGGGGCCCTTAGGTTTTTCAGGATGTGTTTTTATCTGGGACGCGTCCCAGAAATGCGACACCGACTTCGTCTTACGGTGGGGTCTGCCCCTTCTCCTTTGGAGGCAGGCCGGCGTGAAGCTCAGCGTTGGCGTGTTCGTTGGACATTTATGATTTGCCCATTGTTGGCGACGTTGACCGCCGTTTTCACGTAGTCGGGATGGTGGTGCGCGTAATACTTCTCGAGCGTGTCCATCGTTACGCCGAAGAACCCGGATTCGTGCCAGACATTCGCACCGCCCTGCATTGCCCAGGTAATCGCGGTGTGTCGCAATGTTTGGGGCGTGACCTCCGGCATCCCGGCGATCTCACGGATGGTTTCCCAATCGTTCTTTATCCCTCCAACGCGATGTCCTTCGATCTCGACAACCCATTTCGCACCATTCTTTTGCCAGCGCTCGAAATGCGGTAGCAGCCGTTCCGGAATGGGGACGGTTGGTGCATTCTTCTTGGTCTGCTTTTGGGCATTCCCCTTGCGGTGAAGCTTTGCGGTTCGGAAATCCACATGGCCACCAAAAACGTGAGGAATGAAACCCAAACCGAGTATCACCGATTTTCGGGATCCGGTGTAGAGAGCGTTAGAATGAACCTCGCGAGGTATCGTGTCCTTGGTGATTTGCGTGCCGCGCGAATGAGCCTGGCCACCTCGTCGCGGGTCAACCAACGATCTTTGGCCGGCGGAGCCGGTGGGAGGGTGACTGTCGGTACCGAACTCAATAGACCCTTTCGACCGCACACATTCAGCGCCGCGCGAAGGCAACTAAGTTCTCGACGGATGGTCCCGTCGCCGACTGGACGCCGCCGAATTTCGGCTTCGGGAGGCTGATAGCCCTCGCGCATATCTCGCGCGTAAGCATGACAAGAATTTTCGTTGACATCAGAGACCGTACGGCCGGACCACCAAATGCTCAAAGCATCGATGGCATACCCAATTCGCTCCGGGTTTTCCGTGTTCTCGGCTCGTTCTGAGCCATACGTGAAGAGCGCATCTGTGACCAAGTAATTTTCCGATGAAGCCGCTCGCGGCTTGTCTCTTTCGTTCAAGTAGATTCGGAGTGCTGTTTCAGCTTCGCTTAAATCCGTTGTGCCCGTTGAGTACTCTTTTCCGCCGTCGCGGATGACATAGACTGCCCTGCGTTTGTTTTTTGCTTTCCAGGAATACAGGCGTGCGCCTTTGGATTTTCTCGGCATGCTTTCACCAATTCTGTAAGAGAAGATTTCTCGAGGCGAGTTGTCCGTTTCCCGATCTTCACGAGGAAGCCGTGTTCCTTTGCCGACTCCAACAATTCTGTTGCCGGAACGCCGAGTTGTTTGGCCGCGGTCTTAATTGTGTTGAGTTCCGGATTGGACATTCGTTCTGATCGATCTTCAGTTGCGTTCCGCGGAGGCTCAGGGCGCCGGCAAAAGAGAGATCGATACTTCGCGGGAAGCTCGGCAGAATTCCGGAATAAGGTTTACTGACGCCGAGGCTTCGAGAGGTATCGGTGCATATTCGCTGGTCCGAAGATTGAGAAATTGCACCGATACCGCGTGCCTTAAGATAAGCCGAATGCGCGCTTGAGATCTCTTTCGAGGTCCGTGAGTTGTGCCGCATGCCAGCGCATCGCAGCGTCCAGTTCCGGGGCCTTGTATGCGCGATCGATGTTGTTTGCCGGCGTGCCGAGTGCGCCGAGAAGCCCATCCGTACAAGCCCGCAAGCGTGCTACGACTTCCTCTGCATCGGCTCTCGAGAGTCGCTTGGGCGCCGGTTTGCCGCGATCGAGCGCCGGGAACAGGAACTCCAAGAAAGCGAGGATGCCCTGAGCGCGCGTTCCGCCGATCTCAGGCAGCGTGAGGTCGAGCAGCGGGCCGAGGAGCAACGGCAGGAGGCACAGGCCGCGCATTTGGGATGGCGGGCCCGCATGATCGCAAAGGCGTTTGAACATATGGCACGGTAAACATTATCTCCCTCAACAGGACACACACCCGTGCGACACACCATTCTTCGAGTTGCTATTGCAGGCTTCATTTTGCTTGCGGCGCACCCGGCTTCTGCGAATTCTCTATTGCGACAGATCGATCGAACAGGGCTGACGCAGCAGGATCTCAACATCATGGTCCGAACCGGTGGAGAGCTTTATGACAGCCGGAAAGCGCTGCCAGGGGACGATACGATCTGGTCGAACCCTGAGACGGGAGCTTATGGATCGGTTGAAATCGCGTCTGTCTCCGGCAATTGTGTCGGACTGAACTACAAGTTCAGGACACGCCGGCAGGCCCGCATCCAGACAGTGCAGACGCAACGGTGTCTGACCGATGGCCGCTGGATCCTTGCGCCTTGATGCAGCAGGTTTCATGGCAGATAGACGGCTTTCAGTTCCGCGAGGCTCCTGCCCTCGTCATCCATGAGGCGTAGGCTGCGCCCGCCGATCAGATGCGTGGTTGCCGCTCCCAGAACTGCGCCCAGCCGCGCTTCCCACATGGCAAGGTCGTCAGGGCAGGCCATCATCGTGCTGGCCGGTTGGCCAAAGGATAGTGTGCTTTCGGAGACGGAGACGCTGCCGCGCATCATGTTGCAGCCGACCGACGCATTGAACGTCTTCTCGTCCGGGCGGATCACGAGAAAGGGCTCGCGCTCTGGCGGCGACCAATCCAGACTTTCGCCTTCCAGAGAAGCAATCCGCCAGACTGTACCATCCAGGGTCGGAGATTTCGTTACTCGGGCGCAAGTTTCACCCGGCCACGTTGCTCCAAGCTCCGTCACTGTAACAGTCGGGCGCGGGGGCCCTTCCATCTGCTCGCGTGTGTTTATGGTCCCATCGACCGTCACGAAAAGAGGTTCCGCCGGGGCGGGCCTGTCCCGCAGGTAGGCCTCTTCAAGGGCGAGGTAACCGGCCTCCTGCGCAACGGGATACTGCCGGCCCGTGGCGCAGTGGACGAATGTCGGCGCATCGGCAAAATACGTGAACATCCCGGACATGGGCATTGCGATCCCGGTCGGATCAAGCTGGCCTGTCGTTACAAGGTCACCGGATGCATCTTCGGGTGCCCCTTGAGGTCGCAAACGTTCCGCGTTGCGCACCTCCAGGATGATCTCGCTGCCATCAGTGCCCAGCACCAACGTGCCGGATTCGCCGTTCGCGTGCCACCGTCCGGCGTGATCCTCTGTGGCACCGTCCGGGGAGGTGCGCCGCAGGTGAAAGGCCTGATCTGGCCAGATATCAAGGTGCCACGCGCCGGTTTCGGTCGTTCCGGTATAGGTTGCGGGCGTCAGGGCGCCGTGGGC
Organism: Roseovarius atlanticus; assembly: GCF_001441615.1. GTDB lineage: Bacteria > Pseudomonadota > Alphaproteobacteria > Rhodobacterales > Rhodobacteraceae > Roseovarius > Roseovarius atlanticus. The sequence continues at coordinate 84,293 of NZ_LAXJ01000003.1, forward strand.
GCCGACAAATGGCTCGGGCGATTGGGCCATTCCAGGAGTGGCGGCCTGCGCCAATAGCGCCGCGAACACGGCTGTGCGAAGTGCGTGCATGGTGAATCTCTTTTGCGTCATGTTCAGTTCTCAAATGGAAAAGACCCGCGACGATTTCCTCTGTAGGCAGCGACAAGCCTGGGTTCGATAATCGGCTCAGAAGCGGTAGGTCGCGCCAATGATCGGGCCGCTCATGCTGCCCTCGAAGTTGGCTCCGTTGTCGTTGTAATCAACAAAGAGGTGCCGCCATCCGCCGGACAGGTAGAAGTGATCGCTGACCTTGTAGTTCGCGGTCACCGCCGCTTGCCACGTCACGTCCGACCCGACGCCGAACCCGCCTGCGTCCACGTAGGCCAGCAGGGACCAGCGGAGAGACAGTTGCGTGTTCGTCCGCAGCGCGATGATCGGATCCGTGAAGTTGGCCTCTGGCGCCACGCTGACACCGGCCAGTGGCACGGACACCGAGCCATCAATACTCCAGAACCGGGCACCGCCGAGCAGGTCGAGCGTTGTTCGTGGGCCGGCCTGAAAGCGTTTGCCCGCCGCCAGGGTGGCCGAGCGCATTGTCAGCTTGCCGGAGGCCGGTATGCCGGGCGGCACCCGACCGCTTCGCGACGACGAAGAGTAGGTAAGGTCGCCAAAAAAGACGAGCTCACCCCGGCGCGCCAGGGCCGTCATGAAAAAGGCACCGTCCGAGTCCTTGAGGACATCCGAGAAAGACCGGTCGAAAGAGAGTTGCGGCGCGCCCGGAAACGGTCTGAAATCGCCCGACACGCTTGCGCCCCAACCGTAGAGCGTGACCTGGCCGGCCCAGTCCGACGACCCCGCTTGTACCGCGCCGGGAGTCAGCGCCACGCTGGCAAGACAGGTCGCGGCGGCAAGGGAGCGCAATTTTTTAAACAGATTGAATGGCATCACAGCGTCTCCTTGAAGACACGCCCGCCCTTCATGACAAGGCGCAGGTTGTTTTCGGGATCGTCGAGGAAATCGAGAGCGGTTTCGGGATCGCCATCCCAAACGAGTATGTCGGCCAGCGCCCCTTCGGCGATAACCCCGAGCGCACCAGTGTAGGGTGAGCGCTCACCCGACAGGGCGAGCAGTTCCCCTGCCGCGCCCGTGGCCATATGGAGGGCCTCGAGAGGCGACATGAACCTTGCCAGCTTGGCAAGCTGACGCCCTTGCGAGGCCGCGCCGCCCGGATTGAGAAGCACATCGGTACCGAACGCCATGTTGACGCCTTCGGCGCGGCCCGCCTCGAATGCCCTGACCGTTCCCTGTGCCACCTCCTGCTGCTTGGCCTGAGCTGCCGGATCGGAGTATTGGTTCGCGTCCTCGTCGGCGAGGAATGGTTGAATGCTCCACCAGGCGTCGGCGTCGGCCATGGCGCGGATCGCCGCGTCATCCGCCAGTTGGCCGTGTTCGATCGAGCGCACACCAGCTTCGAGGCAGCGCTGGATGGCCTTTGGCGTATAGACGTGAGCGCAGACATAGGTGCCCCAGTCCGCCGCCGCCTCGACTGCCGCTTTCATTTCGTCGAGCGTATATTGTGTCGTATCCAGCGGATCGTATGGCGACGCCACGCCGCCGCCCGCCATTATCTTGATCTGGCTGGCACCCTGCATCAGTTGTTCGCGGGTCTTCCTCAGAACTTCGGTACGACCGTCTGCGATGGCGGCGACGCCTGCGCTTTCGGTGTAGTCGAGCGTATCGCCGCTCGTCTTGGGCAGAGTATTCAGCAAGCGGAAGTCGCCGTGGCCCGAGGTCTGCGAAAGCATCGCGCCGGAGGGGAAGATGCGCGGTCCAGTCACGGCGCCCTGATCGATCGCCATTTTCAGGCCGAAGACCGGCCCGCCGGTGTCGCGTATCGTGGTAAACCCGCGCATCAACGTCGCCCCGGCCTCTCGCCCGGCCATCAGGTGAACCCACCCGATATCCTGCGTCAGCGCCGCCAGCTTGCTGATGCCAACAAGGGTGGCGTGCCAGTGACAATCTATCAGGCCCGGCGTGACGGCGCGTCCGCCACAGTCGATCACGGTCGCGTCCTCCGGGCCCGCCCCGGTGGCTGGCAAGCCGGTGATACGCCCGCCCTCGACAAGAATGTCCCGGCCTGTCTGCATCTGAAGGGTGGTCCCATCAAAGAACCGCAAGTTGGTCAGCAGCGTCGGTCTACCGGGTGTCTGCGCGCGCAGGTCGGTTGGCGCAAGGCCGAACCCCGCGAACATGCCGACAACCGCCGCCATGCCGCCCAACAGCCTCCGGCGTGTCAGGTCGGCTTCGATCCGATCCATTGCCGCCTGTGTTTCAGGGGCCCCGCACAGGCACGGGTTGATCGGCTCAATTCCACTTTCGATGCTTTCGCAGCATGACATACACATTTCAAAGAACTCCTTGTGAAGAAATGAAGAAGGATTCCTGCTGACCATGCAACAACCATAGGATGTTTTTGCGCAATAATAAGCAAGAGGGGGCGGGGGCGCCTAAACCTGATTTCCGGGCGCGGCGCTTATTTGTTCCGCGCCGCTGGCCCGATGGTCCGGGAATGCGGTGCGGCGTGCCGAAGTGTGGGCCGGCGTGCGGCTCAACGAATTGCATTGGAACATCCTGCCTGAAAGCCGTTGTCGCAATGCGCTTCAAGCCGCTTGGTGTCGGCCTGCGTCCACCCTTGAGGAGCGGTTACCTCGACCCAGGGCGCGATGTAGTCTTGCGCATAGTAGGCGTGGCCATGCCCGGGCGGGGACACGAAGGACAAGGCCATGTCCAGCGCCAGTTGGAACTGCGTCACCACCGGCACGAAGACGAAATGTTCCGACATGTCCTCGGCAGGCGGGTCGCGCATCCAGGGCGGCGCACGCCAGAGCGAATAAGGATCGTAGAACACGACCGGATCGCTGGAATATTGCAGAAAGACGATGCGCATCCGCCCCCAACCGGCCTCGGTCCTCGATGCATCCGACGTATGAGAGGCGTAGCGCACCAGCGACCCGTCCCCGATTTTTGGCAGAACCCAGGGGCTGCCCGGCTCTCGTTGCCGCTGCACGTAATTCCAGAATGCCGAGGGAAACGGCGGGCCTGCCCAGAAGGCGCCGTCAATCGGGTCGTCCATCAGTCGGAAGAGGTTGGTCGCATGCATCGACGACCAGGCCCCGAGACTGAGGCCGTGCACGTAAAGGCGCGGGCGCGCATCGGCAGGCAGCGTCTTCCAGTAGCCGTGGACCACATCCTGCAACGCCGTCGCCTGTTCCAATCCGGTATCGGTCTCAAGTATCAGGGCCAGCGGTGACTGCAGATAGGAATACTGCGCGGCGACCGTCGCGATGTCGCCGTTATGCATATACTCCACCGGGTCGTGTGAGCCGGGATCCATCCAACCGGTCCCTGTCGGACTGGCCACGACCAGCACAGCGCGGTCAAAGGCCCCTTGGCGCTTGAGTTCCGCGAGCGCCAGTTCAGCCCGGGCGCGCGGCGTCTCGCCGTTTGCCCGACCCACGTAAACGCGGATCGGATCCTTTGCCGGTCGTCCCATGAAGGCCGAGATGGCGGCGGCATCGGGGCCCGAGGTGATGAAGTTGCGGCCGGGCTCGCCAATGGCGGCCCAATCTATCAGCGAGCCGGCGCTTCCGGTCATCCGTGGGTCGGAGGGTGGTGGCGGGGCATTGTCAAAGAGCGCCTGCGCCGCCTCGTAGCTTTCATCGAGGCCGGAAACGACATGGTCGAAAATTCCGTCGCGCGTGACGAAGAAGAGAAGCGCAAAGACAGCTATCAGCCCAATAACATTGGCTCGACGCGGCGGCATCACCCGGTAGAACCTTGCGCGGATCAGTCGGAACAAAAACGCCACCAGACGCCCCAATGTGAAGGCGGCGGCGAAAACGGCAATCGCGATGAAAAGTATCTGCCAAAGATGGAGCGCGTCCGCCAGCTCCATGCCCATCTTCTCACGTAGCGCGTTCTGCCATGTCAGGCTTGAGCCCAGCACCCACACGAAAATTGTCAGGGTGCAGAAAGATGCAATCCATTTGAGGCTTCGGGCGGCGCGTCCCGTCAGGCGAGGCATGTCCGCTGCGTGCCACAAGAACCCGACGATCTGGCCGGTAAAGTACCCGATCGCCGTAACGAGGCCGCCGAGGATGCCTTGAACCATTGGGCCGCGCGGTATCAAGGAAGGCGTCAGGGACGCGGCAAAGAAAAGCAAACCGATCAGCAGGCAGGGGACCGAGAAGCGCCCGATGGCGTCGGAGATGGCCCGGGCGATCATCCGCGCCGCTTCTTGAGATCCGGTGTGCAGCTCTTGGCCCGCGGTCGTTCTGCCCACCTGCTCATCCGATCAACTTTCCGAATGTCAGTTTGCACGCCGTGACCGGCGCGTAGACTTTCTGGAAATAGACCGGCATCGCGTCCGGGCTCTGGGTCCTTGCGGTGATCTCGTACCATCCGACCGCTTTGAACTCGGCCGCTACATCGAAGGGTATGGCGCTTGCATCGACGACCAGTACGTCGTGCTTCACACTCGTGGTATTGACGCCGAACTCCTCCTTCAGGAAGGCGCGAATATTCACCACGGTCAGGCTTCCAGAGGTTCGTTCCAGCAGGCCGGGCGCTGTCTTTGGATGCAGATACATCCGCGCATAGGACGACAGGCCCTCGCTCAACTGAAGTTCGCGGTCTATGCGGAGGTACGTGTCACTACGACCCAGAAACTCGGACCATTCGCCCTGATCCGATGTTTCCTGTATCTGCACATTGGCCGCCAGAACCTTCAGGCTTTCTTGGGTGCTGACGGATTGGAACCTGAAATGCCAGACCTGATCGCCGATCGACCGGTTGTTCTTTACCGAGGTTCCGGACCCTCGCTTTCGTTCGATCAGGTCCATTTGAGTGAGTTGCTGCAGGGCTGCCTGCACCGTGCCGAGACTGACGCCGCACAGATCCACAAGCTCGCGCTCCGTCGGGAGGGGGTCGCCCGGCTGCGCAACGCCGGAGCGGATTGCCTCGATGATTGCCAGCCGCACTGCCGACCGCTTCTTGCATGAGGGATCTTCGAGGTGTTTCCGGGCAGCGTCGCTGATCAGCTGTTTCGCGTCCTGTTGCATGCCAGTATCTTTCATTTTCGCACCACCGCCCGGCCCAGTATGAATATTGCAAGACCGAAAAAGCCAATCGCAATCGGGCTGCGGAATACGGCGCCCGGCGTTGAACTGTAGAGTAGCATAGCCTGCCGCAATGACGTTTCGAACATGTCGCCAAGCAGGAAACCAATGACCAGACAGACGATCGGAAAGCCGGTCCGGCGCATCGCCAGACCTACGACGGCAAAGACAAGCATGACGGCCACGTCGAAACCCGACTGCCCTGGCAAATACACACCCGCGATGCAAAGCGTCAGAATGGGCGGAAGCACAGCCCATTTCGGCAGACGTGCAACATGGCCCCAGACCGAAATGCCCATGCGTCCGAGACACAGATGAAAGAAATTGGCAATGATCATGGACGCGAAAAGCGCGTAGATCACGTCACCGTGCATGGTCAGCATGAACGGTCCGGGCACGATCCCGTGGATGATGAAGGCGCCGATCAGAAGCGCCGCCGCGATGTTTCCCGGAATTCCCAGCGCAATCGTCGGCACAAGATTCGAACCTACCACCGCACTGTTGGCGGCTTCGGTCGCGACAATGCCCTCGGGGTTTCCGGTTCCGAAACTGTCCAGCTTATTCGAAGCGCGCTTTGCTTGTCCATAGCTGAGAAATGCCGCAAGCGTCACTCCGAGACCGGGCAGCATCCCAACGAGGGAACCGATCATCGACGAGCGCAGAATGGTTTTCCAATAGGTCAGGAACTCGCGAACCGGGAGCGCCCTGTTCTCGCGGGCGCCCTGGTTGACATAGCCGCTGTCGACGCCGTCTCGGCGCATATCGAAAATCTGTTCGACGACCGACGCGAGTGCAAGCGACCCGATCGCAAGTGCCGTCAGTGGAAGGCCGTCGTAGAGATTGATGTTGCCGAAGGTCATTCTGGGGGAACTGTCGATCGGGTCCAGGCCGATGGTGGACAGGAAGATCCCCGCGAAGATCGCGATCAGGGCTTTCAAAGGATTGTCACCGGAAACACCGGACAGGAGCGCGAACGCAAAAAGCAGGACAGCCGTGTATTCCAGCGGGCCGAATTGCAGCGCGATGGCCGCGAAAGGCACCACCAGTACGATCAGCAGGACATCGGAAATCATGTCGCCGGTGACGGAAGAGTACAGAGCAAACTTCATGGCGCGAACCGGCTCTCCGCGCCGTGCCATCGGGTTGCCGTCAAGGGCGGTGGCAGCCGCTTCCGGCGTGCCCGGAGAATTCAGGAGTATGGCCGGAACCGCGCCGCCGGACGTGCCGCCTTTGTTGATGCCCACGAGGAAGGCAATCGCAGAAATCGGCGACATGTAGTATGTCAGGGGAATGAGAACCGCGAGCGCCGTCACACTGCCAAGGCCGGGCAAGGCCCCGATCACGATGCCCAGCAGGATTCCCGCCGCGATGAACAGCAGGTTGGTCAGCGTGAAGGCCGCTGCGAAGCCGGTGATGAGGTTCTCGATCATCAAAAGCCTCCTGGTCGTCCTATGGCAGGTAGACGCCGAAAATGAAGCGCGCCCCAAGCCAGACCATCAAAGGGAAAAGGACCGAAACGAGCGCGATCACGAGCCGATTGCGTCCGCCGGAAAAGATCATGGTGACGGCCGTCAACGGAATGGCCAATGCGAGGAAGCCGGCCTTGTAGAACGCCAGCAGGATCACCCCGGTGGCCGCCGAAGCAAACAGAACGTCGGACAGCACACTTTTCGATGGCACTGGCAGCTCTTCCCCGGTGTCGCGAAAAAGCGTTTGCAGGACCAGACCGACGGCCAGCAGAAACACCACACCCGCCGACAGGTAGGGGATCACGGTCGGCGGCAGATCCCCGGGCGTTGTCTCCGAAGAGACGTGGCCGGGGAAAAGCCAGAGAATGCAAGCCAGTGACGTGGCGGCGAGCAGAATTCCCGCCACTACATTAATGCGTCTGGTCTCCGCACCCTTATGGAGTGCCGTCTTCACTGGGTTGCCGCCACGACAGCTTGCAGGCCGGCTGCCGTTTCGTCGATTTCGGCCGTGATGGCCTCGGAGCCGAGGTAGGCGACCGGGAACATCAGCTTGTTGGTCACCATGTCGACCAGTTCGTCATTCTTTGTTGCCGCCTCTATGGCCGTTTCGAGCGTGGCGATGACATCCGCCGGTACGCCTTTCGGTGCGACGATAACCGCCTGCGAAGGCATTGAAACGCCGAAAGTCTCACCGATCGAGGGAATATCAGGGCTGGCCAGCAACCGCTGGGCGTTCATGGAAAGCAACACCTTGATCTTGTCGCCGTAGCGGTTGTGAACACCACCACTCCACGCGAAATCGACCTTGCCGCTAAGCAGGAAGGGGACCATCTCGCCACCGCCTTTGGTGGGGATCCCCGTAAACTCCACGCCCCGCTCCTTGGCGATATAGTTGATATAGGCGCGGGACATGGGGCTTTGATCTGCGAAGTTGAGCTTCTGGTCGCCGGCCTCGGCCATCAACTCATCCAGTGTATCGTATGGCGCATCGGCCCTGGTCACGATGGCCTGCTGATACTCTGTGACCTTGGCGACATACTGGAAGCTGTCGAGGTCGAATTCGACATCCTGCGTCAGCGGCGGCCAAAGCAGTGAGGACGAGGCGGCGAACATGATCGTGTAGCCGTCAGGGTCCGAAGCCGCGACTTCGGTCGCGCCGACGGCACCGCCCGCCCCGGGCCGCGTCTTGACGACGACCTTGGTCCCAAGTTCGGCGCCAAGCGCATCGGCGAATATGCGGCCCATTGTTTCAGTGCTTCCACCGGCCCGGTACGGAATGACCATTGTAATCGGCTTCGACGGATAGTCGGCAGCGGCTACGGCCGTGCCCGTCGCGAGTCCGGCTGCCATTGCGAGAGCAAGGATCGCTCCGCGGCGTGAGAATATTTTCATGGGGCCTCCGTGTTGACTTGCTTCATTGCTTGAATGTGCTCTGTAGTTTACTTTAAAATTGCTATAAAGCAATATGGATTGATCGATCAGTTCTACTTCAGGGAGCAAATCTCATGGCCTTGCCCAAGAAAGCAGCACCCGTTCCGACGCGGTTCGTCGGCGCGAACGGCCCTTCCGTCTGGCCGGGCGACGACCCGTCAATCTATGGCTCGGCCGTTCTGGAAGCCCCTGAAATCGTTGAGGTCCGCACTTTTCAGACGTACCGTATTCACTATACGGTCGGGCGCCTTGGCCTCGACGATACCGGGGCCGTCCGGGTGGCCTTTCGCATGATCACGGATGCTGGAAAGCCACAGGCCACCGACCCGACCGCGGAAAACTACGTATCGGCGGAATGTAGCGGCGACGGTGAAATGAGCCTGCGAATCGGCCCCGAGGGTGCACGCCCCTGGATCCTGACCGTCACCGCGCAACTCAACGGCGGATACCTCAGCGAAGGCGATCAGATCACGCTGACGTTCGGAGACACCTCGAAGGGGTCTCCCGGGATGCTCATGCAGACTTTCGTCGAAGAGGGCTACGAACTGAGGGTGATGACCGATGTTCAGGCCACTGGAAATTTCCTGCCGTTGCCGGACCAGTTCGCCATCGGCGTCCATCCGGGGCCGGGCAGCAACTGGCATGCCGTATTGCCGTCGCTGCGGCAGGTGGGTGAGGGGTTTCGCTTTGGATTGAAGTGCGAGGACAAATGGGGGAATCCCACGGATCAGGCTTCGGGCAGGGTTAGAATCGAAACCAGCATTCCGGTCGACGGCCTGCCCGAGAGCTTCGACTATGTGCCATCCGACCGGTCCATGATTTTCGACGACCTGACGGTCAACGAAGCGGGGACGCTTCGAGTGAGGATCTTTGTCGACGACATGTTGGCCTGCGAATCCGGGCCCATGGTGGTGAATGACGCGGGCCTTTCGGGATATTGGGGCGACCTGCACGGCCAGACCGGCGAGACCGTCGGCGTGAATTCGATCGAAAGCTACTTCGACTTCGCCCGCAACAAGGCGTTCCTGGACGTTTGCGCCCATCAGGCCAATGACTTCCAGATCAACCAAACGTTCTGGCACAAGCTGAACGACCTGACGGCCAGGGTGAACGAACCCGGAAGATTTACTGTGTTTCCCGGCTACGAGTGGTCCGGCAATACCGCGATCGGGGGCGACCACAACGTCTTTTACGCCACCGAAGGCCGGCCGATCTATCGCTGTTCTCATGCTTTACTCGAAGACCGGTCCGAAATGGCCGAAGATGCGAACACGCTGACCGATCTGTTTGCCAAACTGCAGAACGAAGACGCGACGGTCTATGCCCATGTCGGCGGCCGGTATTGCAACATCCATTACGATCATGACCCACGGATCGAAACAGCGGTCGAAATGCATTCCGCCTGGGGCACGTTCGAATGGGTGCTCACCGACGGTTTCCCGATGCGCCGCCGGGTCGGAGTCGTCTGCAACAGTGACGGTCACAAAGGACGGCCGGGCGCGAGCTATCCGGGGGCATCTCGATTTGGTGCCTATGGCGGCCTGACCTGTTTCCTGACGGACCGGAACGACCGCGGGTCAATCATGGAGGCCCAGAGACGCCGCCATCATTACGGTACGACAGGATGCCGGATGCACTTGGCCGTATCCGCTCGCTTTGAGAACGATGCCGCATTGTTCTGGCGAAACCCGTTGTCATCGCCGGACGTCGTGCCGGACAACGTCCGCAATGCAATGATGGGCGACATCGTGCGTGTCACGGACGAGACCGTTGACATAGATACTCGAGTCGAGGCGCATGCCGGCATCCTGGAAGTCGAGTTGCGCGACGCTGACGAAGTCATTGAAAGACTGCAAACCTATAGTCCAGATGACCTTGGAGAGCGCATTCGTGTCACGTGGTCAGGGGCGGAGTACAGGGGGCGTGGCCGAGACGTCCGATGGACCGGACGAGCTCAGTTCGACCAGGCCCGCATCCGTGACCTGACCACGATAAACACCTGGAACCCGGAAACGATTCTGGACCAGCGCGGCAGCCAGAGCGTGGTATGGAACGGCGTTACGACTGGCAATTTCATGGGGTTCGACGCGTATTTGGCAGACAGCCGGACAGGCAGGCTGAATATTTCCACAAACCAGGGAATGCTCGATGTCGCCCTGAAAGAAGTCGGCTTCGCACCTTCGGTATTTGACGCCGGTGGTCTTGGGAAGAAGATCACGATCCAACGGCTTCCTGACGCGCCACTCGAACGTAGTGTGATAGCAACCAGATCCGTAAAAATCCGCGAGACCGGCGACACGCCTGTCTGGGTGCGGGTGACGACCGAGGATGGCTTCCAGGCATGGAGCTCACCCATCTATCTGTATCGGAAATAGGTGCGCCGCAGCATTCTAAAGTGGACTGGAGGCCATTACCGACGTCAGACAGGAACAATGCGCCTGCCTTCTTGGTGAAGCTTGACCGCAAGGGCGCCCGATTTCGGAGCGTCCGCCAGACCGAGATCTTATTTGGTTACATCTGGACTACAAAAATCTACTTTGCAGACACCATCATGGGCTGAAGGGAATGACAGCTTTGGGCCGTTTGCGGCGATCCGATAACTCGGGCGGAAAGCTGGCTTTCGCTGCGACGACGTTGAATGGCGGCTTCCAGACCCAAAGCAGGAACTGGTAGACCTCGAGGGGGCGGCATCCCCCCGTTCGCATCACGCAGCTATAGGCCGCAAGTGATGCCAAAATCTACGCCGCGAGTACCGCTATTTCCGCTTGCCATGATAGAAAGTCGCCTGAAACCGCTTAGCATCGAAAAACGCTTCAAGGCGTTCAGCGTTTTCTTCAACCAACCTCTTCGCTTGCGCTGGCAGCTCACGATTTGCACGCACAAAATCATCTAAACTGATTGGTTCAAGCGCCGGGGCGGATGTCAGACGAAGCATGCGGTCTCGCCCGATCAATAGTCCTGCCTGTCCGAGGGCGTTCTGACTTTGCAGGTGCATCGCGCTTTCGATAATCGTTCTCCAGTGGAACATGCCGCCGCGCTTGATTTGCCCATCAGTCATACGAAGGTCTTGATCGCCACAGCCAAGGCTCAGGATTTCGATTTTGTGCCTGTCGACGTTGAAACAGCTCATGGCATCCACCAGCGCCACCATGACGGGATTGTTCGCCCAAACACCGCCATCGGCAAAGTGCCGGGTGCCGTTTCGGTAGGTTGAGAAGAATGTCGGCGCGGCTGACGTCGCCAATGCCACCGTGACCAGTTCTTCCTGCCAGTCGAGGCGGAAGTCAGGGTGGTGCGGGGTCTTGAGGACGTTGACCTCGTTGAACCCATCGAAGGCGGGAATGTTCAAACGCACATTGACCGAACCGAGTGTCCTGTTGCCAAAGCGAGCTCGAAGCACTCGCTCCAAGGGTTCGCGGTTGTATCGATAAACGGCAAGATCGCGGGCAAACTGGTAAGCGGATCGCATCGCGCGACCAAATCGAGTTGGCGGAATCCAAGGCCGGGGAAATACTTCCGCCCCATGGCGCATATAGACTTCCAGAACCTCCTCGGCGCGCATTCCTGCTGCCATGCCGAGCGCGATTATTCCTCCGGTTGAAGTGCCGGCGATCATATCGAAGTAGCTGGCTGCCGAACCACCCTTCAAGAAACGACGCTCGCATTCCGCCAGCACCGCCGCAGGCAGAATGCCTATTATGCCGCCGCCATCAATGGACAGTATGCGAAAATCATCTGTGGGCCATTCGAGTTGATCTCGACGGTGAAAGATGATGCCCTGCGAGCGGCGGGATTGAGGTTGTGCCATGAAATCTCTCCAAAAGTATCGCCAACCTGGATCGCCCGCCTGACTGACTTCTGATGTGTTTGCCGGTCCCAAACCATTTTCCCGAAGCGAGCCAGCTTTCGTAGCAGCTCAGCCAGTTGGACGCCCAGGGAATGGTCGTATTGCTGATCAGGTCATCCGGCGACCACTGATCCGCTTCGTCGTCGAAGAGGCAGAGGAACGGCCCCGTACGCTCTGTTCGCGGATGTGACACGTAAACATGCGGTAGGGGCCCTTCTTTGTTGCCGAAACGCCTTTGCAAGGAAGGTTCAAGAACCTCAACCAGTGGCTGCAGGTACAGGTTCGATCTACCTTCGAGCAGTAGCGGTTCCGTATATTCTACCCGCAGCCGGTACGTCGTTATGTGTGGCTGCAGGTGCCCCTCCCAGACACAAGTCCGCCTGCTCAATCGGTTGCATGACCAGTCGGGATAGACTTCGGCCATGCCTGCGATCTGATCACCAACCGTTTTCATCAGGTACGGTGCCCCCCCATGTTCGTATTCGCGCGTGCAGGCCTCACAAGGCCTGGTGCGGATGCGATCCCACCACCCAGAGCTGGAGCAGCCAGGGACGACACTGGTGCCGCAGGTTTCAAATGCCCGCTCGGTGTCATGCCGAGCGCACCATGTTCGAGCTGGACAGTCTGTGCGCGATGATAGGCCTGCAGAGCGGTCTCACCGGCCTTTTCGCCGAACAAATCGTCGAACGTCGATTGGATAACCACAGGATCGAAGCCAACCCGCTTCAGGTTTTCGAGGCGTTCGATGAGGGTGAGCAAGTCCGCCGCCCAAAGCTGCTGGTCGCTTCTTTGAGCCGGCCAACGATCGGTAAAGAAGTCCGGGTAATGTGCCGGATTGCGAACTTCCAGCAACCGCAGGTTCTGTTCGGCATTGCGGATCTGCCAGCGCATCCGCTTGGCAATCGCAATCACTTCATCGACCAGGCTATCGTTTGCAGGGCCGGCATCGATTGCAATCGCTGCGATAATGACGGCCGGGGGTTTGCGTTTGCCACGGTGATCGTCGTGCTTGCGATAGCGTTTGTCGCGGAACCTCTTGATCAGTTGCAGGGCAACCACGCGAGGCGATTTCTGGTCGAGCGGGACATGCACCGGCATCGGTTGGGTATCTGCCTTTTGCAACGCCAGACCAGACGTCTCATTTGAAAGCCGCATGGCCAGTTCGGTGTAGGTTTCGCCATCGACGAGGTAACGACGCGCATCGAAGCGCTTCTGAAACGCCTCGCTGATCTCGACGCGAGCATTGAAGTGATCGGCAAACCCCTTCGGATTAATCTCCTTGTGGTACCGCTCGTCCGTCTCAGGCTTGTAGTGAAACAGGGTCGCCACGCGTTCTGGTGCCTCATCGATGCGAACGACCGGCATCAGATCGACCGTGACGCCGTCCGGGTAGGTAACCGTGACACAGCGGCTGTTTTTCTCAATCAGGTAATCGTAGTACTTGCTGTCTTCTTCGCCCCTGATCGCTTTGTACAATTGTTCAAGCACCCATGCCGGGTCGGTGCCACGAGCGATCGCGATCTCGAGAACGGCGTCAACGTCGTGCTGGTCGGCCTTCAGGCGTGACCGAGTCGCGGCGTGGATTGCAAAGCTGCCAGAAGGGTAGATCTCAAGGACCAAATCTTCGAGAGGGCTGCCAGGGCGGTCGACATGCTGAGCGAGCCCGCGAAAATGGCGGTCAGCTTCGTCGTGCATAGTGCGCGTGATCTGGATGGCGCGTGCAATGTCCATCAGCGCAGCTTCTACAGGGTCGATTTCCAGGCTGCGGGCGAAATCTTCGAGGTTCGTCCTGATATTCATCTTCTTCTGCCCCCTCAGGCTTGACGGATTCGCTGATCCGTCTTACAGTTTTTGACGCTTTCGTAGGACGGAAAGCGAAAAAAGAAGCCGCGAGCAAGCGGCGCAAATCCTACGATATCGTCATACTAACACATGCGGGAGCGTCATGTCAAATTCTACGGATTCCAATGGTGGGTTCGGTGACAGGTTACGGCAAGCCAGAGAGGCGCGAGGGATCAACCAAACGGAACTTGCGGCGAAGACTGGGTTACAGCCATCAGCAATCGGCCATTTCGAGAAGGAGCGGCGCAAGCCTTCGTTTGCAAACATTCGGGCTCTCGCGAAGGCATTGAGCGTTACGTCAGACTACTTGCTCGGCAGGACCAGTGACATGGCCGGGGCAACAACGGCTTTTCGTGGTGAAGAAAATTTATCAGATGACGACCGAGAACACATCCAAATGATGATCGATCTCATGAACCAGAGAAAGTCTGGGCGTTGAGCAAATTCCGAATTCAGATGGCGCGGCGCCAAGGTGAACTCAAAGCAAAAGAAAAAGGCTACGATGCCTTCCCTGTCGATCCTTTTGCGATCGCGGAGACCGAAGACATCTTGGTCGAGCCAAAGGATCCCGGCCGAGTTGGCGTGAGCGGCGGGATCATCTTCCATGATGAGAGCGTTGGCATCTTCTATGCGACAGATATCAAGAGCGAAGGGTTTCGCAGGTTCACCGTGGCTCACGAGCTTGGCCACTATTTTCTTTAGGGGCATCCCGAGGAAATTCTGAAGACTGCTCCGATCCACATGTTCAGGGCCGGGTTTTCACAAGGGATGAGTTCGATAGAGCTTGAGGCTGATCATTTTGCCTCTGGTCTGCTCATGCCGTTGAAACTCGTAGGCGAGGTCATCGGGAGAAGCCGTGTCGGTCTGGATGGGATCATTGCGCTAAGCCAGTTGGCCGAGTCCTCGCTCACGGCCTCTGCCATCAGAGCCGCCAAATGTTGCGACTATCCAATAGCGGTCGTCGTCAGTTCCGGCGACAAGGTCGCATATGCGTTCTTGTCTGAAAGCTTCAAAAAGCTCGATAAGCTTACATTCCTCAAGAAGGGTACTCCGCTGCCGCGAACCCATACCCAGCGGTTCAACGCTGATACGCAAAACATCCGGTCCGCGCGCTCGATATGTGGGCAAACCAGTCTTTCTGAATGGTTCTCTTGCGGGCGACAGCTTGCGTTGGATGAAGAAGCCATCGGTCTCGGCGCTTACGGCTTCACCCTTACCGTCCTTTCCAGCGAAGAACTGGCCGACGACCTTGATGACGACACATACGAGGAAGAAGCCTCATTGATAGAGAGCTGGACCCCAAGATTTGCGTACGGGAGGTAGCGGCGTGCGCTTGGTTGAGGGCGGCAACCAATGGCCTGTGCCAAGCGGCAAAGCAATATAAGTAATCTCGCGAAGGGCATGAGGCCACAATGCTGCCATCGGTTCACGAGATGCTCAATGGCAGCTTAGGGCTGAAAGCGTTGGTGCACTCTTGAGTATCAAGGGATTTATGGCAGAAACCGGAGGCTTACGTTTCAACCAACGAAGGGCTGCATGGCTGACAAATGACAGAAATAGGAAAGACGTAGCACAACGTCGTTCTGTGTCGCCAAAGTCAGGAGTGGGCCGTTTACGTTGGTCTGATTGGCCGTGTAAGAACGCCAAGCAGTTTTTGTGGCTCGACGAAAGCCAAGACCACGGATTTGTTCACGTAGTGATCAATATCGAAGTTGGCTGCAAAGAATAAGAGGCGGCCATTTCGTTGCAGATCGTTTCTGGGGCGGCCCCAGATATCCTGAAGGTTCTTGGGGATATTGGCACCATCAACATGAAAATTCCCCTTGTTTTGCTGTTCCTAAGCCTTCTGAACTGTCTTCGGGAGGCAGGGGCCGGAGGTTCGAATCCTCTCACTCCGACCAGATAAAAAAGGCGCCCTTGGGCGCCTTTTTTGTTTGAAGCGAGTGGCCCAGCGATTGTTCGTTGGTCTACCCCAACGCCGAGAACCCGGCGGCCTTTCCTCAGTGCTACCGGTGCTTGGTACACGTGGATTTAAACCGCAGAAAGCCGGTCACAAAATGCCCGCACGAAGGCAGGCATCTGATTGTCAAAGTCGATCTCGTTTATCCTGCGCAATCCCGCAGAGCCGCCGCATCGGGCCCATCGGGTGTGCGCCCGAGATTGAAGGGTGCCGACGCATCGCGCCATTGAGCGTAGTCTTCGAGATACTCGACCATGCTGAGATAGACCTTGGCCGAGTTTGGGTTGGCGCAGGCCGTCTCGACGATCACTTCGTTGGCCATTTCCTGGACCTTGGCGAGCGTCTCGTCATCATAGCGGTTGATCTCGACCGCCTCGTCGAACTTGGCGTAGGCCTCGGTCGCGCGCTTTTCGGTAAAGGCCAGCGACCAGAGAAGCGTGGCATCCGCCGCGATCTGAAGTTTTTCCTGCGTCTCGGGGCTCAGTGCGTCCCAGGCGGATTTGTTGATCATCACGCCGAAAACCGACGCCGACTGGTGCCAGCCGGGGGTCGCCCAGTATTGTGTGACCTGCTGGAAACCACCCGACCAGTCGACGTTGGGGGTCGAGAATTCGGCCCCGTCGATCACGCCACGCTCCAGCGACTGGTAGATCTCTCCGCCGGCCATGGAGACTTGGTTGCCGCCCAGGCGTTCCAGCAGCTTGCCCTGTTCAAGGCCCGAAAGCCGCAGGCGCTTGCCCTGAAGGTCTTCCAGCGTGACGATCGGCTCGTTGGTGCGGAAGCCGGATTCGTTGTTGGTGACGCCGTAGGGTAGATAGACCATGCCGAATTGGCCGTAGATCTCGTTATAGAGCTCTGCGCCGCCCCATTGCTGGATCCAGTTGACATAGTCGACAGCGTTGAAAAGGCTGGGCGTGGTTGCCAGCGGCGAGAAGGCCGCGTCGCGTCCGGCCCAGTATCCGGGCCAGTCTGCCCCGGCCTGGATCGTGCCCGATTCGACGGCACCGAAGACCTCGCCCGACGGGACAAGTGAACCACCGTCGAAAAATTCGATCGTCAGTTCGCCTTGCGTCAGCTTGTTCGCCAGGTCGACGAAATGCTTGTCGGTTTCGATAAGTTCCAGAGAGGATGGCCAGGTCGTGGTCATCGTCCAATTTTCCTGCGCGGTGGCCTGGCTGGCCAGCGCGGTCGCGGCTGCGGCCGCGAAAACGAATGCCTTGGTAGTCATGGTCTCTCCCTTTTCCATGGTTAAGGTTAGTTGGTGTAGAGGACATCCGGCAGCCAAGTTACCAGCGCCGGGAAGATGGCAACCAGCAGGCACATCGCGACGATCAGCACGATGAAGGGCAGCACGCCGCGAATAATAGAGCCGGTGGCCAGGCTTTTCGGCGCTATGGCCCGAAGGTAGAACAGCGCATAGCCGAAGGGTGGCGTGAGGAACGACGTCTGAAGCACGACAGCCATCAGAACGACGAACCACAACAGGTTCACGTCCGGCATTTCCTGGATTATCGGTAGGAAGATCGGAAAGGACAGCAGGACAATACCGGTCCAATCCAGGAAAGCCCCGAGGATGAAGACGATCACCATCATCATGGCAATCAGCATCCAGGGTTCCATGTCCAGCATCCGGATTAGTTCCTGCGTTGCGCGCAGGCCGCCCGTGATATTGAACACACCGGTAAAGGCGGTCGCGCCCACGACAATGAACAGGATCATGGCCGAGGTGCGCCCCGTTTCCAGCATCGCACCGTAGAAGGTGCCAAGCTGGAAACGCCCGCGCGCGATTACGATCAGCAGGGCCAGTGCCGCACCGATGGCGGACGCCTCGGTGGCGGTGGCGATGCCGGCCAGAAGCGAGCCGAGAATGCCGAAGATCAGCACCAGCGGCGGCAGCGCTTCCACCACGAGCATACGCAGCAAGGTACTGCGCTCGACCTTCTCGTCGGGTTCGACCGCCGGGGCAAGATCCGGTCGCAGCACCGAGATGACGTAGACGTAGAGCGCATAACTGAGACCCAGAAGCACGCCGGGGATCATCGAGCCGGCGAACAGTTCACCGACCGAAAGCGGCGAATAGCTGGCCATCAGGATCAGCATGATCGACGGCGGAATGAGGATGCCGAGACAGCCGGAAGCCGCGATCACGCCGGCGGTCAGCGACGGCGCGTAGCCATATTGCAGCATCGGACGCAGCGCCATGACCCCCATGACGGTGATCGAGGCGCCAATGATTCCCGTCGTCGCCGCCAGCAGGATCGAGATGAAGACAACCGCCAGGGCCAGCCCGCCGCGCACCTGGCTGAGCAAGAGGCGCAGGGTTTCGAACATCCGGTCCGTCACGCCCGAGTCCGATAGGAATCGGGCCATCAGCACGAAAAGAGGAATGGCGATCAGGGTGTAATTATCAAGAACATCGCCGAAAATCCGGTTGATGACGATCCCAAGGACCATCGGCTTGCCGGCAATGATCGCCGTCAGAACCGCAGTGCCGCCGAGGACGAAAGCCAGCGGATGCCCCAGGAAAAGACCCACCAGAAGCAGGCCGAACATCAGGACCGCAATCAGTTCCGGGTTCATTCCGAGACCTCCTGCCGGTCGAGGATGATTTTCAGGACCTCCGCAACCCCTTGCAGCAGCAAGAGCCCCGCAGCCACGCACATGGCCATCTTCAGCGGATAGACCGGCATCTGGATGGCGCCGTAGGTGACTTCGCCTTGCGCCCAGGAGGTCGAGGCGAAGTCCCACGACCGGGTCAGAAACACCCAGGCGAAGGGAAAGAAAAAGATGACGTAGCCCAGAAGGTCCGCGACTCTTTGACCACCCCGGCCTAACCGTTCTGTCAGGATATCGACGCGCACATGCGCATTGTGACGCAGCGCGTAGCCGCCAAGCAGGATGAAGTAGAATCCGAACAACTGCTTGGAGACGTCGAAGGCCCAGCGTGTGGGTTCGCTGAACACATAGCGCAAGACGACGTCATAAATGATGATGCCGGCGAAAATGATTGCCAGAACGGATACGATCCTTCCGACCACCTCATTCAAACCGTCAATAGCACGCACGATCACGGCGTCTCCTCCCACCGAATACTCAGCGATTCCCGGCACGCTCTCCCGTTTGCGCACCAAGCTTGTTCAGACCATCGCGTGATTTGGGTGGAAGTGCAACCGATCAGCGGGCTCACCGTAAATATTTAATTTTTTTGAAGAAAATCCGTGGAAACGGTTTATCTCACTGTGGTTGGGCCTGATTTTTCAACCGAGTGCCCGCACGTCCACCACCGCCCGGCCATGGCATGTCTGGGGGCGCGAAAGCGGCGCACGTCCGAGCTCTGACCAAGGCGTTGTCCGGGATCTTTTGCTCTGCTGCTACCCGCGGCCTGTCAGAATTCGGTGATCACCGTCGCGCCGAGACCGGCAAAACTGTCCATGTTTGTCAGCGCGTCGATGGATGCCTCGAGCGTGATCCGATTGCCGATCAGTTTTTCGGGGGACAACGCGCCCGATTGTATCATCGTCAGCATGGCGCCGTAACGATGTGCCTGCATCCCGTGGCTGCCGAGGATTTCAAGCTCGTCGCCGATCACCTTGGCCATCGGCGCGGGTGGCGTGGCCTGATCGGCAAGAAGCAGACCGACCTGCACGTGACGCCCCCGCTTGCGCAGGCACGAGACGGAGTTGAAAAAGGTCGTCGGATGCCCAAGCGCATCCAGCGAGACATGCGCGCCGCCGCCGGTGATATCGCGCACCGCTTCGACCACGTCGGTGACCGTGGTGACATTCACCGTGGCAGAGGCGCCGCAGCTTTGGGAGAGGGCAAGCTTTTCATCGGAGGTGTCGATGGCGATGGTGTTCGCCCCGAGCGCCCGCGCGATCATCAGCGCGGACAGCCCGACACCGCCGCAGCCATGCACCGCCACCCATTCCCCGGCCCCGACGCGGCCCTGATCGACGACCGCGCGAAAGGCTGTGGCAAACCGGCAGCCAAGGCTTGCCGCGGTCTCGAACGGCATCGTTTCGGGAAGGGCAACGAGGTTCAGATCCGCCTCGCCGGTAGCGACCAGCTCGGCGAAAGACCCCCAGTGGGTAAACCCGGGTTGAAACTGGTTGTGGCAGACCTGTTGATGACCCGCATGGCATTCCGGGCACGTACCGCAGCCGCCGACGAATGGCACCGTCACACGGTCTCCAACTTTCCATCGGCGCACCTCGGGACCGACCGCCGCGACCCGACCGGCCAGTTCGTGACCGGGGACGTGCGGAAGCGTAATGTCGGGGTCGTGGCCCATCCAGCCGTGCCAATCGCTGCGACAAACGCCGGTCGCGCCGACCTCGATGACAACACCCCTGGCATCCGGCGTCGGGTCCGGCAGCGTTGCGATTTTCGGTGTTTCACCGAAGCGCTCGAACATGACTGCTTTCATCGTGTTTTCCCTTCGGTCGCTGCAATGTCTATGATTGCGATCTAGCAGGGTCGTCCTGTGTTCAAAAGCGGGTTACAACAGGTTTCATGCCAAGGTTTTCGGCCAATCTCGGTTTTCTCTGGTCACAGCTGTCTTTGCCGCAGGCCGTGCGCGCGGCGGCGCGGGCCGGTTTTGACGCTGTGGAATGCCATTGGCTGCACGATGCTGCGCTCGAGGCGCTGCGCGAAGCGTTGAACGAAACGGGTCTGCCCTTGCTGGGCCTGAACACCTCGCGAGGAGACACCGCGGCTGGGGACTTCGGGCTTGCCGCTTTGCCGGGGCGAGAGGCCGAGGCCCGTGCCGCTATTGATGCCGCCGTCGAATATGCACGTGCGCTGGACGCTAGCGCGATCCACGTCATGGCGGGTAAGACCGACGGTCCCCAGGCCGAGGCGGTGTTTCTTGAAAACCTGTGCTATGCCTGTGACACCGCCCCTGAGCGCACGATCCTGATCGAACCGATCAACCCCTTCGACGTGCCCGGTTATTTCCTGCAAAACACCGCTCACGCACAGCGGGTGATCGCCGACGTGAGCGCGCCGAACCTGAAGCTCATGTTCGATTGCTACCACGTGGCGCGGGTCGAGGGCGATGTGATCGCGCGTTTGCGGGCGGTCTTGCCTGACGTCGGCCATATCCAGCTCGCCGCAGTGCCGGACCGGGGCGCACCGGATCACGGCGACCTGGACTATGACATGGTGTTCCGCGAGATCGACGCGCTGGGCTGGACCCGCCCCCTGGGTGCGGAATACAGGCCCGAGGGGGAGACCGAGGCCTCGCTTGGCTGGCTTGCCCGTGCCCGCGAACGTGTTGCGCGGTGAGGTGTCGGTCAATGACAGGTGCGCAGGGCCCAGATACACTGTGCGCGGGTCCATCAGGGTGAAAGAGATGACAGAAGAACCCGTGCGGCGCTCCTCCCGCCGCGCCTTTCTGGGGACCGGCTTCGGTGTGGCCACGGCGGTCATTGTCGGCTGGGCAGTCTGGCCGAGACCGCAATTCGACGGTGCTGCACTCTCGGTCCGCGCCGCCTTCGAGGCTGCACAGACGGGCGATGTCATCCTGATCGACATCCGCCGCCCTGACGAGTGGGCCAGCACCGGCATTGGCACAGGTGCCCATCCGATCGACATGCGGAATGCCGGGTTCATCGCCGAACTTGACGCGCTGACAGGCAACCAAAAGGACCTGCCCATCGCTCTAATCTGCGCGCGTGGCGTCCGATCGGCGCGGCTGAGCACCGCACTGACCGAGGCCGGATACAGCCGGGTCATCAACGTACCCGAGGGCATGTTGGGCTCGAAGGCCGGGCCGGGCTGGATCAGGACGGGATTACCGGTGACGGCTTACGGCGGCTGAGCCAGGTCTACTCCGCCGCCTGCTGCGAGGATGGCTTGCCTTCCAGCGCCAGCTTCAATTCGGCACGATAATGCCGGGCGGCCTGAGTGATCGGGGGTTCGCGCCACAGCTCCTTGGTTCCCATCCACTTGGACACAAGACCCTTCAGCGACACGCCGCTGAGGGCCGACAGCGGAACCGCCAGGACAAGGCTGCCCGCGATCGGCAGCAGCCACAAAGACACCAGCCCCGCCGCCATGCCGGCGACCAGCAGGATACCGCTTGCCGTTTCCAGCGCATGGCAGATCAGCAACGTGCCCAAGCCATAGCGGCCGCCCTCTCGCTGCTGCGGGCTCCAGCCGCTTTGCAGGCCGAACACGGTTCGGAACACGGCGATCATCTGTTGCACCATCAGGATGGGCGCATAGGCCACGGACAGCGCGAGTTCGGACAGGAACGACAGTGCGAAACGCCATGGGCCTCCGTATTCGGCAAAGCGCGACCGGGTCAGCGGCACAACCAGAATGCCCAGAAGTTTCGGCAGCAAGAGAAGTGAATACATCAGCGCGATAATCAGGACGTGGCGCGCTTCGGTCATCTCGGGCCAGGCGGGCATCAACGGATTGTCGGGACGGAAGTAGGTCAGCACCGACTTGTCCCCGCCCTGGCCCATCAGCGCCCACATCACCAGAAGCGCGAACCAGATCGGCGACGCGAGATAGCTCATCGCGCCGTGGAACATGTGAAATCGCGATGCGGTCCGCAGGCCGCGCGTCGACAGAAGGCGCAGGTGTTGCAGGTTGCCCTGGCACCAGCGGCGGTCGCGCTGGATGTGGTCGATCAGTGTCGGCGGCGTTTCCTCATAAGAGCCGCGAATGCGCGGAAGCACCCGCACGCCCCAGCCGGCCCGGCGCAAAAGACCGGCCTCGACGAAATCGTGGCTCATGATCAACTGGTCGCGCCCGGTAAAAGAGCGCAGGTGCGGAAGACCGGCGCTGGCGGCAAAAGCCTCGGTACGGATGATTGCGTTGTGACCCCAGTAATTGCCTTCCTGCCCGGTCCAGCGGGCCAGCCCCTCGGCCAGCGCGGTGCCATAGACGCCGTTGGCAAACTGCTGCATCCGGGAAAAGACGGTGTTGGCGCCAATCAATTGCGGGCAGCTTTGGATCAGGCCGGCGCCCGGATCCTGTGCCAGCGCATCGGTCAGGCGGCCAATCGCGCGGCCGGACATCAGGCTGTCGGCATCCAGCACCAGCATAGCGGGCCAGTCGGCGCCCCAGTTCTGCACCCAATCGGTGATGTTGCCGACCTTGCGGTCGGTGTTCTCGGCCCGCCTGCGGTAATAGATCCGCAACCCCGGAGACAGTGTGGCCTGAAGCGAGCGGATGGACTCCTGTTCGGCCCGGGCGATGGCGTCGTCCCGCGTATCGCTGAGGATGAACATGGCGTATTCGTGCGGACCACCCCGCGCCCTCAACTCTTCGAGCATGGAGCGGGCGTTGCCGAGCACGTACCACGGCACCTCGTTGTAGATCGGCATCAACAGCGCCACCTTGAGCGGCCGGGAATGTCCGGGCCGTTTCAGCGCCTGGGTCAGAGAGCCGATCCCCAGCAGAACCGTCGTGACCGTCAGGCAGAGCCAGAAGACGTTAAACGACATCAGGCCCAACAGCGTGCCTTCGACCCAGGTGATGCCATCGTCACCGAACCAGTCCCACATGATCCAGATAAAGCCTATCGTGGCCAGGATCGCGGGGATGAAGACTACGCAACGCCAAAGCGCGACGCGGTCTTCCGGTCGGGCCGGCGGCGCCTTGGGGTCGGCATAATAAGCGTCAAGATCCTGCTCTGGCATATCGAGCGGGGCCAGGGGTGGCATCACGCGAAAGTCGTTCATACTCATGCTGTCCACCTGTAAAGCCACACTTCGGATGCGTTCTGTCCGTCCTTGCGCAGTTGCGCGCGCAGTTCGACATGCCCTCGTTCGCCGGGATCGAAATTGAACGCCAGCCGCAGCCCGCCGGTGGCGGGGTTGCGTTGCAGTACGCCATCGCTGACCTCGACATGCGGGGAATGAATATGCACGTCGATTTCTTCCGGCCCGTCATCGAACAGAGGGCTGTCCTCGAAGTCGATCACGACGACGCGGCCCTCGGCGAAGACCCGTTTGCCCATGGCGGTGTTCAGTACGCGGGGCATGTCATTCTGCACCGGTGCCTCTGCCCCCCAGATCAGCCGATAGGAAAGGTCCACCTGCTGCCCGGCGGGCATGGGGTCGGCCGGCCGCCAATAGGCGACGATGTTGTCGTAGATTTCTTCCTGCGTCGGAATCTCCACCAGCGTGACCGCGCCCCGGCCCCAATCGCCCTTGGGTTCAACCCAGAGGCCGGGGCGGTTGTGATAGAGCGCTTCGAGGTCAGCAAAATCCGACAGTTTGCGCGCGCGCTGCATCAGGCCGAAGCCCCGCGGATTGGTATCGACGAAGCTGGACACCTGGAGCTGCGTGGGGTTGGCCAGCGGGCGCCAGATCATCTCTCCATTGCCGTTCCACACCAGCAGGCCGTCATTGTCATGAACGGCGGGGCGGAAATCGTCGAACCGGCTGCGGTTGGTCTGATCGAAAAGGAACATGGACGTTAACGGCCCAAGGCCGACATTGTTCAATTCGACGCGCGGAAAAAGCGTTGCCTCGACATCCATCACGCTGGCCTGTCCGGGCGTGATGTCAAACCGGTAGGCGCCAGTCACGCTGGGGCTGTCCATAAGGGCGTGCACAACCATGTTGGTCTGGTCCGGTCCCGGCGCTTCGAGCCAGAACTCTATGAACTCAGGAAATTCCTCGCCCTCGGGATCGGCGGTCTTGAGCGCCAGCCCCCGGCCCGACAGGCCATAGGTCTGGCCGATGCCGATGGCCCGGAAGTAACTTGCCCCCTGGAAGACGCAGAACTCAGTCTTGTACTTAGGGTGGCCCAGATCGGTGCGCAGGCGGATGCCGGAGAACCCAAGGCTTTCGGCTGTCTTGGTCAACTCGGGCACCAGATCGCCCTTGTCGAACATGGCCAGATCGAACGGAACGGGCCGTGCGGTGCCGTCCTCGACCTCGAACACCTTGGTTGCACGGGGGAAATAAAGCCCCGGCGCAAAGAAATCTATATTGTAGGATCGATTGGTATCGGCCCAAAGCGCATTCTCGATCGGAAAGCGGATATCGCGATACTGGTCATATGTCAGTGCGCGCCAGTCCTCGGGCACCGTGTCGCGCGGCACGAAATCGCTGCGCGACAGGGCGCGGGCTTTCTCAATGATCACGTCGCGGCTGAACGCAACCGGACCGTCGGTCGCGACTGCGGCGCGTGGCAACGCGGACCAAAGGGCGGACGCGGCCACGCCGCCCAAAAGCCCGCGACGCGTCAGAGATACGGCGCGGCTCATGAGGTGGTCCTCGCGGGTTTGCGCGGTTTCCACGGGGTGGATTTGAACCAGGCCGCCGTGTAGGCGCAGGCGACGAGCAGCGCGAATCCGACCATGTTTATGAACGCGTTGATCCAGGGGTCACGCACCAGGTCGTCGCCATCGAGGGTCGAGGTTTCATCCAGCCAGACCCCCAGGAACCGCGCCAGCAGCATCGAGAAGACGAAGACGGCAAGCGACTGCTGCCCGACCTTCATTATGATATTGTTCACCACCCAGGACCACGCCTGCCCGATCTTGAGGTTGCTGCCGCCTTCGCCGACAGCGACCCAGGCCAGGTATCCGAGCGCCAGCATGTGAAGGTACCGGAAAAGACCGAATTCCGTCTTGCTGCGCAGGACACCCATGTCACCATAGGTTTCGCGCTGCCAGCTGCGGATGCCGTCCCACCATTCCGGCTGCCAGCCGTAAGAGCGCACACCCACGGACGAAAAGACGAAGGCAAAGAGCACATAGGCCATCGCCACCCCGATCAGGATGCGATTGACCGGCGGACGGGGCAGCCAGCCGATCATCAGCGCGAATCCGGTAAAGAAACAGAGCTGCCAGCCGAACGGGTTGAAAAACCACGGACGCGTGTTCTGACCTTCGGGGAACCAAAGCTGTGCGGGCAGTTGAAGCGGCGTGACGTCGGCGCTTCCGAAAAGCTCGACCATCTCGACATTGGCGGTGCACCAGATCATGACGCTTGCCCCCAGGGCGACCATCGGGTGAACGCGCGAGAGCGCCATCATCAGGGGGATCATCGCAAGGATGACAAGGTACATGGGCAGGATGTCGAAGTAGTTGGGAACGTACGTCAACGTCATCAGGCCGATAAGGTTTCCTTCGACGTTGTTGATGAACGGCGGAAGGTTGAGTTGGCTGACATAGTCGCGCAGGGTAAAGCCCAGATAGGGCAAAGCCAGCATACAAGTCAGGACAACGAAAAAGAGGCCGATATGGGCCCAGTAGACCTGCCAGACGCGAAAGGCGATGCGGGCCGATCCCATGGCGAGACCCTTGGTTTGAAACAGCTTGCCGAAGGCGATGGCCGAGGCCATGCCGGAGCAAAAGACGAACATTTCGGTCGCGTCGGAAAATCCCCAGCGCGCGGGGATCCACTTGGTCCACAGGTTTCCGGGCGTGTGCGCCAGAAGAATGATGAACATCGCGATGCCGCGGAAGAAATCCAGGCGCGGATCGCGCAGCGTGGCCACGGGAGTCGCGCTGACGGCAGGCGACTTGACGATCTTTTGGTAATCGGATGATGGCGAAATGGTCGCCATGGCAGTCTTCTTTCTATTCAGTATCCGGGAATCGACTGTGATCTATTCGGCCGGCAGTGAGGTTGCGTCGTACCCGCCACGCCCTGAAGCGATCAGCGCACGGCGGGCTGCGGTATATCCGTCTTCGCGCCCCGCACGCTTGGACTGTCGATCATCTAGGATTGCTTCGGCCTGATCCAAGTACCCTGCGCGAATTCCCGCGTCGATCGTGATGCGTTCGAACACATCGCGCTGGGCGTGGCTGCCACCCGCGCGCTGCATTCCGGCGCGGGCCTGGGTGAGATTGGCAAAGGCCGTGTCGTAACGCGCTTCGCCGAACGCCTCCAGCCCCTGTGCCGCGGCCACACCGGGATCGCTCATCCGGCTGCCCATTTCGCAGTTCGACTTTGCATCCTGTGCGATGCGTCTGAGTATCCGCGAGGTCGCATCGGGCTTTTTGTCGCCGGTCAGTGCCATGAGATAGTGCAGGTCGGCGAAGATCAGACAGCCATCCTCGGTCCGGTTGGCGCAAATCTCTGACAGTTCTTCCCATCGGTTGCCTACGTTGACGCCCTCCAGTTCCAGCCGCATCAGCAGGGAAGTCGCGTTCGAGATGTCGCGGTAATCGTCGGTCTGGTCGCTGCGGATCTGGGTGTCATAAAGGGTCAGCACCGCGTCCACCTGGCCCAGATCAAGGTGCATCAGGGCCTTGTGCCACCACACGTGATACCGGAAGTTGTTGCAGTGCGCCCAGGCGGCCTCGCGCCCGGTCAGCCAATCGAGACCTTTCGCGGCATTCGCCGTCATGTCGTGCACGTGGGCCACGGCGTGCAGGCCCCATGCGTCGTCGGGCGCCAGCCACAGCGCCTGACGTCCGGCGATCTCGGCCTTCTCGAAGTCGCCGGTTTCCTCAAGCGCAAAGGCATGACAGCCCAGCACATAACCGCGCGCGGCATGATCGTGGCCATAGGCCGGAAGAACCCGTTCGATCGAAGCCCGCATCCCGCCCGCATCGCCCAGCACGAAGCGCAGTGCATGGCTGAGTTTCATTGCGAGAGCATCCTGCGGATTGGTGTGGAGTATCTCCTCCAGAAGCGCGATGGAATGGCTCGGACGTCCATCCAACAGAGCTTCGAGGGCGTCGACATACTTGCACTCCCGTGCAGTGGCGCCGGCGGTGGCCAACGACGTGCGCGCAGCGGCGTAAGCCTCCTGCGCGGTCTGCATCAGTTCGCGACGGCCCAGAAGGAAGTAGAACATTCCCTTGATCGCATGTCCCATTGCAAAGTCGGGCTCGAGCTTCAAGACGTTCCCAAGATGTTCGGGGGTGACCGCCGCATGGGCAAGAAAGCCCATCATCGTGTCATTCCAGAACTCGACGGAATCTTTTCGGGTCAGGCTGACGGGCTGGTCGAAGATGTCGAAATTCATAAATACTTCCGTGACTGGCGCGGGTCTGACCCGCTAGACCTGATTAACAAACAGATAAGTCAGGCACATAACGGTATCGTTCGCGCTAACGTATTGGTGAAGCTTCGTGTAGAGAGACTGGTGTGGGGCTGCGAAAAGTCGCCTAAAAATCGTACCGCTCGGCGGAATCACCCCGATGCGGGTGCTAATTCGCCGGTTTTTTGGGCGAATGTTACAAGATCAGGTGCGTTTAAGGTCAGATGCGACCGTCATAACCGCCCGGTTCGATTTCGGCGGCGATCACCGTGAAGGTATCGCAGGTCTGTGCCTCTTCCAACGCCGCGCGCAGTTCCGCGCGGGTGCGCACCGTGTGACCGGCGCCGCCAAAGGCCCGGCCCACGGCCGCGAAATCGTGCCGGGCAAAATCGACGCCCCGGTTGGCCAGTTGCCGCTGGCGTTGCTTCAGTTCGATCAGCGCCAGGCTGGCGTCCACGAAGACAAGAAAGATCGGCGTCAGGCGCAGTTCGGCCGCGGTGGCAAGCTCGCCCGCGACCATCAGAAAGCCGGCATCGCCGGAAAAGCTGACAACCGGGCGGTCCGGCTCGGCGATTTTCAGGCCCATGGCCAACGGCACGGCACAACCCATGGTACAAAGCCCCGAAGACTGGACCAGGCCGCGCGGTTCCGTACAGCGCCACATCTGACTGAGAAGGATGCGATGCGCCCCGCTGTCGGCGGTGGCAAGTGTGTGGTCGGGCATCACGGCGCGGGTCTCGGCGATCACACCGGCGGGGCCCCAGTCGTCGGAGGTTGGAAAGGCCTCGGCCAGAGCCAGGCGCGTGCTGTCCGGCGCGCCATCCGTCCAGGTGTCGACCACCGGTGTGTTCTGGGCCAGCATCTCGAGCGTCTCGCCGGTATCTCCGACGAAGTTCAATGTCGCCTGGTGCATGTAATGCGTATTCGGGACGGCGGCGATGTCGATCACCGTTTGGCGGGTCGGATCGAACGCGTTGCGCCAGCCTGTGCGCATTTCAATCGGGTCGTATCCGATGCAAAGGACAAGATCCGCCTGCGCGACCAGTGGCAACAGGTGCGTGTCGGCCAAGGGTGACAGGCCCGCCGCCCCAAGACAAAGCGGATGGCCCTCGGGCAGTACGCCCTTTGCTTTGTAGGTTGTGATGACGGGTATGCAGAACTGCTCCAGAAAGGCGCGCAGGACGGTCTGGGACATATCGCGCAACACGTCCAGACCGACGATGGCGATAGGGCGCGCGGCCTCGGCCAGGGCCTTGCGCGCACGGGCGGCGTCGGCGCCACTGGGGGCGACGGGCGAGGCGGCCGGTCGAACGGGGCGGGCTATATCGGCTTGCACGGGCGTATCCGCCACGCTGATCGGCACGTCGATCAGGACCGGACCGCAGCGCGGCTCTGTCGCGATAGAAACGGCCTTGTCGGCCACGATGCCGGCCCCGGCGGCGGTAAGCTGGAAGGTCGCCTTGGTGATCGGGGCAAACACGGCGCGGTGGTCCAGCACTTGGTGCGTGTAGGTCAGCGCCTCGTCCGCGTCGACACATCCGGTCAGCACGATCATCGGAACACGGTCCTGCTCGGCATTGGCGACGACATTGACGCCGTTCATCGCACCCGGCCCGACGGTGGCGACAAGGATCGCCGGCGCGCCATCGCGGTGGTGCACGCCCTCGGCCATGAACCCGCCGGCATTTTCATGCTTGACCAGCGTGAACCGGATGCCCGCCTTTTCCAGGGCGTCGACGATCGTCAGCACCTCGCCCCCGGGCATCCCGAACGCGTGGCGGCAGCCCGCCTGATAAAGGCGCTGGGCAAGTACGTCTGCGGCACGCAGCGGTGGGTTGGTCATGCGTCTTCCCCGAAGCATCTGTCGTTTCGGTGGACCCTAGCCGCACTCGATACGCATTGTCCCGCAGGTTTTGCACAAGGGCGTTCACGGGTCCGTCAGAAGAGTGACACTGCAAAAGAAAACGGCCCCCGGAGTGCCGGAGGCCGCCTTGCCACGCGTCGAGGCGTATCAGTCCTCGATCATTTCCGCCGATTTGACGATGACCTCGGCCTGCTTGATTGAGGCGATGTCGATCAGGCGGCCCTTGTAGGTGGTGGCGCCAAGGCCTTTTTTCTTGGCCTCTTCCATCGCTTCGAGGATTTCACGCGCCTCTGTGACGGCTTCCTCGGTGGGCGTGAAGATCTCGTTGCAGGCCTCGACCTGGCTGGGGTGGATTGCCCATTTGCCGACCATGCCCTGCGTCAGAACGCGCAGCGCCTGCGCGCGGAAACCTTCGGGATCCGAGAAATCGCCGAACGGCCCGTCCACCGGCAACAGGCCGTGGGTACGGCAGCAGGCGACGATCTTGGCGGTAGCCCAGTGCCACGGATCGACCCAGTAATTCTCGCCCTTGCGGTGCATATAGTAGTTTTCCTGCGTGCCGCCGATGCCGGTGGTTTGCATCCCCATGTAAGCGGCGAAGTCTGCGGCGCCGAGGCTCATCGCCTCCATCCGGGGGCTGCCCTTGGCGATATCCTCGACATGGCAGATGCCCATTGCGGTTTCGATAATGCATTCGAACGCGATGCGCTTTTTGTGGCCCTTGGCAAGCTCGATCGAGCTGACCAGCGCGTCGACGGCATAGATGTCATCGCCCGAACCGGCCTTGGGGATCATGATCATGTCCAGCCGGCCATTGGTCTGTTCCAAGAGGTCAACCACGTCCTTGTACCAGTACTGGGTGTCCAGACCGTTGATGCGCACGCTTAGGGTCTTTTTGCCCCAGTCGATATCGTTGATCGCCTCGATGGCATTCTTGCGGGCCTGGTCCTTGTCAGACGGGGCCACGGCATCCTCGAGATCGAGGTTGATGACGTCGGCCTTGGACTTGGCCATCTTCTCGAACAGGCTGGTGTTGGAGGCGGGGCCGAAGAGTTGGCAACGGTTGGGGCGCGCGGGCGCGGGAGGTTGCGGGCGGAAACTCATATTGTGATCCTTTGGTCAGATTGTTGCGAAACCACGTCGCAGACCAGCTATAAAATTGCGCGGACAATGGCAAGCAGATGACAGCGACAAGCCTGCGTCGCAAACGCGCGCTCATGTCCTGGCGCGGCTGCTAACCTGCTCTGCATGAGACGCGCACTTCTGGAAAACTGGGCCCTATTCCTGGGCATGACGATGCTGATGGTGGCCAACGGGCTGCTGGTCACCCTGCTGACGATCCGGGGCGCGGGGCTGGGATTTTCCGATCTTTCCATCGCGTTGATGCAGGCCTGCTATCCCTTGGGCGCGCTGGCCGGAACGGTGCTGACTCCACGGCTGATCGAGAAGGTGGGACATATCCGTGTTTTCTCGGCCCTTGCCTCGATGGTGTCGGTGGCCGCGATTGCGCATCTGCTGACCAGCGACCCGGTGAGTTGGAGCATGATGCGCCTGCTGGCGGGCTTCTGTTTTCCGGGGCTTTACGTGATCACCGAAAGCTGGCTGAACGCCAAGGCCGAGAACCGGCTGCGGGCGCAGATCCTGTCGGTCTATTTCATCATCCAGACTGCGGGACCGGCGCTTGGCACCGCGATGGTGGGCCTGCCGGACCCGTCCGGCAACGTCCTTTTTGGACTGGCCTCGATCCTGCTGTCGGTGGGGATCGTGCCGCTGCTGTTGTCGAACAACCGGGCGCCCGATTACTCGGCGCCGGAACGGATGCCTGTGGCGCGTCTTTATCGCGTGTCACCCATGGCCGTGCTTGGGATCGTCATCATGGGGGCCGGGGTGGTGTCGTGGTTCATCGCGCTGCCGCTTTACGCCTTGCGCAGCGGCTTTTCCGAGGCGCAGGCCTCGGGTGCGCTGGTGGTGGCGATGATCGTGGCCGCGGTGGTGCAATATCCGGTGGGCTGGGTCGCCGATCATGTGGACAGGCGCTTCGTGGTCATGGGGCTGGCGCTGATCACGGCCGCTGCGTCGCTGTGGATGGCGCTGGACACCGCACCGTCGCGGATCGTTCTGGGCTTTTCGGTCATCGCGGCGGTGTCGTTGCCGGTCTATTCGGTGCTGGCGGCGCATGCCAATGACCACCTCAGCCCCGGCCAGATCGTGGCGGCCAGTGGCACTATGGCCTTTCTGCTGCAACTGGGGCAGTTCGGCGGCATGTTGCTGGGGCCCAACCTTGTCTCGATGCTGGACGGGCGGGGTTTGCAGGCGTTCATCTGCGCGACGAGCCTGGTGGTCGCCGGCATCGCTGTCGCGCGGCGCGTCACCTCGGAGGCGCCTGACGAAACCGGAACGGTGCAGGCCATGGGTGTTCTGGGCGTGCCGCAACCGGGGCTGTTGCAGGCCGAGGCGTTGTCGGATGAGATGGAAGAGCGTGCGGTCGAGACCGGCGAGATAACGCAAGAATCTGCTGAAAAATTCGCAGGATGACGGGAAATCTTGCCGCACCGTTGGTATCCGCGATCAATTTGGTATGACATGCACCGCCAGTCAGCGCACCATGGCGCAAACCTGATTCCGGAAAGGATTGCGAGATGATCGAGACCCCGTACCTGCTTTTTCTCGGCGATGCGCCTGACATGCTGGCGGCCAAGGTGGCCATCGGCATTCGGGACTGGCGACCGGAATACGCGTTGGGGCAGATCCGGCTGCCGGGCTGCGGCGCCGACCTTGGTCTGACGGACATGACGCTGGCCGAGGCGCGCGAGGCCGGAGCCAAGACCCTGGTGATCGGTGTGGCCAACCGGGGCGGCGTGATTTCCGACAAGTGGAAGGAAGTGCTGCTGGAAGCGCTGGCGATGGGCTATGACATCGCGTCGGGTCTGCACAATCTTCTGAAACACGAGGAAGACCTTGTGGCAAAGGCCAACGAGCATGGCCGCACGCTGCATGATGTGCGGGTGCCATCGGTGCGCTATCCGATCGCGGATGGTAAGAAACGCAGTGGCAAGCGCTGTCTTGCCGTCGGCACCGATTGCTCGGTCGGCAAGATGTACACCGCCATGGCGATGGAGCGGGACATGCAGGAGCGCGGCATGAAGGCCACGTTCCGCGCCACGGGGCAGACCGGCATCCTGATCACAGGCGACGGCGTGCCGCTGGATGCGGTGATTGCCGATTTCATGGCCGGGTCGATCGAGTACCTGACGCCCGACAATGACGACGATCACTGGGACCTGATCGAGGGGCAGGGGAGCCTCTTTCACGTGTCCTACTCCGGGGTGACGCTGGCGCTGATCCATGGGGGCCAGCCAGATGCGCTGATCCTGTGCCACGAGCCGACGCGGACCCATATGCGCGGTCTGCCGGATTACAGCCTGCCCAGCCTTCAGACCCTGCGGGACACCGCGCTGCCGCTGGCGCAGATCGCGAACCCGGCGTGCCGCGTCGTCGGCGTTTCGGTCAACACCCAGCACATGAGCGAGGACGACGCCAAGGCGTATCTCGCCAAGGTCGAGGAAGAGATGGGGCTGCCCGCGACGGACCCGTATCGCTTTGGCTCGGCCAAGCTGGTGGACGCGCTGGAAGCGCTCTGATCCAACTGCGAGGGCCGGTGGCGAGTGACGAATGCCTCCGGCGGGGATATTTATGGCCAGAAGAAGAGAGGGCGATCCTTCATGCAGATTTCCGTGACGCGCGACGTGTTCAAGCTGGCGCAGGTGTTCACCATCAGTCGCGGCTCGCGCACCGAGGCGAAGGTGCTGACCGTGCGCGTGACCCAAGACGAGGTCACCGGGTGGGGCGAATGCGTGCCCTATGCGCGGTATGACGAGACGCTGGACAGCGTGACGGCGCAGATCGAGAGCCTGCCCGAGGAAGTGTCCCGCGAAAAGCTTTACGAACTGTTACCGGCGGGCGCGGCGCGGAACGCGGTGGATTGCGCACTGTGGGATCTGCAGGCGAAACAGGCCGGGAAGCGGGTTTGGGATCTGGCCGGATTGCCCGCGCCGGGGCCCGAGATCACGGCCTATACGCTGTCGCTGGACGAGCCCGACAAGATGCAGGAGCAGGCCGCGAAGAACGCGCATCGGCCCTTGCTGAAGATCAAGCTGGGCACGCCCGATGACATGCCGCGGCTGGAGGCGGTGCGCGCCGGCGCGCCGGATGCCAAGATCATCGTCGATGCCAACGAGGGCTGGAATGCCGAGGTCTATGCCGACCTTGCGCCGCACCTTCTACGGTTGGGCGTGGCGCTCGTGGAACAGCCCTTGCCGGCGGCGGAGGACGATGCGCTGCTGGGCGTGGAGCGGCCGGTTCCGGTGTGCGCCGACGAGAGTTGCCATGATCGCGAGAGCCTGCCCAAGCTGAAGGGCAAATACGACATGGTGAACATCAAGCTGGACAAGACCGGCGGCCTGACCGAGGCGCTGGCGCTGCGCGAGGCGGCGCTGGCCGAAGGCTATGACGTGATGGTGGGTTGCATGATCGGATCGAGCTTGGCGATGGCGCCCGCGGTGTTGGTGGCGCAGGGGGCGTCGGTGACCGACCTTGACGGCCCGCTTCTGTTGGCCGAAGACCGGGATGAACCTTTGATTTTCGACGCGGCCGGGGTGCATCCGCCGGTGGCCAAGCTATGGGGATGACGATGCGGACCGTGTATGTGAATGGCGATTACCTGCCTGAGAACGAAGCAAAAATCTCGATCTTCGACCGGGCGTTCCTGATGGGGGACGGGGTGTACGAGGTGACCAGCGTGCTGGGCGGCAAGCTGATTGATTTCGAAGGGCACAATCGCCGCCTGAAACGGTCGCTGGACGAGCTGGACATGCCGCACCCGGCGGTGCTGGACGATTTGCTGGACATCCACCGCGAGCTGGTGCGGGTGAACGAGATCGAAGACGGGCTGGTTTACCTTCAGATCACGCGGGGGGCCCCGGGCGACAGGGATTTCGCCTATCCCGACCCCGACACGCCGCCGACGGTGGTTCTGTTCACCCAGTCGAAGCCCGGGCTGGCGGACAATCCGGTGGCGAAAAAAGGTATCAAGATCATCACTGTAGAGGACCTGCGCTGGGGCCGTCGGGACATCAAGACGACGCAGCTTCTGTATCCGTCGATGGGCAAGATGATGGCCAAGAAGGCCGGTTGCGACGATGCCTGGATGGTGCAGGACGGGTTCGTGACCGAAGGCACGTCGAACAACGCCTATATCGTCAAGGACGGCAAGATCATCACCCGGGCGCTGTCGAACGATATCCTGCACGGGATCACCCGCGCCGCCGTGCTGCGCTTTGCCGAAGAGGCGCAAATGCAGGTGGAGGAACGGAATTTCAGCGTCGAGGAAGCCAAGGACGCGGACGAGGCGTTCGTGACCTCGGCCAGTGCTTTCGTGATGCCGGTGGTGGAGATCGACGGTGTGGCCCTGGGTGACGGGACGCCCGGTGCGGTGGCGACGCGGTTGCGGGAAATCTACATCGAGGAAAGCCGGAAAGTCGCTGTCTGAGCGAATCGAAGGTTAACGCTGGACTCCCACGTCGGTATTGCGTCGGTATTCGGGTGGTATCGCGTCGGTAGTATCCGCAAATCGCATTCGTTGACCGACCGTCCGGTGGGTCGGGGTCAGAGCGCGGCGACGGCGGCTGCGAAGCGCGTGATTTCGTCCTCGGTATTGTAGGCGTGAACCGAAGCGCGGGTGAGATGGTCGAGGCCGCGGGCGCCGAGATCGAGCTGGGCGCTGGTGCGGTTGGAAACGGAAATGTTGATATTTCGTGCCCGCAACGCGCTGGTCATGTCTTGGGGCGTGTGGGCGTCATGGGTGAAGGTGACGATGCCGCATTTGCGCTGGCCCAGATCGTGGACCGTCACGCCGGGAATGTCGCGCAGCGCGTCGCGCAGGGTTGCGCCAAGGTCGGCCACGCGGGTCTCGATCGTGGGCAGGCCGGTCTCGCGGGCGTAGCGTACGGCGGTGCCGAGGGCGATCTGCCCAGCGACGAAGCGTTCCCAGTTCTCGAACCGTTTGGCGTCGGGTGCGAGTTCGTAGGTGTCGGACCCGGTCCACTTGGCCGAGAAGAGGTCGATGAAAGGCGGATCGAGCTCCTTGATCAGACCCTCGCGCACATAGAGAAACCCGGTGCCGCGCGGACCGCGCAGGTACTTGCGGCCGGTGCCCGAAAGCATGTCGCAGCCGAGGCGTTCGACGTCCAGGTCGATCTGGCCGGCGGATTGGCAAGCATCCAGCAGGTAGGTGAGACCATGCGCGCGGGCGATGCGCCCGACCTCTTCTGCCGGGTTCACGAGACCGCCCTGGGTGGGCACGTGGGTGAGGGCGATCAGGCGCGTTTTGGGCTGGATCAGAGACTGGATCGCGTCGGTATCGACCTGGCCGGAGGCGTCGGACGGGATGAGGTCGATCTCCAGCCCGCGCCGCTGCGCCTGAAGCAGCAGGCCGAGATAATTCGACACGTATTCCGAGGCGTGGGTCAGGATGCGGTCGCCGGGTTGCAGGGGCAGGCTGAAGAAGGCCATGTCCCAAGCACGAGTGGCGTTCTCGATATAGGCGATCTCGGACGGCTGCGCGTTCAGCAGGGCCGCCATCTCTGTGTAGAATGCGTCAGCCTTTGGTTTCGCCTCGGCATGGGCCTCGTACCCGCCGATGCGAGCCTCGAGCGCGAGGTGTTCCGACAGAGCCTGTTGCACCGGCACCGGCATCAGCCCCGCGCCGGCGTTGTTGAAGTGCAGCAGGGTCTCGCAGGCGGGAGTGTCGGCGCGCAGACGGGCGATGTCGAGCGTCATGGGCTCAGGTCTTGGGCCCCACGTTTTCGGCGAAGGACTTGTCGAAGGCCGCTTTTTTGTCGTCCGACGCGTCGGTCTGGTAGTTGGCCTTCCACTCGTCCATCGTCATGCCGTAGAAGATCTCGCGCGCCTCGTCCTTGGTCATGTCGATGCCTCGCTCGTTGGCGGCCTCCTGATACCAGCGGCTGAGGCAGTTGCGGCAGAAGCCGGCGAGATTCATCATGTCGATGTTCTGAACGTCGGTGCGCTTTTCCATCAGGTGCTCGCGCAGGGTGCGGAACGCGGCGGCCTCGAGTTCGATGCGGGTTTGATCGTCCATTTCTTGCGTCTCCTTTTTGAGTCAGAGCATACGCTTCATATAGGGCTGTTGGATATCATCCAAACGGACGGTCAGGCTGCCGACGTCCGGCAGGTGCGCCTGAAGCGTGTCGAGCGTCAGTTGGGCGAGTTCCGTGCGGACCTCGTCACTGCGGCCGGGCAGGAGCAGCAGCGTGGCGTGGGCGAAGCTTTGCGGCTCTACCCCGATGCGCGAGGCGGTGGCGGCGATGGTGCGGGTGCGCACCGTGTCGGGCGCGGTGACGCTGTGGTGATCCGCGAATTTCTGCCACAGGTCGTCGCAGAGCGCCTGAAGGTCATGGCTGTCCTCGAGACCGCCGGAATGTTCGATGATGATGTGCGGCATGGGGCGTCTCCTGAAATGTGGGGTGTGTGAGGTGGTGGCGATAAATCAGCCCGATTGCGGTGAAACAGTCTCTGATCCGACGCCGGCATGGCCTGCCGCCTCGACCAGCATCGGCGCCAGACGCCGGGCCCAGGCGGTTTGCTGATCCTCGGTGACGATCAGGTCGTTGCGCAGTTCGATCAGGGCATTGAGCCGCTGATAGGCGATGCCGTGCCGGGCGATGGCGTCGCCGGGCAGATGCCCGCCATAGGGTTCGTTCTCGCCGACGCAGATGTCGGGTTCCTGCGCCATGCGGTTGATCAGCGGGCGGGTCAGGCGTTCGTCCGTGGCATAAAGCACGCCGATATGCCAGGGCCGGGGTGGGCGGCCCTGAAGCTGGCGGGTGAAGGAGTGGATCGAGACAATTATAGTATCGTCCTGCCGCGCGGCCAATTGGGCCAATGCGCTGTGATAGGGTCTGTATAAGGCGTTCAGACGCTGTTCGATATCGGCAGGGCCGACATGGCGGTTGGCGGGAATGATCGTGCCGTCGTAGAGTTTCATCACGAGCGTCGGGTCATCCTCGCCCCGGTTAGGGTCGATCACGAGGCGCGAGAAGTTGGACAGGATGCAGGGGGCGTCGAGCGCACGGGCCAGCGCCCGCGCGACCCCGGCGGCGCCGGGATCATAGGCGATGTGGCGGGCCATATCCGCCGGATCGAGCCCCAGAGAGCCGCCGTTCACGAAGGGCGGAACGGTGTTGGCGGCATGGTCGCAGGTGACGAGCCATCGGGTGGGGCGATCTGCCCCTTCGGTGAAAAACGGTTGATATGTCATGGTGATGTCATCTCTTGCCCGCCACTTTTATGTCAGTTGTCAGGGAATGGGAATTAAGTAATAACCCTGCGTGAGTTTAGCGCTAACGCCGGCTGGACAATAAGGTAAGGACAGACATGAGACGCTATCGCAATGTCAAGATCGTGGCCACGCTGGGCCCGGCATCGGAAACCTACGAGACTATCCGGGCGCTGCACGAGGCCGGGGCGGACGTGTTCCGGCTGAACATGAGCCATGGCACGCAGGAGGATATCCGCGCCAAGCACGAGATCATCCGCCGCGTCGAAGAGGAGATGGACAGCCCGATCGCCATTTTGGCCGATCTTCAGGGGCCGAAGCTGCGCGTGGGGCCCTTCGAGAACGGGTCAGAAGAGCTTGAGGAAGGGGCGTCGTTCCGGCTGGACCTGGACGAGGCGAAGGGGACGATCGACCGAGTGAACCTGCCGCATCCCGAGATCTTCCAGGCGCTGAAACCCGGTGCGCGGCTGTTGGTCAATGACGGCAAGATCCGCCTGAAGGTGACGAAATGCGGCACTGATTTCGCCGAAACCGAAGTGATCACCGGCGGCACGATTTCCGACCGCAAGGGCGTGAACGTGCCGGACGTGGTCCTGCCCTTGGCGGCGCTGACCGAGAAGGACCGCGCCGACCTGGAGTTCGCCTGCGAGCTGGGCGTCGACTGGCTGGCGCTGAGTTTCGTGCAGCGGGCGCGGGACGTGATCGAGGCCAGCGCGCTGGTGCGCGGGCGGGCGGCGATCATGGTGAAGGTGGAAAAACCTTCGGCGGTGACGGATTTCGACGCGATCCTGAATGAGGTGGACGGGATCATGGTGGCGCGCGGCGACCTGGGCGTGGAGCTGCCGGTGCAGAACGTGCCGCCGTTGCAGAAACGCATGGTGCGCAAGTGCCGGGCGGCGGCCAAGCCGGTGATCATCGCCACGCAAATGCTGGAGTCGATGATCACCAGCCCGATGCCCACACGTGCCGAGGTGAGCGACGTGGCCACGGCCATTTACGAGGGCGCGGATGCGATCATGCTTTCGGCGGAGTCGGCTGCGGGCGAGTACCCGATCGAGGCGGTGCAGACCATGGACAACGTGGCGAAAGAGGTGGAGGACGATCCGACCTATACCGAGATCATCGAAGCCTCGCGCAAAGCCGACCGGACCACGGTGGCCGA
The DNA here is from genome assembly GCF_001441615.1 of Roseovarius atlanticus. Lineage (GTDB taxonomy): Bacteria > Pseudomonadota > Alphaproteobacteria > Rhodobacterales > Rhodobacteraceae > Roseovarius > Roseovarius atlanticus. The sequence continues at coordinate 123,362 of NZ_LAXJ01000003.1, forward strand.
CGGGATCGTCGCCGCCGCGCGGGAAATCGCGGAAACGACCGAAGTGGCGGCGATCTGTTGCTACACGCAAAGCGGGACGACCGCGTTGCTGACGGCGCGGGAGCGGCCGCGCGTGCCGATCATCGCGATGACCAACGTCCGCGAAACCGCGCGGCGGCTGACGCTGAACTGGGGCACGGATTGCGTGATGACGCCCGAGTTGACGCGGTTCAAGATGGCGGTGCAGAACGCCACGCGCGCGGCGCTGAAACAGGGCTATGCGACCGAGGAAGACCTTGTGATCGTGACCGCCGGCGTGCCGTTCAACGTGCCGGGCACGACCAACATCCTGCGAGTAGCGCCTTGTAACCAAAAGGAACTTTCTTCGACCGAGCAGGATTGAACTGCGTTATACTGTCCGGCAGAGCAGTTCATGGAGGGTCTTTGACATGGATCCCGATCTTATTTTCATTATCGGCCTGGTCCTGGGGGTGTTTTCCATCCCGTCGATCTTGTCGGCGATCTCGGACGGGCACGCGCCGCGGGTGGCGTCGTTTACCGTTATCGCCTCGGGCGTGATGATTTTCTGGGCGGTGCAGAACAAGCCGGGCGGATACGAGATCAACGAGATCCCGAACGTTTTTGTCCAGGTCGTGGCGCGTTACCTGACCTGATCTTTCTGCAGACAGGCCAGGACGCACAAAAGAGACTTTCTCGGCTACGGAGATATCAGGTTGGTGTCCCACGCGATCAACTGGAAATCACCGGCGTCATCGCGCATCGCGGTCGCGATCCAGTCTCGGTTTCCGCCGCCATCGTGATTGTTCAAGTGCGAAGCCGAGTCCGCGGATATAAACATACCTGCCCCGGCCCTGCTCGACCCTAGCCGGCGTAGCCGTTGGCCGTTGTCGTTGGTTCTCCACCCGATAACATAGAGTCGCCCGTCGCCGCCCCTGACCACCGAGGCGAGGTTGGATTTGCCATGTGACGTAGGCAAAAGCGTGATCTCCGACACCTGTCCGGCGACGCTTTCAGCCCGCCGTGCGGTAATATCGCCTGCCCCGGACACCGACCAGGTGATCAGGCGCAGGTTGCCATCAGAATCCGCCACTGCCGCAGCGACGCCACTGCCAAGCGGCGCGACGTCGAGCACGGGGCCAATCTCTCCGGCCGTACCGGCGGCTCTGCGGGTGAAGTTTTGTCCGTTGGAAGACAGCGTCCAAGGGGTCACGCGAAGCTCGCCGGTTTCGTCACGGACCCCGGTATAGACCCCGTTGAAATGCTTGGCGCGCGAGACGGAAACGGCGGACACCGCGCCATCGCTGGCCTCTGAAAGCCGGACGATCGAGACCTGTCCGTCACTGCCCGTCAGGATATCCCACGCGATCAGTTTGAGGTTTCCGCTGCCGTCACGAAGCGCCGTGACCGCCCGTGGGTTCAGCCCGCTGATGGTCGTCATGTCGAGCGCACTGATGCGCCCGGCCTCGACACTGTCCATGCGCGTGAAGTTACCGGCCACGCCCACGCGGTAGGCGATCATTTTCAGCTTGTCATCTTCCTGCCGGACAGCGGCCAGAATGTAATTCGGTGCAGGCTCGCTCAGATAGACTTCCTTGGCCGGCCCGGCCTCGATATCGCTGCGGCGGTTGAAACTCGACAGGCCGACAAGATCCCAGCTGATCAACTTCAGCCGGTCGTTCGAGGCCGCAATGGTTGCTGTCACCAGCCGGTTGGAGCGGATGAAGTGGGTCGCTGTCCGCGTTACACCGCCAGCATCGGCTTCCATACGGGGCAGAAAGGGGGAGGCGTGCACAAGAACCGGGTTGTTGCGGATCGCATCATTGCGAAACGGCTTCCAGACCGAGCTGTCCGTCCGGTGCTTTAGCCAGCCGAAATTGAGGTCAGTCGGGATGTTACTTCCCGACTTCCGCAGCAGGCCACCCTGCTCGCGCACCTTTTGCGTGTGGATGTGCAGATGCGGCCCCGAGGACGCGCCGCTGTTGCCCGCCCTGCCGATGAAGTCACCCTGTTTGACGCGCGGACGCTGGCGCACGCAATCATCCGCCTGCGGCGTCTCGCCGCCGCGACACAGCCGAAGGTAGGATTCGGTCGGAAATATACCGCTGCGGACCCGGGCGTCAGTCATGAACTCGGCGGCGTTGGGGCAGATGTTGGCGGGCACCGTTCCCTGCTTGATATGAGCGATGAGAACAACGTCACCATTGTTACGCCTAATCGATACGTGGTTCCCCGACCGAGCGATTCGACACACTTCTGAAGAAGGGCACTCTGGCTCTGCGTCGCAGGAGATCGAACAATCGCCACCGCAGCATCTGGCGACATGCGGTGTTCCGGGGCGAGGGTTGTCCGGGTGGCCGCCCCAACAGCTGACGACCTCGCCATCCACCGGCGCGTAGAGCGGGACGCCGAAGATAAGCGTGTCTTCGTTGCGCGTTCCGCCGTCAGTATCGAGATCTGTCCAGCCGGACCCGCTTTGGCGAACGACGTTCAGATCCCTGGAATGGCTGCCGTCGTGATCGCCGGTCATGTTCCAGTATTCGCCCTCTGACAGATCAGAGGCGCGTGCCGGAAATTTCATCTCGGACTGTGCAAGCACGGGCGCGGCGGCAAGCCCGAAGGCGCAAAGACCCGCTAGAAGAAAAACTGGAGCGAAGAAAAGAAAACACGACGAAAGTCGCTGTTTTAAAAAGCGCATTGCAAAATTCCTATAAATTTATGTTTTAGCTAATCCTTAGATTGTACCAAAAAATACGCCTCAACTCAAAGAAAAGCCGCTGGGATCGTGCACAAATGGACGCCGGTCGGAAGGTACCGGGCCCGATCCACGAAAAAAGGGCGGCAATTCCTGCCGCCCCGATCACCGGTTACGGTTCGGTCGATCCTAGAAGAAACCCAGCTTGTTGGGGTTGTAGCTGACCAGCATGTTCTTGGTCTGCTGGTAGTGGTCCAGCATCATCTTGTGGTTCTCGCGCCCGATGCCGGACTGCTTGTACCCGCCAAAGGCCGCGTGGGCCGGGTAGGCGTGGTAGTTGTTGACCCAGACGCGCCCGGCCTGGATGCCGCGCCCGAAGCGGTAGCAGGTGTTGGCGTCACGCGACCAGACCCCGGCGCCGAGGCCGTAGATGGTGTCGTTGGCCAGTTCCAGCGCCTCGGCCTCGTCCTTGAACGTGGTGACCGAGACCACGGGGCCGAAGATCTCTTCCTGGAAGACGCGCATCTTGTTGTGGCCCTTCAGGATGGTGGGCTGGATATAGTAGCCCTCGGACAGCTCGCCCTCCATCTGCGCTGCCGCACCGCCGGCCAGCACCTCGGCGCCTTCCTCGACCCCGATCTGCAGATAGCTGAGGATCTTGTCCTGCTGTGCGCGGCTGGCCTGAGCGCCCACCATCGTGTCCATCAGGCGGGGGTCGCCCTGCTTGATGGCCTTCACGCGTTCGATGGCGCGGGCGATGAACTCTTCATAGATGTCTTCCTGGATCAGCGCGCGGCTGGGGCAGGTGCAGACCTCGCCCTGGTTGAAGGCGAAGAGCACGAAGCCCTCGATCGCCTTGTCGAGAAAGGCGTCGTCCTTGGCCATCACGTCGGAGAAGAAGATGTTGGGGGATTTGCCGCCCAGCTCAAGCGTGACCGGGATGAGGTTCTCGGTCGCGTATTGCATGATCGTGCGGCCGGTCTGGGTGGAGCCGGTGAAGGCGATCTTGGCGATGCGGTTGGATTTGGCCAGCGCCGCGCCGACCTCGGCGCCGTAGCCGTTGACGATGTTCAGAACGCCGTCGGGCAGAAGATCGGCGATGACCTCCATCAGCACCATGATCGCGGCGGGGGTTTGTTCCGCCGGTTTCAGGACGATGCAGTTGCCGGCGGCGAGCGCCGGGGCGAGTTTCCACGCGGCCATCAGCACCGAGAAGTTCCACGGGATGATCTGGCCCACGACGCCAAGCGGTTCGTGATAGTGATAGGCGACGGTGTCGGCGTCGATTTCGGACATCGCGCCTTCCTGGCCGCGCAGGACGCTGGCGAAGTAGCGGAAATGGTCGACGGCGAGCGGGATGTCGGCATTGACGGTCTCGCGGATCGGTTTGCCGTTGTCCCATGTCTCGGCCACGGCGATCAGGTCGAGGTTTTCCTCGATCCTGTCGGCGACCTTGAGCAGGATGTTGGCGCGTTCGGTGACCGAGGTGCGGCCCCAGGCATCCTTGGCGGTGTGGGCGGCGTTGAGTGCCAGCTCCACGTCTGCGGCATCCGAGCGGGCGATTTCGCAGACCGCCTGTCCGGTGATCGGGGTCACGTTGTCGAAATACTTGCCGTTAACGGGCGGGGTGAATCTGCCGCCGATGAAGTTGTCGTAGCGCGATTTGAACGGCGATTGGAATTCCGCCGAGAGTTGCGTGAGTTCGTTCATGTTGGTTCCTCCTGGTCGCCTCGGGTCCTCCGCCCGAAGTCGTGAGAAGAGGGGTGACGTGCGAAGAGCGATTCGTCAGGAGGGGGGCAAGCGGTGGGGACGCGGGGGTGTCTCAGAACTGAGACAGGTCGGATCAGGTGTCGTCCAGACCCAGCCGTTTCATGCGCCGATAGAGGGTGGCGCGGCCTATTCCCAGAGCGCGGGCGGCCTCGGACACGTTGCCGTTCGCGCGGGTGAGGGCTCGGACAACGGCGGCGCGCTCGGCCTTCTCGAAGCCGCGGGGGCCGTCCTCTCGCCCGAAGATATCCGACGCGGGGCGGGGGGTGAAGGTGCCGCTGGGCGACAGGCCCAGCGCCTTGCGCGCCTCGCGGGTGGCGCCGATGACGATGTCGTCGCCATCGACGGCCAATAGCGTCGCCGCGCCGCCTTCGGCGGAATCGGCCACCACGATGCGGGCTTTGGGATAGGAGGCACGAAAGAAATCGGCCTCGATCGCGTGGGCGGTCTGGTCGACCATCGCGGCGATCAGGCGATTGTAGGCCTCTGTCTGGTCCACACGGGCCGAGGACACGTCAAGCGCGGCCAGAAGCCCGCCATCGGGGCCGAAAATCGGCGCGTCCATGCAGCTCATGCCGATGTTGCGGGCGAGGAAGTGATCGTCGCGATGAATGGTGATGCGGCGCTTTTCGGTCAGGCAGGTGCCGATGCCGTTGGTACCCTCGGCGGCCTCGGACCAGTCGGCGCCGACGGCGAGGCCCCAGTCCTCGAACGTGGTGCGGTCCCCGTCGGAACAGCGCTGGTCGAGGATGATGCCGCTTTCGTCGGTCAGCAGCACGCCGCAGCCCGATAGCCCGACGAGGCCGAAAAGCTGGTCGAGCTTGGGGGCGGCGATGGTCATGAAACGGTCGAGGCGCGCGCGGCTTTCATCGACGACGCTGTGATCGACGCGCTGGCCCTGTGCGGGCGCGGCGGGATCGAGGCCGTGGCGTTCCATCGAACGGTGCCAGGATGCGGCAAGCGCCGAGCGCGCGGCGGCGCTGGGCGAATTGACCGCGCTCACGACCTTGTCGATGTGGCGTTTCCTGTCCAGCTTGGCCGTCCTCCCTGTCAGGGATTCTACGGTCAATCGGCCATTTGCGCAAATGGCGCGTTGACGCGGTATTGGCGCGGCTTAGTCCAGGACAACGATGCCGGAATGCTTTTGCTTGTGCTCGGGTTCGACATGGATGGTGATGCGCGCGCCCTCGACCGCCTTTTTCAGGGCGGCCTCGACCCGGTCGCAGATCTCGTGCGCGTCAAAGACCGTGGTGTCGCCAGGCACGACAAGGTGGAAGTCGATGAAGGTGGCCTGTCCGGCATGGCGGGTGCGCAGGTCATGCGCCTCGACCGCGCCGCCGGCCTCTGTCGCGATGATTTCGCGCACGGTGTTGAGGGTTTCGTCAGAGACGGCCTCGTCCATCAGGCCGCTGAGCGATTCGCGCACCACCTTCGAGCCGGACCACAGGATGTTGACCGCGACGACGGCCGCCATGATCGGGTCGAGCACCCACCAGCCGGTGATCATCGCCAGCAGGACGCCAAGCGCGACACCCGCCGAGGTGACGACATCGGTCCACAGGTGACGGCCGTCCGCGACAAGCGCGGGAGATGAGTTCGCGCGGCCCCGGGTGACGAGGACCCAGGCCCAAAGCGCGTTGATGGCCGTGGCGGCGCCGTTGATAAGCAGGCCCTCGACCGGCATGTCGAGCGCGACGGGGTCGAGAAAGCCATGATAGGCCTCGCGCAGGATCAGCAGCGCGGCGATGATGATCATGACGCCTTCGAGCACGGCGCTGAAGAACTCGGCCTTGTGGTGGCCGTAGGGGTGCGAGGAATCGGCGGGCCGGGCGGCGATGCGGATGGCGATGAGCGCGGCGATGGCCGTGGCGACGTTGACGGTGCTTTCCAGGGCGTCGGACAAAAGCGCCACAGAACCGGTCAGCCACCAGGCGAGGGTCTTGATCGCGAGGACGAGCGTGCCGACGAAAATGCTTGCGATGGCGAGCCGGAGGGTGCTGGACACGGGGCGCCTCGGTTGATTGGGAAAATCCCGTCTAGCCCTGCCGGGGACGGTTGGCAAGCATGTGGGCGTCACGGATGGCGCCCGTGCCCCGATCTGGTGGCAAACCCCCTTGCTTTACGCCCGCACCCGTCCTATACGGCGCTTTCATTCGCGCGGCCGGCCGAAGTGGCATGCCGAGTCGCGCATAAGACCGACCATCAAGAGGAGCCGGAAATGCCCAAGATGAAGACGAAATCGAGCTGCAAAAAGCGGTTCAAGGTGACGGCCAAGGGCCGCGTGGTGGCTGGCCAGGCCGGCAAGCGCCACGGCATGATCAAACGGACCAACAAATTCGTCCGCAACGCGCGTGGCACCACGACGCTTTGCAAGGCTGATGAAGGTATCATCAAGCCGATGATGCCCTACGCACGCTGAGGAGGTTCGAGACATGTCGAGAGTCAAAGGTGGGACCGTTACCCACGCCCGTCACAAGAAAATCACCACCGCAGCCAAAGGCTATTACGGTCGTCGCAAGAACACCTTCAAGGTGGCGGCACAGGCCGTGGACAAGGCCAACCAGTACGCCACGCGCGACCGCAAGAACCGCAAGCGCAACTTCCGCGCGCTGTGGATCCAGCGGATCAACGCCGCCGTGCGCGCGCATGACGAATCGCTGACCTATTCGCGGTTTATCAACGGTCTGTCGCTGGCCGGTGTCGAGGTGGACCGCAAGGTTCTGGCCGATCTGGCCGTGCACGAACCCGCCGCATTCGGCGCCATCGTGGAACAGGCAAAAGGCGCGCTGACCGCGTAAGCCTGCCGTTCGAGGGACACGCATAGAACGCCGCCGGGTACGCCTCGGCGGCGTTTTTTTGTGCCGCATTCGTTAACAATTTCCTAAAATCCGCCACACTCTCCCCGCAAAGTTGTGCGATGCCTTTTGACACAACGGTCCGAAAAGGACGGCAAACCAGGAGGCAGAGACATGGTACGCACCATTGTACAGACCCGCGACGGGCAGTCCGAATTGAGCGAAAAGGCCAAGCGGCTGCTGGCGGCGCATGACCGCGAAGTGCGCGCATTGCGCAGCCCGTCAGCGACCTGATTTTCAATGACCCGGTCCGGGTCGGGCGCATGGATGCGGCTCAGGTGGCGGCTGACCGTTCGAACGTGGCGGTATTGGCCGGCGCAAGAAAGATCGACGTGGTCAGCAGGCTGAAGACGAATTCGTAAACCTCCCATTGGCGGGGGATGTCGACCACCAGCATTACCACGCTGGCGATAACGCCCATGATCCCGTGACGCCATGACGGCACCGGCCATGCCAAGCGGTCGGCAATGCGCGTGACAAGTCGGGATTTGCCGTAAAGCGCGGGCAACGCCAGCAGATAGAGCAGGATCGCGACAGTCAGCCCGCTGCCGAACACCGTCTTGGTCAGCTGCTTGCCGCCCACCACGATGTTGTGCAGCGTGATTTCCTCCTGAAAGTTGATCTCCCGGAGCGCCTCGGGCGTCTCCAGCCCCAGGATGCGTTGACCCCAGGAAATCTCTTCGCCCGTACCGAAGACGAAGATCAGCGCGTAGATCGACAGGCAAACCCCGGCCAGCGCTTGGCCTTTTCGGAACTGCCGTGAAGATTGCCAGGCCAGCACTAGTGCGGATACGAACAGCATGACGGCGGTTCCATATTCGACGGGGCCGTCCTCGATGGCGAACCCGCTTGAAAACTGAACGTCGAAGCCGAGGGCCCAATAGGCCAACGTGAAGAGAAGACTGGCGTTCATGAGTCCGAAAAGGAACTGGTCGATGGGGGAAAGGTTGCGCATTGGGGCCTGCTTTTGTTGAATAAAACGCTCGTCCAGCTGCGCTATGGTCCGTCGTTGGGGACGTCAAGTCACCCATGCGTGAGCGACTGATTTCCACTGGTCCGGTGCGGGGCGTTGCCGTAGCGTAGCCCTTACCATGGACCACAAGGCTTTCATCGCGAGTTTGTCGCCCGATGCGCTGGCGCGGTTGAACCGGACAGAGGATGCCGCCGGGATTTGGCATCTTGCGGTGCATTTCGGGCTGATCGGCGGGCTGGGCGCCTGGATCGCGCTGGGCGGGCCGCTGTGGTGGGCGTTTCTGGTCCCGCAAGGGATCGCGATTTGTTTTCTCTTCACGCTGGAACACGAGGCGACTCACAAGACGCCGTTTCGGTCTGCGTGGCTGAATGAATGGGTGGGCCGGATCTGCGGCCTGCTGATCGTGCAGCCGTTCGAGTGGTTCAGGTATTTCCACCTGGCGCACCACCGGCACACCAACATTCCCGGCAAGGACCCAGAGCTGTTGGCCGGCGCAAAACCCGACGGCTGGCGCGCGTACCTGTGGCACGTCAGCGGCCTGCCTTTCTGGCGGGCCATGATTGGGCAGACGTTGCGCAATGCGGCGGGGGCCGATCCGGGCGACTACGTGCCCGAGCGCGCGCGGTCGCGCGTGAGAAAGGAGGCGCGGGTGATGCTGGCCTTCTATGCGGTGGCGCTGGCCAGCCCTGCGGTGAGCGCGGTGCTGTTCTGGGTGTGGATTCTGCCGGCGCTGTTGGGCCAGCCGTTTCTGCGTCTGTACCTGCTGGCCGAGCACGGGCGCTGTGCCTTCGTCGCGGACATGTTTCAGAACACGCGCACGACCTATACCAACCGGATCGTGCGGTTTCTGGCGTGGAACATGCCCTATCACACAGAGCATCACGCCCTTCCGCAGGTGCCATATCATCGCCTGCCGGAACTGCACCGGATGATGCGGGGGCATCACGGTGTCACGTCAGAGGGCTACCTTGCCTTCAACAGAGACTACACAAGGGATTTCGGGTCTAGGCGATGGTGAAACGGTTTTCGGAAGAGCTGATGGAACGGATGCCTGAGGGCATGCAGATGCCCCTGATCCTTGTCGAGGTCATGGATTGGCTGGAGGCGCAGGGCGCGCGCCAGACCACATGGCAGGGCGAGGCGCTGGAGTTCGAGCGGCAATCGCTGGCGCTTTATCCGGTGGCGGAGTGGCAGCAACCGGGCGCGAGCCACGCCGCGTTCAGTTATTACGGGACATTTTCGCTCAACGGTCCGCCGGCGCCGGTGGTGGACGAGGACGAGCGCGTGTTCCTTTTCGTGCAGACCGGCGGGGACGGATCGTATGCCGGGTTCTGGCTGGACGACCGGGGCAAGCAGTGGATCGTGCATCATGGGTCGGGGTCCGGCTCGGCCTGGTTCGGGGTGATTTCGGACGACCCGAAAGACCTGCTGCGGCTGCTGGCGGTGGGGTACGAAGAGCCTGCGTTTGCAGAAGTGCATCCCTTGACGCCGCTGGAGGCGATGGTGCAGGGCAACGGGCTGGAAAGCGTGTTCCATCTGGCGCAGATGATCGCGGCGGATCGGCTGGACGGGGCAGAGGGTATCGCGGATTTCGAAGACCGGCGCGACGACCTGGCCGAGGATCTGGCGGATCAGATGGAAGCGGGGGAGCGAGTGGCCGACGGCTGGGGCCTGCCTATCCCGCCGGTCGCGTTCCAGACTTGTCTGCGAGAGGTCCACGGGATCGCCACGCCACGGCGGGCGTCGGATTTCCTGCCCTTTCCGGCTTCGGACGGGGCCGATCCGGGGGATGATCCGTTTTATCGCTGGCTGACAGCGCATCAGCCGGAGCCCTCGGACGAGGCGCAGGGACGTCTGAAGGAACTGGACGAACTGGCCGAGGAGATGATCCGCCAGATCGACGCAGGGAAAGAGCCGGACCCGGAGCTTTTGCGACGCATGGAGGCGCTCTCCAAGCCCTGAGCCGCGGGCCGGGCCGGCGTGGCTTGCGCAAACGCGTCAGGCGGGGTAACCCCGGCGCGATGGATTTGGCCGGACAGACGACATGGATGACCTGAGAGACAAGTACCTGAAAGCCATTGCCGAGGCCGGTGACGAGGCCGCGCTGGAGGATCTGCGCGTGCAGGCCGTGGGCAAGAAGGGCGAGGTCGCGCTGAAGATGCGCGAGCTGGGCAAGATGACGCCCGAAGAGCGGCAGGAGATGGGGCCGAAGCTGAACGCGCTGAAGGACGAAATCAACTCTGCGCTGGCGGCCAAGAAGGTTGCGCTGGCCGATGCCGCGCTGGACGAACGGCTGCGCGAGGAATGGCTGGACGTGACCCTGCCGGGGCGGCCGCGCCGCCAGGGCACGATCCACCCGATCAGCCAGGTGACCGAGGAAGTCACGGCGATCTTCGCCGACATGGGCTTTGCCGTGGCCGAGGGGCCGCAGATCGATACCGACTGGTATAATTTCGATGCGTTGAACATCCCCAGCCACCACCCCGCGCGGGCGGAGATGGACACGTTCTATATGCACCGGACCGAGGGGGACGACCGCGCGCCAGACGTGCTGCGCACGCACACCTCGCCGGTGCAGATCCGGCACCTGGAAAAGCATGGCGCGCCCTGCCGGATCATCGCGCCGGGCCGGGTTTATCGTGCGGATTACGACCAGACCCACACGCCGATGTTCCACCAGGTCGAGGGGCTGGCCATCGACAAGGATATCTCGATGGCGAACCTGAAATGGGTGCTGGAAGAGTTCTTTACCGCCTATTTCGGCACCTCGGTGAAGACCCGCTTCCGCGCCTCGCACTTTCCCTTCACCGAACCGTCGGCGGAGGTGGACATCCAGTGCGCCTTTGAGGGCGGCACGGTCAAGGTGGGCGAGGGCGACGACTGGCTGGAAGTGCTGGGGTCGGGCATGGTGCATCCCCATGTGCTGCGCTCGGGCGGGATCGACCCGGAGGAATGGCAGGGCTTTGCATTCGGCATGGGGATCGACCGGATCGCGATGCTAAAATACGGCATCCCGGACCTGCGGGCATTCTTCGACAGTGATCTGCGGTGGCTGCGGCACTACGGCTTCGCGGCGCTGGACGTGCCGACGCTGCATGGGGGCCTGAGCCGCTGAGCGTCGGGCAAGGCATTCTGGCGCTTTTGTGCGTCATTGCCGTGCTGTTGACCTACATCGCGGTCACCGTGACGCGGGCGTTTCGGCGGCTGACCGAGGCCCGGATCAGGCTCTATACCGAGCATTTGACCCATCTGCACGCGATGGCGCACGCCCTGAATCACGGGCAGGATCTGCCCGAGCGTGCGCCGGGGGAGGACCGGGCGATCGACGTGATCGCGTCGGTCGCGGTGATGCGGGCCAGCACCGAGGCCTATGAGGCGGTGCTGGCCTATCACCATGCCAGGAGCGAGGGGCAGGGCGCGGCGCGGATCGAGGCGGCGAAGCAGGCGCTGGAGGCAAAGCTGGTCGAACTGAACGCGAGGATGCGCGACGATTTGAAGCTGAACCGTGGCGCGGGCCAGATTCCGAATGCAGAGCTGTTTCGCGCCCAGCGCGGATCGTGATCGCGTAGACAGCGCAGCGTTCGTGGCTTAGGCTGAGCGCGAAAGGAGCCCTGCCATGGCGCTCACGCAGTTGATCTATGCCTCTCGCCCTTTCGGATATGACGACGCGATGCTGGCCGGTATCCTGCTGGATGCGCGGCGGTGCAATAAACGCGATGACATCACCGGGGCGCTGATCTGTCGGGCGGATCTGTACCTGCAATTGCTGGAAGGGCCGAAGGACGCGGTCGAGGCGTGCTATGCGCGGATCAAGCGTGACGACCGGCATATCGAGCCGCGCAATCTTTTGACGCGCAGCATCAAGACACGATTATTTCCGGCCTGGGCGATGCGGGACGACCCGGCGCAATCCTGGATCTGGAGCCGCGAGGCAGTGCGCGCGGGGGCGGTGGAGCAGGCGACCGAGGACGAGGTTCTGGGCTTTTTCAATCGGCTGGCGGCCGATGGCGTGGTGCCGTTTCCGCAGGATTAGGGTCAATTGCTTGCCAATTGGGGCGACGTGGGCTTTCTAGGGTGCGACTTTCGACAGACCTCGGGAGAATGCCATGCAGATGTTCAAGGACAAGCGCCATGTCAGTGCCGAGACGCGGCGGCTATACGCGATATTCGAGCTGTTGCACACGCTGGCGGATTTCGTCGCGGCGTTCTCGTTCCTGATCGGGTCGATCCTGTTTCTGTGGAAAGCGACGGAAACCGTGGCGGTCTGGCTGTTCATCGTGGGGTCGGTGTTCTTTTGCCTGAAGCCAACGCTGAAGCTGATCCGCGAGGTCAAGCTGGCCTCGATCGGGGATACGGAGGACCTGGCGGAGCGGTACAGGCCTTGAGGTTTCGTGCTCGCGACGGCTCTGTTTTGCGCAATGACCGTGCGCGACGGCGGTGCCGGTGCGGTCGCGCTTGACTTGGGCGCGGCATCGGCTCAGCCTTTCGCGCAAAGGAGAGCGGACATGAAAGATCAACCGGCTGACAATTTTACCCTGCGCGCGCGGCGCGAGGGCGGCGGCACGCCCAGGCTGAACGACTGGGGGGCGGATAGCGATTACGGCACGTTGCGGTCGGTCCTGTTGGGGCCGGTCGAGAATTACCGGTGGCTGAAAACATCCTCGGTGAGCAAGAAGACGCTGCGGCGGGGCGTGGAATTCGACCCTGATATAGCCAAAAAGCAGCATGCCGAGATGGTCAGCGCCTATGAAAGCGCGGGTGTCGAGGTGCATACGCATGTGCCGGACCCCGAGCTGCCCTACCAAGTCTATGCGCGGGACAGTTCGGTGATGACGCCCTATGGCGCGATCATCACGCATATGTCGCAATACTGGCGCCGGGGCGAGAATTTCCGGGCGATCGAGACGTATCAGTCCTTGGGCATTCCGATTTACGATTTCGTCACTGCGGGCACCTTCGAGGGCGGCGATTTCAACGTGATCGAGCCGGGCTGCGTTTTGATCGGCTGGGAAGGCGAGGAAGGCCGGACCATGGAGCAGGGCGCCCGCCAGGTGGCGTCGTGGATGGAGGCCGAGGGCTGGGAAGTGAAGCTCGCGGATATCGACCCGTTCTACGTGCATATCGACCTGATGGTGGTGATGCTGGCGCCGAAGCTGGCTGCGGTCTGCACCGATTGCACCGATCCCGAGATCGTCGACTGGCTGCGCTCGAAGAAGATCGAGATCGTCGAGGTGCCGTTCCAGGAGACCATCGCGCTGGGCTGTAACGTGGTGGCGCTGGGGCAGGACCGGGTGCTGCTGCCGGAAGGCTCGAAGACGCTGAAAGAGAAGCTGAAGGCGTTGGGGTTCACCATCTATGACCCGGACCTGAGTATGATCACCCAAGGGGGTGGCGGCGTGCATTGCATGTGTCAGAGCCTGATCCGCGACCCGGGGTGACCCGAATGAGTGGCTGCGCCACGCAGGTTTATTGGGAAGAGGGGCCAGCCCCTCACGTTGAAACTGCGTTTCAACGCTCTCCCCGGGATATTTTCGGCCAGAAGAAGAGATCGTGATGCGGGCTCTGCCGGTCTGCCTTGCTCTGTTCTGGGGCGGGATGGCGTGGGCGCATGCGTCGGAACAGAGTTTCGTGCTGCTTTTGCCGACGGATGTCTATATCGCGGCGGGGGTGGCGAGTGTCGTTCTGACGGTGCTGTTGCTGGCGGTGTTGCCGGCGCGTGCGGGGGAGGCGGTGTTTTCGCCGACGCCGCTGCTGCGGCGGCCGCGCTGGGCTGTGCGGCATGGGACCAGCCTGTTGGCGACGGGGGTGCTGGCCTTTGCGGTGTGGCAGGGGTTCGCCGGGCCGCGCACGCCGATGGAGAACCCGATGCCGCTGCTGGTCTGGACGGTGTGGTGGGTTGCCCTGGTGAGCCTGCAGGGGCTGTTCGGCAATCACTGGCGGTGGACGAATCCGTGGACGGGGGTGGTTGCGGTGTTGGCGCGGTGGACGGGGATGCGGCGATTGATGCGCTATCCGCGCGGGTGGGGGTACTGGCCGGCTGTGGCTTTGTTCGTGGCCTTTGCGGCGTTCCTTTTGTGCGACCCGGCGCCGGCCGATCCGGCGCGGCTGGCGAGCGTTGTGGGGATTTACTGGTACGCGGTGCTGTTCGGTGTGCTGCTCTTTGGACCTGCGTTCCTGTTGCGGGGCGAGATGGTGACGGTGGTGATGCGAGCCTATGGGCGCATGGGGCTGTTTGCCCGGGCGCGCGGGCGGCTGGCGGTTGGCCTATGGGGGTGGCAGGGCGTTGTGCGGCGGGCGCCGCCGCTGGCGCTGGCGGTGCTGATGGTGTTCCTGCTGGGGACGGGCAGTTTCGACGGGCTGCACGAGACCTTCTGGTGGCTGGGGGTGATCGGGGTCAATCCGCTGGAGTTTCCGGGCCGGTCGGCGGTTGTTATGCCGAACCTTATTGGATTGGTGGTGGCCAACCTTGGGCTGCTGGCGGTGTTTGCGGCCTGCCTATGGCTGGGCGAGCGGATTGCCGGGACGGGGCGGAGCCTGCGGGCGTCGGTGTGCCTGTTTGCGCCGTCGATTCTGCCGATCGCGCTGGGCTACCACGTGGCGCATTACCTGTCGGCGTTTCTGGTCGAAGGGCAATACGTGGTGCTGATGCTGGATGATCCGTTGTCGAGCGGGGCCCACTTGCTGGGCCTCGACGGGTTTTATGTGACCACGGGGTTCTTCAACACGCAGGACACGGTGCGGCGGATCTGGCTGAGCCAGGCCGGCGCGGTGGTGGTGGGGCATGTGGTGGCGATATTGATGGCGCACGCGCTGGCCATGCGGGACGGGGCCGACCGGCGGCGCGCCGTGCTGGGGCAGGCGCCGCTGGCGGTGTTCATGGTGTGCTACACGTTTTTCGGGCTGTGGCTGCTGGCCTCGCCGCGCGGTTGAGGCCAGTCCGGTCAAAACACTGGACAAACCGGGGCGCGCTTCGCAGGATCGTGCCAAAGTCATTTCAAAGGACGGGGAGAGTTCGCGATGACCAAGCTGATCAAGGGCACGTCGCGCCGGGGCGCGCTTAAGACACTGGCCGGGGCCGCAGCGGGGGCGGCGAGCCTGCCGCTTTGGGCGCGGTATGCGCAGGCGCAGAGTTCAGAGCCGATCAAGATCGGGTTTCAGCAGCACAGCACCGGTATCGGGGCCGCCTATGGCCGCTGGTACGGGCGCACCACCGAGGCGGCGGTGAAGCTGATCAACGAGGGCGGCGGCATCAATGGCCGGATGGTCGAGATCATCGCCGAGGATGACGGCACCGACCCCAAGCGCGGCGCCGAGGTGGTGGAGAAATTCGCCAACCAGCATGGCTGTGACGTGGGGTTCGGCACGCTGTTTTCGCATGTGGTTATCGGGTCCGCGCCGCGCGCCGGGGAGTTGAAGCTGCCCTATTTCGTGGTCTCGGAAGGGCATCACGTGGCGAGCGGGATGCTGAACCGCTATACCCTGCAACCGGGCATCACCGACGTGAAAAGCCAGGTGCAGGCGATGGCGCCTTACGTGTCGGAGAACCTCGGGAAAAAGGTCACGATGATCTTTCCCGATTTTGCATTCGGTCACGATCACCGGGATTTCTTTAGCGCCGCGATTGCCGAACAGGGCGGCGAGGTGCTGGCGCAGATCGCGATCCCGCCGAGCGAGACGAGCTTTACCAAGTATTTCCCGCAGATCCCGCGCGATACCGAGGTGTTGTATCACGTGATGGTGGGGCCTGCGGTTCTGACCTTCGTGAAGGAGCTGGGCGAGTTCTTTGGCGATCAGGGGCCGGAGATCTTTGGTTTTATCGACAGCCTGGAGGCGGTGGATATTTCCAGCCCGGGCTTGGAATTCCTGGAAGGCACGTATTTCTGGGAAGGGATGCCGCGTTACGCACAGGACGACCAGAGCGAGCACGAAAAGTTCTATCGCGAGGCGGTGGGCGTGGACGAGACCGGCGCGTCGGTCAGCGACCCGAGCGACGTGTCGACCTATGCGCATATGTTCGGCTGCTGGGAGACGCTGCATGTCATCAAGGCCGGTATGGAGGCGTCGGGCTATGCCGGGCCGCTGGACCGCGCCAAGCTGATCGAGGCGGTCGAGGCGATGGGCGACATGCCCGAAAGCCAGGCGCATCCGCAGGGGGCCAAGCGGTTCAACGGCAAGACGCACCAGGTGTTCGGGCATCAGCATATCAGCCGGGTCGAGAATGGGCGGCTGGTGCGGGTGCATACGACGTCGATCGAGGACACGATGTATCCCGACGAGGTGGATTACACCACGCAGCCGCTGTGACGATTGCGGCGGGCGGGGGCGTGTGACCTGACCTGATGGAGTTCGGACCTCATCTGATCCTCGCCACGCTGGAAGGCGCGGTGACGGCGGCGGTGCTGGCGTTGACTGCCGTTGGCCTGAGCCTTGTTTTTGGCGTGATGCGGGTTGTGAACATCGCGCATGGCGAGTTCTACATGCTGGGCGCGGTGATTGCCTGGTACGTGGCGCAGATGTTGGGCGGGCATCCGGCGCTGGGGTTTGTCGCAGCACTGGTGATCGCGCCGCTGGTCGTGGGGGCGCTCGCGGCCGCGGCGGATGTGACCATACTAAAGCGTATTGAGTATGATCCCGAGCGGACGATCGTGGCGACGATTGGCCTTTTGTACATTATCCAGCAGTTGACGTTGATGACCTATGGCCCCGAGGCGCGGCCCGTGGAGGCACCTTTCAGTGGGCGGATCGAGTTGCCTTGGTTCGACTGGTTCGAGACACTGTTCGGCATGGCGCAGCCCTGGGGGTGGAGCATCACGTCCTACAAGCTGTTCGTGATCTTTGCCGCGGGCGCGGTGCTGTGCGGCGTCTGGGCGATGATGGCGCGGACGCGGATCGGGTTGTTGATGCGGGCGACGCAGGCGGATCGGGACATGGCGCTGGCCTTCGGCATCCCGGTCGAGCGGGTCTATGCGCTGGTCTTCGGGATCGGTGCGGGGCTGGCGGCGCTGGGGGCGGTTCTGATCGTGCCCATTCAGCAGGCGCATTACCTGATGGGGGTGGAGCCATTGTTGCTGGCCTTCATCGTGGTGATCATCGGCGGGCTAGGGAGCTTGCCGGGCACGGTTCTGGCGGCGCTGTTCATCGGGTTGAGCGACGGGATTATCTCGGTCTTCTTCTCGCCGACGTTGGCCAAGATCCTGGCGACGCTGCTGGTAGGGCTGGTCCTGGTGTTCCGGCCGCAGGGGCTGTTCGGGACGCGGACGGCATGAGCATGGGCGGGCGCGTTTTGGGGCTGCACTTGGGTCTGCTGGTGGTGTTGTTTGCGTTGCAGTTCGTGCTGCCGGCGTATCACCACGGGAATATTGCGCGGATCATGGTGCTGGCCTCTTATGCGGTGGGGTACAACATTCTGTTTGGCTACACGGGGCTTTTGAGTCTGGGGCACGCCCTGTTCTTTGCTGCCGGTATGTACGGCATGGGGCTGACGATCCAGCACGCGGGGTTCACGCCTGCGCCTGCGTTGATCGCGGGGATCTTGGCGGGGGCGCTGGTGGCCGGGGGGCTGGCGCTGTTGGCGCTCAGGACCTCCGGCGTGGCGTTCATGATCGTGACGCTGATGTTCGCGCAGGCGGGCTACCTGACGATCCTCTATTTCGGGGAATACACGCGCGGCGATGAGGGGTTCGTGATCCAGCAGGCGCAAAGGGTGCTGTGGGGGATCGACCTGAGTGATCCGACGGCGCGGTATTTCGCGGCGTGGGGGCTGTTCTCGGTCTGCTTTCTGCTGTCGTTGTGGTTGGTGCAGAGCCGGTTCGGGCGGACGCTGATCGCCATTCGCGAGAATGAGGAACGAGTGCGGATGCTGGGCTACGACACCTATGCGCACAAGCTGGGGGCGATGGTGGTGTCGGGGACGATCTCGGCGGCGGCGGGGGCCTTTTATGGACTGCTTTTCGGCTATGCCGGGGCGACGTTCGGGTCGGTTCAGTATTCGATCTTTCCGCTTTTGTGGGTTCTGTTGGGCGGGGCTGGCACGGTGCTGGGGCCGTTCGTGGGCACGCTCTTCATGTTCTACCTGATTGACCTCAGTTCCGGCGTCACCTCGGCCTATATGCTGATCGCGGGCGTGGCGCTGGTGCTGCTGACGCTCTTCGCGCCACAGGGCCTGACCGGGGAAGTGCGGCGGCGGCTGTGGAAAGGGTTGCCGTGATGCTGCTGAAGGTGCGGGGGCTTTCGAAATCCTTTGATGGGCTGCAGGCGGTGAGCGGCGTGGATTTCGACCTGCCGCAAGGCGAGGTGCGGGCGCTGATTGGGCCCAACGGGGCAGGCAAAACGACTTTGGTGGGGATGATCTGCGGGCGGATCGCGCCGACATCCGGGACGGTGACGTTCGACGGCGAGGACATCACGCGGTTGCCCGCGCACAAGCGCATCCTGAAGGGTATGGCCTATACGTTCCAGATCACCTCGATCTTTCCGCGTCTGCCGGTGCAGGAGAACGTGGCGCTGGCCGCGCGGCGGCGGTTGCAGGGCCGCGCGGTGGAGGCCGCCGCGGCGGAGGCGTTGGGACGTGTCGGGCTGAAAGCGCAGGCGGACGAGGACGCCGGGAACCTGAGTTATGGGCATCAGCGCCTGTTGGAGATCGCGATGGGTCTGGTGCAGGCGCCGCGCCTGCTGATCCTCGACGAGCCGACGCAGGGCCTGTCGGAGGGCGAGATCGAGGCGTTCAAGGCGTTGATCCGCGCGTTGGCAGGAGAAACGACGATCCTGCTGATCGAACACAACATGAAAGTGGTGATGGAGACCGCCGACACGGTGAGCGTGCTGAATTTCGGCGAGATGCTGGCCGAGGGCACGCCGCAGCAGATCCACGAGAATGCCGATGTGCAGGCGGCCTATCTGGGGACGGGTTGATGCTGGAACTGCACGGGGTCAATTCGGGGTATGGCGCGGCGCAGGTGCTGCGCGACCTGTCGCTGCGGGTCGAGGCGGGCGAGATCCTGTGCCTGCTGGGCCGCAATGGCGCGGGCAAGACGACCACGATGCAGACGATCATGGGCCTGTTGCCGCTGATGTCGGGGCGGATCACGCTGGACGGGCAGGATATCGGCAGCCTGCCCCCGCACGAGGTGCCGCGCGCCGGGATCGGGTACATCCCGCAGGGGCGGCGGCTGTTCGCGGGCCTCAGCGTGGCGCAGAACCTGGAGATCGGCTTGCAGGTGCGCGGCGCGGGCAAGGATGTGCTGGAGGAGGTGCTGGACCTCTTTCCCCGGTTGCGGGAGCGGATGGATCAGCCCGCGCAAACCCTGTCTGGCGGGGAGCAGCAGATGCTGGCCACGGCGCGGGCGTTGTGCATTCAGCCCAAGGCGCTACTGCTCGACGAGCCGACCGAGGGGCTGCAACCCTCGATGATCGAGGCGATCCGGCGGGTCATCGTGAAGATGCGCAAACAGGGCGTGGCGATCCTGTTGGTGGAACAGCGGGTGGACGCGGTTCTGTCAGTCGCGGACCGGGTGGCGTTTATCGAGAACGGGCGCAACGGCGAAGTCCTTAGCGCGGAGGCGCTGCGGCAGGATCATTCAATCGTGGATCGCTATGTGGGCGTGTGAGTTGACAGGACGAAAGGACGCGTCGCACGATATTCGCAGCCCGACACGGAGAGCGGCGTGACCGGATACACACGGCCCGAAACCCTGGACGATGCGCTGGCGCTGCTGGCGCAGACAGGCGGACGCGTGGCGGCGGGGTGTACCGACCTTTTTCCGGCCACTGGTGCGCGGGCCTTGCAGGGGCCGGTGGTGGATATCACAGGGCTGGCCGGTTTGCGCGGGGTCTCAGTGACCGATGACGGGCTGCGGATCGGGGCGGCGACGACATGGACGGATATCCTGAGAGCGGATCTGCCGCCGGCCTGTGACATGCTGAAACAAGCGGCGCGGGAGGTGGGGTCGAGCCAGATCCAGAACGCGGGAACGATTTCGGGCAACCTTTGCAACGCGTCGCCCGCGGCGGACGGGGTGCCGTGCCTGCTGGCGCTAGATGCAGAGGTGGAGCTGGCCTCGGCGCAGGGTGCGCGGCGATTGGCGTTGCAGGACTTCATCATCGGACCGCGGCGCACGGCGCTGGCACCCGGCGAGATGGTGACGGGTGTTCACGTGCCGCAATCGGCGCTGGAGGGATGGTCGCGTTTCCTCAAGCTGGGCGCAAGGCGGTACCTGGTGATTTCCATCGCCATGGTGGCGGTGCGGCTGGTGGTGGACAAGGGGCGCGTCAGCGATGCGGCGCTGGCCGTGGGGGCCTGTAGCGCGGTGGCCACGCGGCTGGCCGAGGTGGAGGCCGCGATGATCGGCTGTGTGGCAGACCATACGCTGGCGGATGCCATTTCCGGCAATGCGGTCTGCGCGGCCCTGTCGCCACTGGACGATATCAGGGCGACGGCTGACTATCGCGGCCACGCGGCGACGGAACTGTTGCGCAGGGCGGTGGCAGATGTGGTGGGTGCAGAGGCGTCGCCATGAACCGACTGATGGACACCTGCACGCTGACGGTGAACGGGCAGCGCCACGTGCTGCCCGCCGATCCGGCGCGGCGGGTGTCGGAAGTTCTACGCGACGGTTTGGGGCTGCGCGGGACCAAGGTGGGCTGTGACGCAGGCGATTGCGGGGCGTGCACCGTGCTGCTGGACGGGGCCCCGGCCTGTGCCTGCCTGACGCCGCTGGGGCAGGCCGAGGGACGCCGGATCGAGACCATCGAGGGGCAGGCGCATACGCCGTTGCAACAGGCCTTTCTGCGGCACGGGGCGGCGCAATGCGGAATCTGCACGCCCGGCATGGTGATGACGGCGGAAGCGTTCCTGCGCCGGACGCCCGAGCCAACCCGGGCGGAGGCCGAGGAGGCGTTGGGCGGCGTGCTGTGCCGGTGCACGGGGTACACCAAGATCATCGACGCCGTTCTGGATGCGGCCCCCGGCGGCGTGGCAGAGATGCCCGAAGTCGGGCAGGCCGTGGGCGCGGCCGTGGCGCGGCTGGATGGTGCCGCGAAGGTGGACGGGACCGAGGCCTATGGCGCGGACCACGTGCCGGACGGTGCTTTGCTGGTGCGGGCGGTGCGCGCGACATACGCTCCCGTATCCTTTGCTTTCGGTGACCTGCAAGACTGGGCCGCCGCGCGGGGCGTGTGGGTCTTCACGGCTCTGGATATCGGCGGCACCAACCGCTTTGGCGTGATCCCGGCATTCCGGGATCAGCCTGCGCTGGCGGAGGACCGGGCGCGGCTGGCAGGGGAGGCGGTGGCGCTGGTCGCGGGTGAGCCTTCGGTGGTCGAGGCGTTGGACTTGTCGAACTTTCCGATCACGTGGCGCGAGGACCCGGCGGACCGGCCCGTGCATGACGCGAAGCCCGACAACCTGTTGATCGCCGGCAAGGTTCGGCGGGGCGCGGCGCGGCAGGCGATGCAAGGTGCCGCCGTCACTGTCAGCGGCGCGATGCAGACAGGCTATGTCGAGCACGCCTATATCGAGCCCGAGGCGGGTGTCGCCTGGATGGACGGCAAGACACTGGTGATCCGGGCCTGCACGCAGGCGCCGATCATGGACCGCGA
Organism: Roseovarius atlanticus; assembly: GCF_001441615.1. GTDB lineage: Bacteria > Pseudomonadota > Alphaproteobacteria > Rhodobacterales > Rhodobacteraceae > Roseovarius > Roseovarius atlanticus. The sequence continues at coordinate 145,245 of NZ_LAXJ01000003.1, forward strand.
CGACACCGCCGCCGTTCTGGGCTTGCCGCCAGAGGCCGTGCGGATCATTCCGGCGGCGACGGGTGGCGGTTTTGGATCGAAGCTGGACGTGTCTTTGCAGCCGCTGGTCGGTCTGGTGGCGCTGAAGACCGGGCAGCCGGCGCGGATGGTTTACAGCCGGGCCGAGAGCATGGCCTCGACCACCAAGCGGCATCCGTCGGACATGCGCTGCACCCTTGGGGCCGATGCCGATGGGCGGATCGTCGCGATGGAGTTTGACGGGGATTTCAATACGGGGGCGTATGCAAGCTGGGGGCCGACCGTGGCGGGGCGCGTGCCGGTCCACGCCTCAGGGCCCTACTTTATCCCGAATTATCACGCCGAGGCGCGGGCGAATTACAGCTATCAGCCGATCTCGGGCGCGTTCCGGGGGTTCGGCGTGCCGCAGGCGGCGATCATGCAGGAGACGCTGTTCGACGATCTGGCGGGCAAGCTGGGCATGGACCGGCTGCAATTTCGCAAGCTGAACGCCTTGCGCGACGGGCAGGCGACGGTCTGTGGCCAGACGCTTTATGGCGTGGGGATCAAGGCGTGTGTGGAGGCGCTGGAGGGGCCTTGGGCTGACGCGCTCAAGCGGGCCGAGGCGGCCAATGCCACCGGTGGGACCGTCCGCCATGGGGTTGGCATCGCGTCCTGTTGGTATGGCTGCGGGAATACGGCCATTGCGAACCCGTCGACCATTCGGATCGGATTGACGCGCGACGGACGGTTGTGCCTGCACCAGGGCGCGGTGGATATCGGGCAGGGGTCGAACACGGTGATCCCGCAGATCGCGGCAGATGCGCTGGGCCTGCCACTGGCGCAGTTCGAGATCATCGGGGCGGATACTGCGCTGACGCCGGATTGCGGGAAAACGTCCGGGTCGAGGCAGACGTATGTCACAGGCAGCGCGGCGTTGCGGGCCGCTCAGGCGCTGCGGGCGCTGATCCTGAAGCAGACGAATATGGGGCCGGAGGCGGTTCTGACCCTTGAGGGCGCGGTGCTGCGTGTGAGCGACGGCGCTCGGGAGCAAGTGATTGATCTGGCGGTGCTTTCCGAGCAGGCGCATGGCTATGTGCTGTGCGCCGAGGAAAGCTATGATCCGCCCACGCAGCCCCTGGACGAGGACGGGCAGGGTGTTCCCTATGCCGTCTATGGCTATGGCGTACAGTTGGTTGAATTGTCGGTGGATATGGGCCTTGGCACGGTGAAGGTGAACAAGATTACCGCGGCGCATGATCTGGGCCGGGTGATCAACCCGCAGCTGGCCGAAGGGCAGGTCGAGGGCGGGATCGCGCAGGGCCTGGGATTGGCGCTGATGGAGGAATTCATTCCGGGGCGGACGGAAAACCTGCACGATTACCTGATCCCGACAACAGGCGACATGCCCGAGATCGAGACGATTTTTCTGGAGGTGCCGGACCCGGAGGGTCCGATGGGGGCTAAGGGGCTTGGGGAGCATGTGTTGATCCCGACCGCGCCCGCGATATTGAACGCGATCCGGGATGCGACCGGGGCGCTGGTCACACGCCTGCCCGCGTTGCCGCATCGCGTACTGGCGGCGATCCGGGAGGCCGGGCATGGCTGAGCGCGAGCGCGAGGAGAAGATCCGCTGCGATGCCTGCCCGGTGATGTGCTATATCGCGCCGGGCAAGATCGGGGCGTGCGATCGCTATGCCAACGAGGATGGCCGGATCGTGCGCTGTGATCCGCTGACCATACTTGACCGTAGGGTTGCCAAGGGCGATGCGGTGAAGCCGTTCCTTGGGCCTGAATGGGACGGTGAGGTTCTGGGCGGCGAGGAGGTGTTCGTCAGCGGCGTTGGGGCAGGCACGACCTATCCCGATTACAAGCCTGCGCCGTTCATCGTCAGCCGCGAGGTCGAGGGCGCGGATTTCGTCACCGTGGTGACCGAGGCGATCTATTCCTATTGCGGCGTGAAGGTGAAGATCGACACCGACCGGCATCTTGGCCACGAGACCGCCACCGTACGCAGCCAAGGCGAGGCGGTAGGGCATGTGACCACGTCCGAATATGGCTCGCAAATGCTGTCCTTGGGCGGGGTGGATCACCTGACCGGCGGCGACAAGGCCGAGGGGCGCGCGACCTGCGATGCGCTGCTGCGGCTGTGCAACCGTGAGGCTGTAGAGCTGGAGATAGACGATGGCGCGACGGTGGTGGTGCAGGCGGGGAAGGCCCCCGTTGTCAACGGTCAGCGCGAGGAGCGGATGCGCGTCGGCTGTGGGTCGGCCACTATCGGGATGTTTGCCAGCCAGTGGCACGGGCTGGTGGACGAGGTGGTCGTGGTGGACGACCACATCACCGGCGTGGTCAGCGAACACCAGGCGGGAAAGGTGCTGGGCTGGCCCGATACCGGCATCCGGATCAAGGGGCGTCGGTCGACTCCGGGGCGATATTTCAAGGTGGCCGAGCCGGGACAGGGCTGGGGCGGCACCGATCTGGACGATCCGCTGGCGATATTGAACCCGTGGCTGGAAAAGAAGGGCGCGCGGCCGGGGCTGACCCTGTTGATGGTCAGCACGACGGGAGAGCATCACGGGTATTACGTGCTGGATGACGACTTGCAGCCGTGTGAGGCGGAGTTGCCGGAGGCGTTGAGGCCTTCGGTGGACCTGATTGCCGAGAATTGCGAGCCGGCGCTTTGCACGGTGATGTTCCAGGCGGGCGCGGGCGGGTCGCTGCGGTCGGGTGTGACGCAGAACCCGGTAAAGCTGACCCGGTCTGTGCAGGCGTTGAAGACGCGGGTGACCTGTGGCGGGGCGCCGGCCTTCGTGTGGCCCGGAGGCGGGATCACGTTGATGGTGGACGTGCTGAAGATGCCCGAAGGATCGTTCGGGCACGTGCCGACGCCCGCGCTTGTGGCGCCGCTGGAGTTCACCCTGAGCCGCGAGGATTACCGGGCGCTGGGTGGGCATGACGCGGCGGTGCGGACGGTGCGGGATATCTTGGAACATGGTGGCGAGTACGGCAGCGCTGTCCGCGTGCTGGAGGGCGAGTGATGCGAGGGGCGCAGGCGAACTGGTTGTCGGATGGGCGGCGGCTGCACCTGCACCACGGTCCGATCGACATGATCGTGGGCATCGAAGGCGCGGGGCAGGATGCGGCGTTTCAGAGAGCGGCGGCGCGGTTCGGGACGCTACTGGAGGAGTTGGTGGCGGAGTTGCCGCGCCTGCGCAGCCACTATGCCGGGGCCGTCGAAGGAGAGACGGCGCGGCGCATGGTCGAGGCGGTGCGGCCCTTTACGCCGGAGTTCATCACGCCGATGGCTGCCGTGGCGGGGGCTGGGGCGGAGACGATATTGCGCGCGGTGCTGGACGGGCCGGGCATACGCAAGGCGTATGTGAACAACGGCGGGGATGTGGCCTTTCACATCGGGGCGGGCGAGGTCATGCGGGCGGCGCTTGCCAGCCCGGTGCCGGGGCATGTGACGTTGCAGCATGGCGATCCGGTGCGCGGCGTGGCGACCTCGGGCGCGGGCGGGCGGAGTCACTCGCTGGGGATTGCCGACGCGGTGACAGTACTGGCGAGCGGCGCGGCGATGTCAGATGCCGCCGCGACGATGATTGCCAACGCCGTGGACCTGCCGGGGCATCCGGCGATTGACCGCGTTCCGGCCTGTGAGCTGTCGCCGGACAGCGACCTTGGGCCGCGCGCGGTGACGCGGACGGTCGGTGCGCTGACCGCCGGCGAAGTGGCCGAAGCGCTGGACGCCGGGCGCGTCTATGCGGACAGGTTGGTGGCGCGGGGTATGGTCCATGCCGCCTGCCTGAGCCTGCGGGGTCAGTGCGTGAGCGTCGGCGAGAGTTTCATGATCGAAGAAAGAGACCCTGAACATGCCTGATTTCACGCTGCGCAAGACCGCACTTTTTGTCGAGGAGATCCACCATGATGGCGGGCCTGCGGTAGAGAAGCCCCGTCGCCGGGCCGCGATGGCGGCGTTGGTGAAGAACCCCTTCGCGGGGACCTATGCCGAGGATTTGCAATCGGCGATGGACGACCTGAAGCCGCTGGGGCTGATGATGACCGACCGGCTGATCGAGGCGATGGGCGGTCTGGACGGGATCGACGGCTATGGCAAGGCCGCCATGGCGGGCGAGGCCGGCGAGCTGGAGCATACCGCGCTCTGGCATGTGCCGGGCGGCTATGCGATGCGCGCGCGGCTGGGCGAAGCCAAGGCCATCGTGCCGTCCTCGATGAAGCAGGGCGGGCCGGGCACCCGGATCGATGTACCGCTGGGCCATATCAACGCCGCCTATGTGCGCAGCCATTTTGACGGGATGGAAGTGGGCCTGCCAGATGGGCCGCGGGCGGATGAGCTGCTCTTTGTGCTGGCGATGAGCCGGGGCGGGCGCATCCACGACCGGATGGGCGGGTTGACGGTGGACGAGGTGAAGGGCGAGGACGGGCTGCGTTGAACGTATTGGGGGCTTGCCCCCGTCCCGGGCAGGCCCGGGCCTCCCCCAGGATATTTCTGGCCAGAGGAAAAGGGGGGCGTCTGCGCGGGCAAGCTCCGTACAAGATATGTTGGAGGACCATGTACGAATCTCAACGCAATAAAGTTCCAAACAGGCCAGTGGTCTCGCGGAAATATGCGGGGCGGTTTCATCATCCCGGACGTCGGCTATGCGGACGAATTTGGCGTTCACGACGGAGGCGATCGTCAGCCCCTGGGGTGGCGACCCGACGGCAATTCTGAAGCACTTTATGCCTGCCGGAAACATCCCCAGAATGATCGGTGCGCCTAGCCCCCGCCATATCGCCAGCCCAAGGGAGGGGCTGACGATCGCCGGGCCGCTTCGCGGCTGTTAACCGGCTGGGGGCGCGACATCAGTCTCTTGCAAGGACTTGAAGCAGACCTTCGCCATTTTGATGGTCGCGATCATCGATGCGTCCGGTATGGGGCTTGCGCGGGGGGCTGACCTTTGGTGACGAAGCCTCTATAGGCGTCGGGTGAGAAGTGATCGGATTGCACCTGACATGAGCGATACCCCATCGAAGAAACGTCAGCCGCTATACAGCGAGGCGGACAAGCGGAACATGCGGTGGTTCTGGCAGGGGTACCTGCGGAAGCATTCCGGCAAGCTGGTGCTGGTGCTGGTTCTGATCCTGGTGCAGGGGCTGGTCTATCAGCAGTTCCTGGCGATGACCGAGGATGGCTTGCGGGTGATCTTCGAGTCTGGCGCGATGCGGGACCTGATCGAGGTCTGTGTCGTCGTGTTCCTGCTGTTCGCGGTGCGCGGCGTCGTGTCTTTCCTGGCGCCGATGATTACGGTGAAGATCTCGAACCAGGCGATCTATGAGATGCGGCGGGACCTGATCGGCCACCTGATGTCGCTGGACCTTGCCTATTTCGAACGCACCAAGTCGGGCGAGATCCTGCAGAAACTGGTGACGCAGACGCAGCAGATCGGGGTTTTCGTGGGCCTGGGCGTGGCCGGGGCCCTGCGCGACGCCGTGACGGTGGTTGTGGTGTCGGGCTACCTGATCTGGAAGAACCCGATCCTGTTCGTGTCGGCCATCGTGGTGCTGCCGTTCATCATCATGGTGATGAATTTCGTCTCGGACCGGGTGAAACAGGCCCAGGGCGAGGCCGAAGAGGCGCTGGGCGGCTACATGAACGGGATCGAGGAGACGGTGAACGGGATGCGCACCGTCAAGATCGCCCGGCAGGAAGAGGTCGAGAAGGACCGGCTGATGCGAGGCACCGATGCGATCCGGCGGCTGATGAACCGGGTGCAGGTGACGCAGGCGCTGATATTGCCGTCGATCGACCTCAGCTCGGCCTTTGTCTATGTGCTGGTGATCGGGGGTGGCGGCTACATGGTGCTGTCGCCGGACTATGACGTTGACGGTGCCGGTATTATCACCTTCCTTTTGGGGATGGTGATGGTGTTCGACCCGGCGCGCCTGCTGGCGCAGTTCTTTGGCGGGTTGCAATCGAACCTGGTGCTGCTGGACCGGGTGCGGAACCTTTACGATCAGGAGTCGAGCATCCGGGACGCCGAGGGCGCGAAGACCGCGTTCGACACCGGGGGCGATATCGTTCTGAAAAATGTGAGTTTTTCCTACTCCCCTGATCATCCGCTTTTCGAGGGGCTGAACATGGCGTTCGAAGGCGGCAAGGTGTCGGCCATCGTCGGCTCCACCGGGTCGGGCAAGACGACGATCCTGTCGCTGTTGTCACGGCTCTACGATGTGAAGGGCGGGGATATCACCTTTGGCGGTACGCCGATCCGGGACTTGCAGGTGGCGGCCTTGCGGGGGGCGTTTTCGGTGGTGGCGCAGGATATCGTGATCTTCAACGCGTCGATCTGGGACAATATCCGGTATGTGAACCCCGAGGCGAGCGACGCGCAGGTCTGGCAGGCGGCCGAAGATGCGGAGATCGCCGACCTGATCCGGGCGCGGGGCGAGACGCCGGTGGGCCCCAAAGGCGCGCAGTTGTCCGGCGGGCAGAAGCAGCGGATCGCCATTGCGCGGGCCTTCCTGCGGGATGCGCCGATATTGCTGCTGGACGAGGCGACCTCGGCTCTGGACCAGGCGACGGAAGAGCGAATCAAGTCGGCGCTGGCGCGACTGACCAAGGGCAAGACGACGATCGTCGTGGCGCACCGGCTGAGTTCGATCGCGGATGCGGACCGGATTTTCGTGCTGGAATCGGGGCAACTGGTGGAGCAGGGCCAGCACGCGGAACTGCTGGCCGAGAACGGGCTATATGCGCGGCTCTACCAGGCGCAGAAAAAAGGCTACGACGGCAGGTAGGCGGTGCGGCTACGCCGCGCAGGTTCGTCTCGGCGTCGGCCTTTGGCCGCCGCCTCGAAGCGGTGGCTGTCGTGACGCCACGGTTCCGGTCGTGGGGTGCGGGGGCAGGCGCCTCCGGCGGGAGTATTTGGGGAACAGTGAAAGCGCGTGTTCAGAGAAAGCTGGCGAACGGGATATATGTGACCGGGTCGCCGGGGCTGATCGTGACGGCGTGGTCGGGAAGTTCGACCAGCCCGTCGGCCCAGCTGAGTCCACTAATGCGGCCCGAGCCTTCGGACTTGAACGCCTCGGCTTGTCCGTCGGTGACGCGGGCGCGCAGGTATTCGCGGCGGCCGGGTTTTTTGGATTTCGAGAAGGCGGCGGGCAAGGTGAACGCTTGCGGGCGGTGCCAGCCCTGGCCGGACAGGAGACCCATGGCCGGACGGGCGAAGACAAGCGTGCAGACAAGTGCGGCGACCGGGTTGCCGGGCAGGCCAAAGACCGGGGTGCCGTCCCAAAGCCCGAGTGCGAGGGGCCGGCCCGGTTTGACGGCGATGCGCCATTGGGACATGGCGCCGGCCTCGTTCAGAAGCGCCGAGACGTGGTCTTCGTCGCCTGCCGAGGCGCCGCCGGAGGTCAGGATGACGTCGGCCTTTTGCGCGCCCGTGTCGAGCGTGGTGCGAAGGGTGTCACGGTCGTCGGGGACGCGGCCCAGGTCGACGGGGGTGAAGCCGAAACGGTCGATCAGGCCGAGCAGCATGGGGCGGTTGGCGTCAAAGATCTGGCCCGGGGCGGCGGTGGCGCCCGGTTCGACCAGTTCGTCGCCGGTGGAGAGGACCGCAACGCGCAGCGGGGCATGGACCGGTATGTCGGTGTTGCCCGTGGCGGACAGGAGCGCGAGGTCGGCGGGGGTCAGCTTGCGGCTCTTGTGTAGGATGGTGTCGCCTGCCTGGACGTCTTCGCCGGCCTTGCGGGTGTTGGCGCCGGGTTTGATGCCGGGGCGAAAGGCGATGGCGCTGTCGCCGGCAGTGACGTCCTCTTGCAGGATCACGGTGTCGACGCCTTGCGGCAGGTCGGCGCCGGTGAGGATGCGGAGGGCGTGGCCCGGGGGCACCGTGCCCTCGAAGGGTTTGCCGGCGGCGGCGCGCCCGGGTGTGAGCGGCAGGGTCTGGCCGCCGCCCGTCAGACTGGCATGGGCGAAGCCATAGCCGTCGACGGCGGTGTTGGCATGGGGCGGGTTGGCGCGCCTGGCGGTGACATCGGCGGCAAGCACGCGGTTCAGCGCCTTTGTGAAAGGCAGGGTCTCGGTGCCCACGACCGGGTGCAAACGGTCCTGCAACATGGCGAGCGCGTCATCCACCGGCGTCCAGTCCACGCCGGCAGGCAGCGCGAAGCAATCGTCGCGCAGGGGCGGGGGGCGCAGGGTGTCGTCGGCGGCGGCCATCAGTGTGTCCTCGTGTCCCAGCCCCATGATCCAACCTTCGACCGGGGCGGTGACGTCCAGCATGGCGGCCAGATCGCCCGGGTGCAAGCGGGCGACGGCGCGGGCCAGCAGGCGGACCTGGTGGGCGTCGCGGATGCCGCCCCGCGTCTCGGCCTGCTTGACGATGGGGTTGATGAGGCCCGGCCAGATCTCGACGAGGGCGACGGGTTTGTCGAGCGGCTCGAACGGCCATGTGGCGATCAGGCCTGGGAACCGCTGGCGCAGGCGGTGCAGGACGGGCAGGCCGGTGAGGACCTGGCTGCCGACCGCGCCGGCACCCGAGAGCTGCCAGCAGGTGAAGCTGCCCTTGGCCTGCTGTTCGACGGTACGGCGGTCGGGGAAGGGGTTTTGATAACCCTGCTTGGTGCGCGGCAGGCCGGGGACGTCGTGATTGGGGCGGCCATTGCCCCAGAAGGGGCCGGTGCCATTGCCGAGGATGCGGTTGATCTGGCCTGCGATGTCGAAGCGGTTGTTGGCCTTGGGGGTGTCGGCGACGTGGTCGGACAGCCAATTCCAGACCGCGAACGGATCGTCGGTGCCGGTGAGGGCGCGCGCAAAGCCTGACGGGTAGGCGAAGGGGAAGTCGAGGCCGATGAAAAGGCGACGGTTGCCGGCGGTCTCAGACTCGATGAGATCGGCAAGGATGGCTTCGGCTTCGATACGGTTACGTATGTAGCGCGGCTCGGTATCCGTCCCGTCGCGGGTGAGGCCAAGCCAGATCGCGTCTTTGCGGGGGCGCGCGCCGGTGTCGTTGCCGCCGGACCAGTCGACAATGGCGACCGTGTCGAAAGGCTTCACAGGTCCGTCTCGGAGAGGATGAAATCGGCGATGGCCTTGGTGTCGTCAAGGTCGAAGACCGGGCGGTCGAGGTCAAGGTGCGTGTCGCTGGCCACCGCGCGGACCGTGGGGTCATTGGGCGCAATCAGCGGGTTACCGGTGACCGAGCGATGCGCCTCGACCTTGGGATGGGCGTCACGCTTGTAACCTTCGATCAAGACGAGGTCGACGGGCGCGAGCTTGGACAGGAGGGTGTCGAGTGTGGGCTCATCCTCGTCGCGGAGCTCGTGCATCAGGGCAAAGCGGTTGCGGGAGGCCAGCAGCACCTCGGTCGCGCCGGCGACGCGGTGGCGATGGCTGTCCTTGCCCGGATGATCGACGTCGAAGGAGTGGTGCGCGTGCTTGACGGTGGAGACGGTGACGCCGCGCCCGGTGATCTCGGTCACCAGGCGTTCCATGAGGCCGGTCTTGCCTGCGTTTTTCCACCCTACGACGCCGTATAGTTTCATTTGCGGTCTTTCATCAGTTCCTGCGCCTGCGCCAGATCGTCGGGCGTGTTCACGTTGAAGAACGGATCGCCGGGGATGTCAAACAGCGCCTCGCGGCCGCCGTGCTTTTCGGTCCAGATCACCACCTTGCGCAGCCCGTCCTGCAAGGCCGCGCGCAGGTCGTCGCGCAGGGCCACGGGCCAGAGGCCGAAAGTAGGATGACGGATGAGACCGGAGCGGGACATGGACTTTGTTTTCTCGTCGTCGCCACGCGGGGTGGCGGCAAGAACGAGAGGGTGGGGCATGTCCTGTGCCGTGTCTGTCAGGTGGGCGACAAGGGTTTCGGGAAAGAAGGGCGTGTCGGCGGCGACTGTCACGATGGTGTCGGCACCTTCGGTCGCAGCCCAGTCGAGCCCGGCCAGAACGCCGACGAGAGGCCCGGGGAAATCGGGCATGGGGTCGGGCAGGACGGGCAGGCCGAGATGCGCGAAGCGGGCGGGATGGCCATTGGCGTTGAGGGCCAGCCCCGAGACCTGCGGGCCAAGGCGGGCGATGACCTGATCGAGGATCGTGCCCTCGCCCAAGGGCAACAGCCCCTTGTCGCCGCCGCCCATGCGCGTGGCGAGGCCGCCCGCGAGGATCACGCCGAGAGGCCTGGTCATTGCGAGGCCTCGAACCAGCGTTTGATGTCGGCCCAAATGGCGTCGACCTGATCGTTGGGCGCAGCCTCTTGCGGGATGACGTAGATGAAGCCGCCGGCGTACATGAAGATGCCCTGGGGGCGGCGCGTGACCTTGTCCATCGCGGGCCAGTCCACGGACCAGTGCGCGGTGTCCGACGACATCGCGAATCCCTTGTCCGAGACGTCGTAACGCACCGGACCGTTGTAGAGCGGTGAGTCGAGCATCCGTCGATAGATGCCGCACGCGATGCTGCGCATGAAGCCGAACCAGATGAGCGTGGCCAGGGCGAAGGGCAGTAACGTCAAAAGCGTGGTTCCGATCGTGCCCTGGACATCCAGCCATGCGATCAGCAGGAAACCGATGGCGACGCAGCCGGCGATGACGAATACCATGAGACCGGCGATGAAGGCCTGCATCGGCAGGTAGGCGCGGTGCAGCGCGTTCATCATGGGTTGCCGGTGGGAGGCCGTGATGAAGAGGTCGACGCTGAGGGGCGCGTCGCTTTGAAACCGGTAGCTCATGCGTCGGCGCTTTTGCGGCGGTGTTTCTTGTCCTCTTCGGGGATCGAGGACGGGTCGGCGTCGCGCACCAGGCGTTCCTCGCCCGCAAGACAGACAAAGCGGCGGCCGCGCATACGGCCGATGAGGGTAAGGCCGACCTCGCGGGCGATCTCGACCCCCCAGGCGGTGAAGCCTGAACGGGAGGCGAGGGCGGGAATGCCCATGAGGGCGGTCTTGATGACCATTTCCGAGGTCAGCCGCCCGGTGGTGTAGAGCAGCTTGTCGTCGGGCGAGATGCCTTCGGAGAGCATCCAGCCGGCGATCTTGTCGACGGCGTTGTGGCGGCCGACATCCTCCATGTAGACCAGCGGGCGGTCGCCCTGGCAGAGGACGGTGCCGTGGATCGCGCCGGCCTCGAGATAGAGGGACGGCGTGCGGTTGATCGTGGCCGACAGAGCGTAGAGATCCGAGGTTTTGACCCGCAGGTCTGGCAGGGTCGTGTCCTCGAGCCCCTCCATCATGTCGCCGAAGACGGTGCCGACGGCACAGCCCGAAGTGCGGGTCTTTTTCTTCAGCTTTTCCTCGTAGGTCGTCTCGCCATCGGTGCGGACCACGACGGTTTCGAGATCCTCGTCGTAATCGACGCCCTTCACGGTCTCACCGTCCTTGAGCATCCCCTGGTTTCTCAGGAAACCGAGGGCGAGGTAGTCGGGATAATCGCCGATGGTCATGGCGGTGACGATTTCCTGCCCGTTGAGAAAGATCGTCAGGGGGCGCTCTTCGACCACGGAGATATTTGCTGGATTGCCGTCATGGTCCACGCCGTCCACGGCCCGCGTCAGGCGCGGCGCCTTGGGGTCAGGGGCGATGATGTACGCGTTCAGATTGTCGGTCTTCGCCAATTGCGATCCCTCTAATTGCAGGATAGGCATCCTTCGGTAAGTGGTAACGTAAGATGTTCGGATGACAACGGAAACCGACAAGTCGATTTTCTTCAAAGGGGTACGCGATGCGGCCCCCTTTATTTTGGTGGTGTCGCCCTTTGCCACGCTCTTTGGCGTGGTGGCGACCGAGGCCGGACTGAACGTGCTGGAGGCGCTGACTTTTTCCTTTGCGGTCATCGCGGGGGCGGCGCAGTTCACGGCGCTGGCGCTGATGGTGGACAATGCGCCGGTGATCCTGGTGCTGGCCTCGGCGCTGGCGGTGAACCTGCGGATGGCGATGTATTCCGCCGCGTTGACGCCCTATCTGGGGGGTGCGCCGCTGTGGCACCGGGCGCTGGCGGCGTATTTCATCGTCGATCAAAGCTATGCGTTGTCGCACATTCGGTTCGAGCAGAACCGGGACTGGGCGTTGCGTCAGAAGCTGGTCTATTTCTGGGGGACGGTCGTGCCGGTCTGCCCGTTCTGGTACCTGTTCACGGTCGTTGGTGCCGTTCTGGGCACGTCGATCCCCGAGTGGATGGCATTGGATTTCGCGGTGCCGATCACGTTCATCGCGCTGATCATGCCGATGTTGCGCACGCGGGCACATCTGGCGGCGGCGGTGGTCTCGGTGGTGGGGGCGCTGGTATTCGCCTTTCTGCCCTATAACCTGGGCCTGTTCGTGGCGGGGATTGCCGCGATGATGACGGGCGCCGAGGTCGAGCGGCGGACGCAGCCCGAGGGGGGCGTGTGATGGACAGCGCAACCGTCTGGACCGTGATCATTCTGCTGGGATTGGGCAGTTATGCTCTGCGGTTTTTCTTTATCGGGATCGTCGGAGACAGGCCGCTGCCGCCGTGGCTGCTGCGGCACCTGCGCTACACGGCTGTCGCGATCCTGCCCGGGCTGGTGGCGCCGCTGGTGTTGTGGCCTGCGGCCACGGAGGGAGAGATGGATCCTGCGCGCCTGACAGCGGCGGCGGTCACGGTCGTCGTGGGGGGATGGACCCGCAACATCATCGCGGCCATCCTGTCGGGCGGTGCCGCGCTTTACCTGATGTTGTACCTGGTTGGATAAGGCGGCTCGCGCGCATCGAATGATGGACTTGGCCAAGAAAACACCCCGTCAGACCGCTGGCGGGGTGTCTATGTCTTCCGATTTCTTAAACGCGCGGCCTAGATGTTGATCATCGCCAGCAGAATAAGAAAGATGATGGAGCCGGCCGCGACATAGGTCGACACCTTGATGAAGCCCTCGAAGGTTTTCTCCTGAACCTTGATGTCCATTTCGCCGTGCTTGTGTTCGTTGGCCATGATCCCGATCCTCGTGTGCGGTTGTCACTGTTCGCGACTGGATAACGGATTTCAAAGCGGCTGTCACGGCCCGGAACGTCGCAGTCAGGCAGACGTTTCGAGGTCCTGCGCCAGGCGGAAGCCGATGCGCACCGGCTCGGATGTCTCGGGCGGTTTGGGCAGAGCGCGGAGCATCACGCCAAGCTGGCTGACATGCTGGATCAGCTGGGTCTTGGCGCCCGACGGATCGGAGCCGTAGAAGGTGACGATGTCGGGATCGAAATAGCCCATGCCCTCGATGCGCAGGGTGCCGGGGCCACCGCCGGCGAAGCCCATGGCGACCTCGTGCTCGTTGTCCAATGTCTTCTCGAAGTTCTGGATGTAGAGAATCAGTCGTTCGTAGGCCCACTGCGCGGCACTCTTTTTCGCCACGGCCTGTTTGGTTGCCAGTTTCTCGGGCACCTCGGTGCAGCGCGTGTCGGGATCGGCGTGCACTTCGTGGCAGCGGGCGAAGACCGCCTGTTCGACATGTTCGGCGGTGGTCTCGATCTTGTCGTCCATTGCGGGTCTAGTCCTTTGCCTGCCAGAGCCAGGCACCATCTTCGTTCAGGGTGCGCGTGATGCGGCCAGCCTGATGCAGGTGGTTGAGATGTGCAACCGCCTCGACCAGGGCGAGGCCGTAAGTGCCGCCGTCGATCCTGCGCTTGAAGAGCGGGGGGAAGCAGCCTCCGGCGGTGCGCGGCACGGCAAGGTGTTTTTCCAGCCTGTTCAGAGCGCCGTGGTGATTGTCGGCCAGCTGGCGCATCCGGGTGGGCAGGCCGGTGAAGGGCAGCTTGTGACCCGAGAGGACCAGTTGATCGGGACGGGCGAGAGCCGAGAGCCGCGCGCAGCTTTCCAGCCATTCGCCGATGGGGTCGGCGTCGGGCTCGGTCGGGTAGACGCCGATGTTGGGACTGATGGACGAGATGATCTGGTCGCCTGCAATGACCAGCGCGTCGTCGCGGGACCAGAGCGTCAGGTGTTCGGGCGCGTGGCCGTGGCCGACGTGGATGTCCCAGGTGCGCTGCCCGGCGGTGAGCGTGCCGCCCTGTTGCAGGCGGGTATAACCCACCGGTATGGGCGCGCAGCTGTCGGCGAAATTGAAGGGGCGGTCGTTCTTGCGGGCCTCGTAGATTTCGGGGTCCATGCCGGCGCGGCGCCAGAATTCGAGCGCCTGCGGGGTAGGGCGGTCCTCGATGTCGAGGATCAGCATCCGGGCCATCAGGTAGGCGGTGCGGGTCATCAGGAGGTCCGCGCCGAAGCGGTCCATCAGCCAGCCGGCCATGCCGATATGGTCGGGGTGGTGGTGGGTGAGGATGACGCGGGAGACGGGCTTGCCTTGCAAAGGGCCAGCCAAAATTTCCTCCCACAGCACGATGGAACGCTTGATCCGCACACCGGTATCCACGATGGTCCAGCTGTCGCCCTCGTCCAGCGCGTAGATGTTGACGTGATCCAGCGCCATGGGCAGGGGCAGGCGGATCCACAGTATACCGGGCGCGACCTCGACCGCCGCGCCGTGATCTGGTGCGGTGTCCCAAGGGGTGGTGATCTTGCTTCCGTCCGCCATCAGGCCGCGAAGTCTTCGGGGGCCAAGGCGTAAAGGTCGTCGGCCCCGGCGGTGGCGTGGGCGATATGCGCCTGCGCCTCGGGCAGGATGCGGGTGATGTAGAACCGCGCAAGGCGCGCGCGCGAGCCATCGGTGTCGTGCATCGCGGCCAGAAGGTGCGCGTGGCCCCCGAGGACGCGCGCGAAGGCCCGCAGGAACGGGACGGCCCCGGCAAAGCGATTGTTCATGTCGTTCTGGGCGACCATCCACTCTGTCGCCTCGCGCAAGGACTCGGTGGCTTGCCAGACCGGTTCGGCCAGTTCGGGGTGCTCGGCGCGGGCGGCTTCGGCGGTGCTTTCGATCTCGTCTAGGAGGGCATAGGCGGCCTCGCCCCCGTCCATCAGCTTGCGGCCCACGAGATCCATCGCCTGGATGCCGTTGGTGCCTTCGTAGATCGCCGTGACACGCACATCGCGCAGATATTGCGCGGCGCCGGTTTCCTCGATGAAGCCCATGCCGCCGTGCAGTTGGATGCCCATGTTGGCGACGGAAATGCCGGTATATGTGCCGAAGGCCTTGGCGATGGGCGTCAGGAACGCGGCGCGCGCGGCCCAGTCGGGCGCGGCGGTGGCGGTTTCCATGTCGATGGCGGCGGCACAGGTCAGCGCGATGGCGCGGGCGGCGAAGGTCTCGGCCTTCATGGTGGCCAGCATCCGGCGCACGTTGGCGTGGTCGATGATGGTGCCGGTGCCGTTCTGGATCGTGCTGCGGCCCTGCTTGCGGTCCTTCGCATAGGCCAGCGCGTGCTGGTAGGCGCCGTCGGCCACGCCCACCCCTTGGGTGCCCACACCCAGCCGGGCGTTGTTCATCATGGTGAACATGGCGCGCATCCCGTCATGTTCCTCGCCCACCAGCCAGCCGGTGGCGCCGTCATATTGCATCACCGCCGTAGGGCTGCCATGCAGACCCATTTTGTGTTCGAGGCTGACGACCTTGAGATCGTTGGCGCGGCCCGGCTCGCCGGTCTCGTCCGGGATGAACTTGGGGACGAGGAACAGGCTGATCCCCTTGGTGCCGGGTTTGGCGTCGGGCAGGCGCGCGAGGACAAGGTGGCAGACATTGGGGGTGAAGTCGTTGTCGCCCCAGCTGATATAGATCTTCTGGCCGGTGATGGCGTAGGTGCCATCGTCGTTGGACACGGCCTTGGTGGAAAGCGCGCCGACGTCGCTGCCCGCCTGCGCTTCGGTCAGGTTCATGGTGCCGGTCCACTCGCCGCTGACCAGCTTGGGCAGGTAGATCGCCTTGAGGTCGTCGCTGGCGTGGTGCTCCAGCGCCTCGATCTGGCCTTGCGTCATCAGGGGGCTGAGTTGGAGCGATAGGCAGGCGGCGGACATCATGTCGTTCACGGCGGTGGTCACGGTCATGGGCAGGCCCATGCCGCCATGTTCGGGATCTGCTGCGATGGCGACCCAGCCGCCCTCGGCAATGGCCTTGTACCCCTCGGCAAAGCCGGGGCTGGTGCGGACGACGCCGTTTTCAAGTTTCGCGGGATGCAGGTCGCCGGGGCGTTGCAGTGGGGCGAGCACCTCTTCGCACAGTTTGCCGGCCTCGGTCAGGATGGCGGAGGTGACATCGGGTGTCGCCTCGGCGAAGCGGTCGGTGGCGGTAACACGATCAAGGCCGACCACGTGATCGAACAGGAACTGGAAATCCTCGACAGGGGCGCGGTAGGGCATCGGTTTCTCCCGAATGGCGATGGGCGGCGCGGCTTGGAATCCGGCACGCGCATCTGTAACTGTGACTTGGGCTTGGCATCAACACTATTGCACCCGCCCGACACGGCAACAGAAACGCGGCGTCAGACCGGCCATGACACTCGACACACGACACCTGACCGCCGATGCGGAAGGATACGCGCAGGCCTCAAGGGTCTGGCGCGCGGGCGGGCTTGTCGCCTTTCCGACCGAGACGGTTTACGGGCTGGGCGCGGATGCGCGGAACGATATGGCCGTCGCACGGATCTTCGAGGCCAAGGGACGGCCCCGGTTCAACCCGCTGATCGTGCATGTGCCGGATACAGAGGCCGCCAAGGCGTTGGTGGAGTGGTCGGACGCGGCAGAGATCCTGGCCTCGGCCTTCTGGCCTGGGGCGCTGACGCTGGTCTTGCCGATCAAGGATGACGCGGGCCTGTCCCCGTTGGTGACGGCGGAGTTGCCCACGCTGGCGGTGCGGGTGCCGGCGCATCCGGTGGCGCAGAGCCTGGTGCGGGTATTCGGCGGGCCGGTGGCGGCGCCCTCGGCCAACCCGTCGGGCCGGATCAGCCCGACGGAGGCCGCGCATGTGGCGGCGGGCCTTTCGGGCCGGATCGAGGCCATTGTGGATGGCGGGGCCTGTGACGTGGGGCTGGAATCGACGATCCTTGGCCTGGACGGCGCGCCGGTGCTGCTGCGGCCCGGGGGCATTCCGGCGGAGGCGATCGAGGCCGCGCTGGGCACATCGCTGGCGCGGCACGTCGAGGGCGGCACGCTGACCGCGCCGGGGCAGATGACGTCGCATTACGCGCCCGGGGCGGCGGTGCGCCTGAACGCGACGGAGGTGGGCGCGGACGAGGTGTTGCTGGGATTCGGGCCGATGGAAAGCGATCTGAACCTGTCGCCCAGCGGCGACCTGGTGGAAGCGGCTGCAAATCTTTTCGGGTATCTGCATCGGCTGGACGCCGCGAATGTGGGCGGAATCGCCGTGGCACCGATCCCGGACAGCGGACTGGGCCGGGCGATAAACGACCGCTTGCGCCGCGCGGCAGCCCCGCGTGACGTCATCGTCTAGCTTACAGGCAGGCTTACTTGCAGCGGTTCTCGGCTTCTTCCAGGGCGGCGGTGTAGCCCAAAAGAGAGAACGTGTCCTTGGTGATCGTCCCGCGCGAGGACCGTGCCGTCAGAACGGCATCCGCGCCGCGCTTCATCGCCGCGATGATCTTGGCGTCGTCGGCCGCGCTGGCCGGCCAGGCCCATTCGCCCTCGGTGAACATCTCGAACTCGGACCCGCCGATATTGATATTCACGGTCGAGCCGCCCGCGAACGGGTAGCCGCCGGTAAAGGTGATCTGGCCCTGCACGCCCGCGCCGGGGCGGAAGAACGTCATCAGCAGGATGTCGCCACGGCGGACGGCGACAACGCGCCCATCCTTGGTGTTCACTGTTTCGGTGGGCGAGCTGACGGCCCAGCACTCTTTCGGGTCGGCGTCTTCAAACACGCTCCACGCGGTTTTCGCGGCGACCTGGTTGGTGCTTTCTTCCTGTGCGGTTGCGCCCGACGCGACCATGGCCAGAAGGGCCCCGGCGATGCCGAATGCTTTGATTGATCCCATTTGTCCAGCCTCCAAGCTGTCCGTTTGCCTCAATTGTCCCTGGCGGCACCCATTCCCTAGCGGAATTTTCTGCACGTGCAGCCATTTCATTCTCGACATTGCAATATTAGCCTGAAACACGCGAGACATGAAAGGTGCAATTGGCGAATTTTTGCCGCAGGAATGATGCGCCGAGACGACCTGCCTGACGACCGGAGGCCCCAAGTGACAAATGCCGTTCCCCTAACCGAAATCTGGCGTGGCGACATCGTGGAAAGCCTGCATCTGGGCCATGCCGTGATCTGCAACGGTCAGGGCGAGGTGATCGAGGGCTGGGGCGATGCGGATGCGGTGACTTATCCGCGCAGTTCGGCCAAGATGATCCAGGCGATGCCGCTGGTGGACAGTGGTGCGGCCGACGCGTTCGGGCTGGGCCCGCGGCAGCTGGCATTGGCCTGTGCGTCGCACCAGGGGGCGGCGGTGCATACGGAGGCGGTGAACGACTGGATTCACGGGCTGGGGCTGAGCGATGACGATTTTCGCTGTGGGCCGCAGATGCCGCAGGACCGGGCGGCGTTCAACCACCTGATCAAGACCGATGGATCGCCCTGCCAGGTGCACAACAATTGTTCCGGCAAGCACGCCGGGTTCATGACCCTGTCGAAGCATCTGAATGGCGGGCCGGAGTATGTGGACCCGGATCACCCGGTGCAGCGCGCCTGTTTCGAGGCGTTCGAGGAATTGACCGGAGAGCGAAGCCCCGGCTTTGCCCCCGATGGCTGCAACGCGCCGAACTCGATCACCACGATGCGGGGCATCGGCCGGGCGATGGGCTGGTTCGCCAATGCCACGACGGGCGGCGGCGTGCGGCAGGATGCGGCGGTGCGGCTGCGCGAGGCGATGATCGCCAATCCGCTGCTGGTCGCGGGCGAGAAACGCGCCTGTACCGAACTGATGAAGGCCTGTCACGAGCCTGTGGCGCTGAAGACCGGGGCCGAGGGCTTTTTCGTGGCGATTGCGCCGACGAAGAAGCTGGGGATCGCGTTGAAGGCCGCCGATGGCAGCACGCGGGCCGCGAATTGCACCATAGCCGCCCTGCTGGTGCGTATTGGCGTGTTGGACCCGCAACATCCGGCGACGCTGAAGTTCATGAACGCGCCGATCCTGAACCGGCGCAAGGTGCGGACCGGCATCGTCAAGCCGGTCGATGGGTTGCTGCCCTGAGTCGTTCAAGATCCCGGTGATGCGGTCGGGCCCGGGCTGACGGGTTTTTGCCGAAAGCCCGGTGCGTGATGCGCTGCTTTCCGCGCCGCGGCGATGGCCTGCTCATTGGCGGCAGGACGGCGCTGAGTCGACCACGCCGTTTGGGCCTCTTTCCGCGGGAAGTCCCCGTCTCTCTGCGGCCCCTCTTCCGGGCCGCTTGGGACATGGTCATGTTGAGGGTCCGCGGGCAGCAACGCCCCGGACAACCTGAACCCAGAAAAGGGAACACCAAGATGACCAAGACACTTTCCGCAGCAACCTTCGCGCTTGCCCTGACCGTTCCGGCCATGGCGCTGGCACTGGATGCCGATACCGATGGCGACGGCATGGTCACGATGGAAGAATTCCAGGCCGCGATGCCCGACGCGCCTGCCGGCACATTCGAGCAACTGGATTCGGATACCGACGGGCTGTTGAGCGCCGAGGAGATCACCGCAGGGCAGGAGGCCGGCATCCTGCCCGCGTAAGCCGCCCTGCGGTCCATGGGGGCGTGCGGTTTTCCCCATCCTTTCCGCGCGCCCCCGCCTGATACCGGAGCGTTTTCCACAGATGCTTCGGGCGCGGCACGTGCCGTAGACGGGCACCATTCCCCAGATGATTTCATCGGTGCCCCTCCTTTGCTTCGAGACCGAAAACGGCTTGCCCGTGCCGCTTTTTTCCATGATGTGAACAGCTACGACCCGAGATAATCGCGCAGGACGGGCGGCGGGTTGTCCAGCAGCTCGCCGGTCGGGCGTGGTGCGTGGGCGGTGCCGTCGGCGACGAGGATCGCCTGTTTCGTGATGCGGCGGGCGTCCTCTGGCGCGTGCGAGATCATCAAGAGGGTCGCGCCGGTCTCGGACGCGATCTGCGCCACGAGGTCGAGCATTTCCATCCGCAGGGCAGGCCCGAGCGCGGCGAAGGGTTCGTCAAGCAATAACAGGGGCTTGTCTTGCAGCATGACGCGCGCCAGCGCGGCGCGGCTGCGCTGACCGCCGGAGAGTTCGCCGGGTTTGCGGGTGTCCATGCCGGTGAGCCCCACGCGGTTCAGCGCGGCCCTGACGCGGGCCTTGTCGTCGGGAGACAGGCGCAGGTTGGGCGACAGGCCGAGCCCGACATTCTGAGCCAGCGTCAGGTGGGGAAAGAGGTTGTCTTCTTGGAACAGCATGGCGACGGGGCGGGCGCCCGGGGGCTGGTCGGTGATGTCGGTATCCTGCCACGCGATGCGGCCTTGCGCGGTTGGCAGGAAGCCGGCAATGCCCTCGATCAGCGTGGACTTGCCCGCGCCGGAAGGGCCGATCACCGCGACGGTCGCGCCTGTGGGTACGATCAGGTCGGCAGAAAGGGTGAAGGTGCCGTTGCGGATGGTCGCAGCCTCAAGTTTCAGCATGGCGGTGCCCCCCACGATCGAGCAGCCAGAAGACCCCGAAGGACAGGATCAGAAGCAGGAAGGACGCGGCCGCCGCGGCCTCCATCTGGTATGAGCCCATCAGGCGGTAGACCTGAAGCGGCAGGGTGGCCACGTTGGGGTCGGCAAAGAGCGTGATGACGCCCAGATCGCCCATCGAAAGCGCGGCGGCGAGGCCGGCGGCGAACCCGATCTGCGGGCGCAGGCGCGGCAAGAGGACATGGCGCAGGAAGGGCAGCCCGGCCATGCCCAGCGACAGGCCGAGGCGGCCTTGGCGCGCCACGATATCGCGGGCCCGGGGGACCAGGATGCGCAGGGCGAAGGGCAGTACGGTGATGGCGTTGACTAGCGCCGTGACGGGCAGGGCGAAGGCCTGAGGATTGGCGTAGGGCCGGATCGCGATGAAAAGCCCGGTGCCGATCACCAGCGGCGACGCGGCGAGGCCCAGAAGGCCCGCGATTTCCACCATACGGCCCCGTTCGGTTGCGATGGCGGCGGCCATGGGCAGGGCCATGCACAGGAGCAGGACCGTGCTGAGCGCCGCGACGCCGAGCGAGGTTACTGCTGCAGTCCAGACCTGCCCCGGCATGTCGGCGAAGCCGGGCAGGCCGGACAGCGCGATGGCCATGAGCGGCACCAGCAGGAAGACTGCCGCGACACCTATGAACAGCGCGTCAATGCACCGTGCGGTGGTCGTTTTTCCGTCGAACCGTCGCAATCCGCGGTCGAGGCCCGAGCCGAAGCCTTCGCCGCGCGCCAGCCAGAGGGCGATGCCACCGGCGAATACCGTCAGGCCTAGCTGCACGGCGGAGAGAAGCGCGGCCCGTCCAAGATCGAAGTCAAACCTGAACGCCTGGTAAATGGCGAGTTCTATCGTGGTCGCACGCGGCCCGCCGCCGAGGGTGAGCGCGACGGCAAAGCTGGTGAGGCAGATGGCGAAAATAACGGTGAAAGCGCCGGGGATCAGGCGCAAAAGCATGGGCAGTTCGATCACCCGGAACATCGACCAGCCGTCGATGCCAAGAAGCGTGGCAAGGCGGAAACGTTCGGCGGGAATTTCCTGCCAGCCTTGCAGGACAAGGCGGGTGGCCAGCGGCAGGTTGAAGAACACATGCGCAAGGACCACGCCGTGCAGACCGTAGATTTGCACCGGCGGCAGGCCGAGCGTGCCCAGGGCCGCGCTGACCCAGCCGCCACGGCCAAAGACCTCGATCAGGCCCAGCACGGCGACGATCACCGGCAGGATGAACGGCGCGCCCAGAAGGGCGATCAGCAGGCTGCGGCCCCGGAACCGGCGGCGCGCCAGGGCGCGGGCGACGGGGATGGCCAAAAGCACGGAAAACAGGGCCGAGAGGGTGGCCTGTACCAGCGTGAAGCGCAGGGCGGCCCAGTCGGCGGCGTTGAAGCCGCGCCCGGTTTCGGCGCGCAGAGCGACAGCCAGAAGCGCCCCGAAGATGAGCGCCGCCACGAGCGCGGCGGCGCTCCATCCCGGTCTGGCGCTTAGCGGCTGAGCGCGTTCAGCCATTCATCGAGCGCGGCATCGCGTTTGGCGGCGGCCTCTTCGGCGCTGAGCAGCAGGGATTTTTCCGGTTGCACGAGTGTCTCGAAACCGTCTGGCAGGCCGTCATCGAGTTCTACGGCGGGATACATCCAGTTGGTGGTTGGGATAACCGACTGGAAATCTTGGGTCAGCATGAACGCGAGGAACTGGTCGGCCAGCTCGGGCTGGTCGGTCGAGGCCAGTTTGCCGGCCACTTCGACCTGCATGTAATGGCCTTCGTCGAACGCGGCGGCGGTCTTGGTGGCGTCCTCTTCGGCGATCAGGTGGTAGGCGGGCGATGTGGTGTAGGAGAGCACCATGTCGGCCTCGCCTTCGAGGAAGAGACCGTAGGCTTCGGTCCAGCCCTTGGTGACGGTGACGATGTTGTCCGACAGCCCTTCCCAGATCGCCGGGGCGTCGTCGCCATAGGCGGTCTTGACCCACATCAGCAGGCCGAGGCCGGGGGTCGAGGAACGGGGGTCCTGGATAACGATGGAGGTGTCGCTGTCGGCCAGGGCCTTGAAATTGCTGGGCGCGTCCATGTCCTTGTCGTGCACGAATGCGAAATAGCCCCAGTCGTAGGGCAGGAAGACAGGGTCGTCCCAGGTGATGGGCAGGTCGAGGTCGGGGGTCATGCCATGCTGGGCGAAGAGGCCGGTCTCCTTGGCCGCCGCAACGAGGTTGGTGTCGAGGCCGAGGACGATGTCGGCGTCGGTGTTTTCGCCTTCGAGACGAACGCGGGCGAGGAGGGCCGCGCCGTCCTCGACGCCGACGAGATTGAGGTCGCAGGTGCAGGTGGCCTCGAACGCCTGTTCGATCTGCGGCCCGGGGCCCCATTCGGCGACGAAGCTGTCATAGGTGTAGACGGTCAGTTCGGGCGTCTGGTCTGAGTCCTGGGCCATCGCAGATGTGGCGGCGGTCAGACATCCCGCAGTGAAAACAAGGTGTTTCATGGCATCCTCCCTTTCGGCGGGGGAGCGGCGCGATGCGGGTGCATGACCTTCCCTCCGCCGGTGTCAGCCGGTTCAGGTTCAACGGGTTTGCGACGTGCATCTCAGTCGCCGGGCCGGGCCCGGACGACACCCCGAGGTTTCAGACAGAACGTAGGGGCAAGCCGGGGGCGGGACAAGGCGAATTGGCGAATCGGAGGGTTAATGTGGCCGGAAGGCCCGAGACGACGTCGGTATCGCGTCGGTATTCGGGTGGCAGGGCGTCGGTGCGGTTGGCGCGGGTGCCTGGTTAACGCGTCGTGCGGTGGTGCGGTTGGTCAAGAGGAGATCGGCGGCTGGCGAAAGGGCAAGAGGTCCCGGGTCGGGCCCGGGACGCGTGGCTTACATTTCGATGATGGGGGCAACCTCGACGCTGCCTTTGCCGCCGTCGAGGATCGGGCAGGCTTTCGCCATCTCGCACGCCTCAGCGACATCCGCGGCTTCGACGATGCTGTAACCCGAGAGCGGGTTGGCCCCGCCATTGTCAGCGATGCCTTCTGCGCTGACTGTTTTCGACAAACCGACGGGGTTGCCCTCGTCCAGGCATTTCGGTCCGAGGTCGGCCAGCCAGTCCTGCCACTGCTGCATGACCTTGCGGCCTTCGGCCTCGGTCTCGGGTTTGCCGCCGCCGTGATAGGCGAGGATGTACTTGGGCATGTGTCGGTCTCCTTTCAGGGGTCAGTTGGGATGGGTTTGCAGGTGGCGGGCGAGGCGGACCATAGGGCCGCTGGTCCAGCCGGTTTCGTGCCGCGCGGCGCGGTCGTCGTCGGGCAGGGCGCGGTGGTCGATGGTCAGCCTTGCGCCGCCCGCGGCGGGTGTGACGGTGAAGGTGACATGGCTTTCGGGGGCGCGCATCCCCTCGGGCAGGTGCCACGTCCAGGTGAAGCCGACACTGTGCGGCGGGTCGACATGGGTGACGCGACCCGACATGCGGTAGCGGTTGCCGTCGGCATCCCGCATTTCGGAATGCCATGGGCCTTCGCGGGTGAAATCGAGGGCGGTGTCGGGCAGGGTCATGCCGTCATGGCCCCACCATTCCAGCACCTCGGCGCGCTGCGTGATGGCGCTGAAGAGGCGCTCGGGTGTCACGGGAAAGTCGCGGGTGATGCGGACCTCGCCCATAGGTCAGTCCTCGTCCTGAAGGGCGAGGTGGGTGGCGAGGCGATCCATCGACGCCTGCCAGAAGGCGCGGTGATCGAGTGTCCAGTCGGAGATGGATTTCAGCGCCTCGGGGCGGACGGAATAGAGGCGGCTGGTGCCCTGGGTGCGCTGTTCGACGAGGCCCGCCTGGCGCAGCACCTTGAGGTGGCGGGACATGGCCGGGGCGCTGATATCGGACTGTTTGACGAGGCGGCCCGCGGGCAGTTCGCCCTCGGCCATCAGGCGCTCGACCACGGCAAGGCGGGTCGGGTCGGAGAGGGCGGCGAAGGTGTCGGTCAGGTTGGTCATGACGTTTAATTAACGGATTCGTTAATTAACGTAAAGATTAAATTGAAGGGGGCGCGTGGGCTTTCGCCCACCCTACAGGATCTGGAAATCGGTGCGGTCGTAGCCTTGCAGGTAAAGCAGCGCGGTGAGGTCGCCGTGGTTGATGCGGAGGTCGCATTGGGCGGCGACCGAGGGCTTGGCGTGAAGCGCGACGCCGCTGCCGGCGCGGGCGAGCATCCCCAGGTCGTTGGCCCCGTCGCCCACGGCAATCACGTCAATCTCCGAGATGTTGAGCCGGGTGGTGATGTCGGCGAGCGCCTGTACCTTTGCCTCGCGCCCGAGGATGGGGCGGGTGACGTCGCCGGTGAGCTTGCCATCTTCGGCAAGCAGCGTGTTGGCGCGGTTTTCGTCGAAGCCGAGCAGGGTGGCGATATGCGAGGTGAAGGCGGTGAAGCCGCCCGAGACGAGGGCGGTGTAGGCGTCGTGGGCCTTCATCGTGGCCAGAAGCGTGGCGCCGCCGGGCATGAGGGTGATGCGGGTGTCGAGCACCTTGGCGATGACGTCTTCGGGAAGGCCCTTGAGCAGCGCGACGCGTTCCAGGAGCGCGCCTTCGAAGTCGAGCTCGCCGTTCATGGCGCGGGCGGTGATGTCTTTCACATGGGCACCGACGCCGGCCTCTTCGGCCAGCTCGTCTATGCACTCTTGGCGGATCATGGTGCTGTCCATGTCCGCGAGAAGCATCCGTTTGCGGCGGTTCTCGGACGGCTGGACGACAAGGTCGGTGCGCAGGGTTTGCAGGTTCTCCCACACCTCCCACTGGTTGTCGGGGAGCGCGGCCATGTCGAACTCCGCCGCCTCGTCGGGCGAAAGCCAGCGGGCGTCGAACCCGCCCCACGCGTTTCGCAGGTTCTCGACCAGGGCGGGGTCGAGTTGGCCCGGGGGCGCGATGAGGGTGGTGGTGAACATGGGCCGTCTCCGCTGTGGGCTTGGGATGCGGCATAGCGCAGGTTGGGATGGGGTTCTAGGTGAGGGGTGAGATTGGCCGCGCGGAATCAAGGCCGCAGGCCGCCGCGCGATCGCCCGCTGACCGAAAGGCGATTGCTCGCAATCGCTGAAAGGGGGACCGCCCGTCACGCCGGAGGCGTGCCGACCATAGACGGCGCACCTTTGGTGCGACGGGCTGGCGATTGGGTGACGTCGGCGCGTCGTTCGAAAGTTCTGCGGAAGTGGCCGAAATAAACTGTGTCGAACCGATGTCGGTTCGACTTCCCGCAGTCTGGCAATCGCGCGGCTTGGGATGGATCACGTGGGTTATCACCCACCCTACGCTTGCCGAAACGAAGTTTCCGATGATAGCCGTCGGGGTCGCTTTCAGCGCGCAAACCGCCGCGCCTGGGCTGTTTTCCCTCTTGCGGGACTCGGTCGGCGGGCGTAATCCCGTAGGTGGGACACCCCTCCCCAACGAGGGGCGCTTATCTGGAAGGATAGCAGCAATGGCTATTGAGACACCCGGCACGCGGCCGGACACTAAACCTGTCGCCGTTCCGGCGAACCCGCGTTTTTCCTCCGGCCCCTGTGCCAAACCCCCCGTTTTCGACCTGAGCAAACTTGCCGACGCGCCCCTGGGCCGGTCGCATCGCGCCGCCGTGGGCAAGGCCAAGCTGAAGGCCGCGATTGACGGCACGCGCGAGATCCTGGACATTCCCGACGATTACAAGGTGGGCATCGTGCCCGCGTCCGATACCGGCGCGGTCGAGATGGCGATGTGGAGCCTTCTGGGCGAACGCAAGGTCGAGATGCTGGCCTGGGAAAGCTTTGGCGCGGGCTGGGTCACGGATGCGGTGAAACAGCTGAAGCTCGACGCCGAGGTCAAGACCGCCGAGTATGGCGAGATTGTCGATCTGAGTGCCGTGGATACGGACAATGATGTGGTGTTCACCTGGAACGGCACGACCAGCGGCGTGCGGGTGCCGGACGGCGACTGGATCAAGGCGGACCGTCAGGGCCTGACGATCTGCGACGCGACCTCGGCCGCGTTCGCGCAGGACCTGCCGTGGGACAAGCTGGATGTGGTGACGTTCAGCTGGCAGAAGGTGCTGGGCGGCGAGGCGGCGCACGGGATGCTGGTGCTGAGCCCCCGCGCGGTGGAACGGCTGGAAAGCTATACGCCGCCCTGGCCCATGCCGAAGATTTTCCGCCTGACGAAAGGCGGCAAGCTGATCGACGGGATTTTCGAGGGGGCGACGATCAACACGCCGTCGATGCTGGCGGTCGAGGATTACCTGCTGGCGCTGGACTGGGCGCGCTCGGTGGGCGGCCTGCAGGGCCTGATGGCCCGGGCCGATGCCAACACCAAGGCGGTGGCGGATTTCGTCGGCACGCATGAGTGGGTCGAATTCCTGGCGCAGGACCCGGCGACGGCGTCGAACACGAGCGTCTGCCTGAAGTTCTCCGACGACCGGATCAGCGACGGGGCGGCGTTTGCCAAGGCCGTGGCCAAGCGGCTGGAGGCCGAGGGCGTGGCCTATGACGTGGGCGCCTATCGCGACGCGCCGCCGGGCCTGCGGATCTGGTGCGGCGGCACGGTGGAGACCGCCGATGTGACCGCGTTGATGCCGTGGATCGAATGGGCGTTCAACGCCGAGATCGCGGCGCTGACGGAAGCGGTCTGATGAGCTTTGCCGATCCGCTGGTGCGCCGGATGGTCGATTTCGTGGAAAGCATCGGTATCGAGGTGCGGGCGGTGGACCTGCCCGAGCCGACATTCCTTCCCGGGCTGGACATCCGCGATGGCGCGCTGTGCATCGACGCGGCGCGGCTGGCCTATCCGGGCGATATCCTGCACGAGGCGGGCCATATCGCCGTGGCCGATGCCGAACGGCGGCGCCAGCCCTCGCTGAAGCCGACGCAGGCAGAGGAAATGGCCGCGATGGCATGGTCCTATGCCGCCGTGCGGCACCTGGAACTGCCGGAGGAAACCGTGTTTCACGGTGACGGCTACCAAGGCGGGGCGGGCAACCTGTTGGACGCGTTTCGCGACGGTGGCGGGCCCGGTGTGCCGGTCTTGGGGTGGCTGGAGCTGACCACCGACCCCCATGCGCCGCACGCGGAGGGTAAACGCTGTTTCCCGCATATGGACCGCTGGGTCCGGTAGCGGGCGACCCTGATTTCGCGCCGGCCCGCTGAGGGGCCCGCGCTTTTGACATTTCAAACGACGCGGTGGCAGGGCCACCGCAAGACACGGAGCTTCTCATGCCCAAGGTACTCGTATCCGACAAACTTTCCGAAACCGCCGTGCAGATCTTCCGCGACCGGGGGATCGAGGTGGATTTCAGGCCCGAACTGGGCAAGGACAAGGACAAGCTGGCCGAGGTGATCGGCGAGTATGACGGGCTGGCGATCCGCTCGGCCACCAAGGTGACGCCGACCATTTTGGAGGCGGCGAAGAACCTCAAGGTGATCGGGCGCGCCGGGATCGGCACCGACAACGTGGACAAGGCGGCGGCATCCAAGAAAGGCGTGATCGTGATGAACACGCCCTTCGGCAACATGGTGACGACCGCCGAACATGCCATCGCGATGATGTTCGCCGTGGCACGCCAGATCCCCGAGGCGAGCGCCAGCACCCATGCCGGCAAGTGGGAAAAATCGAAATTCATGGGCGTCGAGTTGACCAACAAGACGCTTGGGATCATCGGCATCGGCAATATCGGCGGCGTCGTGGCCGACCGGGCGCGGGGGCTGAAGATGAAGGTGATCGCCTATGACCCCACGCTGAGCGAAGAGAAGATCGCGCAGAAGGGGGCCGAGAAGGTGGATCTGGATACGCTGCTGGCGCGGTCGGATTTCATCACGC
The DNA here is from genome assembly GCF_001441615.1 of Roseovarius atlanticus. GTDB lineage: Bacteria > Pseudomonadota > Alphaproteobacteria > Rhodobacterales > Rhodobacteraceae > Roseovarius > Roseovarius atlanticus. The sequence continues at coordinate 173,568 of NZ_LAXJ01000003.1, forward strand.
TGCACACGCCGCTGATCGATGCCACCCGCAACATCCTGAGCAGGGAGAACCTTGGCAAGACCAAGAAGGGCGTGCGGATCGTCAACTGTGCCCGCGGCGGGCTGGTGGACGAGGCGGCGCTGGCGGAACTGCTGCAATCGGGGCATGTGGCCGGGGCGGCGCTGGACGTGTTCGCCGAGGAACCGGCGACGGAGAACCCGCTTTTCGGTCTGCCCAACGTGGTCTGCACGCCGCATCTGGGGGCGGCGACCAGCGAGGCGCAGGAGAACGTGGCGTTGCAGGTGGCCGAGCAGATGTCGGATTATCTGCTGACCGGGGCTGTGACCAACGCGCTGAACATGCCGTCGGTGACGGCGGAAGAGGCCAAGGTGATGGGGCCGTGGATCAAGCTGGCCGATCACCTGGGCAATTTCATCGGCCAGATGACGGACGAGCCGATCAAGGCGATCAACCTGCTGTATGACGGTGTCGTCAGCCAGATGAACCTGGAGGCGCTGACCAGCGCGTCCGTGGCGGGGATCATGAAGGCGGTGAACCCGGAAGTGAACATGGTGTCCGCGCCGCTGATTGCCAAGGAACGGGGGATCAAGATCTCGACCACCAAGCAGGACAAGTCGGGCGCGTTCGAGGGGTATATCAAGCTGACCGTGGTGACGGCGGAGCGTGAGCGGTCCATCGGTGGCACGGTGTTCAGCGACGGCAAGCCGCGCTTCATCCAGATCAAGGGGATCAATATCGACGCCGAGATCGGGCAGCACATGCTGTATACCACGAACCGCGACGAGCCGGGGATCATCGGCGCGCTGGGCCAGACCATGGGCGGCAATGGCGTGAACATCGCGAACTTTACCCTTGGCCGGTCGAAGGCGGGGGCGGAGGCGATTGCGCTCTTGTACGTCGACGCGCCGGTGCCGGAGGACGTGATCGCCAAGCTGCATCAGACGGGGCTGTTTCAGCAGATCCGGGCGTTGGAGTTCGATGTGGGGTGAGTGCGAGGCCGCCGCGTGATTGCCAGACCGTGGGGTGGCGACCTGACGGTTGTTCAGGGCACTTTATGGTTGCCGTTTCCGCGAAGCTTTCGACAGAGGCGCTTACTTTTGCCAATCGCCAGCCCACGGTCTGGCGATCGCGCGGCGGCCTGCGGCCTTGATTCCGCGCGGTTCTGCACGCCTTGAGGGTCCTCCTGCAAAAAACGACCATTTCCGGGTCGCTGTGGCGAAAGCCGTGGCGGCCCGTTTGCGTTAGGCGAGGTGCATTCGACCGAGGAGGTTTCGATGCACGATCCGTTCCAGCTTTTCCTGTCCGAGATGGCCGCCGTATTCCGCGCCGAGGGCCGGGCCTGCGCCACCGAGACCGCCGAGGCGCTGCTGTCGGCGACCGAGGTTGCGCCGCTGACGAACGACTCGCCTGGCGATACGGATGCGATTTGCGGCCTGCTGGCGGGATCGACCCTGGCGGTGGCCCGGGCGGCCTTGGCGGCGCATGACATGCTGCCCTGGGGCCACAACCCGGTGTCGAGCCAGATGAAGCCCGAGGACGAGGCGCTGTTTTCGGTCGTGGACCTGATGGGGCCGGAGGCGCCGCTGTATTGCCCGACCCTGCGGGCGGGGCTGTATTACCAGCGGCCGAACACGCGCTATGGGCTGCATTCCCATGCCGCGGCCGAGACCTACGTGATCATCGCGGGCCGGGCGCTGTGGACTGCGGGCGACGCGCAGCGCGAGATGGTTGCGGGGCATTCGGTGCATCATTCGACCTACTTGCCCCATGCCTGCCAGACCGGCGATGAGGGCGTGGTGGCCCTGTGGCGCTGGTCGGGGGATATCGGCATCGAGAGCTACCGCTTGCATCACGGGGCCGAGGCGTTCGGGGCCTTCGCCGCCTGAGACGGGTTTGCAGTTGGGTCGTGGCGCATTAGGTCAGGGGTATGACCGAAGCGCTATACGTGATTCCCGATATCCATGGTTACCGAACCGAGCTTGACCGCGTGTTGGCCCGTGTGGCGCAGAACGGGGGCGCGGACGCGCGGATCGTGTTCCTGGGCGATTATTCGGACAGGGGGCCGGACAGCCGGGGCGTGTTGCAAACGCTGATCGACGGGATCGCGGCGGGACGCAACTGGACCGCTCTGCGCGGCAATCATGACCAGATGTTTCTGGATGCGCTGGAAGGCCGGATGGAGCCCGAGCGATTCCAGTGGTGGATGCAGGGCAACCTGGGTGGGCGGGAGACGCTGGCCTCTTACGGCGTGTACAAGCCAACTTATGAAGGCGACTGGCGCGAGAAAGTGCCGGGGCTGCATCGGCAATTCCTGAGTACCCTGCCCTACACGTTCGAGACGGATGACCTGTTTCTGTGCCACGCCGGAATTTCGCCCGGAACACCGTTGGAGCGTCAGGTGCCCGAGGACCTGATGTGGATTCGCGAGCCGTTTCTTTATGACGACCGCGACCATGGCAAGCTGGTGGTGCATGGCCACACGCCGGTGGATGCGCCCGAGCACCACGGCAACCGCGTGGCGCTGGATTGCGGCACGGGCTGGGGCCGGCCCTTGCAACTGGCGGTGTTCGAAGGGCGGGAGGCGTGGACCCTGACCGAGGACGGCCCGGTGCCGCTGCTGCCGTGACGGCACGTCGGGGTTGCGGGAAAAGCGCCGGAAGGCGATGATCGGTCGGACTGACGCAGGGAGGCTTTCATGACGGATATCGTACTTCTGGATGGCGCGCGCACGGCCATCGGCACGTTTGGCGGATCGCTGGCGGGCACGCCGCCGGGGCAGCTGGGGGCGACCGTGACCAAGGCGGCGCTGGAGCGGGCGGGCGTGGAGCCGGGGCAGGTGGGGCATGTGGTCTTTGGCCATGTCATCAACACCGAGCCACGCGACATGTACCTGAGCCGCGTCGCCGCGATGGAGGCCGGTATCCCCGAGACCACGCCGGCGATGAACGTGAACCGGCTGTGCGGATCGGGGGCGCAGGCGGTGGTGTCGGTGGTGCAATCGCTGAGCTTGGGCGATGCGGAGTTCGGCGTGGCGGGCGGGGCCGAGAACATGAGCCGCTCGCCCTTCATCGTGCCGGAGCAGCGCTGGGGCGCCAAGATGGGCGATGTGCGCACGCTGGACATGATGCTGGGGGCGCTGAACTGTCCGTTCGGCACGGGGCATATGGGGGTGACGGCCGAGAACGTCGCCGCCGAGCATGACGTCAGCCGGAAGGATCAGGATGCTTTTGCGCTGGAGAGCCAGGCGCGGGCGGCGAAGGCCATCGAGGACGGCCGCTTTGCCAGTCAGATCGTGCCGGTGGAGGTGCGGGTGAAGCGTGACACGGTGGCGTTTGACACCGACGAGCATCCCAAGCCGACGACCGCCGAAGGGCTGGCCGGGCTGCGCGCGGCATTCCAGAAAGACGGGACGGTAACGGCTGGCAACGCGAGCGGCATCAATGACGGTGCCGCGGCGCTGGTCTTTGCGCGCGCGGAGGCGGCCGAGAAGGCGGGGCTGAAACCCAAGGCGCGTGTGCTTGGGTATGCCCATGCCGGCGTGCGCCCCGAGGTGATGGGGATCGGGCCGGTGCCGGCGGTGGAGAGCCTGCTGGAGAAGACCGGGCTGAGCGCGGGCGATTTCGACGTTGTGGAATCGAACGAGGCCTTCGCGGCACAGGCGATTGCGGTGAACCGTGGGTTGGGGTTTGATCCCGACAAGGTAAACCCGAATGGCGGTGCGATCGCGCTGGGGCATCCGGTGGGCGCGACGGGAGCGATCCTGGTGGTGAAGGCGCTGTACGAACTGGAGCGGACCCGAGGGGCAAAAGCGCTGATCACCATGTGCATCGGCGGCGGGCAGGGGATTGCCTTGGCCATCGAGCGGATGTGATATCGGCGGCGAAAAATTGCAATTTTTCGGGACGATTTCTTGCAAGAAATCGGGCAAGAATTTTCGAAAATTCTTGCTGCGAAACTGCGCAGTTTCGCGGGCCATTTTCTGCGTAGAAAATGGGGTCAGTCGATCCAGACGGTGACGCTGCTGGACCGGCCCATGGCGTCGATCACCGAGAGCTTGGAGTAGCCACGGGCGAGGCCGGTCAGTTCGGCCTCGCGCCGGCGGGTCCCGGTTTTCTGCGGCGTGCCGTTGGCGAGCCAGGTGAAAGGCGGTTTGCCGTCGCGCAGCTTGACCGTCAGGCGGCCGTCCTGGATGGGCAGGCGGGCGCCGGCGGGAGGGAAGATCAGCTTTGGCGCATCCTCGGACGGTTGGAACACCGCATCGCGCCCGGCGAAGCGGCGCAGCGGTTGTGGCAGGCGGGCGGTGGGCAAGAGCAGCGCCTCGGGCGGGGGCGGCGGCAGGGCGTCGGCTTTGGGTTTCAGGCGCTGGAATGCCTCGAACAGCACGGGCGCGGCGAGGTCCCCGCCGAAGGCGCCAGGGACGGGCGTGCCGTCGGGGCGGCCGATCCAGACGGCGGCGACGTGGCGGCCGTCGAAGCCCACGGCCCAGGCGTCTCGGTGGCCGTAAGAGGTTCCGGTCTTGTAGGCGAGGCGGCGCTTGGGCGCGCCGGGGGGCGGCGCGAGGCCCGCGAGGATATCGGCGACGTGCCAGGCGGCGGCGCGGTTCAGTACATTCGCTTGCGTATGGTTTGAGGCGTCCTGACGCCAGTTGAGCGGGCGGGTCTGGCCGCCATTTGCCAGCATGGCGTAGGCGATGGTCAGGCCTTCGAGCGTCACGCCGAGGCCGCCGAGTCCCACGGCGAGGCCGGGCTGGTCGCCGGGCAGCTCGGTCGGCACGCCGGCGCGGCGCAGGGTGTCGAGCAGGTGGGCGGGGCCGATCTCGTCCAGCAGCAGGACGACGGGGATGTTGAGCGACTGGCGCAGGGCGTCGGCGACAGTCAGCTCGCCCCGGAAGGCGCCGTCGAAATTCTGCGGCGCGTAGGTGCCGAAGGCGACGGGGCGGTCGTGGATCAGCGTCTGCGGATGAGCGAGGCCGCGGTCGAAACCCATGGCGTAGATGAAGGGCTTCAGCGTCGAGCCGGGGGAGCGCATCGCCTGTGTCATGTCGACGAAGCCGGAGCGCGCGTCGCCGATGCCGTAGGTGGCGGAGCCGACCGAGGCGAGGATGTCGCCGGTGTGGTGGTCGGCGATCATCATCGCGATGGAGACGTCCGCGGGCAGGTCGCGCAGGCTGTGCGTGGCGAGGCGTTCCAGCGCGGCTTGCAGGGGTGCGTCGAGCGTGAGGTCGTGGCGCAGGCGCGCGGGATCGTCGGATATCGCGCGGTCGGCCATGTGCGGCGCGAGGGAGGGGAAGGCGCGGCGGGCATGGGGGACGGGTTCGGTCAGGGCCGCCTGCACGGCGCTGGGCGTCAGCAGGCCGTCGCGTTCTGCGCGGGCGAGGACGCGGGCGCGGGCCTCGGCTGCCTGGAAATGGTGCCGGTCGGGGCGGCGGGATTCGGGGGATTGTGGCAGAGCGACGAGCAGCGCGGCTTCGGCGGGGGTCAGGCGGCGGGGGTCCTTGCCGAACCACGCGTAACTGGCGGCGCGGACGCCTTCGATATTGCCACCGAAGGGCGCGCGTTCGAGGTAGAGTTGCAGGATCTGCGCCTTGGTCAGGCGGCGTTCCAGCGCCAGCGCGACGCGGGCCTGGCGGAGTTTGCCGGAAAGCTGCCCGGTACCGCTGTCCTCGAGCAGGCGGGCGACCTGCATGGTGAGGGTGGAGGCGCCCGAGACGATCTCGCCGTTCCAGAGCGCCTGCGCGGTCGCGCGAAGAATGGCGCGGGGGTCGACGCCGGAATGGGTGTAGAACCGCTTGTCTTCGTAGGCGATGAGGAGGTCGATATAGCCTTGGTCCACCGCGTCGGGCGTGGCGCCGAGCCGCCAGCGACCATTCTCGACCGTGTACACTCGCAAAAGCGTGCCGTTGCGGTCTCGGACTTCTGTGGAAAGCGGCGTCAGGAGGGGTGGAAGATCGGTGGCCGTGATCCAGTGGTCGAGCTTGTCGCGGCCGAGGCCCGCGGCGAAGAGCGCGAGCGCCAGCAGCAGCAGGAGACGGTCAAAGCGGAACATGCTGGTCTTCCGCGTGCCAGAGGCCGGGATAATCGGTGACGAAGCCCGCGTCGTTGACTTCGAGCGTGGTGGTGTAGTCGGTCTGTTCGGCGCGGTAGTCGATCGCGCCATACGTATGCGTACGTTGATAGGTCTGATCCAGCGGCGCGAGGGTGGCGGCGGGGTAGTGCAGCCACGCGGCGCGGGTGGTCAGGGTGTCGTCCTGCTGTTTCGCAAGGCGGCGCAGGGGCATGAGGTTGGTGGCGGGGGTGAAGCTGAGGTCGATGTCGGTGGCGTCCTTTAGCCCGGGTTGAGGTGTCTCGTTCAGCAGCCATTCGCCATTGCGGTGGTCGATATGCAGGCGCACGTCCATCTCGCCATGGGTGCCGGCGATGTCGGCGTCGAGGGTCTGCCAGTCCTCGGCGCAGCGCACGACGTAATCCAGCGCGGCGAAGCCGTCATCGTCGTGAAAGCGGGCGTGGCCGACCAGCAGCCAGCCGTGATCGGCGCGGGCGAGGCGGCAGGTGTCCTGCCCCTCGCAATAGAGCGCGCGCCAAGTGATCGTGGCGACGGTCTTGCCCGTCATTCCGCGGTGACAGTCATGCGCCCGGTCGCCGAACGCGCGCGGTATTGCGGACGGTACATGTCCTCGACCGAGGCTGCCGGGTGGTGGTAGCTGCCGGGGCTGATCGCGCGGACGATGTAGGCGAGGCGGAACGCATCGTCCGAGCGCCAGTCGACGGCGGCGATGAAGCGGTCGGCGCGGAACTCGGAATGCTCGGTCGTGGCGGGGTCGAGCCAGTCGAGCGCGCTCACGTCGCCCGAGCGCAGGAGGTTCGGGTTATCGATTTCCAGACCGGCGGGTAGCGGGTCGTCGATGATGAGCCGGGCCTCGCCTTTCTCGAACGGGCGGACTGTCAGCACGGTGACAAGGCGGGTGCCGGTGGGGACCGAGGACAGGTCCATCGGGGTGCCGTCCATGTCGAAATAGCTGCGCTCGATGGCGTAGCCGTAGCCGCCGGCCTCGGGCGGGGTCAGTGGCACGCCGAGGGTGGTGAGCGTGATGTCTGTGGCGTTCGCGCCGGTGTTGGTGAGGGTCTGCGGCGTGAGCGACGTGGCGGAGATGTTGCGCACGAAGGGGCCCGAGACAGGTTCGCCGTCGAGCGAGAGGCCCGAGACGGACGGATCGCTGAGAAGCGCGCGGGCGGCCAGAAGGGACCACGCCTGTTCCTGGGTGGACATGTGCGGGCCTTCGGCGGTGATGGCGCTGGCCAGGGCGTCGGCGTTGACGGCGGTGCTGCCCGCCTCGGTCGCCAGCGTCAGCACGCCGGCGCGGTCGCGCAGGCGGGTGCCATAGTCAGCCCGCCAGACCTGGCCTTCGTCGCCGGAGGTCTGGTTGATGGTCTGTTGGGCTGCGGCGAACATGCGGTCGGCGCGGGTCTGGTCGCCGTAGAAGGCAAGCGCCGCGCCAAGCTGAGCCTGGGCCAGGGGTGTGGCGAAGGCCTGGGCCTTGACGTCCGCGTAATACCGCAGGTCGCCCATGCGGGCCGCGCCCTCGCGGGCGAGGACCATGAGGGCATAGGCGATGTCTTCGCCACCGGAGTCGAAGTCGGGCGCGTAGTTGATGCGGTTGCGCAGGTTGTCCATCGCCATGGTGTAGGCGGTGTCTGGCACGTCGAAGCCTTCGGATCTGGCGCGCGACAGGAAGTCGGCGACATAGGCGTCGAGCCAGAAATCGCCGGAACTTGCCCGCCAGAGGCCGAAGCTGCCGCCGGAGGATTGGCGGGTCAGGATGCGGGCGATGGACTGGTCGATGCGTTCCTGTGCCTGCGCTTCGGAGGCGAGGCCCATCGCGGCGGCGACCTGGTTGAAGTAAAGGAGCGGCATGGCGCGGCTGACCACCTGTTCGGTGCAGCCATACGGGTAGCGGTCGAGCGCGGCCAGAAGGCGGGGCGCGTCGAGTTTCGCCAAGGGCCCGGCGGCGAGGATGGCGCTGGCCGTGTCGGGGCGCAGATCGGCGAAGACGTCGTCGCCCAGCGTGAAGCTGTCGCCTGCGCCGAGAGAGAAGCGGCGGGTGGTGGCGATGACCGGATCGTTGGAGCGGATGCCAAGCGGCATCTCCTTGGTCAGTTGCTTGCCATCGGGCGTGGTGAGCGCGATGCGCACGGTAGCGTCGCCCACGTCTCCCGCGGTGATGGGCAGGCTGAGCGTGGTTTTTTCCTGGTCGCCCAGTTCGAGGCCGGAGGGGATGGTGCCGCCCAAAGTAAGGCCGGTGCCGGAGACGTCGAGGCCCATGCGGCCGGTCGGTCCTTCGGTGTGCTGGATTTCCAGCAGCAGGCGGCTGTCGTCGCCGGGGGCGAGGAAGCGCGGCAGGGAGGCGGTGACGACGACGGGGTCGCGAACGATGGTTTCGTCCTCGGCCTGGCCCACGGCGGTGGGGGACCATGCGACGGCCATGAAGCGGACGGTGCCGTTGAAATCGGGCATGTCGAAGCTGGCCTGCGCCGTGCCATCGGGGCCGATTTCCAGCGGGCCGGTGAAATAGGCGACGAGGTCCTCGGTGGGCGGCGGCTGGGTGCCGGAGAGGGGGTTGCCCGCATCACCGCCGGAGCGGACCTGGCCTTCGGCGCCGTTCATGCCGTCGATAAGGCGGCCATAGAGGTCGCGGATTTCCACGCCAAGGCGGCGCTGGCCGAAATAGTGACCGGAGGGATCGGGCGACTGGAAGCCGGTGATGTTGAGCACGCCTACATCCACGGCGGCGAGGGTGACATAGCCGGTCTGGCCATCCGCCAGCCCGTCCACGTTCACGGTGACGTCCAGCGGCCCGCGCGGGGCGGCGGTTTCGGGGGCGTCGATGGAGACGGAGAGCTGTTTGTCGCCCGGGGCGATCTTGGCGTAGCTGAGGCCGAGCGAGCGGGCCGGGTTCTGGCCCGCGCTGACGTTCATCGGGCGGATCACTTGCGCGGTGACGTAAGCGCCTGCGCCCCAGTCTTCGGTGACCGAAAGGGGGATGGTGTTCTCGCCCTCGGTGACCTCGACGGCCTGGCGTTCGATGACGTGGTTTGACATCACGGTGATCAGCGCGGTGCCGGCATAGCGCGGCACGACGCGCAGTTGGGCGGTGTCGCCGGGGGTGTATTCGGGTTGGTCCAGCGACAGCTCCAGCGTGTCGGGCGTGTCGCTGGCGTCGGCGGGAGCGTACCAGCCGGCGTAGAAATCGGTGGAGGATGAGACGTAGTCGCCGCCGGTGCGTTCGACGACCAACTCGTAGTGACCCCATTCGACGGGCGCGGTGACGGTGAGCGGATTGGACCCCAGCGTGGCGTCGCCGGTGGCGACCTGTTCGCGCGTCGTGATCGGCTCCCAGTTCCACGAGCCGTAATCCTGGTACCATTGGTAGCGCGTGGTGACGCGGTTGACCGTCCATTTCACGTCCATCGGGACGGGCGTGAGATCGGGGGAAATGCCGATGACCTGGAAGCGGGCTTCGGAGTTTTCGGGGACGACGCCATCGGCCATGGGCTTGATGCCGATCATGGGGCCGGCGGGGGCGAGCATGCGGGAAAGCGTGCGTTCGACCGGGCGGCCGGAGCCTTCTTGCAGGGTGACGGTTATTTCGGCCTCGAACGGGCGGTCGGTGACGTCGAATTCGGGCATTTCGGCGGCCATCTGAAGCTGGCCGTCGGGGCCGGTCTTGCCGCCGGGCAGGTAGGTGATGCGCCCGCCGACCAGTTCATCGTGACGACCGAAGCGGTAGCCGGGGAAATCGTCGAGCGTGGTGCGCGCCATGAGGCGCACGTTGCCGTCCGCGATCAGCCCGGCACCCGGCGCGCCGAAGAGATAGCGCGCGTCGATGGTGAGCGGGGGCGTGTCGCCGGGGCGGATGGGGCCGTCGGGCAGCGACAGGTCGAAGTCGATGCGCTCGGGCAGGAAATCTTCGACCAGCAGTGTACGGCTGACCAGCGGGTCGGCCTCGGGGTCCGACAGGATGTCGAGCGTCCAGCTGCCGGTGGGGACACTTGCGCCGACGGGCAGGGTGAAGACATGGCCGCCCGCGTCGTCGTCGCCGGACAACTGGCGGGAATATTCCACGCCGTCGGGGCGGCGCAGGATGGCCGTGAGGGGCAGGCCGGGGATCGCCTCGGCCAGTTCGTCCCGCGCAAGGGCGGTGGCGTGGATCACCTCGCCCGGGCGGTAGGCGCCGCGGTCGGTGGCGAGGAAGACGTCGATGGGCGGCGCGGGAGGGCGGCCCTCGACGCCGCGGTCCGAGAGGTCGAAGGCGGGGTCGGTGAGCGACAGGAAGGCCATGTCGTCGGGGCCCGCCTTGGCGAGGATCATCGCCGGGGCGGAGCCGGACGTGCCACGGGTCAGTCCGGGGGCAAAGAGGGCGTGGCCCTGATCGTTGGTCGTGGCGGTGCCAAGCACGCGGTTGGAGCGCGAGAGCAAGGACAGCTCGACGCCGGACTCCGCCTGGGCATCGGCCAGACCGCGCACGAAGACATGCAGGCCGTCGGTGCCCTTGAAGGTGGTCAGGCCCAGGTCGGTCAGCACGAACCATTGCGTGGCGCCGGGATTGTCGAAAGGATCGGCGCCGGGGATGGTGGCGGTCAGGGCGTAGATGCCGGGGGCCTCATCCGCCAGAACCTCGCCCAGCGGCAGGCGGGTGGTCATGGTCTGGTTGAGGGTGTTCTGCACCTCGCCGGTGCCTTTCCAGACCTCCTCGGCGATATCATTGCCGAACTCGCGTTCCTGGTACTGGCTGAGGGGGCGGCCGAAATAGTCCTCCTGCATGGTGCGCAGAAGGTTGCGGTCGGAGACGCGGCGCAGCAGCAGCTCGACCTCGGTAAGGTTCACGGTCTCGATCGGCAGGGCGGTGTCGGCGGCCTTGGGCAGGACATAGGACCTGCCCGGGAAAGCGACGCGCGGAGAGCGGTCGCGGACGTAGAGCGTGATTTCGGTGTCGCGCTGGAGGGTTTCGCCGCTGGCGGCGGGCAGCCCCTCGCGGAAGGTGACGCGATAGCGCTCGCCATGTTGAACGCCGGAAATGCAGATCTGGTTGCCCGAGGGCTGGACCACCAGGCCGGGATCGGGCAGGCGCACGAAGGGCGTGTAATCGGTGCCGGCCTCGACCAGCGGTTCGGAGAATTCGGCGCAGAGGCGGGGCTGGGCGCTGTCGCTGTCGGCGCGGTGATCGGTTATGCGGAAACCGTACTTGGCGATGGCGGCGTCGAGCGCGGTCATCACGTCGTCGCGCGGCTGGATCGATTCGGCGAGGCGCAGGGTGGGCACGGTGGCCTGGCCCCGGCCCATCGTCTCCAGGGACTGGGACATAAGCAGAAGGGCGTTGATGCGCGCGGGATCGCCGGGCGCGCGCAGGTAGGCGTTGATCGCGGCCTGGAAGGCGCGTTCCGCATAGTTGCGTTTTTCGGAGTCATTCTGCGTGGGGATGAGGAGCGACAGGCGGGCATATTCCGCCCATTGGTCGGCGGCGTCCGAGCGGGCCACGGCGGCCCCCATCCAGCGCATCGCGTTGAGGTAATCCTGCTGCGCGATGCGGTCCTGCGCGGCGTTGACCATGGCGGGCACGTCCCATTGCCCGCCGGGGTGGCGCGCGCCGATGCCGGTGGCCTGGTCGCGGGCCTGGTTCAGGTCGCCGGGGTTGAGGAAATCCAGATCGGCGGTGCGGGCGGGCGCATCGTTGAGAACGCGCGTGTCGGTGTTGAAGACCTCGGCGGACACCGCGCCCTCGTAGGGCTTGGTTTCGGTCAGGGCGCTTTTGGGGAAACAGGAATTGGAGCGGGTGTTGAACGTGTAGGCGCGGCAGGCGTTGTTGGAAAAGCAGAGGTTGCGGCAGGCCTCGAGCGTGGTGTCGAAGAGCGGGTCGAGATCGGCGCCGTAGAAATCGACATCCTTGGTGACGACCTCGCGCCGGTCGGGGACGGCATCCTGGGCGGTGGCGTGCCCTGCGGCAAGGCTGGCGGAAAGGGTGATGAAAATGGCGGTGAGAAAGCGATGGAGCATGATGCCCTCCCTAAATGTATGGCGGCATCGTGCCACGCCCCCTGCGCCAAGACAACGATTCTGGCTGGCGGGGCAGGTCAGGGTTTAAGCACTTGTTCACCATAATCGGGGAAGTTGGGGGGTATAAGAGACACCGGCACGGGCGGAGGTTGGGGCATGAGCCTTGCCAACAAACTGGCGGAGGAACGGCGCGCCCGGTTGGCCGCCGAACGTCTGCTGGAACAGAAACAGGCCGAGTTGCAGGCCGCGAATCGCAAGCTGGGCCGCCATGCCCGCGCGCTGAGCGAGGAGATCGTCGAGACCCGCGCCGAGGTGCAGACCGTGCGCGACGAGAACGCGCGGGTGAAATCCGACCTGAACGTGGCCAACGAAAAGGTGGCGATTGCCGAGCGGCGGCTGTGGCATTCGATCCAGACGATCCAGGACGGGTTCGCCTTTTTCGATGCCGACAGCCGGATGATCGCCGCCAACCACGCCTGGCTGGGTGTGTTCGAGGGGCTGGAGGACGTCAAGCCGGGGATCAGCTATGTCGAGATCCTGCAATGCGTCACCGAGGAGGGCGTCGTGGATATCGGGGACGCCGACCCCGCCGCGTGGCGCGAAAAGATGCTGGACCGCTGGCAGACCGTCGCGCCCGAGCCCGAGATCATCCGGCTGTGGAACGGGGCCTACATCAAGCTGATCGACCAGCGCGGCCAGACCGGCGACGTGGTGAGCCTGGCGCTGAACATCACCGACACGATCCGGTACGAGGAACGGCTGAAGGAGGCGCGGCGCAAGGCCGAGATGGCGAGCCGGGCGAAGTCGTCCTTCCTGGCCAACATGAGCCACGAGATCCGCACGCCGATGAACGGTGTGGTGGGGATGGCCGAGCTGCTGAAGGACACCGAGTTGGACGAGGAACAACTGCTTTACGCCAACACGATCAAGAATTCGGGCGAGGCGTTGTTGGTGATCATCAACGATGTGTTGGATTACTCCAAGATCGAGGCGGAAAAGCTGGTGCTGCACGAAGAGCCGTTCGACCTGGAACGCTGCATTCACGAGCTGATCATGCTGATGCAGGTGAACGCGCGGGACAAGGGGATCGACCTGTTGGTGGATTACGACCTGTTCCTGCCGACGCGGTTCGTGGGCGATCCGGGGCGGCTGAGGCAGATCATGACGAACCTTCTGGGCAACGCGGTGAAGTTCACCGAGGACGGCCACGTGATGGTGCGCGTGGTCGGCACGGAGGGCGCGGCCGAGGGTGCAGCGCGCCTGCACGTGACGATCGAGGACAGCGGCATCGGCATTCCCGACGACAAGATCGGGCACATCTTCGGCGAGTTCAACCAGGTGGAGGGCGAGAGCAACCGCAAGTTCGAGGGCACGGGGCTTGGCCTTGCGATCTCGGAAAAGCTGGTGAAGCTGATGGGCGGCGACATCTGGGTGGATTCGGCCGAGGGGCAAGGCTCGACCTTTGGCTTTGCCGTGGAATTGCCGTTGGCCGAGCCGGGAGGGGAGCAAGATTTCAGTGTGCCCGACGGGTTGCGCAAGGTGCTGATCGTCGAGACGAACGCGCTGAACCGGTCGATCCTGGAGCGGCTGTTCACGGCGCTGGAAGTCGAGGTGGTCTGCTGTGAGAGCGGGGCGCGGGCGTTGGAGGTGATGGGGGACGATGTCAGCCTGGTGATCACCGACCACGTGATGCCGGACATGGACGGGATCGAACTGGCCGAGGCGCTGAAAGAGGCGGGACACGCGGCGCCGGTGCTGCTGCTGAGTGGCAATACCGGTAGCGTCGATCAGGATCCGGGGCGGATCTTTGTGGACGCGGTGTTGCAGAAGCCGTTTCCGCGCAACGAGCTTTTCGCGGCGCTGGCGCAGGTCGCGGACGTGTTGCCGGGTGGTGAGGTGCCGCCGCTGCGCCCCAAGGAGCCGAGCCGGGTGATGCGGGTGCTGGCGGCGGAGGACAACAAGACCAACCGGCTGGTGTTTTCCAAGATGGTCAAGGGGCTGGATATCGACCTGAAGTTCGCAATGAACGGCGCCGAGGCGGTGGAGTTCTACCGTGGGTTCCAACCCGACGTGGTGTTCATGGATATCTCGATGCCCGAGATGGACGGCAAGGAGGCGGCCCGCGCGATCCGCCAGGTCGAGGCGGACACCGGCGCGCATGTGCCTATCGTGGCGATGACGGCCCATGCGATGGACGGCGACGAAGACGAGATCCTGTCGTCCGGGATCGACCACTACCTGTCGAAGCCTTTGTCGAAACAGGCGTTGATCGACCATGTGAGCGCCGCCTGCCCCGAGGGCGCGCGCCCGCCGCGGGAAGGGCAGAGCGCGGCCTAGTTCACGGGCAATCCATGGACGCGTGCGTGTCAAACGGTGGCCGGAGCGGGTGCGTGCGGTTTCGCGAAGGGCCGGGGCGGGTGTGTCGGGCACGGAATTGGTGGCGGTGGCGGGGCTGAACCGGATCAGGCATGTCGGGTGGCCCGCCCGTTGCTTTGCATTTGCGCCATGGATTTCCCATGGCATTGTCGTGGCCCGGAGCGTGGTGCGTTCGATCCCCCTGACGAGCTTTCGCCCGGGCGTGATGAAATCGGCGGCGCCGGGCTTTACTTTCTGATCAAATTTCGGGCAGTTTCCTGGCATGAATGCGCATCTCAAAGGGCTGTTGCTGACCACGCTGGGCGTGTTGTTCGTTGTGCCCGATTCCCTGTTCGTGCGGCTGATCGATGCAGAGCCGCTGGTCGTGGCCTTCTGGCGCGGGATCACCGCCGGGGTGTTCATCCTGGTGGGCGTGCTGACCTTCATGCCGCGCGGCTCGACCCGCGCGGCGCTCAGCACCGGCTGGCCCGGGGTGATCTATATCGTGCTGATGGGCTCGACCGCGCCTGGCTTCGTGCTGGCGGTGACGCAGACCAGCGTGGCGAACGTGGTGTTCATCTTTGCCTCGATGCCGGTCTTTGCCGCCATTTTCGGCAAGGTGTTCCTGGGCGAGGGGATCAGCCGGCGCATGGTGCTGACAATGCTGGGCGTCTTTGCGGGGCTGGCGATCATCGCCTATGGCTCGGGCGAGAACGAGATCGCCAGCTGGAAGGGCGATGTCTGGGCGGTGATCGTCTGCGCCTCTTACGCCGGGGCGCTGACGGCGGTGCGGCAGTTGAAGGACGTGTCGATGATCCCGGCCATCCCGGTGGCCTATATCGGCGCGGGGCTGGTGGTGCTGCCCTTCGTGTCGCCATGGGTGCCGGTGGCGGCACAGTGGCATCTTTTCGCGTTGCACGGGGCGTTCATCGCGGTCGCCACGTGCTTTCTGACGTTGGGGCCGCGCTATATCAGCTCGGCGGAGGTGTCTTTGCTGATCCTGCTGGAATCGGTGCTGGCGCCGCTGCTGGTCTGGGCCGTGGTGGGCGAGGATCCGGGGCGCTGGGCCATCGTGGGCGGTGCCGTGGTGATCGGGGCGCTGCTGGTGTCGAACGTGGTGGCGCTCAGGCGGCGGCGGTGACCGGCGCGGAGGATGATACGGGCGGTGAGCCGCCGTGTTTCGCGCAGAACCTGGTGGGTGGCCACCTTGTGGATGCGCAGACTTGGGCCGACGTGGCGCAGTTTCGCAAGAGTGACCGCGCAAGGCTTTATGCCCTGCGCAAGGAACTGTCACAGGATGAGCTGGCCCGGCAGGCGGCGGCGGCGATGGCCACGTTGACCCGTGTTGTCGAGGATGTCGCGGGCAAGACCGTGGCCGGGTACTGGCCGATCCGGGGTGAGTTGGACCTGCGGCCCTGGCTGCGCCAGGCGGTTGCGGCGGGGGCGCAGGTGGCGTTGCCGGTGGTGGTGGAAAAGGGCCGCGCGGTGGCGTTTCACCTTTGGCACCCCGGCGCGAAAATGACGCGCGGCATCTGGAACATTCCGGTCCCGTCCGAGGCGCGCGCGGTCACGCCCGATATCGTGATCGTGCCGCTGCTGGGGGTCGATGACGGCTGTTACAGGCTGGGCAATGGGGGCGGCTATTACGACATGACGCTGGCCGGGCTGGTGCCGCGGCCGCGCATAATCGGGGTGGGGCATGATTTCTGCCCCGTGCAGACGATCTTTCCCCAGCCCTGGGACGTGCCGATGGATGACGTCATCCTGGGCGACGGGTCGCATGTGCGTCGGGACGGCTGAGCGCTGTCAGAAATCGACCGTCACGCCGGGCAGGTTCAGAGCCTTGACCAGATCGCGCAATTCCTGCCGGGCGGCGACGTTCGAGATGTTGAGGCCCTTCACGCCGATATCCTTGAGGTCCAGCAGGGTCAGGCCGCGGGGGAAAAGCTCGCGGAAGATGACGCGTTCGTTGAAGCCCGGCGCGGTGCGAAAGCCGATGCGCTTGGCGAGGTTTTCCAGCGCCGCGCCCATCTTTTCCTTGTTCACCATCTGCTGCGCGCCAAGCCGGTTGCGCACGACGACCCAGTCGATGGGCTTCAGCCCTGCCTGCGCGCGCAGCTGCCGCGCGTTCCAGACCATTTCGGAATAGACCGAGGGGCCGAGGATTTTTAGCCCGTCGGTATCCACGTGAGCGAGCAGGTCGAAATCGACGAAGCTGTCGTTCAGGGGCGTGACCAGCGTGTCGGCCAGCGAATGCGCCACCTGGCTGAGCCGGGTGTGGGAGCCGGGGCAGTCGATGATGATGAAATCGCTGTCGGGTTCCAGTTGGGCCACCGCCGCCGAGAGCCGGCGGTCATAGAGGTTTTCACCCGGCTTGAGCTTGTCGGCGTCAACCTCGGGCAGGTCGTGGTAATGCGGGCCGGGCAGGTCGAGCCCTTCCTTGGCCAGATAGGCCGTGCGGTTGTGGGCATAGCGGCCGAAGGTCTTTTGCCGCAGGTCGAGATCGAGCGCGCTGACGTTGTAGCCCATGCGAGCGAGTGCCGTGGCCACGTGCATCGAGACGGTGGATTTGCCCGCCCCGCCCTTTTCGTTTCCGACGACGATGATATGTGCCATGCCCGTGCCCTTGTGTCCCGCTTGTGATCCGGCGAACTGCCTTGCAGGTTTGGGCGCCACTTTATGGTGTATGACGGTCCGGTTGAAGCCGGTTTGAGACGATCGCGCGGAAATATTGCATTTGCGCCATGCCTGCCCGGGAAACGAAAAACGCCGCCCCGGGTGGAGCGGCGTTTCCGAAATGCACAGGCGGCTTGGCTTAGAAGCCGAGGCCGGCGTACTTGTTCTTGAACTTCGACACGCGGCCGCCCGAATCCATCAGGCGGGTGCCGCCGCCGGTCCAGGCCGGGTGCACGGAGGGGTCGACGTCGAGCGACAGTGTGTCGCCTTCCTTGCCCCAGGTCGAGCGCATCTGAACGACGGTGCCGTCGGTCATCTTCACGTCGATGAAGTGATAATCGGGGTGCAGATCTTTTTTCATGCTATCCGCTCCTTACGCGTTTGCGCCCGACTTGGGCTTGTAATTGGAAACCTCTGCGATCCGGGCCGACTTGCCGCGGCGCTGGCGCAGGTAATACAGCTTGGCGCGGCGGACGCGGCCACGGCGCACCACCTCGATGCTGTCGATGTTGGTCGAGTAGAGCGGGAACACCCGTTCCACGCCTTCCCCGAAGGAAATCTTGCGTACGGTGAACGAGCCGGCGATGCCTTCGCCGTTCTTGCGGCTGATGCAGACGCCTTCGAACATCTGCACACGGCTGCGGGTGCCCTCGGTCACCTTGAAGCCGACGCGCACGGTGTCGCCGGCTTTGAAGTCGGGGATGGTTTTCCCCAGTTCGGCGATTTGTTCCGCCTCGATTTCAGCGATCAGGTCCATCTGATCCACTCCTTAAATTGCTTGCGGTTGTCCCGCAAAGGTGATGCGCGGCCTTGAGAGCTCCTGGTCTTCTATCGGGTCCACGTGAACGTGCCCGCCGGAGGTCAGGTCGTCATGTCTTTTGTCTCTGCGCTGCGTGCCGGGCGGGTGGGTGCCGAAGAAAGCAGGCCCTTGTGCCAAACAAACAGGTCCGGACGACTCGGTCGAGCCCCGGACGGGCGGTGTATAGGGGGAAACGGACTGTCGATCAAGAGGAGTGTTGAGCGTGGGACGGACCGTTTTCTGCGCAGAAAACGGGATAGAAAATGCGTATTTTCTATCGCGGAATTTGCGCAAATTCCGCTGGCGCGAAGGTCAGTCGTTGCGTTTTGAATGCGCGTTCCAAAGATCAGGCCGGCGCGCCTTTGTCAGGTCTTCGGACATGGCGCGCCGCCACTTGGCGATTTCGCCGTGGTGGCCGGACATCAGCACGTCGGGGATCTTGCGCCCCTGCCATTCGGCGGGGCGGGTGTATTGGGGATGTTCCAGCAGGCCGTCGGAAAAGCTTTCTTCCTCGGTCGAGCTTTCGTTGCCCAGCACGCCGGGGAGCAAGCGGACCGAGGCGTCGATCATGGCCTGCGCGGCGAGGTCGCCGCCGGTGAGGACGAAATCGCCGAGCGAGACCTCCTGAATGTCGTAGTGGTCGATGACGCGCTGGTCGAGCCCCTCGAACCGGCCGCAGATCATCGTCACGCCGGGGCGGGTGGCCCAGTCGCGCGCCATGGCCTGGGTAAAGGGCGTGCCGCGCGGGCTGAGATAGACCAGCGGCGCGCCTTCGGGCGCACGCGGCAGGGCGTGGTCGAGGGCGCGGCCCATCACGTCGGCCCGCAGCACCATGCCGGCGCCGCCGCCGGCGGGCGTGTCGTCGACATTGCGGTGCTTGCCCTCGCCGAAGTGGCGCAGGTCGATCGTGTCGAGTTGCCACAGGCCGTCCTTCAGCGCCTTGCCGGTGAGACTGTGGCCCAAGATGCCGGGAAACGCGTCGGGCAGCAGGGTGATGACCTGCGCCGACCACGCGCGGGCCAGGCGTTCGGGGCCGTCCATCAGGCTGCGCGGTTTCAGCGACGCGGTGATCGACTTGCGGCCGTGGGATTTGGAGGCGGGGTCGGACATGAGGCTATGTGCGGTGCAAAGGCGGGCCGCGTCAAGCGGGCGTGGCGCGGGGCTGGCGCGTGGCGCCGGCGGCACGGTAGCGTTTGAGCACGGTGCGCTTGGCCTCGGCCAGCTCGGCGTCGGACAGGGCGGAACGATTGAGCGCCAGCAGTTCCTCGGCGGCGCCGTCGGGCTGGACATTGTGGGCGGGCAGGGGGGCCAGGCCGTCGCGGGGCACCTCAAGGTGGTCGAGCGCGATGCCGAGGGGGCCGAGCGGGTCCGTGCCAGTCTCTTCGATGGGCGCGTCGAGCACCGTGGCGCGATGGCGGATGCGTGCGTCGACGTCGTCGACGATGCTGTCGAGGTCGGCGGCGCCGGAGAGGTGCGTGCGGTAGGTCTCGAAATCCTCGGTCAGGCGCAGGGCGCGGAGGTTCTGCCACCAGACGCTGCGCTGCCAGTCGCGCGGGGCCCGGGTGGTGAAGAGCACGCCGATGGGGGCTGCGGGGCCGAAATGAGCGGCGAGCACGGCGGTGGCGACATTCATCAGTGGTGCGGCGGCGGCGTAGGTGGTGACGCCGTGATTGCCGGGGATGTAGCCGCAGAGATCTTCGGACGTGATCATCAGGGCGCGGGGATCGGTCGGGTCCGACTGGCGGATGGCGGCGGTGAAGCTTTCGGCGAAACGGCGCAGGTCGGACTGGTCGCCATAGGCGGAAAACCGTTTGGCCATGCGGGTGGCTTCGATGAGGTCATGGGTGAACATTAGCCGCAGGTGGGGGCGCAGGGCGCGCTGCAGTTCCGCCGCGCCACGCTGGAGCGAGGACGTACCGGTCTTGTGAAAGCCGGGATGCAGCAGGATGCGCGGCATAGTCAGAAGAGGCCTTCGGGCGGGTCGGCGATGATGCGGCCCGAGGCGAGATCGACGGTGGGCACGGCCTCGAGCGTGAAGGGCAGAAGGACGGTGGATTTGAGCCCCGGCCCATGGATTTCGAGGATGTCGGACGCGCCGTGGTTGAGGACCGACTTGACCCGGCCCAGCGAGGTGCCGCCGGTGTCGAAGACCTCAAGCCCGATGAGATCGGCGTGGTAGTATTCATCATCCGGCAGGGTTGGCAGGCGATCGCGGTCCACGAACAGACGCAGGCCGCGCAGTGCGTCGGCCTGTTCCTTGGTGGCGATACCGGAAAGCCGAGCGATCAGCGCGCCTTTGGTGGCCTGGCCGGTGAGGGTGATCGTGTAGCTGTGCGCGCCATCCTCGGAGGTGACGGGGCCATAGGTGGCGATATCCTCGGGCGTGGCCGTAAAGGATTTCAGCCGCAACTCGCCCCGGACCCCGAATGCGCCGGCGACGGCGCCTATGCAGATACGGTCGGTCATTGCAGGCCCTCCGTCACCACGCAGAGCCCGTCGGCCGAGAGGCCGCCCCGTGCCGTGCAGGCCTCGGACACGTTGTGGCGTTCAAAAAAGACGCCCGCGACGAAGGTCATGGAACTGAGAACGACAAGGCGTATGAGGCCGAACATTGGGACTGTCCCGAAAGCGAAAGCGGTGCGTGCCGCCCCAAGCGACGGGCGCGGGGGCGGCACGGAGATCATGAAAGCGGCAGGTGCGGATCAGCTTTCGCTGGTTTCTTCCGCGGCGGTCTCTTCAGCGGGCGCTTCCTCGGCGGGGGCATTGGCGGCTTCGGCTGCTTCGGCGGCCTTGGCGGCTTTTTCCTCGGCGCGGTCCTTGGCTTTCTGGCCCGGCTCGGCCTTCTTCATGTTGGCGCGCTCTTTCTTCTCCAGCACGCCGGCGGCCTCGAGAAAGCGCGAGATGCGATCAGAGGGTTGGGCGCCCTGGTCCAGCCAGTGCTGCACGCGCTCCATGTTCATCTTGACGCGGTCTTCGCTGTCCTTGGGCAGAAGCGGGTTGTAGGTGCCCAGCTTCTCGATGAAGCGGCCGTCGCGCGGCATACGGCTGTCGGCGGCGACGATCGAGTAGTGGGGGCGTTTCTTGCTGCCACCACGGGCAAGGCGGATTTTCATGGCCATTGGTGTTTCTCCTTTTGAATGGCGTTTGGTCGGTGGGGTGAAACCCCACCTTACGGTTGGTGTGGCGGGGGTCCCCGCCGGGGTTGGTCTGGCGGGAGGATCCCGCGTCAGGTCTGGTGTTGCTTGTGGTGCTGAATGACTTCAGCGATGATGAAATTGAGGAATTTCTTGGCGAATTCCGGGTCGAGGTCGGCGCGGTGCGCCAGGTCTTCGAGCCGTGCGATCTGTTGCGCCTCGCGGGCGGGATCGGACGGGGGAAGGTCGTGTTCGGCCTTGAGCGCACCCACGGCCTGGGTGTGTTTGAACCGCTCGCCCAGGGTGTAGACGAGGATGGCATCGAGACGGTCGATGCTTTCGCGGTGCCCTTTCAGCAGGGCCGCGGCGCGGGAGGTGTCGGCGTCAGTCAATGGGCATCCCCTTCGGTTTGAAGAGCGGGTCGCGGTAGTGGCCGATTTCCAGCTCGATCCCGTCGCGGATCTGGCCGGATTTCAGGGTGGCGGGCGACGGGTGGCGGTAGACCGCATCGGAGCCGTCGATGCTGGGGGCATCGTGGTCCTTGGTGCAGCCCAGCCGTTCGGCCAGACGGATCGAGTCGAGATTCTTGGGGTCGATATAGCTGACCGCGCCATCCCAGCCGGCGGTGATGAAGAGGTAATCCCTGACCTTGTGCGTGGCTTCGAGCGCGTACCCCTTGCCGGCCTTGTCGGGCCAGATGATCCAGGCGATTTCGCGTTCCGGCCACTTGGCGGGGAACCAGCCGCCGGCCATGCCCACGGTCTCGCCGGTGTCGCGCAGGTGGATCATCCACATGCCGTAGCCGCGGATTTCCCAATGGCCGATCTCGGCGGCGTAGAGCATCCACGCCTCGTAGGGGTTGAGCGGGCCGCCCATGAAGCGTGAGCGGTAGGAGGCGAAGGTCGCCTTGAAGTCCGGATAATCCGCCGCCTCGGGGCCGCGCAGGACGAGGCGCCCGGTTTCCAGCACAGGGATGTCGCGGTGTCCCATCTCAGGCCTCCGCCGGCTGGGATGCGGACCGGGCCACGCGGGGGTGGCGCCAGACCTGGCAGGGGGTGCCGACCACGGTGCCGTCGCGCTCGTGCTTGGCGCCGAGGCGGTCTGCGAGACGAAGCGAGCGGGTGTTCGTGGCGTCGATATAGGAGATGACGCCGTCGAGGCCGAAGTGGCGTGCGGCGTGGTCGCGGGCGGCGAGGGCGGCCTGGTAGGCGTATCCCTTGCCTTCGAACCCGTCGTAGATGTGCCAGCCCAGTTCGGGTTCGTCCCAGCCATCGTTCAGGATCATGCCGACGCGGCCTGCGACACTGCCCGTGGCGCGATGTTCGATCATCCACATGCCGTAGCCGCGCAGGGCCCAGTGGCCGATACCGGCCATGAAAGCGCGCCAGCTGTCCCAGCGGGTGTGCGGGCCGCCGACATAGGCCGCGCGGTCGGACGTGCCGAAGGCGGCGAAGGCCTCGAAATCGGCCTCGTCATAGCCGCGCAGGATCAGATCCTCGGTCTCGATGACGGGAATGTCGACGGTGATCTTCATGCGTAGGCCTCGGGGGAGCCGTCGGCGTCGCAGTCGAGACCCAGTTCGGACGGGCCGGGGTGGCGATAGAGGTAATCCTCGCCCATCTCGACGTTGTTGTAGGTCTTTTCGTACCGCGCGCCGAGGCGTTCGGCCAGCGCGATGGAACGCGTGTTGCCGGGCACAATGTTGGAGGTGAGCGTGGTCAAGCCCAGGTCCTGATACGCCCAGCGGCGGGCGCGTTCGGCGCCCTCATAGGCGATGCCGCGGCCCTCGAACCCGTCATAGACGACCCAGCCGAGTTCCGGCTCGGGCCAGCCTTCGGGCGCCCAGATGCCGGTGATGCCGCAGGGCTGGCCGGTGGCCTTCCACTCCATGGTGAAATAGCCGAAACCGTGCAGCGCCCAGTGGCCGATGGACATGGCGAACCAGCGCCAGGCGCGGGACATGTTCTTTTCCGTGCCGAACCCCCAGGAGCGGTCCCGGTCCAGCAGGAACCCGGCCAGCGGTTCGAAATCGCTCGCCTCCGGCCCGCGGAGGACGAGGCGGTCGGTCTCGATCCGGGGGATGTCGAGGCGCAGGGTCATGCGGCACCTTCCGACAAATCGCACAGCCGGGCGGCGCTGCCGCGCGCCGAGGCGGGCAGAGAATGGACCGCGTATGTGAGCCGAGCGAAAGACATGGCGTTATTTCTTTTTCCCAAAGCCGGAGAGACCGGGGGGCAGACCGCCGCCGCCGCCCATGCCGGGAAAGCCGCCGCCGGGCATCCCCTTGCCCATCTGCTTGGCGGCTTTTTCGAGCGCTTTGGGGTCCATGCCCTGGGCCATGTCCTCGGGCGAGGGGCTGCCTTTGCCGAACATGCCTTTCATGGCCTGTTTCAGCATCCCGCCCTTGCCCATCTTCTTCATCATGTCGCCCATCTGGCGCTGCATTTTCAGAAGCTTGTTGAGCTCGGAGACTTCCAGCCCCGCGCCTTGCGCGATGCGTTTCTTGCGGCTGGCCTGGAGGAGCTTGGGGTTGGCGCGTTCCTTTTTGGTCATGGAATTGACCAGCGCGATCTGGTGGGCGATGACCTTGTCGTCGATGCCCGCGCCTTCCATCTGCTTGGCCATCTTGCCCATGCCGGGCATCATGCCCATCACGCCTTCCATGCCGCCCATCTTCTGCATCTGTTCGAGCTGCATCTTGAGGTCGTTCATGTTGAACTGACCTTTCTGGAAGCGGCGCATCATCTTTTCGGCTTGTTCGGCCTCGATGGTTTGCTGCGCTTTCTCGACGAGGGAGACGATGTCGCCCATGCCCAAGATGCGGCCTGCGATGCGCTCGGGCTCGAAGGTTTCGATGGCGTCCATCTTTTCGCCGAGGCCGACGAAGCGGATCGGCTTGCCGGTTACGGCGCGCATCGACAAGGCGGCACCGCCGCGACCGTCGCCGTCCATCCGGGTGAGGACCACGCCGGACACGCCGATCTTGTCGTCGAATTCGGTCGCGACGTTGACGGCGTCTTGCCCGGTCAGGCCGTCGACCACCAGAAGCGTCTCGCGCGGGTTGGCGACGTCGCGCACCGCCGCCGCCTGAGCGATCAGTTCCTGGTCGATATGCAGGCGCCCGGCGGTGTCGAGCATGTAGACGTCGTAGCCGCCCAGGCCGGCTTGCGTCTTGGCGCGCTTGGCGATGGTGACCGGATCCTCGCCCTTGACGATGGGGAGCGTGTCGACGCCGATCTGGCGGCCGAGGATTTCGAGCTGTTCCATGGCCGCGGGGCGGTTGACGTCGAGCGAGGCCATCAGCACGCGCTTGCCCTCGCGGTCCTTGAGGCGCTTGGCGAGCTTGGCGGTGGTGGTGGTTTTACCGGACCCTTGCAGGCCGACCATCAGGATCGGCGCAGGCGGGTTGTCGATTTTCAGCGCGCCGGGGTCCTCGGAGCCGGTGAGCGTGTCGACGAGCGCGTCGTGGACGATCTTGACGACCTGCTGGCCCGGGGTGACCGAGCGGGTGACGGCCTGTCCGGTGGCCTGGTCCTGCACGCGTTTGACGAAGTCGCGGGCGACGGGCAGGGACACGTCTGCTTCCAAGAGGGCGACGCGGACCTCGCGCAGGGCGGTCTTGACGTCCTCTTCGGATAGGGCGCCCTGTTTGGTCAGCCGGTCGAAGACGCCGGAGAGACGTTCGGAAAGATTTTCAAACATGCCTCGGCCTCCTTCGCCGGTTTCTGTCATGCCGTCCCAACATAGGGATGACGGTTCAAACGATAAACGCCCCCCCGCATTCAAACGAGAAGCGCCCCCACGGGCGACACTCGCTGGTGGGGGGCGATCCCGGGCTGCGCCCAAGGGACCGGAAGAGCGCTGTCTTCCGTGATGTTGGGCGGCTGATAGGCCTTTGCGGGGGCCGAGTCAATAAGGTGGTGCGGTGTCGTGGCGATGCCGGCGCTGATGCAGGACCGCCACCGCTCGAGGCCGGGTGACGTCATGGACGTGTAAGGCGTTGGCAGGGTGAGGCGCGCGAGGCTAGACTGCGCGCATTGCTTAAGGGGATTTTGCGATGGAAGCGCTGGTTCTTATCTTTGCGGAGATCATCCTGGCGTGCATGGCGCCGGTGATCGCCATTCTGGGCGCCATCGTGGGGGCGGTGATCGAGGGGATATTGCTGCTGTTCGGTGGGGTGTTCGCGGAATGGGTTCAGGCCCGGCGGGCGCGGCGCGCCTCGGCCAAGGGCAAGTCGTCGCCGCCGCGCAAGCCGCTGATCCCGCGCAAGGTGGTGCACTGGGTGGCCGGTGGCAGCGCGGTGCTGGGCGTGCTGGGTGTTGTGGCGACCTACGTTTTCTTCCAGCCGATCCTGCGATTGGTGATCGAGACCGCCAGCGAGAAGGCGGGGATGAGCGTGGAGTATGCCGAAGCCAGCGGATCGCTTCTGGGGGGGCATGTGGTGCTGAACGGGCTGGAAATGGCGCGGGCGCACGAGACCGGGCTGGCCTTTGACTTGGCGGTGGCGCGGGCGGAGGCGGATGTGGACCTGTGGAGCCTGCTGAGCGACACGCCGCGGCTGGAGCTGGGGCAGGTGGAGGGGGTGGAAGGGTATGTGATTCCGCCGCTTCCCAGGGAGGAGGCGGCGGGCGAGGAGCGCGGTCTGCCCAAGCCGCGCCGGGCGTTCAAGGCCGACAGGCTGGCGGTCGAGGGTGTCGACGTGGAGATCCGGCCGCGCGGGACCGAGCCCTACACGCTGGCGATCGAGACCGGGGAGGTGGCGCCGTTTCGCAGCGGGCTGGCGTTGTTCGATCTGTTGTTTCGGTCGAACCTGACCGCCGAGGTGGCGGGGCAGCCGCTGGTGGTGGAAACGCGCGAGATCACCGAGCAGGGGCGCGAGACGCGCTGGGCCTTCGAAGACGTGGACGCGGCACAGCTGAAGCGGCTGGTGCCGCGCGCGCCGCTGACATGGATCGAGACGGGCCGCGCGACGGTGATGGTCGAGGACCGCTGGAGCCTGTCGGAGGATTTCGTCGACATGAACTGGCGCCTGGCGGCGCGGGACATGGCGGTGAGTGTGCCCGAGGGCGCGGCGCGGACCGAGCGGATGCTGGCCGGGGGCCTGGGCAAGCTGGTGGCGGCGCAGGGTGGCAACGCGGAGTTTCGCTATCAGTTGCAGCTGGATGCCGAGGAAATGGCGCGGCTGCGCGAGGGGGATATCGACCTCTTTTGGGACACGGTGCTGGCAGGGGTGATGAAAGGCGGAATCGTGCGCGAGGACCAAGAGTCCGAAGCGCCCCAAGAGCCTGAAGAGCACACGGAGGACAAGCCGGGGGCTATTGACAGGCTGAAGTCGTTCTTCGAGAAGGACGACCCGGCGGACTAGCCGTCCGTGTCTGTTCAAGGAGCCTTTGAATATGGTCGATGCCTCGTCCACCTTTCAGGACAGTTTGCCGGTGAGTTCCGATGATCTGCTGGCGCAGATGCGCGAGGCGGGTGTCGAGTTCGAGCTATACGAGCATATCCCGCTGCGCACGGTCGAAGACGCAAAGACGGTGCAGGGCGCGATAGTGCCTGATGGGCCGGGACGGGTGAACATGAAGAATTTCTACCTGCGGGACCGCAAGAAGCGGAACCACCTCGTGGTGCTGGAGCAGGACCGGGAGGTGGATCTGAAGGCGCTGGGCGCGCAGATGGGGGTTGCGGGGCTGTCCTTCGGCTCGGCCGAGCGATTGATGGAGTTTCTTGGCGTGCGGCCCGGGGCGGTGAGCCCGCTGGCGATGGTCAATGGCGCGCAGGCCGGCGTGCAGCTGTGGATGGACGCTTTGGTGAGGGACGCGGAATTCGTCCATGCGCATCCGCTGGTCAATGACCGGACGGTGGCGATGCGGCCCGGGGACCTGGTTGCGCTGTTGGACGGGTGGGGCGCGGATGTTTCCTGGCTGGAGCTTTAGGGCCGGCGGCGGGATTTGAGTTTTTTGGGAACAGTGAAACCGGGGCGGTGCGCGCAATCTCAACCGCTTGGTTGAATATGCGGAATCCGGTTTTTGAGCCCTTGGAAGGGCTGCGGCGGAGCGGCGCAGATTGGTAAATCTCTGATTTATCAATGGCTTGAGGTGGTCCGCCCCGCGCTTGACTCGGGCGCGGGCGCGGCTTAGCAACGGCGCAACGGTTCCGGAGGGGCAAACGTGGACGATCCTGACCGACGCGAGCGGCTGAAGCGGCTTGAAGACAGGATCAACGCGCTGAAGGGCGTGGACGCGCCGAAGCCCCACATGGAGAACCACTATTCCCAGGCGCAGCTGGCCTGGCGGATGGTGATCGAGCTTGTGGCCGGTCTGGGGATCGGTTTCGGCATGGGGTACGGGTTGGATTACCTGTTCGGGACGATCCCGATCTTCCTTGTGCTTTTTACATTGCTGGGCCTGGCGGCGGGCATCAAGACGATGATGCGCAGCGCCAACGAGATCCAGCTGAAGAACGCGGCGGAAACGCTGGAAGATGAGCGAGCCCGCGAGGGTGACGACAAGAGGATGACAGATGGCCACTGAAGCGCATGGCGAAAGCGAAGGGCTGGTTTTCCACCCGATGGATCAGTTCATCATCAAGCCGCTGACCGGGGACGGCCCGGTGGGCCTGTTCACGATCACCAACGCGACGCTGTGGATGGCGCTGACCTGTCTGGCGGTGTTCGCGCTGATGGTGCTGGGCACGTCCGCACGGTCGGTCATTCCGGGGCGCATCCAGTCGGTCGCGGAACTCGCCTATGGGTTCATCCGCAAGATGGTCGAGGACGTGGCTGGCAAGGACGCGCTGCCGTACTTCCCCTATATCATGACGCTGTTCATGTTCATCGTGTTCGCCAACTTCCTTGGGCTTATCCCCGGGTCATTCACCTCGACCAGCCACATCGGCGTGACCGCCGTTATGGCGATGATGGTGTTCATCGGCGTCACCGTGCTGGGCTTCGTCAAGAACGGCGCGGGTTTCCTGAGCCTTTTCTGGATCAGCTCGGCGCCGCTGGTGCTGCGGCCGATCCTGGCGCTGATCGAGGTGATTTCCTACTTCGTGCGTCCGGTCAGCCACTCGATCCGTCTTGCCGGCAACATGATGGCGGGCCACGCCGTGATGAAAGTGTTTGCCGCCTTCGCGCCGCTGGTGCTGATCTCGACCGGGGTGGGCCTTGTGGTGACGCCGCTGTCGATCCTGGCAATCACGGCGGTCTACGGGCTGGAGGTGCTGGTGTCATTCATCCAGGCCTACGTGTTCACAATCCTGACCTGCGTGTACCTCAAGGACGCGCTGCACCCGCATCACTAGGAGACGCGTGGGCTTTCGCCCACCCTACGCGGCGCGTGCGCCGCATCACTCGAACAACAGATCACTGAATTCCATCGTAAGGAGAAAAGACATGGAAGGCGATATCGCACAAATGGGTCAATTCATCGGCGCGGGCCTTGCGTCTGTCGGCATGGGCGGCGCGGCCGTCGGTGTGGGCAACGTGGTCGGCAACTACCTGGCCGGTGCCCTGCGCAACCCCTCGGCCGCCGGTGGCCAGACCGCGACCATGTTCATCGGTATCGCGTTCGCGGAAGCACTGGGGATCTTCTCGTTCCTCGTCGCGCTTCTGCTGATGTTCGCCGTCTAAGCCAGACGGGTATGATCCTTACGGGCCGGGGCGGCGGAGCAAGACGCCCGTCTCCCGGCGTCCGTGAGGGGCACCCGACCGGCCCTTTGCCACGTCCGGCGTGCGGGCCTGGCGATACGACACGAACATTGAGCCTTGCGCGGCCCCGGTGCCGGACATCGTCCGGAAAACCTGTTAGAAGGGGAGTGGCGCAACAAGGAGAACGCAGATGGCGACCGATACCCTAGGAGAAGGTGCAGCCAGCGCTTGCGTGGACGCAGGCGGTGGGGCGATTGGCCTTCCGCAGCTTTGCCCGGACTGGATGGGCAACCAGATCGTCTGGCTGGTCATTGCGCTGATCGTGATCTTCTTCATCCTGTCGCGCATCGCGCTGCCGCGGATCGCCGCGGTGCTGGCCGAGCGGCAGGGGACGATCACCAACGACCTAGCCGCGGCGGAAGATTTGAAAGAGAAAGCCTCGGACGCCGAGGACGCCTATAACAAGGCGCTGGCAGATGCCCGTGCGCAAGCGCAGGAGATCATCGCCGAGGCCAAGGCGGAGATCAACGCGGAGCTGGAAGAGGCCACCCAGAAGGCCGATGCCGAGATCGCGGCCAAGGCCGCCGAAGGCGAGAAGGCCATCGCGGATATCCGGGCGAACGCCATGGAAAGCGTCAAGGAAGTGGCCAAGGACACCGCCAAGGAGCTTGTCGCCGCGATGGGCGTCAAGGCCGATGCGCGGACCGTCACATCCGCCGTCAATTCCCGGCTGAAAGGGTAAGCGCCATGAAACAGTTGATCGCAACCCTGACCGCAATGGTCGCTGCCAGCCCCGCGCTGGCCGCGACCGGGCCGTTCTTTTCGCTGGGCAACACCGATTTCGTGGTGATGCTGGCCTTCATCCTGTTCATCGCGCTGCTGGTCTACCTGAAGGTGCCCGGCAAGATCGGCGAGATGCTGGACAAGCGGGCCAACGGCATAAAGTCGGAACTGGACGAGGCGCGCGCCCTGCGCGAGGAGGCACAGACCCTGCTGGCCAGCTATGAGCGCAAGCAGAAAGAAGTGCAGGACCAGGCCGACCGGATCGTGGCCCATGCCAAGACCGAAGCGGCCGAGGCCGCCGAGCAGGCCAAGAAGGACCTTGAGCAATCCATCAAGCGCCGGATCAAGGCCGCCGAGGAGCAGATCGCCTCGGCCGAGGCCAGCGCCGTGAAGGACGTACGCGACCAGGCGATTGCCGTGGCCGTGGCGGCCGCCAAGGAAGTGGTCGCCAAGACCATGACCGAAGAGGACAACAGCAAGCTGATCGATGACTCGATTGCGCAGGTCGACGCCAAGCTGCACTGACCGCGCGACCAGACCAGTACGCGAAAGGCCCGGGATCGGAAACGACCTGGGCCTTTTTGTTTGGTGCCCGGCGATGGGTGCAAAAGAAAATGCCCGCGCGGTGGCGCGGGCATTCTTGTCAAATTCTGTTGATCGGAGCGTTTAGCGGCGGATGCCGAGACGCTTGATCAGGTCCTGGTAGCGCGCTTCGTCCTTGCCCTTGAGGTAGTCCAGCAGCTTGCGGCGCTGGGCGACCATTTTCAGAAGGCCACGGCGGCCGTGGTTGTCCTTCTTGTGGGTCTTGAAGTGCTCGGTCAGGGTGGAAATGCGCGAGGTGAGGATCGCAACCTGAACTTCGGGCGAGCCGGTGTCGCCTTCCTTGGTCGCGAAATCTTTCAGCACCTTGGCTTTTTCTTCGACAGTGATCGACATCGGGGTCTCCTTTGGTTGAAGGGTGAAGGGCACGAGCCGGGATGTCGTCCAGCAAGGTCCTGTGGAGATACCTGCCGTTTCAGCGGCAGATGCGGGCGTATAGGAGATTCTGGCGCGGATGGGAAGAGGGTTTTGCCGTGGCTGGGCGGATCAGCCGGCGGTCTGGGGGATCAGGGTGATGTGCGCCAGCGTCAGGGCGGCGTCGCTGGTCACCTCGGCCACGACATCGCCGTCGAGAAGGACGCGGTGCAGGCCGGTCACATCGGGGTCCTGATCGATTGTGACATCCGGGGTGGTGTTGTCTGTATCGTCGTAGAGCAGCACGAGATTGTCCTCGGCAGTGTTGAAATCGACGATCCGGCCCTGATGTTCGGCATCGAGCCAGTCGCGCAGGATGAAGCTGTCGGCGCCATTGCCGCCGGTGGCGATGTCGCCCGCGCCCAGCGCGATCTGGTCGTCGCCGGCGCCGCCGTTCAGGTAATCCTGGTCATCTTCGGGCGCGGTGCCTTCGGCGGCGATGCCGCTGAGGTGATCGTTTCCATCGCCGCCAAAGAGCGTATCGGCCCCGGCGCCGCCATCGAGCGTGTCGTCGTCGAGATAGCCGTGCAGCGCATCGTCGCCGTCGCCGCCGGACAGGGTGTCGTTGCCTTCGCCCCCCACGAGGGTGTCGTTGCCGTCGCCGCCGTCGAGCACGTCGATTCCATTGTGGCCCAGGACGCTGTCGTTGCCGCCGCCGCCGGAGACGGTGTCGTCGCCGGCCTCGCCCTGCAGGGTGTCGTTGCCGTTCTCGCCGGAGACGCTGTCATTCCCGTCACTGCCGCGTGCGACATCGTCGCCATCGCCGGCCAGAATAGTGTCGTTGCCGTCCAGCCCGTCGAGAAATTCGTTTATGGCCGTGCCGGACAGCGTGTCTGCCACGGTGGTGCCGCGCGAGACGCCGTAGTCGTCCCCCTCGGGGTCGTCGGCGGCATCGTCGGGCGCGGTGGCGATGTCGAGAATGGAACTGCTGTTGTTCGTCATATCGGGCTGGTCGCTGTCGCCGGGTGTGGTGACGTCGTCGCGCGCATTTTCCGTGGAAAGCTCTTCGAACCCCCACATTGCCGCGGTGCTAACGGCCACCATACCGATCAGACCTGCAAGGAAAAGCATTGCAAAAGACCCACGAAAACCCCCGGCTGACAAAGCCACAATCACGGCAATTTTTCAATTCAAACCGCGTGCCATGGTTAACGGTCCACCGGCTCATCCATTGGCACGACGACGTTAAACGAAGGTTAAGGCAGGGTTAATTTTCGGTTGCCGGAGATGGAGTTTCTCAGGTCGTGCGCCCGGGCGCGTGCACTTCGTACCCCGGTTCTTCGGGTTCGTCATCGACCATTTGGGCGGGGAAGCCCGGCGCTGTGATGTCGAGGCCCGTGGCCTCTTCCAGCCGGCGGATGATGTCGTCTGATTGCGCCCGCATTCCGTAGCGGCGGATGCCGTCCTCGAAGATCGAGATCATCAGGGGCGAGATTTCCAGCGGCACGCCGGCGCGGTCGGCGATGGCCTGGAACAGACCGATATCCTTTTTCACCAGGTCCATGGTGAAGTTGATGTCGCGCGAGCCATTCAGAATGACTTGGCTTTCGGTTTCGTGCACGAAGGAGGTGCCGGAACTGATCGCGATGGCCTGATAGGTGGTGGCAAGGTCCATGCCGGCGGCTTTCATGGTCACCAGCGCCTCGCACAGGGTGAGCAGGTTTGCGGTGGCCAGGTAGTTCGTCATGACCTTGAGCACCGAGGCACTGCCCAGATCGCCGGTGTGCAGGATGCGGCGGCCCATGGTTTTCAGAAGCGGCAGGATACGCTCGAACGTGGCGCGGTCGCAGCCGGCGAAGATCGAGATATTGCCGGTGTCGGCGCGGTGGCAGCCGCCGGAGACGGGACAGTCGACGGCCGCGCCGCCGGCGGCGATAACCTGCGCGCCCAGGCGTTTGACCTCGGCCTCGTCGGTGGTGGACATTTCCACCCAGATCTTGCCGGGGCCGACATGGGGCAGCATCTGGCGCAGCACCGCGTCCGAGGCGGCGGGCGAGGGCAGGCAGGTGATGACGGCCTCACAGTCCTGCATCATCTGCGCCGGGCTGTCGGCGGCCTGCGCGCCGCGCGCGGTGAAGCCCGCCACAAGGTCGGGATTGAGGTCATGCACCGTGAGGTCGATGCCGTTGCGCAAGAGCGAGCCCGCAAGCTTGCCGCCGACATTGCCGAGCCCGATGAAGCCGGTTTTCATGGTTAATGCCTTCCCCCGTGTTTTTCCGGATGGTGCGGGGCGAACGCGTCGGGGTCTGCTCTGTCCGCGACAGGCGAGAGGCGGGGAGCGCCCTAAAGGCGGCGCAGGGTGTCGCCGTAGGTGAGCGTGGGTTCCAGCACGATTCGCGACGGCACGCCCGGGCCGTCTGTGCCAGCGGCCCGGGCCACGATAAGTTCGGCGGCGCGGCGGCCGATTTCCTGGCGGCAGGAATCCATCGTCGCCAGCTCGCGCGGCAGGCCCTTGATCAGGTCCACGCCGTTGAAGCCTGCAAGGCCCACCTGGCCGGGAATGTCGATGCCCTGCTCGGTCAGATAAAGCAGGCCGCCCGCGCCGATCAGGTCGTTGGAGTAATAGATGAAGTCCAGATCGGGGCTGCGGGCCAGCACGTCGCGGGTCATCTCGCGCCCCTTCTTGAGAGCCGAGCCGCCGGAATAGAACTCGCGGTCCTCGATCTCGATCCCGGCTTTGGCGAGGGTTTCGGTGAAGCCTTCGAACCGTTTGCGGGCGCGGTGGTCGAGCGGCATCTTGGTGCCGAGAAAGGCGATGCGGCGATACCCGGCCTTGATGATCGCCTTGGCCATCTGCGACCCGGCGCGGCGGTGCGAGATGCCGACGACCGAGTCGATCGCGGTGCCGTCCGTGTCCATGATCTCGACCACCGGAATGCCGGAGGCGCGGAGCATTGCGCGCGCCGCGTCGGAATGTTCCATCCCGGCGATGATCACGCCCGAGGGGCGCCACGAGAGCATTTCGTAGAGGACCTTTTCCTCTTTCTCGGGGCGGTAGCCGGTGACGCCGACCACGGGTTGCAGCTCGGTTTCGTCGAGGGCTTCGGAGATGCCGGTCATGACCTCGGGGAAGACCATGTTGGACATTGAGGGAATGATGACGGCGACCAGATTGACCCGCTGGCTGGCCAGCGCCCCGGCGATCTTGTTGGGCACGTAGCCCAGTGTCTTGGCGGCGGCGAGGACACGGCTGCGGGTGGTGTCGGACACGTCGCCGCGATTGCGCAAGACGCGGCTGACGGTCATCTCGGACACGCCCGAAGCCTCGGACACGTCGCGAAGCGTGAGCGGGCGGTTATCCTGTGACGTCATGGCGCGGGGCGTTCCTGTCAGGGGGTGCGCCGATTCTAGCCGAACCGGCGTCACCGCTGCAAGCAGGGCTTACTCCGCCTCGGTTTCCGGGTCGGGGTCGGTCTGCGCCTCTGCGGAGGGATCCGGGGCTGGGGCAGATATGGGATCGAACGCGCCCACCGAGATATCCAGCAGAACCCACCGCCGGCCTTCGTTTACCAGCACCATGTCAAAGCTGAAATGTTGTGGCCGGGTCGGAAAGTACCCTGTGAGCCGCATCTGCTGACCCCCGGCGGCAATCTGGGCCTGGAGGATCTCGGGCTCGGTCACCAGGACCGGCAGCATGTCGAGACCGGCCTCACGCACCGGCGTGAAGAGCCCGGCAAGCCGGGTCGGATCGTTCGCGGCGGAAAACTCGGGCGCGGCATAGTCCCTCAAAACGGTATAGTTGCCCGTCCAGTTGCCGTGATTCACGGCCGTCATGATGTCGCGGATCAGCGCGACGGCAAAGCTGCGCTCGACCTGTTCCTGTGCGGCCGCATTTGCGGTCATGAGCACCACGGCGAAAAGCGCCGCAACGATCCGTTGCGACGCTCCCTTCAAGGCGAGATGTGTTGCCGTTACCAGGCCCATGTCACCCCGACACGTCCACCGGTCTGGTTGTTGTCGAAACCGTGGGCGAGACCGGCGTCGAACTGCACGGAATCGCTGGCGCGGAAGCCCATGTTGAGCGCGAAGGCGGTCTTGCCTTCGAAGGCGCCGACACCGGTGGACAATGCGAAGGTCCGGTCGCTGGGCACGTAGGGCGCATCGAGGGCCATCGCCATCGCGATACCTTCTTTGTTGTTCTCGATGCCACGCGCGTTCGACGCAATCCCACGGGAGTTGGCCGCAATCGATCCTGTATTGGCCTGGACCGCGCTGGTCAGCGCCGCCGTCGGCAGCGCGGAATTGTCGACGGCCAGGTTACCCGCGGCGTCCGTCGTCAGGTAGCCGACGACGGCACCCTGCGCCGCGGTGCTTTCTGCGGAGTTGATGCCGGGCGTGGTATAGGTGTTCTGCGCGTTGCCGAGGACGAACTGGTTGGCGTTGGTAGCTTGGGCCCCGTCACCGATTGCGACCGAGTTGGTGGCCGTGGCTGCTGCGAGGTTGCCGAAGGACAAAGACCGCTCCCCGGACGCGACGGCCCCTTCGCCGACCGCCGTGGACCGCACGCCGCTCGCACTGGCAAGGTGTCCGAACGCCTGTGCCCGCTCTGCCGTTGCCATGGCCTGCCAACCCATCGCCGTGGCGCCGGGGCCGGTTGCGACGGTTTCTCCGCCGACCGCGGTGGTCGAGGGGCCGGTGGCCTGCGAGGTGTCACCGAAGGCAATCGAATCGACGCCGTTCGCGATGGCCTCGTTGCCGATGGCGGTGGCGTTGTCGCTTTGCGCGTCGGCGTTTTCACCAACCGCGAGGCTGCGGACGCCCTGCGCGGTTGCCAGGTGTCCGAAGGCCTGCGCGCGTTCCGCCGTGGCCTGGCTCTGTCAGCCGATGGCGGTGGCGCCGGGGCCGGTGGCTACGGTTTCGCCGCCGACTGCGGTGGTGGAGGGGCCGGTGGCCTGCGAGGTGTCACCGAAGGCAATCGAATCGACGCCGTTCGCGATGGCCTCGTTGCCGATGGCGGTGGCATTGTCGCTCTGGGCGTCGGCGTTTTCACCAACCGCGAGGCTGCGGACACCCTGTGCGGTTGCCAGATGGCCGAAGGCCTGCGCGCGTTCCGCGGTGGCCTGGCTCTGCCAGCCGATGGCGGTGGTGCCGGGGCCGGTCGCGACGGTCTCGCCGCCGACTGCGGTGGTCGAGGGTCCGGTGGCCTGCGAGGTGTCACCGAAGGCGATCGAGTCGACGCCGTTCGCGATGGCCTCGTTGCCGATGGCGGTGGCATTGTCGCTCTGCGCATCGGCGTTTTCACCAACCGCGAGGCTGCGGACGCCCTGCGCGGTTGCCAGATGGCCGAAGGCCTGCGCGCGTTCCGCCGTGGCCTCGCTTTGCCAGCCGATGGCGGTGGCGCCGGGGCCGGTGGCTACGGTTTCGCCGCCGACTGCGGTGGTGGAGGGGCCGGTTGCTGCCGCTTCGGACCCGATGGCGATGCCGTCGGTCGACGTGGCGTCGGTCACCGACTGATCCCCGATGGCGACCGAGAAATCACCGTTCGAGGTGCTGTTTTCGCCGCATTCGACGCTGTTGGTGCCAGCGCCGGTGTTGCAGGGTGCGGTTGTGTCTGCCAACGCCGCGTGGCTGCCGGCGAGGACAAAGACGATAGCCGTGCCGCTGCGCAGCAGCGCACGGCGTGGGGATTGTGTGATGGAGAACATGAGACCCTAACCTTGGTTAAACTGATACTTTGACCGAAACACTCTCGGCACTATTAGGATATGCGCCAAAGAGGCATTGAGTAAAACTATTCTTCCATTTTTCTTGATGTCTGCGCGCGCAGGCGCAATCCGAGAGACGTTTCATCCTCTTCGTGACACGCGCGGGCGACTGAATTATGAACGCCACAGCGGCCCCGTGGCTCAACTGGATAGAGCAGCCCCCTCCTAAGGGGCAGGTTGCAGGTTCGAATCCTGCCGGGGTCGCCAGGTTTCCGCGTATAACGTCAGAATTTGGTCAGGCCGGGGCGCTTGCCGATTGTGATGTGGTCTATCTCCTCGTTGCGCAAGCCGAGGATCAGGGCCGGGATCATCAGGAACACCAGGCAGAAGATCGGCAGCCCCACGACGGTGATGACCTGTTGCAGGGCGGTGAGGCCGGCGTCGCCGGCGAGGACGATCAGCATCGTGGCCACCAGCCCTTCGGAGACGCCCCAGAAGACGCGCTGGCGAGTCGGGCCAGGATCTGGAGAGCCGGTGCAGAGCATGTCGACCACCAGCGAGGCGGAGTCCGACGAGGTTGCGAAGAAAATCGCGACCACGAGCACGGCGATACCCTGTACGAGGTCGGCGAAGGGGAAGTTTTCGAAGAAGGCGAACATGGCAAGCGGCACGGATTCGGCCACCGCATCGCTGAGTGCGCCGGCCTGGTCCCCCAGGGCATCGCGCGCGGCCGCGCCGATGCCGTCGATTTCCATCGCTTGCCAGCCGAAGATCGAGAACCAGATCAGAGTGAAGAGCGAGGGTGCCAGAAGCACGCCGAAGACGAACTCGCGGATCGTGCGGCCGCGCGAGATGCGGGCCACGAAAAGGCCGATGAAGGGCGACCACGTGACCGTCCAGGCCCAGTAGAAGACGGTCCAGCCGCCTTGCCAGCCCCAGCCGTCAGAATCGGGGCCGATATCGGCCAGCATGTCGTTCCAGAACGCGAGGCGCGGCAGGTTGCCGAGGTAGAGCCCGACGGTTTCGACCATGCCGCGCAGCAGGAAGAGTGTGGAGCCGCAGATCAGCACGAAGATCATCAGGCCCACGGCCATGCCGATGTTGATGTTCGACAGAAGCTTCACGCCCTTGTCGAGGCCGGCGACGATGGAGACGACAGCGACCGCTGTGAGAACCGCGAGGATCGCGACCTTGAGCATAACGCCGGAGTCCCAGCCGAAGAGTGCGGAAAGCCCGGCGGCGATCTGGGACGAGCCGAGGCCGAGCGAGACCGCGACGCCGAAGAGCGTGCCGAGAACAGCGGCGATGTCGATGGCCTTACCCAATGGACCGTAGATGCGGTCCTTGATCAGAGGGTAGAAAACGGAACTGACGCGCACGGGCAGGTCGTAGCGGTTGATGAAATAGGCGAACGCCAGCCCCGGCAGGGCGAAGATCGTCCAGGTGTGCAGGGCGAGGTGGTAGGTGGCGATGGAGATCGCGTCTTGCGCGGCCTCCTGGGAAAAGGGCTCGACCCCAGGCAATGGCGGGGTGGCGAAATGGCTCATGGGTTCGGCCACGCCCCAGAACATCAGAACGGTGCCGATGCCGCCGGCAAAGAGCATCGTGAACCACGACAGGTTTGTGTAGTCGGGGCGGGAGTCGCGCGGGCCGAGGCGGATGTGGCCGTGACGGCTCATGGCGGTCCAGATGAGGAAGCCGAGCCAGAGGTTCACGCCGAGAATGAAGAACCAGCCCAAGTGAGAGACGATCCAGGCGCGTCCGGCAGCGAAGGCGTCGCCGATGGGCTCGGGCGCGATGACCAATGCAAGGACAAAAACGAGGGTGAAGATGGCGGATACGGAAAAAATCACCGGATCGGTTTTCAGGCCCATCCGTTCAACCCACGTGGTCATATGACTGTCCCCCTCTGGACGTTTTTTGTTCTTGGACGTTAAGGTGTCGAACGCAGAGGGGGTGGGGTGAGTTCCACAACTTTTGGTAGCGCGGCAAGCGAAACACGCGGCCCAGGGCGCGGGCGGCGTCAGATCACGCGGATGACTTTCTTGTCGATCGCCAGCATGTAGCCGCGCCGCGCGATGTTCTTGACCAGCAGTTCCGAGACCATCTGGTTGCCGAGTGTGTCGCGCAGGCGCTTGATGCGGGTGGCTCCGGCGGCTTCCTCGCAGTCGTCGGCGGAGCGGCCCGAGATCACCGCCTCGATCTCGGCGCCCGAGAGCACGTCGTCGTCCATCCGCGCCTCGGCCAGAACGGCGAGTGTTTCCATTGCCGCATCGGTCAGCTTGAAGCCCATGTTGTTGAGGTAGACGGCGTTTTCCTCGCGGCTGATGAGCAGAGAACTGACCTGGATGCCGGAATGTTCGATCTGGGCGAGGCGGCGGTTCATGCCGACGAGCATCACCAGGAACACCAGCGCTGCCACCAGAAGCGCCGTGGCGAAGACCAGCAGCACCAAGATGAGCATTCGGTAGCTGCCCAGGGTTTCGGAAAAGGCCGTGCCGGAGAGGGCGAGGATTTCCAAGAGCTTGATTTCGGCATCCGAGGTGAGCGCGTCGTTCTCGGCGAAGATCTTTGCCACCTTGTCGTTGAAGGCGTTGGCGTCGGGCAGGGTGAGTACCAGAAGGATCGCGGCACCGACAAGGATGGTGACGATGGCCGCCACGCCAAAGAGCACGATCCGGTTGCCGGAGCGGCGGGTATCGGTGATGGAAGTGTCGAGATCCTGCACGTGCCGCCTTCCTCCTGACCTAGCCTTCGCGGACCGACAGGACCTTGAGCAAGGTCAGGCCCTGTCCGGCGAGGCGGGCGCCAAGCTGGGCGGTGGCGTTGGCCACGGTGCAGGGGCCGCTGACCTGCGCGACTTCGTAGATCAGCTCGAACGGGGTGTCGCGCTTGGCCTTGTATTCGGCATAGCAGGCGGCCTGGGCGGCGCCGGTCGTGGCCGCGGCAAGGCCGAGCGTCACGACGAGGGGAAGGAGTGTGCGTTTCATGGCGCCAAGATGCGCGTATCCCCGCCGCTATTCAATATCCGGTTGGCGGGAAACGGCCTTTTGCGCCGTGTTATCGGATAACAGGCGGGCGATATTGCCTGTCCGGGCGGGGTGGACCCATCCTTGGTGCATCGCCTGACCCGGGCCGACACGATGACGTCATGACCGGGAGAGGAGACCGATCAAAGCTGAATGCAGAGAAAGGATCTGACATGACACATCGGAATT
Source organism: Roseovarius atlanticus (assembly GCF_001441615.1). GTDB lineage: Bacteria > Pseudomonadota > Alphaproteobacteria > Rhodobacterales > Rhodobacteraceae > Roseovarius > Roseovarius atlanticus. Next base: position 212,885 of record NZ_LAXJ01000003.1, read on the forward strand.
TCATATCGATCATACTGGCCGCCGCGCTGGCGGTGACGGGGATGACAGCGGCCCCGGCACAGGCCGGAGACAGGGATGTCGGCAAATGGGTGGCCGGGGCGGTCGCCCTGGGGCTGATCGGTGCGGCCATCGCCGACCAGCGCCGCGACGACCGCGCGGTGACGCGCCACCAGGGCGGTCACGGGCCGCGGTTCAATGACGGGCATCGGCGCGGGCATGGCTGGTACGACAATCGCGGGAATCGGCGCGGGCATGACGGCTATGGCAATCGCGGGCGTCACGGCGAGCGGTTCGCGCTGCCGCAGCAGTGCCGCCGCGACGTGCGGGTCCGGGGCGGCGTGCTGCGCGGATATGGTCGGCACTGCCTGCTGAACACCTATCCCCGGTTCAACGCGCTGCCGCATCACTGTGCCGTGGAAACGCGCGGGAACGGCCGCCGTGGTGTCATCTATGGCAGCCAGTGCCTGGAGCGGTACGGGTTCCAAGCCGGCTACAACAGCCACAACAAGCGTAAGTAACAGGCCGGACTTACCCGGTCGAGCAGGGAGGGGAGGCGCCCGGTTTAAAGCATCCCGCGGGGCGCCTCCCTTCTTTTCCTTCCACCCGATCACGACTATCAGGGGCCCATGAGCATAACCGCGCATGGGCCCCATTTTCTGTTCGAGACCGAGGCGCTGGCCACCGGCGCGTTGCGCGTGGCCGGGGTGGACGAGGTGGGCCGTGGCCCGCTGGCCGGTCCGGTGACGGCGGCGGCGGTGATCTTGGATCCAAAGCGCATTCCCGAAGGCCTGAACGATTCCAAGGCGCTGACCGCTAAACGCCGAGCGGTGTTGCACGATGCGATCCTTGAGGTGGCCGAGGTGTCGGTGGCCCATGCCAGCGTCGCGGAGATCGACGAGATCAACATTCTGCGCGCGGCACAATTGGCGATGACGCGGGCGTTGGAGGGCCTTTCGCGCACGCCTTGTCTGGCGCTGGTCGACGGTAACCTTCTGCCGCGCGACATGCCCTGCGAAGGGCGCGCGATCGTGAAGGGCGACGCGGTGTGTTTGTCGATTTCGGCGGCCTCGATTGTGGCCAAAATAAGGCGCGACCGCATCATGTGGGCTTTGGCGCAACAGTATCCCGGCTATGGTTGGGAGACGAACGCGGGCTATGGCTCCAAAAGCCACATGGCGGCTTTGCAAAGTCTTGGTGTGACCCCACACCATAGACGTTCGTTCAAGCCGGTCCACAATATCTTGTATCAAGAAAAAAACGTAACCGACTGATTCAAAAAGAAATTGACCACGAATCGGCTTTGACTCATCCTTGGCCTCAACGACCAGAGCGCACAACAAGGCGCCGGGACAGAGGCAGAAAAGATGACGACAAAGACCAAGAAGGGCGTGGAAACGCTCCCGTTGAATACTGTCCTTGGTGGCGATTGTATCGAGGTCATGAACGGCCTGCCGGAAGGCAGCGTCGACCTGATTTTCGCCGACCCTCCTTACAATCTGCAATTGCGCGGCGACCTGCACCGGCCGGACAACAGCCAGGTGGATGCGGTCGATGACGCGTGGGACCAGTTCGCCAGTTTCGAGGTCTATGACCGCTTCACTCGCGACTGGCTGAAGGCCGCGCGGCGGCTCTTGAAGCCCAATGGCGCGATCTGGGTGATCGGGTCCTATCACAACATCTTTCGCGTCGGTGCGGCGTTGCAGGACGCGGGCTTCTGGATTTTGAATGACGTGGTGTGGCGCAAGTCGAATCCGATGCCGAATTTCCGGGGCAAGCGACTGACCAATGCGCATGAGACGCTGATCTGGGCCAGCCGCGACGAGGCGGCGAAATACACGTTCAACTACGAGGCGCTGAAATCGCTGAACGAGGGCATTCAGATGCGCAGCGACTGGGTGCTGCCGATTTGCACCGGCCACGAGCGGCTGAAGGACGAGCATGGCGACAAGGCGCATCCGACGCAGAAGCCTGAGAGCCTGCTGCATCGCGTGTTGCTGGGCACGACCAACCCCGGCGACGTGGTGCTGGACCCGTTCTTTGGCACCGGCACAACGGGTGCGGTGGCCAGGATGTTGGGGCGCGAGTTCATCGGGATCGAGCGCGAGGCGGCCTATCGCAAGGTGGCTGAGAAACGGCTGGCATCGGTTCGCAAGTATGACCGCGCGGCGTTGGAGGTCAGTACCAGCAAGCGTGCCGAGCCGCGCGTGCCGTTCGGGCAGCTGATCGAGCGGGGGATGCTGCGCCCGGGTGAGGAACTGTTGAGCATGAACGGACGTCACAAGGCCAAGCTGCGCGCCGATGGCACGCTGGTGGGCGACGACGTCAAGGGATCGATCCACCAGGTCGGCGCCGCGCTGGAAGGTGCACCCAGCTGCAATGGCTGGACCTACTGGTGCATCAAGCGCGATGGCAAACCCGTGTCCATCGACGTGTTTCGGCAGCAGATCCGGGCCGAGATGGCCGAGCGCGCCAACTAGAGGTTTCCCCAGAATTCAAGAACACCGCCGGTGCCTGTGGCCTGACACATGGCACTCACCTTGCCCCCGCCCCTGTTGGCGGGGGCTTTTTTACGCAAAAGTTTCTTGAGACGGTCGATGCTGCGGGCGCTTTATCCTCGAATGTAAGGTCTGAGCCCTTATGCAACGCTGGTATCGCGCCCCTGCCGGTTAACAGCCGCGAAGTGGCCCGGCCACCGTCAGCCCCTCCCTTGGGCTGGCGATTTGGCAAGTCTGGGCGCAACGATCATTCTGGGGATGTAGTTGGCAGGCATAAAGTGCGTCAGAACTGCCGTCGGATCGCCATCCCAGGGGCTGACGATCGCCTGCTTCGTGAATGGCAGCTTCGTCCGCATAGCAGACCTTGAACTTCAAGCACCCCGCGCGGTATCAAGGCTCAGAGAAGCCCCTTGAGGTACGCTCCATAGTTGGTCTTTTTGAACAGTTTCGCGCGGTCGGCAAGCTGGTCGCGGCTGATCCAGTCTTTTTCAAAGGCGATCTCCTCGGGGCAGCCGACCTGCTGGCCCTGGCGTTCGGACAGGGTGCGCACGAAATTGCCCGCATCCAGCAAAGAGCCATGCGTTCCGGTGTCGAGCCAGGCATAGCCGCGGCCCATCTGCTGGACGTTCAGCAGCCCGTCTTCAAGATACATGTCCAGAAGCGACGTGATCTCGAGCTCGCCGCGTTCGGAGGGCTTGACCCGGGCCGCGCGTTCGGGCGCCGTGCCGTCAAGGAAATAGAGCCCGGTGACCGCGTAGTTGGATGGCGGTTTGGACGGTTTTTCGATGATCGTCTTGACGGTCCCGTCGGCGGCGAAGTCCACCACGCCATAGCGTTCGGGGTCGGCCACGCGGTAGCCGAAGACCGTGCCGCCGGTTTCCTGTGCACTGGCTTCGGCCAGTTGCCGAGGCAGGCCGTGGCCGAAAAAGATGTTGTCCCCCAGCACCATCGCGGAGGGCGCGCCAGCAAGGAACTCCTCGGACAGGATATAGGCCTGGGCCAGCCCGTCGGGGGAGGGTTGCTCGATATAGGTCAGGCTGAGACCCCACTGGCTGCCGTCCCCCAGGGTGCGGATGAACTGAGCCTGATCCTGGGGGGTGGTGATGACGGCGATCTCGCGGATACCTGCGAGCATCAGCACCGACAGCGGGTAGTAGATCATCGGTTTGTCATAGACCGGCAGAAGCTGTTTCGACACGCCCATCGTGATCGGGTAGAGCCGTGTGCCGGAGCCGCCGGCGAGGATGATGCCTTTACGTGTCATGGGGTGCTTTCTAGAGTCCGGAGCGGAACCTGTCCTGGACGTTGTAGAGTTTGACGCAGCGGTGGAACTGATCCTGCATCGCCTTGGAGTAGTGGCGTTCCAGCATTGCCGTGATCTGCTCGATATACTTGGGCTGAAGCTGCGTGCGCAGCGACCAGGGCAGTTTCACCAGATCCATGCAAAGCGCTTCGAAGCGGTCGTGGTCCATGTTCAGATCGACGGCGAAGATATTGCCGTGATTGGCGATGGAGCGGATCCGCTTGTCGTCGGGGAACTGGTCGAACAGGTATTTGGGGCCGATGCCGAACATGACCTCCTGCAACTGGAACAAGCGCAGGTCGTGATGCACCATCAGTTTCGGACCGGACATGCGGGGGTAGAGCGCCATCATGTCGACCATCGGCCAGGGATGCTGGTGATTGGCGTCGATGAACGCCATGTCGAAGCTGCCCTCGACCTCGTGAATGTCGAGCGCGGTTCGGAACTTGATCAACTCGACATCAAGGCCTTTTCCGTCGAAGATTTCCGGCACGAGAAAGCCGTTGGGTTTGGACGTGTCGCCGAAGAACGTGTCGTCGTGATCCAGAGAGACGAGCCGCTTGCCGCCATGGGCGGCCATGAACCGCGCGATGAAACCGGTGGAGATGCCCGATGCCATGCCGATCTCGACAAAGCTTTCGGGACGGTGCTCGGCGATCAGCGATTGGATGAAGTCGATCTCGTCGGGGGCAACGGTGCCGTAGCCCGGCTTGCTGAGCCGCTGGCAGATCGACTGGATCTCGGCGAGCGCGGCCGGACCCGACCCTGCGGTACCTGTGGGGTCAGCCGGCGTGTTCGCGGCCGTGTCGTCGGGAGCGCCTTTGCGGCCTTTGCCGAACAATCCAAGCATATCAAGGCTCCTTCAGGGCTTTCAGAATGTCGTCGAGCCCCGAGCGCCAATCGGGCTGGGACAGGCCGAACACCTCAAGGGTTTTGCGGCAATCGAGCCGGGAATTCAATGGCCGTGCCGCAGGCGTGGGGTAATCGGTGGTCGGGATGTCGGCCACGGTGCAGTCGAGCCCGGCCCTGTCAAAGATGGCACGGGCGAAGTCGGCCCAGCTGACGGCGGGTGTGGCAGAGAAATGATAGGTGCCCGAGGCTGCGGGGTCGCGGCAGAGCACGTCGCCGATGTGCAGGCACGCGGCGGCGATGTCGCGGGCGGGCGTCGGCCCGCCGACCTGGTCGGCGACGATGGTCAACGCGTCACGTTCGGCCCCGAGCCGCAGCATCGTCTTGATGAAGTTCGTCCCGTGCGCCGAGACCACCCAGGACGTGCGCAGGATGGCGTGGACGCCGCCGGCGGCGCGCACTGCCTCTTCGCCTGCAAGCTTGGTGCGACCATAGGCGTTTTGCGGGCGAACCGCGTCGGACGGAGCCCACGGGCGGGTGCCGCTGCCATCGAAGACATAGTCGGTTGAGATGTGGACGAAAGGCGCGCCCAAATGCGCTGCGGCTTCGGCCATGCGGCCGGGCGCGACACCGTTGATGGTGTGCGCCAACGTCTCTTCCTCTTCGGCGCGGTCCACGGCGGTGTAGGCGGCGGCATTGATAACGAGATCGGGGCGATGCGCCTCGATGGCCGCGGCGCAGGACTCGGGATCGGCAAGGTCGGCCTGATCGCGTCCGAGGAAGATGGCGTCGGGGCTAGCCAGCCGCAATTCAGTTGCAACCTGGCCTGTGGTTCCGAATACGAGTGTGGTCATGTGTCCTTCTTCGTGTCGTCGGGGTCGATAGGGTAATCGAAGCGGGCGTAGTCATCGGCATAGATCTCGGCCACGCGGGCCATCACCTTGCGCGACAGCGGCACCCCTGGCTGGGCGTCGGGCAACCGGTCGGCCAAGCGATTTGCCGTGCCGATCTCGCGCGGCCCGTCATCGGTGCCGGCCTGCCGGTCCAACCAGGCAACCACGGCGTCGAGCCCGTCCTCGATCCGAAAGACGGTGGCGTTGGCCGGCACGGTCTCGACCATGGGTCGCAGGTGGCGGTGCAGGGCGTAAGGGGCCAGTGCAAGGCTGCGCGGCAGCGTTTCGATCCAGCGGTGAAACGGCATCGCCGCGGGCAGAGACCTTTCGACCTCGCGTTGGAACAGGAACGCCGAGCGCAAGCGGAGAAGCGGGTGGCGCACGGTGGCGAAAACGGCGTCGAAAAGCGTGTCGGGCAAAAGGTCGCGCCGCACGGTTTCGGGCATGTGCTGAGGTGGAGACAGCGACCATGCGTCGCCGTCGCTGCGCGCGGCATATGTGCCGTCATGCATCCCCAGCGCACCGAAGCGGTCGATCATGTAGCGTTCCACCGCCGTGCCCGCGCATTTGGGCACATGCGCGAAGTAAAGAAACTTTCCGTTGGGCAGGCGGGCTATTGGCATGGCTTTTCAAACTAGCTTTCGAGGCTTGAAGGCCTAAAGATGAGCGGCGGAGTTAGGGCGTGCCTGCCCATGCTGGAGTAGATTTACGCGGGGGCAGCGCATAGAACGGTTCGTTGGATTTTCTGTAGCGGATCGCGAATTTCCGTGATGCACTCATTTTGCGGACCCGAGCCTTTGGCCCACACCGTCGCGGTCCTGCAATGCCCGCCACCAAGGCTCGTTGTCGAGATACCACTGCACGGTCCGTTCCAGACCTTCCTCGACGGTGACAGACGGGCGCCAGCCTAGTTCCTGCCGGATGCGCGTTGGGTCGATGGCATAGCGGGCGTCATGGCCCGGGCGATCGGTGACGAAGGTGATCTGATCGGAATAAGTGCCGCTTTCCTTGGGGCGCTTGCCGTCGAGAATAGTGCAGAGGGTTTGCACCAGTTCGAGGTTCGTGCGCTCGTTCTCGCCGCCGATGTTGTAGCTTTCGCCGACGGCGCCTTTCTGCAGCACGGTCAGCAGGGCGTCGGCGTGATCCTCGACATAAAGCCAGTCGCGCACGTTGGAGCCGTCGCCGTAGATCGGCAGGGGCTTTCCGGCCAGCGCGTTGAGGATGATGACCGGGATCAGCTTTTCGGGAAAGTGGTAGGGGCCGTAGTTGTTCGAACAATTGGTCAGCACCACCGGCAGGCCGTAGGTTTCGTGCCACGCGCGCACCAGGTGGTCCGAGGCCGCCTTGGAGGCCGAATAGGGCGAGCGCGGGTCATAGGGCGTGGTTTCGGTGAACATCCCCGTGGGCCCCAGCGAGCCGAACACCTCGTCCGTCGAGATGTGGTGAAAGCGGAAGGTTTCGGGCCGACCGTTCGCATCCCAATAGTCGCGGGCGGCTTCGAGCAGGGTGTAGGTGCCCATGACGTTGGTGTCGATAAAGGCGCCGGGGCCGTCGATGGAACGATCGACATGCGATTCGGCGGCCAGGTGCATGATGGCATCGGGCCGGTACCGCGCCAGCGTTGCATCGAGCGCGGATCGGTCGCGGATATCGGCCTGCACGAAGCTGTAACCCGGATCGCCGGCCACGTCGGCGACGTTGTCGAGGCAGGCCGCATAGGTCAGTGCGTCCAGGTTTACCACCGCGTGACCTCGTGTAATCGCGAGGCGCACGACCGCCGAGCCGATGAAGCCGGCACCGCCTGTCACCAAGAGCTTCATTTCGGGCCTTCCCAGGTGAAGGGGCTGTCGAAATTGGCGAGAAGGGGGGCGGCGGCGTCCTTGTCGGACAGCACGGCGTCGCCCGAAAGGTTCCAGTCGATGCCGATATCGGGATCGTCGAAGCGCACCGCGCCGTCGCAGTCCGGCGCGTAGTAATCGCTGCACTTGTAGACGATCTCGGTGTCGGGGTCGCGGGTGGCGAACCCGTGCAGGAAGCCCTCGGGGACCAGCAGTTGCAGGCCGTTTTCGAAACTCAGCTCATAGCCGACCCACTGGCCGTATGTCGGGCTACCCTTGCGGATGTCCACGGCGACATCGAAGAGCCGTCCGCGACCACAGCGCACCAGCTTGGCCTGGGCATGGGGCGGCGACTGGAAATGCAAGCCGCGCACGGTGTCGGTCTGTGCGGACAACGAATGGTTGTCCTGAACGAAGTCTATTTCGATCCCGTGCGCGGCAAGTGTCTTGCGGTTCCAGCTTTCGCTGAAAAAGCCGCGCGTGTCGCCGAAGCGAGGCGGTTCGAGCAGCAATACGCCGGGCAGAGCGGTCTTGGTGACTTTCACTGAAGCTTCCTTGTGACTTTGCCCTGCCCTTAGCAATCGAGGGGGCGGTTGTCACGCAAGAAGCCCGGCGGGTAGTGTCAGCCTGTCGGGAAACCGCCGGTCTCAGGTTGGGTGTCTGACGATGGATCGGCGGTGCGATGGTTTGGCTCTTCATTGCCGAGGTCGCGAAGAACATCTTGGGCGCTCAGGTTAACCGGGGCCAGAATGCGGCCAAGGCCCGGTACATCGACAAGGTGATAGTCAGGATTGCTCATGGTTTACCTTCCGAGTGTTGCCATTGTGAAAAGCCGGTTGGAGCCGAACCGGTTTTCCAGGTGCATACGCGGCGTGGCGCCGGTCGTGTCGATGGCCAGGTTGATGCTGCCATCGGGACCTGTCGTGCCGGTCAGCGGACCCGAATGAAAAGTGATTTTGCCGGCCGGATTCGAGAACATCTCTCCAAAATTCCCTGCGCCGTTCAGAGAGCCGGTGATCGAGAACAGGAAATAGTACCCCTGCAGGTTCATGCCCAGCCACATCAGGATCCTCGCCGGGCTGGAGAACGGTATGTCGAAACTGTAGGTCGTATCGTCCATGACGAAGACGTCGCGAAAGAAAAGCTGGCCGCTGGGCACTTGGAGCGCGCCGTTGTCGGCCGAGGCAATCAAAGCGGAACGGAACGTGGTGCCGTCGTTTGAGACCTTGACGGCGAAGTCGTCGCTGCCGGTGGTGCCCATCTCGGTCCGGCCCGAGAAGCCGGTTTGAAACAGCAGGCTTGCGGTGTCCGAAGCACTGTTCTTGTTGATCTTGAGCTGGTGGCCGGCGCTGTCATGCGTCAGCAGTGTGGCGTCGGCGGCGACGGCCAGGCGGTTCGTCGTGTCGGCGGATGCGTTGAGACCGAGCTGCGGCAAGGTTTCGGGCAGCGCGATATCCTGCCACGCGGTGCCATCGAATCGCAGGGTCGCGCCGGTCGAGGTCACGTCGGCCCGCCACCCGGTCCGCGGCGCAAAGAATTCCCAAACGCCGTCGGTGAACAGTGCGATGGCATTGTCCTGCCCGGCCCACGCGCTCTGGCCGGTCGGGGCCACGATATAGCGCACGCCGTCGTCCGGGTTCGAGGGCGGCGTGGCCAGATCGGCGCTCGCGACGCTGAGCTGGGTGACCGCGTCGAGAACGCGCAGCGCCTCGTTGTGAGTGACGTGTTTCTGCGCCTGAGACGGTTGGATGAGCGGCAGGCCGAGGGTGGGAGAAGTGTCGGACACGTGAACGATCCTTTGTTGCATAAAGCCGCGACGAGAAATGACGCCGGCGCTCTAACACAGTGTAAAGCGACCGCGCTTTGCCCGAGCGTGGTCGTGCAACACCGGATGTTCGGGGCAGGTGGCCGAGGACAGTTCAATTCAGTGAAAATTGGCCTGAAAAGCCCGCATTGAGACGCAATCTTACTCTGCATGAGGCCACGCGGGGGTGGTGTTTCTTTCCTTGAGGAAAGGGCGATCCCCGCCTTTTCCGTCATGGTGGAACGGAGTGAGGAATGCCGCGCGTCACATTGAACGGCCAAGGGGCGGTCCAGGTTGCTGACAGTGACCTGCTGGTAGGTTTGACGGACCTGGAGATCGGCATGGAAGGCGGCGACCCGGTGCTCTACGCCGCGGCGCGGGGGGGCGGCGCGTTGAGCCGTTTCATCTTGGGAAATGGGGACGGTCCGGCCAGCCTGCAGGGCAGCTGGGACATTCCGACAGGCCTGTTGCAGCTGGAGAGCTCGGATATCGCCCTTGTCGACGGGGCGGGTGGCGTCACCGGGGTGATGGTCGCCGGACTGGCCGATGACGATCTGCGCGGGCGGGTCGATACCGGCCACGGTCTTGGCGGGTCGATGGTCTACGATGCCGGCGCCTTCGATCTTGGTGACATCAGCGAGATCGTGATGGCGCCGGACGGTGTGTCCGGCTTGGCGGCGTTGCGCGGCGGGGGGCTGGTGCAGCTGTCATTCGCAGGCAACGGGCAGGTTTCTGTGCTTGCGCCGGCCGGCCTGGGAGCATTGAGCAGTCACAGAGCCAGCGCGGTGTCCTGGATCGAGGCTGGTGGCACCGATTATGCCGTGGTCACGTATGCCGGGTCGGATGATGTCGCGCTGCTGCGGGCGGGCAGCAACGGGCGCCTGTCCTTGGTGGATGTCGTGGGACCAGCCGAAGGGGCCTGGATCGACAGGCCGGGCGCGGTGGTGACACTGACCGCGGCGGACGGCGTCACTTACGCTGTCGTGGCGGCCTCGGGCAGTTCTTCGCTGACGGTGCTGGCGATCGAGGGCAACAGGCTGCGCCCCGTGGACCACGCGATCGACAGCCTGGACACCAGGTTTGACGATGCCGACCACCTGGCGGTCGTGGAAATTGCAGGCCAGTCTTTTGTCGTTGCGGCGGGCAGTGACCGTGGCCTGACAGTGATGTCTCTTCTGCCGGGGGGGCAATTGCTGGAGGTGGCGACGATCCCGGCCAGCCTGGAGACGCCGCTGAACGGGATTTCGGCGCTGGACGCGGTCGTGGTGGGCGATACGGCTCGCATTTTCGTGGCGACGCAGGGGGCGCCCTATCTGGTGGAGTTCGAGTTCACGCTGGAGAACGCAGGTCTGACCCTGGCGGGCACTGCCGGGGCGGACCGGCTGACCGGAACGGGCGGCGACGACATGATCGTGGGGGCCGCAGGCGACGATACGCTGTCCGGCGGTGCGGGGGACGACGTGATCTCGGACGGGGCCGGAGCCGATATCCTGATCGGAGGCGCCGGTGCGGACATTTTCGTGCTTGGCGCAGACGGTCAGATCGACCGGATCAACGACTATCAGTCCGGCACCGATCGGATCGAGTTGCAGGGGCCGCAGCCGGGGCTGGGTGCCGATGATATCCGCGTGGTCAGCCGCAGCTGGGGTGCCGAACTGCATATCGGGGACGAGATGGTGCGCGTCTACTCTGCGAGCGGTGCATCCTTGTCCCTGTCCGATTTCGCGGGCGGTGCGGTCGGCATGACCGCCAGCATTTCGACCCGGTTGTCGGATTACCCCGATGACAGCCCGGATTACGGGCCGGAGACCGGCAGCGCCCTCGCGCCAACCTTGCGTTATCAAAGGCCCTCGTTCGATTTCCCGCAGTTGCCTGAGCCGTTTGTGGCCGTCAGCCCGGCCAGCGCTCAGATGGGCGGCACCGGAAACGACATCCTGCAAGGCGCCCAGACCGCAAGCCAGATTTCCGGCGGCGGCGGCAATGACCGGATCGTCGGCTACAACGGCGCCGATATTCTGACGGGGGGCGCCGGGTTCGACACGATCATCGGCCATGGCGGCAACGACACGATTTCTGGCGGTGACCATGCCGACGAGATCGAGGGCCGGGCGGGCGATGACGTCATCACCGGAGGCGACGGGTACGACAATCTGCGCGGGGATGTCGGCAACGATTCCATATGGGGTGGGCGCGGACCCGACCGGATCTGGGGCGGCGACGGTGATGATTGGATCGATGCCGGTTTTAACTATGGACCCTCTGTCGACGGGGTCGAAGGCGGTGCAGGCAACGATACGCTCTTTGGAGGTGTCGGGTTCGACCTGTTGATCGGCGGGGCCGGCGCAGACGCGATAGACGGTGGACTGCACGCCGACAACATATTCGGTGATGACGGCGCGGACATGCTCTATGGAAACGACGGGTTCGATCGGCTGTTCGGCGGTGCCGGCGACGACCAGCTTTACGGCGGCGCCGGACCCGACACCCATTTCGGTCAGGGCGACAATGACCGGATGTGGGGTGGCTCGGGCAACGACCGGTTTTTTGGCGGCACCGGCAACGACTATATTGTCGGCGAAGAGGGCAACGACACCTTAGGCGGAAACGCGGGGTTCGACACGCTGATCGGTGGCGCGGGCGACGATCTGCTTTACGGTGATTTCAATGCCGATCGCTTTGTTTTCGAGACGGGTCACGGCCACGATACGGTTGTCGGCTTCGACGCCTTGAACGCGCTGGAGGTCCTGGATTTCAGTGACCTGAACATGTTCTCTGCGACGTCGGACGTCATGGCGCAAGCGGCACAGGTGGGCAACAACGTGATCATTGCCACGGGCGCGGACAGCTCGATCACGTTGATCGCGGTCAGCTATGGTGACCTTGATGGCACGGACTTCCTGTTCTAGGCGTCAGGACTGGCCGTCGATCCACTTTCGGCACTGCACGAGGCTTTGATTGATGACCTGATGCATGTCGAGATACTGGTACGTGCCGCACCGCCCGATAAAGCTGAGCCTGTCATGGCGGGCCGCTTCGTCGGCGTAGCGGCGGTACACGTCCTGAAAGCGACCGTCGGCGGTTTTGACCGGGTAATACCGCTCGAAATTGTTCTCTTCGTAAGAGCACGGTTCTTCCAGGGTCACGGTCGTATCTGGCCCCGGATTGACCTCGTGGCAAGGCAGAAGGGCCCAGCGTGTTTCGCGCGTCATGGGGCCATCATCGGTGTAGTTGACCACCGCGGTACCGTCGATTTGATCGCGCGGGCGCTTTTGGGTGTGGAACCGTATCGAGCGATATGGCAGTGCGCCGAAGCACTGATCGAAATATTCGTCGATCGCCATGGCATTGAAGCACCAGTGCGCATCGGCTTGCATCGCCTTGTCGAAGGGGGTGTCGAGGGCGACCGATATGTTGGGATGATCGAGGATGCTGTGGAACAGCGCGGTATAACCGTCGCGGGGCAGTACCTGATACGTGTCGTCGGGGAAATAATTACTGGTGTAGTCGTGGCGCAGTGGAATACGGCGGACCACCGAGGCGTCCATGTCTTCCAGTTCCAGTCCCCACATCTTGCGGGTGTAGGGCCGGAAGAAAAGGTCAGTCAGGGTCGGACCGATGCGGCTGAGAAGATACTCTGCGGCATTTGCCGGGTTCTCGATCGGCTGGGCGACCGACTCCAGAAGTGCGTTCACCGCGTCGGCGTCGGGAAGCGGCACGTCGTAGAGCATTTCCAGCGTGCGGCGGTTGACCGGGAGCGGCACCAGACGCCCATCGTCCAGCTGGGCCGTCACGCTGTGGCGGTAGGGCACCATCGCGCCAAAGCGGGAGATCCAGTCGAAAACCTCCTTGTTCTGCGTGTGAAACAGGTGCGGACCATAGGTGTGGACGCGCACGCCGTTGGCATCGACCGCATCATGCGCGTTACCCGCGATGTGATCGCGCCGGTCGATGATCTGGACCCGCCAGCCGGCTTCGGCAAGGGTGCGGCCATAGACAGCGCCGGCAAAGCCCGCCCCCACGATCAGGACAGGGCGGGGCCCGTGAATGGGAGGAGATTGGTTCAACTGCGTTCCTTCAGGAGCTTGTCGAGCGCCTTGAGGTCGATTTCGGGTTGGTTGTCGGAATTCTGGTGGCCGTTGAACCCGGCTACGTCATGTCCGGCGGCCACCGCGCAGCGTGCGATGAAGGCCGGGCCGTGCGGGGCGCCGGTGATCTCGGTGAAACGGCTGCCCGAGGGCATCATGATCATGTTCATCAGTCCGGCCCCGTGAACGCCGAGGATGTCGGTGGTGTTGGCCCATAGGGCGAATTGGTCTTCGACGGCCAATTTCGATACTTCGATCACCTCGTAGCCATGTTTCTCGGCCAGCGCCTCGTAGTCGTCCATGTTGACGAACTCGCGCCCGCCACCGCCTTTGCCGTCGCTGCGCGAGACGCAGACCTTGCGCGATGTGCCGTCACGATAAGGTGCGAGTGCGGTGCGCAGGCGGTCGGCCAGAGTGGCGATGGCTGCCGGGTTGAACCGCGTAGACGAGCAGAAATTCGCAGGCCATACAAGCTCTTCAACCTCGTAGACGCGGCCGGCGGCAAGTTCGACGATCTGGTATCCGTCAAACGCCTTTTCCAGAAGGGCGCGCTGCATCGGGAAGCGACAGCGTGGGGCCAGTATCTTGTGTTCGGCAGGGTTGATCGCCCCGACCTCATCGTAATGGATGCGCGACAGAACGTCGTGGATGAAGTGTCCGTAATTCGCCGCCGCGTTCGTGATCAGAGAGAAGGCCTTGCCCGGCATCTCTTCGCGCGGGCCACGGGCGTTTATCAGCGCCTCGCCGGTGTCCGCGTCGAGATATTTCAGGGTCGTGCGGACATGCCTCTGCTGCCAGGGTTCGAGATGGAACGCGCCGTCGTAGTAGTTGTAAGAACCGCCGGGCATGAGCACGGACCCATCCGCGCAAAGCTGTGCTGCTTTGATCACCGCGGCCCTTGTGGGCAACAGGTCCTGTGGTTTGCGCCAGTTTTCGGGAAGGCCGGGATACGCCTTTGCGTCTGTCAGGTCGAGCGGCGCGGCACCATCGTCAAAGCGCCGGATGTCGTGCCCCGCCTCTTCCATCTGGTCGAAGGTGACGTGGCGGACATGGGACAGGGTCAGGCCGTCCGTAGGGATATCTGGGCGCGCATCGGGCACAATCTCGGCAACGATCTGCGGCACTTTTTGATCCGGGCGGCGGCGCGGAGCGCGGGCGACGACCTGTTCCGAAGCAGGAACGAACGCGAGGAATTCCGGCACGCGGTCGGTGCGCGCGCAGAATTCCATGAAGGCGCGATGCTCGTCGCGCTCCCAGCCCGGGAAATTCAGGTACTCGTCGAAGACAATGATGGTGTCGTCGTCGATCTGGCGTTCCAGTTCGGTGAAAATCGTAACCGTGCCGGAATAGATGTCGCAATCGACATGCAGAAGTTTCACGCGCTCTGGGTGGGCCGCGACGAAGCCGGGCAGCGTGTCCTCGAAGAGGCCAACGACCAGGTCCACGTTCTTGCGCACCTTGGGCAGCGCATCCTGCGCGAAGGCCCCCTTGGGAAAGCCGGGGCGCCAAGTTTCCGGCAGGCCAGTGAACACGTCGAAGCCGTGGACCGGACCTTTGTGCAGATCGGCCAGTTGGTTGACCGTCCCGCCCGAGGCAACGCCGAATTCAAGCACGAGACCGTCGCCTTTGGCTTGGGCCATGGCCCATGGATACATCTGGGTTTTTTCGGGGAACGGACGCGCATGGGTGAAATTCGCGCTGGCAAAAGCCGCCGACGTCTGGGCAGCGAGAAAGTTGCCGACATCCATGATGTTATGATGCTTGCCGATCCCCGGAAAGAGTCGCGCGGGCGGCTGCGGTCCGCGCTGGGCGGGCTGAGCCTGTGCGGCGGCAGGCGCCGCCGGAGCCGAAGGGGAAGCGAGCCGGCGGCTCAGGGAATTCAGAAGTCTTTTCATGTGCGCGCGTACACGTCCTCGTAACGGGTTATGTCATCTTCACCGAGGTAGCTGCCGGTCTGCACCTCGATCAAAACCATCGGCACCTTGCCGGGGTTTTCCATGCGGTGCACCGCACCGAGGGGGATGTAAACCGATTGGTTTTCGGTGACCAGATCTTCCTTGCCGTCGATGGTGACCTTGGCGGTGCCCTGGACCACGATCCAATGCTCCGAGCGGTGATTGTGACTTTGCAGGCTGAGGGCGGCGCCGGGATGGACGTGGATGCGCTTGACCTGAAACCGGCCGCCGAGGGCGAGACATTCGAACCAGCCCCATGGGCGGTGATCCTTGGGGAACTGGGTGGCCTGTGCGGCGGACTTTTTCTTGAGCGCGGCGACGGCGTTCTTCACGCTTTGGGCCTGGGAGGCGTGGGCCACGAGAACCGCGTCGGGCATGGCGACCGCCACGATATCCTTCAGTCCGATGCCGACCAGTTCAAGTTGATCGGATTCCGATCGCAGCAGGGTATTCTCGCAGTCAAGCGCCGTGGCGGGGCCGCTTGTGGCGACGCCGGCGCCGTCCTGCGGGCTTTCTCGCCAGATGGCATCCCAGCCGCCAAGATCCGACCAGCCATGCGTCAGGGGAACGACAGACAGGTTGCTTGAGCGTTCCATCACGGCGAAGTCGATCGAGATATCCTCGGCCTTTGCCCAGGGTTCGGGAGCGAGACGCAGAAAGCCCAGGTCCGGCGTTGCATCGTCCACCGCGGCGCGCACCGGGTCCATCAGGTGTGGCGCAGACTCGGCATAGGCGGCCAGAATATCGCTGGCCCGGAAGAGGAAGATGCCGCCGTTCCAAAGGTGGCGCCCGCCGGCGACCATCTCGGCTGCGCGCGTGGCGTCAGGTTTCTCGATGAATCGGGACAGGGCGACGGGCTTGCTACCATCGGGATCTTCGGCAAGTTCGAGGTAGCCATAGCCGGTCTCGGGATAGTCTGGCGTGATTCCGAAAGTGACCAGCTGGCCGGCCTGGGCCGCGGGTACGCCGGCCCTCACGGCATCCCGAAACGCGTCGGTATCGCTGACCGCATGGTCGCAGGGCGCCACCAGCATCAGCCCGTCCGGGTCGGTTTTTGACACCAGAAGTGCCGCTGCCAGGATCGCCGGCGCGGTATTGCGCCCCTCGGGTTCCAGCAGGATGGTGCCGGGTTCGACGCCGGTTTCCTGCAACTGCTCGGCGACGATGAACCGGAAGTCGGATGCGGTGATCACCAGCGGTGCCGCAAAATCGGGTCCCGACAGGCGCCGCGCCGACCGTTGGAACAACGTGTCCTCGCCCCAGATTGGTGCAAACTGCTTGGGGTATGATTTCCGGCTCAGCGGCCAAAGCCGGGTCCCGGATCCGCCGCACAGAAGCACTGGTGTGATCATGTCGCCTTGCCCTTCGTCACTCATGTAAGTCTTTCATTCGGAAACGACGTCCGTGTCAGCACGCTCTTATCCTGCCCGAACCACCAGTTACAGGAGGTTTTTTCCGGTTCGCCTGTGCGCAGTGTGAAACGGTCGGAAGGATTCATTCGGCAACCTCGGCACGCCCAAGAAGGCTCCATACCAGATCTTCGAAGGTATTTGCCTGATCTTGGAAACTGCGTATGCCCTTGATGGGATCTATCCCGCGCGCGGCGTTCAGGCGATGCTCCAGCCTGGAGTGCAGGACCTGTGGCGGAGCGCCGATCGGTATGAGGTCAGCGGGATTGGCGGCAGAGTGTTCGGTGGTGCCGCCACTGTCGGTCTGGATCACGTCGATGCCGCGGGCCAGCGCCTCGCGGATGGCAAGGCCGAAGGTTTCCTTCCATTGCGACATGAAGAGGAGCACGTCGATATTGGCATAGAAGTCGTCCATCCCATCCTGCGAGAAACGCGGCAAGAGCCGCCATTCGCCGGGCAAATCGGAGAAATCGTGGCCGCGCCACCAGCTTCCGTCGATGCTGCCGTCGACAAGGTCGACGCGGAAATCGGTACGGTTCAGTGTCTGGAACGCGGACCGGATGGTGGGCCACCCCTTGATCTGCGACGGCCCGCCGAGAAAACCGAAGACCACGCGCGGATCACGGGCCCGCCGCGCCGCCTGGCGGGTATAGAAATCGGGCGCCGGCAGTTGCACGCCGTTTTCCCATACGATTCCCCGACCGGGGGCAAGACCGGACGATTCACAAAGCTCTAGGGCAAAGCGGCTGGGATAGGTGACGGTGTGGGCACGTTCGGCGGCCTCTTGCAGGGCGAAAAAGCGGGTGCGCGTGGCGTCGTGATCACTAACGCATCCTTTGCACGCCTCCACATCCACCGGGAACTGACCGCAATATGTATTGTCCATCCGGACCATGAACTGGCGTTCGCAGATCCACCAGAAATCATGGATCGACAGGATGATCGGAACGCTGGCACGATCGGCCGCGCGCAATGCGCCGACGCCCATTTCCTGAATGCAATGCACGTGCATCAGATCGGGCGACAGCTCGGCGATCAGGTCGTCGAGCATGGTCTCGACCCGGGGATTGTCCCAGAATTCCCTGACGCTGCGGCCCGGCGGCATGTTGATCAGATAATTGTCGATTCCGTTCACCTGGGATCGGATGACCGAGTAGGCCGCCAGTTCCGCCCGTGAAATCAAAGATACGGCGCTGATGCGCGCCCGGCCACCATCATGCAGGGCGCGGGCGACTTCCTCGGCGACAACAGTGGCGCCGCCATAGGAAAACGGCGCGAAAAAGATGTTCGCGATCAGGATATGCGGCTGTCTGCCGGTCATGTCTCGATCCAGTCCAATACTGCCTGGTCGATGATATGCGGCGCCGGTTGGGCCGCCCATCGCGTTTCAAGTTTTCTGCGTGCCGCTCGTCCCATTTCGTGGGTCGTTGCCCGATTATTGGACAGTTTTTCCAGCAGTTGCCGCCAGTCCGCCGGGGTCCGGGCCACATGACCTGTAACTCCGTTTTCGATCAGGCATTTCAAGTCGCCGACATCACTGACGACTGACGTAAGCCCGACCGATGACGCGTCGATGACACGCACGGCGCTTTTGCAGCGGTTGAAGATATCGTCCTGAAGCGGCATCACCGCCACGTCGCCGGCGGCCAGGTGGGTCAGGTATTCCTCGTAGGGCAGGAACTTGTAATGCTCGGTGCGGCTTTGAATCGCGGGCGGCAAAAGCTCTGTGCGAAAATGGCCAAGGATGCGGAGGCGGCGATCGGGTGCCGCGGCGACGAAATCGGCCACCGCGTCGGCGATGATCTCGAAATCGGCCTCGTGTCCCTGCGAACCGCTGGCAAACACCAGGCGGAATAGACCGTCGTCGTCCGCTTCTTCGATGGCGTCCATCGCGGCGCGGCCATCCGAAAGCGTGCTTTCGTCGGCGAAGTTGCGCCGCATGTGAACGGGGCGGCCGGTAAAAAGACGCGCATGATCGACAAGGCCGGGGGTGGACACGGTGACCATGTCGGCACTGTTCATCATCTCGGCATAGCGCGGTGCGACCGACAAGAAATGCGCCTTCAGACCCGGATCGAGCGCGGTCATGTTGTTGTAGGTCTCATAGGCCGAGACCGAGAACAACGGATCGTCGATATCGTACAGAACCGGCAGGCCGAGTCGCCGCGCCTCGTAGCGGTACATCTGGGTCAGCGGCATGGCCTCTAGCCGGTATTCGCAAAGATGGGTGGCGGTCTGAAGCAGCTGGGCCGAGCGGGGGACGTCGCCGTAGTGCGAATAGTCGCATTCCACGCCCTGCGCGCGCCAGAAATCGGCAAGTTGCTCGATCCGGTACTTGCGGCACTGCGGCAGGTTCAGATCGCCGATCAGTGCGATCCTGGGCGGCCTGGTGCGGTCACGAATCACGTGAAAACCGCCGCCGCGGGCCATGTCGGCCCAGACGCCCTGAAGATAGGCCTCGGGGCTGTGGCCCTGCGCCGCCGAGGGATTGAGATGGCTTGCGCCGATCCCCTGTAGACGCCGCGCCGCATAGAGGCGAGCCTTGCGCAGGGCAGGCCGGAAACCTTCTTGCTTGATGGTCGAGACGAAACGGCGGGCCAGCGACAGGTAAAGAGATTGCTTCATTAAAGGTCCGGTTTCAGGCTTTGCAACTGAGGTCCGAATAAACTAATCCAGCACCGATCACCACAGGGGACGGCGTAAGGCGGAACATCGGGTTGGACGACATTCAGATCCTTATGGCGGTCTACGATGGCGCGCCTTACTTGCCCGATCAATTGCGCAGCCTGTCATCGCAAAGCACGGCGGGGTGGCGGCTCTTGGCCAGCGACGACAGTGGCGGCGCGGACAGCCGCGATATCATCGAGCGTTTTGCCGTGGACGTGCCACAGCAGGTGCGGGTCATCCGCGGACCGAAATCGGGTTTTGCGGCGAACTACCTTCATCTGATCCGGCACGCCGAGCCTGGGCCGGTTGCGTTTGCGGATCAGGACGACGTCTGGCTGCCGGACAAGCTGGCCCGGGCGCGAGAGGCTCTGGATGAGTTGCCCGCCGACCGTCCCGGTCTTTACTGCGCGCGGCTTCAGCCTTGGAACGGCACCGAAGGCGACAGGCAAAGGCCAATGCCGAAGCGGACGCGTCCCCTGGGCCTTGAAAATGCGCTGATAGAGAACGTCGCGGCGGGAAACACGATCGTGCTGAACCGCGCGGCCGCAGAGGCGGCCCGAGAGATCGCGCCCAAACTGGGAGCGATTTTCGCGCACGACTGGTGGCTGTACCAGCTTGTCAGCGGCATCGGCGGCACCGTGGTTCACGACAATGGGCCGCCGGTGGCGCTTTATCGGCAGCATGGCGGCAACCTGATCGGAGCCGGCCGCGGGCCGCTGGCGCAGATCCGGCGCAAGCGTGCCGTGCTGCGCCGGGCTTTCGCCGAACGGCTGACGCTGAACGCCGCGGCGCTGGAGGCCTCGCGCGACCGGCTGACGGCAAGGAATGCAGAGTTGTTTGACGGGTTCGAGGCGGCGCGGCGTTTGCCCCTGGGGCCGCGTCTGGCCGCGTTCCGGCGGCTGGGGGTTTATCGCCAAAGTCCGCTTGGGACGGCTGGATTTTTTGGAGCGGCGGCGCTTGGGCTTGTCTGAGCCGCATATCGTGCTTGTCGGCGGCGATGGCCGCCCGTCCGGCGTGCCGCGCCACATCACAGATCTTGTGCGCGTTCTGCAAGGGCAGGCGACCGTCACTGTCATCAGTGAAGAGAACCGCGGCGGATATGACGAAATCGAGGCGCTGGGCGCACGGCATGTCGCGGTGCCGGGACTTGCCAGCACCCTTGACCCGCGACGCTGGCGTCTGGGCCGCGCCGCGCTAGCGGCGGCGCTGAACGCGTTGCCGGCCGATCTTGTCTGGGGCCATGCGCGCCTGCCGGTTCTGTTCCTGCGACAGCTGCACCTGTCCGGTCAATGGCCGAGGTCGTTCCGGTCGCGCCTCGCGCTGACCTATCACGGCTTGCCGTTCGGGCCGGGCCACCGCTTTGGCACCGGCCCGATCGCACGGCGGACTGAAAGGGGCCTGCTGAAAGCGTGCGAGCCGCTGGACCTGATTTTTCTGACCGAGTCGCAAAGGGACCGGATGCAGACCGCGATGGGCGCCGCGATGATCGGACACCGATGCCATGTTCTGGGCAATGCATCCCATCTCGGCCCTTGGCAGCCACAGGAGGGCGTGCGGCGCAAGGGGCGCCATATCGTCATGACCGGACGGGTCGGCTATCAGAAGAACCTGACCGCCGCCTTGCGCCTGATGCGGCGCCTGCCGGACGACATCACGCTGAGCCTATGCGGTGCGGGCACAGACGAGCCGCGGTTTGCCGCGCTGGCGCGCCGGGTGGCGGGGCCGGCGGTGGACAGGGTGCGCTTTCTCGGCCCTGTCGCGGATGTGCGCCCAGTGCTGGCCTCTGCGGACGGGTATATGCTGACCTCGCGCTACGAGGGGCAGCCGATCGGGGCGCTGGAGGCCAGCGAATATGGTTTGCCGCTGATCCTGTCGGAGTTCGAGGGCGCGCGGGCGCTATCGAAGGATCATCCGCTGACGATACGATTGCGGGGCGGCCCGGCCGAGCAGGCCGCGGCGATCGATGCAGGTCTAGCCCGATTTCGATCCGATCGGGAACGATACCAAACCGAAATCAGAGCGTTCTGGTCCGCGCGGTATGCGCCGGAGAGATTTGCGGAAGATGCGCAGGCGCTGGTGGCGGAGATGCTGGCGGAGCGTTGAGCGACGCAGATGTGAAGCGCATCGAGCATCCGTCAGGTCGGGCGCGGCTTTTTCATGTTCGCCTCGTGATGTTCCAGTGCCTCGTCGACATCATCGTAAAATTCGACATGGCCGTTTTCCAGAACCACCGCCATGTCGCACATCGCCTTGATCATGGGCGGAGAGTGGGACACGACGACCGCGCCTGCGGTGCGCCGCCGCTCGGCGAACAACTCGGTGCTTTTTTCCCGGAACGAGCCGTCGCCGACGGACATGACCTCGTCCACGAGGTAGGTATCGAAGGGGATGCCCATCGAAACGCCAAAGCTGAGCTTGGATCGCATCCCTGAAGAGTAGGTCTTGAACGGCATGTGAAAATGACGGCCAAGCTCGGCAAAATCCTGGACAAACTGCACCAGTTCATCGGTGTCGACGCCATAGATGCGGGCCACGAACCTTGTGTTCTGCGCCCCGGTCAGTTGCGGATGGAATGTTCCTGCAAACCCCACCGGATAGGAGATCGTGCCGGTCGACAGGACGCGGCCGGAGGTTGGGCGCAAGGCCCCGGAGATGATCCGCAGCAAGGTCGACTTGCCGGCGCCGTTGCGCCCCAGAAGTGCCACGCTTTTCCCCGAGGGAAAAACCGCCGTCAGATCGTCGATCACGGTCTTGTAGCCTTGCCGCATGGGAAAGCGTTTCGACAGCCGATCAAGCTTGATCATGGTCCGCCCTTTCAGCGCCGATCGCGAAGGCTGTAGTAGATCAGAACGCCGATGGCCCATCCGAACAGAAGAAACAGGGCCGACAGCAGCATGATGTTCATCCGTTCTGGGAACTGGGCGCTTTCGGCCAGGGTCGGGCGGACGTGCGGCGCCAGATAGCGGCTTTGGCGTTGTGCTTCGGCGCGCGCGGAATCGTAGGCTGCCAAAGCACTGGTGTAGGCGGCCTCGGCAAACTCGCGGTCCACGATCAGGCTTTCGTATTCGCCAACGAGATTTGCGAAAACCTCGCCGCCTTCGCTGGAACTGCCGAGACCGAGCTTGCGGCGTTCGGCCTCGATGCGCGATTCGATCACCTCGACCCGGCGTTCGGCCTGGGTGATCCTGGGATCGTTGGACTGGGTCGTGGATTGCAGCAGGTCGAGATCGATCAGAGCCTCGGCAAGTTGCTGCTGAAGGTTCACCAGCAGACCCATCTGGTTCTGCGTGTCGATCGTCGGGTCGACGATCTGCGTGCGGTTGCGAAACTCGGTCAGCGCGGTGCGTGCGGTTTTCAGCCGGTCCACCGCGACCTCGAGTTCGGCTTCGGCATAGCCGATCGCGTCCTCGCGGGCGATGGCGGAAAGCTGGTTGATCATCTTGGTCGACTCGTCCAGCACCGCCTGGGCGATATCCCGCGCATCCTGCGGGTCGAAGGCCAGAACGCGCATATCAATCAGGCCCGCGCCGCTGTCATAGATGATCGTGACCTTGCGTTCCCAATGGTCGACAAGATCCTCGATGGTGCCTGGCGCGTCATACGCGAAGACCGGATCGCGAGACGTGGGCACCCGAGACCAGATCGCGCGAAGATCGACGGCCTGGTCGATTTCCCTGACCAGTTCCTGACTGGTAAGAAAGTCGTTCAGGATGTCGGTGTCCGAAGAGCTGCCGGAAGAAAGGTCGGTGATGCCCCCGAGCAGTTCGATGGCCGAGCTTGCCTCTTCGGTGCGGACTGAAAAGCCCAGGTGAGAGGCATATTGGTCCGCCGCGCGCAGCCACAGATACCCCGCGACCAGCATGACCGGCACCAGCCAGCAGAGAAAAAAGCTGAGCACCAGACCAAAGTGGCGTCGCCGCGGTTTGGCCATGGCCGCGGGCGGTGGAACCTTGGAATCGCTACGGGCCTCTTCTGGTGCGGGTTGGCCGACAGGCTGAGACGGCACCAGGGCCGGTGCGGAAGGCGGGTTTGACATGTACGCTGGACTTTCCGGCCTTTAGGGATGATCTTGAACAACTGAGCCGACCATAGTCGAACTGCAAAAGCGCTGCCACCACCTCTTTCCCATGACTGACGTCAATTCGCCTTCGCCGCACGATCCTCGCCTGACCGAGGACGAAGAATCGCAACTGCGCGAGGTGCGTCTGCCGTTCGCGACTTTCCGTTCGGTGTTTGCGCTGATGCTACGGGAAATGTCGACGTCTTACGGCCGGTCGCCGGGGGGCTACATCTGGGCCGTGATCGAGCCGGCCGCCGGGATCGGCCTGATGACGTTCATCTTTTCCGCCGGGTTTAGACACCCTCCGCTGGGCACGTCCTTTCCGCTGTTCTATGCGTGCGGTATGCTGCCATTCCTGATGTACGGCGATCTTGCGATGAAGCTGGCGCAGGTCCTGAACTTTTCGCGCGCCTTGCTGGAATATCCGAGAGTGACCTTCGTCGACGCGTTGATCGCGCGCTTCATTCTTAATGTGATGACGCAGTTCATGGTCCACATCGTGGTCATGGCGGTGATTCTGACCTTTTTTTCCGACGATGTGTCCATCGATGTCGGCAAGGTGGCGACCGCCTATGTCATGCTTATCATATTCTCCGTTGGCGTGGGCACGCTCAACAGCTTTTTGTTCGTATCCTTCCCGGTCTGGCAAACATCCTGGGCGGTTCTGAACCGGCCGATTTTCCTGATTTCGTGCATGTTCTTTCTGTTCGAAACGGTACCAGAGCCCTACAGGAGCGTGTTGTGGTACAATCCGCTGGTCCACCCGATCGGGATGATGCGCGACGCGTTTTATCCGTATTACAACCCGACCTATGTGTCTGTGACCTATCCCATTATGCTTGGCCTGATTGGCCTACTGGTGGGCCTTTTTTTGCTGAATCGGTACCACCGGGACATCCTTGACAAATAGGCGCTATACTCTCTGGCTGCGGTCTTGTAGCCGTGCGGGAACAGCGCTCTGGCGCTCGCTAGCAATGTTGAAGATTGAGATATGATGAAGTTTGGAACATCCGCCCACGACATAAGATCGGCCATTCTGGTAAACCGCAATGTCTTTGTGAATTTCGAGAAGGCTCCGACCAAGCCGGTGGAGTTGGCAATGCAGTCGGCACGCGTTCCCTTCACACCATGTGAGGCGCAGGCGCTGGAAGAATATTCGTTCGTCAGCCGTGTCGAGTTGCCGACGGACTCCCTGAACCAGGCCATGCAGACCCAACCGGCCGAGACAAAGCCCGGCGAAGTGGCGGCGCTGTGGGTGAACAACCTGATGGACTGGGCGCTGCCGGGCACGCAAACGATCCAGATCATGGTCGTGCGCCGCGAGTCCCCATGCAAGATCCATATCGATCGGCCGATCACCGTGGACGTGGAAGAGCAGGGCTTATGTTTCAATGCGCTTCTGGGCGTGCACCGGGCAACGGCGCGGCTGAAGGTGACGTTTCAGCATGTTGAAACCGGCGTGGTGTCGGAACGCAGGATCGATTTCGACCCCGCGGCCCTGGGCGGGCGGAACGCGAGCGAATATCAGGACGTCTCGATTCCGTTGCCAGCCGGCAGCGGCCGTTTCGAGATACGTCTGACGGTGAACTATTCCGATTATGTAGATGACGGAAGCGGAAGCGAACCTTTTCTCTTCCTTTCGGATGTGCATGTCGGGCCGAACCGTCGAGGGGGCGCGAGAGGCAGGCTGAATCCCGAGATGCTGGTGGGCGACAAGATACCCAGTGGTGGTGTGTGGCTGTCGGCTTACTTGCCGGCGATACCGGCGCCGGAAACCACGTTCTCGGTTAATCAGGGGGGCAAGGGTGAAAATTTTTCTCTGCCCCCCGAGGCAGAAATCAAGGTTGATGATAGCTCTGGGCATACCCTGGTGGTGTCCTGCGCCGCGCCTGCCACGCTGTCATTGTTCGTGAACGGACGCCATGACCAGCAGGTCAGCGTGCAGCATGGGCAGACGCCGCTGCGGATTTCGGAGGGATACCTGGATGGTCATACCCATCATCTGAGCTTGCGGGACGCATCGGGAACCGTGGCGTATTGGGAAAGTCAGCTGTTGATGCCGAAGATCCTGACGCCGGCAGACGTGCTGCAACGCGAAAGCTCGGCCCCCTTCCCGGACTCGATCTTTCCGCAAACAGGGCGGCGTTTTGCTGGGTTGAAGGCGCTGTTCACGAGCGCCGCCGGAAAAGCGGAAGACAGCCTGGACATCGCACAACTCGCACATGCGTTGGAGACCGTGGAAGGCGGCTACGACAACGTCAAACTGAAGCCGCTGTCCTTTCCGAAGGTGGACAAGCCTCTGGTGTCCATCGTCATCCCGGCACACAACAAGGTCGAAGTGACATATCTGGCGTTGTGCTCCCTGTTGCTGGCGCCAAACGACGCCAGCTTCGAGGTGATCGTGGTCGATGATGCTTCGACTGATGAGACCGCGGAGCTGGAGAATATCGTCTCCGGGATCACGGTCTTGCACAACGAGGAACCGCAACGCTTCATACGGGCCTGCAATGCGGGCGCGTCGGTGGCCAAGGGCGACTACATCGTTCTGCTGAACAACGATGTCGAGGTGACGACCGGCTGGATCGACGAGCTTCTCGGAGCGTTCGAGCGGTTCGATTACGTCGGCCTGGCGGGGGCCAAACTACTGTATCCCGATGGCAAGCTTCAGGATGCAGGCGGCATCATCTGGGGCACGGGCAATCCGTGGAACTATGGCAACCGTCAGAACCCTAACGATCCGCGGTTCTGTTACGCACGGCAGGCCGATTACCTGTCCGGCGCGGCCATGATGGTGCCCAAGCAGATCTGGGACGAGGTCGGCGGGTTGTCGCAATACCTGGAGCCGATGTATTTTGAAGACACAGACTTTGCCTTCAAGGTGCGCGAAGCGGGGTATACCACCTGGTTCGTGCCGTCCTCGGTGATCTACCACTACGAGGGCATGACCTCGGGCACGGACGTGTCGAGCGGCTTCAAGCGCTTTCAGGAAGTCAACAGGCCAAAGTTCAAGCGGCGCTGGGCGAGTGACTATGCCCGGTTTGGCCGCGAAGGGCAGAGCCCGGACCTGGAAAAAGACCGCGGCATCGTCGGGCGCGTGCTGTTTATCGACTACACCACGCCTCGCCCGGATCAGGATGCGGGATCTTACGCCGCGCTCCAGGAAATTCGTCTGGTGCAGTCGCTGGGCTACAAGGTCACGTTCCTGCCCGCCAACATCGCGCATTTGGGCAAGTATACCGAGGACTTGCAGAAAATGGGCGTCGAGATGATTTACGCCCCGTTCTACATGAGCGTGCAGGAATACATCGCACGCCACGCGGCGGATTTCGATGCCTTCTACATCACGCGGTTCTACGTGGCGAAGGACGTGTTGCAGCAGATCCGTATGCTGGCGCCGCAAGCCAAGGTTCTGTTCAACAATGCCGACCTGCATTTCCTGCGAGAGATTCGCGCTGCCCGGTCGAGCGGCGACGAAGATCGGATGGAAGTCGCGCGCCAGACCAGGACAGCCGAGCTGGATATCATCAACCAGGTCGATATCGTGCTCAGCTACAACGAGATGGAACATGCCGTGATCGAAGCCTACACCGAAGGCGCGGCAAAAGTGATGCACGTGCCATGGGTCGTGAACCTACCGGAGACGATCACGCCGCTTGAGGAAAGGTCCGGTATTTCGTTCCTGGGCAGTTTCCGTCATCACCCGAACCAGGAGGGTCTGTTGTGGTTCGCGCGTGAGATCATGCCGCTTTTGGCCACGCAGCGAAAGGACCTGGGGCTGTCGATCTACGGGGCGCGGATGACTGACGAGATCATGGCGCTCAAGGGGCCGTCGATCGACCCGGTCGGCTTTGTCGCCGACGTCGCCGATGCCTTTGACCCGCACCGCATCTTCGTGGCGCCGCTTTTGTCCGGCGCCGGTATCAAGGGCAAGGTTCTGGAAGCGCTTGCCCGGGGCACGCCTTGCGTTCTCACCCCGGTGGCGGCGGAGGGTATCGGTCTGCGCGATGGGCAGGAATGCTTTATCGCGCGTACGAATGAAGACTGGATCGAGGCGATCAGAAAGCTGGATAGCGACGACGAGCTTTGGCACAGGATGTCCGAGGCGGCACGCACCTACATGGCCGAAAACTATTCGTTCCGGAAAGGGCGCGTGCTTATGCGCGAAGCATTCGAGGCGGCGGACCTGTTCCTGCCGAACGCACCGGTTCGTTGAATCTCGCGTACGTCCGCTTTAGGGTCGAACGGATCTTTTGTCAGGGATTGGGCTGAACCGATTGCGTACGATTATCTTGCATTACCACCTCTTCAAGAACGCGGGAACGTCGCTTGACGCCGTGCTCAAGCAGAATTTCGGTAACCGCTGGGTCACGCGGGAATTCCAGGGCCAGAACAACACGGGCCAAGTCGAGGACTGGATTCGATCAGAACCGGACGCGGTCGCGTTCTCGTCGCACACGATGATGGGACCGTTGCCGCAGGTCGACGGCGTGCGGATCGTGTCGGTCATGCTCTTGCGCGACCCTATTGCGCGGATCAAATCGGCCTACCGGTTCGAGCGGGATCAGGATGCAGAGACATTTGGGGCCGTGCTGGCCAAGCACACGGACCTGGAGGGGTATGTAAAGGTCAGGCTGGCGATGCCCAATGACCGGCAATGCCGCAATTTTCAGACCCACCGGCTTGCGAGCCTCGCGCCCGGTCCCGAGCCGGAGTTGGAGCGTGCCAAATCGGCGCTGGAGCGCTTGACTGTCGTGGGGGCGGTCTCTGACTTCGGCGCAATGCTAAGCAGGCTTTCCGACACCATTTCAGACGCCTATCCCGATTTCGATTGGACCGAGGAACGACGTAATGTGTCCAAGGGCGGGGAGCAAAGAGGCGGGGAAGACCCGGAATTGGTTGCGCTTCTGAAAGAGGTGAACCTGGACGACCAGATGTTAATGGCTGGAATGTGCTCAAAAAAGACTAGCGGCCAAGTTGCTCGTAAGATTCCTGGCGTCAAACAGGAGTCCAAGACTTGAGCTCTGCGTCCGAAACGAACGATCAACAGGTTTCAAGGACCCTTGAAGCTTTGCGCGCAGGTAACGCATGGATAAGCGATAGAGCGCTGCGCCGTTTTCAGATGAATATTGCGGAAACGGGCCGGTTCACGGTACCAGACCCGACCACTGGCGAGGAGTGCCAAGCGGAAGCGCATTATTACTGGCCTCAGAACGGATGTCTTTATTGGTTTTCTGGAACGACTGAACCGTTCTGTGTTGTTGCAGCGTCAGTGCGATTGGGGTGTCCCGTTCTGGCATTGGTGACACTTGAAAGTGTTTATACCGTAGCCGACAGTGAAGCGTCGCCCTTGATTGCGAAGGCCCAGGAGATCTTGGGAAACAACGTCTGCCCCGATGTCAGGGTCGATACGACTGCTCGCCCGTTGGTTTTCACAGGTCACACGAACTTTGCACATCATCTGTGGAACGAATTTCCCGGGCTTTGGCATCTCGCCCACTCGGTTTCGAACTTTGATGTTCGAATATTGCATGATCCAATGGGAAGTATCGTGGCGTTCTGCAAAGCCCACAAGATCTGCTTTGACGAGGTGGAACGAACAAACGCGGCACGAGGATGGCAGAGCCGTCCAACTTTGGTGCCTGGATCGGTTTTCTGTGATGGAGATGTCAAAACTGAATTGATGGAGCTTATCGGTGTGCCGTTAAGTTGGTCACCTTCGCCAGAACCAAAAATCTATATGACCGTTCGCGAAAGAGGTCGGACGCTTGAAAACCAGGTAGAAGTCCTAGCGCTTATTATCAATAAAGTGCTTGATTGCCGTCCAAATGCCGTTTTCTTGCTAGATGGCTTTTCGTTGCCGCAAGATTTCGAGCGACCAATCTACGATCCGGTTCGCTTGTCCTTTGAAGAACGAATTTCTGGAGCACAGCGCCTTATCGGTCAAATATCTGAAGCGTTGCCAAAAAAACAGTGCGCTCAAATGAGAGATTTAACCGGAATGACCTTAATTGGCTCTTTACATGAGATAGCGTCGTGCCACACATATCTCTGTCATGCCGGGACAATGCAACACAAGCCTGGATGGTTCTATTCGCTTCCCGGCGTTCTGCATGGCAATCGTGCGAGCATCCGTCCTGCCAGCTTACGCTGGACGGCTTCAATGGTCGAAGGCGCAGTAGCTCCGGAAGCCGTTGCGTCAAGATTTGTGGACGACCTCGGATTTACAGGATCTCTACAGAGCAACCCTCGAAATCGGGACTATAGTTTCAATGATCTGGAAGCGGCTGCTGAAAACATTACGGTCCAATTGATGCGGTTTTTGAATGTTGAGGCAGAAATTTCTTGAACTCACGGAAAATTGCATCGCGACTAGGTCACTTTTGCAAACGAAGACGCGTTGAGTGCACGCAAGATAGTCTGTGGCCAACCTAATGATTGTTCAGAAATTAAAAAAATTCATATCCCTACGGTAGAACTCCAAGACAAGTTTTTCGGTAGTCGGACTGCACGGGACGGTCGGTGTTGTAGATTTCAATTTGTGAACTGAGCGCGTTTGCAGTGGATTAGAAAGTGACTCGTTCAGATCTGAGGCCCAATTGGAGCCTATACCGTCCTCAAGACGAAAAATTCTCGCTCCCTCAACATAGAACTCCACTTGAGGGCGGATATGGTTATCAAAAATGAAGGGATTATCCTGATATTTTTCCAGGGTCGTTTCGATCCACATGTCCGGAGATGCTGACCCGGGATCGGAGTTACGCATCTTATACTCACTGAGTATGCGGTCGAGCGGATGACGCACGGTCATGAATATCAACTCGAACTTTCGAAGATTGAAGCATGATTCTAAGATTTCTGCGTGGTAGTGCTGTGGTGAGCACTTCATGGTCGGCGTCATTGCAGAGTACTTGGAAAACAAGAAGTAATGTTCGTAGCCGCTAGACAAGAAACGAGCTTCAATGGAAGAGCCACCGGTCTTGGGGACGTGTACATATAGAACAGCTGCTTGGTCCCTAAAAAAAACTGGCATTCATTAGACCTGTTTGTAGTTTTGGATGTTTAATCTTCGCTGAAGCAAGCCAGCCTAATGTGCCGCAAGGCCAGATCGACCTGTGATACGATTTCCAGCGCCGATCGTCAGTAAGCTGGTTATTGGAGGTATAACTTCAATTTTGCGCGTTCGACAATTGAGGGATGTCGGATTTTGTACCATGCGATGCGGGTGCTGCATCAGGTTAGAGCTACGGCTCTTGCCACTTTGCCGGCAACTTGAACCCTTCCGCCTCGATCTCGCGCTTGATCCGATCGATATCATCCGCGAACAGTCTGGGAAAATAATCTGGCATAGGATGGCTGACGCTTTCGGTGAAGCGGCGTTCGAGCAAGGGCTGGGGATAGTTGAAATGCGTGATTCCCAGGAAATCCTCGATTGACGCCAGCGTGCCGCGCTGGTCGGCGTGCAGGTCTTCGTAGAAGATGACCTTGCGCTGATCCGGTTTCAGACCCTCGCGCATTCGGCGCAGCACCGCGCCGTATTCGGCATTGTTCCAGATATGCGGTGTCCGCACGAAATTTTCGAACTCTCTTGGTCCCCATTCTTCAAGGTGGTGCAGGCCGCCCGTCATCTGCAGGTGAAACTTCGTATGGCTCCAGAGCCGTTTGACGGGATGGCGCATAGTGTACAGCACGCGCAACTGTTCGCAGCTGTCGGCGATCTGGGGCCATGCCTCGGCCGGGACGAAAGAGTGCAGATTGGAAAAGTCGCAGGCCCATTCCTGCGTATCGCGCAGATCAAAGAGGTTGCGGTACCAGAAATCATCGACGGGACGTTGAAGGTAGTTCGCCACCCAGTGCAGGTTGCCACGAATCCGGTCGATATTCGCCCGCTCGGGATCGAAGCGGAACAGGTAACGGTCCTTTGCCGTCTGAAGCCTGCGCCGTTCGCTGAGGTGCCGGCCATTCACGTACTTGTGGTAAAAGTAGTGAATTTCCTTCTCGAGCGTGAAATGAAGAGCGGGGTTGCGTTCCAACACGGCAAAAAGCCATGTGGTGCCGGCCTTCATCGCGCCAATGCTCAGGAAGAGCTTGCCGAAGATCTTTTCGTTCATCGTGCGAAAGGTCCCTTAGGAGTATCCGCCCGGCGTATATCGACTACGCCGGGAGGTAAAGGGGCCGATCAGAAGATGAAGTCGCTGGCATCCAGGTCGCTGAGGGACACGCCGTTGAGGATGATCAGATTGCCGTTTCCGGTGTCGATCTCGACATTGGCGCCCGCTTGCGTGGCCGCGCCGCTTGTGGCCGAACCGAGGTTCAGATCGGCCAGCGACGTGATCGAGGTGACCGCCTGAAGGTCGATCTTCTCGAACGTGTTCAGCGCATCGAAGTCGGCGACCGTATCCACCCCGTGGCCGTCTTGGAAGACGAAGGTGTCGGCGTTGAAATCTCCGAACATCAGGTCGTTGCCCGCGCCGCCGTCGATCGTGTCAAAGCCGGCATTCGCGCCGATGCGATCGTCGCCGCCACCGGCCTCGATCAGGTCATTGCCGATCTGGCCGTAGAAGGTGGTGCCGTCATCGCCGCCGCGCATCGTATCGTTGCCCGAGCCGCCGAACTGACCACCGAAGCCTTCGTAGTCTTCCAGCAGGTCGTCTCCAGCGCCGCCGAAGAGCCGGTCAAAGCCGCCTTCGCCGTTCAGCGTGTCGTTACCGTCTTCGCCGTAGAGGTTGTCGGCCTGCGCACCGCCATGGAGTTCGTCATCGCCGGTGCCGCCCTGCAGCAGGTCAAAGCCGACGCCGCCGAAGATCGTGTCGTTGCCCGCGCCGCCTTCGACGCCGTCAACAGATGTTCCGAAGTTGAAGCCTGCGTCGATCCAGTCGTTGCCGTCCCCACCAAAGAGACGGTCCGCGCCCGATCCGCCAAGCAGCGTGTCGTTGCCCGCGTCGCCATAGATCTGGTCTGCGCCGTCGCCGCCATCAAGATGGTCCTGATCGTTGCCGCCGCGCAGCAGGTCGGCCTGGCCTTCGCCAAGAAGCGTATCGTTGCCGTCGCCGCCGAGTATCGAGTCGAACCCGGTGCCTCCCAGCAGGCTGTCGTTGCCGCCGTTGCCGTTGAGGGTATCATTGCCGCCGAACCCGACGAGGAAGTCGCCGTTCGCTCCACCGTTGAGCGTGTCCGCTCCCGCGGTGCCAAAATCGGTGATGCCGGCCATCGATTCCAGCTGTGCGTAGGTCAGCGTGCCATCGGAGAACTGGATGAATTCCACATCGTCCGAGATGAAATCGACGCCGTCGCTGCCCCGGATCACCAGGCCGCTGCTGCCGTAGGTGTACCCGTTGAACGTGAACCCTGCATTGGTCTGGGTGATCACGACGCTGGACTGGGAGGTGGCGAGCACCGCGGTATCGGTGCCCGCGCCGCCGATCATGCCGTCGTCGCCGGCGCCGCCGTCCAACGTGTCATTGCCGCCTTCACCCAGCAGAACGTCGCTGCCTGCGCCACCGGCGATACCATCGTTGCCGCCGCGGCCATGGAAACCCTCGTCAGCTGCGCTGCCGAGAAGTGTGTCGTTGCCGTTGCTCGAGCCGCGTACCACCTCGATATTGCTGAGCGTATCCGTGAAGAGCCCGCCGAAATACGTGCCTGTCGCCGTGCCTGTCGTCAGGTTCACGCTGACAGCATCATACCCGTTACGGTCATAGCGGATGCGATCAACACCGCCCCCACCGTCCACCGTGTCGTTGCCGCCTTGTACGATGAACGTTTCGTCAAAACCACTGCCGAGAATTGAGTCGTTGCCGGTACTTGTCCGCAGGTCAATGTCGTAAGCGTTGTCTCCGGTGCTTGTCAGGTTGAGCTGGTCGGTAAAGCCGTCCTGCGTGATCGTGCCCGCGGTAAGGTCCGCCGTGACCGCGCCATTGCTGAAGATATATGACAGCCGCGCGTAACCCGTGCCCGTGAAGTTCAGGTTGAAGGTGTCATTGCCGTCTTCGCCGACAATATCCATCCATTGCTCGTCGCCCAGCGTCACGTTGAACGTGTCGGCTCCGGTGGTGCCGTTGATGCGCAAGCCTCCGGTTGTCCAGCCCGAGGCGAGCGGGTTGATCACGTCAATGATCGTATCGGTGCCTCCGGCGCCCGCATTGATGGACCCGGTGTTGTTGAGTCCGTTGATTGTAGCGGTGATCGGCGATGTGGAGAATGTGTAGTCAAGCGGCACCCAGCCGTCCACGATGTCCGACAGATCGAACGTGTCATTCCCGGCGCTGGAAAATATCGTGTCACCATTACCGTTATTTTCACCGGGGTTGATGGTATCATCGCCATCGAAACCGAAAAGAATGTCGGTGCCGAGACCACCATCAAGTGAATCGTTTCCCTGGCCGCCGAGCAGGGTGTCGGCACCTGACGTACCGATGGCAGTGATCGGCTGCGTGATCAATTCCAGCAGATCCTGGATTTCTGACATGTCGTACCCGAAGCCGGACGCTCCGCTGGCATCGAAAGTGATCGGACCATCACCGTTGAACAGCGCGGCCAAGCCGCTCAGATCATTGTTCGCCTCGATACTGAGCAGTGACTGGAGAAGGGTGGTGATTGGCCAGGAGATGCCCGAGACTGTCGCCTGTACCACATTGTTCTGCGAGAAGCTGAAGCCCGTGATCGTGCCTTGAACGGGGTCGCCACCAGAATTCACGAGCAGGTTAGTACCGGTGATCGTCGTGAACATTCCGGTATCGGAGTTTTCGAGTACGACTGTCGTGGTGACCTGATTTCGGGGACTGATTACCTCGACACTGTCGAGACTGTCGTTACTGTCAAAGAAAGCGTCCCCGAGAAAGCTGCTGTTTGTACCAAGAAAGTCGATTTGTGTCACGCGATCACTCCGTCAAATTTGCTAGAACTATCAAGACATCTACACAATAGATTGTGTTCGGCACAAGTTTTTAGGAGGAGAAAATCCACCTGTAGGGTACTTTCATCCATACGTTGTGGTATGGGCTGTTCGCGCAGTCAGAGGATGAAGTCGCTGGCGTCCAGGTCGCTGAGCGACACGTTTTCGAGGATGATGAGATTGCCGCCTCCGGTGTCGATCTCGACATTGGCACCCGCTTGCGTGGCCGCGCCGCTTGTGGTCGAACCGAGGTTCAGATCTGCCAGCGACGTGATCGAGGTGACGGCCTGAAGGTCAATCTTTTCCAGAGCGTTGAGTGCGTCGAAATCGCCGATCGTATCCACCCCGTGGCCGTCCTGGAAGACAAAGGTGTCAGCGTTGAAATCCCCGAACATCAGGTCGTTGCCCGCACCGCCGTCGATCGTGTCGAAACCTGCATTCGCGCCGATGCGATCGTCGCCGCCGCCC
Source organism: Roseovarius atlanticus (assembly GCF_001441615.1). Lineage (GTDB taxonomy): Bacteria > Pseudomonadota > Alphaproteobacteria > Rhodobacterales > Rhodobacteraceae > Roseovarius > Roseovarius atlanticus. The sequence continues at coordinate 247,602 of NZ_LAXJ01000003.1, forward strand.
GCCTCGATCAGGTCATTGCCGATCTGGCCGTAGAAGGTGGTGCCGTCATCGCCGCCGCGCATCGTATCGTTGCCCGAGCCGCCGAACTGACCTCCGAAGCCTTCGTAGTCTTCCAGCAGGTCGTCCCCGGCGCCGCCGAACAGCCGGTCAAAGCCGGCTTCGCCGTTCAACGTGTCGTTGCCGTCTTCGCCGTAGAGGTTGTCGGCCTGCGCACCGCCATGGAGTTCGTCATCGCCGGTGCCGCCCTGCAGCAGGTCAAAGCCGACGCCGCCGAAGATCGTGTCGTTGCCCGCGCCGCCCTCGACCCCGTCAACAGACGTTCCGAAGTTGAAGCCTGCATCAATCCAGTCGTCGCCGTCGCCGCCATAGAGACGGTCCGCGCCCGATCCGCCAAGCAGCGTGTCGTTGCCCGCGTCGCCATAAATCTGGTCGGCGCCGTCGCCGCCATCGAGGTGGTCCTGATCGTTACCGCCGCTCAGGAAGTCGGCGAGGTCGCCGCCGTCCAGTTCGTCGTCGCCATCGCCGCCTTCGATCGTGTCGAACCCGGTGCCGCCATGGATCGTGTCGTTTCCTTCCCCGCCATTCACGCTGTCCTGCCCTGCGTTGGCAATGATGGAATTGGCCGCTGCGTTGCCGGTGATCGTGTCGTTGCCGGCACCTGTCATGAGGTTCTCGATGACCGTTCCGACCGCGATACCGATCTGACCGATCCGGTTGCCGATATCCGAGAACTCTCCGCCCTGCAGGTTGAAGTTGGCCGCCCTTCCGTTGCCCAGAAAGCTGAGGTCCAGCGTGTCGGTGCCGCCCTGATCATACAAGGTAAAGGCCATGGGTGTGCCGTCGGTGTTCGGACCTGCCCTGCCGGTGGCGAGCACGTTGAACAGATCGTCCAGGTAGTTGCCGACATTCGAGTTCAGCCCGAAGGTGGTGTCGCCCGCGGTCACCCCGTTTGCGCCCGGGGCGCCGTACATTTGCTGGATCGCCAGAATGTCGATCATCATGGGACCCGCCGCGTAGGCAAAGCTGGCCGGTTGAGTCGGATTGTCGGTCTGGCTGAAATACGACATCACCGACAAGTGCCAGCTGTCATTCGAGAAGGTGGCGTTGTTGGAATAGGTGACGGCCTGACCGTTGAAATTGTAGTCGCCCTGGTGGTTCAGGCCAAGCGCGTGGCCGAATTCATGCACGAAGGTCTGAAATGAATAGCTGTCGAGCGTCGTGCCCTGACTGTTGAACCAGCTGCTGTTGACGTTCAGTTCCACGCCATCGGTGTTGTCGCCCATGTTGGTGCTTGTCGACCCCGAGTTCGGGAAGAACGCGAACGCGCCAGGATCCTCGTCATCGACGGTGATCATCTCGTTGCCTTGCGTGCCATCGCTCTGGATCACGAAATTGACGTCAGCCACCATTTCCCAGGCGTCCATCGCCCATCGCGCCATCTGCTGACCCACCACCGTCAGGCCAGAGATGTCGACGGTGATCGCGGCGGCCTGCGCAGCCGAGAACGTGATGGGATAGAGGCCCTCGCCGACGATCAGGTAATCGGCGAGCTGGTCGTATGTTGCAACTGACGGCGGCGGTGGCGGTGTTGTTTCCTGGACGCTGACCCGATAGCTGCCGGTCTCGGTGCTATAGGCGTCAGCCTCGATATAGTAGGTCCCGGTATAGCCTGCTGTGAACACCAGTTCCGAGTTTAGATTGCTTGGGAAGCTGATATCGTCATTGAACGTGACAGGGTTCCCCGCGTTGTCGTAAATGGCAAGAAACGGATCGCTGAGAGTGATGCCGGTAAGCGAGATCTGATAGGCATCGCCCTGTGTCAGGTCGATCGCGATCCAGTCCTGATCCGTACCCGAGGCGATTGAGCCGTTGAACGTGTCGCCGATCGACATGGTGTAGCTCGTAAATGTGCCTTCCGCGGCATCGAAGCTTTCCGAGATCAACGCGGCGAGGGGTCCCTCCGCGGGCTGCACGCCCGGGTCGTGGCGCATCGGATCAAATGTCTGGGTCAGCCTGCAGATTGTACACATGTGGTCTTTGCTCGTTACTCTTTAAGTCCTCGACGCGGCTTTTCCGGCTTTTGCAACCTTCCGCGAAGGTTTGGAAGCTCGAACCTTTGCGGCTCTGCAGTGTTGCAAGGTTTCGCCGCTGTCGGTCTGGCGTCGCGGGGAATTTGACGATCCAGTTGGGCGTTTTTAGGGCAAAGATGCGGTGGTCTTGACTTATTGAGAATGACTTGCATATTCAATCTTACGCGCGGCAGGAAAGGTTATCCGAAATGCATCTCTCACGACGTCAGATCGTTTTAGGCGCATTGGTGGCGGGCACGTTCGCGGGCACACCGTTGCGCGCGCAATCGGGGCGTCTGTCAGTGGTCGCCACAACCGGCATGATCGGCGATGCGGCGCTGCGCGTCGGCGGCGACCATGTCGAGGTCAGGTCGCTGATGGGGGCCGGGGTGGACCCTCATTCCTATCGCCAGACCCGCACCGACATTCAGGCGGCGCTGCGCGCCGATATCGTGCTTTGGCATGGTCTGTACCTCGAGGCGCAAATGGAGGAATTCCTGCTTAAGCTGGGACAGCGCGGAACGGCCGTGCCGGTGGGCGAAAACGTCCCACGACAAGAGCGCATCGCCCATGAGGATTACGTGGACAAGTTCGATCCGCATGTCTGGATGGTGCCACAGCTGTGGGCGTATGTCGTGAACGGCGTGCGAGACGCGCTGAGCGCGGCCGCCCCGGAACGCGCGCAGGATTTCGCAGCCAATGCTGCCGCGTATCAGGCGGAGCTGACCAGGCTTGGAGAATACGCCAAGACCACTTTGGCCACCGTACCGCCATCTGCCCGCGTTTTGCTGAGTGCTCATGACGCGTTCGGTTATTTCGGAGCGGCTTTTGACTTCGACGTGATAGGTATCCAAGGCATATCGACCGAATCCGAGGCGGGCCTGAGCCGCATACGCACCCTTGTGGACATGCTGGTGGAACGTGACGTTCAGGCCGTCTTTGTCGAAACCTCGGTCAGTGATCGCAACGTGCGGGCTCTTGTCGAGGGCGCGGCGGCACGGGGGCACGCGGTGCGGATTGGCGGCGAACTTTTCTCGGACGCGATGGGCGAACCGGGCAGCTACGAAGGGACGTATATCGGGATGATCGACCATAATGTCACGACCATCGCGGACGCCTTGGGCGGGCGCGCTCCGGAGCGTGGAATGCAGGGTCGTCTGGCGGCGGCAAGCTGAGAGAATGAGCATGAAATTGGTCACACCGGAAACGCCTCAGACCGACCGTGAGGCGCTGGCGGCAAGCCCGCTCGCCATTCGTGGGCTGACCGTGTCCTATGCAGAGAAGCCCGCTGTCTTTTCCGTAGACGCGACCTTTCAGCCCGGAAAGATGACGGCCATCGTCGGCCCCAACGGTGCCGGCAAATCGACGATGCTGAAAGCGGCGCTTGGTATCGTGACACCCTTGTCCGGCCGGGTCACGGCCTGGGGCAATCCCCTGGACACCATGCGTGCCCGTATCGCCTATGTGCCACAGCGGGCCAGCGTAGATTGGGATTTCCCGACGCGTGTTCTCGATGTGGTGCTTATGGGTCAATACCGGCAGCTTGGCCTTCTGGGGCGCGTCAAGACAAGGCATATACAGACCGCCATAAATTGCCTGGAGCGCGTAGGTATGGACGGATTTGCCGATCGGCAGATCGGCCAGCTTTCGGGCGGTCAGCAGCAGCGCGTGTTTCTTGCGAGGGCGTTGGCGCAAGATGCCGACCTGTATCTGCTGGACGAACCCTTCGCCGGTGTCGACGCAGCAACGGAAACGGCGATTATCTCGGTCCTCAAATCCCTGCGCGAGCAAGGCAGGACTGTCGTGGCGGTGCATCATGATTTGTCGACCGTTGCCGATTACTTTGATTGGGTCTTTGTCATCAACACCAGCAAAGTGGCGGAAGGCCCGGTGGCAGAGGCGTTCACCCAGGCCAACCTGCAAGAGGCCTATGGCGGGCGGCTGGCCACGGCGCAGATCGGGGTCACGGGGTAAAGACGCCATGATTTGGGACGCGCTGACTTTGCAACTGGGCTACAACGCCACGCTGGTCACGGTCGGGGCGGCCCTTTTGGGCATGGCGGCCGGCGCCACGGGAAGTTTTCTGTTCCTGGGCAAGCGGGCGCTGGTCAGCGACGCGATCAGCCACGCCACGTTGCCGGGGGTCGCCCTGGCCTTTGTCGCCATGGTCGCGCTTGGCGGTGACGGGCGGGCCTTGCCCGGGTTGCTTGCGGGCTCGGCCCTGTCGGCGGCTGCGGGCCTTTTATGTGTCAGCGCCCTGACCAACCGCACACGCTTGTCCGAGGATGCGGCCATCGGTGCAGTGCTGTCGGTGTTTTTCGGTTTCGGGATCGTCCTGCTGACGGTGATCCAGTCGATGAGTTCCGGGCGGCAGGCCGGATTGGAGAGTTTCCTGTTGGGCTCGACCGCGGGAATGTTGTGGCAGGATGCCATGGTGATCGCCATAGGCGGCGCGGTCGTTCTGGCGTTGGTTGCGCTGCTGCGGCGGCCGATGACGATGGTCGCCTTCGATCGGGAGTTCGCCGCCGGCGCGGGGATGAACGTGCCCCGCATAGAACTGGCGATGATGGGCCTGGCGCTGGCGATCACCGTGGTCGGTCTGAAGATCGTGGGTTTGATCCTGATCGTGGCGTTGCTGATCATACCGGCGGTGGCGGCGCGGTTCTGGACCGACCGGGTGGGTCACGTGGTGATCCTGGCCGGGCTGGTCGGCGGCGTGGCGGGATATTGCGGGACGGCCCTGTCGGCTACGGCGCCGGCGCTGCCGACGGGGCCGATCATCGTTCTGGTGTCGTTCGCCCTGTTCGCGCTGTCGCTTGTCGCGGCGCCGAACCGCGGCGTTCTGGCGGCCGTGCTGCGCCACCGTAGGTTTCAGGCAAGGGTTCACGTGCGGCAGGGATTGCTGGCACTGGCGCAGGGCCAACCGATCTACGAAGGGCTGACATTGCGGCTTATGCGTCGCAGGGGCCTGATCCGGCCGGATGGTGTGGCGACCGACCAGGGCCAAGCGCAAGCGGCGGCGGCGCTGCGTGACGAGCGGCGCTGGCAGGCTTTGCGCTCGGACCCGGCGCACGAAGAGGCCGCGGCAAGCTATGACGGTCTGACGCCGCTGGATGACATTCTGACGCCCGACCAGCTGACGGCGCTTGACGAGGGGTTGCGCCCGAAGGAGGTGCCGTGATGGGCGAAGAGTTCGTCGTTCTGTCCCTGGCGCCGATTGTCATCGGGATCTGCGCCGCCGTGGCCTGTGCGATCCCCGGAAACTTTTTGTTGCTGCGGCGGCAGGCCCTGATCGGGGACGCGATCAGCCACGTCGTCCTGCCCGGGATCGTGGTGGCCTTCCTGCTGACCGGCGTAGTTTCGGCATGGCCGATGATGCTGGGCGCGGGGGCCGCGGCGCTTGTCGCTGTCGGCTTGATCGAAGCTATCCGTCGCCTGGGCAAGATCGAACCGGGCGCGGCCATGGGGGTGGTGTTCACGGCGATGTTCGCGGGCGGTGTTCTGCTGCTGGAGCAGTCCGACACGTCCTCGGTACATCTGGACGTCGAACATGCGCTTTACGGCAACCTTGAGAGCCTGATCTGGCTGGATGCGGTGGGCTGGTCGTCCCTGTGGGACATCGAGGCCCTGCGCGGCCTGCCGCCGGAACTGCCGCGCATGGCACTGACCCTGGCATTCGTCTCCGTGTTGACATGGGTGTGCTGGCGGCCTTTGAAGCTGTCGACCTTCGACGAGGGGTTTGCCCGCACCATGGGCTTGCCGGTCGGTGCAATCGGGTTGGCGCTGGTGGTCGTGGCGGCCATCGCGGCGGTGGCGGCGTTCGACGCGGTCGGCTCGATCATCGTGATCGCGATGTTCATCTGCCCGCCCGCCGCGGCCCGGATGATGACCAACGGGCTGGAGGCGCAGGTGGCATGGTCGGTCCTCTTCGCAGTGATTTCGGCGGTTTTGGGGTACGTGCTGGCGGGGTATGGACCTTTGTGGCTGGGCTTCGACGATGCGGTCAGTGCCGCGGGCATGATTGCCACGGTGTCCGGTGTGATCCTTGCATTGGCCGCCATGTTCGGACCTTGCCGACATCGCAGCGGCGCAAGGGCGGAGCCGTCCTAGCTTTCGGCAAGGCCCAGTGCCCCGCCAAGCGCGGCAAGTCCGGGTCCGACAAGGTCGTCCGGGGCGAGCGCGGTCGCAGGCGCGCCCTGAGCCGCGAGCGCAGCCATGTGCGGCGCCGGTGTGGCGCTGATAACCAGCACTTCCTGCCCCAGCCAGTAGGGCCGGGTCGCCGCCAGTTCCGCACCCAGAAGGTGCCCCGTGAGCGCGGCGCGGTCGCCCTTGATTTCTGCTTGCCGAAGATGCGCCGCCAGACGTTCGGGGCGGCTGAGCGTGTCGGCCAGGGCGTCCGTATCTGCCGAAGCGGCGCCGCCAAGCGCGTTGATCAGGCGGGGCGTCAGAACAGTCTGGGCGCTAACCGCCTCGTCCGCGCTGATGTGAATCCAGTGGGTCACGTCGCCTTGGGTGGCGCAGATCACGCCGTCCCAGTGTGGCCGGGAGGCAAGTGCACCGGCGATCCAGAGGCGTACCGATGCGGCGATGATATCGGGTGGCGAGGTCTGTTCCAACGCTGGCAGGCCACTTGTACCTTGTGGCAAGACGGCGGCGGGCAGGCGATCGGGCGGACCGTCGCCCAGCCGCACCACGCGCGGTGCATCACCGAGATCGGCGCGAACCGCCTCTTCGGTTTGGGCACTGACCCGCCGTTCAAGGCGTGCCCCGTCGAGCAGATATCCAGCCGTGCCTGAACTTTCCGGGATCAGCGCGATCCAGCGGGTCATCGTGCCTGCATCTGGCGCACCAGAGGGGCGACGTCGTAGCCCGCCTTGCCTGCACGGGCGATGATCTCGTCATCCTCGCGCCGGCCATGTTCGACCGCTGCCCAGAGCATGGTGCATCGCGTGCCGCTGCGGCAATAGGCCAGAATCGGCTTCGGCAGTTCCGTCAGCGCCTGATCGAACGCGGCGAGGGCCTCGGGCGTGATCATGCCCGAGGTGATTGGCACGCAGCGCACTTCGAGCCCCTCGGCCCGCGCGGCAGCTTCGATTGCCTCGAACTCGGGCTGGCCAAGCTCTTCGCCATCCGGGCGGTTGCAGAGGATCGAGTGAAACCCCGCGCCGGCGATTTCCCTGATATGGGCGGCGTCGATCTGTGGCGAGACGGCGAATTCCTTGGTCAGGGGGCGAATGTCCATGGTCTGGCTCCTGTTCGGGTCGTGCCCATATGGGCAAAAACCGGGCGGGAATTCAATGGCGGCTTCGTTGACATTCGCGCAGCAGGCCCCAAGGCTGCAAAGCGAATTCGGGAGAGCGTGACGATGAGCCAATGGGAATTCTGGATCGACCGGGGCGGGACGTTTACCGACGTGGTGGCACTGGACCCGGACGGCGCGGTGCATACCCACAAGCTGTTGTCCGAGAATACCGAACGGTATCGCGATGCCGCCGTGCAGGGCATCCGCGAGGTGATGGGCGTCGAGGGGGAGTTTGCCGACGGGTCCATCGCCGCGGTGAAGATGGGCACGACGGTGGCCACCAATGCACTGCTCGAGCGCAATGGCGAGCGGGTACTGCTGGTAATTACCAAGGGGTTTCGTGATCTGCTGAAGATCGGCTACCAGGCGCGGCCGCGCCTGTTTGATCTGGCCATCAGGCGGCCGGACCTGCTTTACGAAAACGTCGTCGAGATGGACGAGCGGCTGGATGCCGAGGGCGCGGTCGTGCGCGACCTTGACGAGGCGCCGGTGCGCGAGGCGCTGCAAGAGGCCCACGATGCGGGCATCCGGGCCGTGGCCATCGCTGGGCTGCACGCCTACCTCAATCCCGATCACGAGGATCGCGTGGCCGAAATGGCGCGCGAAATCGGTTTCACCCAGATTTCGACCAGCGCGGATGTCTCGCGCCTGGCCAAGCTGGTGGGACGGGGCGATACCACGGTGGTGGACGCCTATCTGTCGCCGATCCTGCGGCGCTATGTCGACCAGGTGGCCGATGCGCTGGACCTGGGCCGCGCGTGCCAGCGCCTGCTGTTCATGCAGTCGAACGGCGGGCTGACCGAGGCGCGGCGGTTCCAGGGGCGCGACGCGATCCTGTCGGGGCCGGCGGGCGGCATTGTCGGCATGGCGGCCACGGGCGAAGCTGCCGGGTTCGACAAGCTGATCGGGTTCGACATGGGCGGCACGTCGACGGATGTCAGCCACTATGCCGGCAGCTACGAGCGGTCGTTCGAGACGGAAGTGGCCGGCGTCAGGATGCGCGCGCCGATGATGGACATCCACACCGTCGCGGCGGGCGGTGGCAGCATCTGCAAGTTCGAGGATGGCCGGTTCCAGGTCGGCCCCGAAAGCGCGGGCGCCGACCCCGGCCCGGCGTGTTATCGCCGGGGTGGCCCGCTGGCGGTGACCGATTGCAACGTGATGCTGGGCAAGCTGAACCCCGATCATTTTCCGGCCGTCTTTGGCCCCAATGGCGATGCGCCGCTGGATGCGGACGTTGTGCGCGAAAAGTTCGCCGCCCTGTCCGAAACCGTCGCGCAAGAGACGGGAGAGGCACCGCGCAGCCCCGAGGATATGGCCGAGGGCTTCCTGCGCATCGCCGTCGACAACATGGCCAACGCGATCAAGAAGATCAGCGTGCAGCGCGGCCACGACGTGACGGGCTATACCCTGCAATGCTTCGGCGGTGCGGGCGGGCAGCACGCCTGCCTGGTGGCTGATGCGCTGGGCATGACGCGGGTGATGATTCATCCCTATGCCGGTGTGCTGTCGGCCTTCGGCATGGGCCTGGCCGAGATCAAGTCGATGAAAGAGGCACAGATGGATGTGCCTTTGAAACAGATCGAGACGGCGCTGGCACGGGCGCGGGACATGGCCGCGGATGCCTCCGCTGAGGTGGAGACACAAGGCGGCACGGACGTCGCGACAACAACGCGGCTGCATCTGCGCTACGATGGCTCGCACCAGGCACTGCCGGTCGAGGCAGAGGCCGAAGACGACGCGCGAGCCGCCTTTGAGACGGCGCACAAGGCGCGGTTCGGTTTTGCCTCGCCCGACCGGGCCGTGGTGATCGAGATGATCAGCGTCGAGGCCACCGGCAAGAGCGGAATCACCCCCGCGCCGCCGGTGCCGCAGGGCGACGGGCAGGCCATCGCGCAGGTGCCGGTCTACACCGACGGTGATTGGCAGGACGTGCCGATCCACGATCGCGGGACGCTGGGCCCGGACGCACGCGTCAAGGGGCCGGCCATCGTCGCCGAGCCCACAGGCACCAATATCGTCGAACCCGGATGGGCCGCGCGGGTGGACCCGCTGGGAAACCTGATCCTCGACCGGGTCGAGGCCAAGGCGCGGGACCACGCGGCGGGCACGCAGGTCGATCCGGTGCTGCTGGAAGTGTTCAACAACCTGTTCATGTCGGTTGCCGACCAGATGGGCGCGACTCTGGCCAACACGTCGTGGTCGGTCAACATCAAGGAACGGTTGGATTTCTCCTGCGCGATCTTCGACGCCGAGGGAGAGCTGGTGGCCAATGCGCCGCACGTGCCGGTGCATCTGGGTTCGATGTCGGACAGCATCAAGACGGTGATGCGTCTGAACCCGGATGTGAAGCCGGGCGATGCCTATATGCTGAATTCGCCCTTCAAGGGCGGCACGCATTTGCCGGACGTGACGGTGGTGACGCCGGTCTTTATCGAAGGCAGGCCGGTCTTCTGGCTGGGCAGCCGAGGGCACCACGCCGATATCGGCGGGCGCACGCCCGGCAGCGCGCCGCCCGACAGCCGCCACATCGACGAAGAGGGCGTGCTGATCGACAACGTCAAGCTCTTGGCCGAGGGGGAGTTTCAGTTGGCGGAGGCAGAGGCTGTCCTGTCATCGGGCAAGTACCCGTGCCGCAACATCCCGCAGAACCTGGCCGACTTGCAGGCGCAGGTGGCGGCGAACGAAACCGGCCGGCAGGAGCTTTTGAAGGTCGTCGACCAGTTCGGCCTCGACGTTGTGCAGGCCTATATGCGCCACGTGCAGGACAATGCCGAGGAAAGCGTGCGGCGGGTGATTGACAAGCTGACCGACGGCCAGTTCACCTATCCGATGGACCACGGCGCGACGATCGAGGTGCGCGTCAGCGTGGACCGGGACGCACGCGAGGCGACCATTGATTTCACCGGCACCTCGGCGCAGCACGAGGGCAACTACAACGCGCCGAAGTCGATCTGCCGCGCCGTGGTCTTGTACGTGTTCCGCACGATGGTGGGCGCGGACATCCCGCTGAACGAGGGGTGCCTGAAACCGCTGAACATCATCATCCCGGATGGCTCGATGCTGAACCCAGTCTATCCGGCGGCGGTGATCTCGGGCAACACCGAGGTCAGCCAGGCGACCTGCAACGCTCTTTATGGCGCGCTGGGGGTGATCGCGGGGTCTCAGGCGACGATGAACAATTTCGTTTGGGGCAATGACGATTTCCAGAATTACGAGACCATTGCGGGCGGCACTGGCGCCGGCCCCGGCTTCGACGGATGCGATGCGGTGCAAAGCCACATGACCAACACGCGCATGACGGATCCCGAAGTGCTGGAAAAACGCTTTCCGGTGCGGCTGGAGTCGTTCACGATCCGTCCCGGCTCGGGCGGTGCGGGCCAGTGGCGCGGCGGGCATGGCGTTTATCGCACCATGCGGTTTCTGGAGCCCGTGACTGTGACCACCCTGAGCAACCACCGGATCATTCCGCCCTTTGGCGGCGACGGGGGCGCGCCCGGAAAGGTCGGGCGCAACTGGGTCGAGATGCCGGACGGCGCGGTGCGCGAAATGGCCGGGAATGACGAGATCGACCTGCCGGAAGGCGCGATTTTCGGGATGGAGACGCCCGGTGGTGGAGGTTGGGGAGAACCCTCTGCATAAAAGGGCAAGGCGTGTTACAGTTGAAGCCTCAAGTTCTCAGACCATCAAAAAGGGAGGAGCGAAGCCCATGACCGACAAGGACGCCTACACCAAGAAGCTCGAGGCACAGATGAAGGAGTGGCAGGCCAATATCGACAAGATGCGCGCGCAGGCCGAAAAGGCCCAGGCGGATGCGCAGGTTCAGTACGAAGAGCAATTGAAAGATCTTCGTGCGAAGCGTGACGAGATGCAGGCCAAGCTGGACGAGTTGCAGCGCAACCAGTCGGCGGCCTGGAACGACGTGAAGGCCGGTGCCGACAAGGCGTGGGACGACATGTCAAAGGCGATGCAGGACGCGTGGAAGCGGTTCAGCTGAGGTGCGGACGCCCCTGCATCAGTAATACCGCAACTCGGTCGCCTTGCCGCGAAAGATCACGTAGGACAGAACCGTGTAGCCGATGATCATCGGCAGGACCACAAGCGTGCCGACGAGGATGATCATCAGGCTTTCCGGCGCGCTTGCGGATTCGTATATCGTCAGGCGCTCGGGCACCACGTAGGGATAGAACGAATACGCCATGCCGATGAAGCCAAGCGTGAAAAGGGCGATGGTCACGGCAAAGGGCGCGGCGCAGAGCGCGTCGCTTTCGCGCGGAAGGGTGCGCAGGAGCCTCCAAAGCAGAAAGATCAGGCCCGCTGACACCAGAGGCAGCGGCACGAGGAAATAAAGCTCTGGCAACGTGAACCATTTGTCGAAGATCCGGGTGCTGACAAAGGGCGAGGCCAGCGATACGGCCCCGAGCCCCAGAACCACGCCCCAGATCCCGCCCTGCGCCCATTTGATCGCCTTGACCTGCAAATCGCCCTCGGCCTTCAGGATCATCCAGGTCGCGCCGATGAACGAATAGGCCACCGTCAGGAAGACAGCCGTGATCGTTGCGAAAACAAGGGTAAACGGCGTCAACGCAAGCCCCATGACATAGAGCCCCAGCATGAACCCCTGGGCCAGCGACGCCATCAGGCTTCCTATCCAGAAGGAAAAGTCCCAAAGCCGCTTGCGCCGTGCCGGAGCCTTGGCGCGGAATTCGAACGCGACGCCCCGCAGGATCAGCCCCACCAGCATGAGGGCGACCGGCAAGTAGAGGGTTGTCAGGATTACGCCATGCGCGGTCGGAAAGGCCACAAGCAGGATGCCGATGGCCAGAACCAGCCAGGTCTCGTTGGCGTCCCAGAACGGACCGATCGAGGCGACCATTCGATCCTTTTCGGCGTCGGTAGCGAAGGGAAACAGCACCCCGATCCCAAGATCGAACCCGTCGAGGCAGACATAGATCAGGATCGACAGGCCCATGAGACCGGCAAAGGCCAGGGGCAACCAGATTGCGGGATCGCCGAACGTGTTCATGTGTCTACTCCGCCGGGGTCGGGTTCAGCCCCGGCATGTCGGGACGGCCACGTTTTTTCGCATCTTGCCCGGCGCAGGCGAGATAGTAGAGCACGCCGATATAGGCCAAAAGCAGGGCGACATAGACCGAAAGGTAGATGATCAGCGTCGTCGCCACCATCGGCCCGGGCACTTCGGCCACGGCCTGTTCGGTGGTCATCACGCCGCTGACCAGCCACGGCTGCCGCCCGATCTCGGTCGTGTACCAGCCCGCGAGCGTGGCGACCCAGCCGGAAAAGGCCATGGGAACCAGCGCCAGCAGAAGCGGCTTTGGCAGGCCCTCGGGGCCGCGACGCCGGAAGGCCATGAAGCCCACGGCGGCCCAGCTGAGCAGCAGCATCGCCATGCCGGTGCCGACCATGATGCGGAAGCCATAGAAGACGGGCGCGACCGGAGGATGCATCTTGGTTCCATCCTCGGCGACAAAGTCATTCAGGCCGGGGACCTCGCCATCGGCGTGGTGCGTGAGGATGATCGACGCAAGGTTCGGGATGCCGATTTCGGCACGGTTCTCGCGTGCGGTTTCATCGGGGATCGCGAACAGCAGTAGTGGCACATTGGTGTCGGTGTTCCAGTTGCCTTCCATCGCGGCCACCTTGGCGGGCTGGTGTTCCAGCGTGTTGAGCCCGTGCACGTCGCCCGCGAGGATCTGCAACGGGATAAGCAATGCGCCAAGGCCCAGACCGGTGACCAGTGACACCCGCACGTCGCCGCCCTTGTCCCCGCGCAGCCAGCGCAAGGCGGACAGACCGGCCAGAAGGAACGCAACCGTCAGGCCCGAGGCCAGCAGCATGTGCACCACCCGGTAGGGCATGGACGGGTTGAAGATGATCGCAAGCCAATCCGTCGCGTGCGCCACGCCGTCGCGCATCTCGAACCCGGCTGGCGTATGCATCCAGCTGGACAGAACCAGGATCCAGAAGGCCGACATGGTCGTGCCGAACGCAACCAGGAACGTGGCCAGCGTGTGCAGCCAGCCCGGAACGCGGCTCATGCCGAAAAGCATGATGCCAAGGAACACGGCTTCGAGAAAGAAGGCGGTCATGACCTCGTAGGCCAAAAGCGGTCCGGCGATGTTGCCGACCGTCTCCATGAAGCCGGGCCAGTTGGTGCCGAACTGAAAGGACATGGTGATGCCCGAGACGACGCCAAGGCCGAAGCTGAGCGCGAACACCTTCACCCAGAACCGGTAGGCATCCATCCAGCGTTCCTCGCCGCTGCGATTGAAGCGCAGCTTGAAGTAGAAAAGCACCCATCCCAAGGCGATCGTGATCGTGGGAAACAGGATGTGGAACGAGATGTTTGCACCGAACTGGATGCGTGAAAGCAGAAGTGTGTCCATGACCCTAAAGCTGACATGTTGCGACGGATGTCTTGATCCGACAGGTGTCAATTTAGGGTTCGGCACGCGATTATCCGCCCAATGCGACCAGAAAGCGCAGTAATAGCGGGAACTCTTGGCTCACACGGTGCAGCGGCGGTTTTGCCAATGAGGCCGTCAGGCGGCGGCAAACCCGGCATCCAGAGCCGAAAGAACGCGGTCGATTTCTGCCTCGGTGATGATCAGCGGCGGCGACATCAGCAGGTTGTTGCCTCCGATCCGCACCATCGCGCCGGCCTCGTATGTGGCCTTGTGCACCCTCTTGACCGTGGTTGCATCCATCGCGGTCTTGGCCGCGCGGTCGCTGACCAATTCGATGCCTGTCATCAGGCCATGCCCGCCCCGCACATCGCCGATGATGTCGTATTTTTCCATCAGTTGCCGCACGCCATCATAAAGCTGCGTGCCGCGGGCCGCGGCATTGGTTTTCGTATCCAGCCGCAGGGTTTCGGACAGGCAGGCCACCACCGCGGCAGCGCCGACCGGATGGGCCGAATAGGTATAACCCGTCCAGATCGCGCCGCCTGCATCGGCGTTCTCGAACACCTCCGCGACCATCTCGCTGAGCAGGACACCACCCACCGGGAAATAGGCGCTGGTGATGCCCTTGGCGACGGTCATCATGTCCGGCTGGACGCCCCAATGCCGCGCGCCGGACCAGTCGCCAGTGCGCCCGAAGCCGCAGATCACCTCGTCCGAGATCAGCAGGATGCCGTAACGGTCGCAGATTTCGCGCATGTGCTTCATGAAACTGGCATCGGGGACGATGACACCGCCCGCGCCCTGGATCGGCTCCATGATGAAGGCGGCGATGGTGCTTGGGTCCTGGAATTCGATCTCGTCCACCATGGCGGCGGCGATTTTTTCGGCCAGCCTGGCGGGGTCGGTCTCGTGGAACGGGTTACGATAGGTATAGGGGCTGGGCAGGTGGAAACAGCCGGGCAGCAGCGGCTCGTAAGTGATTCGAAAGCGGTTGTTGCCGTTGACCGAGGCGCCGCCCCAATGGGTGCCGTGATACCCCTTTTTAAGCGACAGGAACTTGGTGCGCGTGGGCTCGCCCCGCAGTCGGTGATATTGCCGCGCCATGCGCAGCGCGGTGTCGACCGCGTCAGACCCGCCCGAGGTGAAAAAGACGCGGGCCATGCCGTCTTCGGCAAAGAATTCCTGTACTGCGTAGGACGCCTCGATCGCCGGGGGATTGGTGGTGCCTGCGAAGGCCGAGTAGTAGGGTAGCTGCCAAAGCTGATCGCTGATCGCCTGTTTGATGGCGTCGTTGGAATAGCCCAGGTTCGTGCACCACAGGCCGCCCACGGCATCCACCACTCGGTGCCCGTCGATATCGGTAATCTCGACGCCATCGGCGCTTTTGATGATGGTGGGGGCGTGTTCCTGTTGCTCGCCCGGGTGGCCCATCGGGTGCCACAGGTGGCGCGCGTTCATCTCGCGCAGGAAATTGTCGTCTTTCATGGAAAGCCCCCCGTATCTGAGTCGCGGATTTGATCAAACGTGGCACCGCGCCGGGATTCTGTCCAGTGACGCCGATCAGGGGCGCGCAAAAGAAAGGGGGCCGTTGGTTCGGCCCCTCATTCCCTCCTGCCGCGTTGTCGGGTTACCGTGCCGGGTCTCGTTGGTCGTGCCCGGTCAGGGTGCGCCGCGATACGTGGATCGCGGGGTGTGTCTGAAGGATATCGGGAAAGCTTGGACGGATCGCCGGGGCCCGCTGGCCCGCTATGACCCTCGCCCGGGTCATGCGGCAGTCTCCGCGTGGCTGCGCGGTGCCGAAAGAAAGTTGTGCCCCAGTGCCGTTCGCAACACGGCGTCCCCCGATGGAAGCACGGTTTCGGTCCCCTGTCCCCGTGCGTTTCATGCTGATTTACAAGGTATAGGCGAAGTGATTCGCACCGGTCAATATCGCGTGATTCGTTTTGAGCGCGACGGACGCTAACCCATGACATCGACTCGAAAAAAAATGGCGGCGCATGGGGCGCCGCCATTGGTTCGGTGATAATCTCGCGCAGGCTCAGGTGTCGAGCCAGACATTCTCAAAATGCATGTACCGGAACTGGTGCACCTGGTCGTTCTTCACATGCTCGGCAAAGTGCTTGGTCTGGTTGCGCCAGAAGGGCTGAATGATCACGCCGTTGTCCTGAAGGCGGGCTTGCAGCTTGGCGGAGTATTCGCGCCGCTCGTCCGCGTCGAACACGCCGACGGCTTCTTCGAGGATCGCGTCGAACTCGGGGTCCGAGTGGCCGGATTCGTTCCATGCCTCGCCGGACTTATACGCCAGCACGAGCACCTGCACACCCAGCGGACGCGGACCCCAGTTGGTGGTCGAGAAGGGGTACTTCGTCCAGTCGTTCCAGAACGACGAGCCGGGAATGACCGTGCGCTTGAGGTTGAAGCCCGCTTCGCGCAGCATCGCGCCGATGGCGTCGGTGGTCACCGTGCGCCAGTCGCCGTCGATCGAGATCAGCTCCAGCTCGGTCTCGCCGTGGCCTGCGGCCTTGGCCATTTCGATGGCGGCGGCTGGATCGGCCTCTTTCTTGGGGATCTCGGCATATTCGGGATGGAACGGGGCGACGTGATGGTTTTCGGCGGTGATGCCGTCGCCGTTGATGCCCAGTTGCAGTGCGATGTTGTTGTCGACCGCCATCTGGACCGCGTTGCGCAGTTCTTTCGACGTGTAGGGCTCGGTATCCATGCGCATTCGGGCACAGATGGTGTTGGCGGTGGGCATCGTACTTTTGACAAGGCCAAGGCCGTCCAGCGTGTCGATGAAATCGGACGTGGTTTCATCGTTCACGTCGATCTCGTCGCCGTCGAAGGCGGCCACGATGGCCGCGCCGTCGGTGCCGAAGTCGATGAACTTGATGCCGTCGAGATAAACCTCGCCGCCCCACCATTCACCGTTTTCGCGGCGCTTCACCTCGGCGCCGGTGCCGATATCCATCGAGACAAGCTCGAACGGGCCGGTGCCGATCGGGTTTTGGGCCAGATCGGTGTCGTCGCCGTGGCTGCGGTGCACGATCAGGGCGGGATAGTCGGCCATGCCGGCAATGAGAGAGATGTCAGGGCGCGGCAGGTTCAGCTTGATGGTGTAATCGTCGACCTGCTCGACCACGCCATCGGCCAGCTTGCCGGACTCCGTGTCGATCAGCGACGCCATGCGCGCAGCCATCGAGTTGCCCTCGATCGATTTATCGCACCAGCGGGTGATGTTGTGGATCACGTCCTCGGCGGTGAAGTCGTCGCCGTTGTTCCAGGTCACGCCCTGGCGCAGGTTCAGCGTGTAGGTCTGCGCGTCGTCCGAGACTTCCCAGCTGTCCAGCAGAAGGCCGGTAAAGCTGTAGTCGGAGTTCCAGCGCACCAAAGGCTCGCAGAACTGGCGGCCCAGATTGCCCTTTTCGGTCCAGTCGTATTTGCGCGGATCGGTGATTTCCAGGACCCGCATGGCGACGCGCAGAACGCCGCCTTTCTTGCCTTCGCCATCCTGGGCCATGACCGGCTGGGCCATGCCCAGAAGGCCATAGGCGGTGGCGGCGCTGGCGCCGAAGGTCGAGGCGAGCGCCATGAATTCGCGGCGGTCCATCTTGCCGGCGCGGGTGTCCTCGGCCAGCTTTCGCACCACGGGGCGTATCTGCGCGGATTCGGTTTCGTGTGTCATCGAAGTCTCCCTGTTGATCGGATGGTGTTCCATCCTGTTTTTCCGGCTCTCAGGCAGGCAATTCCGGGGTCTTTTCGAAAATCCGCCAGCATTCGACCGGGCATGTCGCCGAATGAGAATGGGCGGAAGGATACGCGCAACCTGTAATATTTACGACATCAAATTGTAAATTTGCGACCTGTTCGGTGCGCGCGCTTTGGCCCCGGCGAATTTGCTTGAGACGCATGGGACGCACGGGTAGATCAGGCTTCAAAGGAGAAAGGGCATGAGCCTCAATACGTTCGGACATCTCTACCGCGTCACCACCTGGGGCGAAAGTCACGGGCCCGCCCTGGGCGCGACGGTGGACGGTTGCCCGCCTGGGGTTCCGGTGGACGAGGCGTACTTGCAGCAGTTCCTGGACAAGCGCCGCCCTGGACAGAGCAAGCACACCACGCAGCGCAAGGAACCCGACGCGGTGAAGATCCTGTCGGGCGTGTTCGAGGGGCAGACCACCGGCACGCCGGTGCAGTTGATGATCGAGAATACCGACCAGCGGTCGAAGGATTACGGCGAGATCGCGCAGACCTTCCGGCCCGGTCATGCCGATATCACCTATCACCAGAAATACGGCATCCGTGACTATCGCGGCGGCGGGCGCAGTTCGGCCCGCGAGACGGCGGCGCGGGTGGCCGCGGGCGGGCTGGCGCGGGCCGCGTTGGCAAGCCTTGCGCCGGGGCTACAGGTCAAGGGCTACATGACGCGGATGGGCGAGGTGACGATCGACCGCGACCAGATCGACTGGGACGAGATCGACGGCAATGACTTCTTCCTGCCCGATGCCGGCGCGGTGCCGGTCTGGGAGGACTATCTGCAAGGCATCCGGAAAGCGCAGAACTCGGTCGGGGCCGAGATCGAGGTGGTCTGTCGCGGGGCACCCCCGGGGCTGGGCGCGCCTGTCTACGGCAAGCTGGATACCGATCTGGCCGCTGCGATGATGAGCATCAATGCCGTGAAGGGCGTCGAGATCGGCGAGGGTATGGCGGCGGCGCGTTTGACCGGCATCGACAATGCCGACGAGATTTTCATGGGCGAGAATGGCCCGGAATACAGCAGCAATCATGCAGGCGGTATCCTTGGTGGCATCTCCACCGGGCAGGACATCGTGGTGCGCTTTGCCGTGAAGCCCACCAGCTCGATCCTGACACCGCGCCGGTCGATCCGGATGGATGGCAGCCCGACCGAGGTGGTCACCAAGGGGCGACACGACCCCTGCGTGGGCATCCGCGCGGTGCCGGTGGCCGAGGCGATGATGGCCTGCGTGATCCTCGATCACCTGCTGTTGCATCGCGGGCAGGTAGGCGAGGGGCCGCGCGGCGTGATCGGCTGACCCAGAGCCTATGATTTGCGGGCGATGACCGCGAATTGCGTCAATGAAAAGAAGAAACGGCCCTCTGCCGCGAGTGCTTCCTGCTCTTCGCGCCAGGCGGTGCAGTCGGCTTCGGAGACGAGGTTGTTCTGTCTGGCGTAGCTGTCCATCAGCGTCAGCATCATGCGGGCGAGACCGTCCGGTCTGAGTTCGTGATCGTTGAGCGTCACGGGACGGATGTCTTCCACCTCGACGCCAGCCTCGCGCAGGATTGGCGGCAGGATTGCGGGCACGCGCCGTTCGACGAAATGGTCGTCCCACGAGGCGATCATGCGGTCCATGCGCGGCTGATCCTCGGTGTGCCAGACCCAGCTGTCGAAATGGATGTCGCTGACCACCAGCCGACCGCCAGGACGCAACACGCGGACGACCTCTTGGCAGGCGCGTGGCAGGTCGTCGAGATATTCGAACACCTGCACCGAGACGGCCTTGTCGACCGATCCCGTCTCGACCGGCAGGTCATAAGCCGAGCCATCGCGGAACTCGACCCAGTCGAACTCCGCGCAGCGGGCGATGGCGGCCTTTCGCATGTCTTGGCTCGGGTCGACCCCGATGATGCACCCGCCTGGCCCGACGGCGCGGGCCAGTTCGGCGGACAGAAGACCGTTGCCGCTGCCGATGTCGAGGATCGTCTCGGCCGGTTTGGGCAGCACGGCGTCGAACGACAGACGCCGCCGCTGGATGATGTCGGACCCCTGATAGACGAGGTCCAGCAGGCGCGTCGTCTCGGCGTTGAATTCCAGCATCATCGTATCCCCCGCTTTCAGAATACCCGAAAACGGCAGAATCACGAAATCGACGCCTCAGCGCGGGGCCGTTTGGCGCGAAAGCTGCACGGCCAGGATGCCGCCCGTAACCACCAGCACGCCGATTATATCCCAGAACCCTAATGCTTCGTTAAGAACGAGGGCGGCGATGGTGACGCCGAAGAACGGGGTGAGGAAGTGGAAGGTGGCGGCTTTGACCGCGCCGATGCGGTTGACCAGGGCGAACCACACCAGCGTGGCGGCCAGGCCGGGGATCAGCGTCGTGTAGACAAAGGCGGCGATGAAGGGCCAGGACCAGGCGATTTCAAGGGTTTCCGTGGACAGCCCGACAATGCCGAGTGCAACGCTGCCGACCAGCATTTGCAGGCCGACGATCATCAGGAAGTTGCCGCCCGAGGTGGCGCCACGCACCATCAGGGTGGCGAAGGTCAGCGCGACGACGCCGCCGATGCAGAGCATGACGCCGTAAAGATCGGCGCCGCCCTGGATACGCGTGCCCATGATCAGCGCGACGCCGGCCATGCCCGCGGCGAGACCGGCAAAGCCCAGAGCGCTGACGCGCTGGCCGAGGATCAGCCAGCTTGCAAGACCGACGAGCAGTGGCATGGAGGAGGCGATGATGGCGGCGAGCGAGGCCTCGACCGTTTGCATGGCAACAAAGTTGAGGCCGAGATAGAGCGCGTTCTGGCACAGGCCGAAGATGATCGTGGCGCGCCATTGCGCGGGTGTCAGGCGCCATGATTGCCCCAGGGCGCGGGCGATCAGCACGCCCAGGATGCCGGAGATCAGGAAGCGCAGGGCAAGCGCGCTGACGGGCGGTGCGGCGGCGACGATGATGCGCGCGGAGGTGAAGGCGCTCGACCACATGACGGCAAAGGCCAGCCCCATGAAAAGCGCGCGAAAATCCATCTTCTACTCGTCCTCGAAATGAAAAGGGCCGCCGGTTGGGCGACCCTTTCCGAAACCTGAAAGGATTACAAGGTCAGCCGTTGACGCTGTCCTTGAGGGCCTTGGCGATCGTCATCTTGACGACCTTGTCGGCATCCTTGTGGATCTGTTCGCCGGTGGCGGGGTTGCGCACCATGCGGGCCGGACGCTCGCGGCAGTAGATCTTGCCGACGCCGGGAAGGGTGACGGCGCCGCCGTTGGACACTTCCTTGGTGATGATCTCGATCATGGAGTCGAGGGCGCTGGTCGCGGTTTTCTTGTCGCTGCCCATTTCTTCGGCGAGGGCCGCAACGAGCTGGGTTTTGGTCATCGGTTTTGCCATTTTCTGGTCTCCTTCAACTGCCCGTTTCTTGGGCCTCCTGCGCGGGATTTAACTGTATCTTGTAGGCAAACACAACAAATAGTGTCGCAAAACAAGGCCGATTTCGGTGTTTTTGGCCTGTTTTGTGGGGTTTTTCTCGTGTGCCACAGGATTTCGGGGGCTTCAACGGTCAAATCCGGTGCTGTGAATCGCTCGGCGGGATGCTGCACTAAATGTGGTTAACAGCGGCTGAGGCGCCAAAACCGCGTCGGTTTTACGTCGGTATTTCCGTCTGTATCGCGTCGGTGCCGTTGTCCGAAGGCCTGAATGAAGAGGGCGTGCGGCGTTAACCGGATGGAAAGGTCAGGGTGCCGCGCGCTCGTTCCCCAGAGTTGGGTCGAGCCGGGCGGAGGCCAGGGCGGCGCAGGCCACCATCAGCGTGGCGGTGCCCAGCATCAGGGGCAGGCCGCCCAGCTGATAGGTGAGGCCCGAAAGCACCGTGCCGGCCAGCCGACCGCCGGCGTTGGCCATGTAGTAGAAGCCCACGTCCATCGTCACCCGCTCGGCCCGGGTGAAGGCGAGGATCAGGTAGGAGTGCAGCGAGGAGTTCACGGCGAAGACGCCGCCGAAGACCAGAAGCCCGGCCACCAGCGTGGCGGTCAGCCAGGGCTGCGGGCCGGAGGCCATGAGCGCGGCGGCGGTCAGGGCGGCGGGAATGGCCGCGAGGCCCCAGGCCCAGAGGCGGGCGGCGGAGACGAGGTCGCCCTCGGGGCGGGACGCGGCGCGCAGGAGGCGGGGGGCGGCGGCCTGCACCGCGCCGTAGAGGATGACCCAGACGGCCATGAACGTGCCGATGAGGAAGAAGGCGGCGCGGTTGCCGTCTTCGGTGCCGTCGGAGAGGACGGCGTAGAAGTAGATCGGGATGCCGACCACGAACCAGACGTCGCGCGCGCCGAATAGAAAGACGCGGGCCGCCGACAGCCAATTGACGTTGGGGGACTTGGAAAAAACCTCGGAGAACTTGGCGCCCTTGCGACCCTTGGGCAGGCCCGGAGGCATCGCGATGAGGACGGCCACGAGAATGAGGGCGAGGATGGCGGCCATGCCGAGTACGGCGCCGGTGAAGCCGATGAGCGCCAGGAGGGCCGCGCCAAGGAGGAAGCCCAGGCCTTTGACCGCGTTCTTGGATCCGGTCAGCACGGCGACCCAGCGAAAGAGACCGCCGCCTGTCGTGGGGGCGAGCAGCTTGACGGCGGATTTCGAGGACATCTTGGCGAGGTCCTTGGCGACGCCGCTGGCGCCCTGGACGACCATGACGAAGGCGACCGAGAGTCCGATGGCCCAGTCGGGGTCAAGCTGGGTCAGGGCCAGGAGGGCCAGCACCTGTATGCCAAGGCCCGCGTAGAGCGTGGAGGTCAGCCCGAAGCGGGCGGCGATCCAGCCGGCGGCGAGGTTGGTGACCATGCCGGCGATCTCATAGAGGACGAAGAGATAGGCCAGTTGGACAGGCGAAAAGCCGAGCGTGTGGAAGTGCAGAAGCACCAGCATCCGCAATGCGCCGTCGGTGAGCATGAACGCCCAATAGGCCGCGGTGACGGCAATATAGGCAGAGAGACCCTCGGGGCGGGCGGAGGTTTCGCTCACAGCGAGGCGCCGACCATAAGGGCCACGTCGACGAGGCGGTGGGCATAGCCCATCTCGTTGTCGTACCAGGCGTAGATCTTCACATGAGTGCCGTTGACGACCATGGTCGAGGGTGCGTCGACGATGCCGGAGCGGGTGTCGTTGGTGTAGTCGGCGGAGACGAGGGGGCGTTCCTCGTAGCCGAGGATATTTTTCAGCGAGCCTTCGGCGGCGGCCTTGAAGAAGCCGTTGACCTCTTCGGCGGTGGTTTCGCGTTCGACCTCGAACACGCAGTCGGTGATCGAGGCGTTGAGGAGCGGCACGCGGACGGCGTGGCCGTTCAGACGGCCCTTGAGTTCGGGGTAGATGAGCGTGATGGCGGTGGCGCTGCCGGTTGTCGTCGGGATCAGGGAGTTGAGCGCCGAGCGGGCGCGGCGCAGGTCCTTGGCGGGGCGGTCCACGATGGTTTGCGTGTTGGTGACGTCGTGGATCGTGGTCATCGAGCCGTGCTTGATCCGCAGGTTCTCGTGGATGACCTTGACCACGGGGGCGAGGCAGTTGGTGGTGCAGCTGGCGGCGGTGACGATGCGGTGGCGCTCGGGGTCGTAGATTTCGTCGTTGACGCCCATGACGATGTTGGCCGCGTCGCCGTCCTTGACCGGGGCGGAGACGACGACCTTTTTCACGCCTGCGTCGAAATAGGGGGCCAGCTTGGCCTCGGACTTGAAGACGCCGGTGCAGTCGATGACCACGTCGACGCCATCCAGCGGCAGCGCCGACAGGTCGCGCGCGCCGATGAAGGGGATGCGGGTGTCGTCGATGGTGACGCTGTCGGAATCATGGGCAAACTCGGCGTCCCAGCGGCCATGCACGGTGTCGAATTCCAGAAGATGCGCGTGCATCTCTGGATCGCCCACGGCGTCGTTGATCCAGGCAATGTCCGCGCCGCGCTCCAGCAGCGGTTTCAGGATCAGCTTGCCGATGCGGCCCAGCCCGTTGACGGCATATGTGGTCATGCGGAGGCTCCGGTGTCGATGTTGGCGATGTCGTCCACGGCTTTTTGTAGGGAGATCCGGTCGAGACTGTCGAGTGACAAGCTTGTAAACGCCTTGATGCGGTTCTGCAGCGCGCCATAGGCCTGTTGGAAGGCGAGCGCCTTTTGCGCGTCGGTACCTTCGGCTTTCACGGGGTCCGGCATCCCCCAGTGGGCGCTGACGGGCTGGCCGGTCCAGGCCGGGCACTCCTCGTTCGCGGCCTGGTTGCAAACGGTGAAGACGAAGTCGAATTGCGGCGCGTCGGGGCCTTGGAAGACGGACACGTTCTTGGCCTCGAGCACCGAGGTGTCGTGACCTTTCTGTTGCAGCACGTCGAGGGCGAAGGGGTTCAGTTCGGACCGGGGTTTGGTGCCTGCCGAATAGGCGTTGAAGCGGTCGCCGCTCTCAGAACGCAGGAGGCTTTCGGCAAAGATCGAGCGGGCGGAATTGCCGGTGCAGATGAAGAGCACGTTGTACTTGCGGTCGGTCATTTGGCGGACTCCGAGAAGGGTATGGAGGGAGGTGAGGGAACAGGCATCGGGGCGGCCGCGGCAGCAATCGCCGATGAGATAATCGAGGGTTTGTCGCATCGCTGTCATGTCGACGCTGTAGCGAAGCGATGTTCCGGTGCGCGTGCGCGTGATCAGCCCGGCCTGCACCAGCGCGTTCACGTAGGTCGAGAGCGTGTTGGGTTTGAGGTCGAGCGCATGGGCCAGTTCGGTCGCCGGGACGGCATCGGGGTATCGCCGCATCAGAAGGCGGAAGACCGCCATGCGCTGGGGATGGCCGAGGGTGGCGAGCCGGTGGGGAATCAGTGTTTCCATAATTCATGAAATATTGAATTAATTTGCCGGGCGCAACCGTTTTCTGGTCGAGGCTTTGACGGCGTGAACAATCGAAGGTGGCGACGCGTTGTCGGGGTATGACGCATGAGACGAACAACCGAGTACTTCGCGCGCTGGATTCCGAGACGCGCAACGCGGTGATCCGGCGGTGCGAGCCTGTCACGCTGGAGGCCGAGGCGGTGTTGCAGCGTGCAGGAGAGGCGACACATGCGGTTTACTTTCCCGAAACCGCCGTGATCTCGGCGATTGCCACCTACAGCGACGGGTCGGGGATCGAGATGGCCAATATCGGGCGCGAGGCGTGCACTGCGGTGAACCTGATGCTGGGCCATCCGCAGCAGTTGCATACCGACGAGGTTCAAATCGCGGGCGGCGCGCTGCGGCTGCCGGCGGAGCAATTCCTGACGCTTAAGACGAAGCACGAGACCTTTGCGCAAAGGCTGCTGGCGAGCGCGCAATCGGTGTTCTACCAGGTGATGATCTCGGGCGCTTGCAATGGCGCGCATAGCGCGCGGCAACGGCTGGCGCGATGGCTGCTGACGATGGCGGACCGGACGGATGGCAGCGAAATGCGGCTGACCCACGACTTTCTGGCCCAGATGCTGGGGGTCCGGCGGGCCACGGTCACGCAGGCGGCGCAGGGTCTTCAGGAACACGGTCTGATCTCTTACAGGCGGGGGCGGGTTGCGATCACCGACCGCGCCGGGCTGAGAAAGGCAAGCTGCGAATGTTATGACCTTGTGCGCAGCGCCAATCGGGATCTGTTGCCCGAGACTGGCGCGGATGCTTGAAACCCCATAGTTAGGTACGATACCGTACAGATATCGGGGTGGACCTGTTTTAAGGTCGGTCTAATTGTGTGAAAATTTGCAGATCGCACGATTGTTTTAATAGGGAATCGCGCATGAAACCGATGGACGCCAGCACCGATGGCGACGACGTCATGAAGAATGCGATCCGGCATTCGCCACTGTCGATCGTGCTGACGGATCCGAGGATCGAGGACAATCCGATCACCTATGTCAATTCCGCCTTCGAGGCGCTGACGCTGTACAGCCGTCGCTTTGCGGTGGGGCGGAACTGTCGCTTTCTTCAGGGGCCGCAGACGGATGAGGCGCATGTGGCCCGTATCCGCGACGGGATCAAGTCGGAGCGGGAATTCGAGGTCACGCTGACCAATCACAGGGCCGATGGCTCGGCGTTTCGCAACCAGTTGCTGATCGCGCCGATCCACGGCGAGGACGGCGAGGTGACCGCGTTTTTCGGCCTGCAGCGGGAGGTCGGCGAAGACGCCGGTGCCGGAGGCGGCGAAGACGAGTCTGTTGGCCTGCTGCGGGAGTTGCAGCACCGGGTCAAGAACCACCTGTCGATGATCGTCAGCATGATCCGTCTGCAAGCCCGGCAGACGGTCACCGAGGATTCGCTGAAGGCGATCGGGCGGCGGATCGAGGCGCTTTCGGTGCTATATGACGAGCTTTTGGGTGGCGGCGCGGGAGACAGCGAAAAGGTGGCAACCGGCGCCTATCTGAGCCGGATCGCATCGGTCGTGTCGAGCCTGGAGCCGCGCGGGGCGATCCGGGTGAACGTGGAATGCGACGAGATCGGTTTGCCGGTGGACCAGGCGGCGCGGCTGGGACTGTTGTTGTCGGAGCTCATGACCAATGCGTTCGAACATGCCTTCGAAGGCCGGCCCGAGGGCAGGCTGGAGGTGCGGTTCACGCGGCACGAGGACGGGGGCGTGCGGCTGACGGTCGAGGATGACGGCAACGGGTTGCCCGAGGGCAGCAACTGGCCCGACTCGGCGGCCAGCATCGCCGCCCAGAAGGACCGGGCGGAACATCACGACGGCGCGCTGGACACGACCGGCGAAGACGGAAAACCCGGCGTCGGCGGCAGTATCGTGCGGGCCCTGACACAATCGCTGGATGCGGACCTGACGGTCGAACGGCTGGAGCCGGGCACGCGGGTGACGGTGGCGCTGTAACGCGGGCGGGGTTTCGGGCCGGCTGCGAAGCTTGACGCGGTGCTTGGTGTGAGAGCGTTTACGTTGAAATTAGTGGATGGATTTTGTTGCGCGATGGTGTCTGCTGTGCGGACGAAGTTGATGGTGGTTCGTTTTTGCCGCGGCCCGTCAATCGCGCTCGAGACTTTGGATCACGCTTGTCCGCAATGGGCTTAAACCGGACCCTTGCCGCTACTCGCTTGGAGGTCTGCTTTGCCGAAGCCCCAGCCGGTTAACAGCCGCGAAGCGGCCCGGCCATCGTCAGCCCCTCCCTTGGGCTGGCGATTTGGCGAAGCCGGGCGCAACGATCATTCTGAGGATGTCTCTGGCCGGCATAAAGTGCTTCAGAATTGCCGTCGGATCGCCACCCCAGGGGCTGACGATGGCCTCCGTTGTGAAAGGCATCCAAGCCGCTCAAAAGTTCTTAAAGCCGTCATTTGCAGGGTCAGCACCAACGCAAACCGCCCCCGCAGAACCTGCGAGGGCGGTGTCGTTGGCGTGGTGGCCCCCGGTCGGGGGCCGCAGGGCGTTACTTGTACTTCTTGATCTCGCCCGAGCGCAGGCGCGAGGCGTAGCTTTGCAACTCGCGTTTCACGATGGGCATCAGGAAGTAGAGGCCGAGGATGTTGACCACGGCCATGGCAAAGATCGCGGCATCGGAGAAGTCGATCACCGGGCCGAGGCTGGCCGCCGCGCCGATCACCACGAAGACGCAGAAGATCAGCTTGAAGATCAGCTCCTTGGTCTGGCCTTCGCCGAAGAGGTAGGTCCACGCCTTCAGCCCGTAATAGGACCAGCTGAGCATCGTGGAGAAGGCGAAGAGGATCACCGCCACCGCCAGGATATACTTGAACCCGTCGATCGAGGACTGGAACGCCGCCGATGTCAGTGCGACGCCGGTGTTGTCGCCCACGGTCTGGATCGCGGTGCCTGCCTCGTTCAGCACGAAGAGGCCGGTTTCGGGGTCGGTGATCAGCTGATCGGTGATGATGATGACCAAGGCCGTCATGGTGCAGACCACGACCGTGTCGATGAAGGGCTCCAAGAGCGAGACGAAGCCTTCGGTGATCGGTTCCTTGGTGCGCACCGCCGAGTGGGCGATGGCCGCCGAGCCCACGCCCGCCTCGTTCGAGAAGGCGGCGCGGCGGAAGCCCTGGATCAGCGCGCCGACCATGCCGCCGGCGACGCCGAGGCCGGTAAAGGCGCCCTCGAAGATGCGCCCGAAGGCGGTGCCGATCTGGTCGAAGTTCATCAGGATGATGATGAGCGCGGTGCCCACGTAGAGGATACCCATGAAGGGCACGACCTTTTCGGTGACGCGGGCGATGGATTTCAGACCGCCGACGATCACGGCGAAGACGACCGCCGCCATGATGAGGCCGGTGATGTAACCGGGGTATTCGCCGAAGACGTTGGTCAGCTGGGCGTGGGCCTGGTTGGCCTGGAACATGTTGCCGCCGCCAAGCGCGCCGAGGATGCAGAAGATCGAGAAGAGCACGGCCAGGATGCCGCCGCCGAAGATGCCGCGTTCCTTGAAGCCCTTGGACAGATAGTACATCGGGCCGCCCGAGACCTTTCCGTCGGGATATTCGTTGCGGTATTTCACGCCGAGCGTGCATTCGGTGAACTTGGACGCCATGCCCAGAAGGCCGGCGAGGATCATCCAGAACGTGGCCCCCGGACCGCCGATGCCGATGGCCACCGCGACGCCCGCGATGTTGCCAAGGCCCACGGTGCCTGAAAGGGCCGTGGCCAGCGCCTGGAAGTGGCTGACCTCGCCCGCGTCGTTGGGATCGGAATAGTCGCCCTTGACCAGCGAGATGGAATGGCCGACCCAGCGCAGCTGCACCAGACCGAAATAGATGGTGAAGACGGTGGCGGCGATGACCAGCCAGCCCACGATCCACGGGAAACTGGTGCCGGGAAAGTTGGAGAAGATCAGGCTGACAAACCAGCCGGTGGAATTGGCGAAGACCTCGTTGACGGTTTCGTCGATGGATTGCGCCAGGGCCGGGGCGCTGAGCGCCGGCAGGGCGAAGAGCGCCGCCAGGGGCGTCTTGACTGCATGTTTCATGTGTGTCCCTCGATTATTGTCGTTGAATGCGTGGCGCATGATCACGGTACGATGGTGACCGGCACGGGGGCCGCCTGTGCCAGGCTGCCCGCGACCGAGCCGAAGAGGCGCGACGAGAGCGCCGAGTGGCCGGTGCGGCCGATCACGATCATCTCGGCGTTGTTTTCCTTGATGATCTCGATCAGCGTGTCGGCGATATGGCCATAGCGCAGAACCGTCGTGGCGGTGATGCCGGCATCGGACAGTTGTTTCAGGACAGGCTTGAGCAGCGCGTCCTCGGCGCGGGCCAGTTCCTCCTTGCGGCGCATGTGCCGTTCTTCGAGCTCTTCCTTGGTGAGAAAGGAATAGGGGGACCATTCCAGCACATGGGCGACGATAAGCTCCGCGCCTTGTGCCTTTGCCAGGGTGGTTGCGAAGTCCAGAGCCGCCTTGGCGCTTTCACTGTCGTCAAATCCCAGGACCAGTTTTTTTGACATTGTTCTCTCCTGTCTTTTTATTCCGGATCGGAATTCCGGAAGCGTAGACGCAAAAGGCGAGTCGGCGCGAGGATTTTCAATTTATGTAGGCAGGGCGGTGCCGTAGGGGACTTTCCGGTCCTTCCCGGGTGCACCCGGTTCGCAAACGGCAGGGAGGTCCCGGATCAGGTCCGGGACGGGTGTTCTTTGGCGCTTGTAGGGTCCTAGAGAAACGCGGTCTCGTCAAAGCTGCGCAGCTTTCGGCTGTGGATGCGTTCGAGGGGCATGTCGCGGATGTGCTCCATCGCGCGGATGCCGATCATCAGGTGGCGCGCCACTTGGGTCTTGTAGAAATCGCTGGCCATGCCGGGCAGTTTCAGCTCGCCGTGCAGCGGTTTGTCGGACACGCACAGAAGCGTGCCGTAGGGGACGCGAAAGCGAAAGCCGTTTGCGGCGATGGTGGCGCTTTCCATGTCGAGCGCGATGGCGCGCGACTGGCTGAGGCGCTGGACCGGGCCGGACTGGTCGCGCAGCTCCCAGTTGCGGTTGTCGAAGCTGGCCACGGTGCCGGTGCGCATGACGCTTTTCAGCTCGTAGCCTTCCAGTTCGGTCTCGGCGGCAACCGCCTTTTCCAGCGCGATCTGCACCTCGGCCAGCGCCGGGATGGGCACCCAGGCGGGCAGGTCGGCATCGAGCACCGCGTCTTCGCGCAGATACGCGTGGGCCAGGACGAAATCGCCCAGCGACTGCGAGTTGCGCAAGCCCGCGCAGTGCCCGACCATGATCCAGGCATGGGGACGCAGGACGGCGATGTGGTCGGTCGCGGTCTTGGCGTTCGAGGGGCCGACGCCGATATTGACCAGCGTGATGCCCGCGCCATCCTTGCGCTTGAGGTGGTAGGTGGGCATCTGCGGCAGCTTGGAGGTGGGGCGCAGCACCTCGTCGGGGCCGGTGATGGCCGCGTCGCCTGGACCGACAAAGCTGTCGTAGCCGCTGTCGGGATTGGCGAGGACCTTGCGGGCATAGGCCTCGAACTCGGCCACGTAGAACTGGTAGTTGGTGAACAGGACGTGGTTCTGGAAATGCTCGGGCGCGGTGGCGGTGTAATGCGCCAGCCGCGCGAGAGAATAGTCCACGCGCTGGGCCGTGAAGGGGGCAAGCGGCGCCGGGTTCTCTTGCATCACGGTGTAGGTGCCGTTGACGATGTCGTCATTGGTGTTCGACAGGTCCGGCACGTCGAAATAGTCGCGCAGGGTGAAATCCGACGCGCCCTGTTGCGGGACGGTGATCGAAGGATCGTTGGCAACGGCGAAATGCACCGGCATGGGGGTGTCCGACACGCCGATGGTGACCGGCACCTCGTGGTTGTCCAGCAAAAGGCCGATCTGCTGGGTCAGGTAGTTGCGGAACATGCGTGGCCGGGTGACCGTGGTGGCATAGGTGCCCGGCTGGGCCAAGTGGCCGAAGCTGAGGCGGCTGTCGATCTTGGCATAGCTGGAGGTGCTGATGCGGATCTCGGGGTAGAAGGCGCGCACGGGGCGCGAGGGCTGCCCGTCGCGCATGGCAGCCAGGAACGAGTCGCAGAGAAACCGCACGGCCTCGTCATAGAGCGCGATCAGGTGGTCGACCGCCTGGGCCGCGTCGGTGAAACTGCGTGGCGCGGGGGCCTTGGGGCTGTGAAAGCGGCCATCATTGGCGTTATGAGCCATACTGTACCCGGTACATTCAACTTTTGTGGCGCACGTTGACAGAGCGGGGGGCGGTTCGCAAGCTGGCGCGGATTTGGGTGTGAGGGAGGGCACGATGGATTTCGAGACGGTGAGGCCGGAGGTGTTCGGCGCGTCGCTGCGGGGGATGGGGCTGAACCTGCTGGTGCGGGACGTGGCGCGCGAGGTGGCGTTCCTGGAGACGGTGTTCGGGATGACGGGCCACCGGGTGAGCGGGGATTTCGCGATCATGGCCTATGGCGATCAGCTGATGCAGCTGCATGTCGATGCCACCTATGGCAGCCACCCCGCGCTGGGGCTGTTGCCCGAAAGCGGCCCGCGCGGGGCGGGGGCGCAGATCCACCTGTTCGACAGTGACCCGGACGAGGCGGCGGACAAGGCCGAGGCGGCGGGCGGGCACGTGTTACAGCCGCCGACGGACAAGCCGCACGGCCTGCGCGAGACCACCATTCTGTGCGAGAACGGCTATGCCTGGGTGGCGTCACGGCCGCTGGAGGATATATCTGGCGGGTGAGGCAAGAGGAGAGCGGCATGGGCAAGGTATTGCTGTCATTCGGCCACGGCTTTTCGGCGCGGGCGCTGGCGCGGCGGCTGGTGCCGCAGGGCTGGCGCGTGATCGGGACGACCCGAAGCGCGGAGAAGGCCGAGGCGCTGCGGGACGAGGGCGTGGAGGGCGTGGTCTGGCCCGGAAGCGACCTGTCGGAGGCGCTGGGGGCGGCGACGCATCTGCTGACATCCGTCAGCCCGGGCGAGGAGGGCGACCCGGTGCTGAACGCGCTGGGCGACGATATCGCCGCCATTGCGGGCCGGCTGGACTGGGCCGGGTACCTGTCGACCACGGGGGTCTACGGCGACCACGAGGGCGACTGGGTGGACGAGGACAGCCCGCTGGAGCCGTCGACCGAACGGGGGCAGAAGCGGGTGGTGGCGGAGGCCGCGTGGGCGGCGATACCGGGCCTGCCGCTGCATATCTTCCGGCTGGCGGGGATTTACGGCCCCGGGCGCGGGCCGTTTGAGAAGGTGCGCCGTGGCACGGCGCGGCGGATCATCAAGAAGGGGCAGGTGTTCAGCCGGACCCATGTGGAGGATATCGCGCAGGTGCTGGAGGCGTCGATCAACCGGCCCAATCCGGGTGCGGCCTACAACGTCTGCGACGACGATCCGGCGCCGCCGCAGGACGTGATCGGTTATGCGGCGGAACTCTTGGGCCTGCCGTTGCCGCCGTCGGTGGATTTCGAGGAGGCGGAGATGAGCCCGATGGCGCGGTCGTTCTATGCGGAATCGAAACGGGTGGAGAACCGCCGGATCAAGGACGAATTGGGCGTGGTGTTGAAGTATCCCGATTACAAGGCGGGATTGGAGGCGTTGTTGGCGGAAGAGGAGGCGCGTGCGGGGTGACGTTGGCGCGGTGCGTGGGTTTTCACCCACCCTACGAGGCCCCGGGGCAAGCCCGGGACGGGGCCGAAAATCAGCCGTTTTCGCGCAGGATCGCACCGGCGAGGTAGAGTGAGCCGCAAATGAGGATGCGGGCGGTTGGATCCTTGGCGGCGATGTTCTCGATCGCGGCGCGGGCGCTGGGCGCGGTGCCTGACGGCAGGCCCGCGTTGGCGGCGGCGGTGGCGGTGGCGTCGGCGGGCAGGGTGTTGGCCTCGCCCGGGATGGAAATGGCGGTGAGGCTTTGGGCGACGCCGGCGAGCGGCGAGAGGTAACCGGCGATGTCCTTGGTGTTGAGCATGCCGCAGACAAGATGCGTGGGGCGCGGTGGCAGGGAGGCGAGGTGCGCGGCCAGGGCGCGGCCCGCGGCGGGGTTGTGGCCGCCGTCGAGCCAGAGTTCGGCCTGTGGTGCGGCCTCGGCCAGCGGGCCGGTGGAGAGGCGCTGCATACGGGCGGGCCAATGGGCTTGCGTGACCGCCGCCTCGAGCGCGGCATCGCCGAGGTCGAGGTGACGCAGGGCGGCGAGGGCGGCGCCGGCGTTCTCGTACTGATGTGCGCCGGGCAGGTTGGGGAGGGGTAGGTCGCGGAGGCCGGTTTCGTCCTGGTAGATCAGCCGCCCGCGTTCGGTGGTGACATGCCAGTGCTGACCGTGGGCCAGAAGGGGGCTGCGTGTGCGCTGGGCGGCAGCCTCGATGGCGTCCATGCCTTCCTCGTCCTGCGGGCCGACGATGCACGTGACGCCGCGTTTCAGGATGCCGGCCTTTTCAATCGCGATCTTGGCAAGCGTGTCGCCGAGGTATTGTTCGTGGTCCATCGAGACCGGCGTGATGATGGTGAGCGCGGGGTTGGCGACGACGTTGGTGGCGTCGAGGCGGCCGCCGAGGCCGACCTCGAGCAGGGTGTAGTCGGCGGGGGTGCGGGACATGGCGAGGAGGGCGGCGCAGGTGGTGATCTCGAAATAGGTGATCGGCTCGCCACCATTGGCGGCGTAGCATTCGTCGAGCACCTCGGTCAGGTGCGGTTCGGTGATCAGCTCGCCCGCCAGGCGGATGCGTTCGTGGAAGCGCGCGAGGTGCGGCGAGGTGTAGGCGTGGGCCGTCTTGCCCGCGCCTTCGATGCCGGCGCGGATCATCGCCAGCGTCGAGCCCTTGCCGTTGGTGCCGGCGATGTGGATCATCGGGGGCAGCGCGTCCTGCGGGTTGCCCAGAGCCTGAAGCAGGCGCCAGACGCGGTCGAGCGTGAGGTCGATGATCTTGGGGTGCAGGGCCATCATCCGGTCGAGGATGACGTCCGATGTGGGGGCGGTCATTTCTCCGAGTCGTCCGCGGTCTGGTCAGCGGCCGCGTCGGACTGTGCCGCGTCCTGAAGCTCTTCCTCGATCGGCAGTTCGGGCGCGGGGAGGTCGGCGGTGACGGCGGGCGGCAGGTTCAGCAACATGCGCAGGATGGTTATGAGTTCGGTGCGCATCTGGCCGCGCGGGGTGACACGGTCGAGCATACCGTGGTCGAGCAGGTACTCGGCGCGCTGGAAGCCCTCGGGCAGTTTCTCGCGGATGGTCTGTTCGATGACGCGCGGGCCGGCGAAGCAGATGAGCGCGCCCGGCTCGGCGATATGGACGTCGCCCAGCATGGCGTAGGAGGCCGTGACGCCGCCCGTGGTGGGGTGGGTCAGCACGACGATATAGGGCAGGCCGGCCTCTTTCAGCATCTGCACGGCGACGGTGGTGCGGGGCATCTGCATGAGCGACAGGATGCCTTCCTGCATCCGGGCGCCGCCGGCGGCGGAAAAGAGCACGAGGGGGCGGTTGAGTTTCACCGCCTCTTCGGCGGCGGCGATGATGGCGTTGCCGACATACATGCCCATGGAGCCTGCCATGAACGAGAAATCCTGCGCCGCCGCGACGATGGGGGTGCGGCCGATCTCGCCCGAGGCCACCAGCATCGCCTCGGTCTCGCCGGTCGCCTTTTGGGCGGCACGCAGGCGGTCGGGATATTTCTTCTGGTCGCGAAAGTGCAGCGGGTCGGCGGTGGGCTGGGGCACGGCGACGGGGGTGAAAGTGCCGCCGTCGAACAGGGCGGTGAAGCGGTCGCGCGGTGTGATCGCCATGTGGTGGCCGCAGGAGGTGCAAACGTTGAGGTTCTCGCGCAGTTCGCGGTGGAACAGCATGGTTCCGCACTCGTCGCACTTGGTCCACAGGTTCTCGGGGATCTCGCGGCGCGAGAAGATCGAGTTGATGCGCGGACGCACGTAATTGGTGATCCAGTTCATCGGTGGCCCAGTTCCCGT
Source organism: Roseovarius atlanticus (assembly GCF_001441615.1). Classification (GTDB taxonomy): domain Bacteria; phylum Pseudomonadota; class Alphaproteobacteria; order Rhodobacterales; family Rhodobacteraceae; genus Roseovarius; species Roseovarius atlanticus. The sequence continues at coordinate 281,987 of NZ_LAXJ01000003.1, forward strand.
TGCAAATCGCCCCTGAAATAAGCCGTGCGCGGGGGAAATGCAATCAGACGCGCAGGGCGAGGCGGGCGGTGAGCCAGCTGACCAGGAGCAGCATCAGGTCGAGCGGGGCCCAGACCCAGAGCGCATCGGTGTCGCCCAGGGCGAACGGGTAGGTGTAAAGCGCCAGGCCGTCGAAATTGCCCGCGGGCGCGGCGACGAGGATGGCGAAGAAATTGTTGACGAAGTGCAGGCCGAGGGCGGCGCCGATGGTGCCGGTGCGGGCCGTGAGGTCGGCCGCGGCGATGCCGAAGAGCGTGGCCCAGCCGACGATCAGCCAGGTGGCGTCGCCGTTGATGACGGGGTCGTAATGCAGCAGGCCGAAGAGGATCGCGGGGACGATGATCCAGATGCGGGGATTGGCGAAGCGGGCGGCGAGCTGGCTTTGCAGGTAGCCGCGGAACACCAGTTCCTCGGCCCCGGTCTGAACCAGGATGGCTGGCAGGGCGAGGGGCAGGAAGGCAAGCCAGCTGGACGGGGCGAGGTTGGCCTCGGGCGTCAGGTCGGGCGTGGCGGGCAGCAGGATGGAAAGCGCGAGGTGCAGGCCCACCATGTAGAGGCAGACGCGGCCGAAATGCTGGCGCGCGCGAGGCCAGTCGCCCACGAAGCTGGGCAGGGGGCGGTCGTGCACGGCGCGCCCGGTGATGGCCAGCGCGAGGATGATGAAGCCGAAGATATAAAGGTTGGCCAGGACGCCGTAAGGGGTGCCGCCGTTTGCCAGCGCGGCGGCGGTGTCATCGAGCGGTGCGCCGGGCAGGACCAGGTTGAGCAGCGCCGAGGCGGCGAAGATCGTGGACAGGAACAGGACCGACAGCATGACGCCGCCCAGTACCAGACGCACGAGCGACGCGGTGCGGCGGGCCGGGGCGACCAGGGCTTCGTGTGGGCGGTAGGCGTCGGACATGGGACCAGAGCTAGGGCGCGGGGGCGTGGACCGCAATGGCGTTTGCGCAGGGGCGGCCAATTAAAAAACCCGGGCGCGAACGCCCGGGTCAGGGTCAAGGGTCGGGAGGACCCATTCTGATTTCGTCTCAGCCTTTCGAGAACTCGGGGTAGGCTTCCATCCCCAGTTCCGACATGTCGAGGCCTGCGATCTCTTCCTCTTCGCCGACCCGGATGCCGATGACGGCCTTGAGGATGAACCAGATGATCAGGCTCGCCACGAAGGTGAACACACCGTAGGCCACGATGCCGGTCAGCTGCGTCATCAGGTTGGCGTCGCCGTTGTAGAAGATCACGGCGATGGTGCCCCAGATCCCGGCGAAGAGGTGCACCGGAACGGCGCCGACCACATCGTCGATTTTCAGCTTGTCGAGCATCGGGATCGTCAGGACCACGATCACGCCACCCACGGCACCGATCCAGAGCGCGCCGAAGAGCGTGGGCGCCAGAGGTTCGGCGGTGATCGAAACGAGACCCGCAAGAGCACCGTTGAGCACCATGGTGAGGTCGGGCTTCTTGTACATCACCTGGCTGAGGATCAGCGCGGTCACCGCACCGGCCGCGGCGGCCATGTTGGTGTTGGCGAAGATGCGGCTTACGTCCGAGACGTCACCCACGGTGCCCATGGCAAGCTGCGAGCCGCCGTTGAAGCCGAACCAGCCGAGCCACAGGATGAATGTACCCAGGGTGGCGAGCGCCAGGTTGGAGCCGGGCATCGGGTGCACCTTGCCGTCCTTGCCGTACTTGCCCAGGCGCGGGCCCAGCACGATGGCACCGGCGAGAGCGGCCCAGCCACCCACGGAGTGCACGACGGTGGAGCCGGCGAAGTCCTGGAAGCCCATGGCGTCGAGCCAGCCTGCGCCCCATTTCCACGAGCCCGAGATCGGGTACATGAAACCGGTCAGGATGATCACGAAGATCAGGAACGGCCACAGCTTGATGCGCTCGGCCAGCGCGCCCGACACGATCGAGGCGGTGGCGGCGACGAACACCAGCTGGAAGAAGAAGTCCGAGCCGATCGACGCGTAATCGAGTGCTGCATCTGCCGCGGCCACGCCCACCGGATCGAGCACGGTCTGCCCGCCGATGGCGAAGTAGCCGTTGAAGTCGCCCGGGTACATCGTGTTGAAGCCGACGAGCCAGTACATGATCGCGGCAATCGAGAAGAGCGCGATGTTCTTGGTCATCTGCATGGTGACGTTCTTGGACCGCACCAGCCCGCCTTCGAGCATGGCAAAGCCCGCGGCCATGAAGAACACCAGGAAGCCTGCCATGCAGAACAGCAGGGTCGTCATGATGTAGGGGCCGATCTCGTCAAAACCGGGTGCGGCGGCTTCGGCTTCGGCGGCTTCTGCCGCTTCCTGAGCAAAGCCAAGTTGGGGCAGGACCGCGATTGCGGTTGCGGCGAGCCCCAGATGAATAAAGCGTTTCATAGTGATGTTATCCCTTCTTTCGCGCGTCTTCAAAGCGCGTCATCGTTGGTTTCGCCGGTGCGCACGCGCATGGCCTGCCCGATATCGAGCACGAAGATCTTGCCGTCGCCGATCTTGCCGGTTCGCGCGGTCGTCGCGATGGTCTCGACCACCTGGTCGACCATGCCGGCGGCGACGGCGATCTCGAGCTTGATCTTGGGTACGAAATTCACGGCGTATTCCGCGCCGCGGTAGATCTCGGTGTGACCCGACTGAGAGCCGAAGCCCTTGATCTCGGTCACCATCATGCCGCGCACGCCGATCCCTGTCAGCGCTTCGCGCACATCTTCAAGCTTGAACGGCTTGATGGTTGCAATGATGAGTTTCACAGATGTCCCTTTCGGTTGCTTGGGCGAGATTGATTTCGCTGATGCAGAAAGTGACGGAGATGCGCCGGGCTGGAAGGGTGAGCGCCGGGGAAACGGGCGGAAATCGTAACTAAATGCACAAATTATGCGCATTTATCATTTAATGACTAATAAATGGGCAGATAAGAATCGCATTGATGGGCGAAACCTCGCTTGGTGGGGCGGGTGCGGTCCGGCGTCGGCGTGAGCCGGGGTCGGCACCGCACAGGGGTGAAGGAAGTCGCATTTGGGGGTCTACTTTCCGAATGAGGACCTGTAGACTGCGCAGAAACCAGAGGTCCGAGCAGGTAAGGGCATGGGGAACCAGGGGCGAAAAACGCCGCGACTTGTTGCAGACAGGCGATACGGCAAAACCGCGAAGGCGCCGGCCAAGAGCCGCGCCAAGACCGCTGCGCGCAAGCCTGCGACGCCGACTCGCACGCGCCGCAAGGGCGGTGGCGGCGGTTCCGGCGGCGGGCGCGGGCCTGTGGCCTGGATCAGGCGGCTGTTTCGCTGGGTCCTGCGGCTGTTCTGGGTGGTGACATGGCGCGTGACCGCAGTGGTGCTGCTGGTGACGGCGCTGGCGGTGGCCTATGTCTATGCCGGGCTGCCGGACGTGCGCGCGCTGCTGGATGGGCGGGCGCGCGGGTCGGTGACGATGCTGGACCGAGAGGGCGACGTCTTTGCCTGGCGCGGCGACCAGTTTGGCGGCGTGGTCACGGCCGACACGGTCAGTCCTGACTTGCGCAACGCAGTGCTGGCCACCGAGGACAAGCGGTTCTACCGGCATTTCGGCCTGAGCCCGCGCGGCATCGCCAGCGCCATCCGCATCAACCTGAGCGAGGGGCGCGGGCCGCTGTCGGGCCATGGCGGGTCGACCATCACCCAGCAGACCGCGAAGCTGTTGTGCCTGGGCGTGGAGTACGACGAGAGCGAATGGGAGAGCGAGGCGGACTATGTTCAGGATTGCCGCCGCGGGTCGCTGAGCCGGAAGGCCAAGGAAGCGATCTATGCCATGGCGATGGAAGCGAAATATTCCAAGAACGAGATCCTGTCGATCTATCTGAACCGGGCCTATTTCGGCGGCGGCGCCTTTGGCGTGGAGGCCGCGGCGCAGCGGTATTTCGGCGTGAGCGCGCGCGAGGTGAACGCGTCGCAGGCGGCGATGCTGGCGGGATTGCTGACCGCGCCGACGCGGCTGGCGCCGACAACCAACCTGGAGCGGTCGCAGGCACGCGCGGCGACGGTGCTGCGGCTGATGAACGAACAGGGCTATCTGACCGACGCCGAGGCGCAGGCGGCACAGAACGACCCCGCCACCCTGTCGGAGGCCGCCGAGGCGCAGGCGGGGGGCTATTTCGCGGATTGGGTGATGGACAGCGGGCCGGAACTGTTCACCCGCGACACGACCGAGGACGTGATCATCCAGACCACGCTGGACCAGCGGATGCAGCGCGCCGCCGAGGAGGCGCTGGACTGGGTATTCGAGAACAAGGTCAGCGACGGGTCCGAGGCGCAGGCGGCGATCGTGGTGATGAGTGCCGACGGCGCGGTGCGGGCCATGGTGGGCGGGCGCAAGTCGCGCGTCACGGGCGCGTTCAACCGCGCCACGATGGCCAAGCGGCAGACCGGATCGGCCTTCAAACCGTTTGTTTACGCCACGGCGCTGGAACTGGGTTACGAGCCCACGTCGATCGTGGTGGACGAGCCCTATTGCCGCAACATTCCGGGGTCGGGGCAATGGTGCCCCGAGAACTATGACAAGAAATTCCATGGCCGGGTGCCGCTGATCCGGGCGCTGGCGCAGTCCTACAACATCCCGGCGGTGAAGGTGGCCGAGAGCGTGGGGCTGGACCTGGTGCGCCGGGTCGCGAGCGATTTCGGCATCGACAACGAGTTGGCCGAGGGGCCGGCGCTGGCGCTGGGCGCGTCGGAAAGCACGCTGTTGGAGATGACCGGGGCCTATGCCGGCATCCTGAACGGCGGCTCGTCGGTGACGCCTTACGGTCTGGTCGAACTGAAGCTTTTGGGCGAAGACGACCCGCTGATGCGCAAGAGCGGCGGCATCGGCGAGCGGGTGATCCAGCAGGAAGCGGCGCAGAAGCTGATGGGCATGATGTACGAGGTTGTGCAGTCGGGCACCGGCGCGCGCGCCAAGCTGCCCGACCGGCAGGCCGCGGGCAAGACGGGCACGACACAGGCGGCGCGTGATGCGTGGTTTCTGGGCTTCACCGCGGATTACGTGACGGGCGTCTGGATGGGATATGACGACAACACGCCGCTGAAGGGTGTGACCGGCGGCGGCCTGCCCGCGGATATCTGGCGCGAGACGATGGTGCGGGTGAACGAGGGTGTGCCGGTGAAGGATCTGCCGATGATCCGGGTCGAGCCGCAGCCGCAGGTTCAACAGCTACCGCGCTCGCAGCCTCGGCAGAACCAGGACCGGGACCGCGATGCCACGATCAACCGGATGCTGAACGAGTTGCTGGGCCCGGCGACCGGGGGGCAGTAGGGCGGGTTCTATGCCGAGCGCATCTCGGGGCGCCGGCTTTGCGATTCGTTGCCCTGTGCGCGGGTCAGGTCCGGCGCGTCGGAGGCCAGCAGCCGGATGATCTGCGCGGAGGTCAGCGCGGTGCAGAATTCCCCGTGCATCGCGGCGACCGACAGGTCGTGCACGAGCTGCGGATCGTGATCGACACCGTTCAGATCGATCCGGTTGCAGGTCGCACAGGCATCGTGGGCGAGGTACACGTCGAACCCCATGTTCCCGGCCATGCGCACGGAGGTTTCCACGCAGAAATTGGTGAAATACCCCGCAATGACCAGCCGGGTGATGCCCGCACGCCTGAGCTCGAGTTCCATCGGCGTTCCGATGAAGGCCGAGTTGACGCTTTTGCGGATCGCGATGTCGCCGGGGCCGATTTCCAGCCCGTCCAACTGGGCGCCGGTGGGCAGCGACAGCTTCAAGGGGCTGTCGGGTTCGATACTGTCGTGCTGGGTGAAGGCCACCGGGCGGCCCGCCTGGCGAAATGCGGTCAGAAGATCGACAAGGCGCGCGTGACAGTCGGGATTGTTCATGCGTCCGGTCTTGCCGCCCCAGTGTCCGAAATCATGTACGCCCTTCTGAACGTCGATCAGCAAGAGGGCTGTTTCAGTGCCGAATTGGGCGATCATGGGTGCACGTCCAGTCTGAGGGCCTGTGGAATGCCAATAGTGCCGGACTCAGCCCGAGCGTTTAACGTCGGCGATAAGGGCGTCGATGTTGCCGCCGTTGCGGTCGAGCATCGCGCCGATCTCGGTGCGTTCGCTGAGCCGCAGGCTGACGCCTTCGATCACCATGTCGAAGAACAGGTCGCGGCCCGAGCGGTCGGAAACCAGGAACAGAACGGTGAAGGGCGACTTGCCGCGCAGTTTCACCGTCGAGCGGACCTCGTGCCAGGACTTGACCTGGCGCACGCCGGTCACCTGGATCTGGCCGCCGATGAACTCGCGGAAGCGTTTACCGTACTTGCGGGCGATATAGCCCTGGAAGGCGGCGGTGAAGGCCCGCATCTGGGCCGCGGTCGCGCGGCGCGAGTCGTTGCCCAGAGTGGAGCGCGCGATGATGTTCACATCGGCGTAGCGGGCGAAGATGCGTTCGAAATCCGCGATCATCGCGCCCGTGGATTTTCCCGAGGCGATCACGCGGTTGATTTCGGCCACGGCCTGGTCGATCAGCGCGCGAGCGCGGGCCTCGGTCAGGGCGAAGGCGGGCAGGGCAGGCAGCAGCGTGGCGGCCGCACCGGCGCCGATCAGGAAACGTCTGGACATGTCATTCATCGTAGGGGTCCTCCAGCGGCGTGCCGAGTTCGGCATCATAAGGGTCATCGAGCGCCCCGCCCGAGCCACCGCCGAGCTTGAAGCGCCTGTTCTGAATATAGAGCGACCGCGCCTGGGCGTAACTGTCGGCGCTGTCGTAAAGCACGGAGTCTATGGTGTCGGCAAAGCGCCCGCGGTCCGACAGGCCCGTGGCCCCCGAGGCGACGGTGGGGTAATAATTCTGCGGCTCGTCGAGCACGTAGGTGAGCGGGTTGGTGAAGAGATCGACAAGCTTGCCCGCCGCCGCGCGCTCGGTCGAGGGGCCAAGCAGGGGCAGTTCGATATAGGCGCCCTCGCGCACGCCCCAGACATAGAGGGTCTGGCCGAAATCGGCGTCGGTGGCCTGGGGCATGTTGAGTTCGGACGCGGTATCGAAAAGGCCGCCCAGCCCGATGGTGGTGTTCACGACGAAGCGGTAGGTGTCTTCGGTCGCGCCTTTCATGTTGCCTTGCAGGATGTTGTTCACCACCGCGCCGGGAATCGAGAGGTTGAAGGCGAAGCGGCCGATCATGTTCTCGACATCGTCGGGAATGAAGCCGGAATAGCCCTTGCCCGCCGGCCCCACCAGATTTCTGTCGAGCGCCCGGTTGAAGGCGTGGGTGCGGCGGTTTTCCTCTTCGTAGGGATCGAAGGCCTGACCCGGCGGGTGGCCTGCCGGCGTCGGGGTGCAGCCCGCCGAGACCAGGGCCACGACAAGCGCAAGGCCGGCCGCGCGCAGCTTTGGTTGACGGATGAACGAGAAATGTGGCAACGGTCAGACTTTGGTTAAACTATTGCGGTTATACATAATCAAACGGCTGATTTTACCCGGATACGGCGTGGTGTCGGCGATGTCCTGTGGCAGAACAGTGCCAATGGTAGTAAGCCGGAACGGGGTATCGTTCAAGCAACGATGTAGCGCGACGCGGAAGAGGCGGGATGCAACTTAGCAAGGCAAGACTGGATGCGGGCCGCGAGGAACTGCGTGCTGCCCGCCGCGAGAGCCGGGGGCTTTACTGGTTCGTGGGCATCTTCAGCTTTTTCGTCAACATGCTGATGCTGACCGGGCCGATCTACATGTTGCAGGTCTATGACCGGGTGCTGGGCAGCCGGTCGGTCGAGACGCTGATCGCGCTGAGCGTGCTGGTTGTGTTCCTGTACGGGATGATGGGCCTGCTGGATTACGCGCGCGGGCGGGTAATGGGCCGGGTCGCGGCGCGGTTCCAGGCGCGGCTGGACCGGCGGGTGTTCGACGCGGTGATCCGCAAGTCGGCTCTGGCCCCCGGCGACCAGTCCGAGACCGGGATGCGCGACCTGGAGGCGGTGCAGCGGTTGCTGGCCTCGCCGGTGCTGATGGCATTCTTCGACATTCCGTGGACGCCGGTTTTCCTGGCCGGGATCTGGCTGTTCCATCCGTGGCTGGGCGCGCTGGCGCTGGTGGGCGGCGGGATCATCATCCTGGTGACCGTGATCAACCAGACGGTCACCAAGCAGCCGGCGGCCAAGTCGGCCCTGAGCACGGCCGCCGCCGAGAACCTGGCCAATCAGATCCGCAACGAATCGGAGATGGTGCAGGCCATGGGAATGCGCGACCAGGCGTTTTCGCGCTGGCAGAAGGCACGGGGCGAATCGTTGCGCGCGCAGATCAATTCGTCGGACCTGGTTGGCACGTTCACCACCACGACCAAGACCTTTCGGCTGTTCCTGCAGTCGGCGATGCTGGGGCTGGGCGCCTATCTGGTGTTGCAGAACGAGTTGACGCCGGGCGCGATGATCGCGGGCTCGATCCTGATGGGCCGGGCGCTGGCGCCGATCGAGCTGGCCGTCGGGCAATGGGCGCTGGTGCAGCGGGCGGTGCGAGGCTGGCACTCGCTGACCGAGCTGCTGGCGCTGGTGCCGCCCGAGCAGTCGCGCACGCCGCTGCCCAAGCCCAAGGCGCTGTTGCAGGTGCAACAGGTAACCGTGGTGCCGCCGGGCGACCAGCAGGCAGCGCTGAAGACCATCAGTTTCACTGTCCAGCCGGGCCAGGCGGTGGGCGTGATCGGCCCGTCGGGTGCCGGCAAGTCGACGCTGGCGCGGGCGCTGACCGGGCTGTGGCGGCCCGCGGGCGGGCGCATTAGGCTGGATGGCGCGTCGCTCGATCAGTTCGACCCGCGCGTGCTGGGCGAGCATATCGGGTACTTGCCGCAGCGCGTGCAGCTGTTCGAGGGGACCATCGCCGAGAACATCTCTCGCCTGGCCGAAGAGCCGGACCCGGCCAAGATTGTTGAGGCGGCGAAGAAGGCCGATGCGCACGACATGATTCTGAAGCTGCCCGACGGCTATGACACGCGGGTCACCGCCGGGGGCGGGCGGCTGTCGGGCGGGCAGATGCAGCGGATCGGGCTGGCGCGGGCGATGTATGGCGACCCGGTATTGGTGGTGCTGGACGAGCCCAACTCGAACCTCGACAACGAGGGCAGCGAGGCGGTGAACCACGCCATCCGCGGCTTCAAGGCCGAGGGCAAGTCGGTGCTGATCATGGCGCACCGGCCCGCGGCGATCCGGGAATGCGACCAGTTGCTGATGCTTGAGGGCGGCATCGTGCGCGCCTTCGGGCCCAAGGACGAGGTGCTGAAGGACGTGGTCAAGAACGCCGGAGAGATTACCGCGAGCGCGTTGCCGGGAGGTGTGCGATGAGCGACGACACGCGCAGCGCATGGTCGGTACGAACCCCGATGATCGTGGGCGTGACCGGGCTTTTGATCCTGGTGGGCGGCTTCGGGACCTGGGCCGCCGTGACCGAGATATCGGGCGCGGTGATCGCCAGCGGGCAGATCGAGGTCGACCAGAACCGGCAGGTGGTCCAGCACCCCGATGGCGGCGTGGTGGCGGCGATCGAGGTCGACGAGGGCGACACGGTGGAGGCCGGGCAGGTGCTGTTGCGGCTGGATGCCACCGCAGTGCGATCTCAGCTGGCGATTACCGAGAACCAGCTGTTCGAGTTGCAGGCGCGGCGCGGACGTCTGGAGGCCGAGCGCGACGAGCGGGACGAGATCACGTTCCCCGACCTGGTGAGCGAGGTGGCGGCGCGCAACACGGAGGTGGCCGAACTTCTGAGCGGGCAGCGGCGGCTTTTGACGGCGCGCAACGAGACCGTGGCCAGCGAGATTTCCCAGCTTGAAAAGCGGCGCGGGCAGATCGGCAACCAGATCGAGGGGATCGAGGCGCAGCAAGCGGCGATGGACGAACAGCTGGCGCTGATCGAAAAGGAATTGACCGACCAGCAATCGCTGCTGGACCGGGGGCTGGCGCAGGCCTCGCGTGTGCTGGCGCTGCAGCGGGAAAAATCGCGGATGCTGGGCCAGTTGGGCGAGCTGGCCGCGCAAGTGGCACAATCCGAAGGCCGGATCACCGAGATCGACATCGAGGTTCTGAAGCTGGGCACGCAGCGCAGGGAGGAAGCGATCACGGCGTTGCGCGACTTGCAGTTCCGCGAGCTGGAACTGCTGGAAGAGCGGCGTGCGCTGATCGAGCAGATGAGCCGACTGGACATCACCGCCCCGGTGGGCGGGGTGGTCTACGGACTTCAGGTCTTTGCGCTGCGGTCGGTCATCCGGCCGGCCGATCCGATCCTTTACGTGGTGCCGCAAGACCGCCCGCTGATCATCAACGCGCAGGTGAACCCCACGGATATCGACAAGCTCTTCGTGGGGCAGGAGGTGACGCTGCGCTTTTCGGCGCTGGACCAGCGGACGACGCCGGAACTGATCGGGCAGGTGGTGCAGATCTCGGCCGATTCGTTTCAGGACGAGGCGACGCAGCAAAGCTATTACCGGGCCGAGGTCGCGTTGAGCGAAGGCCAGCGGGAGCGTCTGCCGGAGGACGTGACGCTGATCCCGGGGATGCCGGTGGAGACATTCATCCGCACCGCGGACCGCACGCCGCTGGCCTATCTGACGAAACCGCTGACGGATTACTTCGCCAAGGCGTTTCGCGAATAGGCGGAGCGCCTGCGGCGCGCAGGATGTCTCGGCGCCCCTTTGGGGCACCTCGGGGCGTTTGGCGGGCGTGACGCGCGCGTGCGGGGGGCGGGCCACGTGGCCGGCGACGGGATCGTGAGTATTCCTTGCAAGAAAAAGCCCGCGCTGGTTTTTGCGGTTGCATCGGTGCGCCGAGCGGCTAGCGTTCGCGGCAACGCAACCGAGGAGGTCGGGACCATGGGAAAATTCGAGGACAAGCTGGCGGCGATGGGCGTGACCCTGCCCGAGGCGGCCGCACCCGCGGCGAACTATGTGCCGTATGTGCAGGTGGGTGACATGCTGTACGTGTCGGGCCAGTTGCCCAAGCTGGGCGACGAGATGATGATCGGCAAGCTGGGCGACGACATGGACGTGGCGGCGGGCGCCGAGGCGGCGAAGGCCTGCGCGATCAACCTGCTGGCGCAGGTCAAGGCGGCGTGCGGCGGTGACCTGGACCGGCTGAAGCGGGTGGTGAAGCTGGGCGGGTTCGTGAACTCGACCCCCGATTTCACCCAGCAGCCGCAGGTGATCAACGGCGCGTCGGATTTCATCGGCGAGGCGCTGGGCGAGGCGGGTAAGCACGCGCGCGCCGCGGTGTCGTCGCCGGCGCTGCCCTTCGGCGTGGCGGTGGAGATCGAAGGCGTGTTCCAGATCGGATGACGCGGCTCGACCCGTCCTTTCTGCGGGCGCCGCTGGCGCACCGGGCGTTGCATGACGTGGGCGATGGCCGACCGGAAAACTCGCGCGCGGCGATTTCGGCGGCGATACGCCATGGCTATGGCATCGAGATCGACCTGCAACTGAGCCGGGACGGCGCGGCGATGGTGTTCCACGACTATGACCTGAGGCGTCTGACGGGGCAGGCCGGGCCGGTGCAGCAGCGCGAGGCGGCGGAGCTGGGCCGCGTTGCGCTGTTGGGCGGCGACGAGGGGATTCCGACGCTGCCAGAGGTGCTGGACCTGGTTGGGGGACGCGTGCCGCTGTTGATCGAGCTGAAGGACCAGCACGGGCAGATGGGGCAGACCGACGGGCGGCTGGAGGCGGCGACGGCGGTTGCGCTGCAAGGTTATGGCGGGCCGGTGGCGGTGATGTCGTTCAACCCCGAAATGATGGTGGCGATGCGCGACCTTGCGCCGGCGGTGGTGCGGGGCATCGTGAGTTGCGATTATGACGCCGGCGATTGGACGCTGCTGCGCGCCGAGGTGCGCGAGCGCTTGCGGGACATTCCGGATTACGATCGGGCTGGCGCGTCGTTTCTCAGCCACCAGGCGCAGGACCTGGGCCGGGCGCGGGTTGCCGAGTTGCAGGGTGCGGGTGCGGACGTGCTGTGCTGGACGATCCGGTCGCCGGAAGAAGAGGCAGAGGCGCGACGCGTGGCGCAGAACATCACCTTCGAGGGGTACCTGCCGGCAATTCCCGCTTGAACCGGGGCGGGCAGGCCACAGATTGCTCTGTATGATTTCCCGAAGCGACGAGCGGCCCTGATGGATGGCGGATCTGTCCTTGTGAGCGTCTATGAAAGCCTGGGCGACGTGGCGCAGGCCGACTGGGACGCCTGTGCCTGTCCCGAGACCGCCGAGGGCGGCCGGGCGGAGGACCCGTTCACCACTTATCGGTTCCTGAAGGCGCTGGAAGACAGCGGGTCGGTCGGGGCCGGGACGGGCTGGCAGCCGCATTACCTGGTGGCCGAGATGGACGACCAGGTGATCGCCTGCGCGCCGCTTTACGTGAAATCCCACAGCCAGGGCGAATATATCTTCGACCACAATTGGGGCCACGCCTATGAACGCGCGGGCGGGCGGTATTACCCCAAGCTGCAAATGGCGGTGCCGTTCACGCCGGTGACGGGGCGGCGGATGCTGACCCGGCCGGGATACGACCAGCCGGGGCGCGATGCGCTGATGCAGGCCGCAGTCAGCATCGGCGACCGCAACAATCTGTCGTCGCTGCATGTCACCTTCTGCACCAAGTTCGAGCGGGAGGTGGGCACCGAAATGGGCCTGTTGCCGCGGATCACCCAGCAGTATCACTGGCTGAACCGGGGCTATGACAGTTTCGACGATTTCCTCGGAAACCTGAGCTCGCGCAAGCGCAAGAACATCCGCAAGGAGCGGGCGCAGGCGCAGGGCTTTGGCGGTGAGATCGTGCAACTGACCGGCGAGGCGATCCGTCCCGAGCACTGGGAAGCGTTCTGGGAGTTCTACCAGGACACCGGGGCGCGCAAATGGGGGATGCCGTACCTGACGCGCCGGTTTTTCGACATCGCGCAGGAGCGGTTGCGCGACGATATCCTTTTGGTGTTGGCCCTGGAGGATGGCGTGCCGGTGGCGGGCGCGCTGAACATGATCGGGCGCGACGCGCTTTATGGACGCTATTGGGGCTGTTCGGCGCATCATCCTGCGATGCATTTCGAGTTGTGTTACTATCAGGCCATCGATTACGCCATCGCGCAGGGTCTGGGACGCGTCGAGGCCGGGGCACAGGGCGAGCACAAGCTGGCCCGCGGATATCTGCCGGTCGAGACCCATTCGCTGCACTGGTTTCGCGAGCCGCCTTTTTCGGACGCAGTGGCGCATTACCTTGAGGCGGAACGAGAGGCCGTGGCCGAGGATATCGAGATCCTGACGAGTTTCGGACCGTTCAGGAAAGCAAATGTGGAGGAGCAGGAATGAGTGAGAAATTGAGTGACACCGCGCGGAAGACCACACTGGAGCCGTTGTTGGAAAACGGCTGGGCGATGGTCGAGGGGCGCGATGCGATCCACAAGACCTATGAGTTCGAGAACTTCGTGGAAGCCTTCGGTTTCATGACCCGCTGCGCGATCTGGGCGGAGAAGTGGGACCACCACCCGGAATGGTCGAATGTCTACAAGACGGTCGAGGTGACGCTTACCAGCCACGATGTGGACGGCCTGAGCTCTCGCGATACCAAGCTGGCGCGGAAGATGGACAAGCTGGCCGACGGCTGAGGGCTTTGGCCGTGCGGTCGGGACGTACCTGCGCCCCGGCCCCCTAGCGTTTGTCAATTGTTGGACGTCGGACGAAATTGACCTTTGCGTCATAAACTGACCCAAGCACTACGAACCGGAAGAGTCTGAAGTCCTACGTTAGCGAGAGCCGTCATTCGAACCGGGTGCGGCGAAGGTTGGTTTTGAGCCCAAAATCACGGATGCTGCGTTTGGCGCGGGCGGCAGCTATGCGCAGGAAGCTGAGTTTGCAAAGTTTGGGCAATTTCCCGACAGCGGACCTTCAAGTTGAGTGCAGCGAATTCGGACTCAGAGTGCCAAGCAGCCTCTCGAGATGGGCGCGGCGATGGGCGGGTCTGAAAAATAGAAAGTCATATCCGCACCTCAGCGAGGTATACTTTAGATCTTCACATCAGTCTTTTCCCTGCTCATTCAGATAGTGGGGAACTTCGTCGGTCTTTAACCATCCGGTTCGCCGCAGAGACGGCTTGATCGCATCCTTTACACTTTGAGGAAGTAAAGTTTTTCCGATCCTGAAAAGAAGGGAGTGTTCTAACTGGCTTGGATGAAGTCCTTTCAGATCCCGTTTCACGAAATTGGGCAACCTGGCGGCATCCGTTTGCTCGGACGAAAATAGCTTTACCCGCTTACCTGTGAACAACAGATATGTTCGACGATCAATTGTATGTCCGGGATGTTCTGGCATCAGCAATTCCAAAAAACTGGAAAAGCCGGCGTCCTGTACGATATTTGCAAGAGCCGCCTCGCTTAACCAAAAACTTGCGGTGTTTTCCACAGATGCCCAAAGGTCTGCAAGCTTTTCTTCGTCCGAACTATTCGAAGTATGCTCATGGTATCTCGAACCTTCGACGGACCGGCCTTCGAATTCTATGGTCTCGCGGCCATTGATCGAAATGAAGGTGTCAATGAGAACTATGCCGCGACAACAAGCATGCATTTTCGCGATCAGCGCGCACGCGTCTGCTCCGGTAAGATGATAAAGAATACCAGAGCAGATGACGATGTCGAATGAACCATATTTGTCGAGGCTCAAGTTGTTCACATCATCGACGTAGAACTCTGCGTTGTCCAAGCCGAGCTTTGTAGCGGCGAAAGATGCCTTGGCGAGGTTTGCCTCCCTTAGGTCCACGCCGACAACTTCCGATCCGTTGAGTGCGAATTCAATCGCGTATTGTCCTTCCAGACAGGCGAGATCCAACACACGGCAGTCTTCGAGCGGTTTTCCAACTGCGTCCGATGCAGCTTGCACAATCCTTCTGAGACGATGATCCACGTGATCCGTCTTGGTGTAAGTATCATCGTCGAGCTTGATCGACATAGCCGACCAAGGCCCGTAGGCTTTGACTAATTCCTCAATCGTTTCGAGCTCAGATGTGAATTTTTTCAAAAGCTTACATCCTTCAACCGCTTTTGGAGCCTAGAAAGAAATAGGCTGCGCTTCAAGCAAGCTCATGTCGAGCCGTGAAAAGCAAGACAAGATAGCAATTGAATGCTCAGTTTCATGACACGCAAGATGATGGAACGTGTCAGAGCGAGGTGCTTACGACCGTTGTGGCTGTCTCATGTCTATTTCTGCTTTATCAAGCCCAACACGCGTAGCTGCTGTCGGACAGCTGCGAGATCATCTGTCAGGCCGTCATTATGCATCTCGGATCAAGCTCTTTTCGGCCCACCGCGAGGAACTTCACTCACTTCGCAGCAAATGTCCGAAGCGGACCTTTTTTGCCAGTTAGTCAGGATGTAGCGAACCGCAGTTTCGTTCGCATCTTACCAGTTCAACCGCGGCGCAGCGTAGGTCTGCTATCGCGGTTTCGCGCCAAGGTCTGTGGGGCCGCTTCGGGGCTGGCTGCTGCCATTGGCGGCCCTTAAGGGAAAGGCAGCTCCGTCCGCCTACCGGCCCTTGACCCATACCGCGCTCAAGGTCCGGTTTGGGTCAGAAGTGCTTGAGGAGGGGGCCAATATTGCGTGACGCTGCGCCTTAGCAAGGTTCAGAAAACCATCCCCAATGCGTCAAAGATTCGCGACGTTTCACATCAATCAGATCGCGTCGAGCAGCGATTCGCCAGCGGAGGTTTCGCAGACGCCGGGGTTGTCCTCGACATGCAGGACCTTCACCGTGCCGTCCTCGACCAGCATGGCGTAGCGCTTGGAGCGGGTGATCAGGCCCGCGGGCGGTGCGGTGAAATCCATGCCGATGGCCTTGGTGAATTCCGATTGCGGATCGCCCAGCATGGTGATGCCAGCATCGCTGGCGCCGGTGTCCTTGCCCCAGGCGTTCATCACGAAGGGATCGTTGACCGAGACGCAGATGATCTCGTCCACGCCTTTGGCGTCGAAATCGGCCTTGGTGCGGATGAAGCTGGGCACGTGGGCCGAGTGGCAGGTGGGGGTGAAGGCGCCGGGGACGGCGAAGATCGCCACCTTGCGGCCTTTGGTCTTGTCGGACAGCGCGACCTCTTCGGGGCCGTCGGCGCCCATCTTGAGCAGCGTGGCATCGGGGAGTTTGTCGCCGGTGGTGATCGTCATTGTCGCATCCTGTCTTTCGTTTGCGTTTGGAATGCCTGTAAGTATAGGCCCTGACGGCCCGAGGGCCATGTGGAAATTGCAGGAGGGGACATGGCGGGAGTTGTTGTCGTGGGCGCGGGCCAAGCGGGCAGTTCGCTGGTGGCGAAGCTGCGGGCGCTTGGCTATGACGGCAAGGTGACGCTGATCGGGGAAGAGCACGCGCCGCCTTACCAACGGCCGCCCTTGTCGAAGAAATACCTGCTGGGCGAGATGGACTTGGAGCGGCTGTATTTGCGGCCCGAGAGTTTCTATTCCGAGAACCTGATCGAGCTGCGGCTGGACGCGGCGGTTACGGCCATCGACCGGGCCAACAAGGTGGTCGTCGCGGGCGGGCACGCGGTGCCTTACGAGCATCTTGTGCTGACCACCGGGTCGGTGCCGCGGCGGTTGCCGCCGGCGATCGGCGGCGCGCTGGACGGGGTCTATGTGGTGCGCGACCTGCGCGACGTGGACAGGATGGCGCCGGAGTTTCGCGAGGCTGCGAAGGTGCTGATCGTGGGCGGCGGGTATATCGGGCTGGAAGCCGCCGCGGTGGCCGCATCCAAAGGCCTGAAGGTGACACTGGTCGAAATGGCGGACCGGATCCTGCAGCGCGTGGCGGCAAAGGAGACGTCGGATTATTTCCGCGAATTGCACCGCTCGAAGGGGGTGGATATTCGCGAGGGGGTCGGGCTGGAGCGGCTGACCGGCGAGGGGCGGGTCAATGGCGCGCTCTTGAGCGACGGCAGCGAGTTGGAAGCGGATTTCGTGATCGTGGGCGTCGGGATCACGCCGGCAACGACGCTGGCCGAGGCCGCTGGTGTCGAGGTGGAGAACGGGATCAAGGTGGACGCGCAGGGCCGTACCAGTGATCCGTCGATCTGGGCGGCGGGGGATTGCGCGAGCTTTCCCTATCGGGGTGAGCGTCTGCGGCTGGAGAGCGTGCCCAATGCCATCGACATGGCGGAATGCGTGGCCGAGAATATCACGGGGGCGGACAAGACCTATGTGCCGCAACCGTGGTTCTGGTCGGATCAATATGACGTCAAGTTGCAGATTGCCGGACTGAACGTGGGATATGACCGCGTGGTGACGCGCGATGGCGAGGGCGGCATCTCCTTCTGGTACTACCAGGGCGACACCCTGCTGGCGGTGGATGCGGCCAATGACGCGCGCGCCTACATGGTGGGCAAGCGGTTGATCGACAGCGGCAAAACCGCCGATCCGGCTGTGGTGGCGGACCCCGGCGCGGACCTTAAGGCGCTGTTGAAGGCGTGAGGATCATCGGCGGCGAGTTTCGCGGGCGGCGGCTGGCCTCGGTCGGCAAGGGCGACGAGGGGGCGCGGCTGCGGCCCACCTCGGACCGGGTGCGCGAGAGCCTGTTCAACGTGTTGATGGCGCGGTTCGGGGACCGGGTGGAGGGGGCCGTGGTGCTGGACCTTTTCGCCGGTACGGGCGCGCTGGGGCTGGAGGCGTTGTCGCGCGGGGCGGCACGGGCGGTGTTCGTTGAGAACGGGCGCGTGGGGCAAAGGCTGATCCGGGAGAATATCGGGATCTGCGGGGTCGGGGACCGCGTGCAGGTCATAGGCCGGGATGCGCGCAAGCTGAGGGCGGCGACGGAGGCCTGCGGGCTGGTGTTTCTCGATCCGCCTTACGGGAAGGGGCTGGGCGAGGCGGCTTTGGGCGCGGCAATGGCCGGGGGATGGATTGCGCCGGGGGCGTTGGTGGTCTGGGAGGAAGGCGGCGGCGTCGAGGTGCCGGAGGGGTGGAGCCTGTTTGATGAGCGGGGATACGGGGATACGGTGATCCGGGTGTTGGAGGCGGGGTAGGGGCGTTTCGGAAGCCCGCGTGGGTTTTCACCCACCCTACGGGAGTTGAGTCGTAGGAGGATGTTCGACAATCGGAATTATTGTTCGAACTATCTTGGTCGTTAAGCCCTTTTCTATCTTTTCTATCATGTCAAGGACTATCAGGTGGATGCGTCTCGCATCTTGGACTGCTTCGTCTACCAATTCCTTTGTTATCGCTGTCCGTGTCGGTTGGTATGAAGGGGCCTTTCGTGTTCCTAAATTTTGTACGTATTCGACTCTCAAAAAGCCATTCGGCGAGCCAAAGAACGCCCCGTGCGCAGCGATGTGACGATTGCCTTTGAACTGGTCCAACCAATCGCACAGAGCAAGAAGGTCGCTGGAAAATCCGTATGCTTCAGCGTATTCGTTAGATCCCCTTAATCTTCTTAAGAGGTCACTGGTCGCTAGTTTTCGCGCGGCGCAGTAGTCCTCAAACCATTCCTTACTGTTCGGCTGGGGCGCGCGCAGGCAAGTGATAAGCGCGGCCGACCATAGTTCGATGTGCGCGCACGTCTGCATGTACTCGCCAAGCGAGAAAATGAACTCTCCCGGCAGAAAATCTTTGATTGAACCAGATGCCATGGAAGCAACCTTTCAGGTGATGAGTCCTACCATCCGCAAGGTCGCCATCCCGCGGTCCGGCGATCGCACGGCTTTTACCCTTTCATCAGCTCCGGCAGGTCGCCGGTCAGGCCCGCCGCCTCGCGGATGAATTTCCGCCGCAGGGCGGGCATGGCCGACATCGCGCCCATGCCAAGGTCCCGGGCCGCGCGCAGCAGGGGGTTGTCGTTGGAAAAGAGCCGATTGGTCAGGTCCGTCGTCACCGCCAGCGTCGCGGTGTCGAACCGGCGCCATTGCTGATAACGGGCCAGAACGTCCGCAGCGGCGAAATCCTCGCCTCGGCGGGTGGCGTCGGTCAGGACCTGCGCCAGCGCCCCCACGTCGCGCAGCCCGGCGTTCAGGCCCTGGCCCGCGATGGGGTGCACCCCATGCGCCGCGTCGCCGATGAGCGCCAGCCGCTCGGCCACGAAGGCGTTGGCGAGCGTGAGGTTCAGCGGATAGGTGAAGCGCTTGCCGCGCAGCGAGATGTCGCCCAGGAAATCGCCGAAACGGGGGCGGAGGACTTCCATGAACTCGGCATCATCCAGCGCGGCGAAGCGGGCGGCGGTCGCCTCGGTCTCGGACCACACGATGGAGCTGACATTGCCTGGCAGGGGCAGGATCGCCAGCGGGCCGGGCGGCATGAAGAACTGGTGCGCGATGCCGTTGTGGGGCAGCGCGTGTTCGATGGCGGCCACCAGCGCGGTCTGGCCATAATCCCAGCCGGTGCGGGCGATGCCGGCGCGCTGCGCGGTGCCCGAGGCACGCCCGTCGGAGCCCACCACGATGCGGCCCGAGAGCGTCTTGCCCGAGGCGAGCGTGAGGGTGACGCCGGTCGGCGTGACCTCTTGCGTGGTGACGGTGTCGGTGACTTGGGCGATCCGGCCCTCGTCCTGCATCGCCTCCAGGAAGGCGCGGCGCAGGTAGCGGTCTTCGAGCATGTGGCCCATCGGGCCTTCCTCGATCTCGGCATGGTCGAAATGCAGGAAGAACGGCGCCGCGCCTTCGCCCGCGCGCCCGTCGGAGACCTTGATTTCCAGCATGGGCTGGGCGTTGTCCGCCACGCGCTCCCATATGCCGATATTGTCGAGCAACCGCACCGAGGCCAGCGCCAGCGCATAGGCACGGCCATCGAAGGCGGCATCCTTTCGCACGGTCTGGGGCAGGCTGTCGATCACGGTGACGGTCAGGCCTGCCTGCGCCGCGGCGAGGGCAAGCGCGGGGCCGGTGAGGCCGCCGCCGACGATCAGGATATCGCTGTCATGGTCCATGCGGATCAATATGTCGGCGCGGGCCGGATTGTCCATGCGCCGGATTGTCATTGGGTGGGCTTGCCTTGCGCCGGGGCATCTGCATTCATGCAAGCGATTTGGCAAAGGCGCGGAGGATCCGGGATGAACGAGTGGCTGACGATGAGCGCGGCAGAACTGGGGCGCAGGATCGAAGCGGGCGAAATCGGGCCGGTGGCGCTGGCTGAGGCGTACCTGGAGGCCATCGACGCGCATCCGGCGCGGGACGAGATTTATTCGGTTGTCACCCACGAGCGCGCGCGGGCCGAGGCGCAGGCGGCAGAGGCGCGGGCCAAGGCCGGGCGGCGGCTGGGGCCCCTGGATGGCGTGCCGATCAGCTGGAAGGATCTCTTTGACAGTGCGGGGACGGCGACGGAGGCCGGCACGCGCCTGTTGAAGGGTCGGGTGCCGGAGCGGGATGCGGACGTGCTGCGCAACGCCACGTCGGCGGGGCTGGTGTGCCTGGGCAAGACGCATATGAGCGAGCTGGCGTTTTCCGGGCTGGGGCTGAATCCGATGACGGCGACGCCGCCCAATGTGCACGATCCCAAGCTGGTGCCGGGGGGATCGTCCTCGGGTGCCGCTGCAAGCGTGGCGCATGGGCTGGCGGCCTGCGGCATCGGGTCGGACACGGGCGGGTCGGTGCGTATTCCGTCGGCGTGGAACGACCTTGTGGGGTTGAAGACGACGTCGGGGCGCGTGTCGCTGGACGGTGTCGTGCCGCTTTGTGCGAAGTTCGACACGGTGGGGCCGTTGGGGCGCAGCGTCGAGGATTGCGCGCTGATGCTGGCCGCGCTGGAAGGCGGGCGGGCGGCGGACCTGGAGGGCGTTTCGCTGGAGGGGATGCGGTTCGCGGCGTTGCAGTCGGTGGTGTTCGAGGACATCCGGGACGCACCGCGCGATGCCTATTTCAGCGCGCTGGAGCGGTTAAAGGCGGCGGGCGCGAGGATCGAGGAGGTCGAGTCGCCCGAGGCAGAGCAGGCGATGCCGCTGTCGGCGATCCTGTTCACGTCCGAGGCCTATGGCATCTGGGGCGACGTGATTTCGGCCGACCCGGACAAGATGTTCAAGCCGATCCGGGAACGGTTCGAATCCGGAAAGGAATTCCGGGCCTGTGACTACGTCGCGGGCTGGAACCTGCTGGCGGCGCTGCGCATCCAGTGGGCCGAACGGATGAAACCCTATGACGCGGTGCTGATGCCGACGGCGCCGAACCTGCCGCCCGAGGTGGACCGGCTGATGACCGATGACGACTATTACGTGACCGAAAATCTGCTGGCGCTGCGCAACACGCGGGTGGGCAACCTGATGGGGCTGGCGGCCGTCACCCTGCCCACCGGGACGCCCGGTTGCGGGCTGTTATTGTGCGGCGAAGCGTTTGGCGAAGAGCGGATTCTGCGGGTCGCCAAGGCTGTAGAGGCGGCGTTGGGCTGATCGCGCGAAATCATTGCTGGACGCAAAATCTTGTCTGGGTGATGCAGGCCGGCCACAACACTTGGCCTACTTTAGAGGTATCCGCTAACCTCTTGCCAAAAATGCCACAATCCCCGCGACCCCGGTTGGTTTTGCTGGACGCAACGCAGGTGCTTTTGTAGATTTGGTTCAAACGGGGCGAAAACGATCCCGTAACCTAGAGGCAGTGTTGATGTTTCCCGAGCGGTTTTCGAACCTTCCGGAATATGCGTTTCCGCGTTTGCGGAGCCTGTTGGACGTGCACGATCCCGGCGGTGATGTGATCCACATGACCATCGGCGAGCCGCAGCACGACTTTCCGGGTTGGATTCTGGACGTGATCGAGAAGCATGCCGAAGAGTTTCGCAAATACCCGGTGAACGAGGGGATTCCGGCGCTGAACACGGCGTTCTGCGACTGGGTTTCGCGGCGCTATGGCGTGGAGTTGAACCCCGACCGGCACGTGATGGCCCTGAACGGTACGCGCGAGGGGCTGTACAACGCGATGATGACGCTGTGCCCCGAGACGAAGAACGGCAAGCAGCCGATCGTTTTGCTGCCGAACCCGTTCTATCAAGTCTACATGGTGGGCGCCCTGAGCGTGGGCGCCCAGCCGATGTTCCTGCCTGCGACGCGCGAGACGGGGTTCCTGCCCGATTTCGCCAGTCAGGACGCCGATGTGCTGGACCGGGTGACGGTGGCGTACCTGTGTTCGCCGTCGAACCCGCAGGGCGCGGTGGCGGATGCGGGTTACTGGAAAACGCTGATCGGGCTGGCGGAAAAGCACGATTTCAAGGTATTCGCCGACGAATGCTATTCCGAGATCTACCGCGAGACGCCGCCCGTGGGCGCGCTGGAAGTAGCGCGAGACATGGGCGCGGACCCAGAGCGGGTGGTCGCGTTTCACAGCCTGTCGAAACGGTCGAACCTGGCCGGTTTGCGCTCGGGCTTCGTGGCGGCGGGACCGCAGAGCATGAAGCGGATCCGGCAGTTGAGGTCCTACGCGGGCACGCCGCTGCCGATGCCGTTGCAGCACGCGGCGGCCAAGGTCTGGGCCGACGAGAAGCATGTGGATGTGAACCGCAAGCTCTATCAGGAGAAATACAGGCTGGCCGACGAGATCCTGGCCGGCGTGCCCGGATACCAGGCGCCCGAGGCTGGATTTTTCCTGTGGCTGCCGGTCGAGGATGGCGAGGCAGCGGCGCTGAAGCTGTGGAAAGAGACAGGCGTGCGGGTGCTGCCCGGCGCGTACCTGGCGCAGGAGGCCGGCGGGATGAACCCCGGCAAGGAATACATAAGGGTCGCGATGGTGGCCCCAAAGAAGGAGGTGGCACGCGGCCTGACGCAGCTGCGTGACTGCCTTTATAATTAACGAGGAAGAGGCGACATGGCATATCAGACGCGCGGACGTGACCCGCTGTTGGACAGCTCGATGGCAGAGGCAATCGAGAAGCGAGGCAAGGAACTTCTGGGACTGGCCCTGCTGGCGCTGGGGTTCGCCGCCGCGATGATGATTGCCTCCTACCACCCCGACGACCCAAGCTGGATGGCTGCGACCGACGCGCCGGTGCAGAACCTGCTGGGCCGGATGGGGGCGTCGATTGCCGCGCCCCTGTTCATGATCGTGGGCTGGGGCGCATGGGGCCTGGCCATTGTCCTTGGGGCGTGGGGTGTGCGTTTCGCCCTGCACCGGGGACAGGACCGGGCCGTGGGGCGGCTGATCTATGCGCCGATCTGGATCGCGCTTCTGGCAATGTATGCTTCGTCGCTGGAGCCGAGCGCGGAGTGGTCGTCGTCGCACAGTTTCGATTATGGCGGGCTGTTCGGGGAAATGGCGCTGGGCACGGTGCTGGGTTTCCTGCCGATCAGCGCGACCCTCGGGCTGAAGTTGTTGTCGTTGCTGCTGGCGGCCGGGATGGTGACGCTGGGCGCGTTCGTCCTGGGATTCAGCCGGTTGGAATTGTCGCAGATCGCGCGCTTCCTGGTTGTGGGTACGATCATGACCTATGCCACGGTGCGCGCGGTGCTGGCCCGTGGTGGCGGCATGGCGGCGGGGGCCGCGAAGAGTGCGCAGGTGAAGGCTGCAGAGCGCCGGGACCGCCGGATGCAGGAGCGCGCCGAGGCCTACGAGATGGCGCGCGCCGAAGCCGCCGTGCCCGAGCCGCGCGTGCGCCGGGCGGAGCCTGCGTTGGCCGCTGCGGCGCCGCGACAGGCCCAGGCCGCGCCGGTCGCGCCCCATGTGCCCGAGTATGAAATGAGCGTCGCGCCGGAAAAATCCGGCGGGCTGTTGTCGCGGATGCCGTCGCTGATGCGCCGGCCCGAGCGTGAGCCGGAGCCGGAGTTGATCGAGGCGTCGGAAATGCCCGACATGCCCGCGCCCAGTGGCGACCGGGTGAGCGCCAAGATCGCCGACGTGATCAAGAGCCGCGTGCGCCAGAACCCGGCCGTTCAGGTCGAGGCGGTCGCGCCGCTGACCCGTGGCCGTGGCCGGGGGCCGGACCCGCTGATCCTGAACACCGCGCCGCGCAGTGCGGTGCGGGCCGAGCCGCCGCTGACCGCCGGTCATGCCGTGCCGGAGCCGGCCCAGGCATCGGTTCATGCGCCGATGCAGGAGATGGTCGAGGCCGCGCCCGAGGATGCGGTGATCGAGGACGGCTATGGCGCCTACGACGCCTTCGAGGCCGAGCCGGAGGTACCGGTCTATACCCGCGCCGCGACGCCCGCGGAAATGCCTGCGGCCGAGCCGAAGAAGGTCGTGCAGCACCCGCCGCGCCGTGCGCCGCAGCCCTCCGCACGGGCGCAGGCCGAGGCGCAGCCCAAGCTGCAATTCGAGGACAAGCCGCAGATCGAGTACGAGCTGCCGCCGCTGAACCTGCTGACCAATCCGGTCAATATCCAGCGCCATCATCTGAGCGACGAGGCGCTGGAGGAAAACGCCCGGATGCTGGAGACGGTGCTGGACGATTACGGCGTGAAGGGCGAGATCGTCAGCGTGCGCCCGGGCCCCGTGGTGACGATGTACGAGCTGGAACCGGCGCCGGGCCTGAAGGCCAGCCGTGTGATCGGCCTTGCCGACGATATTGCGCGGTCGATGTCGGCGCTGTCGGCGCGGGTCAGCACCGTGCCGGGACGGTCGGTGATCGGGATCGAGCTGCCCAACGACAACCGCGAGATGGTGAGCTTCCGCGAGATCCTGTCGAGCCGCGACTATGGCGACGGCAACCAGAAACTGCCGCTGGCGCTGGGCAAGGATATCGGCGGCGACCCGATGGTGGCGAACCTGGCCAAGATGCCGCATTTGCTGATCGCGGGGACGACGGGATCGGGGAAATCGGTGGCGATCAACACGATGATCCTGAGCCTGCTGTACAAGCTGACGCCCGAGGATCTGCGGATGGTGATGATCGATCCCAAGATGCTGGAATTGAGCGTCTATGACGGCATTCCGCACCTGCTGAGCCCGGTGGTGACCGACCCGAAAAAGGCCGTGGTGGCGCTGAAATGGGTCGTGGCGGAAATGGAAGACCGCTATCGCAAGATGTCGAAGATGGGCGTGCGCAACATCGACGGTTACAACAGCCGCGTGGCCGATGCGCTGGCCAAGGGCGAGATGTTCAGCCGGACGGTGCAGACCGGGTTCGACGACGAGACCGGGGAACCGGTGTTCGAGACGGAAGAGTTCGCGCCCGAGAAGATGCCGTTCATCGTGGTCATCGTGGACGAGATGGCTGACCTGATGATGGTCGCCGGGAAAGAGATCGAGGCCTGCATCCAGCGCTTGGCGCAGATGGCGCGGGCGTCGGGCATTCACCTGATCATGGCGACGCAACGGCCGTCGGTGGACGTGATCACCGGCACGATCAAGGCGAACTTCCCCACGCGGATCTCTTTCCAAGTCACTTCGAAGATCGACAGCCGCACCATCCTGGGCGAAATGGGGGCCGAGCAACTGTTGGGTATGGGCGACATGCTGTATATGGCCGGCGGCGGCAAGATCACTCGCTGTCACGGGCCTTTCGTCAGCGACGAGGAAGTCGAGGAAGTGGTGAACCACCTCAAGGCCTTTGGCCCGCCGGTTTATGTGGGCGGTGTTCAGGAAGGCCCCGAGGACGACAAGGCCGACAAGATCGACGCGGTTCTGGGCCTGTCGACGGGCGGCAACACCGATGGCGAGGATGCGCTGTACGATCAGGCCGTGCAGATCGCGATCACCGACCGGAAATGCAGCACCTCGTACATCCAGCGCAAGCTGGCCATCGGCTATAACAAGGCTGCGCGGCTGGTCGAGCAGATGGAGGAAGAGGGCGTGGTGAGTGCCGCGAACCACGTGGGCAAGCGCGAGATCCTGGTGCCGGAGCAGTAAAGCTTCGGCTGATGCCGGGGAAACGTTTACCGGTCTGTCGCGTTGGCGTGGTACTGAACGACAACGCGAAGGGGGCGGGTGAATGGCCGGCGACGCCGAGACATTGTTGGACGAGGTCGGCCAATTGGCCGAGGGCGAAGATCGCGTCTCGGTCAGGGATGTGGTCGATGCCATTGGCGGGCGCGGGTTCGGTCCGATCATTTTCGTCATCGCGCTGTTGGGGGCGTCGCCATTGGGCGGGATCCCGGGTGTGCCGACGCTGTTTGCCGTTCTGGTGATCCTGATTGCCGTGCAGATTTTGCTGGGATGGCAGAGTTTCTGGATTCCCGACAGGATCGGCGACCGGGCGGTGGAGCAGGCGAAAGTCACCCGTTCGGTTCGCAAGGCGCGCTCCGTGGCGCAGTGGATGGATCGCCATTTCGGGCACCGGCTGGAGGCGCTGACCGGGCAGCCGGCGCAGATCGCCGCCGCCTGCGTGGTGGTGGGCCTGTGCCTGATGATTCCGCCGCTTGAGGTGGTGCCCTTTGCGGCGCTGATACCCTTCGCGGCCATCGCCCTTCTTGGGCTGGCGATCACGGTGCGGGACGGGATGCTTATGGTGGTGGCCTTCGCGGCGAGCGCCGGGGCGCTGTTCGCGGCGGTAAACCTTTTCCCGTCCTGACGCGTTGGGACCCGACGAAAGGGCGCTCACGCGCAATTGCGCCGATTGCTATCGCATAACAGCGCTGGTGCGCCTATCTTTCGAAGACGACGAATAAAGGAGAGGTTTCCCCTCATGCGTATGGTTGCCCTGGCCCTGAGCTTTCTGCTGGCCACGCCCGCGATGGCCGAAAAGCTGTCGCTGAACGAGATTTCGCAATACCTGAACAGTTTCAGTTCGGCGACGGGCGAGTTCACCCAGATCAACGACGATGGCACGATCAGCACCGGGCAGATCTATATCAAGCGGCCCGGACGGGTGCGGTTCGAGTACAATCCGCCCGAACAGACGCTGGTGGTGGCCGATGGCGACACGGTGGGCATCATCGACCCCAAGTCCAATACCGGGGGTGAGGCCTATCCGCTGGATCGCACACCGCTGAAGATCATCCTGCAACGCAATGTGGATTTCGGCCGCGCGCGGATGGTGACCGGCCACACGAGCGACGGCAAGACCACCACCGTGCGCGCGCAGGACCCGGCGCATCCCGAGTACGGCAATATCGAGCTGGTGTTCACCGGCAGCCCGGTCGAGCTGCGTCAGTGGGTGATCAACGACAGCGGCGGCAGCAAGACCACTGTTGTGCTGGGCGATCTGACCACGGGCACGCAGCTGGGCAATGACAGGTTCGTCATTCCGGGCAAGGACAAGTTCAAGCGGATCGACCGCTGACGCGAAGGCGTGGGCGGCTTAGCGCCGCCCACAGGCCCGCAACTGCTGATCGTAGACGACGGCGCGTTGGCCGACCTCGCCCGAGACGCGCAACAGCCAAGGCTTTGCGTTGTAGCTGCCCCGGCTGAAGCCCGTGCGCCCCTCGTGATAGGCAAGGTAGTGGTTGCGCGCGTCGTGCATGGGAATGCCCAGGCGCTGGTTCGACTGCGCCATGTACCAGCCCATGAAGTCGGTCGCGTCGCGGATGTCGTTGCGCCGCGCGGCGCGGTTGCCGTCCTGCAGATACTCTTCCCACGTGCCATCGAGTGCCTGGCTGTAGCCGTAGGCGGAGCTTTGGCGGCCCATGGGAATGATGCCGAGCGTCCAGCGGAAGGGCGTGCGCGCCTCGCCGTCGAACTTGCTTTCCTGATAGATCGTGGCCATCTGCACCGGCACCGGCACGCCCCAACGACGCTCGGTCGCCTTGAAGGCCCGCAGGTAATGCGGTTTCTGCGCGACGATGGCGCAGGCATTGTCCAGATTGTCGGGCGGCGGGCCGCTGGGGCCGCCACCACAGGCGTTCAGAGTGGCCAGGGCCATTATGGATAGAATCGTGCGAAGACGTCTGCTCATCTGCCTCTCGCTATGTTTGTTTTTCTTTTAAGTTTAACGGAAGAATCGGGGCTTGGGAATGGCGGATTTCATCGCCGTGCCTGCGCGGCGCGACCGGGACTGTCAGAGCCGGGTTCACACACTGTTTCCCAAGAAAATGCGCGTCCAGATTGGACAAAACTCGGTTGAACGCAGTAGAGTGTGGCGTTAGGGGCTAGATGAATGTTGAAGACGCGCGCAAAATATCACTTGGGTCAGATCGTGAAACACCGCAAACATCCGTTTCGCGGTGTGATTTTCGATGTGGACCCTGAATTCGCCAACACCGAGGAGTGGTACGACTCGATTCCCGAGGAAAGCCGCCCGGTGAAGGATCAGCCGTTCTATCACCTTTTGGCCGAGAATGAGCAGACCTATTACGTGGCCTATGTGAGCGAACAGAACCTGATCGCCGATTATTCGGGCGAACCGGTGGGACATCCGGATATCCCCGACCTCTTTGGCCCGTTCGAGGACGGGCAGTACCCGCTTCATTTCCAACTGAATTGAGATCGGGGCGCCTTGGAGCGCCCGCGACCTTTGGCGGTTTCAGTACCCCAGCGCGCAACCGTCCTTGCGCGGGTCCGAGCCACCTTCGAGCACACCGCTTTCCTTGATCTCGATGGCCTGAGCGCCGCCGATCGCCTCGTCGGGTTCGACCACGTTGTGGCCCATCTCCGCCAACTGCTGGTGCACGCCCGGCGCATAGCCGGTCTCGACCTTCAACTCGCCCGCGTCGGGGAAACACCGCGGCGCGTCGATCGCCTCTTGCGGGGAAAGGCCGAAGTCGCGCAGGTTCGAAACGAACCGGGCGTGGCCGTTGGACTGGTACGCGCCGCCCATGACGCCAAAGGGCATGGTGACGCGGCCCTGCTCGCGCAACATGCCGGGGATGATCGTGTGCATCGGGCGCTTGCCGCCGGCCAGTTCATTGGGGTGGCCGTCTTCGAGCGTGAAGCCGGCGCCGCGGTTTTGCAGCAGGATGCCGAATTTTTCCGACGCGATGCCCGAACCGAAGCCGTGGAAGATGGAATAGATCAGCGACACCGCCATGCGGTCGCGGTCGACCACGGTGATATAGATCGTGTCGCGGTGCACGGCCTCGCTGAGCGTGGTGGCCGACGGCATGGCCTTTTTCGGGTCGATCAGCGCGGCGAGCGCGCGGGCGGTGTCCATCGACAGCATGTGATCCAGCCGCGCCGTGTGGTCGGGATCGGCGAGAAAGCGGTTGCGGGCGTCGTAGGCCAGCTTGGTCGCCTCGGCCTCGATATGGGCGCGCTGGGCGCCGAATGGGTCCATCGCCGCGATGTCGAACTGGGCCAGGATGTTGAGCAGCAGGATCGCCGTGGCGCCC
The DNA here is from genome assembly GCF_001441615.1 of Roseovarius atlanticus. Classification (GTDB taxonomy): domain Bacteria; phylum Pseudomonadota; class Alphaproteobacteria; order Rhodobacterales; family Rhodobacteraceae; genus Roseovarius; species Roseovarius atlanticus. The sequence goes on from NZ_LAXJ01000003.1 coordinate 311,062, forward strand.
TGGCCGTTGGGCGGATGCTCGACCAGGTCGATGCCGGCATAGCTGCCGCTGATGGGGTCGGTGGCGTTGCAGGCGGTGGCGGCGAAATCGTCGGCCGTGTGGACACCGCCCAACTCGGTCAGCGCGGCGAGCATGTCGTCGGCCACTTCGCCTTTGTAGAACGCGTCGCGCCCGTCGCGGGCGATGCGGCGCAGCACCTCGGCCTGGCCGGGGCTGCGGAAGAGTGCGCCTTGTTGCAGAGGCTGGCCGCCATTCGAATAGTGGGTGAGGCCGTGCCCTTGCAGGCATTCGGCGGCACTGGGCCAGTCATTGGCGACGCGCGGCGCGACCGGCACGCCTTCGTCGGCATAGTGGATGGCCGGGGCGAGCAGCGCATCGAGCCCCAGCTTGCCGTGGGTGTCCGACAAGTGGCAGAAGGCGTCGATGGCACCGGGAATGGTGACCGCCTCGGGGCCGTGCAGGGGCACGGTGTCGAGGCCGCGGGCACGCAGGTCGGCGGCGCTGGCGGCGGCGGGGGCGCGCCCCGAACCGTTGAGCGCGTGGATGTCATCGCTGCCGGGCTGGGTAAACAGAACGAAGCAGTCGCCGCCGATCCCGGTCATCTGCGGTTCGCAGATACCCAGAAGCACCGCGCCGGCGATGGCTGCGTCCATGGCGTTGCCGCCGCGTTTCAGGATGTCGATGGCGGCTTGCGCGGCCAGAGGGTGCGAGGTTGCGCACATGCCGTTGCTGGCCAGGACGGCCGAGCGGCCGGGGCGTTGGAAATCGCGCATGAAAGCTCCGGTGATTGGTGGTTTTTCGGCCACTTTAAGGAGTGCGCAGGGAAATGCCAATCGGGGGAAAGAAGTACCTCGACGCCGCGCACTGGGTGGGGGCTGTTAAACGCGGCGCCGAGGGAAGCCATATGCAGCTACAGGATCGTTTATCCCCACCCATTGGGGCGGCGTTGGGATGGGAATAGGGCAATTCGGTGACGTCAGCGATTTTCCCGGAGGGGTTTGCGCGGAAAGGTCATGCACAATGTGTTTTTTCCTGCGTGACGGGTATAGCTCAGGTCGGCGCACAGCTTTCGGATGAGGTGCCATCCGAACCCGCCTTCGGGCAGCTCGGCGCGGGCGCCGGAACTGTCCGGCAGATGACCCGCAGGCAGGGTGTTGCCGGGCATGGGGCGGCCCGAATCACACAGGGTGACCAGAACGCCGTCGGTCAGCAGGTCGGTCACCATGTGCACCTGACCGCGGCTGAGTCCGGCATAAGCGTGTTCGGTGATGTTGTTGAGCGCCTCACTGACGGCGAGCGTTATCGACCCGCGCTGGTCGCGGCAGATCCCGGCGTGGTCGAGCGCCGTGCCGAGCGCCTCGACCATGGCACGCACCTCAAGCTCTGTCGCGGGGGCAGAGAGCGCGAGCAGCGGGTCGGGCGCAGAGGGGGCGGTGGCGGCCACGGGCCCGGATCAGCCCGCCGCGCGTTGCAGCGCCGTGGCCATGTCGGAATGGATGACGAAGATCGAATCCATGCGCGTCAGCCGGAAAACCTTGGCCACGTCCGGGGTCAGCCCGGCCAGGTCCAGCCGCCGCCCGTCGCCCAGCTGTTTCATCGAGGCGACGATGGCGCCAAGGCCGCTGGAATCGACGAAAGCCACGCCGGAGAGGTCGAGCAGCACATGCGCAGGGCCGTCTTCGGTGAGGGCGCGCATTTCATCCTTGAACCGGATGGCCGACGCGGCGTCGATGCGGTTGTCTTCGACGGTGATAACGTTGATGTTGTTGTGAGTGGCGCAGGTGAGTTGCATGATGCCTCCGGACAGGGGGGAAGTTGCGTGCATCCTAGGCGCTATTCCTTACCAAACCGTTTTTCCCGATCGGAGGAACGGGCCGGTGTAGCGCAGGCAGACATGAAAGGATGAAGGCCATGAAAGACGTTGTGATCGCAGGCGCGGCACGCACCCCGATGGGCGGCTTCCAGGGGGATTTCGACGGGGTCGAGGCCAGCATACTGGGCGGCGCGGCGATTGCCGCGGCGCTGAAGGATGCGGGCGCAACCACCGTGGGCGAGCTGTTGATGGGCTGCGTGCTGCCGGCGGGCCAGGGCCAGGCCCCGGCGCGGCAGGCGGGGTTCAAGGCGGGGCTGGGCGAAGACGTGCCGGCGACGACGCTGAACAAGATGTGCGGCTCGGGCATGAAGGCGGCGATGATCGGGTTCGACCAGATCGCGCTGGGCCATACCGACACGATGGTGACGGGCGGCATGGAGAGCATGTCGAACGCGCCGTACCTGTTGCCGAAGATGCGCGGCGGGGCGCGGATCGGGCATGGGCAGGTGATCGACCACATGTTCCTGGACGGGCTGGAGGACGCCTATGACAAAGGCCGTCTGATGGGCACCTTCGCCGAGGATTGCGCCGAGAAATACCAGTTCACCCGCGAGGCGCAGGATGCCTATGCCATAGGCTCGCTGGAAGGGGCGCTGGAGGCGCAGAAATCGGGTGCGTTCGCGGGCGAGATCGCGCCGGTGACGCTGGAGACGCGCAAGGGCACGGTGGTGGTCGAGACGGACGAGCAGCCTGGCAAGGCGCGGCCCGAGAAGATCCCGCAGCTGAAGCCCGCCTTCCGCGAGGGCGGGACGGTGACGGCGGCCAATTCAAGCTCGATCAGCGACGGGGCGGCGGCCCTGGTGCTGGCCTCGCACGAGGCGGCCGAGGCGCAGGGTCTGAAGGTGCGGGCGCGGATTCTGGGCCATGCCAGCCACGCGCAGGCGCCGGGATGGTTCACCACGGCGCCGGTGCCCGCGGCGCAGAAGCTGCTGGAGCGGATCGGCTGGGACAAGGATGATGTGGACCTGTGGGAGGTGAACGAGGCCTTTGCCGTGGTGCCCATGGCGTTCATGCACGAGATGGGCCTGCCGCGCGAGAAGGTGAACGTACATGGCGGGGCCTGTGCGCTGGGCCATCCTATCGGGGCCAGTGGCGCGCGGATCATGGTGACGTTGCTGAACGCGTTGGAGAAACGCGACCTCAAGCGCGGTGTCGCGGCGATCTGCATCGGCGGGGGCGAAGGTACGGCCATAGCGATCGAGCGGGTCTGAGGCGCAAATCTTTTGGGAAAAGATTTGCCAAGAGTTTTCATGAAAACTCTTGGCGTGGGAGGTGCGTGATGCGTGCGGATTATAATGACCTGTCCAAGACCATCGGGGCGCTGACCGAGGGCGAGACCGATGAGGTCGCCCTGATGGCGACGGTGGTGTGCGAGTTGCATCATGCGGATGATCGTTTCGACTGGACCGGTTTCTACCGGGTGACGGCGCCGGAGCTGTTGAAGATCGGGCCGTACCAGGGCGGGCACGGCTGTTTGCAGATCCCGTTTTCACGTGGGGTCTGCGGGGCGGCGGCGCGCACGGGCGCGGTGCAGCTGGTGGACGATGTGGACAGTTTCGACGGGCATATCGCCTGTGCCAGTTCCACCCGGTCGGAGATTGTGCTGCCGGTATGGGACGGGCAAGATCGTTTGCTGGGTGTGCTGGATATCGACAGCGACCGGCCGGCCGCGTTCGACGCGGCGGATGCCGACGGGTTGGGCGCGATTCTGAAGATGGTGTTCGGGCGGTTGTAGAGATTTACCGACGCGCGGTGCGGGTGTTGAGGCCTCCGGCGGGAGTATTTCCGGAACAGTGAAATTTTGATTGATTTTTTCACGCGACTCGCGCAGCGTGAAAATTGATCGAAGAATTTCACGGGAAGAGTGCCCTTTGGAACAGAGCCAGATCTCTGCCATGCGCAGCCTCGGGGCCGATCTGCGGGCCTTGCGCAAGGCGCGGGGGTTGACTTTGAGCGATATGGCGCAGGCGTTGGGCCGGTCGGTGGGCTGGCTGAGCCAGGTGGAGCGGGACCTGTCCGAACCGTCGATTTCCGACCTGCGGGCGATTGCGGGCGCGTTCGACGTGCCGATGTCGTTCCTGTTCGCCCATGCCAGCGCCCCTGCGGAAGAGCAGGGCATAATCGTGCGCGAGGGGTCGCGGCGGCGGATGGGGTCGAGCGAGGAAGGGCTGATCGAGGAACTGTTGTCGCCTGACCTGAGCGACGATTTCGAGGTGATCCACTCGACGTTCCGGCCCGGATCGAAGATGCAGCGCCCTGCCACGCGACCGACGCAGGAGGTGGGCTACGTGGTGTCCGGCCGGCTGGACCTGAGCATCGGCGGGCGCGATTTTACCGTGGGGCGGGGGGACAGTTTTCGCATCCGGCATGAGACCTATGCCTGGGCCAACCCTTATGACGCGCCCTGCGTTGCGATCTGGGTGATCGCGCCGCCGGTGTATTGAGGTGGGTGGCATGAGCCTGGAGGGTTGGACCGTTTTCGCGCTCTTCTGGGTGGTGTTCGTGACCACGCCGGGGCCGAACGCGGTCAACTGCATCACCAACGGGATGACGATCGGGTTCCGTCGCAGCCTGTGGGGGGTGGCGGCGATCCTGACGCAGGCGGCGCTGTTCCTGACCTTGTCGGCGGCGGGGGTGACGGCGCTGATCGCCGCCTCGCCGCAAGCGTTCCAGGTGGCGAAATTCATCGGGGCCGGGTTTCTGATCTATCTCGGGATACGGGGCTGGATCATGGCGCGGGGTCGCGTTGTCGTGGCCGCGCCGGACGGGCGCAGCATCTACTGGCGGGCCTTTGCCATCGCCACGATCAACCCCAAGAGCGTGGCGGGATACCTGGCGGCGTTCAGCCAGTTCGTGCAGCCGGACGTACCGATCTGGAGCCAGATGTGGGTGATCTTTCCCACGGCCCTGAGCCTGACCGCGCTGAGCTACATCGGATATACGGCGCTGGGCGCGGGGCTGGGCCGGGCGGCGCTGGGGGCGGTGTTCAACGTGTGGCTGCGCCGGGGGCTGGCGGCGTGTTTCGTGATCTACGGCGTGCTGCTGGGCGCGGCCTCGACCCCGGGGAGGGCATGAGATGATCCGGGGGGCCTGTTTGTGCGGGGCGGTGGCGTTCCGGTTGGAGGGCAAGGTGCGGGACATCCTGGGGTGCCATTGCGGGCAGTGCCGCAAGCAGTCGGGGTTTTACTGGGCGGCGACCTCGGTGGCGGACGACGGCCTGGTGATGGAGCGCGACAAGGGGCTGGCGTGGTTCCAGTCCAGCGACACGGCGCGGCGAGGATTCTGCAGGATTTGCGGGTCCGGCCTGTTCTGGAAGCCGGAAGATGCGCCGCGCACGGTGGTTGCCGCCGCATCGCTGGAGCCGGAGCATGGGCTGAAGATGACGGCGCATGTCTTTCTGGAGGACAAGGGCGATTATTACGAAATCGGCGACGGGCTGCCGCAATTCGCGCGGTTCAGTGGAGGTGAGAATGCTTGAGGGAAGTTGTTTGTGCGGGAATATCTGCTTCAGCGTGACGGGCGCGCCGGAGGGTGTGTCGGCCTGCCATTGCGGGCAGTGCCGCAAGCAATCGGGGCATGTGTGGTCGTCGGCCTTCGTGCCGGAGACGGACCTGGAGATCACCGGCGCGGTGACGTGGTACGAGGCGACGCCGCAGGCCAAACGCGGGTTCTGCGCGACCTGCGGGGCGTTCCTGTTCTGGAAAGCACATGACGAGGACACGATGAGCTTTGCCCTGGGGGCGCTGGACGGACCCACGGGGCTGCGGCTGGAGAAGCATATCTTTACCGCCGACAAGGGGGATTACTACGAAATCGCGGACGGAGTTCCGCAGAAATGATCGGGCCGCTTGATGGCCTTCGACCGGGGAGAGATGGAAATGGCTGATCTGCCGACAAAGGCGAAAGTGGTCATCATCGGCGGGGGCGTTGTGGGGTGCTCGGTGCTGTATCACCTGGCGAAAAAAGGCTGGAGCGATTGCGCTCTGCTGGAAAAGAACGAGCTGACCGCCGGGAGCACCTGGCACGCGGCGGGAAACGTGCCGACCTTCTCGACCAGCTGGGGCATCATGAACATGCAGCGGTATTCGACCGAGCTTTATGCCCGGCTGGGGGATGAGGTCGACTATCCGATGAACTATCACCAGACCGGGTCGATCCGGCTGGCGCATTCCAAGGAGCGGATGCAGGAGTTCGAGCGGGCCAAGGGCATGGGCAAGCACCAGGGGATGGACCTTGAGATCCTGACCCCTGACGAGATCAAGGCGCGGTATCCGTTCATCGAGACGCATGACATCGTGGGCGCGCTCTATGACCCGAACGACGGCGATATCGACCCCGCGCAGGTGACGCAGGCGTTGGCCAAGGGAGCGCGGGACATGGGGGCGACGATCGTGCGGTTCTGTCCGGCGACGGGCGTGACGCAGGATGGCGACGGCTGGATCGTGCACACCGACAAGGGCGATATCGCCTGCGACTACGTGGTGAACGCCGCCGGCTACTATGCCCAGACGGTCGGCGAGTGGTTCAAGCCTTGCGGCGGGCGCACGGTGCCGATGATGGTGATGAGCCATCAATACGTTCTGACCGACGAGATCCCGGAGATCGAGGCGCATTCAAAGAAGACGGGCCGTAAGCTGCCGCTCTTGCGCGACGTCGATGTGTCCTATTACTTCCGGCAGGAAAAGCATGGGTTCAACATCGGCCCTTACGAACCGAATTGCCGGGCGCATTGGGTCGAGCCATCGGATCCGATGCCCGAGGATTTCAGTTTCCAGCTGTGGTCGGATGACCTGGAGCGGATCGAGGATATCGTGGCGGATTCCATGGAGCGTGTGCCGGTGGCGGCCACGGCGGGGATCAGCCGGATCATCAACGGGCCCATTCCCTATGCGCCGGACGGGCTGCCCCTGCTGGGGCCGATGCCGGGGGTGAAGAATGCCTTCGAGGCGTGTGTCTTTACCTTCGGGATCGCGCAGGGGGGCGGCGCGGGCAAGGTGCTGGCCGAGTGGATCGTGGACGGTGCGCCCGAGTGGGATATGTGGGCCGTCGATCCGAGGCGGTACACCGATTACACCGATCAAGATTACTGCGTGGCCAAGGGCATGGAGGTCTACGGCAACGAATACGCCATGCATTTCCCGTGGCACGAATGGCCCGCGGGGCGCGACAAGAAGCTGTCGCCCAATCATGGGAAGGTTCTGGAACTGGGCGGCGTGATGGGGGCCTATAATGGCTGGGAGCGGGCCAACTGGTTCGCGCAGCCGGATGACGACACGTCGGAGGAAAGCACCCATACGTGGAACCGCAAGGGACCGTGGGAGCAGCGCATCAAGGAAGAATGCGAGGCGGTGCGCGATGCCTGTGGCGTGTTGGACCTGCCGGGCTTTTCGCGGTTCCGGGTGCAGGGCGCTGGGGCCGACGACTGGCTGCGCGGCTTCGTGTCCGGGGGGCTGCCCAAGGTGGGTCGGATGAACCTGGTTTATGTCGCTAACGCGAAAGGCCGGATCGTGACGGAGTTTTCCTGTATCCGTCTGGCGGAGAACGACTTTGTTCTGATCACCGCGGCCACGGCGCAGTGGCATGACGGCGATCTCATTCGGAACAGCGTGCCGGACGGTGTGACGGTGACGGAGACGACGACCGAGCGATCGGCACTGCTGGTGGCGGGGCCGAAGAGCCGTGAAGTGCTGGCCGGGATCAGTGATGCGGATCTGGAGGCCGGGTGGCTGAGCCATCAGCACTGCACGGTGGCAGGGCGGCCCGCGTTCCTGATACGGGTGAGTTTCACCGGCGAGCTGGGCTGGGAAGTTCATGCCGAGAACGCGGAGATGCCGGCGATTTACGAGGCCATTCTGGAGGCAGGGGCGAAGCCCTTCGGGATGTATGCACTGAACAGCTTGCGGATCGAGAAAGGGTATCGGGCGTGGAAGGGTGACCTGAGCACAGATTACTCGATGCTGGAGGCCGGGCTTGAGCGGTTCGTGAAGTTCGACAAGGATCAGGATTTCAACGGGAAGGCGGCATTGATGGCGGAGAAACAGCAGGGTCGCAAGAAAGCCTTTGCGCCGCTGATCATCGACGCGGGGGAGGCGGATGCGCCCTATATGTCGACGATCTGGAACGGGGACGAGATCGTGGGTGAGACGACGAGCGGTGCGTGGGGATATCGCGTGAACGCCAGCGTGGCGCTGGCGATGCTGCGGAGCGATATGGCTGATGCGGGCACGGAGCTGGAGGTGGAGATCTATGGCGAGCGGCGACGCGCCGTGGTGCAGCCGGATCAGCCGCTTTGGGACCCCGAGAACGCGCGGCTGCGGGCCTGAGCCGATGACCTTTCAGGTTACATTCAACGACAAGCCGCCCGTCGCGATGGAAGTGCACAACGCGGAATTGCGGCTTGCCCTGCGGCGGCAGAAAGGCCTTTTGCTGGATGTGAACCTGCTTAGCACGCGGCCGGGCCTGACGACCGATGACCGGGGCGCGCCCGGATGGGACGCGCCGGTGGGGCTGAGCCTGGTGGTGAGCGATCACGTCGTGCCGGACGACCGCACGGGGTTGCGTGGACGCACCGTTGTCTATGACGGCGTGCCTGAGTTTGACCAGGGGTTCTTCTATTACTGGGATCACGAAAGCCTTGCTCGTCTTGGTCTCGCTCTGCGATGTGATGCGACGGGAGATTTTGCGGTGGAAGCCGAAGGGCAGAGTGAGAGCGGGCACGTGTTTCGCGTGGACCTAGCGCTGCGCCTGCTGTCGGTTACGGTGGAAGCCGGGATGGAGCCGGGCGCGGATCTGGCACGCGCGTTGTTTCCCAATGGCATTGACGTGAGCGTGGCAGAGATGCGGGCGGGTGGCGTGATCGCGCAACCGGAAGGGACAGATCCATGAGTATCGAGACCTACCTGATCTATCTTGGCGTGTTGGCGGCGTTTTTCCTGACACCGCCGGATACGAGCCAGTTGCTGATCATTTCCAACAGCCTGCGGCACGGGCTGCGCCGGTCGCTGGCGACGGTTGCGGGCGACCTGAGCGCCAACGCGGTGCAGATGACGCTGGCGGCCTTTGGCCTGACGGCGGTGATCGCGGCGAATGCCGATGCGCTGTGGGTCGTGAAATGGGCGGGCGTGGCATATCTGTTCTGGATCGGATTGCGGCTGATGCTGTCGCGCGGCGGGGCCGAGAAACCGGGGGCTGCGGCGAAGGGGCGGCTGTTCCGGCAGGGGTTCGTGACCTCGTCGGCCAATCCCTATGCGGTGGTGTTCTTCGGGGCGCTCTTTCCGCAATTCATCGACGCGGGCGCGCCGATCCTGCCGCAACTTTTGGTGCTGGGCGTGACCTACCTGGTGGTGGACGGTCTGGTGCTGCTGTTGTGGGGCTGGGCCGCGACGCGGACCCTGGGGCGTGTGAAATCGCTGACGGGGGTTTGGATCAACCGTGTCTCGGGCGCGCTGATGGTGGGCGCGGCGGTGCTCTTGGGGCTGAAGGACCTGGACAAGGGGGCGGCGCGATGAGCCTGCCCGAGACCATGTCGGGCGTCTACCTGACCGGCCATGGCGGGCCGGACAAGCTGGAATGGCGCGAGGATATTCCCGTGCCCCGGCCCGGGCCGGGAGAGGCGCTGGTGCGGGTGCTGGCGGCGGGAGTGAACAACACCGACATCAATACGCGCGAAGGCTGGTATTCGTCCGACGTGAAAGGCGCGACGGGCGACTTGCAGGACAACGTCGAAGCGGGCGGCTGGTCCGGGGCGCTGGACTTTCCGCTGATCCAGGGCGGGGACCTGTGCGGTGAGGTCGTGGCGCTGGGTGACGGCGTGAGCGCGGTGACGATGGGGATGCGGGTGATCTGCCCGATCAATCAGCCGCGCCCGACCGATGACAACCCGGTGGGGTTCGAGGCGCTGGGCTCGGAATATGACGGCGCGTTCGCGCAGTACTGCGTGGTGCCGGAGGGAGATCTGTTCGACGTGAGCGACGCGCCCTTGAGCGACGTGGAGTTGGCGGCGATCCCCTGCGCCTTTGGCACGGCGGCGGGGCTGCTGGACCGGGCCGGTGTGCAGGAAGGACAGAGCGTGCTGATCACCGGAGCATCCGGTGGCGTAGGGTTGGCGGCGGTACAACTGGCCACGGCGCTTGGGGCGAAAGTGACCGGCGTCTCGTCGGCACCCAAGGCCGATTGCGTGCGCGATGCAGGCGCAGTGGCGGTGATCGGGCGGGACGATGTACCGGCCGCCGATACCTTCCACGCGGTGATCGACCTGGTGGCCGGGCCGGGCTGGGGCGCGTTGATCGACGCGCTGCGGCCGGGCGGGCATTACGCGGTGGCGGGGGCCATAGCCGGGCCGGTGGTGGAGGCGGATCTGCGGCGCATCTACCTGCGGGACATCACGATCCACGGCTGCACGTTTCAGCCGCGCGCGGTCTTCGCCCGGCTGGTCGAGATGGTGCGGGAAGGGGCGGTGAAACCGCTGATCTCGAAAACTTTTCCCATGCGGGAGATTGACAGGGCGCAGGAAGAGTTCATGTCGAAGCGGCATGCCGGAAAGCTGGTGCTGATCCCGGACGGCATCGACATCTGAACAAGGGCGCGGGAGGAAAGACTTGGCACAGGTTACGCTGTTGGACGGCTCGATCGGGCAGGAGCTGGTGAAACGGTCCGGTGACCGGGCGACGCCGCTATGGTCGACGCAAGTGATGATCGACCATCCCAAGCTGGTGGGCGAGGTGCACCTGGACTACTTCAACGTCGGCGCGACGGTGGCCACCACGAACACCTACGCCGTGCTGCGCGACCGGCTGGTGCGGATCGGGCTGGAGGACAAGGTCGGGCAACTGACCGACACGGCGGTAAGGGCGGCGCGCCGGGCACGGGCGGCGAGCGGCGGCAAGGGCCGGGTGGCGGGGGCCATCGGCCCGCTGGTGCAGTCCTACAAGCCCGAAACCTGCCCGCCCGCCGCCGAAGCGGCGAAGATGTATGCCGAGCCGGTCGGTTTGATGAAGGACCACGTGGACCTGTTTCTGCTGGAGACGATGTCGTCGGTGGACCAGGCCGAGGGGGCGCTGAGGGCTGTCGCGGGGCAGGGCCTGCCGGTGTGGCTGGCGGTGAGCGTGGACGATCACGATGGCACGCGCTTGCGCTCGGGCGAGCCGGTGGCGGACTTGGCGCAGACCGTGGCCAAGCATTTGCCGGACGCGGTGCTGGTGAACTGTTCGCGCCCCGAGGCGATTGGGGCGGCATTGGAGGTCATCAAGGGGTTCGGTGTGCCGTTCGGCGCCTACGGCAACGGGTTCGCGGAGATCAGCGAAGGGTTTCTGGGCGATGCGCCCACGGTCGACGCGCTGGAGCAGCGCAAGGACATGGGGCCGCTGGATTATGCCGAATACGTCATGGGCTGGGTCGGGCAGGGGGCCACGATCGTCGGCGGCTGCTGCGAGATCGGGCCGGCGCATATTGCCGAGATCGCGCGATGCTTGCAGGCGGCGGGACACGAGATCGTATGACCGACGCCACGCTTGCCCCCGGCATGGTCCCGGCAAGCGGGCGCTTCCGCTATGAGGCCAAAGAGTTCGGGCGGCTGGATTTCGAGGTGAGCCATGCGAAGTTCGTCCTGTGGAAGACGTTCGAAAACGAACAGGAGGCCGAGGGCGTCCAGCTGAACATCATGATCGCGGCGCGCGCGCAGGAGATCCCGGACGAGAGCGGCGACGCGGACATGGTCTATCTGCTGGCGCCCGCGCTGACGACGGAATGGCTGACGATCCGCGAGGCCGATCTGGCCAGCCGTGACCGGGGCGCGCTGGACGGTGTGACGGTCGATTTCGATTGGGACAGGACCCCCGATGTGCCGGAGGCGCCGGCGGCGATCCAGGAAGGGTCTTACGGGTCGACCGAAGTGCTGAGGCTGTCGCTGAGCCATGTGCCGCCGGATCGATACCGCGTGCAGGTGCAGGCGAAGGACGAGTTCGGACGCGCCTGCGAGATCGACGCCGATCTGCCGCTGTTCGAGATCGGGGCAAGCAACTTTTCGATGTCGTGGCCAGCGGCGGTCGAGGACTGGCTTGACCGGCATTTCGAGCGCGATGGCTTGCACGTCGAGTGGCGCACGGTGGGGCCGATGACCAACCAGTGGCAAAATCTTTACGCCTCGTTCAAGGAGACAGGGGATGAGTGATCTTCCGAAACGCGCCCGCGTGGTGATTGTCGGCGGCGGTGTGGTGGGCTGTTCGGTCGCGTATCACCTGGCCAAGCTGGGCTGGCAGGATGTGGTGCTGCTGGAGCGCAAGCAGCTGACCAGCGGGACGACGTGGCACGCGGCGGGGCTGATCGGGCAGTTGCGGGCCAGTGCCAACATGACCAAGCTGGCGCGGTACTCGGCAGAGCTCTATCGCGGGTTGGAGGAAGAGACGGGCGTTGCCACGGGCCTGCGGCAGGGCGGGTCGATCTCGGTCGCGCTGACGCCCGAGCGGCGCGAGGAACTGAACCGGCAGGCGGCCATGGCTCGGGCCTTTGGCGTGCCGGTCGAGGAATTGTCGCCGGAGGAGATCAAGCAGAGATACGAGCATATCAACCTAGATGGCGTGACCGGGGGTGTCTGGCTACCGACGGACGGGCAGGCGGATCCGGCCAATATCGCGCTGGCGCTGGCCAAGGGCGCGCGCCAGAACGGAGCGCTGGTGAAGGAGCGGGTGAAGGTCACCGGGATTGCGCGGGATGGCCGCCGAGTGACGGGCGTGGATTGGGCCACTGACAATGGCGGCGAGACCGGGCATATCGCCTGCGACATGATCGTGAACTGCGCGGGCATGTGGGGCCACGAGGTGGGGCGCATGGCGGGCGTGAACGTGCCGCTTCATGCGTGCGAGCATTTCTATATCGTGACCGAGGGCATCGACGGGCTGGGACAATTGCCGGTGCTGCGGGTGCCGGACGAATGCGCCTATTACAAGGAAGACGCGGGCAAAATCCTGCTGGGCGCGTTCGAGCCGAAAGCCAAGCCTTGGGGGATGAACGGCATTCCCGACAGTTTCGAGTTCGATCAGCTGCCCGAGGATTTCGACCATTTCGAGCCGATTCTTGAGGCGGCGGTCAACCGGATGCCGATGCTGGCGGAGGCGGGGATACATACGTTTTTCAACGGGCCGGAGAGTTTCACGCCGGATGACGCGTATCATCTGGGGCTGGCGCCGGAGATGGACAATGTGTGGGTGGCCGCCGGGTTCAACTCGATCGGGATTCAGAGCGCCGGGGGCGCGGGGCACGCATTGAGCCAGTGGATGGACAGCGGCAGGAAGCCGTTCGATCTGGGCGACGTAGATATCGCCCGGATGCAGCCGTTTCAGGGGAACAGGCATTACCTGTTCGAGCGCTCGAAGGAGACGCTGGGGCTGCTTTACGCCGATCACTTTCCGTACCTGCAAAAGCGCACGGCGCGGGGGGTGCGACGCTCGCCCTTCCATCACCACCTGCTGGAGCGGGGTGCGGTGATGGGAGAGATCGCCGGCTGGGAGCGGGCGAACTGGTTTGCGACGGACGGCCAGGAGCGGGAGTATCGCTATGGCTGGGGGCGCCAGAACTGGTTCGAGAATGCGGCCGCCGAGCATCGCGCAATCCGCACCGGGGTGGGCATGTACGACATGTCGAGTTTCGGCAAGATCCGGGTCGAGGGGCCGGATGCGGAAGCGTTTCTGAACCATGTCGGGGGCGGAGACTATTCGGTGCCGAATGGCAAGATCGTCTATACCCAGTTCCTGAATGACCAGGGCGGGATCGAGGCGGACGTGACGGTGACGCGGCTGAGCGAGACGGCGTACCTGGTGGTGACGCCCGCCGCAACGCGGCTGGCGGACCAGACGTGGATGGAACGGCACAAGGGCGCGTTCAACGTCGTGATCACCGATGTCACAGCAGGCGAAGGCGTGCTGGCGGTCATGGGGCCCGATGCGCGGGATGTTTTGCAGTCTGTCAGTCCGAACGACTTTTCCAACGAGAGGAATCCGTTCGGGACGGCGCAGGAGATCGAGCTGGGTATGGGCCTCGCCCGTGTTCATCGGGTCAGCTACGTGGGTGAGCTGGGTTGGGAGATTTATGTCAGCGCGGATATGGCAGGACACGCGTTCGAGACCCTGTACGAGGCGGGGCAGGATCACGGGCTGAAGCTTTGCGGAATGCACATGATGGACAGCTGCCGGATCGAGAAAGGGTTCCGGCATTTCGGGCATGACATCACCTGCGAGGATCATGTGCTGGAGGCGGGGCTTGGCTTTGCCGTGAAGACGGGCAAGCTGGATTTCATAGGACGCGACGCGGTTCTGCGCAAGAAGCAGGCGGGGTTGGCGAAACGGCTGGTGCAATTCCGGCTGACCGATCCCGAGCCGTTGGTCTATCACAACGAGCCGGTGCTGCGCGATGGCGAGATCGTGGGCTATCTCAGTTCGGGGGCGTATGGTCATCATTTGGGCGGCGCGATCGGGATGGGCTATGTGCCGTGCGAAGGGGAGAGTGCGGAGCAGGTTCTGGCATCGAGTTACGAGATCGACGTGGCGGGGACGCGGGTGAAAGCCGAGGCGTCGCTGAAGCCGATGTACGACCCGAAATCGGAGCGCGTGAAGGTTTAACCCGGCAAAGCGGGGCCGGAGGCTGGCGTGGCGGGCGGGGCTGGTGTATGCGGCGGGCCATGTCAGAGTACGACCCGCCGATGACCCCGCTTGAGGTGCTGCACGAGGATCACGAGATCCTTGTGGTGGCCAAGCCATCCGGCCTGCTGAGCGTGCCGGGCAAGGTCGAACACCTGGCCGATTGCCTGCTGGCGCGTGTGCAGGAGGCGTTTCCCATGGCGCTGCTGGTGCATCGGCTGGATCGGGACACGTCGGGCGTGATGGTGTTTGCGCTCTCGCCCCACGCGCAGCGGCACCTGGGCCTGCAATTCGAAAAGCGGCAGGTGAAGAAGATCTACACCGCGCGGGTCTGGGGCCGGGTCGGGGAGCGGACGGGGACGGTGGATCTGCCGCTTATCGTGGACTGGCCGAACCGGCCCCGGCAGAAGGTGTGCTTTGAGACCGGCAAGGCGGCGGTGACGGACTGGCGCGTGCAGCGGTACGGCGAGGGCGAGACCCGGATGCGGCTGATGCCGAAGACTGGGCGCAGCCACCAGCTGCGGGTGCATATGCAGGCCTTGGGCCATCCGATTTTGGGCGATCCGTTCTATGCCGAGGGCGCGGCGCTGGAACATGAGCGCCTGATGCTGCATTCCGAGGAGTTGCGGCTGCGGCACCCGGATGGCGGGGCTGGGATGGTGTTTCGCCAGAAGGCGCCGTTCTGAAGCGGGCGGTGCGCTTGGATCGGGCCATTGGTCTTGAGTATTTTTAGAACAGTGAACGTTATGCGCGCAGCACGCGGTCGGTGAGGTTGAGGCGCTGCGTGATGATGGGTTTCAGCGTGGCGGCGAGATCTGAATCGTCGGCCTTTAGCTGCTCCAGTTCGTCGAGGCGATTGGTGGCGATGAGGGTGAGCGCATCGAGGCGGGGCGTGCCGTCGGGGTGGCGGGGGAGCGCGGCAACGGTCTGGATGTGTTCGGGTTTGGGCGTGGGGGCCAGTTTGGTCACTTCCGCGTTGCTAAGTGAGGTTTCGACAAAGGCGTAGAGGCCGACTCCCTTGGCGGGCAGGGCGAAGGTGCAAAGGGCGATGTCGGTGATCTGCGGGTGATCGAGCAGGGCCTTGCGCAGGGCGGGGCCGTCACGTTCCAGCCGGTCCTCGGTGCCTTCGCCGTCGGACCAGTTCATCAGGCGGCGCGTGATGAAATTGTAGAGCCGCTTGCCGGTGGCCATCCAGAGGCGCGAGGGCAGGGATTTCTGTGCCAGCATTTTATGTTCGGAGGGCGTGAGCAGGCCGGGTGCATAGGCGCGTTTCTGTTTCAGCAGGTGGCGCAGGTCCTCGCGGGCCTTGAGGCGGAAGAGCTTGCCGCGCCGGGGGTGGACCGAGGCGAGCTGAAAGTCGATGACGGCGGCGCGGCCCTCGGGCGTCATCAGCCAGTTCTGGGGCTTGGCGATGTCGTTGTGGGTGACGCCGGCGCGGCGCATTTCGCGCAGGAGGCGCTTGGCGTCGCGGTACCAGTCCGGGTCGGACGGCTTGGCCAGTTGGAGCGGCGTGCCTTGGGTCCAGCTGCGCAGGAGGCCCACATGGTCGGCGCGGAGCAGCGTTGGGCAGCCCTCGATCCCCTGCACGGCGCGCAAGCCTCGGGTTTCGCGGGCGGCGAGCCAGCGCGAGAGCGGGCGGGCGTAGAGCGGGACGGTGTCGAGCTTGCGCAGGACGACGGCGATGTCGGGGTGGCCTTTGAGATGGCCGGAAATGGTTTCCGAGAAGATATCGCGCTTGTGCACGGTCTCGGGCACGAAGGCGGCTTGCGCGATATCGGGGGTGATTTCCATGTGGGGTGTGTAGTGGGTTTCGCCGTGTGGGGGAAGGTGGGGTGGAACCCCACCCTACAGGCGTGTCCAATGGTCGGGGATGAGATCGGGGTTGGAGAGTTTGGGGTCGGTGAACCACGTTTCGGGCGCCACCACGATCTTGTCAGGATTGGGATTCAGCCAGGCGGCCCACCACGAGAAGGTGGAATTGGCGATGACGTTATGGGCGCAGAGGGTTTGCAGGTGCAGGTCGAAATGGCCGGTGGTCTCGTCATTGAGGTCGACCACCACGGTGTCAAAACCGAGCGCGAGGTTGTCGCGGGCCCAGGCAGGATCGTTGGAGAAGACGAAGCAGGTGGGCGCGGTGCCTGTCGTGTCGGCGATGTGTCGGGCGGCGCTGCGATAATAGTCGGGCGTCATGGCGGCATAGGCGCCGGTGGCGATGTAGTCGCCGCGCCGGACGTGAAGCGCGACGGGATTGGCGGCCCCAATGATGCGGGCGGCCATGTCGGCGTTGGGAGTGTCGAGCGGGGTGGTGAAGGTAAGGTCGTTGCGGATCCGGTCGGCGATGTCGGCGAAATAGCGTTCGGATTGCCAGTAGCCGTGCAGGTAGGTATCGGGCGGCAGGTCCAGAAACGCGGGGTCGAAGCCGAGAGTCTTTTCCCGGTAGATCCTGGGCGACGTGCCGAAGGCGCGCCACAGGCCGTAGCGCAGCCAGCCGTCGGATTTGGCCGGCGGCAGGGGACCTTGCCGGGTGAAGCGGGCATTGGCGTAATGCGCGAAGCAGTCACCGCGGTCGGCGGAGCCCGCCACGTAGCGGTTGTCGACCTGAAGCTCGCAGCAAAGCTTGTCCGCCAGCGCCCGGGCGGCGGCATACTGGAACATCTGGTTGCCGGCGCCGCCGAAGAGGCGGGTGATGATGCGGTCAGTCGTCATTACCCCTTGTCCTGCGCGAAGCCGCCCCCGGTGGGGGCGGTGCTGTGGCGCGACAGGCGCGCGACACCGGCGCGATAGCGGGTGCGGTGAAACTCGCGCATGAGCTTTTCCGTCCAGGGCTTGTCACCGGACTGGATGGTGGAGCCGTCCAGGTCCTCGCCGATATCGGCGAGGCCCGAAGGGTAGATTACGGCCGGGCGTAGGCCGGTGTGCCAGTGCGATTGGATGAGCGTGTCGACGGGGCGGTCGAACGGGTCGGACAGCGCCAGAAGGTGGGCGGCGGCGGTGCGGCTGACCATCTGGCCGGTGGTGCGCAGACCGGCCTGTTGCGGGACCACCAGGCGGCAATCGCCGGAGGTGTCGACGAGGTGCGACGGACCCTTGGGCGCGCGGGTCTGGAACTGGATATAGCCCAGCTTGCCGATATGGGTACGGGCGAGGTTGAAAGCGGCATGAAATGTGTCGGGGTCGATCTCGGCGTCGTCTTCGAGGATCAGGGCGGCGTCCGCGTCGCGCATCTGAAGCTCGGCCCAGATCTGGCGGTGCGACAGTGTGCAGCCGATCTCGCCCGCCTTGAGGGGGAAGGGATAGGCGGGGTCGAACAATGCGGCCCCGACGCTGGCGGACAAATCGGTGGAGGACATGGCGGAGCCATCGACGGCAGGCCAGATTTCGCCTTTCGTGCCGCCGATTTCGCGGGCGTCGGCCAAAAGCGCCTGCGCGTTGTCTCGCCGGGCCGAGGCCCGGACGAGATGCAACACGAAGACGTGGACCTCCATCGTCGTCAGGCGCCTTCGGTCCAGCCGGAGACGGCCTTGACCTCGAGGAAGTCCTCGAGCCCCCATCTGCCGCCTTCGCGCCCGTTGCCGGACTGTTTCATGCCGCCGAAGGGCGAGCCGAGGCCCCGGCTTTGGCCGTTCATTTCCACCATGCCCGAGCGCAGGGCGCGGGCGCAGCGATTGGCGCGGGCCGGATCTTGCGTCTGGACGTAGTTCGTCAGGCCGTAGGGCGTGTCATTTGCGATCCGGATGCCGTCCTCTTCGGTTTCAAAGGGGATGATGGACAGGACCGGGCCGAAGATTTCCTCGCGCGCGATGGTCATGTCGTTGTTCACATCAGCGAAGATCGTCGGCTTGACGAAAAAGCCGCGATTGAGACCGTCGGGGCGGCCGGTGCCTCCGGTGACAAGGCGCGCGCCTTCGTCGATGCCTTTCTGGATCAGGTCCTGGATCTTGTTGAACTGGGTCTCGTTCACCACGGGGCCCATGTGGCGGCCTTCGTCAGACGCGGGGCCGACGGTGACCTTGCCCGCCGTCTCGGCGGCGGTCTCGACCGCTTGGTCGTAGATGTCGCGCTGCACCAGCATCCGGGTCGGCGCGTTACAGGACTGGCCGGTGTTGTTCATGCAGTGCAGGACGCCGCGCTTGACGGCCTTTTCATCGGCATCGGCAAAGATGAGGTTGGCGCCCTTGCCGCCAAGCTCCAGCGAAACGCGCTTGAGCGTGTCGGCGGCGTTCTTGGAGATGAGTTTGCCGGCGCGCGAGGAGCCGGTGAAGGACACCATGTCGACGTCCGGGTGGCCGGTGAGCGCCGTGCCCGCGCCCGCGCCGTCGCCGTTGACGAGGTTGAAGACGCCCTTCGGAAAGCCTGCCTCGTCGATCATCTCGGCGAAGAGCAGGGCCGAGAGGGGCGATTCCTCGGACGGTTTGAGGATCATTGTGCAGCCAGCCAGAAGACCCGCGATGACCTTGAGCGAGATCTGGTTCATCGGCCAGTTCCAGGGCGTGATCATGGTGACCACGCCCACCGCCTCGTGAATGATACGGTCATTGGGGGCGTGGTCGCCCAGAGGTTCGATCCAGTCGAATTCCGACGCGGCCTTGAGGATGGCGTCCATGTGGGACGAGCCGGCGCCGACCTGTTGGGCGCGGGCAAGGTCGATGGGGGCGCCCATTTCCATGCTGATGGCCTTGGCCATGTCCTCGGCGCGGGATTTGTAGATCTCGCGCAGTTTCTCGACCAGGGCCATGCGCTCGGCCACGGGGGTTGCCATCCAGCCGGGAAAGGCGGCTTTGGCGGCGGCGACGGCGGCGTCGCAATCGGCCTCACCGGCCAGCGAGATCACCGCGCAGGGGTCTTCGGTCGAGGGGTCGATGACCTGGTGGTCGGTGCCCGCAATCGGGTCGACCCAGGCCCCGTCGATGTAGAACTGTTTCTTCTCGATCATTGCTTTTCCTTTCGTACCGGGCCGTCCGCCTGGCATTTGCCGCGCAGATGACCATAGGGGGCGGGACGCCGCAAGAGGTGGGTGTTGTTTTCACCGTCGCCTTCTTATGTTGAGGCCAGAGGTTAGATTTTCAACACGAAGGAGATGCCTGATGGCACTGCGGATCAACGACACCATTCCCGACCTGAAAGTAAACACTGACCAGGGCGAATTCAGCCTGCATGACTGGATCGGCGACAGCTGGGCGATCCTGTTCTCGCATCCCAAGGATTTCACGCCGGTGTGCACCACCGAGTTCGGCGCCGTCGCGCGGCTGGCCGACGAGTGGGAAAAACGCGGCACCAAGGTGATCGGCGTCAGCGTTGACGGCGTGGAGGACCACAAGAAATGGAAGGGCGACATCGAGACCGCCGGTGGCGCCAAGCCGGGCTTTCCGATCATCGCCGATGATGGCCTGGAAGTGTCCAAGGCCTTCGACATGCTGCCTGCCGAGGCCTATCTGCCTGACGGCCGCACACCCGCCGACAGCGCCACGGTGCGTTCGGTCTTCATCATCGGGCCGGACAAGCAGCTGAAGCTGACCATGACCTACCCGATGACCGTGGGGCGCAACTTTGGCGAGGTGCTGCGCGCGCTCGACGCGTTGCAGACCAGCGCCGGGCAGGGTGTGGCGACGCCCGCCGACTGGACCGTGGGGCAGGACGTGGTGATCCCCACCTCGGTCAGCGACGAGGACGCGAAGGCCAAGTTCGGTGAGTTCAACACCGTGCTGCCCTACCTGCGGATGGCGAAACTGCCGGGCTGATCCGGTCGGGCGCTATTAAAATGTGCGGTTGCGCCGCGCAGGATATTGGGTCGGAGGGGCGCTGCCCCTCCGGTCGAAACCGGGGTTTCGACCTCCTCCCCGGGATATTTACGGCCAGAGGAAGAGGGGCCTGTCGGGCGGTCATTCCGGTCAGCGCGTAAAGCTTTGCGCCCCGTCGGGCTGGGCGATGCCCGAGCGCACGTCGCGGCGCAGGCGCAGGCCGCAGCGTTCGATCATCCGGCAGGAGGCAAGGTTGGTGGTGCGCGCGAATTGCTGCACCCGCTCGGCGCCGAGATCGTCCACCGCCGCGCGCAGGGCAAGGGCATTGACCCGGACGCCGATGCCGCGTTTGCGCTGATCCTCGTGCACCGCCACGAGCCCGGTCCAGGCGGTGGCGTGATGCGGGCCATGGGCGTTGTAGGGAAAGTAGGCAAAGGCGGTGGCAGCGATGGCGCCGTCTGCCGGGTCGGTGAGCACGGCGAGCGCGGCAGGTCCCGTCTGACCCGAGAGCACCTGCGCCGGGTAGGGCGCGATGCCGCAGCGGGCGATGAAATCCTGCACCTTTTCGAAGAACGCAAGATCGTCGGGACCGGATGGCGCGGCCGGCACCAGATCGTCGCGCGCCTGACCGAGCGCGTCGTCGCAGGCGGCCCGGATACCGTCGCGCGGGCCGTCGAACACGTCCCACCAGCTTATGGTGCAGCCGATCTCGGCCAGGCGGCGCTCGATTTCAGGGCAGTCTTCCGTCGGGGTCATGCGAAAGGTGATCGCACCCTGGTCGTGCAGGATTTGCTCGATCCTGTCCCAGCCGAACCGGTCGGGGTCGTCCGTGCCGGCCATGCGGGCGGCAAAAACCGCGCCGGGTGTGTCGCGCAGCGTGTCCGCTGCCGCCAGTGTCGCCGCCTGCAGCTTTTGTTGGGCGGCGCTGCCGTAAAGGCCATTCATGGTGCCGGTCATGTGGTCCCCTTCGTAACTCGCCCGTGATCACTTTAGCACAAAAGTGGCAGATCGGTATCGCCCGCGCGCTTGGCGCGGCGGCGGATGCCTGGCCTGTCGGTTATGGACAGGGCGCTGTTTTTGCGCGACATAACCCGTCATGACGAAACGAGACCCTTTCGAAATCGGCGGTCAGGTGGTGAAGGCCGGCGCGCGTGAGACGGTGGACGTGCCAGTGAGCACATTGTCGGACCATACGCCGGTGAGCCTGGCCGTGCATGTCATTCACGGGCGGCGGCCCGGGCCGGTGTTGTTCGTGTCTGCGGCGATCCATGGCGACGAGGTGATCGGGGTCGAGATCGTGCGACGGCTGTTGCGGGCCGCGCCCCTGAAGGGAATGGCGGGCACGCTGCTGGCGGTGCCGATCGTCAACGGCTTCGGGTTTCACAACCATTCGCGGTATCTGCCCGATCGGCGCGACCTGAACCGGTGTTTCCCGGGCGGCGCGGAAGGCAGCATGGCCTCGCGGCTGGCGCATATCTTCATGGAGGAGGTGGTGCGGCGCGCGGATGTGGGGATCGACCTGCATTCGGCGGCGATTCACCGCACGAACCTGCCGCAGATTCGGCTGACGCCGGGCAACGAGCGGCTGAAATCGCTGGGCGAGGCGTTCGGCGCGCCGGTGATGATGACCTCGAAGCTGCGCGAAGGCAGCCTGCGGCTGGCCGCCGAGGATGAGGGCGTGGATGTCCTGCTGTACGAAGGCGGCGAGGCACTGCGGTTCGACGAGTTGGCGGTGCGGGCCGGGGTGAGCGGCTGTCTGCGGGTGATGCGGCGGTTGGGCATGATCGGGGCCAAGGGTGTGCCGAAGCGGCGCAGCGTGCCGGTGGTGGCGAACACGTCGCACTGGTACCGGGCGCCGGTGGGCGGGGTCTTTCGCGGGTACAAGGCAATCGGCGACGCGGTGGAGCCGGGCACGGTGCTGGGTGCTGTCAGCGACCCCATGGGCCAGACCGACCGGGAGGTGATCTGCGAGGAGATGGGCATCGTGATCGGGCGGTCAAACATGCCTGCCGTATACGAGGGCGAGGCGCTGTTTCACATTGCCGCGACGCCAAGGGCGGAACATGCCGCGGAGGGCGCGGCGGCGTACATGGACGCCGCCCCGCTTTACGACGAGGACGAGATCATCTGAGTTGGTGGACTCAGGTCGTGTGCTCGCGGTTCTGCGGCAGCAGGAAGATCGAGGTGGCCAGCAGGCTGAACACCAGCTCGTAGACCTCCCATTTGCGCGAGACGTCGATGGCGGCGATCACGAGGCTGGCGGCGACGGCCAGGACCGCGTGACGGGTGCCGGGGACCGGGGCCGCGATGCGGTCGAGCGTGCGTTTGATCCAGCCGACGCGCGGGTAGAGCAGGGGCAGGACGGCGAGGTAGATCAGCAGGATCAGCGTCAGGATCGGGCCGAAGAGCGTCTTGGCCAGGTGGAAATCGCCCCAGGGCGTGGGCACGATCAGGTTGTGCAGGTTGGTTTCCTGCTGCTTGTTGATCTCCTGGAACGTCTCGCCGGTTTCCCACCCGAAGATGCGCTGGCCCCAGGAAATTTCCTCGCCCGCGGCGAAGAAGAACAGGAGGGCGTAGAAGAGGGTGCAGGCGAGGGCGAGACTGGCGCCGCGTGCCTTTAGCGACCGTGCGTTCATCATGAGGACGAGGCTGGCCACGAAGAGGAAGATCGCGGTGCCGTACTCGACATAGCCGTCTTCGCGCGCATAGGTCAGCGAGAAGAAGTCGGTGCTGTAGAAATAGATGCCAACCGTGAGGACCAGCACGGCGACGATGACGCCGAGCAGAATTTTGTCGATTGTCCGGATCGTGGAAAGGGTCATGGGGCGCGTGCCTCTCGCGAAAGATTTGGCGCGGAGATATGCGAGGCGCGGAGGCGCATCAAGCGCAAAGCCTTTTCGCGTGGCGGAGACCCGCGCGGATCAGGCGTTGACGCGCTCAGGCCCGCCTGTGCTCATGGAGGTGCCGATATAGGGTTTGCCGGCCTCTTTCCAGGCACCGAAGCCGCCCTCCATATGGGCGATGCGGTCAATGCCGGCCTCGATGCAGGCACGGGCCATCTTTTCGGACCGGACGCCGGAGCCGCAATGTAAAACGATGCGCTTGTCGGACTGGCCGGGCAGTTTATGCGCGTCGAAGAACGGCATGGGCAAGAGCAGCGCGCCCTCGATATGCTGGAAGGCGTATTCGGGGATGGTGCGGACGTCGATCAGGACGATCTTGTTCGCGGCGAAAGCGTCGGCCACTTCTTCGGTGGTCCAGGTCTCGAAGTTGGCAGTGCCGATGGTTTCGGTTTTCATGGGATGGCCTTTCCTGCGCTTGGCATTCGGGGGAGAAACTATGGCGTTGCGACATGGGTTTCCAGAGCGGTCCGATATCGTGCGCGGCGGGACACGCCGGATCGTGAGAAAAGCACGGTCGGCGGCACCTATCGTGGCAGACACGCCTAGCAGAATCGGACGTGGTCATGCTAGGTATTGCGGTATGAACGAAATCAGCCCCAATATAAGCCAGGATCGGCCTGTCATTCGGCAGTTGGACGAGACGGCCATCAACCGGATCGCCGCCGGAGAAGTGGTTGAGCGTCCGGCCTCTGCGGTGAAGGAGCTGGTGGAGAATGCGCTGGATGCCGGTGCGGGGCGGATCGAGGTGGATATCGCCGATGGCGGCAAGACGCTGATCCGGGTGCGCGACGATGGCTGCGGGATGACCGGGGACGAGCTGCCGCTGGCGCTGAGCCGGCACGCGACGTCGAAGATTGATGGGTCGGACCTTTTGAACATCCATTCTTTCGGGTTTCGGGGCGAGGCGCTGCCCAGCCTGGGGTCGGTGGGGCGGCTGACGATCACCAGTCGGGCGCAGGGTTTTGATGGCGTCGAGATCACGGTGGCGGGGGGCAGGATCGGTGCGGTGAAGCCCGCTGCGCTGAACCGGGGCACGGTGGTGGAGCTGCGGGATCTTTTCTATGCCACGCCCGCGCGGTTAAAATTCATGCGCACCGACCGGGCCGAGGCGCAGGCAGTGTGCGATGTGATCAAGCGGCTGGCGATGGCCGAGCCGTTTGTCAGCTTTACCCTGCGCGACGTTAGCGAGGGGCGCGAGCCGCGCACTGTCTTTCGCGCCGATGCCGAGACGGGCGACCTGTTCGATGCGCTGCATGGGCGATTGAGCCAGGTGCTGGGACGGGAGTTCGCCGAGAACGCGCTGCGGATCGAGGCCGAGCGCGAGGGGATCGCGATGACGGGCTATGCTGCGCTGCCGACCTATTCGCGGGGGTCGAGCGTGGCGCAGTACCTGTTCGTCAACGGGCGGCCGGTGCGGGACAAGATGCTCTATGGCGCGCTGCGGGCGGCGTATCATGACTTCCTCAGTCGGGACCGGCATCCGGCGGCGGCGCTGTTCCTGGAATGCGACCCGAAACTGGTGGATGTGAACGTGCATCCGGCGAAATCCGAGGTGCGGTTCCGCGATCCGGGCGTGGCGCGGGGGCTGCTGGTGTCGGGGCTGCGCCATGCGCTGGCGGAGGCAGGGCACCGAGCGTCGACCACCGTGGCGGGCGCGACGCTGGGCGCGATGCGGCCCGAGCCGGTGCCGCAGGCGGGCGGCGCACGGGTGTACCAGATGGACCGGCCCGGGGCGGCGGCGCGGGCGACGAGTTACCAGATGCAGGCGCCGGAGGCGGGCTTTGCCGAGATGCAGAGCGCATATTCCGGCCGGGTTGAGCCGGAGGTTGAGGAGAGGTCCGACGAGGCGGTCACGCCGCAATCGCTGCCGCTGGGGGCGGCGCGGGCGCAGGTGCACGAGAATTACATCGTGGCGCAGACCGAGACCGGCATGGTGATCGTCGATCAGCACGCAGCGCATGAGCGGCTGGTCTATGAGAAACTGAAGCGGCAGATGGCCGAGACTGGTGTTGCCAGCCAGGCGCTGTTGATCCCCGAGATCGTGGAATTGAGCAGTGGCGAGGCGGGTATTCTGCTGGACATGGCCGAGGAGCTGGCGCGGTTGGGGCTGGTGATCGAGGCGTTCGGGCCGGGCAGCATCGCGGTGCGCGAGACGCCGGCGATCCTGGGGCCGTGCGACGCGGGCAAGATGCTGCGCGACGTGCTGGACGAGTTGGCCGATATGGGTGAGAGCCTGAACGTTCAGGCGAAGATCGAGGCGATCCTGAGCCGCGTCGCGTGTCATAGCTCGATCCGGTCGGGGCGACGGATGAGCGGGGAAGAGATGAACGCGCTGTTGCGCGAGATGGAGGCGACGCCGCATTCGGGGCAGTGCAACCACGGACGGCCCACTTACGTGGAGCTGAAACTGAGCGATATCGAGCGGCTGTTCGGGCGAACATGATTACGATTGGCGAGACAGTCTATCAGTTGGACGATCCTCTGGTGATGGCGGCACTGGCGGCGGGGGCCGTGGTGCTGTTGATCCTGCTGCTGGTCATCCTCGCGCTGCGAGCGGCGGCGCGGACGGCGCGGGCGACGGAGCCGCTGGCACAGCAATTGGGGCATCTGGGGCAAAACGTGCAGAGCCTGGCCAACGGGCAGGAGGGCCTGCGCAGTTCGATCCAGATGGTCAGTGATACGGCCACCAGCGGGCAGACTCAGCTGGCGCAGATGGTGGAACAGCGGCTGGCGGGGGTGCAGCAGCAGATGCAGGACCGGCTGGCGGACAACGCGATGCGCAGCCAGAGGGCGCTGACCGAGATGCAGGAGCGGATGCGCGAGACGCTGCACGGCTCGTCCAAGCAGACCGCGACCAGCCTGACCGCCTTGCAGGAGCGCCTGTCGGCCATCGACAAGGCGCAGGACAATATCACGAAGCTGTCGGGCGACGTGCTGTCGCTGCAGGATATCCTGTCGAACAAGCAGACGCGCGGGGCGTTCGGCGAGATCCAGTTGACCGATATCGTCACCAAGGCGATGCCGTCGGACAGCTATTCTCTGCAGGCGACGCTGTCGAACGGGCGGCGGGCGGATTGCCTGATCCATCTGCCGAACCCGCCGGGGCCGATTGCGATAGACAGCAAGTTCCCGCTGGAAGCCTACGAGGCGCTGCGCAACGCCAAGAGCGATCACGAGGTGAACGAGGCGGCGAAGTTCCTGCGGACCTCGGTAAAGAAGCACATCCGGGATATTTCCGAAAAGTACATTCTGGATGGCGAGACCGCGGATGGCGCGCTGATGTTCCTGCCGTCCGAGGCGGTCTATGCCGAGTTGCACGCCAATTTCCCGGAACTGGTGCGCGAGGGGTTCGCCCAGAAGGTCTGGATCGTGTCGCCCACCACCTGCATGGCGACGCTGAACACGATGCGCGCAATCCTGAAGGACGCGCGGATGCGCGAACAGGCGGGGGCCATTCGAAAAATGCTGGGGCAGTTGCACCGCGACGTGGAACTGGTGCTGGAACGCGCGGGCAAGCTGGAGACGCATTTCGACCAGGCGCGGCGGGATGTGGAAGGGATTTCCACGGCGGCCGAGCGTGCGGGCAAGCGCGCGGCGAAGCTGGACAATTTCGATTTCGAGGAACTGGCGCCGGAGGATCCGGTGAATGTGGTGAAGTTGGGCAAGGATGGGTGAACTGGCTGCGCAGTAGCGAAGGTCGGCTTATGCGTTCAATTGACTGGATGCCGCACCCTGCACATTCGGCAGCTGTGAGCGATAGGCCATAATTTGCGATGATTTGAGTGAAGATACGTCGTTACCTCGGAACCGGACTGCCGACACAAATCCTATGTAACGTATGCATCGCGGGCGGATGAAACTAATGACGGCTTCATGACTTTTGGTCTTTACATACAGGACCCGGGGAAAATACCGGGTAGAATGTTCAAACAAAAAAACTCCGTGCACGCACAGAGCTTGCGACCGTGCGCGTCCCAGACCAGATTGCCGCAAAAAATCTTGCAAGACCAAGATCATGTACTTACCAAGTTAGACATTTACTATCTTCGTTTGACCAACATCGATGGTGAGACGACAATTCCGTCGCCAATCAAGTGTTTCAAGGAATCTTTAGACGATGATTTTCAAAAATTCCCTTAGATCTATGCGCGCAAACCTCGCGCTTGCGCTTGACCCGCCGCGGTTCAAGCAGCGTCGGCTGATACGCGATGGCAATGCGCCAGTCGAAGAAAAAATAAACTTCGATGCCTACCCTCGGCCCCACTTCGCCTATGGCGTGCACCGCGCGGCCATGCAGGCCAAGGCGCTTGATATCGATGCGATCAGCGTGATCGAGTTTGGCTGTGCGGGCGGCAATGGGCTTTTGGCACTTGAAGCGATGGCGCTTGAAATAGGAAAAGATGTCGGTGTGCGCGTAGACGTTTATGGGTTTGATATCGGGGAAGGGTTGCCCAAGCCGCTTGACTACCGCGATCTGCCCTATGCGTGGAAGATGGAACAATTCAAGATGGACGTCCCGAAGCTGGAGGCGAGACTGACAACCGCCCAATTGGTGATAGGGGACGTTGCTGACACGGTCGAGCCGTTCGGTCAGCGGGAGGATCTGGCGCCTGTTGGGTTCATATCGTTTGACTTGGATTTTTATTCATCGACCATGGCGGCGTTCAAAATCTTTGATGCCGAAAGCACGAAGATGCTACCGCGCGTCTACTGCTATTTCGACGATATCATTGGCCCAGATAACGAACTGCATTGCGAGTACGTCGGAGAGTTGCTGGCAATAAAAGACTTCAACAAGTCGAAGTCGACCAAGAAGATCGCCCAGATCAACGGCCTGTCATGGAAGCGCTACATCCCGGCGCCATGGAATGACAGCATGTTCATCATGCATGCATTCGAGCACCCTCTTTATGGGGTATACATCGATACCAAGGTAGACATGGATCTTGCGCTTGAGCCCACCAGCTAGCCTCGCTGGCGAGGATAGGACACCACTGAACCTGCCTATTCCGAAAGAGCCCTACCGAAAGCTACGCCTTCTGCGGGCGCAAGCGTGCAGCGGTCGCAGAGACGCGTCCTTTGCAACTGGCTGTGGTGACGTCGGTCGTCGTGTTCGTTTCGATGCATCGAGACAAATATGCTGGTCTGGACCACGAGCAGAAGCTTGGCTGAGACGCCCCACGGTCCGCTCCGCTCGCAAAGAAGGCCTTCATGCATCTTGGGGTGAGCGACAGCCCAGTGCCGTCAGCGGCGATCGGTGGGTATCCCTGCGAACATCAAGTGTGAGCCCTTTGCGATATCGCTGATCTTTTGCCGCACGGAAATAACGCCGCAGGCCGCCGCGGGGCTTGTAACCCTGATGACAGCAATATCCCGCGAAGCGCCCCTACATCGTTTCCAGGCAATGCCGGCGGAAGGCGCGTTTGAGCATGTCGAGTTCTTCGCGCAGCAGCGTGACCTCGGCCCGGATATCGTAGGCCAGCGCATCGCCCGAGACGATGGAGAAGCTGCCGAGCGCCGCGCCGGTTTCGGTGTCGGAAATCAGGAAGGTCTGGACCCCGTCGGCGATGCGGTCGGCCGGGATGGGCACCCGCAGGACCCAGGCCTGCTCTTCGGGTTTCTCGACCACTTCGACCCCGGCAATGGTCTCTTGCAAATGCGTGACCGACACGTCCGGGCGGCGGTCGCCGGCGCCGGTGATGACCCCTTCCCAGACGCCTTCGAAGAGGCGCGTCTTGGTCAATGTCAGTTCTTGCATCCGGTGTCCTCCTAGAACTCCGCGCGTGGCCGGCGGCTGAAGGTCAGGTCGCGCAGGATGACCTGGCTCATCTGCGGGTTCTCGAAAATAAGGTCGATCCAGGCTCGTTCGATACGCTTTTCGTTTAGTTTCGAGTAGGCCAGATCGAATTCGACCATGATCTCTTCTTCGTGCAGCGGCAGTTCGCGCACGATCTGTTCGGTGTTGGGCCCGTGCTTGATGTTCAGGCGGGCGAAGATTTCCAGCGGTTTCTCCATCTCTACAATGGTGTCCATGCGAATGAGGTGACGCTGCTTCAGGCCCTGTACGGCGGCCTCGGGCAGGTCCAAGACCAGCGACAGAAAAGAGCCGTCGAAGCTGAACACATCCATGCGCAAACCAAAGGGCGCAAGGTCGGCTTCGCGCGTGTTGCGCAGCTGGCGCAGGGTGAGCTCGGAATGTTGACAGTCATGAAACAGTGTCAGCTCATGCCCCAGTTGCGTCTTGCTGAGGACCGAAGATCGGCCCGGCACTGCCAAAGGTTCGCGCCAGATCGCGGGACGCCAAGACCAGTCGGTGCCATGCGGCTTGGGAAAGGCGTGGGAGCCGATGATGGGCAATGCGAGGCGGTTGTCCGCGTGACTTATCAATTCGTTGAGATGATAACGCAATTTCCGCGCTTCGGAGCGTTCGGCGCGGAGCTGTTCCAGCGTCATCGACGTGGCGGCGCGCACGGTTTGCCGCCACCGCCGCAAGTCGCGCCGATGGGCGAGCCAATCCAGTCCTGAACGTTTCAGCCCCATATGCGTGGATCGTTTCCGGTTGGTCCTGCCACAGCCTGCCACTGAGACCTTTTCATAGCATTAACCCGACTTTGGAAACAATCCATTGATTGTCTTGGGTTACTTCGCACTGGCCCTCCGCAGGCTGCGGGCGAGGTCAGTGATGAAGCGTCGGCCTGATGCGCCGGCCAGGCTGCTGCCGGCGGGCGCATAGACCGCGAGACTGACGAGGTGGTCGTTGATGACCATGCCACCGCGCCAGTAGCGCGGGTCGCCTCCGGGCAGAGCCAGTTCGCCACCGGCATCAAGATGCACCAGCGCGAGTCCGTCGCCGTCGACTATGGCCAGCGGCTTTTTCGGGGCGGCGCTGGCGGCGATCGTGGCGGCAGAGGGCGGGGTGCGGCCCGGCTCGCGGATGGCCACGTTCACCACGATGAAGGCAAGCGGTACGGTAACGCCCGGTTCGCCGCTGAGCGATTCACAGCTGCCGAGAAAGACGAGGCGATTGGACGGTTGACGGCGGATGTTGTCCGCGTCGATGCAATAGCCACGGGGGCCGCGCACCACGACCGAGCCATCGTAGAGCGAAAGAGCCTGCACGACGTTTGGTTTGCCAGACGTTCCAAGCGTGGTCCCGTCGCAGCCCGCCAGCGGCCCGAGGGCCGCCAGCCAGATCAGGTGCAGATATCGCACGAGTCGAGTCAGAGGTCTGCGTAGACGTGACGCTCGGCTTCGGCGCCGGGATGTGTGACGGCGCCTTTGTAGGTTTCGCCTACAAGCTGGGCGTATTTCCAAAGCGCCCCGGAGGCGTAGATCGTCTCACGCGGGCCGGGCCAATCTTTCTTGCGTGCATCCAGTTCCTCGTCGCTCAGGTCCACAGACAGCTCGCCCTCGATGGCATTGATGGTGATCATGTCACCTGTCTTGAGCATGGCGATGGGGCCGCCATGGGCCGCTTCGGGGCCCACGTGACCCACGCAGAAGCCGCGTGTGGCCCCCGAGAAGCGGCCATCGGTGATGAGCGCGACCTTCTTGCCCATGCCCTGGCCCGAAAGCGCGGCGGTGGTGGCCAGCATCTCGCGCATGCCGGGGCCGCCGGCGGGGCCTTCGTTGCGGATGACGATGACTTCGCCTTCTTCGTATTCGCGGTTCTGGACGGCGGCGAAGGCGTCTTCCTCGCATTCGAACACGCGGGCGGGGCCGGTGAAGACCTGGTGCTCGGGCGCGATGCCCGCGACCTTTACGATGGCGCCCTGCGGTGCGATGTTGCCCTTGAGACCGACAACGCCGCCGGTCTTGGTAAGGGGCGCGTCGATGGAATAGATCACCTTGCCGTCGGCCTCGCGTTCGATCCGGTCGAGTTCTTCGCCGATGGCGCGGCCCGTGGCGGTCATGCAGTCCTCGTGGATCAGGCCCGCCTTGCGCAGTTCCTTCATCACCACGGGGATGCCGCCGGCGTCGTAAAGGTCCTTGGCGACGTACTGACCGCCTGGTTTCAGGTCGACGAAATAGGGGGTATCGCGGAAGATTTCGCAGACATCGTCGAGGTAGAATTCGATCCCGGCCTCGTGGGCGATGGCGGGCAAGTGCAGGCCTGCGTTGGTAGAGCCGCCGGTGCAGGCGACGACGCGCGCGGCGTTTTCCATCGACTTGCGGGTGACGACATCGCGGGCGCGGATGTTCTTTTCCAGCAGGTCCATAACCGCGCGGCCCGACGCCTCGGCATACTGGTCGCGCGATTCGTACGGTGCGGGCATGCCCGACGAGTTCATCAGGGCAAGGCCAATCGCCTCGGACACGCAGGCCATGGTATTGGCGGTGAACTGGCCGCCGCAGGCACCCGCCGAGGGGCAGGCGACGCGTTCGAGCGCGTCGAGCGCCTTGTCGGACATGGTGCCGTTCTGGTTCCATCCAACGGCCTCGAACATGTCCTGCACGGTCAGGTCGCGCGTGCGGAATTCCTCGGGGATCTCGTCTATCTGGGGGGCTTTGCCCGGCAGGATCGAGCCGCCGTAAATAAAGACCGACGGCACATTAAGTCGCACCATGGCCATCATCATGCCGGGCAGCGACTTGTCACAGCCCGCAAGGCCCACGATGGCGTCATAGCAATGGCCGCGCATGGTCAGCTCGACCGTGTCGGCGATGGCCTCGCGGCTGGCGAGCGACGAGCGCATCCCCTCGTGGCCCATGGCGATGCCGTCGGTGACGGTGATGGTGGTGAATTCGCGGGGGGAGCCCTTGGCCTCTTTCACGCCACCCTTGACGGCCTGGGCCTGACGGTTGAGCGAGATGTTGCAGGGCGCGGCCTCGTTCCAGCAGGTGGCGACGCCGACGAGAGGTTGGTGGATCTCTTCCTCGGTCATGCCCATCGCGTAATAGTACGAGCGGTGCGGCGCGCGCGCGGGCCCTTCGGTCACGTGGCGGCTGGGCAGTTTGCTTTTGTCGAACTTGGTCATCTGGGCCTCCCCTGAAATCTTCGGATCCGGTCTAGGCCAGAGCCGCGACGGGGGCAAGCTTTCGCACTGGCAAAGTTCAGCGCGGTGGCGTGGCCATCTTCGCGACGGGCGCGTGGCGGTGGCAGGTGACGACGTGGTCGTTGACCATGCCGACGGCCTGCATGAAGGCGTAAACGATGGTGGGGCCGCAGAACTTGAAGCCGCGTTTCTTCAAATCTTTCGAAATTGCGCGGGATATTTCGGTTTCGGTTGGCACCTCGGCCAGGCTGGTCCAGTGGTTCTGCAAGGGGGCGTCCCCCATGTAGGACCACAGGTAGGTGTCAAACCCCTGCTCGGCCTCGATCACCTGCCAGGCGCGCGCATTGCCGATGGTGGCCTCGATCTTGCCGCGGTGGCGGATGATGCCGGGGTCGCCCAGCAGGCGCTGCACGTCATCCTCGCCCCAGGTGGCGATGATATACGGGTCAAAGCCTTGGAATGCCGCGCGAAAGCTGTCGCGCTTCTTCAGGATGGTGATCCAGCTGAGACCGGCCTGGAACCCGTCGAGGATAAGCTTTTCCCACAGCGCGCGGCTGTCCCATTCGGGCACGCCCCATTCGGTGTCGTGATAGGCCTCGTAGATCGGATCGGAGCCGACCCAGCCGCATCTTTCCATGGTGCAAGACCCCCGGTTTCGCCTGTTGCGGACAGTATGACTCAAATGCCCCTTTTAACAATTCCTTAGACTGCGTGGCGCTTATTGGGCAGCGGTGGAGTACGGAGAGATTCATGGGTGAAAAGAGATTGAAGTGGGCGAACGTACCGGTGGGGCATCACAACCCCCTGGCCTATGCGGTGTCGGCGCGGGACCAGTCGGTGATCCAGATGGTCGAGGAGGCGGTGCGGCACGGCCACGTGATGCTGGCCTATCAGGCTGTTGTGCCATCCGGGCGACAGGACCGCCCGGCCTTCTACGAGGGTCTGGTGCGGGTTCTGGATGAAACGGGCCGGATCATTCCCGCGCGGGAGTTCATCGACGTGATCGAGACGATGGAGACGGGACGCATCATTGATTGCCTGTCCCTGGAAAAGGGGATCCGCACCTTGCGCGAGCATCCCGATATCCGCTTGTCGATCAACATGTCGGCACGGTCCATCGGCTATCCGCGCTGGATGCGGACGCTGAAACGCGGGCTGGGGCAGGACCCGACGGTGGGCGAGCGCCTGATCCTGGAGATCACGGAAAGCTCGGCCATGCTGGTGCCGGAATTGGTGGTCAATTTCATGGCGGACCTGCAAAAGAAAGGTATCAGTTTCGCGCTGGATGATTTCGGGGCCGGGTATACTTCGTTCCGCTACCTGCGGGATTTCTACTTCGACATCCTCAAGATCGATGGGCAGTTCATTCGGGGCATCGCGGACAACCCCGATAACCAGGTACTGACGCGGGCGCTGATCTCGATTGCCGAGCAGTTCGACATGGTTACGGTGGCCGAAAGCGTGGAGCGGCCCAATGATGCGCTGTTCCTTCAGAATATTGGGGTGCATTGCCTTCAGGGCTACTACTTTGGCGCGCCCACCGTTCAGCCGCCCTGGCTGGAAGCGGCCCGGGTGGCGGCTATGGCCTGAGATGTGACAACGGCACCTGTTGCCGCGTTGCGGCGTCTGAGGTACACCCTGCATGATGCGGGGAATCCGGGGGCCGCGCATGACGCGCCGCCCTTCGGTCCTCGGCCAGCAAGAATTGGTGGAGGACACTATGACCAATGTTGTTATCGCCTCGGCAGCGCGGACCGCTGTCGGCTCTTTTTCCGGCGCGTTTGCCAACACCCCGGCGCATGACCTGGGCGCGGCCGTCCTGGAAGCCATTGTCGAGCGCGCGGGGATCGACAAGTCCGAAGTTTCCGAAACCATCCTTGGCCAGGTGCTGACCGCGGCGCAGGGCCAGAACCCCGCCCGCCAGGCGCATGTGAACGCGGGCCTGCCGATCGAAAGCGCCGCCTGGGGCATCAACCAGGTGTGCGGGTCGGGCCTGCGGGCCGTGGCGCTGGGCGCGCAGCACATCCAGCTGGGCGATGCCGATGTGGTTGCCGCCGGCGGGCAGGAGAACATGACCCTGAGCCCCCACGCCGCGCATCTGCGCGCAGGGCACAAGATGGGCGACATGAAATACATCGACACGATGATCCGCGACGGCCTTTGGGACGCCTTCAACGGCTATCACATGGGTCAGACCGCCGAGAATGTCGCCGAGAAGTGGCAGATCAGCCGCGAGCAGCAGGACGAGTTCGCCGTCGCCAGCCAGAACAAGGCCGAGGCGGCGCAGAAGGCGGGCAAGTTCGACGACGAGGTGATCCCGTTCACCGTCAAGACCCGCAAGGGCGAGACGGTCGTCGACAAGGACGAATACATCCGCCACGGCGCCACGATGGACGCGATGCAGAAGCTGCGCCCGGCCTTCACGCAGGACGGCTCGGTCACCGCGGCCAACGCCTCGGGTCTGAACGACGGTGCGGCCGCCGTGCTGCTGATGAGCGCCGAGAATGCCGAGAAGCGCGGGATCGAGCCGCTGGCGCGGATTGCCTCCTACGCGACAGCCGGGCTGGACCCGTCGATCATGGGCGTGGGCCCGATCCATGCCAGCCGTAAGGCGCTGGAAAAGGCGGGCTGGAGCGTCGATGACCTGGACCTGGTGGAAGCCAACGAAGCTTTCGCAGCGCAGGCCTGTGCCGTGAACAAGGACATGGGCTGGGACCCGTCGATCGTGAACGTGAACGGCGGCGCAATTGCCATCGGCCACCCGATCGGCGCGTCGGGCTGCCGCGTTCTGAACACTCTGCTGTTCGAGATGAAGCGCCGCGATGCCAAAAAGGGCCTCGCCACGCTGTGCATCGGTGGCGGCATGGGTGTGGCGATGTGCATTGAACGCCCGTAAGCGGCTGATTCGAGACGACATGACAGGCCCTGCGGGGCCTGTTTTTCCATCCGAACCCGAGGACAGCCCAGATGACGTTGCCCGACAACCCTCCGCAGATCGTGTTTTCCGGCGGCGGGTTGCGGTGTTTCTGGCAGGGCGGTTTCCTGACGCGGCTGGAGGCCGAGCGCAAGTTCACGCCCGAGCGGGTGACCGGGGTGAGTGGCGGCGCTTTGGCCGGGGCGGCCTGGATCGCGGGGCAGGAACATCGGCTGCTGGACGTGATGTGCGATGCGTTCGAGACGCGCGACCACAACCTTGATCTGTTCGCCGCCGACGAGGACGGGATCACTCCGCATCAACGGATCTATTGCGACGTTGTGGAAACGGTGCTGGACAAGGCGGCTTGCGAGGCCGTCGCGAACGGCCCGGCCTTTCAGATCCAGATCGCGCATCCGCCGTCGAACGGAAATCCGACCATGACTGGCACGGCGCTGGCCGCGGCCTATGAGGCGGAACTGCATGTCGTGGGCAGCCCGCATTTCGACTGGGCCGAGAAGATGGGCCTGACCTCGCAACTGGTCGATGCCAACCAGGCGGCGCGGGACGGGCGGCTGGTGGAACTGGTGAATGCGGCGGCGGTGATTCCGCCGGTGTTCGAACCGCCGCTTTGGGGCGACCGGCGCGTGGTCGATGGCGGCATGGCTGACCAGGCGCCGCTGCCCGACCCGGACAAAGGCGAGACGCTGGTGCTGCTGACGCGGCAATACAAGAACCTGCCGAATGTGCCGGGTAGGATATATGTCTGGCCGTCCGACGAGACGCCGGCCGACAAGATAGACTTTACCGACCCGCAAAAGCTGCGCGAGACGTGGGCGCTGGGCGAGCGCGATGCAGAGGCCTATCTGAATGGCAGATGAGCGCCGC
This sequence comes from Roseovarius atlanticus, assembly GCF_001441615.1. Classification (GTDB taxonomy): domain Bacteria; phylum Pseudomonadota; class Alphaproteobacteria; order Rhodobacterales; family Rhodobacteraceae; genus Roseovarius; species Roseovarius atlanticus. The sequence goes on from NZ_LAXJ01000003.1 coordinate 347,003, forward strand.
GCGGCAAAAAGAATCGCGTAACATTGTTGCGCTTTGCTCGCGGGATCAGTAGCAAAGTTACCAAACAAACCAACACTAACACAAAGACTGGAGGAGTTCCCATGGCGAGAGTTGCCCTTGTGACCGGCGGTAGCCGCGGTATTGGCGAGGCCATTTCGAAGAAACTGAAGGAGGAGGGCTATGAAGTGGCCGCCACCTATGCGGGCAACGACGAAGCCGCGGCGAAATTCACCGACGAGACCGGCATCAAGACCTATAAATGGAACGTGGCCGATTACGACGCCTCGAAGGCTGGGATCGAGACCGTCGAGGCCGAATTGGGGCCGATCGACGTCGTCGTGGCCAATGCCGGCATCACCCGTGACGCGCCGTTCCACAAGATGACGCCGGACCAGTGGAAGGACGTGATCGACACCAACCTGACGGGCGTGTTCAACACAGTTCACCCGGTCTGGCCGGGAATGCGCGAACGCAAGTTCGGGCGCATCATCGTCATCAGCTCGATCAACGGCCAGAAGGGGCAGTTCGCGCAGGTGAACTATGCCGCGACCAAGGCGGGTGATCTTGGCATCGTGAAGTCGCTGGCGCAGGAAGGCGCACGCGCCGGAATCACCGCAAACGCGGTCTGCCCCGGCTATATCGCCACGGAAATGGTGATGGCGGTGCCCGAGAAGGTGCGCGAATCGATCATCGGTCAGATCCCGGCGGGCCGGCTGGGTGAGCCCGAGGAGATCGCCCGCTGCGTGGCGTTCCTGGCGTCGGACGATGCCGGGTTCATCAACGGTTCGACCATCTCGGCCAACGGGGCGCAGTTCTTCGTCTGAGGAGGCCGAACCCACGAAAAGCGAAAGGGCCGGTCAGGGGAACCGGCCCTTTCTGTTTCCAGAGACCTGCAACGATCATCTGGAAGGTGACTTGCGCCCCAGCCAGCCGAGAAGTTCGCCGAAAGCGCGGCTTCGTTCGTAATGGGCGGCGCGATAGGCGTCGCGGGTGCGGGCGTCGAAAGAGGTCTCGATCATGGCCGATCCTTTCAGGGAAACTTGATTGATTTGAATATGAGGCTTTGTGTAGGTGACCGCAAACGAGACTTTTCAGGGTGTCAGTTAAGTTATACTTTAGTGAGATGAGTGATCGCCTTCCCCCTTTGACGGCCTTGCGCGCCTTCGAGGCCGCGGCGCGGCACATGTCGTTTCAGAAGGCCGCGGCGGAACTGAACGTGACGCCCGCCGCATTGTCATTCCAGATCAAGTCGCTGGAGGAGCATCTGGGCGCGGCGCTGTTCCGGCGATTGAACCGGGCGGTGGAACTGACCGAGGCGGGGGCCACGCTGGCGCCCGGGTGCCGCGACGGGTTCTCGGCCCTGTCGGCGGCTTGGACGGCGACACGGCGGGCGCTGGACAGTAGCACACTGACGGTGACGGCGGGGCCGGCCTTTACCGCGAAGTGGCTGGCGCCGCGCCTTTACGAGTTCGCGCAGGCGCATCCCGAGATCGAGCTGCGGTTCACCGCGTCTTTGCGGCTGATGGATTTCGACCGCGATGAGGTCGACGTCGCGATCCGGTTCGGCCATGGAGCGGACGAAGGCCTGTATTCGCTGCCGCTGGCCGAGGAATGGGTGACGCCGATGATGACGCCCACGCTGGCCGAACGGTATCCGACGATAGAAAGCCTGCGCGAGGCGGTGCTGATCGTCGATCAATCGATCGATTTCCTGGATCCGGCGACCGACTGGGCGGCCTGGTTCCGGGCGATGGGCGTTGACCCGGTCGAGCCGCACGGCCCGCGGTTTTCGCAGGGCGACCACGCGGTGGACGCGGCGCTGGCGGGGGTTGGCGTCGTGCTGGGGCGTCGGGCCCTTGTGATCAAGGACCTGATGGAAGGCCGGCTGGTCGCGCCCTATGGCAAGGCGGTGAGCGCCGGGGCGCAGTTTCGCTTTGTCTGTCGCAAGGGCGCCGAGGACAAACCCCAGATCAAGGTTTTCCGAGAATGGATGCTGGCCGAAACTGCCAAGGGGTTCGAAACGACGGCGAAAATGCAGATGGTGCCGCTGGTGCCCGCGTGATCACGAGATGCGCCGCGATGGCGCATCCCGATCAGTCTTTGCGTGACATGCTAATGGGAAAGTCGTTCGATTTCTTCCTTCAGTCGGAGTTTCTGCTTTTTCATGCTTGAGATTTCGAGGTCGGGTGTGCCCGGGGCACGCTGTGCCGCTTCGACCTGATCCGAGAGAGCTTGGTGTTTCTTCTTCAGTTCCTCGACGTGTGAACTCAAAGCCATGAATGCGTCTCCTCTTTCTGATGTGCACGGGATAGTGCAGCACAAATCATGTAATCTGTCACGCTGCGTGCGCAAAATCGGGCGGCGGGATTTAGCTACAACTTGCCTAAATCAGTCCGGGAAAGGCAGTTCCCCGCCGTCGCGCAGGATGCAAGCCGTTGCCGGAGTGTAGTTTTCGGAATCGTTAACGTGCGTTTGCCCATAATGCAGGCACCAGCCGTCATGCAGCCGGAAAGCGGCCCGTCCGCCCCGCCGTCCGCGCAGCAGGACCAGCCGCGCGGCCCTGCCGGGGCGGGGAATCAGCGGCATGAGCTGAAGGCTGCCGAGGTGGCGCGCCGCGTGGGACAGAAGCTCTGGCAGGCGCTCGGCGCGCTGGATGAAGGTGGTGGTGCCCTTGGGCCGGGTGCGCTTGGCGGCGGCGGCGACCCAGTCTGCAAGAGGTGTGTCCTCGCCCATGGCGCCTTCGCGGCCCGGATCGGTGGCGGCGGTGCTGGCGGCGCGGTCGAAATAGGGCGGATTGGCGAGGACGTGGTGGAACTGGCGCTCTTTGAGGGTGCCGGGCATGTCGGCAAGATCGCCCTCGATCACCTCGAAAGGCAGGTCGTTCGCGACACCGTTCCGACGGGCGAGCTCGGCATAGACCGGCTGGCGTTCAAGGCCGGCCAGTTCGACGCCGGGCACGCGCCGGGCCAGGCACAGCCCCGCGACACCGACGCCACAGCCGAGATCGAGCACGGTGTCGCCCGGTTTCGCGGGGATGCTGGCGGCCAGCAGCACCGGGTCGATGCCGGCGCGATAACCGTCCCGGGGTTGCAGGATCTTGAGCCGTCCGCCGAGAAAATCGTCGCAGGTGGTCGCAGGCGTCACGAGATCGCCTCGACCTCGATCCCGTTGTCCATAAGGGTCTGGCGGGCGGGAAAGTAATCTTCCTCGCTGACCATCAGCCGGCGCGGGAAGATCCCGATGCCGCCTTCGAGGATGCTCATGTTTACGTCCAATTCAAAGCAGTCTATATCCTCGCCCTGAAGCAGAGCCTTGGCGAATGCCATCACGGTCGGGTCGGTGGTGCTGAGAAGATGCTTCATGGGGACGACTTAAGGACACCGGACGCGCATTGTCGAGCCTGAGTGACGGGAAGTTTGATGGGACTGGACCACGCCGCAACAAAACCGCATGAAGCGCTGGCCTCGCACTTGCAGGGCAAGCTGGACGAGGTGAATGTCCTGATCCGCGAGCGGATGGCGTCGCGCCACGCGCCGCGCATCCCGGAAGTCACAGCGCATCTTGTCGAGGCGGGCGGCAAGCGCTTGCGGCCCATGCTGACGTTGGCGGCGGCGGACCTGTGCGGCTACGCTGGCCGCGACGACGTCAAGCTGGCCGCGACGGTGGAGTTCATCCATACCGCGACGCTGTTGCACGACGACGTGGTGGATGAAAGCGCGCAGCGTCGCGGACGGCCGACGGCGAACCTGCTGTTCGACAACAAGTCCAGCGTGTTGACCGGGGATTACCTGTTCGCGCGGGCGTTCCAGCTGATGGTGGAAACCGGGTCCTTGACGGTGTTGGACATCCTGTCGAATGCCGCGGCGACGATTGCCGAGGGCGAGGTGCTGCAACTGACCGCCTCGCGCAGCCTGAAGACGACCGAAGAGGTCTATCTTCAGATTGTGCGCGGCAAGACTGCGGCGCTGTTTTCGGCGGCGACCGAGGTGGGTGGCGTGATCGCGGGCGTCTCGGACGATCAAGTGCAGGCGCTTTTCGATTACGGCGATGCGCTGGGCATCGCGTTCCAGATCGTCGATGACCTGCTGGATTACCAGGGCGACGCCAAGGCCACCGGCAAGAATGTGGGCGACGATTTCCGCGAGCGCAAGCTGACCCTGCCGGTGATCAAGGCGGTGGCGCTGGCCGACGAGAGCGAGCGCGCCTTCTGGGCGCGGACCATCGAGAAGGGCGACCAGCGCGACGGCGACCTGGACGAGGCGCTGCGGCTGCTGAACAAGCACGGCACGCTGGAGGCGACGCGGGAAGACGCGCTGCAATGGACGGCGAAGGCCAACGCGGCGATGGCGCAATTGCCCGAGCACCCGGTGCGGGACATGCTGCTGGCGCTGTCGGATTACGTGGTGTCACGGATCCGCTAGGGTTCCGTCAGGGATGCGCGTTGAGACGAGTGGCGGTGATCCACCAGCCAGGGTTCTCTTCTTTCAGGCGCCCTTCGGCGGCGCGGGCCGTTTCCTCGCCTGTGTAGAGCCCGAAACAACTGCTGCCCGAGCCGGTCATCCGGGCGAGGCGACAGCCCGCCGTGACGCTGAGCGCGCCCAGCACTTGCGAGATGGCCGGTGCCATGGCGATGGCGGGATATTCAAGGTCGTTGCGCATCCCGCGCAGCCAGTCGATGAACTCGATTGCGCCGAGATTGGCCGGGACTTCGCCGGGCATCGGGGTGTTGTTCTTCTGCACCAGCGCGGCGAAGACATCGAACGTGCGCATCGGGACGCCGGGATTGATCAGGACGGCGTGCAGGCAGGGCAGGTCATGGGCCGCGACGATCTTTTCGCCGATCCCCTGCATCCGTGCCGCGCCGTTCCCAAGGCAAATGGGGACATCGGCGCCAAGCGGCGTGACATCGTCGGGGATGGGCGTATCGATCAGGCGAGAGAGCACGCGCAGGGTCGCGGCCGCGTCTGACGAACCGCCGCCTACTCCGGCGGCATGGGGAAGCTGTTTGTCCAGCGTGATGTCGGCGCTGACGCCCATCAGCTGCGCGGCCCGCAGCACGAGGTTGCTTTCATCCTCGGGGACGCCGCGGGCCATGGGGCCGGTGACGGACAGGCGCGGCGTGTCTGACAGCGCAACGGTCAGGTGATCGCCCACATCGGCGAACATCACCAGCGAATCGAGCAGGTGCATACCATCGTCGCGCTGGCCCGTGATGTGCAGCGTGAGGTTGATCTTGGCCGGGGCGAAGCCCTCAGCCGCCGTCATCCGCGACCTCCAGCGGGGGTGAGCCTTCTTCCTGCAAGACCACGTCGAGGCCGACCTCGAGCTTGCGGCGTATGCGGTCTGGATCGACATCGGGTGAAGGGTTTTCCTTGTCCACGAAGGACAGGGCGCGCCGCCACTGGAACTGCGCCTCGATCTCGCGGCCCACGGCCCACAAGACATCGCCCAGGTGATCGTTCACGACCGGGTCGACCGGCATCAGTTCGGCGGCGCGTTCCATGTGGCCGATGGATTCGTCGTAGCGGCCAAGCCGATAGAGCACCCAGCCGAGGCTGTCGACGATATAGCCTGAATCCGGCTGGGCTTCGACGGCGCGTTCGATCATGTCGAGCGCCTCGTCCAGCTTCTGTTGTTTCTCGACCAGCGAGTAGCCGAGATAGTTCAGCACCTGCGGATGCTCGGGATTCAGTTCCAGCGCCTTGCGGAAATCGGCCTCGGCCTCGGGCCACTCATCTTGCCGTTCATGGCTGATGGCGCGGGCATAGTAGACGAACCAGTGGCCAGGCTGCGCCTCGCCCAGAAGGTCGATGGCATTGTCATAGGCGGTGACCGCCTTGTCGTATTGCTCGCTCTGACGATAGAGGTCAGCGGCAGCAACGTGGACCATCGGCAGCTCTGGGTGTGAATCGCGCAGCTGTTCCAGCACCTCGATGGCGGCGTCCATCTTGTCGGCCCGGCGCAGCGCCTCGGCGCGGCCCATCTCGGCGGCGGTGAACGACGGGTGATCGCGCGGGACGCTCTTGTAGGTCTGCGTGGCCAGTTCGTAGCGTTCCAGCGACTCCAGCAGTTCCGCCGACATCAGGATCGCATCAACATGATCGGGGTTCAGGTATTGCGCCACGCGGGCGTAAAGCAGGGTATAGTCGTCGCCCATGTCGCCCAAGAGGGCCTGGCCGATGGAAAAGAACACCTCGGCCACGCCGTCCTTGGGGCCGGAGATCATGTCAAAGGCCACGGGCAGGCCGCTTTCCAGTTCCGCGCGCAGGGCAAGGATCTCTGGGTCGGCATTGGGGCCAAAGGCGTCGTCCAGCAGGGCGATGGCCTCGTCGTTCCGCTCCAGCTGGCTGAGCGTCACGGCCCAGGCGCGGGTGCCGCGGCGGGTGCGTTGCAGCGGCGCGTCGTCTTCGCCGCCCGAGAAGATCGCCTCTGCCGCCTCGAAATCACCGACAGAGGCCAGGGCCAGCGCCTTGTGATAGAGCGCGAAGTTCTTCAGGCCGCGCTCCTCGGAGACCTCGTCGAAAAGCGCGAGGGCCGCGTCGACATCTCCGCGGGCCAGTTCGGTCCAGGCCATGATCAGCCCGTCGGCCAGTTGGCCCACGCCCTGGCCGCCCTCGATCCGCTCGATCACGGCGTCGTGGTTGCCGGCGGCCACGTCCTCGGCGATGAGGGCCATGAAGGCGACCTGGCTTTGCAGGTCCTGTTCCTCGATTTGGCGGGCCACGGGAACGGCGCGGTCGATGTCGCCCAGCGCCATGAAGGCGATCGCGGTGCTTTCGAGGATCACGGGGTTCGCCGCGTCGCGGATCAGCGCCTGGCTGTAATACTGGGCCGCCGCGTCAAAGTCGTTCTGATAGCGGGCCTGACGGGCCGCGAGATAGGCCCCGACGTTGATATCGGCCAGTGCGGGCAACGCAATGCCCTGCAAGAGCGCGGCGATGGCGCCTGCGGTCAGGATTTTCACGGGTATGGGCTCCCTGCCTGTGCGGTCGATGATTTGCGCAAAGGTAGTATGAGCGGCGGTCCAACGCAATGAGGGCGGCCAATTTGCCGCCCTCGGTATCCGCGTGATTTCGCCTGCCGCTTACATATTGGGATAGTTCGGCCCGTCGCCGCCCTGCGGCGTGGTCCAGTTGATGTTCTGGGCCGGGTCCTTGATGTCGCAGGTCTTGCAGTGGACGCAGTTCTGGAAGTTGATGACGAACTGCTGCTCGCCGTCCTTTTCCACGAACTCGTACACCCCTGCCGGGCAGTAGCGGGCGGAGGGGCCGGCGTATTTGGGCAGGTTCACCTCGACCGGGATCTTGGGGTCCTTCAGCTTGAGGTGGGCAGGCTGGCTTTCCTCGTGGTTGGTCATCGAAAAGCTGACATTGGTCAGCCGGTCGAAACTGAGCTTGCCGTCGGGTTTCGGGTAGTCGATTTCGGCGTGCTTGCTGGCCGGTTCGGTCGCCTCGGCGTCGTTCTTGCCGTGGCCCAGCGTGCCGAAAAAGGAAAAGCCCAGCGTGTTGGTCCACATGTCGAGGCCGCCGAGCGTGAGCGACGCGGTGAGACCGTACTTGGACCACAAAGGTTTGACGTTGCGGACCTTTTTCAGGTCGGCGCCGATGGCGCCATTGCGGACTTCGCTCTCGTAGTTCGACAGCTCGTCGCTGGCGCGGCCGGCCTCGATGGCTTCGTGCGCGGCCTCGGCCGCGGCCTTGCCCGACAGCATGGCGTTGTGGTTGCCCTTGATGCGCGGCACGTTGACCATGCCGACCGAGCAGCCCAGCAGGGCGACGCCGGGGGCGACCATCTTGGGCATGGACTGGTACCCGCCCTCGGAAATGGCGCGGGCGCCATAGGCCACGCGCTTGCCGCCTTTCAGCAGGTCGGCCACCACCGGGTGATGCTTGAACCGCTGGAATTCCATGTAGGGGTAAAGGTGCGGGTTGCGGTAGTTCAGGTGCACCACGAAGCCCACATAGACCTGATTGTTGTCGAGGTGATAGATGAACGACCCGCCGCCCGCGTTCTTGCCCAGGGGCCAGCCCATCGTGTGGGTCACGGTGCCCTCGCGGTGCTTTTCCGGGTCGATTTCCCAGATTTCCTTCATCCCGAGGCCGTATTTCTGCGGCTCCTTGCCTTTTGAGAGGTCATATTTCGCGATGACCTCCTTGGAGAGCGAGCCGCGCACGCCCTCTGACAGGAACACGTATTTGCCGTGCAGTTCCATGCCGGGCTCGTAGCCGGGGCCGGGGGTGCCGTCTGGATTCTTGCCGAATTCGCCCGCGACGACGCCTTTGACCTCGCCGTTTTCGCCATAGACGATCTCCGAGCAGGCCATGCCCGGGAAGATCTCGACGCCCAGCGCCTCGGCCTGTTCGGCCATCCAGCGACAGACATTGCCCATGCTGACGATATAGTTGCCGTGGTTGTTCATCAGCGGCGGCATGGGGAAGTTGGGGATGCGGACCTTGCCCGCCTCACCAAGCATGTAAAAGTTGTCTTCTTTCACCGGCACGTTCAGCGGCGCGCCCTTTTCCTTCCAGTCGGGGATCAGCGCATCGAGGCCGCAGGGATCGAGCACCGCGCCCGACAGGATGTGCGCGCCCACCTCGGAGCCTTTTTCCAGCACGACGACCTCGCGCTCGGGGTCGAGCTGTTTCAGGCGGATCGCGGCGCTGAGGCCCGCGGGCCCCGCACCGACGATCACGACGTCGTATTCCATGGCTTCGCGTTCGACTTGGGTCATCTTGGTCCTCTCCTGGTCGTCCGGCGCGTGGCCGGCCCGCGTAAGAAACTTCGCAACTGGTTATCGCGCGGGGTTGCGCAAGGTCAATTCGAACACGACGTAACAGACGGTCAAAAGCGTCAAAAAGGCGCAAGTTTCGGCGCGATTGCGCGGGCGGCGGTCAGGACCCACTTGCATTGGCGGGGAAGGTCGGGTCAATCTGTCGCGCACGTGTTGAGAAGGGAACGGGGTCGCGCAAGGGCGGCCCCTTGGTGATACTAGGGACAGCAAAGAAGGACAGGTCATGGAAAAGATCCCGATGACGCAGGACGGTTTCGACGCGTTGAACGCGGAATTGAAACAGCTGAAATCCGTCGAGCGCCCCGCCATCATCCGGGCCATCTCGGAGGCGCGCGAGCATGGCGACCTGTCGGAGAATGCCGAGTATCATTCGGCCAAGGAAAAGCAGTCCTTCATCGAGGGCCGCATCAAGGAGCTGGAAGGTGCGATCAGCCTGGCGGAGGTGATCGACCCCAAGAAACTCTCGGGTCCGATCAAGTTCGGCGCGACGGTGACGCTGGTGGACGAGGATACGGACGACGAAAAGTCGTACCAGATCGTGGGTGAATACGAGGCCAATATCGAGAAGGGCCTGTTGAACGTAAAATCGCCGATTGCGCGGGCGTTGATTGGCAAGGAGGAGGGCGATAGCGTAGAAGTGCGCACGCCCGGTGGCGACAAGTCCTACGAAGTTCTGAAGGTCGAATATATCTGACCCGGCCTTGCCAGGTTCACCGCTAATCAGGTTCACCGATGACCGACCGACCGCAAGCCCCACAGACCCCGCTGGGCGTCTATGACCGGCCCCGCAAGGACAGGGTCACGGGCGTCGAGGTGGTAGCATTGGTTCTGACGATCCTGTGGCTTGGCGGGACGGCTGTGTTCTTTCTGGTGCTGGAGCCGATGGGCATGTTCTCCAACTCCGGCGGGGCGCTGCAGTTCGTGGTGATCCTGCTGGCGATCTTCATGCCGGTGGCGATGATCTGGGTGGCGGCGACGGCGGCACGATCGAGCAAGGTGATGCGCGAGGAAAGCCGGCGTCTGCAAACCGCCATCGACGCGATCCGCCAGGCCTATGTGGCGCAAAGCCAGGCCGCGCACGAGGTGGCGCAGCCGTCGGTTGCCAAAAAGCTGGAAGAGATCGCGGCGGCGCAGCGCAAGACCGAGACGGCACTGGCGACTTTTTCGACCGTGCGGCAGGCCACTGCCCCGCGTCCCGCGCCGGTGGCGGCCCCGGCGGAGGCCGGGACCGACCAGGTGGCGCTGCCCCTTGGCACCCCGCCCGAGGACATGGCCCCGCCGCTGGCCACGGCGGACTTCATCAGGGCGCTGAATTTCCCGGAAACCGCCGAGGACAAGGAAGGGTTTGCCGCGCTGCGCCGGGCGCTGAAGGTCCGGCAGAGCGCGCAGCTGATCCAGGCCAGCCAGGACGTGCTGACACTGTTGTCGCAGGACGGCATATACATGGACGATCTGCGCCCCGACATGGCCCGCCCCGAGGTGTGGCGCCGCTTTGCCGCCGGAGAACGGGGCCGGGCCGTGGCGGCGCTGGGCGGCGTGCGGGACCGGTCGTCGCTGGCGCTGACGGCGGCGCGGATGAAGCAGGACACGATCTTTCGCGATGCGGCACATCATTTCCTGCGGATTTTCGACCGCACCATAAGCCAGTTCGCGGAAACCGCAACGGATGCCGAAATGTCCGAGATGTCGGACACGCGCACGGCGCGGGCCTTCATGCTGGTGGGGCGCGTGGCGGGCACGTTCGACTGAGATTGCCGGAACTCGGCTGTTGCCCGACACCCCGGAACCCGTCAATATGAGTGCCGCAAGATGAAGGGAAAACCATGCGCAAGTTTCTGGTGGTGCTGGATGACAGCCGCGAATGCCTGAACGCCATGCGGTTCGCCGCCATGCGCGCCAAGAACACGCAGGCCGGGGTCGAGATCCTGGCGGTGATTCCGCCCGAGGAGTTCAACCATTGGATCGGCGTGGGCGACATCATGCGCGAGGAGGCCCGCGAGCGGATCCACGCGCATTTCGAGGTCTTCGCCAAGTGGATGCGCGACAAGCAGGGCATCGACCCGGAACTGGTGATCCGCGAAGGCGAGCCGGTGTCCGAGATCATGGCGCAGGTCAATGAGGACACCGAGATCGGCGTGCTGGTGCTGGGCGCCAGCGCCGACAAGAAGGGGCCGGGGCCGCTGGTGTCGCAATTGTCCAAGAACTCGGGCGGGTTGCCCATCCCGATCACCATCGTGCCGGGCGATCTGAGCAAGGAAAGGCTGGAGGCGATAACCTGAGCCGCCGCCGCAGCAGAATTTAGAATCGTTCCAAACCTTGACAGGGCGAGCGCCCCTGCGCATATCTTGACCAACAGTTTCGAAAGGGCGCGCAATGTTCATCCAGACAGAATCGACCCCAAATCCAGCCACGCTGAAGTTCCTGCCGGGCCAGACCGTGCTGGAAACGGGAACGGCGGATTTTCCATCGGCGGAGGGTGCTGACAAGTCGCCCCTTGCCGCGCGCGTGTTCGGTGTGGACGGCGTGACAGGCGTGTTTCTGGGCAACGATTTCGTCACCGTCACCAAACAGGACGCAGTGGAATGGGACCATGTGAAGCCCGCGATCCTGGGCGCGATCATGGAGCATTTCCAGTCGGGTCAGCCGGTGATGACGGGCGAGGCCGCCGAATCGGGCCACGCCGCCAGCGAAGGTGAGAACTCGGAAGTGATCGACCAGATCAAGCAGCTCCTGGATACGCGGGTGCGACCGGCGGTGGCGCAGGATGGCGGCGACATCACGTTTCACGGCTTCGAGCGTGGCGTCGTGTATCTGCACATGCAAGGGGCCTGCGCGGGCTGTCCGTCTTCGACCATCACGCTGAAGATGGGCATCGAGAACCTGCTGCGCCACTACATCCCTGAAGTGACCGAGGTGCGCCCTGTCGGCGTCTGAGACGCTCGTGACAGACGCATCGCTGATCCTGTCCTTTGACACCTCCGGCCCATGGCTGGAGGTGCTGCTGCTTTCACGGCAGGAGGTTCTGTCGCAACATTCGTCCGATATGGCCAAGGGACAGGCGGAGGCGCTTTTCCCGGCGCTGGAAGACGTGCTTTCGTCAGCCGGTGCGGAATGGGCGAACCTCGACGCGATCGGCGTGGGCACGGGGCCGGGCAATTTCACGGGCATTCGCATATCGGTTTCGGCGGCGCGGGGTCTTGCGCTGGCGCTTGATATCCCGGCGGTGGGCGTGAGCATCCTGGAGGCGGTGGCCTTCGGGCAGGACGGTCCGGTGCTGGCCACGCGGGATGCGCCGCTGGGGCAGTTATATGTGCAGGGGTTCGGAACCAGGCGGCCTGTCGCGCCGGCCCTTCTGACGATGGATGCAATCGACCCGGCGCTTGGTGAGCCAGGGCTGGTCTGTGTCGGCCCGGCGGCAGAGGCGGTGGCCGAACGGATCGGCGCCACTGCGGTCGCGCCGAAACATGCCACCGCATCCGCCATCGCCCGAATCGCCGCGAAGCGGATGAGCGGCGAGATCGCCGCGCCTGCGCCGCTCTATCTGAAACCGGCGGATGCCGCGCCGTCGCGCGAGGCGCCCCCGGTCATCCTTGATGACGCCTGAGACGCTGGCCGCGCTGCACGGCCGCGCCTTTGCGGGACAGGGTCGTGGATGGAGCGCGGCAGAGTTTCGCGACCTTCTGGAGCGCCCGCATATCTTTGTCACCGGTGACGACAAGGGTTTTGCCATGGGCCAGGCGGTGGCGGGCGAAGCCGAACTTCTGACCCTTGCGACCGATCCGCACGTACGCCGCGAAGGGCGCGGTCGCGCCTGCCTGCGAGCTTTCGAGGCCGAGGCGCGGGCGCGCGGCGCTGAACGGTTGTTCCTTGAGGTCGCGGCGGATAACGCGGCGGCGCTGGCGCTGTACCTTTCGGAAGGCTTCGCCGAGTTGGCGCGGCGCAAGCGGTACTACGCCCGGCCCGAGGGTGGCCCGGTCGATGCGCTGGTGCTGGAAAAACTCTTGTCCTGAGGCGTTTCAGATCGCAGGGCTGTGGCCGGCGCGGCTGAGGTCGTAGGTGTCGAGACTGCGGGCGATCATGCGGGTTAGGGGGCGCGCCGCGGGAGGAATGAACAGACCTTCGTTGCTGAGATCGAGCAGTCCTTCGAAGGCGCGCGCCGTCGGCTCCAGCATCTGGCGCACGGCTAGGCGCGACATGCTGAAGGTTTCGCAGATCTCGCCCGCGTCGATGCGAAAATCGCACATGACGGCCTCGATCAGACGGGAGCGCAGAAGATCCTGCCCTTTGAAGACATGTCCCCGGCTGGTCGAGAAGCGGCCCTCGCGGATGGCGCCGGTATGGGCGCCGGTGGCGGGGGCATTCTGGGCATAGCCTTGCGGGAAGCGCGAGATCGACGAGGCCCCCAGACCCACGAGCACCTCTGACGTATCGTCGGTATAGCCCTGAAAGTTGCGGCGCAGGCGGCCCAGTCTTTTCGCGATGCTGAGCCCGTCCTCGGGCGTGGCGAAATGGTCTATGCCGATTTCTTTGTAGCCGTCCCAGACGAAGAGGCGGCGGGCGGATTCGAAGAGCTCCAGCCGTTCCTCGGGCGTGGGCAGCGCGTCGGACGGGATAAGCTGCTGCCGCTTGGCCATCCAGGGCACGTGGGCATAGCCGTAAAGCGCCACGCGGTCGGGGGTGAGCGACAGGAGCTTTTGCACGCTTTCAACCATGCGCGCCTTGGTCTGGTGCGGCAGGCCATAGAGGATGTCGGCGTTGAGGCTGCGCACGCCGGCGGCGCGCAGAGCGTCGATCGTGTCGCGGGTGATGTCGAAGGTCTGGATACGGCCGATGGCCTGCTGGATCACGTCGTCGAAATCCTGCACGCCCACGGAGGCGCGGTTCATGCCCGCGGCGGCGAGCGCCTCGATCCGGGGGGCGTCGATCTCGTTCGGGTCGATCTCGACCGAGAATTCGGTGTCGTCGCCGAACGGCACGGCGTCGCGCACGGCGTTGGCGAGGTCGGTGATCAGGTCGGCCGACAGCAGCGTCGGCGTGCCGCCGCCCCAGTGCAGGCGCGACAGGGTGACGCCGTCGGGCAGCGTGCTTTTGAGAAGTGCCAGTTCGGCCTTGAGCATCTCGACATAGGCGGCGACGGGCGAGAGCGACTTGGTGCCTTGTGTCCGGCAGGCGCAGAACCAGCACAACCTGCGGCAGAAAGGCACATGCAGGTAAAGCGAGATTGCACTGCCCGGTGCGATATTGGAGATCCAGTTCCGCATGGTCGACGGCCCGACGGATTCGGAAAAATGCGGGGCCGTGGGATAGCTTGTGTAACGCGGTACATTCGCGTCGAACAGGCCCAGTCTGCGGAGTTGTTCTCGGTCAATCATGCCGTTAGAATAGTCACAAGGAAGAGCGAAGCCTTGATGCAGATCAACTCGACCGAAAGTATTCTCGATGCTCAAAGACGCACATGATCCGACCCCTCGTGAGTGCGGGGAATGTCCGATTCGACACCGGGCCGTGTGCGCGCGATGTGACGCGCAGGAGCTGGAGCAGCTGGACCAGATCAAGTATTACCGCAGCTTCGAGGCGGGACGGACACTGATCTGGGCAGGCGACCGGATGGATTTCGTGGGCTCGGTCGTCTCGGGGATCGCGATGCTGACGCAGACGCTGGAGGACGGGCGCACGCAGATGGTGGGCCTGTTGTTGCCGAGCGATTTCGTGGGCCGTCCGGGGCGCGAGAAGGCGGCCTATAACGTGGTCGCGGTGAGCGACGTGGTGATGTGCTGTTTCCGTAAGCATCCTTTTGAAAACATGATGGAAAAGACGCCGCATATCGGTCAGCGCCTGCTGGAGATGACGCTGGACGAGCTGGATGCGGCGCGGGAGTGGATGCTGCTTTTGGGGCGCAAGACGGCGCGGGAGAAGATCGCGTCCTTCCTGGCCATCCTGGGGCGGCGCAACGCGGTGCTGAACATGTCGAAAGCGGCGGGTCAGGTGGTGTTCGACCTGCCTCTGACGCGCGAGGCGATGGCCGATTACCTGGGCCTGACCCTGGAGACGGTGAGCCGCCAGATCAGCGCGCTGAAGCGCGACCAGGTGATCCACCTGGAAGGCAAGCGGCACGTGACGGTGCCGGACTTCGACCGCTTGCTGGAAGAGGCGGGGGACGACAGCGACGGCGGGATGCTGGCCTGAGCCCGAGAATCGGGTCAATCCTTTGAATTCAAGAGAAATTCGACGTCGGTATTGCGTCGGTATTCAAGTGGTATCGCGACGGTGCGATTTTCCCGAATTGGCGGGTTTAACGGGGCGTTCGGGGATAATGTATCGTTAAGGCGCGGCGCGTGGGTTTTCACCCACCCTACGATGCTACGATGCGCCCGACGGTCTTGACTTCGGGCAGGGAGGGGCTTTGTTACGCGGCATGGCTGACCTCTCGACTTATTCGCTGGATGACCTCACCGTTGACGAAGCCTCGCGGCCACGGTCGCCGAGCGTGCCGGAGGCCACGGACAGGCACCGGCGGCAGGGCCGGCAGCTGGCGGCGATCCACCGGCACTACCTGATGGAGATGGCGCAGATCGGCGCGGTGCTGGCGCGGATCGAGGCGCGGGACAGCCCGCCCGACGACCTGAGGCAGATCGTGCTGTCGCTGGACATGGCCGAGAATTTCCGCGTGTTCGGAACGCTGTGTGGGCGCGAGTGCCAGGTGTTGAAGTTCCATCACGACATCGAAAGCGCCGATATGTTCCCGCGAATCGAGGCCGCGGGCGGGGGAATGTTCCGGGAGGTCGTGGCGAAGCTGATGTCAGAGCACGAGGTGGTCCACGAGTTGATCGTTCGTCTTGGGCGCGCGGCAGACAGGTTGGCGGAAGACCCCAGCGAGGAAAACTTTGCCCAGGCCGCCGCCACCTACCGGAAGCTGGAAGAGGTCGTGCGCTCGCATTTCGGGTACGAGGAAACCGAGCTGGAAGAGGCCATCGGGTATTACCTCGGGACGATCTGAGGCCGCGCGCACGAACCCATGTGCCTGGTCCGGTGCGCGCCCCCAGCCGTTCTTAATGCGCCATGAACAGAGGCAGTGGCGCGTGTTCCAGCATGTAGCGGGAGGCGCCGCCGAAGACCGCTTCGCGCACGCGGGAATGGCCGTAGGCACCCATGACCAGCGCGTCGGCGTCGACATCCTGTGCGCGGCGCAACAGGACGTCGGCCACGCGAGGCAGGGTTTTCGAGAGCACGTCTACCTCGACCGTGCAGCCATGGCGCACCAGGAATTGCGAGATCAGCCCGCCGGGGTCGGAGCGGTTCGGGCCGTGCACCGGCGGATCGACCACCACCACATGCACGCGGTCGGCCCGTTGCAGCATCGGCAGGGCGTCACGGGCGGCGCGCAGCGCCTCGCGCCCGTCGTTCCAGGCGACCACGACCCGCTTGGGGTCGAGGGTGATGTCCGGCGCGTCGGGCAGGACCATCGCGGGGATGCGCCCGTCGAACAGAATCGCCTCGGTCAACGGGGCCAGTTCGGGTCCCAGGCCCTCGCCATAGGGCATGGGCAGCACCGCCAGATCGGCAAAGCGGGCCCGGTCGGCGACGTGGTGCCCCAGATCGGCGATCTGCGCGACCCCTTGGTCGCAGGACCAGAAGAAACCGTCCTGCTTTTCCAGAAACGCCCGCACGGCGGTGTCGATCTCGGCGGCTTCCTCGTGACAATACTGGAAGGTGTTTTGCAGCATCACCGCACCTGCGCCGGAGAAGTAATGCGTTGCCGGATCGCGGGCGACACCGAGGCTGAGCACGTCGAGATGCGCGCCGTGCAGCCGGGCGAGGCCGGCGGCATGGGTCAGCGTGGGTTCAACGCGGGAGAGGTCTGAGAGGGCACAGAAGATCGTTTTCCAGGACATGTCGATTCGCATTTCGTTAACCACTTTGGACCCAGTCTGGCACCCGGGGCGAGACGCTGCCTTGATGCCGGTCAACCCATTCCCGCCAATCCTTTGATGCAGATCAAAGCGGGGGCGGGCGGCATCGGAAATAAGCGGCCCCAGTCAAATGACTTCGTGCGCCTTGGCAGGGCCTGCGCGGAGATACGGCAAAGGGACGCAAAATGGGTAACTACGTAAAACTGATCCTGCTGGGGCTGATCGCGTTCTTCGCGCTTTACGCCGCCAACCAGGCACGGGATATCGCGTACCTTGTGAATGCGCTGACCATCGCCCTTGTGGCGGCGGGCATGTTCATCTGGGTGCTGCGCAACACGGACGAGGACCGCCCCGTGGTCGATCTGTCCGGGGAATACATGGACGGGGTCGTGCGCGCGGGGGTCATCGCCACGGCGCTTTGGGGTGTCGTGGGCTTTCTGGTGGGTACGTTCATCGCGTTCCAGCTGGCCTTTCCGAGCCTCAACTTCGAATGGGCGCAAGGCTACATGAACTTTGGCCGGCTGCGGCCCCTGCACACCAGCGCGGTGATCTTCGCCTTTGGCGGTAACGCGCTGATCGCGACATCGTTTTACGTGGTGCAGCGCACCTGCGCGGCGCGGCTGTGGGGCGGGAACCTGGCGTGGTTCGTGTTCTGGGGGTTCCAACTGGTGATCGTGCTGGCCGCCACCGGCTACCTGCTGGGCGCGACGCAATCCAAGGAATACGCGGAGCCGGAATGGTACGTGGACTGGTGGCTGACCATCGTCTGGGTGTCCTACCTGGCCGTCTTCGTCGGCACGCTGGTGAAGCGCAAGGAGCCGCATATCTACGTGGCGAACTGGTTCTACCTGTCGTTCATCATCACGGTCGCGATGCTGCACGTGGTGAACAACCTGAGCATTCCGGTGAGCATCTTCGGGTCGAAATCCGTGCAGGTCTTTTCGGGCGTGCAGGATGCGATGACGCAGTGGTGGTACGGGCACAACGCCGTGGGGTTCTTCCTGACCGCAGGCTTTCTGGCGATGATGTACTACTTCGTGCCGAAACAGGCCGGGCGTCCGGTGTTCAGCTACAAGCTGTCGATCATCCACTTCTGGGCGCTGATCTTTCTTTATATTTGGGCGGGGCCGCACCATTTGCATTACACCGCGCTGCCCGACTGGGCCTCGACGCTGGGCATGGTGTTCTCGATCATCCTCTGGATGCCGTCGTGGGGCGGGATGATCAACGGCCTGATGACGCTGTCGGGCGCGTGGGACAAGCTGCGGACCGATCCGGTGATCCGGATGATGGTGATCAGCCTGGGCTTTTACGGGATGTCCACCTTTGAAGGGCCGATGATGTCGATCCGCGCGGTGAACAGCCTGTCGCATTACACCGACTGGACCATCGGGCACGTGCATTCCGGCGCACTGGGCTGGAACGGGATGATCACGTTCGGGTGCCTCTACTTCCTGGTGCCCAAGCTGTGGAACCGCGAGCGGCTGTACAGCCTGAGCCTGGTGAGCTGGCATTTCTGGCTGGCGACGATCGGGATCATTCTTTACGCGGCGTCGATGTGGGTGACGGGTATCATGGAAGGCCTGATGTGGCGCGAAGTGGATGCCAACGGGTTTCTGGTGAACTCTTTCGCCGACACGGTGAGTGCGAAGCTGCCGATGTACGTGGTGCGCGGTCTGGGTGGGGTCATGTTCCTCGCGGGTGCCCTGATCATGTGCTTCAACCTTTACATGACAGTCAGACGGAGCCCGGCGGTGCAGACCGACAACTCCGCTGTCCCCGCTGAATAAGGAGGGCCGGAAAAATGGCTGACGATAAAATGCAGAAACCCCCGATGCCGGCTTCGGCCTCGGGCGTGGGGGACCGGCCCAAGAAGAAGACCTTCCTGGACCGGCACCAGATCCTGGAACGCAACGTGACCCTGCTGGCAATCTTTGCCTTCCTGGTGGTGACCATCGGCGGCATCGTGCAGATCGCACCGCTGTTCTGGCTGGAGAACACCATCGAAGAGGTGGAGGGGATGCGCCCCTACACCCCGCTGGAGCTGACCGGGCGTGACATCTACATCCGCGAGGGATGCTATGTCTGCCACAGCCAGATGATCCGGCCGATGCGCGACGAGGTGGAGCGGTACGGGCATTACAGCCTTGCGGCCGAGAGCCAGTACGACCACCCGTTTCAGTGGGGGTCCAAGCGGACCGGGCCGGACCTGGCGCGCGTCGGTGGGCGGTATTCGAACGCCTGGCATGTGGACCACCTGCGCGACCCGCAATCGGTGGTGCCGGAATCGGTGATGCCCAAGTATGGCTATCTGGAAGAGCGGCTGATCGACGGGCGGTACGTGGATGAGCTTCTGGCGACGCACAAGCTGGTCGGGGTGCCCTACGAGGACGCGCATATCGAGAACGCACGCGCGGATTTCAAGGCGCAGGCCGATCCCGACAGCGACTATGACGGGTTGATCGAGCGGTACGGCGAAAGCGCGCAGGTGGCAAATTTCGACGGCCGTCCGGGCATCAGCGAAGCCGACGCCCTGATCGCCTATCTGCAGATGCTGGGCACGCTGGTCGATTTCTCGACCTTCACGCCCGTGGCCAGCCGGTAAGGAGGGACGACGATGGACACCTATTCCCTGCTGCGGGAGTTCGCAGACAGCTGGATGCTGCTGGCGCTCTTCGCCTTCTTCATCGGCGTCGTGATCTGGGTCATGCGGCCCGGATCGCGAGGCGCCTACCAGGATGTCGCCGACATTCCCTTCCGCAACGAAGACGCGCCGGCCAGATCCGCGCGCCGCGCCTCCGAGGAGGACCAGACCAATGGCTAAGAAACCGCAAGACAATCACGAGGTCGAGACGACCGGCCACAAATGGGACGGGATCGAGGAATACAACAATCCGTTGCCGCGCTGGTGGCTGTGGGTGTTCTACGCCACGATCGTCTGGGGCATCTGGTACACGATCGCCTATCCGGCCTGGCCGATGATCTCGGGCGCGACGCAAGGCTACCTGGGGTTTTCGACCCGCGCCAACGTGCAAGTCGAGCTTGAGGCGGCAGAGGCGGCCAATGCCGGGATCAACGAGCGGCTGGCTGGTGTCGAACTGGCGTCTATTCCCGGCGACGACGAACTGGCGGGCTATGCCCGGTCGGCGGGCGAGGCGGTGTTCAACACCTGGTGCGTGCAGTGTCACGGCCGCGAGGGCGGCGGTGCCACCGGCTATCCGACGCTGTCGGATGACGCCTGGCTGTGGGGCGGCACGATGGAGGCGATCCACACCACCGTCACCCACGGGATCCGCAACGACGAGGACCCCGACGCGCGCTATTCGCAGATGCCGGCCTTTGGCCGCGACGAACTGCTGACCGAGGAAGAGGTGGTGCAGGTGGTGAACTACGTCATGTCCCTGTCGGGCGAACCGCAGGACGCGCAGGCCGCCGCGGCAGGCGAGGAAGTGTTCACTTATAATTGCGCTGCCTGCCACGGAGAGAACGCCATGGGGATGGAGGAGCAGGGTGCGCCGAACCTGACCGACGCGATCTGGCTTTATGGCGGGGATTACGACGCGCTTTACGAGACGGTGTGGAATTCGCGCTTTGGCGTAATGCCGCCCTGGCAAGAGCGCCTGACCGAAGCGGAGATCCGCGCCGTATCTGCTTACGTCCACCAGCTGGGCGGCGGCGAATGAGCTGACGTCCCGACATCGAGATTCCCGGAGGCACTATTGCAATGCCCCCGGGACGGCACCGGCCCTTCCTTCTGTTCGCGCATTCTCGGAAGGGCCGGTGTTTTTTATTTGAGATGGTCAGACGTCGAGCGCGTCCGCCAGCGCGAGTAGCACGGCCTTGGGTGCTTCGAGCTGGGGCAGATGGCCCACGCCGGGCAATGTTTCAAAGACCGCCCCAGGCATCAGCGCGTGCAGGGCGCGGCCCCGGTCGAGCGGAATCCATGGATCGACCTCTCCCCAGATGATTTTGACCGGGCAGCGGACTTCGCCGTAATTCGGCTCGATCTCGGCGGTGAAGCGTTCGTCGGCCTGGGCGAACTGACGGTAGAAACTGGCGCGGCCCGCATCGTCCAGCCAAGGGGCTACGAGCGCCTCGGTGTCGTCGGGGGCAAGGTCATTAACCAGCGCGCCGTCGATATAGGCCCGCACGATGGCTGCGTGGATATGCGGGGGCAGGCCGGTGAAAGCGTCGATATGGCGGCCGACGTGGTCGAAGAACGCCGACCCCCAGGGCCGCATCGCCACCACGTTCATCAGCACAAGCCGGTCGAATTCGGCACCGTGCAGCAGGTGCGCGCGCAGTGTGGTCGCCCCGCCGAAATCATGCGCTACGACGCGGGGGCGGTCGAGGCCCCAGTGGGTCAGCATGTGGGCAAAGACCTGTCCCTGCACGTCGAGGCCGGTGGGCTGATCGGCGCGTTTCCCGGAGCGGCCATATCCGGGCATGTCGTACCAGTGGACGCTATGGGTTTCGGCCAGGGTGGGGATGATCCGGTGCCACGACACCGACGACCACGGCCAGCCATGGGCAAGCACGAGCGGCGGACCCGACCCGGCGCTGCCCCAGGCGACGGGGCCGGCGGGCGTGTCTGCGGTGTGAGCCAGGTTCCAGGTCATAAGGGGGATCCTGTTGGTAGAAAAAAGACCCGTGGCGCGGCCATGAGACTGGGGCCACGGGCCAGTCGGGGGAGACGCCCCGCGCACCTAACGTGTGCGCGGGCCGACATCAGGAGTTTGGAAGGGCCAGCGGCGTGTGCGCCAAGGCCACGGACAGGGCCGGGGGCGCGAGGCCGGTCTGGGGTGAAAGATGCGGGCCTCGAACATTACGTCGCCTAGCGCGGCAGGCGGCCGATGCGGTGCGCCTCGAGCTCGGCGTCGCGGCGGTTGTCGAAGCGCGTGTTGGGCGCCCAGTGGCCGCGGCCAGAGCGCGCATCGGTTTCGTTGAGGCGGGTGGCGGTGCGGAAGCTATCTGAAAGAATTCCAAGCATGTCGTGTTCCTCTTGGGCTGATGTGATAGCCTCAATCTGGCATCTATAGCGCGTTATTGCGACTCAGGAAAAATTCCGATATGTAAGTTCAGATTACATGACGGATTGGCTGACCCTCCCGCCCCTGACGGCCTTGCGTGCCTTCGCGGCCCTGTCCGAGACCGGCTCGGCGCAGGCGGCGGGGGCGGCGCTGAACGTCAGCCACGCTGCCATCAGCCAGCAGGTCAAGGCTCTGGAGACGCGGATGGGCGTGCCGTTGGTGGATCGCAGCGGACGGCGCTTGCAGTTGACCACTGAGGGGCGCGAGCTGGCCGATGCGCTGAAGACCGGGTTCGACACGATCGCGCGCAGTATTGACGCGCTGACCGGGGCCGATGCGGACCGGGCGGTGCAGGTGTCGACGACGCAGCTGTTCGCGACGACGTGGCTGATGCCGCGACTGATGGATTTTCAGACGCGGCACCCGGGCGTGGACCTGATGATCAACCCGTCGGCGGAGCTGCACGAGCTGACGCCGGGGGGCTATGACCTTGCGATCCGGTTCGGCGACGGCAACTGGCCGGGGCTGGAGGTGGAGATGCTGGTGCCCTCTGACATCGTGATCACCGCCGCGCCGTCGCTGGTGGGCGACTGCGAGATCACCCGGCCCGAACACCTGTTGGAGTACCCGTGGCTGGAGGAGCTGGGCACGTCGGAATCCACCGACTGGCTGCGCAAGCACGGTGTGACGGAAGGGCGCGCCAAGAGCGTGACGCAGGTGCCCGGCAACCTGATGCTGGACGGCGCGCGGGCCGGGCAGGGGATCATGAGCACGGCCATGTCCTCGGTCGCGGCGGAACTGGAGGCGGGGCGGCTGAAGCTGCTGTTTCGCGACGCGGGCGAGACGGGGTATCACATTGTCACGCGGCCTGGTGTGCTGCGGCCCAAGGCGCGCGCCTTCGTGGCGTGGCTGCGGCGGCAGAAGGAAGGGCCCCGCGACGAACAGGGTTGATCTGAGTCAAGGTTTTGGAAAACCAGCCGTGTCAGAACGGGCTGGCGCAACAGACCTTTACCGGAGCGAGAGCTATCCGTGTCCTCTACATCTGAGTCCCCCGAAACCCCGCCGAGCCTTTATGCCGCGCGGGAGCCTGTCTTTCCCAAACGCGTGAGCGGCTGGTTCCGCCGGTTCAAGTGGATCATCATGATCGTGACGCTGGGGATCTATTACGTCACGCCGTGGATCCGCTGGGACCGGGGGCCGTCGCTGCCCGATCAGGCGGTGCTGGTGGACATGGCGAACCGGCGGTTCTTTTTCTTCTGGATCGAGATCTGGCCGCATGAATTCTATTTCGTGGCCGGATTGCTGGTAATGGCGGGGCTGGGCCTGTTCCTGTTTACCTCGGCGCTGGGCCGGGTGTGGTGCGGCTATGCCTGCCCGCAGACGGTGTGGACGGACCTGTTCATCCTGGTGGAACGCTGGGTCGAGGGGGACCGCAATGCGAGGCTGCGGCTGCACCGGCAGAAGAAGCTGGATGCGCGCAAGCTGCGCCTGCGGCTGACAAAGTGGGCGCTGTGGCTGTTGATCGCGGTGGCCACGGGGGGCGCGTGGGTATTCTATTTTACCGATGCGCCGACGCTTCTGGTGGATCTCTTCACGCTGAACGCGCATCCGATTGCGTATACGACCATTGCGATCCTGACCGGCACGACGTTCTTTTTCGGCGGGTTCGCGCGCGAGCAGATCTGCATCTATGCCTGCCCGTGGCCGCGCATCCAGGCCGCGATGATGGACGAGGATACGCTGACCATCGGCTATCGCTATTGGCGGGGGGAGCCGCGCGGCAAGGGCAACGTGCGGCGGCGGCAGACCGAGGATGCGGTCAAGGCCGAGGCGGCGTCGCACGCGGCGGGGGAAACCGCGGGCGCCAGCTATGCCCGGACGCCGGTGCCCAACAACGAGAGCGACATGGTGCCGGATGCCGCGGCGGCGGCGAAGGGGCCGGGGGACTGCATCGACTGCATGGCCTGCGTGAATGTCTGCCCGATGGGGATCGACATCCGCGACGGGCAGCAGATGGAATGCATCACCTGTGGCCTGTGCATCGACGCCTGCGACGACATCATGGCCAAGATCGGCAAGCCGCGCGGCCTGATCGACTATATGGCGCTGACCGACGAGGAACGCGAGCGCGAGGGCAAGCCACCGAAGCCGGTGATGAAGCATATCCTGCGACCCAGAACGATCATGTATACCTCGTTGTGGTCGCTGGTGGGGGCGGGGCTGTTGTTTGCGCTGTTCATCCGGGCGGATATCGACCTGACGGTGGCACCGGTGCGCAACCCCACATTCGTCACGCTGTCGGATGGGTCGATCCGCAACACCTACGAGGTGCGCCTGCGCAACAAGCATGGCGAGGCGCGGCCGATGCGGATTTCGGTCAAGGGGGACCCGTCGATCCGCGTGCAGCTTGAAGGTACCCCCTATGAAACGGTAGAGGTGCCGGCGAACGAGACCTATCTGCAGCGCGTCTACCTGATCGCGCCGCAGGGGTCGGAGGCCGCACGGAGTGACGCCACGGATGTACGTCTGTGGGTCGAGGACATCTCGAACGGGGACCGGGCCCACAAGGACACGGTGTTCAACGGGAGGGGCGAATGAAGTCTGATTTCACGATCAAGGGATGGCATGTCTTTGCAGGCTTTGCCGGGGCGTTTTCGATCATCATCGCGGTGAACCTGGTGCTGGCGTTCTCGGCGGTGAAGACCTTTCCAGGGCTGGAGACGAAGAACTCTTACGTTGCCAGCCAGAGCTTCGATGACCGGCGCGACGCGCAGGAGGCGCTGGGCTGGACGGTGGCTGCGACGCACAAGGCGGGGCTGCTGGAGCTGAAGATCACCGATGCAGAGGGCCAGCCGGTGGAAGTGGCGGCGCTGGACGCGACGGTGGGGCGGGCGACTCATGTGCAGGATGACGTTAGCCCCGCGTTCCGGTTCGACGGCGAGGCGTATTTCGCCACGGTACCGCTGGGCGCGGGCAACTGGAACATCCGGATGGAGGCGCGGGCCGAGGACGGCACGGTGTTTCAGCAGCGTGTGGTTCTGATCAAGGAGGGCGGCGCGTGACCGTGGCGATACGGCATCAGGCGGCGATGGGTTGCCCGGCCTGTGCGGCGGCCCCCGGTGTGGACGACGTGGAGGTCGCGCCGGAGGCGGGGCAGATCGCGCTGTCGCTGCCGACGATCCATTGCGCCGCGTGTATTTCCAGGATCGAGGACGGGCTGACCGCGCATCCCGGTGTGCGGTCGGCGCGGGTGAACCTGACGTTGAAGCGGGCAAGTATCGATGCCGACGCAGACGTGACGCCCGCCGAGATGGTCGGTGTGGTCGAGGGGCTGGGATACGAGGCGCATGAGCTGGATCCCGGCACGCTCAATGCCACGGCGACGGACAAGGCGGGACGCGATTTGCTTATGCGGCTGGCGGTGGCCGGGTTCGCGATGATGAACGTGATGCTGCTGTCGGTGTCGGTCTGGTCCGGCGCGGATGATGCGACGCGGGACATGTTCCACTGGATTTCGGCGGCCATCGCGCTGCCCGCTGTCGCGTTCTGCGGCGTGCCGTTCTATCGCAACGCGTGGAGTGCGCTGCGGCAGGGGCGGCTGAACATGGATGTGCCGATCACGCTGGCCGTGGCGCTGGCGGTGGTGACGTCTCTTTGGGAGACGGCCCTGTCGGGCCATCATGCGTATTTCGACGCGGCGATTGCGCTGGTCTTTTTCCTGTTGGCTGGGCGTTACCTGGATCACCGGACACGGGAGGTGGCGCGGTCGGCGGCCGAGGAGTTGACGGCGCTGGAAGTGCCGCGCGCTTGGCGCATCGAGGACGGTACCGAGGTCGAACGCCCCATCGCGGAACTTGCGGTGGGCGACGTGGTGCTGGTGCGGGCCGGGGCGCGCGTGCCGGTGGATGGCGAGATTATTGACGGGACTTCGGAATTGGATCGGTCGCTTTTGACGGGCGAGACGGTGCCGGTTTTTGCCGGGCCGGGGCAGGCGGTGTCGGCGGGGGAGGTGAACCTGACCGGGCCGCTGCGCATCCGCGCGAGCGCCGTGGGGGCGGAGACGTCGCTGCACCGGATGGCGGATCTGGTGGCCATCGCGGAGTCGGGGCGGTCGCTGTATACATCGCTGGCGGACCGGGCGGCGAAGCTTTATGCGCCGGGGGTGCATATCCTGTCGGCTTTGGCCTTCGTGGGCTGGTTTCTTTACACCTTCGACATGCGCACGGCGCTGAATATCGCGGCGGCGGTGCTGATCATCACCTGTCCCTGTGCGCTGGGGTTGGCGGTGCCGGCGGTGACCACGGCGGCGTCGGGGCGGCTCTTTCGCAAGGGGATGCTGATCAAGCACGAGACCGCGCTGGAGCGGTTGTCGGAGGTCGACACGGTGGTGTTCGACAAGACCGGGACATTGACGGCGGGGGTGCCGGTGCTGACAAATGCGGATGTGCTGGACGATGCCGCGCGGGGCGTGGCGCTGGCGCTGGCACAGGGCTCGGCGCATCCGCTGGCGCGGGCGATTGCCAACGCGCTGGGCGAGGCGGAGGCGAAGCCCGCGGAGGTGACAGGGATTGCCGAGGTGCCGGGCTATGGCGTGTCGGGGCGCGTGGGCGACCTGGAGGTGCGTCTGGGCCGGGCGGCGTGGGTCGGGGCGGAGCCGTGTTCTGAGACGGCAACCTATCTGAAGATCGGGAAGGCGGCGCCTGTGGCGCTGACCTTCGAGGATGCGTTGCGCCCCGGCGCGGAAGAGGCCGTGACGGCGCTGTTGCGCGCGGACAAGGCGGTGTGGCTGGTGTCGGGGGATACCGAACCGGCGGTGAAGGCGCTGGCGGAGCGGTTGGGGATCGCGGCGTGGCACGCGGGCGTTCTGCCCGAGGACAAGGCGCGGATCGTGGCGGAGCTGTCCGATCAGGGCGCGCATGTCTTGATGGTCGGCGACGGGCTGAACGACACGGCGGCGCTGGCGGCGGCGCATGTGTCGATCTCGCCCGCCTCGGCGCTGGATGCGGCGCGGGTGGCGAGCGACGTGGTGCTCTTGGGCACGGACCTGAGCCCACTGGCCGAGGCGCTGGTGGTGGCGCGCAAGGCGCGGCGGCGGATCACCGAGAATTTCCGGTTGGCGACGCTTTACAACATCATTGCCGTGCCGCTGGCCGTGGCCGGGCTGGCCACGCCGCTGATCGCGGCCTTGGCGATGTCGGCGAGTTCGATTACCGTGTCGCTGAACGCGCTAAGGCTGTCGGGGAGGCGGGCATGACCATTCTGGCTTATCTTATCCCGATCTCGCTGATCCTGGGCGGGCTGGGGCTGGCGTTTTTCGTCTGGACGGTGCGCAGCAACCAGTATGACGACCCCGAGGGCAACGCGCAGCGCATCTTGCGCGATACCTACGACGACAAGCCGAAGCGGTAGTGCACCGCCGTAGAACGACGTGCCGGTGGCGTCCGTGGTATCTTGAGTATTTTTAGAACAGTGAAAGCCGGGGGCAGGGCTCGGAACGGCAAACGCCTGCGCGGAAGGAGGCGCAGGCGTTGCCGGGACCGGGCGCGGTGTTACGCGCCGGGGTCGATCATGAAGCAGGTGATCTGCTTGGCCTGAAGGCGGCGGCAGGCGAGGTCGGCGGTTTCGCGGGTCAGCCCCATGAAATTGGCATCGAACCCGGTGGAGCGTTTGACCACCTTGCGCAGGGAGCCGTCGAGGGTCTCCATTTCGTTCAGGGCGGTTTTCAGCAGGACCTTCTGCGCCTTGTACTGGCTGGGATAGCGGCCCACGTTGATGCCCCAGTGCCGGCCGCCGGAGGTGGAGATGCGGGTGACGACCTTTTGCACCGGGTCGGCGGCGGGTTCGCGCGCCTTGGGATTGGTCGCAGCGGCGGCATCGACGCTGGCCAGTACGAGGTCCTCGGGTCGTGCTTTAGGGTTGGCCGAGGGCGTGACGGTCGCGCTGCCTTGTGCGGGCGGGCTGGCGTCCTCGGTGATGGTTTCGGCGGCGGCCAGAAGCGCCTTTTCGATATCCTTCTTGCCGACGGTGGGCGCGGCCTGGGCCACGATCGCCTCGCCGGGGCGGAGCTGTGGACGGAGAGATTTCTTGACCGCGGCAGCCGAGGCCAGGCGCACGGTCTTGCCCACCCCGCCGGGCACGGAATGCCCGTCATCGGCCGGGCCGGGGCCGACCTTGCCCATGTAGACAGGCTTGGAGGGGCGGTTCACGGCGACACGGCTGGGGGCGCTGCGAAAGCCGAGGTCCAGCAGTTCGGCCACCTTGGCGTTACGTGTCGCGGTCGAGCGGCCGCCGAAGACGGTGGCGATGATGCGCTCGCCGCCCCGCTCGGCGCTGGCGGTGAGGTTGAAGCCGGCGGCACGGGTGTAGCCGGTCTTGATACCGTCGGCGCCGCGGTAGTCGGCCAGCAGGCGGCGGTTGGTGTGATAGACCTTCTTGATGCCCGCATCGGCGGTCACGCGGGAGAAGAGGTTGTAGTATTCCGGGTAGTCGTAAAAGAGGTGCCGTCCCAGCAGGGTCATGTCGCGGGCGGTCGAAAGATGGCCCTCTTCGGTCAGACCGTGGGCGTTCTTGAAGGTGGTGCGGGTCATGCCCAGCGCCTTGGCGGTGCGGTTCATGCGCCGGGCAAAGGCGGCCTCGGAGCCTTCGATCGCCTCGCCGAGGGCGGTGGCGGCGTCGTTGGCCGATTTCACCGCCGCGGCCCGGATGAGGTAGCGCAGCTTGATCGTCGAGCCCGACCTCAGACCGAGCTTGGAGGGCGGCTCGGAGGCCGCGTGCTTGGAGATGCGCACGGGCGTGTCGAGGGTGATCTCGCCGTTCTCGACCGCCTCGAAGACCACGTAGAGGGTCATCATCTTGGTCAGGGATGCCGGGTGAAGACGGGTGTCGGCGTTGTCCGCGTGAAGCACCTCGCCGGATCGTGCGTCCATCACCAAAGCTGCGTAGGGGGCCGCGACCGCGCTGAGCGGTACGATAACCATCATCCAGATAGTGGCCAACGCCACCAGACCCCAGCGGATGGGCTGCCTGCTTCGCGTTCTCATGGAACTGCTCTTTCTCTGCCTCGTTCACCGCCGATTTTTCGGCTGGCTTTTCATTATTGGGGAAAAGGTAGCACAGGGGGTCATTTGAATAAAGTGTTTATTTTCAAAGATTTTGACGTCATTCTGCAAGAGATTTGGGCACATGTTGTGGTTAGGTGCGCCCGAACCGCTAAACCGGCAATTGTGGCGGGATTGTGGCGCGCCGAAACCTGCGCGCGGAACCGCCGTGCCGACCTGCGCGTTTGCGTGCGAAGAGGAAGGGGACCTCATGTCATATCGTAGTTTCGCCGTGATCGGCCTGGGCAATTTCGGCAGCACCGTGGCGACCGAACTGGAGCGGTTCGGCAACCACGTGATCGGGGTGGATATCGACGAGACCCGGGTCAGCCGCCATGCCGACAAGCTGGGCGAGGCGATCATCCTGGACGCGCGCGACGACGAGGCGCTGAAAGAGGCCGGGGTGGGCGAGGTCGACATGGCGCTGGTGGCCGTGGGCGACAACCTGGAGTCGAGCATCCTGGCGGCGGTGAATTTGCGCCAGGTGGGCGCGGGCGCGGTCTGGGCCAAGGCGACCAGCCGGACGCACCACCGGGTCCTGTCGCGGATCGGCGTGGACCGGGTGATTCACCCCGAAGTCGAGATCGGGCAGCGCATCGCACAGGTGATGCACAACCCGCTGGTGCGCGACTATGTGGGCTTGGGCAACGGGTTTTTCGTGGTGAACCTGAAGGTCCCGGAAAAGCTGGAGGACACGAAACTGTCCGATATCGGCCATGGCGAAAACTTCGACCTGCGCTGCGTGGGTGTGATGCGCGGAACAAAGTTTATCGGGCGGGACGGCGACGAATGCACGTTGAAGGCCGACGACCTGCTGTTGATGCTGGGCCAGCGAAACGACTTGCGCGACTTCTCGGCGAGCCTGTGACGTGGCGCGCAGATCGTCGATCAAGCTGGGCTCGACCCGGCTGAGCCTGTCGCCGCCGGCGGTATTGGCGGTGCTGTATTTCCTGACCGTAGCGTTCGGTGCGTTCCTGTTGTGGCTGCCGATTTCGCATTACGACGCGGTGGGCGTGGGCGAGGCGATTTTCACCGCGACCTCCGCCGTGACCGTTACAGGGCTGGTGGTGGTCGACACCGGGGCGGAGTTCAGCCTGTTCGGGCAGATCGTGATTGCCTGCCTGATGCAGTTCGGCGGGCTGGGGCTGATGGTGTTTGCGGTGGTGATCCTGTCGGCCTTCGGCATTCCCATCGGAATGCCGCACAAGGTGATGCTGCGCGAGGATCTGAACCAGGCGACGATCAGCAACCTGGGCCGGCTGGTACGGATCATCGTGACCGTCTCGCTGGGCTGCGAGGCGGTGGGGGCGGTGCTGCTGGCCTTTGTCTTCGTGCCCGAGCTGGGCTGGGGCATGGGGTTGTGGCACGCGATATTCCACAGCATTTCCGCCTTCAACAACGCGGGTTTCGCGCTTTATCCCGACAGCCTGTCGGGGTGGGTCGGGAACCCTTTGATGAATATCACCGTGACCACGATGTTCATCCTTGGGGGGCTGGGCTTTATCGTGGTGGGGGACATCTATCAGCATCGCAAGTGGCGCAAGCTGTCGCTGCATTCCAAGCTGATGATCGCCGGCACGCTGTGGCTGATCGTCATCGGGGTGGTTGGGTTCGCGGTGCTGGAATGGCGCAATCCGGGCACGCTGGCCGGGTTGGAGACCACCGGCGACAAGCTGTGGGCCAGCTGGTTCCAGGGCGTCACACCGCGCACGGCGGGGTTCAACACGATCGATACGGCGGCGATGGAGGATTCCACGACCCTGCTGACGATCATGCTGATGATCGTGGGGGGCGGGTCGACCTCGACCGCCGGGGGGATCAAGGTGACATCGCTGATCGTGATGCTGCTGGCGACGGTGGCGTTTTTCAAAAGGCGGCCGGCGTTGCATGTGTTCGGGCGGAGCCTGCCGCTGGACCAGGTGCTGAAGGTAATGGCGCTGGCGACGATCAGCGGTTTGCTGATGTTCGCGAGCCTGTTCGCGTTGACGGCGACGCAGGACATCGCGTTTCGGGACCTTGCGTTCGAGGTGGCGTCGGCCTTCGGCACTGTGGGTCTAACGCACGGGGCGACGGCGGAGCTGAACTGGGCCGGGCGCGCGGTGATCATCGCGGTGATGTTCCTGGGGCGGGTGGGGCCGCTGACACTGGGGTTCTTCCTGGCGGCGAAGAGCCGGCCACGGGTGCGGTATCCGAGCGACAAGGTGTTCCTGGGGTAGTGCGTGGTGGGTTTTCACCCACCCTACGAGGCCGCAGTGCCACGCGCGACTTGGGGCAGGAGGTCCCGGATTAGGTCCGGGACGGCGCGTTTTGCAACAAGAAACGCCCCCGCAGGTTTCTGCGAGGGCGTTCCGATGTCAGGCCATCAAAGAGTTCAGTTCAGGGCTTCGTCGGTGATCTGATGCGTCCAGGCGGCGTCGCCCGGGTCTTCGGTGATCACCGGGTCGGAGCCGCCCGACAGAAGCGAGTCGACCGTGCGCTGGAAATCTTCCGGGTCGAGCGCGCCGTTGGAGCCGGCGGTCAGCTTGGCCACTTCGCCCATCATCCGCTTCTGGTGCTTTTCGGTCTGGGCGCCGGTGGCGTCGTTGTCGAGCACGATCATCGCGGCCTCGTCGGGGTTTTCCTCGGCCCATTTCCAGCCTTTCATCGAGGCGCGCACGAAGCGGGTCATCTTGTCGACGAAGGCGGGGTCTTCGAGGTTTTCTTCGAGCACGTACATGCCGTCTTCGAGCGTCGCCACGCCCTGGTCCTCGTATTTGAACACGACGAGGTCGTCCGGGGTGAGGCCCGCGTCGATGACCTGCCAGTATTCGTTATAGGTCATGGTCGAGACGCAGGCGGCCTGGTTTTGCAGCAGGGGATCGACGTTGAAGCCCTGTTTCAGCACGGTCACGCCGTCCTCGCCGCCCTCGGTCGGGATGCCAAGCTGGCTCATCCACGACAGGAACGGGTATTCGTTTCCGAAGAACCAGACGCCCAGCGTCTTGCCGCGGAAATCCTCGGGGCCTTCGATGCCGGTGTCCTTGCGGCAGGTCAGCATCATGCCGGAGCTTTTGAAGGGCTGGGCGATGTTGACGAGGGGCAGGCCCTTTTCACGGCTGGCGAGCGCCGAGGGCATCCAGTCGATGATCACGTCCGCGCCGCCGCCGGCGATGACCTGTGCCGGGGCGATGTCGGGCCCGCCGGGCTTGATTGTGACATTCAGGTCTTCCTCTTCGTAGAAGCCCTGGTCTTGTGCCACGTAGTAGCCGGCGAATTGCGACTGCGTCACCCATTTAAGTTGCAGCGTGACGTCGTCGGCGGCCAAGCCCGCGCCCCCCCAGAGGGTGGCGGCGGCGAGGCCGAGTGTTGTGGTGAGGTGTTTCATTGTCTTCTCCCTGTTCTGGTTTGCTTTGGTTTATGTCCGGCCCCGTTGGGACGGGTGCCAGAAGGTGACGGCGCGCTCGATGAGGGCGACCGCGCCGTAAAATCCCGAGCCGGCGAGGGCGGCGACGACGATCTCGGCCCAGACCAGATCCATCGCGAGGCGGCCCACGGAGGTGGATATGCGAAAGCCCATGCCCTGGATCGGCGAGCCGAAGAATTCGGCCACGATGGCGCCGATGAGCGCGAGCGTGGTGCCGATCTTGAGCCCGTTGAAGATAAAGGGCATGGCGGCGGGCAGGCGGAGTTTCAGAAGCGTGGTCCAGTAGCCGGCGGCGTAGGTGCGCATCAGGTCGCGCTGCATGGCATCGGCCTCGGAGAGGCCCTGCACGGTGTTCACCAGCATGGGGAAGAAGACCATGACGACGACCACGGCGGCCTTGGACTGCCAGTCGAAGCCGAACCACATCACGAGGATGGGGGCGAGGCCGATGATGGGAAGCGCGGCGGCGAAGTTGCCCACCGGAAGCAGGCCGCGTTTCAGGAAATCGGAGCGGTCGACGGCGATGGCCGTCAGGAACGCGGCACCACAGCCGAGGATATAGCCGGTGAGCGCGCCCTTGATGGCGGTCTGGAGGAAGTCGCCCCAGAGGATGCCGAGGGAGTTCGCGAATGTGGCGGCGATCACGCTGGGGGCGGGCAGAAGGGCGAGCTTGATCTCCAGCCCCCAGACGAGGCATTCCCACACGGCGATGAGCGTGGCCCCGAAGACGATGGGCGCGGCCAGCTGTGCTGCGGTGTTCTGCGGGTGGCGCGCCAGCCGCGTGTTGATCCACCAGCCTGCGGCCCAGATGAGCGCCCCTGCGATCAGCCAGCTCATTTTGCCATCCCCATGCGCCTGAGCGTGATGCGTTGGATAAGGCCGATGAGGCCAACGAGTATGGCGGCCAGCGTTGCGGCCATGATCAGCGCGCTCCAGATCTGGATGGTCTGGCCGTAATAGCTGCCGGCGAGAAGCCGCGCGCCAAGGCCTGCGACGGCGCCGGTGGGCAGCTCGCCGACGATGGCGCCGACAAGGCTGGCGGCCATGGCGATCTTCAGCGAGGTGAAGAAGTAGGGCATGGACGATGGCAGACGCAGCTTCCAGAAGGTTTGCGAGCGGCTGGCGTGCCAGGTGCGCATCTGGTCGAGTTGCATGGCGCTGGGGCTGCGCAGCCCCTTCACCATGCCGACGACGACCGGGAAGAAGCTGAGATACATTGAGATCATGGCTTTCGGGAGAAGCCCCGAGATGCCGACTGCGTTCAGTACCACGATGATCATCGGCGCGATGGCGAGGATCGGGATGGTCTGGGACGCGATGACCCAGGGCATGACGCTCATGTCCATGGTGCGGTTGTAGACGATGCCGATGGCCAGAAGCGTGCCGAGGGCGGTGCCGAGGAGGAACCCGAGCGCGGTGGAGCTGAAGGTGATCCAGCTGTGGTAAATGAGCGAACGCTTGGAGAAAGCCCGCCCGCTGGCGATCATCGCGCCGGTGGTGTTCCACATCTCGGTCGCTACCTGGTGCGGGGCGGGCAGTTTGGGCTTTTCCTGGCTCCACGTGTCGGCGACGAGGTCGGGGAAGCTTAGCGTGACCTCGGCCCGCGCGGCCTTGTCATAGGCCCAGGGGGCGTTGAGCGCGACCGCGCCGGCGTACCAGAGCGCGATGAGGGTCGCGACGACGGTGAGGACGGGGACGATGTTGCGCACTACACACCCCCTGCTTTCACTGTTCCAAAAATACTCAATACCGACCGCGTAATTGAGCCGAGTTTTTTGAGTATTTTAAGAACAATGAAAGGTTTGAGTGCGAAATTGGCCCCACGGCACAGGCTGGAGAGCCGATGGCCGTGAACGGTGAAAGTCCCTCGCCTGCTTCGGCGGGCGGGGGCGACTGGTTGACGTCGCGGCCCGGAGACGAGACCTGTTGACCGTATGGGACAGGCAGGCCGCGCACTGTCCCGCCCCGGCCTCCGAGGCGGGGCCTCTGGGCCTCCGAAGGGGAGGAGGCCCCGGATCAAGTCCGGGGCAGGCTCCCGGATCAAGACCGGGGTAGGGAGTGAGGTCTCAGTCCTCATAGCTGTGCCCCGCGCGAAGCCCGTCGCGGACGCGGTGGGCGATGTCGAGGAATTCCGGCGTGTCGCGGATGTCGAGGGGGCGCTCGCGCGGCAGGGTGCTTTCGATCACGTCGGCGATGCGGCCCGGGCGGGGGGACATGACGACGATTTTCGTCGAGAGGTACACCGCCTCGGGGATCGAGTGGGTGACGAAGCAGATGGTCTTGTTCGTGCGGTCCCAGAGCTGCAGCAGTTGTTCGTTGAGGTGGTCGCGGACGATCTCGTCGAGCGCGCCGAAGGGTTCGTCCATCAGCAGGATATCGGCATCGAAGGCCAGCGCCCGGGCGATGGAGGCGCGTTGCTGCATCCCGCCGGACAGCTGCCAAGGGAATTTCTTTTCGAAACCGCCGAGGTCCACGAGCTCCAGCACGCGGGCGATGCGGGCGTTTTGATTGGACTTGGAGTAACCCATGATTTCGAGCGGCAGGCGGATGTTGCCGGCGATGGTGCGCCACGGGTAGAGGCCCGCGGCCTGGAAGACATAGCCATAGGCGCGGCGTTGGCGGGCCTCGGCGGGGGTCATGCCGTTGACCGAGATGTTGCCGCCGGTGGGGTGTTCCAGGTCGGCCATGCAGCGCAGGAAGGTCGTCTTGCCACAGCCCGAGGGGCCGATGAAAGAGACGAAATCGCCCTTTTCGACGTCCAGCGTCACGTCCTTGAGCGCATGCACGGGCCCGTCATTGGTCTGGAAGGTCAGGGACAGGTCGCGGGCGGCGATCACGGGGCTGGGTGTCGATGTGGCTTGGGCGTCTTGCATCAGGGGGTCGTGTCTCCGGGCCGGGTGAAGGGAACAATCCCACGCCGCAAGGCGGTGTCAAGGCGGGTCCCGGCGTCATCTGCCTGTGATGCAGGCACATGATGAAATTGCGGGCAGTGGCGCGGGCGCATGTGGGTGTGACTCATTCGCAGGGCGACAGGTCTTCGACCGAGCCGTCGGGCAGGGTCAGGGTGACGCCGGTGCCATCGGCGCTGCGGGCGATGCCGAGGACCTTTTTGCGGCTGTCGGCATCGCCGGGGCAGGTGGCCATGAGCGTGCCGGTCTGCACGGCGGTGATCTGGCAGATCGCGCCGTGCAGGTTGAGGTGGCCCGCGACGATGGCGACCTCGCTTTCTTGGGTGGCATCCTCGCCCTGGATCCGGGCGCAGCCGTCGGGGTTGCCGAGCGGTGCTGCCAGCTGGGCCGTGGCGGGGCTGGCCAGCAGGAGAAGGGCGAGGGTGAGGCGCATGGGGGTGGGTGTTTGAAAAGACGATGAACGGATGACTTGCGTGAGTTCTGTCATTATACCGGCATCGGTCCGGAACGTGAGCGGAAGAATTTTGGCAAAGGTAGCATAATCAGACACTTCTGCGCTCCTTGGAGTGGAACTCGATAAAGTGCCAAAGCAATCCGGCAGAAAGTCCCGCAAAAAGGTGCAGAGCCGATAGGTGCAAGGGGTGTGAGGACATTGACACCGATGGGTACATCGCCGGATGCAGGACAAACGCGATAGCCAGGCTGGCCAATGTGCCACCTAGAAACGCGCCATGGAGCGGGGTCATAGGAAGCGTGCCGATGAGGAAGCGCAGAGCCAATCCGGCAGGCAAGCTTGCACACGCGACAAAGCCAAAGATTAGGATACCTCCCAACCATTTGGCAGAGCCTTCTATGATTCCAATAGGTCCTGAAATGATCGCTTGAGTGCCGGTGACAATCAAACACGACCCCAGCAGTACCGCTGAGACATGCGCCGATACTGTTGTTCCGCTGAGCACTCAAATCCCCGCCGGAATATTCAGCGGATCGCGTTCGATCATCTTGGGCGCGGTCAGGGCCTTCCATTTCGACAGCGCCTCATGCGCCGAGGGGAAGGCGGGGCGAGGGACGAAGCGGCCCCGGCCCGGTTGCGGCTGGGAGTTCTGGCCCCAGGCCCAGATGACCTCGCCGCGCGAGATGGTGTAGCGGGAATTGGCCGTGACCTCGAAGCCCTCGAACACGTTGTAGTCGAGGATCGAGTGGTGGTTGGAGGCCGAGATCGTCTTGGTGATCTTGGGGTCCCAGACCACGATATCGGCGTCGGCCCCTTCGACGATGGCACCCTTCTTGGGGTAGATGTTGAGGATCTTGGCGACGTTGGTGGAGGTGACGGCGACGAACTCGTTGGGCGTGAGGCGCCCCGTCTCGACGCCGCGCGTCCAGAGCACGGGCATCCGTTCCTCCAGCCCGTTGGAGCCGTTGGGGATCTTGGTGAAGTCGTCCACGCCCATTCGCTTTTGCTCGGTCGAGAAGGCGGCGTGGTCGGTGGCGACGACCTGGAGGGAACCCGCCTGAAGGCCCGCCCAGAGGCTGTCCTGGTGTTCCTTGTTGCGGAAGGGGGGCGACATGACGCGGCGGGCGGCGTGGTCCCAGTCGGTGTTGAAATACTCGCCTTCGTCGAGCGTGAGGAACTGCGCCAGAGGTTCGCCGTAGACGCGCATCCCCTTCTGGCGGGCGCGGCGGATGGCCTCGTGCGCCTGCTCGCAGGAGACGTGCACGATATAGAGCGGCACGCCGGCGGCATCGGCGATGGTGATGGCGCGGTTGGCGGCTTCGCCCTCGAACTCGGGCGGGCGGGAATAGGCGTGGCCCTCGGGGCCGGTGATGCCCTTTGACAGCATTTCCTGCTGCATGTCGGCCACCAGATCGCCGTTCTCGGCATGGACCATGGGCAGCGCGCCCAGCTCGCGGCAGCGCTTGAACGAGGCGAACATCTCGTCATCCTCGATCATCAAGGCGCCCTTGTAGGCCATGAAATGCTTGAAGGAGTTGACGCCCATGTCGACGGCGTCCTTCATCTCATTGAAGATGGTCTCGTTCCAGCCGGTCACGGCCATGTGGTAGCCGATATCGGAGCAGATTTGGGGGGCGGATTTGCGGTGCCATTCCTCGATGGCGTTCTTGATGGAGCCGTCCGCACCCGGCAGGCAGAAATCGACCAGCATCGTCGTGCCGCCACAGGCCGCGGCCCAGGTGCCGGTCTCGAAGGTTTCGGCGGCGGTGGTGCCCATGAAGGGCATTTCCAGATGGGTGTGCGGGTCGATGCCGCCGGGGATGACATAGGCGCCTTCCGCGTCGATGGTCTCGTCGCCCTTGAGGTCCACGCCGATCTGCTTGATCTTCTCGTCCTCGATCAGGACATCGGCCTTCCACGTGCGGTCTGCGGTGCAGACGGTGCCGTTCTTGATGACTTTGGTGGTCATTGGGTGTCTCCCTGGTGCTACGCAGTCCCGGACTTGATCCGGGACCTCAGAGAAACGAGGCCTCCATGCTCAAGTCGGACCAGCTTGGGTTTGCGTGTTCGATCAGCTTGTCTTTCCACTCGCGCCGCCAGCGTTTCAGCTTTCTTTCGCGGGCGATGGCGGCATCCAGTGTTTCGTGGGTCTCGAAGTAGACCAGCTTGGCGATGTTGTATTTCGACGTTTGCATAGACCCGGCCCCCAGCCGGTGTTGGGCCGCGCGGTCGCGCAGGTTGCCTGTGGTTCCAACGTAGATCGCCGTGTTTGATCGGCAGGCCATGATGTAGGTGTAGAACGCCATGGTCCGGTGGTGTGGGAACATGGTTAATTTGGTGTGAACGCGGCTTTGGTGTTTGCGGCGGGACGCGGGTGGCCGGGAGGTCCCGGATCAAGTCCGGGACTGCGTTGCGCGGCGTGGCCGGGAGGTCCCGGGTCAAGCCCGGGACGGGGTGGGCATTGGGCGATGTCACTCCACAATCTCCGCCGTTTCGACCACCGCGTGCATCAGCACGTCTGCGCCCGCCGTGGCCCAGTCCTTGGAGATCTCCTCGGCCTCGTTGTGCGACAACCCGTCGACGCAGGGGCACATGACCATCGCTGTCGGTGCGACGTCATTGATCCAGCAGGCGTCGTGGCCCGCGCCCGAGACGATGTCCATATGGGAATAGCCCAGACGTTCGGCGGCGTCGCGGACGGCCTTGACGCAGGTCTCGTCAAAGGCGGGCGGGTTGAATTGGCCGACGATCTCGGAGGCAAAGCCGACCTCGATCTCCTCGCAGAGGGCGGGGGCCTTTTCCAAAAGCTCGGCGACCATCCCTTCGAGTTTGTCCAGATCGGGCGACCGGAAGTCGATGGTGAAGACCGCCTTGCCGGGGATGATGTTGCGGCTGTTGGGATAGACGTTGGCCTGGCCGATGGCGCCGACGGCGTTGGGCTGGTTCTTCATGGCGATCTCGTGGACCAGTTCTGTGATCCGGGCGAGGCCGCGGCCGGCGTTCTTGCGCATGTGCATCGGGGTGGAGCCGGTGTGGCTTTCCTTGCCGGTCACGGTGCATTCGATCCAGCGCAGGCCCTGCCCGTGGGTGACGACGCCGATATCCTTGCCTTCGGCCTCCAGTATCGGGCCCTGTTCGATATGCAGCTCGAAGAACGCGTGCATCTTGCGGTTACCAACGGGTTCATCGCCTTTCCAGCCGATGCGGTCGAGCTCGTCGCCGAATTTCTTGCCGTCGGCATCGACGCGGTCGTAGGCCCATTGCTGGTCGTGCACGCCGGCGAAGACGCCCGAGGCGAGCATGGCGGGGGCGTAGCGCGTGCCTTCCTCGTTGGTCCAGTTTGTAACCACAATGGGGTGTTTCGTCTTGATGCCGAGGTCGTTGAGGGTGCGTATGATTTCAAGGCCCCCCAGAACGCCCAGAACGCCGTCATACTTGCCCCCGGTGGGTTGCGTGTCGAGGTGGGAGCCGACGTAAACGGGGAGCGCGTCGGGGTCGGTGCCCTCGCGCCGGGCGAACATGTTGCCCATCGTGTCGAGGCCCATGGAAAGCCCTGCCGCCTCGCACCACGACTGAAAGAGTGCGCGGCCCTCGGCATCCTCGTCGGTCAGGGTCTGGCGGTTGTTGCCGCCCGCGACGCCGGGGCCGATCTTGGCCATTTCCATCAGGCTGTCCCAGAGCCTGTCGCCGTCGATCTTGAGGTTTTGGCCCGGTGCGGTCATCGCTGTCCCCCTGTCTGTCGTATCATAGCACGGGTGGACGCGATACTGGCTGCCATCCCGGTTGCCACTTTTTTACCAAATGGTAAAACCACGATTGCGAAGCGGGGCGGGCATGTCAAGCATTGCACCCGCCGCTGGCCAATTCGGGCCGGGCGGTGCTAAATCTTCGGGCAGGGAAATGTGAGAGGCGCGATGGAAGACGGGATGACGCCCGAGGGCGGGGCCAAGCCGAGCCGGATACAGCTGCGCAACCGCAAGCGCATACTGGACGCGGCGCTGGACGTGTTTTCGATGCACGGGTTCAGGGGCGCGACGCTGGACCAGATCGCCGAGGCGTCGGGGCTGTCGAAGCCGAACATCCTGTATTATTTCGCGGGCAAGGAAGAGATCCATGTCACGCTGCTCAACGGTCTGATGGACACGTGGCTGGATCCGATGCGCGAAATCGACCCCGGGGGCGAGCCGCTGGAAGAGATCCTGCGCTATGTGCATCGCAAGCTGGAGATGAGCCGGGCCTTTCCGCGGGAAAGCCGGCTGTTTGCCAACGAGATACTGCAAGGCGCGCCGATGATCGGGGCGGGGCTGGTGTCGGACCTCAAGCCGCTGGTGGACGAGACCGCGGCGCTGATCGAATCCTGGGCGGCGGCCGGGCGGCTGAAGCCCGTGGATGGCCGGCACCTGATCTTTTCGATCTGGTCCACGACCCAGCATTACGCGGAT
The DNA here is from genome assembly GCF_001441615.1 of Roseovarius atlanticus. Classification (GTDB taxonomy): domain Bacteria; phylum Pseudomonadota; class Alphaproteobacteria; order Rhodobacterales; family Rhodobacteraceae; genus Roseovarius; species Roseovarius atlanticus. Next base: position 387,039 of record NZ_LAXJ01000003.1, read on the forward strand.
TTCGACGCGCAGCTGCAGGCGCTCATGGACGGGCGGGACGTGCATGGCGAGGCGTCGGTTTTTCTGGATGCGCTCTATCGCCGGACGCTGGCAGTCTGACGCCCGCGAGGGACACGATACATATAAAATGCTGTCTAGATTACGGTCGCGGGGTGCGCCCGCGCCGTGCTATGGTGTGTGTTGGGTGCGGGTGCCGGATCAAGCGATCCCCCGTGTTTGGAGTGGACACATGAACATCACAGGACCAGCCCCTGTGACCTTTCTGCCCTCGGTGCCGGCCGGTGCCGGACAGAACCTTCAGAAACTCGCCGTCAAGAGCGCCTCGGGGTCCGCGGAAAGCAGTGCGAGCGGCAACAATTCCGACAACGCCACGGGCGGGGACGAGCCGCGGCCGGATGCAACGCTGCGTATCGGTCATGACGCTGTTTCACGATTGCCGGCCAAGGCGTCGGGCGAAAGCGTGCTCGACGCGCGGATCAAGAGCCAGGAAACCCCGCGCGATCAACTGGTTGCGGCACAGTACGAACTGGTCGGACGGCAGCAGGACCTGCTGCGGGCCAGTACACGGCTGGAGCAGTCGCGGGCGGTGCGCGACATCACCGACCTGCGCGAGATGATCGCGGTTCTGAAGATCGAGGTCAGCGGCGACCAGGCGCCAGGTCCGTCAGACATTCCCGCCGTCGAAGACGGATCTTGAGGACCGCGCGGGAAACCTTGGCTGACGATGCGCGGCGTAGCGGACGGTCTTTGGCTCCTTAACCTGATTTTTACCACGGTGGCGGCAGTGTCGAGGGATGACGCAAATCATCCATCCCGTCCCTGCCGCGCCCTGGGTGGCGCAACTCTTCTCGAGCCAGTCGGCCCAAAAGGGCGCTGTGGTGCGCCGGTCGCGTCGTTGGGTGGAACGCGAGGTCGGCCGCGACGCGTTCGAGCGCGAAGTGCGCAGGCGAGGGTATCACCTGATCGAAACCGGGGACCAGATGATCGTTGTCTGCCATGCGGGGCCCATTCGGATCGTGTTTTGATCCACAGTGGCGCACGCCAAGAAAATTCGTACGAATTTTCTTGGGGTAAGATTCTTCGTACGAAGAATCTGGGGGTTATTCCGCGGCGCAGGTGCCGGGGTTGTTGGGGTGGGTGGTCCAGTTGGCGTAGTCGTCCTGCACCGTCTTTCCCGTGCGCGGGTCGGTCGTGCCGGCGGCCAGTTCCTCCATCGTGATGCAGTTCTCGACCGGGCAGACATTGACGCAAAGGTTGCAGGCGACGCATTCGGCGTCAATCACCTCGAACGTGCGGTCCAGGGACATCGAGATGGCCTGGTGCGACGTGTCCTCGCAGGCAGCATAGCAGCGGCCGCACTTGATGCAGAGATCCTGGTCGATCCGGGCCTTGGTGACGTAGTTGAGGTTGAGGTGCTGCCAGTCCGAAAGGTTCGGGACGGCGCGGCCGACAAGTTCGTCCGTCGAGGTGAAGCCCTTCTCGTCCATGAACTGCGACAGGCCCGAGATCATTTCCTGCACGATCTTGAAGCCGTAGGTCATGGCCGCCGTGCAGACCTGCACATTGCCTGCCCCCAGCGACATGAATTCCGCCGCGTCGCGCCAGGTGGTGATGCCGCCGATACCCGAGATTGGCAGACCGGCGAGCGACGGTGTGCGGGCGATTTCGGCCACCATGTTGAGAGCGATGGGTTTCACCGCCGGGCCGCAATAACCGCCATGGGCGCCCTTGCCGTCGATGGTGGGCTCAGGCGCGAAGCTGTCGAGGTTGACGGAGGTGATAGAGTTGATCGTGTTGATCAGCGAGACCGCGTCGGCGCCGCCATCCTTGGCTGCCTGCGCCGGTTTGCGCACGTCGGTGATGTTGGGCGTGAGTTTCACGATGACGGGCAGGTCTGAGTGTTTCTTGCACCATTCCGTGACCTGGCCCACGTATTCCGGCACCTGGCCCACGGCGGACCCCATGCCGCGTTCGGACATGCCGTGAGGACAGCCGAAATTGAGCTCCACCCCGTCGCATCCGGTTTCCAGCACGCGGTCGAGGATGGACTTCCAGCTGTCCTCGTTCACGGGCACCATCAGGGACGCGATGAGGGCGCGGTCGGGGTAGTCTTTCTTGACTCGCGTCATCTCGTCGAGGTTGGTTTGCAAAGGCCGGTCGGTGATCAGCTCGATATTGTTCAAGCCCAGCAGGCGGCGGTCGGCGCCCCAGATGGCGCCGTAGCGGGGGCCATTGACGTTGACGACGGGCGGGCCTTCCTCGCCCAGGGTCTTCCACACCACGCCGCCCCAGCCGGCCTCGAACGCGCGGCGAACGTTATACTCCTTGTCCGTGGGCGGGGCGGAGGCCAGCCAGAACGGGTTGGGCGAGGTGATGCCGATGAAATTGGTGGTCAGGTCTGCCATGACTCGCTCCTTCAGGCGCTCAGGGTCGCGTGGATGTCTTCGGCGGCGTCGCGGCCCTCGGCCACCGCCGTGACGGTCAGGTCGTCGCCGCCCGCGGCGCAGTCGCCCCCCGCCCAGACGCCGGCAACAGTGGTGCGGCCCGCGCCGGTGACGGCGATCTTGCGGCCGTCCAGATCGGGCAGGGCATCGCCGGCAAGCGCCTGGCCGATGGCCTTGAACACCTGGTCGGCGGGGATGCGGACGGTTTCGCCCGTGGGGGTGAGGGCGTCGTCGGTGTATTCGAACTCGATCTCGCGGACCGTGCCGTTGCCGTGGAGGGCGCGGGGCGTGGCGTTCGTGATGATACGCACGCCCTTGGACGCGGCGAGGTCCTGCTCGAAGACGCTGGCGTTCATGCGGTCGCGGCCACGGCGATAGACCAGCGTGACGTTGAGCGCGCCCAGCAGTTTGGCCTGCACGGCGGCGTCGATGGCGGTCATGCCGCCGCCGATCACGACCACGTCACGGCCCACCTCAAGCGCGCGCAGGTCGCTGGCCTGGCGCAGGTCGGAAATGAAATCGACCGCGTCGAGCACGCCGGTCTTGTCCTCGCCGTCGAGGCCCAGCGCGTTGACGCCGCCCAGGCCGATGCCGAGGAAAACCGCGTCGAACTGGCCACGCAGGGTGTCAAGGCTGAGGTCCGGGCCAAGGACCTTGCCGTTCTCAAGGGTGATGCCGCCGATCTGCAAGAGCCAGTCGACCTCGCGCTCGGCAAAGCCGTCGACCGTCTTGTAGGCGGCGATGCCGTATTCGTTGAGACCGCCGGGCTTGGGCCGCGCGTCATAGAGCGTGACGGCATGGCCATGCATCGCCAGACGATGGGCGCAGGCCAGACCGGCCGGTCCCGCGCCCACCACGGCGACCGACTTGCCCGTTTCCGGCGCGCGGGCGAAGGGATGCGTGCCCGCGGCCTGAAGGGTGTCGGTGGCGTAGCGTTGGAGTTGCCCGATGAGGACGGGCTTGCCTTCGGCGGCTTCGCGCACGCAGGCCTGTTCGCAGAGCGTCTCTGTCGGGCAGACGCGCGCGCACATGCCGCCAAGGATGTTTTGGCTCAGGATCGTCCTGGCGGCGGCCTCGGGCGTGCCGGTGCCGATCTGGCGGATGAAGAGCGGGATGTCGATATCGGTGGGGCAGGCCGTGATGCAGGGCGCATCGTGGCAGAAATAGCAGCGGTCGGCGGCCACGAGCGCCTCGTGCGGGTCGAGCGGCGGATGCAGGTCGGAAAAATTGCGGGCGAGGTCATCGTCTGACAAGCGGCCGGAGGTGATGCCGGGGGTCAGGGCGGAATGGCTCATGGAAGGCTCCAGTGGCTGTGCGCTTTGAGGAAAGTATTGCACAGATCAAAATTTTATCAATTGGTAAAATTTAGGCAGTTTGTGAACAGGTGGAAGGGGCGCGCGTGCAGACGCGACAGGCTCTGATGTGTTTGGCGGCTGGCGTGGCGGTGGGTGAACCTGCGCGGTGCGCAGAACCACCCACCCTACGATGTCCGGAAAGGAGTCAGCGGTAGTTCTCGTGTTCGAGGCGCTGGCGGGCAATGTGTTCATGCGCCTCGGCGCGGCGCTGGTCGGCCAGCGCCCGCTCGACGAAATCAAGATGGGCCTCGACTGCCGCGCGGGACGCTGCGGGGTCGCGGGCGAGGATGGCGTCGCGGATCGCGCGGTGCTGGTCCAGCAGGCTGGAACGCGTGGTGGACTGTTTGAACATGACCTGCCGGTTGTAGAACACGCCCTCCTGCATCATCTGGAACATCGAGCGCATCATGTGCAGCATGACCACGTTATGGCTGGCCTCGAGGATGGCCATGTGGAACTCGGCATCGAGCCGCGCCTCGCGTTCGGGGTTGGCGCGGCCTTTCGCGCTTTCCATCCGGTCGAAGGTGGCGGCGATGACCTGAAGGTCGGTGTCCGAGCCCAGCCGTGCAGCGCGTTCGGCGGCGAGGCCTTCCATGTCACGGCGGAAGGCGATGACATCGAAGACGGCTTCGTCATCGCTTGCGAAAAGCTCGATCAGGGCGGGAGAGAAGGCGCTGCCCAGAACGTCGGCCACGAAGATGCCGGCGCCGGCGCGGGTGGTCAGCAGGCCTTTGTCTTGAAGTTCGGACACCGCCTCGCGCAGCGACGGACGCGAGACGCCGAAGCGATCGGCAAGGTCGCGTTCCGATGGCAGGCGTTCGCCGGGGCGCAGGATGCCACGCAGGATCAGTTTCTCGATCTGGCGCGTGACCGCGAGCGAGAGCTTTTCCGGGGTAACTTTCTGGAACGGCATAGTGCGCCTCGGGATTGAATTGGTCAAATCATATGACCAGAGGCGACATTGGGCAAGCGCCGGGCCGTTCGTGGTCAGCCGGAGATGTAGTTGCCCGATTGGTCGGGCAGGAATGCCTCGACCGCCGCCGTGGCTATGACGATTGTGTCGCCGGTGTCGGGGTTCACCACGTTGTGCCCGCCGAACGTGGCGGTGACGGTGGCGTTTCCGCGGGGCAGGCAGGCGGCGAGCGCATCGGTGTCGAGCTTATCGGGTTCCTGCACGCCGATTGTGACCACTACGCGCATCTGCGACGGGTCGAGCGAAGTCGTCGAATACATCGGGATGGCCGAGCGCCGGATGGCGGATTCGATCGCGCGGGCGGCGGCCTTTTGATAGTCCATGCCGTATTGGTCGTTGCCCATGCCCATTTCGATGATGAAGCGGTGATCGGTCATTTCGCGGGCTCCAGATTCAGGCTGACATTGATGGCGGCGTTGACGATGACCGTGGGCGTGCCGCCGTCGGGACGGGGCACGTCGAGGCCGCCCTTGTGCGCGGTGACGGTGACCTGGCCATAGGGGAAGATATCCGCGAGCGCCGTGGTATCGACCGCATCGGGGTCGGGGGCGGCGATTTCGACGTCGATGATCATCGCCTCTTTGGGTTGGCCGAAAAGCTCTGCAAGGTTGATGGAGTTGCGCCAGAGTGCGTCCTGAAGCGCGCGGCGGGCGGCGGCGGTATAGTCGCGGTGGCGCAGGGACGAGCCGATGCCGAATTCGGTGAGAAGGCGTGTTTTGGGCATGTAGGGGCTCCGGTGGCTGGTGTCGGGATTTGAGTATTTTCGGAACAGTGAAAACGCAAGGCGTCAGTGGGTCAGCAGGAGGGCGAGGAGGCCGACGAAGATGAGGCTGAGCGCCCAGAGGATATCGAGATTGAACCACGTGCGTTGCAGGAATTTGAGGCCGAGCCAGTGGTAGGTGCCAAGCGCGAGTGCGCCGCCGGAGAGGATCATGGCGGCGGTGTGGGCGAGCGCCACCAGCAGCGCGGTGGAGAGCGTGCCGCGCATGAGGCTGCCTGCGGCAGTGTGGCCGGCATCGGCGGTTTCGCAGATGCCGAGATAGATCGGGACCAGCATGAGGCCGGCACCGTGCGCCATGGCCACGAGGAAGGACCAGAGGGCGAGGCGCGAGGGCGGCACGCGTGCCAGAAAGCGCGGGTGGCGGCGGTTGATCAGCAGGTAGATGCCCAGGGCTATGACGAGGAGGGCTGCGCCGGTCTGGAGGGCGGTCTGCCACTCGGCGAGCCACAGGAGCGCGGAGAATGGCAGGAGGATCGCGGCCATCGCTAGAAGGTGGCCCAAGGCCAAGGCGGCGAGCGCCTTGAAGAGGCTGGATTGGCGGCGCTCCATCAGGGCCGAGGACACGGCGAGGGGCCAGCCCATGCCGGGATTGATGCCGTGGTAGAGGCCGGATGCGAGGACGGCCCACCACAGGGCCGCTGTCGTGGAGATGTCAGCGGTCATGGGGTTTCTTCAGCCCCGGGGAGGTCCCGGGTCAAGCCCGGGACGCCGTTTCGCATGGATCAGACCGACGGGTAGCAGAAGCTGTCGGTGGAGCAGTCGCCGCCTTCGAGCCGGATCTGGTGGCTGCGGTAACCTTCGGGAAATTCGACGAAGAAATCCTTGTCCAGTTCCAGCCCGCCATTTTCGCCGACATTGGCCATGACCATCTGTCCGCCCTCGTCATCCGGGTAGAACTGATCGTCCCACGTGGAATAGAGCGAGTTGGTCCAGTAGACACGTTTGCCGTCGCGGCTGATTTCCACCATTTGCGGGCCGTAGACGAAATCCTTGCCGTTGGGATGCTTGGCACCACGGGCGATGCCGCCCAGTTCGACCTTGCCGGCCAGCGTCGGGTTGAAGGGGTCGGAGACATCGTATTGATGCATCTCGCCCAGGCCCCAGCAGGCGACGTAGAGGAACCGGTCGTCGAGCGAGAGGTCGATATCCGTGACGAGCGGCGGCACGGCCTCGAACCCCTGTAGGAGCGGCGGCAGGTTCTCGGCCTTTTCCGGGCGCGGGTCGATGGTGATGACCTTCTTGGCGTCGAAGGTGCCGTCGTCCGTTTGCCACCAGACAAAGATCGAGCCTTGCAGGTTCGTGGTGTCCACGACCACGCCGCAGAAGCCGTAATCCTTCGCCGGGTCGTGCGCGGGGCGGATTTCAAGCGCCATCTGATGGTTTTCGCCCAGGTCGATGGTCTGGACGTTCTTGCGCTGACGCAGGTTCCAGAAATGGATCGAATGACCGTACTTGTTCGACAGCAGGTCCTCGGCCACGATGCCGTTCTCGAATTGCGGGGGCAGGCCCCATTCGGAGCTTACCATGTAGTCGCGAGGCAGGTTCCACCAGAAATCGTAGTGCTTGTCCTGGCGACCGCGGTCCATCTCGTAGCGGCCGAGGATCTCGAACGTTTCGCAATCCATGATGAAGATGCCCGGAGGGCCGTCGGTGCCGTCCTTGCCGCCGCCGCCAAGGGTCGAGACATAGATGCCTTCGGGGCCGCAATGGATTGTGTGGGGGCGGGAATAGCCGGTCTTGGCGAACACTTCTTCGGGTTCGATGATCTTGTGGATCTTGGCCTTGAGAGGTTCCTTGACGTCGATCACATAGATGCGGGACGAGCGGATGCCCGGGATGATCAGGTAGCGCCGTTCGAGGAACGCGTGCCCGGCAAGCGGTGAGAGGGACGAGGAGCAGGCGTTCCAGCCAAAATGGTGAAACTCGTCGCCCTTGTTGGGCATGATGACCTGATGGACGATCTGGGAATAGGTCTTGGAACTTGGGTCGACGTCAACGATGGCGAGGCCGTCGGGCTGGCTGCCGTCGGGACTGAGCATGAGGGTGAAGGCGAGCTTTTCGGCGGGGGCCGCCATCGCCATTTTCGGGGTTGGATAGAACGTGGGGTCGGGTCTCAGGTTCATGGTGCAAATCCTCCCTTGGATGCGGACGGTGTTCCGCTTTCGCGCAGCCTGCGAGAAAACCGTCTCATAGAATCGGCAATCGGCCAATTTTTATTTCCAAAGGTGAAGATGTGGCACACGGTCAAGGAGCGCGGGCGATCCCATTCTACGGCGTGTTCACGGGTTTGAAAAACGGCGCGCTTGGCAGCACGCCGGAGCTTGAAAGTGCATTCTGGTCGGGCGGATGCGCAAGCGCAAGCCGCCGCCCGACAAGGGGCGGCGGCAAAAGCGATACGTGTCTGCGCTTAGTTCCAGAACGCCTCGTCAACGCCGTTCATGGCTTCGATTTCTTCTTCGTTGAACTTGGTCACGAAGGTGTAGCTCATGTCATCGACGGGGACGAGTTTGGCGTCCTTCACCGACAGCAGAACGTGTTTGTCACCGATGTCGAGGAAACCGCCGACTTCGACGACGATGCCGGTCAGCTTGCCGTCTTGCGACATGACGAGGTCTTCGATCTCGCCGATCTGGTTCCAGTCGGAGCCGACTTCGCTGTATTCAGCCATTTCCCAGGCTTCGCCTTCGTCGTTGGCTTCGTTGGTGGTATAGACGGCGCCGCCGGTGATATCGCGGCTGCGGATCAGCTCGCCTTGCATCTGGGACATCTCTGCGCTGGATTTGTCCCACGCCATGCTGCTGTCGCTGTCGTTCATGGCGGATTGGTCGGTGTCCATGTCGGAGTTGTCCTCGGTCATGGCCGATTGATCGTCCTGAACGTCGCTGCTGCTGTGCGTGCCCGCGTCTTCGGCCGTGTCCATTTCGGAGTTGGACTCGACTTGGGTGGTCTCGGTATCGGTGTCCATCTCGGTGTTCGTGTCGCTCTGTGCGACTGCGGTGGTAGCTGCAAGCGCCAATGCGATTGCCGTAGTTCCAAAGAGTTGCATTGCGTTTCTCCTGTTCGTTTCGGTTCTGGAGAGAAAACGCGGCGACGGGGGCATGTCGTTCCGAAAAAGTATTGAAAAATTGAAGCTTAGAAGATGAAACTCTCAGCGGGGGGAATACGTTTGCGCGTCCGCCCGAGGCCCTGACGCTCATGATTTCTTAACCTTGCTTCCGGCAAACTGCGTCCATGTTCAGGCTGCTCTTGTCATTGCTGGTGCTCGGGGCGTGCGGGACGCCCAGCCCGGAGTTTTCCGGGATTTCGCCGGTGCGGATCAAGATGGGTCCATCGGTCTTCGACATCCGCGTGGCGGGGCGGCGGGCCGAAGCGATCCGGCTGAACCCGCAACCGGCGATGCGGCTGTCGAGCGTGGGCGTGCCCGCGGTTCTGGCCATCGAGCGGGTCAGCGGATGCCGGGTGGACCGGCTGAGCGGGGATCAGGCGATGATGCGGGCCACGCTGGATTGCGGGGCGGGCGCGCCGGCGCCAAGACGACCCGAGACGTATCTTGAATGCGACGCCTTCGAGCTGGACGCGGAGGGCGGCGAGCTGATCTGTTACCCGTTCTGAGCCGTGGTCGGGACCAGGACCTTTTCCATGTAGACGCTGGTGGTGTTCGGGCGGTAGTCGCCGAAGATGCCGCACCGGGTGAAGCCGTGGCGTTCATAAAGGCGGATCGCGGCGTCGAGCGCCTCGGCGGTCTCCAATCGCAGAATGGGCACGTCGTCGCCCCGGGCCTCGTCCTCGAGCGCGCGCAGGATCGCGGCACCGACGCCGCGGCCGCGGGCGGCGGGAGAGGTGAACATCGACTTGATCTCGGCGTAGCCGCGCTTGAAGGCAAGCGCCCCGGTGCCCAGCGTTTCTGCCCCGTCCCGGGCGGCGAGAAAGCAGATGCCGGCCCCGCGCAGCTCCTCGAGGTCGAGGAAATAGTTGTCTTCGGGCGGAAAAAGCGCGCGCATCATGGCGTGGCTTTGTTCCAGCAGGGCGCGGGGGCCGGGGGCCTTGGGGTTGGCCTGTTCGATGATGAGCATTGCGGGGACCTATTCGACGGTCACGGTCGTCACGGCCTCGATCGGCGTGCCGTCCGTGGCAAGGTGGCCGTGATCGTTGGCGTTGAGCGTGACGCGGATCTCGTGCGTGCCTACTGGCAGGGCGTCCAGTTGCACCCATGGGCTGTAGGCGCGGGGCTGTTTCACGCCGTTGATGTAGACATGGGCGTGGCCGTGGCCCGGACGGTGGTCGCCGTTCACGCCTTCGGGGTCGAAGGTGAAGTTGGTGGTGACGATGTGCAGGTTGCGGCTTTGCGGACCGTCGGGATGAACCTCTATGGCCAATGTCGGAGCCGGGTCGCTGGCCTCGACCTTCTTGTGGTCATGCATGGCGTGCTCCTGACCGTGGTCATGGGCGGAATGGTCGTGCGCCATACCCTCGGACATGCCATGTTTGGACATGGCGGGACGGTCGATCACCGTGGCGGTGACCAACGCGCCCAGGCCGGCTCCGCCGGCGAGACCGGCAACAAGAAGGGCAATGGGATTGGCCATGGCGTGATTATCCACAACGTCGCTATTGAACTGTGTCGCAGCATATGTTCCGGGGGCGAACGCCGCAATAACGCGCAAGAACAGGCGGAGCGAAACAGACGGAAAAGGTTTCAGTCTTGCGCAAGCTCCGCAATATCTTGTGGATAAGTGCTGGTGTGACGCCATATGCAGGGGTTTGGCGTTGACAGAGGGCAAGATGGTGCGCTTGCATGTCTTCCCAAGGCCGGAATCACATCCAACAAACAGACCGGCCCGACCAGAGGGACACGCGCCGTGCAGTTCACCAAGCTGAGATTGACCGGGTTCAAGAGCTTCGTCGACCCCACCGACCTGTTCATCCAGGACGGTCTGACCGGGGTGGTGGGGCCGAATGGTTGTGGCAAGTCGAACCTGCTGGAGGCGTTGCGCTGGGTGATGGGAGAGAACCGCCCGACCTCGATGCGGGGCTCGGGCATGGAGGACGTGATCTTTGCCGGGGCGGCCACGCGGCCCGCGCGCAACTTCGCCGAGGTGAGCATCCATCTGGACAATTCCGACCGGCTGGCGCCGGCGGGGTTCAACGATGCCGACCACCTTGAGATCATCCGGCGGATCACGCGCGATGTGGGCAGCGCCTACAAGGTGAACGGCAAGGACGTGCGGGCGCGGGACGTGCAGATGCTGTTTGCCGACGCCTCGACGGGGGCGCATTCGCCGGCGCTGGTGCGGCAGGGGCAGATTTCGGAGCTGATCAACGCCAAGCCCACGGCGCGGCGGCGGATCCTTGAGGAAGCCGCCGGGATTTCCGGCCTCTACCAACGGCGGCACGAGGCGGAGCTGAAGCTGAAGGGGGCCGAGAGCAACCTTGCGCGGGTCGATGACGTGATCGAGCAGTTGGCCTCGCAGCTGGCGCAGCTGGCGCGGCAGGCGAAACAGGCGGCGCGCTACCGCCAGATCGGGGAGGAGTTGCGGCAGGCCGAAGGGCTGCTGCTCTATCGTCGCTGGAAGGAAGCGGATCTGGCGCGGGCCAACGCGCAGAAGGAGCTGACCGAGCGGACGAGCGATGCGGCCCGGGCCGAGGCGGCGGCGCGCGAGGCGGCAAAGCTGCGGGCAAGGGCCGACGAGGCGCTGCCCCCGCTGCGTGAGGAAGAGGCGATTGCCGCGGCGGTGCTGCAACGCTTGCAAGTGAGCCGCGACACGCTGGCCGAGCAGGAGGCCGCGGCCAAGGACCGGATCGAGACGCTGCAATCGCGGATCGAGCAGTTGGCCCGGGACATGGAGCGCGAGGACAGCCTGAACCGTGACGCGGGCGAGACGATCGAACGGCTGGAATGGGAAGCGCAGGAACTGTCCAAGGCGGCGGAGGGGCATGGCGACAAGCTGGAGGCGGCGAGCGCCGAGGCGGCGGATGCCAGCCAGGTGTTGCAGGCGCGGGAAACCGAACTGTCGGAGCTGACCGAGGATGTCGCACGGCTGGCGGCCCGGCACCAGTCGGCGCAACGACTGGTCGAGGACAGCCGCAAGACCCGCGACCGGGCGGACGCCGAGGCGGCGCGAGCCAAGGACGCGGTCGAGGCGGCGCAATACACGGTGACGCGGGCCAGCGAAGAATTCGAGGCCGCCGAGACAGCCGAGAAGGAGGCGACAGAGGCGGCGCAGGCGGCGGAAACCGCATTAACTGCGGCGGACGACGCGCGCGCTGATGCGCAGGGGCGCGAGGCGGATGCGCGGGCCGAACGGTCCGAGGCCGAGGGCGAGGTGAGTGCGCTGTCGGCGGAAGTGTCGGCGCTGGCGCGGCTTTTGGAGCGCGACACGGCGGAGGGCGGGCAGATCCTCGATGCGGTGCAGGTGGCGAAAGGGTACGAAAAAGCCTTGGGTGCGGCGCTGGCCGATGACCTGCGCGCGCCCGAGGTGGACGCAGAGGGCCCGTCGGGATGGGTCGCGTTGGATGGCTATCCGCAGGCCCAGACCCTGCCCGAGGGGGTGACGGCGCTGGGATCTCACGTGAACGTGCCGGGTGTGCTGGCACGGCGTATGGCGCAAATCGGGCTGGTGGATGCCGATGACGGGCCGCGCTTGCAGGCCTTGTTGAAGCCCGGTCAGCGGCTGGTCAGCGTCGAGGGCGACCTTTGGCGCTGGGACGGGTACCGCGCCTGGGCCGAGGATGCGCCGTCGGCCGCCGCGCTGCGGCTGGAACAGTTGAACCGTCTGGAAGAGCTGAAACAGCAGCTGTCGCACGCCACGGCGCGGGCCGAGGGCGCGCAGCGGGCGCACGAGACGCTGAAGGCGCGGTTGGTGGAGTTGACCGAGGCGGACAAGGCGGCGCGCGAGGCGCGGCGGGCGGCGGACAGCAAGGTCGCAGAGGCGAACCGGGCGCTGAGCCGGGCCGAGGCGGAGCGGAGCCTTGCGGGGTCCAAGCTGGAAAGCCTGGGGCTGGCGGTGAAACGCCACGAGGAAGAGGCGCTGGCCGCGCGCAAGACGCTGGCCGAGGCGGAAAAGGCGATGGGCGATCTGGCCGATCTGGAAACCGCGCGGGCCGAGGTGGAAGACGTCAAGATGACGGTCGAGGCCGCGCGGATGACGATGATGGCCAAACGGTCGGCCCATGACGAGTTGCGCCGCGAGGGCGAGGCTCGGCTGAAGCGCAGCCAGGAAGTGACCAAGGAGTTGTCCGGCTGGCGGCACCGGCTGGAGACGGCGAAGACGCGCAGCGCGGAGCTGTCCGAGCGCAAGGAGGCGAGCGAGGCGGAGCTGGCCGAGGCCGGGGCGAAGCCCGGCGAGCTGGCGGCAAAACGCGAGGCGTTGAACGCGGACATCACCAAGGCCGAGGCGCGGCGCGCGGAGGCGGCCGACACGCTGTCCAATGCCGAGGGGGTGGCACGTGAGGCCGTGGCGAACGAGCGGGACGCCGAGCGTCTGGCCGGTGAGGCGCGCGAGGCGCGGGCCCGGTCCGAGGCGCGGGCGGATGCCGCGCGGGAAACCCAGGCACAGGCAGCGGCGCGGATCGAGGAGGAGCTTGAGTGCTCGCCCGAGGACCTGCTGGAGACGTTGCAGGCCGATCCCGAGACGATGCCCGCGTCGGAGGCGATCGAGGCCGACGTGAACCGCCTGAAACGCCAGCGCGATGCGCTGGGCGCGGTGAACCTGCGGGCCGAGGAAGACGCGCGGGAAGTGCAGGAAGAGCACGACACGCTGGTCGGTGAAAAGCAGGACTTGGAGGACGCGATCCGCACGCTGCGGGGTGGCATCGCGTCGCTCAATCGCGAAGGGCGCGAGCGGCTGCTGACGGCGTTCGAGCAGGTGAACTCGAACTTCTCTATGCTGTTCAAGCACCTTTTCGGCGGCGGCGAGGCGAACCTGGTGATGGTCGAGAGCGACGACCCGCTGGAGGCGGGGCTGGAGATCATGTGCCAGCCGCCGGGCAAGAAGCTGGCGACGCTGAGCCTGCTGTCGGGGGGCGAACAGACGCTGACCGCGCTGGCGCTGATCTTTGCAGTGTTCCTGGCCAATCCCGCGCCGATCTGCGTGCTGGACGAGGTGGATGCGCCCCTGGACGACGCGAACGTGGGCCGATTCTGTGACCTCTTGGACGAGATGTGCCGCCGGACCGAGACGCGGTTCCTGATCATCACGCACCACGCGGTGACGATGAGCCGGATGGACCGCCTGTTCGGGGTGACGATGGGCGAGCAGGGCGTGAGCCAGCTGGTGTCGGTCGACCTGAAGAAGGCGGAGCAGATGGTGGCGTGAGCCATCCGTCGTTAAGATTTTACGAACATTGAGCCGATATTTCTGGTCTCACTGCAATCCTTTGCAGTGAGAGGAGGTGGTAAGACTGGATGAAAAGACATTCAGAAAATGGATGGTCGTTTTGGCGGCGGGAACGCTGACTGTTGCGATCATCCGCCTTTGGATAGGGCTTTGAGGTCCTGACAAAGAAAGACCCCGCGAAGTAGCCGCTTCGCGGGGTCACGTCTTCAGTGATAGACTGGAAGACATTCAGATATGTGTAATATGATGCGCTTTTCTTACCAGAAAGTAAAGCGGAGCGCGCGATCTTGGTTAACGCCTCAGGGCAGCGGCCCGGTCTGCCAGAGGGTGATGCGTAGGCCGCCATGGGCGACGGGTGGGCCGGGGTCGGCAAAGGGCAGCTTGGTCGCAGCGGCGAGGCTGGCCTCGGTGGTCACCAGGCCGACGCGCCAGCCGGAAAAGCGTTCCGCGACGGTCTTGCCGAGCGCGCCGTAGAGACCGAAGAGCTGTTTGCGCTCGCCGATGCGGGTGCCGTAGGGCGGGTTCACCATGATCAGGCCGGGCGGGCCGTCGGGGCGTTTCAGATCGCTGAAGGCGTGGTGCGAGATAGTGATGAGGTCGCCAAGGCCTGCGATGTCGGCGTTGGAGCGCGCGCCGGTGACCGCGCCGGCGTCCCGATCGCTGCCGTGGAAGTGAAGGGTGGTTTTGGTGTCGGGTTGGTCCGCCGCCAGATCTTTCCATGCGCCTGCATCGAAAGTGGCGAAGCGCTCGAATGCGAAGGGCCTGTCGCGGCCCGGGGCACGGTCAAGGGCGATTTCGGCGGCCTCGAGCAGGAAAGTGCCGGAGCCGCACATCGGGTCCAGCACGGGCTCGGTGCCGGTATAGCCGCACTGGCGCAGGAAGAGCGCGGCAAGGGTTTCACGCATGGGGGCCTTGCCGACGAAAGGTTTCTGGCCGCGGCGGTGGAGCGGCGCGCCCGAGGTATCTAGGCTGAGCAGGCATTGGTTGTCCTCAATCCTGAGCTGGACGCGGACGGGATCGTCGCCTTCCAACGGCGCGCCGGTGACGTGGTGGATGGCGTGGGCGACGCGTTCCGCGGCGGCACGTTGGTGGTAGATTTTGGATTTACGGGTTGTGGCCTCGACCGTGGTCGGCACGTCGGGGCGCAAGAAGCCCGCCCAATCCACTTCGCGCGTCAGGGCTTCGAGCTGGTCGAGATGCATCGCCTGGAAACGGGCGACGCGGGCCAGGACGCGGCCTGCGCCGCGCAGCGCGAGGTTGGCGCGCCAGACGTCCGGCCAATGACCGCGAAAGCGGACACCGCCGGGCATTGCCTTGGGCTTGGCGAACCCCGCCGCCTGCGCCTCGTCCTTCAACGCGAGTTCGAGGCCGGGCGGGGCGGTGAGAAAGATCTCGAACGCGCGGCGTGGCGTCATAGGGCGTTCAGAAGCGCGGGCGTGGGCCACGCGTCGGCGGGCATCCCAAGTTCCTGCTGCACGTCCTGCACGGCGGCGCGGGTGCCGGAGCCGAGGATGCCGTCGATCTTGCCCACGTCATAGCCACGGGCCGCCAGTTTCTCTTGAAGCTGCTTCATCTGGGCGTCCGACAGGCCCGGATCGGGGTTGCCTGCGTCAAAGACCGGTGCGCCCTGAAGGCGGTTGGCGAAATAGGCAGCGGTCAGCACGTAGGTGTAGCTTTGGTTCCATTCGAAATAGACGTTGAAATTCGGGTAGGCGAGGAAGGCCGGGCCTTTGCGCCCTTCGGGCAGAAGGATGTTGGCGGGCAGGTCGCCCCGGATCTGGCCGTGGCGGGGCGTGACGCCCATTGCGACCCATTCGGAAGCAGGCAGTGTGGTGCGCAGGCCCGTTTTGGACCAGTCGAGGGTTTCGGGCACGTCGACCTCCTGCAGCCAGGGCTCGTCCGCGCGCCAGCCCAGATGTTGCAGCATCTTGCCGCCCGACATCAGCGCGTCGGGCGCGGAGGTTTTCAGATCGACGTGGCCGTCGCCATCGCCGTCGACGCCGTTGTCGATGATGTCCTGCGGCAGCATCTGGACCATGCCGATTTCGCCGGCCCACGCGCCGGTGGTGCGCATGGGGTCGAAATCGCCCATCTGGTAGAGGTCGAGGGCCGCAAAGACCTGCGGGCGGAACAGGTCGGGCCGGCGGCAGTCATGCGACAGGGTGACGAGCGCGTTGAGCGTGTTGTAATCGCCCTGAAAGCCGCCGTAATCGGTCTCGAACGCCCAGAAAGCCAGGAGCACCCCGCGCGGCACGCCGTATTGGGCCTCGATGCGTTCGAACACGGCATCGTATTGCTGTGACTTGGCAAGGCCGGTGTTGAGGCGGCCCGAGCTGATCAGGCGGCGGGCGAACTCGGTGAAGGGTTTCTGAAAGACGCCCTGACGGCGGTCGGCCTGAAGCACGCTTTGATCCTGGCGCACCGAGGCGAAGAAGCTGTTCACCTGGTCCGGTGCGTGGCCGCGGGCGATCGCCTCTTGTTTAAGCGCATCGACGAAGCCGGAGAAAGATCCGCCGCAGCTTTGACCGAATGCGGTCGTGGCGGTGCAGAGCGACAGGGCGAGGGCAAGACAGCGGATCATTCAAGGTTCCTTTTTCGTATCAGAGTGCAGCAGCGGCCAGGCCTTGGCCAGTCTGGAAAACCTGTAGTTCGAGGCATCGTTATTCAATATCACCGGACGGGAAGGCGCCGGGTTTCGTCAACTGCCGTTGGGGAAGGGGGCGCCCGGAGCGCCGGCCGTGCAGACGCCTGGCGCGCAGGAGTGTTAATCGCATGTTAACTATTTGTTAACAATTCGGCGTGCAGAGATCACTGTAGACTAAGCGCGAACAGAACGACCGAAGAAGATCAAAGAGTGAAGAATCGACCTCTGCGTGTGCTGATCGTGGAAAGCGATGCGGCACTGGGCCGGGTGTGGCAACGACACCTGGAGCGGCATGGCATGTTCGTGCGGCTGGAGCACGACCAGCAGGGTGCACTGGAAGCTCTGGGCGAAACGCGGTGTGACCTGATGGTGCTGGACCTGATATTGACGCGCAGCAGCGCTTTTGCCATCGCCGATGAGGCGGAGCGGCGGTTTCCCGGTGTGCCGATCCTGTTCGTGTCGAAGACCTCCTTCTTTTCGGACGGTTCGGTTTTCGGGCTATGCGCGAACGCGCGGGCCTTCGTGAGCACCGATACGCCGCCCGACGATTTGACCGCGATGGTGGAGCATTACGCGCGCTCGGGCTGAGGCGTGGTGTCGGGCGCGGCCAGCCGGGTCTCGATCCTGGAGGTCTGTTCCAGCGTCCGGTGGACCGGGCATTTGTCGGCAATTTCCAGGAGACGCTGGCGCTGATCGTCGCCGAGATCGCCCCTGAGGCGGATCGTGCGGACGAAACTGTCGATCTTGGCCGGGCTGCTGCCATCGGCATCCTGGGCATGGACCTTGTCGTGGGTGACGTCGACCGAGACGTGATCGAGCGGCCAGCCCTTGCGGCGGGCATACATGCGGATGGTCATCGACGTGCAGGCCCCCAGGCCGGAGGCGAGAAAGCCGTAGGGGCTCATGCCGCGGTCGGTGCCGCCATAGGCCTCGGGCTCGTCGGCGCGGACATAGTGATGCGGCCCGGCGTGCACATCCTGCAGGAATCCCTCGGGATCGACTTCGCAGACCCGCACGACACCTTCGGGTGCGCCGGGGGGCGGCGCGGGATGCTTGAGGTCGAGATAGCGCTGCGCCCAGGCGGCGATCACCCCGGCGGCGTATTCGGCATCGCCGGGATTGGTGACCAGGTGGTCGGCGCTGTCGAGGGTGACGAAGCTCTTGGGATGTTTCGCGGCCTTGAAGATCTGGGTGGCGTTGTCGATGCCGACGGTGTCGTCGCGCGGGGCGTGCAGGACGAGGAGCGCGCGTTTCAGGCCGGAAATCTTCGGGGCGAGGTTTTCGGCGCGGACATCCTCGACGAATTCCCGGCCGATGCGGATGGGGCGGCCGCCCAGTTCGACCTCGGCCGAGCCATCGGTCGCGATCCGGTCGAGCGCGCCGTCGAAATTGTGCGTGACGTGGCCCGGATCGAAAGGCGCGGCAATGGTGGCGACGGCGCGGGCGCTGTCGATGCGAGAGGCGGCGGCCAGCACGGCCGCCCCGCCGAGGGAGTGGCCGACCAGCAGGCTGGGGGGCATGTCGCGGGCGGCCAGCGCGTCGGCGGCGCGCACGAGATCCTCTACATTCGAGGTGAAGGAGGTGTTTTCGAACTCGCCTTCGGAGTGGCCCAGCCCGGTGAAATCGAAGCGCAGCACGGCGATGCCCGCGCCTGCCAGCCGGGCGGAGATGCGGCGCGCGGCGGGAATGTCCTTGGAGCAGGTGAAGCAATGCGCAAAGAGCGCGGTGGCCAGATGCGGCCCCTCGGGCAGGTCGAGCCGCGCGGCAAGGTCATGCCCGTCATGGCCCGTGAAGGTGAAGCGTTCCGTCGGCATGGGCGATCCTTTCGATTACCTTCAAGATGGCGGTTCCGGGCGGATGCGTAAGGTGTGTTTCAGGCTTGTCTCGGGAATGTGAGGCTGCATGGTACGCAGAGCAGTCTTGAGTCTGACCACCCACCATGCGTTGTTGCCCGACACCGCCGGGCTGTGCCATGGTGGCGATATATTTGCAAAGTGATAGATGCAGGCATGTCCAGCAATTCCCTGATCGCCAAGTCGGTTATCCTGGTCTCCGCCCTTGTGGGAGGGGTTGTCGGGCTGTTCGAGCTGGGTGATCGGTTCATGACGTCGAAGCCGTCCGAGGACGTGGTTGTGAATCAGTCGGCGGCAAGCGGATCGTCCGATGGGGCCGAGCGCGGGGCCGACGAGGCGGACGCTGCGGGCGAGACGACCGCCGCATTGTCCGAGAGTGTCAGTTCGGCAGATCGTGGGCAAGGTACGGCGCTGGAGCGTGAGATTGCGCAAAGGGTGTCGGAGCAGCTGATGCGTCTGGAGTGCGGCGCGGTTGAGGTAACCCGGGTGACCGCGACAGCGACGACAGTGCCGGAGGAGGAAACCAGCCACGGGTTCGAAGGGCATCTGCTGAACGGGGCTGTGACCCTGCAGGGCACGAACGGACCCGAGCGTATTCGACTGGCAGGCTCTGGCAAGGGGCCGACCGGCGCGGCGAGTGCGGTCGACATGGCGCTGCGCGGGTTCGGGGAACACTTGACGGTGACGGAAATTTTCGAAGCGAATTGCAGAAGGGACTGATGATGCGGTGGACAAATCTTGTGGCGGCCTGCGTTTTTGTGGCGCTGGCCGGGGGCGCGAATGCGGCCTCGTCGGTGGATGACAGCCTGGACGAGATCGCGGGCCAGATCGTGGATCGGACGCGCAGCGACGGCACCGCCACGATCGGGATCTCGACCTTCACTCACAGCGATGGGACCTGTTCGGATCTGTCGAATTATATCAGCGAGTTCGTCGTGGACAGCCTGTTCAATGCCGGAGAAGGCAAGATCGACATCATCGAGCGGTCGCAGCTGAGCGCGATTTTCCGCGAGATGGAGCTGGTCTTTGACGGCACGATCGCGCCGGATGCCGCCAAGCGACTGGGCGAGATCGAGGGGGTCGATGCGCTGGTCACGGGTTCGCTGATCCAGTTCGGCGAACAGGTGAAGGTGCAGGCACGGATGATCGGCACGCAGGATGGCCGGCTGTTTGCCACCGCGCGGTCGGAATTCCCCAGCGTGGGCAGCGTGGCGGAGATGATGTCGACGCGCAGCCGCGCGGCCTGCGGTTTCTCCGAAGCGGCGGGCGGCGGTGAAGCGGCGCCGACCACGCAGGTTGTGGTGGTTGAGGGGGCTGGCGGACAGGTCGGAGCGACGCAGGGCCAAAGCCTTGTGGAACCCTCGCGGAGATACGCCTCGGATGTCTATGACGCCGAGGTATCGACCCTCGTCTATTCCAAATCATCGGGCGATACGACATTCGCAATGCGGTTCAAGAATACGACGGAGAAAACGATCGCGCTTGCCTATATGCCGAAAACGATATCCGTCGCGGACGGGCGTGGCGGATTCTTGACATACACGGGCAATTGGTCGGGCCTGAGGACGTGCTACAGCGAAAGTTACCTGCAATACTGCAATTCGAGCGATCCGAAATATGCGACCGTTCTGCCCCCCGGGAAGGCGGCGCAGCTCAACTTTCAGATGCGGGGTGAAAAGGATGTTGAAGACCCGAAGTTCACCTTGGCGCTGGAACTCGTGGTGACACCCGATGTCGATGACAAGGAAAGCTACACAGTGCAGTCGCTCGGGTTCTACGACATGCCGCCGGACAGCTGAGCGCGATCAGGCAAGACCCATCAGGGCGGCGTCGAAGGGATACTTCGTGAGGTTCTCGTACCCCGTGTCGGTGATCAGCACCTGGTCCTCGAGCTTGATCGAGAAATCGCCGCCGACCTCGCCCACCAGCGCCTCGACGCAGAGGGTCATGCCCGGCTCCAGCGCGTAATCGAACGATCCGGGCACGGCCTGGTCGGGGTAGGCGACGAGGGGCCATTCATCGCAAAGGCCGACGCCGTGCATCAGGCAGCCGTATTTCTGCGCCTGGTAGCGGTCGTCGAGCACATGGGTGCCGGCGCTGAGTTCGGGGATCGTGACACCGGGGCGCAGCATTTCCATGTTGGTCATGATGTGTTCATGCGCGTGCTGCATGGCATCGATCATGTCGGCGCGCGGTTTGCGGTCGCCGATCCACCAGCTGCGCGAGATGTCGACGCAGATGCCGTAGCTGCCGACAAGGTCGGTGTCGAACGAAATGATCTCGTTCATCTGGGTGATACGAGGGCCGCATTCCTGGAACCACGGATTTGTGCGGGGCCCGGAGGCAAGCAGGCGGGTTTCGATCCATTCGCCGCCACGGCGGATGTTTTCGGCGTGCAGGACCGCCCAGATGTCATCCTCGCTGGTCTGGCCCAGAGGCACGTTCAGCCGGGCGAACCGCTCCATTTCGGCCACGGCGGTCTCGCAGGCGTGGGAGGCGCAGCGCATGGCGAGGATTTCGTCGGGGCCTTTGACGGCGCGGCATTTTTCGGTCAGTTCCTCGCCTTCCATGATCTCGAAACCCTGCGCTTCCAAAGCGCGGAGGCCGTGGAGCATGATCTTGTCCACCGCGAGGCGCGTGTTGCCGGGGGCGTGTTCGGCCAAAAGCACGCGCACCTCGTTCGAGAAGGTGTCGGCGGCCACGTCCACCTTGTCGCCCCGGTCGAAATAGAAGAGGTCCGCGCCGGAGCGTTGTTCGCGCACCAGCGGGTTGAAGGTGCTGAGGAAGGGCGAGTTCTTGTAATCCCACATCACCATGTAGCCGTCGGCGCAGACCAGCAGCGCGCGGAACGGGTTGTGGGTGTTCCAGAGCTGCATGTTGGTTGAATCGGTGGCGTAACGGATGTTGAGCGGATCGAAGACCAGCAGCCCGGCATAGTCGCGGTCCTGGATGAAGCGGGTCAGGCGTTCCCAGCGATATCGGCGCATGGCTTGCAGGTCGGGCATTTGCAGGCCCGCGGCCTCCCATTCGCGGAAGGCAAGCTGGGTCGGTCCGATCTCGATCCGGTCGGCGTCGTTGGGGGTGTTGTCGCCCAGAACGGGCCCGCGGGTGGGGTCGATCTTGCGCGTGTCGCGGAAATGGGTGTTCATGGTCGGGCGCTCCTGGCTTCTTGCCAGATTGGGTGCGCGGAGTCCGCCTTGCGCGACGGAATGCGACATGGGGAGTGTCGGAACTGCGAGGTCGCGCGTCACAAAGGTTTTGCGAAAACGTCACGGTCCTTTTGGAAAAGCGGCGATATTCCCGGGCGATGAAAACACGACATGGGAGATCGAGAATGATCCGTTTCACATTCGTCGCGGTGCCGCTTGCCATTGCCGGGCTGGCTGCACCGCTGGCCGCAGAAGAAGTCGGGTACGGGCCTCGCCCGGCCTACCTGATCGACCGGATTGAAGAGGGGCCGCTGAAGGAAAAGCTGGCCGGGTGCATGGGGCAGACACCGTCGCGGTCGGATTTTTCTATCGGGCACCGGGGGGCGCCGCTGCTCTTTCCGGAGCATACGGTGGAGTCCAACAAGGCGGCGGCGCGGATGGGCGCGGGCATCCTGGAATGCGACGTGACCTTCACCAAGGATCACGAACTGGTCTGCCGTCACGCGCAGAACGATTTGCACACGACGACCGATATCCTGGCCTCGGACTTGGCCGGGACCTGCGTGACACCGTTCAGCCCCGCCGAGGGCGAGACGGAGGCCACGGCGGAATGCCGGACCTCGGAAATCACGCTGGCCGAGTTCCGCACGTTGACCGGCAAGATGGACGCGGCGAACACGTCGGCAACGACGGTCGAGGAGTACATGGACGGCACCGCCAATTGGCGCACGGACCTATACGCGGTCGAGGGCGGGACGTTGATGACCCATGCCGAGTCGATCGAGCTCTTCCGTAACCTGGGTGCCAAGTTCACGCCCGAGCTGAAGAGCCCGGCAGTGGAGATGCCGCATGACGGGTTCAGCCAGGAAGATTATGCGCAAAAGCTGATCGACGAATACAAGGCGGCGGGGGTTCCAGCCTCGGACGTGTGGCCGCAGAGTTTCAACCTGGATGACGTGCTCTACTGGATCGAGAACGAGCCGGAATTCGGTGCGCAGGCGGTGTACTTGGACGACCGGTACGATGTCGAAGGGTTCGATTACATGGACCCGGCGACGTTCGAGCCGTCGATGCAGGACTTGGCCGACCAGGGTGTGAATTATATCGCGCCGCCGATGTGGATGCTGGTGACGCTGGAAGGTGACGAGATCGTGCCGTCGCCCTATGCGACTGCCGCCAGCGAGGCCGGGCTGAACATCATCACCTGGACGCTGGAACGCTCTGGCCCGCTGACCGGCGGTGGTGGCTGGTATTTCCAGTCGGTGGCGGACACGATCGACACCGACGCGGATTATTTCACCATGCTGCACGCGCTGCACGACAAGGTCGGCGTGGTGGGTGTGTTCAGCGACTGGCCCGCGACGGTGACCTATTACGCGAATTGCATGGGGCTGGACTGAGCCTGAAAAATCCGCCCGGTGCGTTTGCGCCGGGCGGAATTATTTTGAGTATTTTTGGAACGATGAAAGGCGCGGTCAGGCGCTGCGCACCGTGTCGATCATCAGTTGCACGTTGTCGGGGTCAGCGTCGGGCGTGATGCCATGTCCGAGGTTGAAGATATGCGGGCCGCCGCGGAACGCCTCGACCACGGCCTTGGTTTCGCGCACCAGGGCTTCGCCGCCGGTGACCATGTGGGACGAGGCGAGGTTGCCCTGCACGCAGCCGTCTTTCTGGATATGTTCGGCGGCCCATTCGGGGCTGACGGAATTGTCGATGGCGACACAATCTGCGCCGGTCTTTTCGTGAAATCCGATATAGCCGTCGCCGCCTTCGCGCGGGAAGGCGATGACGGGGATGCCGGGGTGCTTTTCCTTGAGCGCCGAGATGATGCGCTTGGTTGGCGCCACGGCGAAATCCTCGAAATCCTGGCCCCTGAGGGAGCCGGCCCAACTGTCGAAGACCTTGACGACTTCGGCGCCGGCGTCGATCTGGGCCGACAGGTAGTGGATCGTAGCCTCGGTGATGCGCTCCATCAGCGCCTCGAACAAGGGGCGGTTGTCGGATTTGAGCGCGTGGGCGGGGCCCTGGTCGGGCGTGCCGCGGCCGGCGATCATGTAGGTGGCGACGGTCCAGGGGGCGCCGGCGAAGCCGATGAGCGTGGTCTCGGGGGGCAGGGCGCCGGAGAGGTTGCGGACGGTCTGGTAGATCGGGTTGAGCGTCTCGTGCACTTCGTCTGCCGGGCCAAGCTTGTCGAAATCGGCCTGTTCGGTGATGGTCGACAGGCGCGGCCCCTCGCCGGTGACGAACCACAGATCGGCACCGAGGGCCTGTGGGACCAAGAGGATATCGGCGAAAAGGATCGCCGCATCAAAGCCGTAGCGGCGGATGGGTTGCAGCGTGACCTCGGTGGCGAGGTCGGGGTTGTAGCACAGCGACAGGAAATCCCCGGCCTGTTCGCGCGTGGCGCGGTATTCGGGCAGATAGCGCCCGGCCTGGCGCATCATCCAGATCGGCGGTGTCGCCTGCGTCTCGCCGGCGAGGGCCTTGAGGATGGTTTTCTGTGACGCCATGTCCGGTCTCCCTTTTGGTGGTTTGGTCCTCTTTGAGCCTTGGAAAGTCAACCAAAACTTGTCAGCCCAGATTTACACGTCTAGACCGTCTGCATGACAGTGACCATGCCCACCCCCGCCGCGCCGCTGAAGATCGGTACACGAGGCTCTCCGCTTGCGCTGGCGCAGGCGAACGAGACGCGCGACCGTCTGGCCGATGCCTTTGACCTGCCGCACGAGGCGTTCCAGATCGTCGTTATCAAGACCACGGGCGACCGGATCATCGACCGGCCGCTGAAGGAGATCGGCGGCAAGGGGCTGTTCACCCGCGAGATCGAGGAGGCGATGCTGTCGGGCGAGATCGACATCGCCGTGCACTCGATGAAGGACATGCCGGTGTTGCAGCCCGAGGGGCTGATGCTGGACACCTATTTGCCGCGCGAGGATGTGCGCGATGCGTTCGTGTCGCCCCGCTACGAGGGGCTGGCCGGGCTGCCCGAGGGCGCAAAAGTGGGCACGTCAAGCCTGCGGCGCAAGGCGCAGGTTCTGGTGAAGTTCCCGCATCTGGAGGTGGTGGAATTTCGCGGTAACGTCCAGACAAGGTTGAAGAAACTCGATGACGGCGTGGCGGAATGCACGTTTCTCGCCATGGCCGGGCTGAACCGTCTTGGGCAGCCCGAGGTGGCGGTCGGTGCGGTGGATACCGAGGACATGCTGCCCGCCGTGGCGCAGGGGGCCATCGGCATCGAGCGGCGGGCGGATGACAGCCGCGCGGCCGAGATGCTGGCGGCGATCCATGACGTCGAGACGGGCAAGCGGCTGGCGGCGGAGCGCAGCTTTCTGGCGACCCTCGATGGCTCCTGCGAGACGCCGATTGCCGGGCTGGCGGAGTTGCAGGGCGACACGATCCGGCTGCGCGGCGAAGTGCTGCGGCCCGATGGCAGCGAGAGCATCAGCGACGAAGGCGAGGCGCCGGTCGAGGATGGCGCGAAGCTGGGTGACGCGCTGGCGCGCGGATTGCTGGAGCGCGCGGGGCCGGGATTTTTCGACTGGCGGGAATGAAAAGGTTAACGGCCTTGTTTTGCTGATTTCGCACGTCGGTTTCGCGTCGGTATCCTGGTGGTATCGCGGCGGTGGGGGCGTCGGCAGACCCGGTCGTTAATGCGGCGTGCGTTGCGGCGCGTGGGTTTTCACCCACCCTACGTGCAGGATTGACGGAATCCGGGGCGCGGGGCATCGTCGATGGATGCGGATCGAGGACAAGACCGACACCACCCTGACCCTGGTGGATGACCAGAAGGACAAGAAGCTGGGGCTGACGCTGGCCGGCGTGTTCGTTGCCGGCACGTGCCTGTTCATGGCTTGGGAGGGGTTTGCCGAGGTGCTGCTGCCGGGGGTGCTGCTGATCGCGGCAATGGCGGTTTACTGGAAGCGCAGCAAGATGCGGTCGGTTCTGGTCTTCGACCGGGCGGCGGACCGGGTGCATCTGACGGTGACGGACCGCAAGGGCGCCGAGGAATGGGAGTGGCGGTTGAGTGACGTCGAAACCGCGGTGATCGGCACGGTGGGCGCCCACGGTACGGACAGCGGGATTGATCGGCCGAGCTTGGTTTTGGCGGATGGCACCTACGTGCCGATGCGGCCCTATCACGCGGCGGGCAGTCAGAGTTGGCACGCGGTGGCGGCGGTCAAGCTGTTCCTGGGGCAAAAGCTGGAGGATGCGCCGGTGGGGTGGTTGCCGCCGGAGGAATTCGACCGGTATTTCGGCGAAGAGATGGCGCGGCTTTACAAGAAATAGCGGGCGTTGCGGCGCGTCGGTTTTCACCCACCAAAGGTGGGTTTTCACCCACCCTACGGGGCTTGGGATTGATCCTTTCGCGCCGGGAGGTCCCGGGTCGGGCCCGGGACGACCTTTATGTCTCGGATGCGCGGGTGAGGGACAGGCGGGCGGTTTCCAGATGTTCCTTCATGATGTTGGCGGCGCGTTCGGGTTCGCGGGCGCGCAGGGCGTCGAGGATTTGCCGGTGTTGGGTGTTGTAGGTGTTGATCGTCGCCTCATCCAGCGTCAGGCGGCGCATACGGGTCCAGTCGTCCTGGCTGCGGACGCTGCCGATCTGGGTGAGGATCCAGACCAGAAGACCGTTGCGGGTGCTGTCGGCGATGGCGCGGTGAAAGGCGGTGTCGGCCTCGGAAAAGGCTGCGGGATCGTTGACGCTATGCTCCATCTGGCGGCAGAGATCTTCCATCCTGTCGAAGTCGGCGTGGCGGCCGTGCAGGACCGAGAGCCGGCAGGTGTGCGGTTCGAGCGCGAATCGGGCATCCATGAGTTCGAGAGGTGTCGAATTGTCGATGGCGCTGGCCGCCGCCGTTTCGGATTTGTGCAGAACGTAGGTGCCGCTGCCGGGGCGGATCTCGACAAAACCTTCGGATTCCAATTGCATGAGCGCTTTGCGCACGGTGCCGCGGGCGGCGCCGTATGTCTCGGACAGCACCCGTTCGGGCGGCAGGCGGTCGTGCTGTTGCAGCGTGCCCTTGGATATTTCGCGCCGGATGAGGCCGGCGATGTCCGCCGCGCCCATTCTTTGTGCGTCATCCACTGTGATTCCTCCACTATTTGGACCAATTATATACCATATGGCAGCATATTCCAGCGAAATCCGCATGTTTGGATCAAAATCGGTTGACTTTTTGGTTGAGCCTCGGAATCGTGAAGGGGCTGGGCGGCAGCGTGAGTCCTGCCCATGCCACCTAAAATACCAGCCGTCATTCGATCCTCGATCCGACAAAGGCGGCGCAACATCAGGGAGCTAAACCGTGGCTGAAATGGATCTTGAGAAATTTGTCGAGGCGCCCGGGCGCGACGAGAAAATCAAAGAAGTCCGCAAGATGATCGATGCGAAGGGCATCGAGTACCTTTACCTGCAATTCGTGTCGGTGACCGGCAAGATCATGGGCAAGGGCATTCCTGCCGATCACTGGGAAACCGTCGCGAAAAAGGGCTTTCAGCTGGTGTATGGCGCCACGGTGAACCTGTTCACCAACCGCGCGGGCGAATACCTGGGCTATGGTCCGGAAGCGGCCGAGCTGGTGGGTATCCCGGAACCGGAAACCTTCATGCAGCTGCCCTGGGCGCCCACGATCGGCCGGTTTTACTGCACGCTGTTCCGCAACCGCGAGGAAAAGGAAAACCCGGGCGGGTTCCTGACCAGCGATTGCCGGGGCAACCTGCGCCGGATGCATGAGGAGTTCAAAAAGAAACATGGCCGGAGCCTGCGGATCGGGACCGAGCCCGAGATGATGTGGCTGAAGTTCGACGAGAACGGCAAGCCGCGCGACGGCTATTCCAAGCCCTATTGCTATCACATTGACCAGTTCGAAAGCCTGCGCCCGGTGTCGATGCAGGTGATCCGGTATGCCCGCATGATGGGTCTGGACATGATCCAGGGCGACCACGAGGACGCGCCCGGGCAGCTGGAGCTGAACTGGATGTTCGACGACGTGCTGCGCAACGCCGACCGTCTGACCACCTATCGCCAGATCTGTGCGCAGGTCGCGCGCGAGAACGGGATTTTCGCCTGCTTCATGACCAAGCCGTTCATGGGTGTGTCGGCGAGCGGTTGTCACCACAACATGAGCCTGTGGCGCGGCGGCGAGGATGAGTTCGTCAAGTGCGGCAACGATCCCAAGGATCTGCCGGGGATGAAAGACAACTACATGTACGTCAAGGGTGGCGAGAACACGTTCATGCCCGATGACGACGACCCGCAGATGCCCGGCAAGGAAGGCCTGGAGGCGATCGGCGGCGTTGTGCATCACCTGCAGGCGCTGACGGCTGTGGGCTGTTCGACGGTGAACTCGTACCGTCGTCTTTGGGACACGGGCTTCTGGGCGCCGGTCTTTGCCGACTGGGGCTTCCAGAACCGCACCACCGGCCTGCGCGTCTCGGCGCCGGGGCGGTTCGAGTACCGCTCGGTCGACAGCATGGTGAACCCGTACCTGATGGGCTCGACCCTGCTGGCGGCGATGGACGACGGCATCGACAACAAGCTGGACCCGGGCAAGCCCGAAGAGCGCAACATCTACGAGGCGATCAAGGACGGCAAGGACGTCAAGAAGCTGCCGATGAGCCTGGGCGAGGCGCTGGATTTCCTGAAGAAGGACGAGGTGGTGCAGCGCGGGATGCCCGGCGAGATGTACCGGCTTTACGACGAGTACAAGCACGACGAATACGCCCGGTTCATGTCCACCGTGACGGATTGGGACAAGGATACGTACATGGAATGCCTGCCCTGAGGCATCCCATGCGTTCGGCGGCGGGTTGAGGAGCCCGCCGCCGCTCTAAGACATTCGCAACCCAGAGGAGGCGTTTCCAGATGTGTGGAATTGCTGGACTAATTTACAAGGGCAAGAGCAGCGACGTGGGGTCGGAGATGACCTCGATGCTGCTGGCGCTCAAGCACCGGGGGCCGGACAGCACCGGCTACGCGGTATACGGTGAACCGACCGAGGGCGATTACATCATGCGCCTGAAGGTGGCCGAGGCCGAGGACATGGAAAAGGGCCGCGGCGTTCACAAGGTGATCGAGGACCGCATCGCCTATGTCGAACAGGTGATGGAAGAGCATGGCGCCAAGATCAAGTCCAAGGACGCGCCGCTGGAATACGCCCTGCGCTATGTGTTCAGCGGCGCCGACAACCTGGGCGAAATGGCGGAGCATATCGAGGAACAGGACGGGATCGAGATCCTATCGATGGGCAACGGTCTGGAGCTGATCAAGGACCTGGGCGATGCGTCGGTGGTGTCGAAAGCCTATGGGCTGAACGATTTCAAGGGCACGCATGCCATCGGGCACACGCGGATGGCCACGGAATCGGATGTCGACATCAAGTCGGCGCACCCCTACTGGGCGTTTCCCTATAACGACGTGAGCGTGGTGCATAACGGCCAGATCACGAACTACTGGATCATGCGCCGCGAGATGGAGCGCAAGGGCCACCGGTTCATGTCGAACTGCGACTCCGAACTGCTGGCGGTTTACACCGCGCATAACCTCGCCAATGGTATCACGCTGGAAGAAAGCCTGCGCAAGTCGATCGACGAGATCGACGGGGTGTTCACCTATCTGGTGGCCACCAAGGACCAGCTGGGCATGGCAAAGGACACGATGGCGGCGAAACCGCTGGTTCTTTACGAATCCGATGACCTGATCGCGATGGCGAGCGAAGAGGTGGCGATCCGCGCGATCCTGCCGCAGGAAATCGACACGACAGATCCCTACGATGAGGAGGTCCGGGTATGGCAAGCGTGAGCGACGCAGACCTGAAGAAGATGACCCAGGAAGAGCGGGTGACCGCGCTGGGCATGCGCACCGAGGCGCTGACGGGCAAGTCCCTTTACGTGGAGTTCGACCCGGATGCCGAAGAGCGGTTCACCTATCCGTGGGCGCCCGACGTGGACTTCAACAAGCGGACCGAGATCGACTGTGACGGCAAGACCGTGACGGAAGTGAACTCGAACATCCGCGAGTTGATGCGCGAGGGTTATGGCACGATCGTGCTGCAGAACCCGCGCGGGATGCACAGCGTGGGCGTGGGGATCCTGAGCAAGCTGAACCTGATCATCGAAGGCTCGACCGGGTATTTCACCACCGGGCTGATCGACGGGCCGAACGTGCGCATCAACGGGCGCGTGGGCTGGTCCTGCGGCGAGAACATGATGTCCGGCACGATCATGATCGAGAAGAACGCCGGCTCGACCTTCGGCGCGGCCATCCGGGGCGGTGACCTTGTGTGCCGCGGCTCGGTGGGGTCGCGCACGGGGATCGACCAGAAGGGCGGCACGATCATCGTGGGTGGCGATACCGGCGCGCTGTCGGGGTTCATGATGCAGCGGGGGCGGATGGTGGTCTGCGGCAATGCGGGCAAGAACCTGGGCGACTCGATGTATGACGGCACGATTTACGTGGGCGGCGAAATCAAGAGCCTGGGCGTGGATGCTGTCGAGGCCGAGCTGACCGAGTTGGACAAGAAGTGGCTGACAAGGAAGCTGACGCAATACGGCCTGATGCCCGACAAGGGGGTGGATCACTTCACCAAGGTCGTCGCCGGCAAGATGCTGTGGAACTACGACAACCTCGAGCCGTCCGAGAAGAAGCTCATCCTGTAACGCGTGGGTTGTCACCCACCCTACGGGGTGGACACGACCTACGGTGTTGAACCGAAAGGAACAAAATCATGGCTGATGGTGATCTGCCGCAGAAAAAACAGCTGGCGCGCGATGTGAACCGCATCGGTGACAGCTTCATCTTCCCGCCGCGTGTGATGGATGACATCCACATCAAGTCCGAGCTTGGCCGCTACCGGATGCGGGGGTTTTCGCTGTTCAAGAAGATCCCGCACTGGGATGACCTGACCTTCCTGCCCGGCACGCTGACGCGGTTCGTGATCGAAGGCTATCGCGAGAAATGCGAGACCAAGACCGTGATCGGCCCGCGCGCCAAGGTGCCGCTGGAACTGGACATTCCGGTTTATATCACCGGCATGTCGTTCGGCGCGCTGTCCTACGAGGCGAAAACCGCGCTGGCACGCGGGGCCACGATGGCGGGCACGGCCACCTGCTCGGGCGAGGGGGGCATGATCCCCGACGAGCGGCGCTATAGCTCCAAGTGGTTCTATCAGTGCATCCAGTCGCGCTATGGCTTCAACCCCAACCACCTTGTTCTGGCCGATGGCTGTGAATTCTTCATCGGGCAGGGCTGCAAGGTGGGTCTGGGCGGGCACCTGATGGGTCAGAAAGTGACCGACCAGGTGGCCGAGATGCGGTCGCTGCCCGCGGGGATCGACCAGCGCTCGCCGGCGCGGCACCCCGACTGGCTGGGACCGGACGACCTGGCGCTGAAGATCCAAGAGATTCGCGAGGCGACCGACTGGCAGATCCCGATCCAGCTGAAGTTGGGGGCGAGCCGCGTGTTCGACGACGTGCGGATGGCTGTGAAATGCGATCCGGACAGCATCTATATCGACGGGATGGAAGGTGGCACGGGCGCGGGCCCGCACCTTGCGACCGAGGATACCGGTGTGCCGGGGATGGCGGCGATCCGTCAGGCGCGGAAAGCCATCGACAGCCTGGGCAAGCGCGGCGAGATCAGCCTGGTTTATGCGGGCGGGATCCGGAACGGTGCGGATGTGGCCAAGGCCATTGCCCTCGGTGCAGATGCCATCGCGATCGGCCACTCGGCCATGATGGCGCTGAACTGCAACAAGGATATCCCCGAGGCCAACTATCCCGAGGAAATCGGGGCCGAGCCGGGCTATTGCTACCACTGTCACACGGGGCGCTGCCCGGTGGGCGTGGCGACTCAGGACCCCAAGCTGCGCGAGCGGCTGGACCCGGACGAGGCGGCGGAGCGCGTGTACAACTTCCTTCACACGCTGACCATCGAGGCGCAGTTGTTCGCACGGGCGTGCGGCAAGACCTACCTGCACTCGTTGGAGCCCGAGGACCTGGCCGCGCTGACGATGGAGGCCTCTGCCATGGCGGGGGTTCCGCTGGCGGGCACCAGCCATACGGTTGGCGTCGAGGATTATCACCATTTTTGAACGGTGGGTTTAAAACCCACCCTACGGCGGATGCGTAGGGTGGGGTTCCACCCCACCTAACGGAGGAAATACAATGGCTGGATCACAGTATCGCGGATCGGAGATCACCGATGTCGACCAGTTCCTGAAAGACAAGGACGGGCTTGGCTCGGAGCGGGAAAAGGAAATCGGGCAGCATATCGGCTATCGCTATGACGTGAACCTTGTGCCCGACTATGACCGGATCACGCCGTTCCTGGAAAAGTACATGGAGACCATGGGCTGGGACGACCTTAACTGGCTGGAAGACGTGCACATGGGTTACGAGGAAGGTGCGCCGGCGGTGTTCGACCGCAACAACAACGGGTGGGTGCGGGTGCCTGACACGATCGAGCTGCCCGACAACCAGCAGGACCGGGACATGATCGCGCGTGAATTGCTGATCAAGTTCCAGATGTCGGACCGGCACCCTTTGGTGAACCTGCGCAAGGCCTATATGAAGTTCTGAGAGGACTTTGAAAGGACCAGACATGACGCGCCCGATCAACATCGCCTGCCTGCAGACACGGCCCATGCCCGATTTCGCATCGGCCTGGGAAGAGGCGCGGCCCCTGGCCGAAAAAGCGGTGGCGGACGGGGCGCAGGTTCTTTTCCTGCCCGAATATTGCGGCGGGTTGAAAACGGAGGGTGCTGCCGTGGCGGCGCCCTCGGCCCCGGAGGGCGATCACCCGTTTTTGCGCGAGGCGCAGGCGTTCGCTCGTGAGGCGGGGGTGTGGATGAATCTCGGCTCCATCGCCGTTGACGGTCCGGACGGGCGGATCATCAACCGTGGGATCATGCTGGACGATACAGGCAGGGTCACGGGACGGTATGACAAGATCCACATGTTCGACATCCAGTTGAGCGAGACGGAAGTGTACCGCGAGAGCGAGCGGGTGGCGCCGGGCAGCCGGGCCGTCATTCACGACACGCCGTTCGGGCGGATAGGGCATACGATTTGCTATGACTTGCGGTTTCCGATGCTGTGGCGTGGGCTGGCACAGGCCGGGGCGGAGATGCTGATTTGCCCTGCGGCGTTCACCAAGAAGACGGGTGAGGCGCATTGGCACGTGCTGAACCGGGCGCGGGCGATCGAGACTACGCGGTTCGTGGTCAGCCCCTGTGCGATTGGTCCCGTGCCGGGCGGGGGCGAATGCTTCGGTCATTCGCTGATCGTCGGGCCCTGGGGCGAGGTGCTTGCCGAGGGCGGCACGGAGCCCGGCGTGATGCAGTCGGAGATCGACCTGGATGACGTGGACAAGGCCGCCGGTCGGGTGCCGAGCCTGACCAGCGACCGGCATTTTGACATGGAAACGCCAGACCCCGAGAGGAACGTGGCATGACATCTTTGGCGGCTCAGTTGGGCCAGAGCTATTCCGACAACCCGCTGCGGCTGGGGTTCCTGAAATGGCAGTGCCACGTGCGGCAGTTGATGATGCGCAACAATGACGGGCGGCCGGATGACGCGATCATGCCGGAGGTCACGCCGGAAGGGCATGAACAGCCGATGGGTGTTGTGATCACGCTTTTGAACAAGGCGCCAGGGTATTCGGTGACGCCCGAGTTGCAGCATATGGCGGCCAAGACCAACGACCCGGCGCAGCGGCGGCAGACCGCCCTGCAGTTCCTGTCGGCGACCTACTACCAGAAGGCCAAGGAGTTTTCCGACATCCTGACCGCGACCTTCCCGCCGGGCAGTCCGGGGGCCAAGGCGCTGCACGACGCGGGCCATGCGACGCTGCGCTTCGCGGCTTACGGGCAGGAATTCGAGCTTTACTGCAAGGTCTGGCGGCTGGCGCCGCACAACCTGCTGCACCAGGCCACGATGGCGCATAACGTGTTGTTCAACCCGGCCCTGCCGCCGGCGACTGAGGTTCTGGGGTTCGAGCCCGACTGGGAGGCGAGCCGGGCCGATCCGCCGGTGGGCGGACGGCGGTAATCTTTCAACCAGATTGAGCGCGTTTCACGCGCGCAGGTTTGTCTCGGACATGCGTCCTCGGGGCGTGAGGGCGGCGTGACGCGCTGTGCAGGGCCGGGTGCGCGCGTCGGGCGGGCGCCTGCGGCGCGAGTATTTTTGGCAAGAAAAAGCGGGGGTTGAGCGTGGTCCGGCGGGGGCGGGAAATTTGAATCGACTCGGCAATACAAAATGTATACATTATGTATTCAGCAAGGAGAGTCGCTTTGACCGCCGACAAGAAAACCCAGTGCCTGGAAGACCTGCGGATGCGGATCCTGACGCAGGAGATTGCGCCCGGCAGCGACCTGGACGAGGCGACGCTGTGCGACCGGTACGGCATGTCGCGCACGCCGATGCGGGAGATCCTGCAACGGCTGGGCGGCGAGGGGTATGTGGACCTGACCCAGAACCGCGGCGCCAAGGTGGCGTCGATGGATCTGCCAGTGCTGCGGACGTTCTTTCAGACCGCGCCGATGATCTATGCCAATGTCGCGCGGCTGGCCGCCGAGAACCGCAAGGCGGGCGAGGTCGCGCCTTTGAAGGCCATCCAGGAGCGGTTTCGTGCGGCGACGCAGGCGGGCGATGCGGCGGAGGCCGCGTTGCAGAACCACCGGTTTCACCTGGCGATGGGGGAGATGGCGCACAACCCTTACCTGCTGCCCAGCCTCAAGCGGATGCTGATCGACCATACGCGGCTGAGCCAGACATTCTATCGCCCGGCCTCGGAGGACGAGGCGGCGCGGGTGGTGACGGCCTGCGCGCATCATGACGCGATGATCGAGGCCATCGAGCGGCAGGAGCCGGGGGTGATCGTCGACCTGACCATCGCGCACTGGAACCTGTCGCGGGATCGGCTGGAGCGGTTCGTGAGCCCCGATCCGCTGCCGATCGACGTTTTGCCGATGAAGGACCGTGAAGATGCAGTTTGAGGGGATCTGGACGCCCATCGTGACGCCCTATCGTGAAGATTTCACGGTAGACGAGGGCGCGCTGGGCGACGTGGTGGAGCAGTTGATCGCGGGCGGAGTGGCCGGGATCATCAGTGCCGGGACCACGGGTGAGTATTACGCGCAGACGTTCGAGGAGCGCGAATGGTTGGCCCGGAAAACGCACGAGCTGATCAAGGGGCGCGTGCCGCTCGTGGTGGGCACGGGCGCGCTGCGCACCGAGGACAGTATCGAATTTGCGAAGATGGCCAGGGATGTGGGCGCCGATGCGATTTTGGTCGCGACGCCGCCCTATTCGGTGCCGACGGGGCGCGAGATCGCGCTGCACGCTTTGGCGATCGACCGGGCCGTGGATATGCCGGTGATGCTGTACAACTACCCGGGCCGGATGGGCGTGAATATGGACGAGGAGACCCTGGACCGGCTGGGCCGCTCGCCCAATTTCTGCGGCATCAAGGAAAGCAGCGGCGACATCAACCGCCTGCACCTGATCGCGCGGGACTATCCGCATCTTGGCCTTCTGTGCGGGATGGATGACCAGGCGCTGGAGTTCTTCGCCTGGGGCGCGAAGGGCTGGGTCTGTGCCGGGTCGAACTTTGCGCCCGAGGCGCATGTGGCGCTGTACCGGGCCTGCGTGGTGGAGGGGGACTTTACCAAGGGCCGGGCGATCATGTCGGCGATGATGCCGCTGATGCGGGTGCTGGAGCAGGGCGGCAAGTTCATCCAGTGCATCAAGCATGGCGTGACGATGCGGGGCATTCCGGCGGGGCCGCCGAGGAAGCCTCTGTTGCCGCTGAACAAGGATGACAAACGTAGCCTCGAAGAGGTGATCCGCACGATGAATACCGCGATTGCCGCGATCGAAGGGGGCAAGAAATGAGCGAGCTTCTGACACGGGACGAATACGGCGCGATTGCCGCCGAGCTGGACCTGCCGCGCGCGCCTTTCGTCGATGGCAAGTTCCGCAAGGGATCGGGGCCGGAGATGCAGACGGTGAACCCGGCGACGGGGGATGTGCTGGCGAAGATATCCACCGCAAATGCGAAGGACGTGGATTTTGCCGTTGAGAAGGCGCGGGAAGCGTTTGAGCGCGGGGAGTGGGCGAAGGCGCATCCGAGCGCGCGGAAGGACGTGTTGATCCGGCTGTGCAAACTGATCACGCGGCGGCGGCACGAATTCGCGGTGTTGGAGAGCCTCGATAGCGGCAAGCCCATCCGCGATTGCGAGACGGTGGATATTCCCGAGGTCATTCACACGATCAAGTGGCACGCCGAGTTGATCGACAAGATCTATGACCAGGTCGGGCCGTCGGGCGACGATGCGCTGAGCCTGATCGTGCGGGAGCCTTTGGGCGTGGTGGCCTGCGTGCTGCCGTGGAACTTTCCGCTGCTGATGATGGCGTGGAAGATCGGGCCGGCACTGGCGGCGGGCAATTCGGTGATCGTGAAGCCCGCCGAGCAGACCAGCCTGACCGCGCTGCGGCTGGCGGAGGTGGCGCATATGGCGGGCGTGCCGCGCGGCGTGTTGCAGGTATTGCCGGGGGATGGGCCGTCTGTCGGCGAGCCCTTGGGCCTGCATTTGGGCGTGGACATGGTGAGCTTTACCGGTTCGACCGAGATCGGCAAGCGGTTCCTGCGCTATGCGGCGGACAGCAACATGAAAAAGGTGACTTTGGAGTGCGGGGGCAAGAACCCCGCGGTGGTGCTGGAAGATGCCGAGAACCTGGATCACGTGGCCGAGCACCTGGTAAATGCGGCGTTCTGGAACATGGGCGAAAACTGTTCGGCGGCCAGCCGGGTGATCGTGCACAAGGCCGTCAAGGCGCCGCTGATGGAGCGGATCGTGGCGCGGATGCGGGACTGGAAGACCGGCGATCCGCTGGACCCGGCGAACCATCTGGGCGCGCTGGTGGACGGCGCGCATTGCAAGAAGGTGGCGGGCTACCTGAAAGGCAAGGCGGTGGCCGGGGGCGGCAAGCCCAAAGGGAATTTCATCGCGCCGACGGTCTATGAGGTGAAAAAGGACGACAAGCGGGCGAAGGAAGAGATTTTCGGTCCCATCCTGAGCGTGATCGAGGTGGCGAGCGAGGCGGAGGCGATCCAGCTGGCCAATGACACGGCCTACGGGCTGGCGGCGTCGGTCTTTACCTCGAACGTGCGGCGGGCGATCCGGGCGGCGCGGGAGATCCGGGCGGGGACCGTGACGGTGAACTGCTATGGTGAAGGAGACATCTCGACGCCCTTTGGCGGGTATAAGCAGTCGGGCTTTGGCGGGCGTGACAATGGTGTGCACGCGCATGACCAGTTCACCGAGGTGAAGACGATCTGGGTCGATCTGAGTGATCCGAAGGACGGAGACTTGGTGGGATGAGCCGAGTTGGGTTTCTTGGAGCCGGACATATCGCGGCACCGATGGCGCGGGCGCTGGCCCGGGCCGGGCATGACGTGACGGTGTCGCGGCGCGGCGAGGCGGTGTCGGCGGCGCTGGCCGAGAGCGGTCTGGGTATCGCGGTGGCGGAGAATGCGGAGGTCGTGGAGCGGAGCGAGATCGTTCTTCTGTGCTTGCGTCCGGCGGTGTGGAAGGACGTCGTTGCGGGGCTGCCGTTCCGGGCGGATCAGAAGGTCGTGTCGGTCATGGCGGGCGTGCCGATGGCCGAGATCGTGGCGGCCTGTGCGCCGGTGCGGGATGTGTCGGTGACGATCCCGTATGGGTTTATCGAGAACGGTGGCTGCCCCTTGCCGGTGGCGGGTGATCCGGGTGTCGTGCAGGCGCTCTTCGGGGCAAAGAACCCGGTGCTGCCGCAAGAGGACGAGACGGCGCTGAACCACCATTTCGCGGCCTCGACGATGGTCGCCGCGGCGCTGGGTCTTCTGGAAGAGGGCACCGGATGGCTGGCGGGCAAGACCGGGTCACCCGAGGCGGCGGAGATCTATGTCAGCAACCTGGTGACCGGGGTGCTGAACGGCCTCGGCCGAGACCGCGCGGGCGAGTTGCATGACGAGAAGATGGCGCTGGCCACGCCGAACACCCTGAACCTGCAGATGGTCGAGGGGCTGGCGGCGCAGGGGGCCTTTGACGGGCTGCCAGCGATACTGGACGGAATATCACACAGCATGGAGGACGACGCGTGACGGCAATTGCAGAAAAACCCGCGCGTCGAGGGCGCGGGACGCGGACCGCCTTGCGGGCCGTACGGGACGTGAAGATGTTGCCCAGCCTGAAGCGGGGGCTGCCGCTGACTGAGCCGATGAGTGCGGAGGAGGTCGAGCGCATCGATGCGGCGAGCATGGATATCCTGGAAAACGTGGGCGTGGTGTTCCGCGACGAGATCGCGATTGCGGACTGGAAGCGGGTTGGCGCGGAGGTGCGCGACGGCGACCGGGTGCATCTGGATCGCGGGCTGGTGCGGGAACTGATCAAGACGATCCCCGAGACGTTCACCTATCACGCGCGGAACCCGGCGCATAACCTGCCCTTCGGCAAGGATCATGCGATTTTCGTGCCGATGACCGGCGCGCCGTTCCTGCGGGATCTGGACGATGTGCGGCGCAATCCGACGCTGGACGACCTGGCGAACTTCCACAAGCTGGCGCAGATGTCGCCGGCGCTGCATTCGAGCGCGCATCATATTGTGGAACCTTATGACCATCCTATCAGCCAGCGGCATCTGCGGATCACCTATTCGTCGATGAAG
Source organism: Roseovarius atlanticus (assembly GCF_001441615.1). Classification (GTDB taxonomy): domain Bacteria; phylum Pseudomonadota; class Alphaproteobacteria; order Rhodobacterales; family Rhodobacteraceae; genus Roseovarius; species Roseovarius atlanticus. The sequence goes on from NZ_LAXJ01000003.1 coordinate 425,278, forward strand.
CATTCTGACAAGACGTTCATGGGCATGACCACAAGCCCGAAGAACGCCGAGGATGTGATGGAGATGTGCGCGATCCTTTTTGGCGACGAGTTCATGGAGACGCACCCGGTGGTGACGGGCAACTGCAACGGCAACAGCCCGCTTGTGTGGGACGAAACCATGCTGGGGGCGATGCGGGCGTTCTGCCGCCGCAACCAGCCGGTACTGTGCAGCCCGTTCGTTCTGGGCGGGGCCAATACGCCGGCGTCTGTTGCGCCGGCGGTGGCGCAGCTGAATGCCGAGGCGCTGAGTGCGCTGGCCTATACGCAGGTGGTGCGCAAGGGGTGTCCGGCGATTTACGGGCATTACCTGTCGACGGTCAGCATGAAGTCGGGAGCGCCGATGGCGGGAACACCCGAGATCAGCCTGATGAACATGATGATCGGGCAGATGGCCCGGTTCTATGGCGTGCCGTGGCGGTCCTCGGCCAGCCTGGGCGGGGCCAAGACGCTGGACGCGCAGGCGGGGTACGAGAGTGCGACGACCCTGATGGCATTACAGATGGCCGGGACCAATTACATGTGGCACGCGGCGGGCTGGAACGAGGCGGGGATGCATTGTTCGATGGCGAAGTTCGTGATCGACGCCGAGCAATGCGCGATGGCCTACCGAATGGCCGAGGGCATCCGCTGGGACGATTTCGATGTGGCGGTGGCGGCCGTGGGCGATATCGGCCCCGGGGGGCATTACCTTGGCCATCCCCATACGCTGGCGAATTTTCAGCGGGCGTTTTTCATGCCGGATCTCTTTGACAACAACTCGATCGAGCAGTGGCAGGCCGAGGGCGCGGAGGAGGCGAATGCCAGAGCGCAGGCCTATGCGCGCAAGATGCTGAACGAGTATGAAGAGCCGAAGCTGGACGAAGCTGTGAACGAGGCTCTGCTGGCGTATATTGCCAAACGGGAAAGCGAGATCCCGGCGGCGGATGCGTTGAACCAGGAGTATTGAGAACGCGCGACGGCGCGGAGGAGTGACGAAAATGGGCAATCTGCCGTATCTGGACCTGAAAGACCCCGGGTTTTCGACGCGGGGGCCGGAAGTTGTCGCGGCGCGCGAGGCCCATTGGTGCGCCGAGACGCCCTTTGGCCTGGCGGTGCTGCGATATCGGCAGGTGGGCAAGATCCTGCGCGACCGGCGGTTTCGGCAGGGCAGCCACAACTGGCCCGAGACGGTCGGGATCGAGGGGCGGTTCGCGGATTTCTGGCGGGACTCGGTGATCGGGCGCGAAGGCGACTCGCATCAGAAATTGCGGGCGCTGGCGGTGCCGGCGCTGAGCGAGGACTATGTGCTGTCGCTGGTCCCGACCTTTGATGAGATTGCGCGGGACCTTTGTGCTGACCTGCGCGAGAAGAGCGCCTGCGAGTTCCAGTCGGCATTTTGCGAGCCTTTCGCCGGGCAGGCGATCACAACGCTGCTAGGGATGGAGCGCGAGGCGTGGCCGCTGGTGGCGCATAACGCCGCCGATCTGGGGCTGGCGATGGGGATCGAGGCGCCGAAGTATCAAGAGCGGTTCAACGCGGCCTGCGAGACTCTGTTCCAATTGGCCGATCAACTGGTGGTCAAGGTGCGGCGCGGTGAGGATAGCGAGAGTTACGTTGCGCGCATGGTGGCGGAGTTCGACCGCAACGGGGACTGCACGCATGAGGAATTGCTGAACACCATCGTGATTTCGATCTTCGGTGGCGTGGATACGACGCGGGCACTTCTTGGACTTGGGCTTTCGCTATTCATCGAGAATCCCGATCAGTGGCAGATGCTGCGCAAGGACGAGAGCCTGATCCCGAACGCGGTGGAAGAGTTCATCCGGGCGCGGCCGACAACGACGTGGTCCACCCGCGAGGCGGTCGAGGATGTCGAGATGGACGGAATGGTGATTCCGAAAGGCACGGTGCTGAACCTGCTGGTCCATGCCTCGGCGCGGGACCCGGAGATTTGTGAAGACCCGTCTTTCGACATCACGGTCAAGCGCAAGCGGCATTTCGGGTTCGGCGGCGGGGCGCATCACTGCATCGGGCATTTCGTGGCACGGACGGATACGGGTTGTGCGCTGGATGCGTTGCGGCAGACGTTCCGTACGGTGGCGTATGACGGCGCGCCGGAATGGTTGCCGGACAGTGGAAATACCGGGGCGTTGAGCCTGCCAGTGAAGTACGAGGTGGCGTGATGCGGTTCGAGGGACAGTGTGCGCTGGTCACAGGCGGCGCGGGCGGCATCGGCGCCGCGCTGGTGCGGGCGCTGCGGGCCGAGGGCGCGCTTGTGGCGGTGAGCGACCGTCAGAGCGGCGCGGTGGAGGCCGAGGCGCATCTGGACGGTGACCTGCTCGACGGGGCGTTTTGCGACGCGCTGCCGGGGCGGGCGGAGGCAGAGTTGGGCGGCCTGGACATGGTGTTCAACAATGCCGGCGTCATCACGCGGGGCGATATCACCACGGCGCGCGATGACGACTGGCGCCTGACCATGGGGGTGAACGTGGAGGCGCCGTTTCGGATTTGTCGGGCGGCGATCCCGATCCTGGCCGCGCGGGGCGGCGGGGCGATCGTGAACACCTCGTCCTGCTGGGGGCTGCGGCCGGGGCCGAACCATCCGGTCTACGTGACGAGCAAGGCGGCGATTGCCAGCCTGACGCAATGCCTGGGCCGGGATCATGCGCATCAGGGTATCCGGGTGAACGCGGTCTGCCCCAACGAGGTGGACACACCGATGCTGCGCACGGGCTTTGCGGCACGCGGGCTGGACCCGGAGCAGGCGATCGAAGACCTGAACGCGAGCGTGCCTGTGGGGCATATCGCAAGCCCGGAAGAGATCGTGGACGTGATGCTGTTCCTGGCGTCGGACGCGGCGCGGTACATGTGCGGGGCGCTGGTCGAAGTGAATGGTGGAAAGGCCGTGATATGAGCAGGTTCGAAGGCAAGGTCGCGCTGGTAACCGGCGGGTCGAGCGGCATGGGCGGGGCCACGGCGGCGGTCCTTGCCGAGGGCGGTGCGCGGGTTTTCTGTGCGCAGCGCGGTGCGTCAGCGCACGAGGACATCGCGGCGGATTTCAGCGACGAGTCCGTGCCCGAGCGGGTGATGGCGGAGGTCTCGGACAAGGCGGGCGCGCTCGATATCCTGGTGAACAATGCCGGGATGATGCGAGAGGGCACGGTCGAGGAAACGTCGAAGGCGGATTGGGACATCCAGCTGCATATGAATCTGACAGTGCCGTTTCTGCTGATCCGTCACGGGATGGGGATGCTGCGCGCGGGTGGTGGCGCGATCGTCAATCTCGGCTCGGTCGAGGGGTTGGGATCAAACCCGCGGCACCCGGCTTATGCGGCGTCGAAGGCGGGGTTGCACGGGCTGACGCGGGCCGTGGCGGTGGACCACGGCAAGGATGGCGTGCGCTGCAACGCGGTGGCGCCGGGGTGGATCGACACGCCGCTGAACGAAGCGTTCATCGAGAGCATGACGGACCCGGTGGCGTTTCGCGCAGGGCTGGCCGGAATCCACCCGGTGCGGCGGACAGGCACGCCGGAGGACGTGGCGCGGCTGATCTGCTGGCTGGCGAGCGAGGAGGCGGGGTTCGTGACCGGGCAGGTCTGGACCGTTGACGGGGGCCGGATGGCCCAGTTGAGCCTGCCGTGAAGGTGCGCCGGATGCCTTGCGATCCTGGCGTGACCGGGTGGAACGCGATCCTGCCCGAGGCGGAACCGACGCAGCCGCTGGACGAGGCGGTGACGGCGGACTGGCTGGTGATCGGCGGCGGCTTTGCCGGTCTGGCGGCGGTGCGGCGGCTGAGCCAGTTGCACCCGGAGTCGCGGATCGTGCTGCTGGAGGCCAGGCGGATCGGCGAGGGCCCGGCGGGGCGCAACTCGGGCTTCATGATCGACCTGCCGCATGACCTGTCGTCGGAAGACTACGGCGGCGCGCTCGAGAAGGATATCGCGCAGACGCGGATGAACCGGGCCGCGATAGACTTTGCCGGAGAGATGGCGGAGGCGTTCGGGCTGGGCGGGGAGGCGTTCGTGCGGTCGGGCAAGACCAACGCGGCGGCGAGTGCGAAAGGGCATCGGCACAACCTCGATTATGCCGCGCACCTGGAGGCGATGGGCGAGGCGCATGAATTGCTGGATGCCGGTGCGATGCGGGAGCTGACCGGATCGGACTATTACCGCAGCGGGCTTTACACGCCCGGGACGGCGATGATCCAGCCGGCGTTGTTCGTGCGGGGCGTGGCGAAGGGGCTGGCCAGCAACCGGGTGCGGATCTGCGAGGACAGCCCGGTGACCGAATTGCGGCGCGCGGGCGATTGGGTGGCCGTGACTCCGAAGGGCCGGGTGACGGCGCCGAAGGTGATTTTGGCCGTCAACGGACATGCAGAGAGTTTCGGGCAGTTCAAGGGACGGTTGCTGCACCTGTTTCTGTATGCGTCGATGACCCGTCCACTGACCGAAGACGAGGCCGCGCGGCTGGGCGGGGCGGAGCGTTGGGGGCTGACACCCGCCGACCCGATGGGCAGCACGGTGCGCAGGATCAGCGGGACGGCGGGCAAGCGGATCGTGATGCGCAACCGAGTGACCTATGACCCTTCGCTGAAGATTCCCCGAGGCCGCGTGGCGGCGATGGGGCGGTCGCATGACAAGGCGTTCGCAGCGCGGTTTCCGCAGCTTGCGGGTATCGACATGGAGTACCGCTGGGGCGGGCGGCTTTGTTTGAGCTGGAACGGCGCGCCGGCGCTGGGCGAGTTGGAGGAGGGTCTGTTCTCGGCCTGCTGCCAGAACGGCTTGGGCACAGCGCGGGGCACGCTGCACGGGATGGCGATGGCGGAGTTGGCGTCGGGCGTCGAGAGCGAGATCTTGGCGCATGTCATGGCGCAGGGGACACCGTCGCGCCTGCCGCCGCTGCCGTTTACCTATATCGGCGCGAATGCCACGATGAAGTGGGGGGAATGGAAGGCGGGGGCGGAGCTGTGAGAGATTATTCGTACGAATAATCTTGGGGGAGAATTTTCGTACGAAAATTCTGGCGCTCAGTGGCGGGCGAGATCGTTGAGGATCGGGCAATCGGGGCGATTGTCACCGGCGCAGCACTTGATGAGGTGACCGAGCGTGTCGGCCATGGATTGCAGTTGGGCGATTTTTTCCTTGATCTGTTTCAAGTGCTGCCGGGCGATGGCCTTGACGTCGGCGCTGGCGCGGGTGTCGTCCTCGTAGAGCGCCAGCAGCGTGCGGCAATCCTCGATGGAAAAGCCCAGGGTGCGGGCGCGGCCCAGGAAGGCCAGCTTGTGCAGGTGGCTGTCGGTGAAGACGCGGTAGCCATTGGCGCCACGGTCGGGGGTGATCAGGCCGATCTCCTCGTAGTAGCGGATGGTCTTGGGGGGCAGGCCGGTCTTGTCGGCGATCTGCGAGATGTTCATTGTGGGGTCTCCGGGGTCAGGCTGCGCAGGCGCAGGGCATTGGTCAGTACGAAGACGGAGCTGAGCGCCATGGCGCCGGCGGCGAGCATGGGCGACAGCAGCTTGCCGGTAACCGGGTAGAGCGCACCGGCGGCGACGGGAATGAGCGCGGCGTTGTAGGCAAACGCCCAGAACAGGTTCTGGCGGATGTTGCGCAGGGTGCGGCGCGAAACGTGGAGCGCGGTCAGCACGTTCGCGGGGTTGCCGGAGACAAGCACCACGTCGGCGCTTTCAATGGCCACGTCGGTGCCGGTGCCCATGGCGATTCCGATATCGGCCTGTGCCAGCGCGGGCGCGTCGTTGATCCCGTCGCCGACGAAGGCTGTGGCGCCGTGGGTGTCTTGCAGGCGGGCGATGGTGTCGCGCTTGTCGCCCGGCAAGACCTCGGCCTCGACATGGTCGATGCCGAGGGCGGTGGCGACGGCCTGGGCTGTCGCGGCGGTGTCGCCGGTGATGAGCGCGGTTTGCAGGCCGCTTTCGTGCAGGGCGCGGATGGTGTCGCGGGCGGTGTCCTTGATCGGGTCGGAGACCGAGAGGAGGGCGGAAAGCCGACCGTCCATTGCGGCGAAGATCGGAGTTTCGCCCTTGGCTGTCAGGTCTGCCAGCGTGTCGGCGAAAGGGGCGGTGTCAATGGCGTGGTCGTGCATCAGGCGAGCGGTTCCGACCAGAAGGTCCTGACCGCCGACACTTGCCGAGAGGCCGTGACCGGGGATCGCCTTGAACGCCTTGACCGGGGGCAGGGTCAGGCCCTCGTCAAGCGCCGCGGTCTCGATGCTGCGGGCGATGGGGTGTTCGGACTGCGCCTCGGCGGCGGCGATGGCTGCGAGGGTTTCGGCGCGGTCAAAGCCCGGGGCGAGGTGCAGCGTGGTGAGGGTGGGGCGGCCCAGGGTGAGCGTGCCGGTCTTGTCGAAGGCCACGACCTTTGCCTCTGCCAGGGTCTGAAGCGCGTCGCCCTTGCGGAAGAGCACGCCAAGCTCGGCGGCGCGGCCTGTGCCGACCATGATCGAGGTGGGTGTGGCCAGCCCCATGGCGCAGGGGCAGGCGATGATCAGCACCGAGACACCCGCCACGAGGGCGAGGCCGAGGGCGGGGCTGGGGCCGACCGCGAGCCATGCGAGCACGGTGAGGATCGCGGTCGCGATAACCACGGGCACGAAGACGCGCACCACCTTGTCGGCCAGGGCCTGGATCGGCAGCTTGGCGCCCTGGGCCTCCTGCACCATGGCGACAATGCGGGCCAGCATCGTATCGCGGCCGACGCCGGTGGCGGTCATGGTGAGGGCACCGTCGCCGTTGATGGTGCCGGCGATGAGGATGTCGTTCGTGGTTTTCGAGACGGGCAGGGGCTCGCCCGAGATCATGGACTCGTCGACATGGGACGTGCCGTCGGTGACGGTGCCGTCGACGGGGATGCGTTCGCCGGGGCGCAGTTGGAGCGTGTCGCCGACGCCGACCTGCGCGACTGGGATGTCCTGTGCCGCACCGTTGCGGATCACGCGGGCGGTGTCGGGTTGCAGGCCGATGAGACGGCGGATGGCGGCGCCGGTCCGGCCGCGGGCGCGGGCCTCCATCCAGCGGCCCAGGAGAATGAGGGTGACGATGACGGCGGCGGCCTCGAAATAGACGGCCACGGTGCCGGGGGGCAGGACGCCGGGAGCGAAGAGGGCCACCGTCGAGTACCCCCAGGCGGCCAGGGTGCCGAGGGCGACGAGGCTGTTCATGTCGGGCGCGCCGCGCAGGAGCGCGGGCAGCCCTAGGGTGAAGAACTGCCGACCGGGAAAGGCGAGGACCAGCGTGGTGAGGATGAATTGCAGGGTCCAGAGCGTTGTCTGGCCGATCAGGTCGTGCAGCCAGTGGTGGAATGCGGGGATCAGGTGGCCGCCCATTTCGGTCACGAAGACGGGTAGGGTCAGCGCGCCTGCCAGCAGGGTCATTTGGCGGGCATGGGTAATCTCTGCGGCGCGGCGCGAAGCAGCGGGATCGGGGGTATCCTCTTCGGCGGGGCGTGTTGGATAGCCGGCCTGAGTGACGACGCGGGCGAGGTCGGCGGGCGTGGTGGTGCCCGCCAGGTAGGTGACTTGTGCCGTCTGGGTGGCGAGGTTGACGGCGGCGGTCAGGATACCGGGCACGGCGGTCAGGCTGTCCTCGACCCGGCCTGTGCAGGAGGCACAGTGCATCCCGTCGATCGAGAGGGTCGTTTGCGCGGTGCGGGCGGGGTAGCCGGCGGCGGTAAGCGTGTCGGTGATCCGGTCCAGGGGCGTGCCGTTCACCTCGATCCGCGCGCTGCCGGTGGCGAAGTTCACAGATGCGCGACCCAGGCCGGGCAGCGCGGCGAGAGCGCGTTCGGCGCGGCCCGCGCAGCCGGCGCAGGACATGCCGTCAAGTTCGAGGTTCAGCGTTGTCATGCGGCAGATATAAGGGTTCCAGTGACTGGAAGGTCAAGGGGGGTTTTGGGGGGATGCACGGGCGCCGCGTGGGTTTTCACCCACCCTACGCTGTGGCGAAGCGTGTGTGCGAGCGGCGCGGTGGGGTGAAACCCCACCCTACGCGTTGGTGAAGTGTCTGTGCGAGCGGCGCGGTGGGGTGGAATTCCACCCTACGCGTTGGCGAAGCGTCTGTGCGCGGGGCGCGGTGGGGTGGAACCCCAGGCTACGGGGCTGGCGGTTATTTCCGGGAGCGCAGTTTGAAGACGCCTGTCGCCTCGGCGATGAGGGTGCCGGTGTCGTCGCGGACCTCGCCTTTGGCAAAGAAGGTGGAGCGGCCTCCGCCGGTCACGCGGGCCTCGGCCACCAGGTGGGTGCCGGTGGCGCGGGCGAGGTAGTTGACCGTCATGCTGAGTGTCAGGGCGTTCTGCTTGATCTTCGGATCGCCGGTGAAGCAGCCGCAGAAGCCCATCGCGGTGTCGAGGATCGCGGCATAGACACCGCCGTGGGGCAGGCCCTGGCGGTTCATCAGGTGGGGCGCAATGGGAGCCTCGACCCGGGCATAACCTTCGGACCAGTCGGTCATGTCGAAGCCGAGAGTTTCGGAGAGTGGTGAGGGCGCCTCGCGCAGGTTGGGGTCGAAGGTGTCGGTCATTCGGTGGCGGCCTTTAGCCCGGAGTGGGCGAAGAAGGGAACGTAGGCGCCCAGTTTCAGGGCGCGGTCGGGGTCGGAGGCGTTGCCGTCGAGAGCGCGTTTCTTGACGCCTTGCAGGATGGCGGCCATGCGGAAATAGGTGAAGGCGAGGTAGAAGTGGAAGTTCTCGATACCCGGAATGCTGCGGCGGTCACAATACGTGTCGATGAACTGCTGGTCGGACCAGAGGCCGTGGGCGGCGCGGTCGATCCCCTCTAGCCCGCGCCCTTCGGTGGTGGCGGGCATGGACCATTGCATGATGACCGCCGCGAGATCGGCATAGGGGTGGCCTGTCGTCGACAGCTCCCAATCGAGCACTGCGGCGACGCGGGGGGCATCGGGCGCGAAGAGCAGGTTGTCGAGGCGGTAGTCGCCATGGACCAGCGTGCGCTGGCCGTCATCGGGGGGCATGTTGGCGAAGAGCCAGTCGATGAGGGCGTCCATCTCGGCGATGTCCTCGGTCGCGGTGGCGCGATATTGCTGGGTCCAACGCTCGGTCTGGCGTTCGCAGTAGTGGCCGGGGGGGCCGTAGTCGGTAAGGCCGGTGGCGTCGAGATCGACGGAATGGATGGCCACGAGGGTTCGGTTCATGGCGTCGATGAGGGGGGCGCGGTTTTCTGGGTCAACTTCGGGCAGGGACGGCTGGTCGAAATTGCGGCCTTCGACATGGTCCATGACGTAGAAGGTCGAGCCGATCACGCTGTCGTCCTCGCAAAGGGCGAGCATTTTTGGGACCGGCACGTCGGTGTCCGCCAGTGCCTTTTGCACGCGGTATTCGCGGTCGACGGCATGGGCGGATTTGAGCAGCACGCCGGGGGGTTTGCGGCGCAGGACGAAGCGGCCCGAGGGAGTATCGAGCCGGTAGGTGGGGTTGGATTGCCCGCCGGAGAACTTGGTGGCGGTGATCGGGCCTTCGAGCGCGGGCAGGTGAGTCCTGGCCCACGCCTCGAGCGCCGCAGTGTCCAGCGATAGGCTCACGCGCCGTCCTCGCGCAGGTCGGGGTGAACGTAGTCAGAGAGCTGCTCGCGCAGGGTCAGCTTGGAGACCTTGGCGGTGGCCGTCAGCGGCAGGGCATCGGTGAAGAGGATGTCGTCGGGCATCTGCCACTTGGCGAAATGCGGCTCCAAGTGAGCGTGGATGTCCGCGAGAGTGGGCTTTTCCTCACCGGCGGGGACCACGACCAGAACAGGGCGTTCGTCCCACTTGGGGTGGGGTACGGCGATGACGGCGCAGGTGTCGATCATCGGATGCGAGATGGCGGCGTTTTCGAGGTCGATGGAGCTGATCCATTCGCCGCCCGATTTCACCAGGTCCTTGGCGCGGTCGCGCACGATCAGGCGGCCGTTGGCGTCGACGGTGGCGACGTCGCCGGTGCCGAACCAGCCGTCTTCGTCAATGGCCGCAGAGGTGGCGTCGTCGTTCTGATAGTAGCCGGAGATGACGGTGCTGCCGCGGACGAAAAGCTCGCCCGGGGTTTCGCCATCGTGCGGCACGAGGGTGCCGTCATCGTCCTTGAGTTTGAACTCGACGCCGAAGAGGCGGCGGCCGGCGCCGACCTTGGCATCGACGCGCTCGTCGAAGGGCGCGTCGGCAAGGCGGCTGGGCAGGATCCCGCGGGTGCCGATGGGGCTCATCTCGGTCATGCCCCACGCCTGGTTCACGTTGACGCCCATCTCTTCGAAGGCGGCGATCATCGAGCGGGGGGCGGCGGAGCCCCCGACGACGAGGTCCTTGAAGCCGTCGGGGGGCGTGCCGCGCTTTGCGATCTCCTGTTGCAGGCCGGCCCAGACGGTGGGCACGCCCCAGGCGGAGAAGACTTGTTCGGCATCCATCAGATCATAGAGGCTGGCCCCGTCGAGGTGGCGGCCCGGCATGACCATGGTCATACCCGCCAGCGGCGCGGTATAGGGCATCCCCCACGCATTGACGTGAAAGAGCGGGACGACGGGCAGCACGCGCGCGCCGTGGCGCAGGCTTTGCGGGTGCCCGGCGATGACCAGAAGCGCGTGCAGCACGGTGGAGCGGTGCGAATAGAGCGCGCCCTTGGGGTTGCCGGTGGTGCCCGAGGTGTAGCAGAGGCCGGCCGCGGTATCCTCGGGGAAGCTGGGCCAGTCGTAGGTCTGGGGCTGGTCCGCCAGCAGGTCCTCGTAGGCGAGGGCACCGTCTGGGGCGTCGGGCATATGGTCGGCATCGGTCAGGACGATGACGCGGCAGCCCTTGGGCAATGTCACCTTCTCCAGAAGGGGTACGAGGCTGATATCGACGCAGATGGCGCTGTCCTGCGCATGGTCGAGGATGTACTGCATCTGGTCAGGCGGCAGGCGAGGATTGATCGTGTGGCAGACACCGCCGATGCCGGCGATGGCGTAGTAGAGCTCGAAATGGCGGTAGCCGTTCCACGCAAGCGTGGCGATGCGGTCACCGGGTTTCAGCCCCATCGCATCGAGGGCGTGGGCCAGCTGGCCGACACGGGCCAGGGTTTCGGGGTAGGTGCTGCGGTTAATGTCGCCCTCGTCGCGGACCGAGACCAGCCCCTGTTCGGGAAAGGCCTCGGCGGCGTAGGTCAGGATGTCGAGGATCCTGAGCGGGCGGTGCTGCATCTGGCCGAGCATGGTGTGGTCCCCCTGAACGGAATGGCGGGATCAATTGGTGGCACGAATGGGCCGGGGGTTCAATCGTGTGGGGCAAGGCTTGACGAGCCGCGCCAAACGCCGCAAGAGCGGGGCACACCAGAAGGAGTGCCTGCCATGACGTTCGACCGTTCCGTCAAGATCGCGCCATCCATCCTGTCTGCCGATTTCGCCAATTTTGGGGCCGAGATTCGGGCCATCGAGGATCAGGGCGCGGACTGGGTGCATGTGGACGTGATGGACGGGCATTTCGTGCCGAACCTGACCTTCGGCCCCCCGGCAGTGAAGGCGTTTCGTCCGCATGTGAAGACCTTCATGGACGTGCACCTGATGATTTCCCCGGTTGATGCGTATATCGACGCCTATGCCGAGGCGGGCGCGGACATGATCAGCGCCCATGTGGAGGCTGGCCCACATATTCACCGCACCTTGCAGGCCATTCGCGCGGCGGGCTGCAAGGCAGGGGTCTGCGTGAACCCCGGCACGCCGCTGGAGGCCATCGAGTACGTTCTGGACATGGTCGACATGGTGGTGCTGATGACGGTGAACCCCGGCTTTGGCGGGCAGAAGTTCATCATGTCGGGCGTCGAGAAGACGCGCCGCCTGCGCCAGATGATCGGCGACCGCGAGGTGCATATCCAGATCGACGGCGGCGTGACGCCCGAGACGGCACCGCTGGTGGTGGAGGCGGGCGCGGATGTGCTGGTGGCCGGGTCGGCGGTGTTCAAAGGCGGCTCGGTGGACAAGCCCGAGGTCTATGGGCAGAACATGCAGGCGATCCGAGCGGCGGTCGGCTGAGGCGAGGCCGCCATTTCAAGGCGCTCTCAGATGACTGAGCGGACGGCGTGGCGTAGCTCGTCGTGCATGACCCAGACCGACGCGGTTTCGCTTTCGCCTTCAATGAGGTAGCCCAGAACCTCGCGCGCATCCTTCGGATCGGTTGCCGCGCCGGAGCGGGGTTCTACGCCAAGAAAGTCACCGACAAGCGAGCCGGCTCTTTTCAGAGCTTTCATGGCAGTGTCCTGTGATTTGTATCCGGATGCCCTGGTCGATGCGGCCAGGGTCATTCCGTCGTCACCGGCAACGGCAAGCGCCTTGAGCATGGCCAGTTGCGAATCCGTCAGTTTCATTTGCCGAAGCGCCTCGATGAATTCTTCCTTGCTGGGGATCGCGCTGTCGGAGCGTTCGTCCCAGCGGCGCGCTTCGGTGCGATTGGCGCTGCGGGCCCGCAAGCTTTCTTTCAGTGCCTCGATTGCGTCGGCCTCGGACGTGCCGGACGCTTCGGCGATCAGCCCCTGACTCTTGGAGCCGGTGGCGGGGAAGGCACGCGCTATGAAGTCGCCATTCAACCGGCCTGCACGGATCAGGTAATTGCCGAACGCGTCCTCGACGATCGTCGCGGCGTCTGCTGCCTTGATCTGCGTGCCAGCGGCGCTGGGTTTCTTCTTGGCTTTGCTTTTCGACATGTCGATATCCATGGTTGCGGTTCGTTTCATCAGGCGAAAACGGCTCGGGCCAGTATCCAGGTTGTCCACAGCGCCAGAACGACAAGCAAAACCCATTTCAAATTGAAAACAGTGCGCCTGTTTCGGCCGAGTTTGAGGCTGCTGCCCAACCGTTCGTTCAGTGGTCTTTGTTTCTTTCTTTCGAAATCAACGGTGACTTTTTTCCGCGTCATGAGTTTGCCGGTACGGCCCGCATTGACGCCAAGGCGCGAAACGACAGCGGACGACGTCCGTCGCGCCGGGCGCCATGGGTCGGTGCACGATTGCGAAACGCCACTGTCAGAACTCCTTGATGCCCCTGGAAATGCGCCAGTCGCAGCTGCATGTCGGCAGACGTGCCGGGCTTAGCTTTCGGTGGATTCGGTCTGCGCCGCGCGGCTTTGGGACCCAGTTGCGGGCTTGGTCGGCGCACTGCGCATGCCGAACTTGCGGAATGGCAATTTCTTGGCTGGCTCGCTCAGGAATTCCTTGAGGTCCAGTTGTTTCTTCGGTGTCGAATAGCCCATTTTTTCTACTTTCATTTGAATGCGTTGCAGCGGCCCGGGTTCGCGTGGGAACCAGGGCTGCCGTACTTGGTCTTCGCGGCGCATCGTGCGACGCGGTCTTTCGAATTTCCTGACAACGATCCCTGCACGACACGTGCCTTGGGCCGCATTTTTCGGCCCGGTCGAGTCGTTCATGTCCAAACCCGCAGCCGGCCCGTGTCAGACCCGGAGATTTGCTCCGGCTGCGGTTTATTCACCGCGCCCGGCCATGACGTGCGTCTGCCGGAAGCGGTGCTGGCACGATCAGGCGACGCGCGACCGCGGGCGATCCTTTACCGGGAGAGCCCTGCGTCGCGTGCTTCTCGGGCCAGCTTGAGCTTGGCGCTCTTTTGCACCCGCTCATTGGCCTCGGCGTCCAGGATCTCTCTGGCCGCCGCTGTGGTCTTGTCCAGCTTTGTGGCAGGCGCGGCCGGGGCGTCCTTGAAGACGCTGGAGGGCGTCAGGTGCCGCCCGCCATTGCCGGTCTGCGGTGGGACCTCTTTGAAGACGTCGTCGAGGGAAAAGCTCACGCGAGTTCCAGCGCGTTGGCGGACTCCCGACCGTCGCGGCCGGTCTCGGTCTCGAACTTGACCTTCTGGCCATCGTCCAGACCGCTGATGCCAGCGCGCTCAAGCTCGGAGATGTGAACGAACACATCCTTGCCGCCGCTCTCCGGCTGAATGAATCCGAAACCTTTGGTTGAATTGAACCATTTCACGGTGCCATTGGCCATATCCGTGTACTCCTGTTTGGGTGCTGCCCACAGAATGCGGCAGCCCGGCATAGTCAGACTGAATCGATCAACTGAGAGCCGGGTAAACGGAAGCAGCGGTTCGAGAGAACAACATAAGCTAGTAACAGGTAGGCGTTCGGCGGGCATAATACAAGATGCATCAGCATAGTCGGACGTTCTATTTCCGGGCCGCTGCCAGTATTCCGACACTTGATAGCAATGTTGAGCCCGGCTGGTCTGCATTTTGGCGTGAAAGGCTGATGTCCGCTCTGCTTGAGGCGTGCAGGGATCGCGCCACGGTCCGGAAGGGACCGGCGGCGGTCTTCACTGGCGGCGCGAAGCAAAGGACAAACAAAAAAGCCCCGCCATTTGGCAGGGCCTTGGTCGTGTCGATGCCGAGCGGCGATCAGGCGTTGGCGGCCTGCGCCTTGGCGATCTCTTTCTTGACCTTCAGCACGCGGTCGGAAAGTTCGGTATCCTTGGCCTTGGCTAGGAAACGGTCCAGCCCGCCGCGGTGATCGACGCTGCGCAGGGCAGCGGCGGTGATGCGCAGCTTGATGCCGCGGCCCAGCGTTTCGGATTGCAGGGTCACGTCGTTCAGATTGGGCAGGTAGCGACGCTTGGTCTTGTTATTGGCGTGGCTGGAGTTGTTGCCAACCATCGGGCCTTTTCCGGTCAGTTCGCAGCGGCGCGACATGGGGTCATCCTCGTTTTTGTCGGGCCGCACGGGCGGTCCCACTCAATGCAAAGGGGCACCGCCATAGGCAGCGCCCTGAATTCCGTTGCGCGTCTTTACGGCCATCGGATCAGCGCGTCAAGGGATTCGGACGGGGTTTTTACAGGCGGGCGTCAAGCCGTGGGAAAGCATACGCCATTATTTTGGCCCGCTAAACCGGCTGTTAGGGATTATGCCTCTAGAACCCTCGATATGAGACGGTCTTTTTTCATCGACTCGTACCTTGTGGGGCTTCTTGCGGTGCTTTTTCTGGCGACGCTGCCGGTGGCATTGATGATGTCCGGTCCGGCGCAGGCGGGGCGGCCGGCGCTGGTCGTGGTTCCGCCATGGACCGACGACCCGGGCCGCATCATCGCGGCGGCCGGGGGCAGGGAAATAGGGTTGGTGGCGGCGCCAATGGCGCGGCTTGCCGTACTGGAGAGACCGGCGGAGGCGGTCGCCGGCGGGGCCTGGGCGGTTCTCGATGCCACCGCGCTGGCGTCACTTTGTGGATCCAAGGGGGGCTGAGATGATCGGTGCCGGAACGGAAGACAGCGAAGATCGCGTGAGGTTCGCGGCATTCATGCTGCTGCTGATGGTCCCGCTGCCGGCGGCGGCGGCTTGGACGGTGGGCAACGCGGTTCTGCCGCTCCTGCTTCTTTCGCTCGGTTTCGCGGGAGCGGGCCTGCTGGCGCATCGGGAGCGCAGCCGGCTGGCGCGCGGCGCGTTGGCGGCGGGCCTCGTAGGACAATCGGCCCTGTTCACGGCGGCGCTGTCGGGACACCCGTGGCAGATCGACAGCCACATGATGTTCTTTGCCGTGCTGGCGGTGGTTTCGACGATGGGCAGCATCCGGGTGCTGATCCTGGCCTGCGGCCTGACGGCGGTGCATCACCTTGGCCTGACGCTGGCCCTGCCGGCGATGGTTTATCCGTCTGTCGACCTTGTCGGCAATGTGATTCGTACCGCGGTTCACGGCACGATCGTCGTTATCGAGGGCGGCATCCTGTCCCTGTCGATGCTGGATGCGAACCGGCGGCGCGCGACGATGGTGGAACAGCGCAGCGCGGCGCAACGGCTGACCGAAGAGGCGGACACCGCGCGAATGGCGGCCCAGCGGGCGGGCCGAGAGGCACAGGATCTTGTCGGTGTGCTGCGCGATCGGCTCAACACGCTTGCCGCTGGCGATCTGAGCGAGACGATCGAAGATCCGTTCCCGCCCGAGTATGAAAGTCTGCGGCAAGACTTCAACACCACGGTCAGGAGTTTGCGGAAACTGATTGGCGCAGTTGCCGCGAATGCGACCGAGATTCATCTGCGCGCCGAGGAACTGAGTGCCGGGTCGCTGGACTTGTCTCGACGTACAGAAGGCCAGGCCGCCACACTGGAGGAGACGGCCGCGGCGCTTGAAGAAATGACGTCGAGCGTGCGAACGACAGCCGAGGGCACCTCGCGCGTCAGGGAGGTGGTCGGACAGACCCGCGCCCAGGCCGAGACCAGCGGAAACGTCGTGCGCGATGCCATCGGGGCGATGTCCGAAATCAAGACGTCGTCGGACGAGATAAATCAGATCATTGGCGTGATCGACGATATCGCTTTCCAGACCAATCTTCTGGCATTGAATGCCGGGGTCGAGGCGGCGCGTGCGGGCGATGCAGGCCGCGGTTTCGCCGTCGTCGCCTCGGAAGTGCGGGCGCTGGCGCAGCGCAGTGCGGACTCGGCGCGCGAGATCAAAGGCTTGATCGGTGCGGGCACCGCGTACGTGGAAAATGGCGTTTCATTGGTGAACAACGCGGGGGATGCGCTGACTGAAATCGTCACCCGCGTCGGCAATATCGCGGACCTGATCGGCGAGATCGCCAACGGTGCGCATGAGCAATCGGCGAGCCTCACGGAACTGAGTACCAGTGTCGCGCAGCTTGACCAGGTCACACAGCAGAATGCCGCGATGGTGGAAGAGTCGTCGGCGGCCTCCACCACGCTCAAGAAGGAAGCGGAGACCTTGCACGAGATGGTAAAGAGCTTCCGTCTTCAGAGCGGTGGCACCGCAGATGCGGAACCCACCATGAGCGCATCAGAAGGTCCCGCGCCGAAGGCCGCCGGGTGGCAGGCCGCCTGACCGGCTTTGTCAACCGCGTCCGTGCGGCGCGGTGAGATCGAGATCGGGGCCGATGGGAATGATGCGGTGCGGGTTCACCATGTCATGGCTGTAGTGGTAATGCTGGGTGATGTGGTCGAAATTCACCGTCATCGCCACTTCGGGCCATTGATAGAGTTCCCGCAGGTAGCCCCACATGTTGGGATAATCGACGATCCGGGCGCGGTTGCACTTGAAGTGCCCGTGATAGACCTTGTCGAACCGGATGAGCGTGGTGAAAAGCCGCCAGTCGGCTTCGGTCACGCGGTCGCCGGCAAGGTAGCGCCGCCGTGACAGGATGTCTTCCAGCCAGTCGAGCGAGTCGAAAAGCGGCACAACCGCATCGTCATAGGCCTTTTGCGTCGTGGCGAAGCCGGCCTTGTAGACGCCGTTGTTCACCGTGTCGTAGACGCGGTCGTTGATCGGATCGATTTCGCTGCGCAGATCCTCGGGATAGTAGTCTTCGGTATTGCCGGTGATGTCGTCGAAGGCGGTGTTGAACATGCGAATGATCTCGGCGCTTTCATTGGACACGATCGTCTCGCGCTGCATGTCCCACAGGATCGGCACGGTGACGTGGCCAGTCGTATTGGGATCGGAGCGGATGTAGATGTCACGTGCGAACGGCAGGCCGTAGAGCTTGTCGCCCGTCGCGCCGGGAAAGTCCGTGTCGAAGGTCCAGCCGTCCGACAGCATGTGCGGGTGCACAACGGACACGTCGATCAGGTCGGTCAGCGCCTTCAACCGGCGGAAGATCAGTGTCCGATGCGCCCAGGGACAGGCAAGCGAGACGTAGAGGTGGTAGCGCCCCGGCTCGGCCTTGAAGCCGCCCTCGCCGCTGGGTCCGGCGCTGCCGTCGGCGGTGATCCAGTTGCGGAATTGCGACGTGTCGCGCTTGAATGCGCCGCCGTGTTTCTTGGTGTCGTACCAGCCGGTGTGCCAGACGCCGTCTATCAGTTCGCCCATCGGAGCCTCCTTTGTTCCTGGCTCAACACATAGCGGCAGGGAAGGTTTCGGGCAGGACCGATTGCCGCGCAGGCTCTGTGCGGGTGCACACGAACGCGTGGGCCCGAGCGCTCTGCCGTGCCCGATTGCGCCGCCAGCCGGAGAGGTGCCTTTGCGACAGGTGAAGCGGCGCACCGCGAGACCCTTGCGCCAGGGAGGGATGAGCGATGGACAGCGCATGATTGCAAGTCGTGGAGATTGGACATGCGTGAGTGCGGCTGTGTCAGAGGGCACGGGTGCGGACACGCCGGAAATCGACGCCGTACTGTCGGATCGTCGTGGCGCGCATGACCAGGACAATGTCAGAGTGACGGCCGGGGTAGCAGTTGGGATATGAGACAGGCTGGCGGCGCTTGGACTTCGTTGTGTGTTGGAGCATGGTGAAGCGTTAAACAGGATGGCGGAGGACGCTGGTTGCGCCGCGGCGCAACGCCGCCCCACCCGCCATCCCGAAAGGAACGACGACATGAACGAGATCCTGTTGGAATTTGCCGGACGCCAGGCCGATGCCGGGGCGACGCAATTGCCCGAAACCTATCGTCAGCTGGCGGTCAACGCGGGCTTTTTCCTGAGGACCCGCATGGCCGGGACAGGCTTTGTGCCGCCGCAAGACGGATCGACCGCGTTTCGCCTGAACCTGAAGAAAGGCCGGATCGTGTTTACGTCCGAAGGCAGGCAGGAGACCGCGGCGCAGGCGCAGGTGATCGGCACCTATTCCGACGATGGCAGCTGGATGTGGGCCTGGGGGCATCCCGACGTGCCCTTGCCGATGCAGCAGGCGGCTTGGGCGGTGCAGCAATTCGGGGAACGACAGGAGATCGAGGACTTGCTGAGCCGCGGCGGTCCGGTAGATGCGGCGCGGCTGGCGGAGTTCCAGGCGATCTGCGCCTACATCTCGGATGCCGACGGTGTTTTCATGGGGCCGCATGGCGCCGGTGGGCAGGTGGCCGTCTGCTATTACCTGGGCGATCAGCTGAATGGTCTTTTGGAGTCTTGATGTGCCGCACTTGCATTGCGGCAATGCGGCGAAATTTTTACGTGACTGTCATGGTTTAGCCTTACATCTTGTCAGGACGATTCTCTGCAAGGGTGCTGGCCATGACGACTTTTCTTTCCCCGGAGATCCTTGCGGGCCTCGAAGAGGCACGGGAACGCGGCTGGCAAAAGAGCAACCGTCTGAGGGTCGAGGCCGGGACGCAATCGCACGCCGTTCTAAGGGCCTGGAACGATGGGTTTGCCCTGCCTGCCGGGGCGGCGCCGCATCTGCGCGGGTTGGTGGACCTTTACGACGGGGCGCGGCATCTTAAGCGGTGTCTTATCGTGGCCTCCGAGGAGGATGGTCGCGAGATCCGTTTTGAGCTGAAGATTGTCAACGAAGCCTCGGGCGAGCAGCCGGTGGATTTCGAACGCCCCGTCGATGCGCCCGTCGCGCTGATCGCCGAAGGCTGACGCGGCGTTTGCCCCGGGCCTGGATGGCGGCCGGGGGCGTTTGCAAAATGATCTATTGCAGGTCGGAAAATGCGTCTTGCAGGCGCGCAACCGCCTCTTCCACGCGGGCTCGTGGTGTCGCGATGTTGAAGCGCAGGAAGCTTTCGCCGCCGGTGCCGAAGGTCGGCCCGTGATTGGCCGCGATCAGGGCAGTCTTTTCAACGCGGTCGGTGAATTCCTCGGCGCTCATGCCCGTGCCGGAAAAGTCGACCCACGAGAGATACGTCGCCTCGAGCGGCATGGAATTCATACCCGGAATGGTATTGATGCCCGCATCGAAGACTTTGCGATTCTCGTCGAGATAGGCCATCAGCGCGTCCACCCATTGCGCCCCGCCGGGGGAATAGGCCGCTTCGGCCATGACGAGGCCGAAGGCATTGGGCGACAGGCCCAGCCCTGCCATGCGCGCGGCAAAGCGAGCGCGAAGACCCTCGTCGGGAATGATCACGTTGCCCACATGGGCGCCCGCGATGTTGAACGTCTTGGTGGTGGCGGTCATCATCACCAGCCGGTCGGCGATTCCTTCGATATGGGCCATGACGGTGTGGCTTTGACCGGGGTAGACGAGGTCGTGGTGGATCTCGTCGGAGACGAGGATGAGGTCGTGCCGCCGGGCGAACTCCGCCACGCCTTCCAATTCCTGCCTGCTCCAGACGCGGCCGCCCGGATTGTGCGGGGAGCACAGAACCAGCAGTTTCTCGGACCCGTCGAGAAGGGCGTCATAGGCGGCGAAATCCATCTCGTAGCGGCCGTCATTGTTCGTCAGCCGGCATTCGACCACCCGCCGTCCCGCCGATGTGATCACCCGTGCGAAGGCATGGTAGACGGGGGTAAAAAGGACCACGCCGTCGCCCGGTTTGGTGAAAGCGTCGACGCACATGCCGGTGCCATTGACCAGCCCGTGGGTGGTGAAGATCCAGGATGGGTCAACCTGCCAGCCGTGGCGGGTTTTCATCCACCACGTGATTGCCTTGCGATAGCTGGACTCGTCGCCGTAATAGCCGAAGATGCCATGGTCGAGCATCCCGGCAAGCGCGTCGGAGACGACCTGCGGCGGGCGGAAATCCATGTCGGCGACCCACATGGCCAGCCCGTCATCGGCGGGCACGCCATAGAATTGTTCCATCTTGTCCCACTTGCTGCAATTGCTGCCGCGGCGGTCGATCGGGTCGTCGAAATTCAAGGCGCTCTCCGGTGTTGCTGGCTTGGATCTGGGCGCAAGCTAGGGCGTTGCAGGCACGGGCGCAATCGCCTAAAGCATTTCGCGCGATGGCCGGATGCCCGGCTTCAAATGAATGCCACGAACGCATAGATTGATCCGATGCTGCGACCTATCCTGATCCATCCCGACCCGCGCCTGAAGAAGGTCTGTGACCCGGTGTCCGACCTGAGCGACGATTTGCGCGCGCTGGCCGATGACATGCTGGAGACGATGTACGACGCGCCGGGCATCGGCCTGGCCGCGCCGCAGATCGGGGTCATGGACCGTCTGATCGTGCTGGATTGCGCCAAGGACGACGAGGCGGGCGAGCCGCCGCGCCCGCTGGTCATGTTCAACCCCGAGGTGGTGGCGTCGTCGGACGACACGAACGTCTACGAGGAGGGCTGCCTGTCGATCCCCGACCAGTTTGCCGAGGTGACGCGGCCCAAGGTGGTGGATGTGCGGTGGATCGACCGCGACGGGAACGAACAGTCGGACACGTTCGACGGACTGTGGGCCACTTGTGTGCAGCATGAGATCGACCACCTGAACGGAAAGCTGTTCATCGATTACCTGGGCCCGATGAAGCGCCAGTTGATCACCCGCAAGATGCAGAAGCTGAAGCGTGAAAAGGCGCGGGGGTAGCCCAGTGGCGGTGCGCCCCTTCGTGCCCTGGCCGGACAAGCGGTTGCGCAGCCCCGCGGCCGATGTCGAAGCGGTGACGGAGGTCGAGCACGCGATCTGGGATGACATGATCGAGACGATGGACGCGATGCCGGGCGTCGGACTGGCGGCGGTGCAGATCGGCGTGATGCGCCGGCTGGCCGTGGTGGATGCCAGCGACGCGCGCGGACAGGCGGTGCGCATGGCGAATCCCGAGATTCTGCATTCCAGCATCGAGATGCGCGACCACGACGAGGCCAGTCCAAACCTGCCCGGTGTCCATGCGACAATCACCCGCCCGCGCGCGGTGACAGTTCGGTTTCTGAACGCGGACGGCGAAATGGAGGAGCGTGATTTCGTCGGACTTTGGGCGACGAGCGTGCAGCACCAGGTCGATCACCTTGGGGGGCGAATGTATTTCGACCGATTGAGCAAGGTGAAACGGGACATGCTGTTGCGCCGTGCGGCCAAGCGACGCTGAACCAACGGCAGGAGAGTGTCATGCGCCTGATCTTCATGGGAACGCCCGATTTTTCGGTGCCGGTGCTGGACGCGCTGGTCGATGCCGGGCACGAGATCGCGGCGGTCTATTGCCAGCCGCCCCGCCCGGCAGGGCGCGGCAAGAAGGATCGACCCAGCCCGGTGCAGGCGCGGGCCGAGGCTTTGGGGCTGACCGTGCGCCATCCCGTCAGCCTGAAAGGCGCGGATGAGCAGGCGGATTTCGCCGCGCTGAACGCCGATGTGGCAGTGGTGGTCGCCTATGGGCTGATCCTGCCTCAGCCCATACTGGACGCGCCGAAACAAGGCTGCCTGAATATCCACGCCAGCTTGCTGCCGCGCTGGCGCGGGGCGGCGCCGATCCACCGGGCTATCATGGCGGGGGATCAAAGAACCGGCGTTTGCATCATGCAGATGGAGGCAGGGCTGGACACCGGCGCCGTGCTGTTGCGCCGCGAGACGCCGATTGGTGCCGAGGAGACCACAGGGGCGCTGCATGATCGCCTGTCGCGGTTGGGTGCGGAGGCGATTACCGAGGCTCTGGCAGAGCTCGATACGCTGACGCCCGAACCGCAGCCGGAGGACGGCGTCACCTATGCCGACAAGATCGACAAGGCGGAGGCACGGATCGACTGGACGCGCCCAGCCGAAGAGGTCGACCGCCAGATTCGCGGGCTGTCGCCCTTTCCCGGCGCGTGGATCGACCACGAGGGCACGCGGATCAAGTTCCTTGCCTCGCGGATCGGCGTGGGCAGCGGCGCGCCCGGCGAGGTGCTCGACGGCGCGCTGACGGTTGCCTGCGGCACCGGCGCGGTGAAAGTCTTGCGTTTGCAAAAGGCCGGGCGTGGTCCTCAGGGGACGGAGGACTTCTTGCGTGGCATGGCGCTGCCCAAGGGGACCCGCCTCTGACCAGCCTTTTTCCTCTGGCCAGAAATATCCTAAAGCGTTCTGCCCCGATCACGTGTTCCGGGATTGGGGCGGAACGCCCACAACGTCGGAATGTCGTACCGCGATTTTCCGAAAGTCGCTTCGCCAGTCTTTCGAAAACGCTTCGGGGAGCGCGAGGGGCTGGCCCCTCGCCCCGGTCGCAGTGCGCGTGCGCAATTCGAAATGCCAGCACCCGCGCTTGCGTCCAGTCCGGAAACAGGCCAGCATCGCGCCAACCAGAGCAACGAGGTCTCATGTATCTGCAACTGTTCGGCACCGTCGTGATCGCCGGGATCGTCGGCTATATCAGCGAGAAATCCGGCTTTACCCGCAACGGCATCCTGCAATCCATCATCATCTGCGTCGGTGGGGCCTTCCTGTTCTATTTCGTGCGGATCATGTTCGGATTCCGGTTCGGCGCGCCGGGTGTGGATGCGATCATCTCGTCCATCGGGGCGCTGATCATCATCCCGACGCATTGGCGCCGGGGCCGCTGACGGGGGAGCGACATGGGGCTGATCTATCTTGTCATCATCGGGGCCGTGGCCGGGTATCTGGCGACGCGGATCATGCGGATCGACGCCGACCCGCTGGTGACCGTCGGCATCGGCATGGCCGGCGCGCTGCTGGGCGGGTTGATCCTGCAAGGCATCCTGGCGTTTCTGGGCCTGCTGGGCGGCATCATCGGCGCGGTGCTGGGGGCGCTGGTGCTGATCTGGGGCTACCAGGCGTACAAGGCGCGGAAATAGCCTAGGCCCGTGGCGGACGGGATCGGTAGACCGGCAGGCGCCAGCCAAAGGCCAGCGAGCCTGCGCGCAATGCCCAAGTGACTCCGGCGCAGGCGGTCAGGATGAACAGTTCCTGCCGCGTGATCAGCGATACCGCCACTGCGGCCAGCGACCCGGCAAAGGCGGCGGTGACGTAAAGCTCGCCCTGTTTCAGCACCAGCGGCACCTCGTTGCACACCACGTCGCGCATCAGACCCCCAAGGCAGCCGGTCACCATCCCCATGATCACCACGATCGGCAAGGGCTGCGCCATCGCCAGCGCGGTGCCGACGCCCGCGGGGACGGCCACCGCCAGCGCAAGGCTGTCGAGCCACAGAAGCAGGCGATACCGGCTCTCAAAGAGATGCGCGGTGAAGAAGATCAGAAGTGCTGCGGCACAGGCGGTGGCGATGAAGCTGGGGTTGGCGATCCAGAATATCGGGTTGCGATCCAAAAGCACGTCGCGAACCGTGCCGCCGCCAACCGCCGTCAGGCAGGCGATGAAGGCGAAGCCCACCACGTCGAGCTGCGCGCGGGAGGCGACCAGTGCGCCGGTCAGCGCGAAGATCAGCACCGAGGCGTGATCGAGCAGGAAGAGCGCCGTCATGACTTGGATTTGCCGGGCTTGAAGGGCGCCATGCCCGCGCGGGCCAGTTCGTCGGCGCGTTCGTTTTCCGGGTGCCCGGCGTGGCCTTTGACCCATTCCCATGTCACATCGTGGCGCTGGGCCGCGGCATCGAGGCGCTGCCAGAGATCGACATTCTTCACTGGCTTCTTGTTCGATGTTTTCCAGCCGTTGCGCTTCCACCCGTGGATCCAGCCGGTGACGCCGTTCTTCACATAGGCGCTGTCGGTGACGATGGTGATGCGGGTGGGTTTGGACAGCGTCTCGAGCGCGGTGATGGCGGCGAGCAACTCCATGCGGTTGTTGGTGGTCTCGGCCTCTCCGCCCGAAAGTTCGCGTTCCTTGACGACGGTCTCGCCGTCCTTGGCCTGCAACAGCGCGCCCCAGCCACCGGGGCCGGGATTGCCGGAGCAGGCTCCATCGGTATAGGCAAAGAGGTCAGCCATCGGCGGGTTTCCTTGCCAGGACCGTGACCCAAGGCGCGACTGTGCCGTCGAGGCCGGTGTCGGCGCCGGTGCAGGTCTCGATCGGGGTCAGGCCCGCGTCGCGCAGAAGGCCGCGAAGCTCGTCTTCGGTGACATAGGTGTAGAGGCGGCCGATCTTGTCGCGGTGAGCGCCTGTGCCGGTCTTCATGCCGATATGAAACAGCCCGCCGGGCCGCAATGCTGTGGCCAGCGCGGAAAGATACCGGGGCAGATCGGCGCGGGCGGCGTGCAGAAGCGAGAAGTTGGCCCAGATCGCGTCATAGGCGGCCACCTCGATCACGTCGTCGAACGTGGCGAGCCGGGCGGTCACGCCCGGTTTGGCATCGGCCATGTCGACCATTTCCGGCGTGGCGTCGGTGGCCGTGACGGTGTGGCCTTCGGCTGCGATGGCGGCCGAGGCGATTCCCGGGCCGCAGCCAAGGTCAAGCACATGGCTTGCCGGGGCGAGATGCTTGAGAAAGAGCCGCAGGACGGGGTCCTTTGCGGCATCCTTGGTCACGTCCGCGTAGCGCGCGGCCTCGGCGCCGTAGACGCGGATGGTCTCGTCGTCGCGGCTCATTGCGTGAGGCCGATGACAAGGCAGAGCAGCACCACGGCGGTGATCATCAGGCGCAGGCGCATCCACCAGCCCGGTGCCGCACCCGCGCGCCAGAAATACCAGTCGAGGCCAAGGATGCCGGTGAAGCCGATCAGCAGCATGATCCCTGCATTGTAGGCTCCGCCGCCCATGGTGAAGAACACCCAGAGCGCGGGCAGGACCGACAACACGTAGCCCAAGCTGGCCGAGGATCCGGTCATCTTGGTGGCGAACCCCCACAGAACCCCGGACATGAAGCTGAGGATGACCGTGCTGTAGAAAAGTCCCGCGTAGGGCCCGACGAAGCGGGCGCCCAGAATGCCCTGTCCCCAATCCGCGAGGCCCGGCGACAGCACGGTTGCCGCGCTCCACAGGAACGGCAGCAGGCCGGCAAGAGCGAGGAGGAGGGGCGTGCGGGGGATCTCGGTCACGGCGCGGGGCGGTCCTTGGTCGGTTGCGGTCGGTTCGGTTTAGAAGCCCGCCCGGACGGGATCAAGTGCCGGAGGTGTCGCGCGGCCGGTCATTCAGCGCACGGATCAGGCGCGCCGAGCGCGACACGACCGTCCAGGCCGTGCCGAGCACGGTGACGATCAGCGCCAGGAGGAGCACCCAGGCGGTGCCCCAAAGTGCGGTTTCGATGGCGGCCAGAACGGCGCCGCCAGTCAGCGCGGCCATGCGCTGAGGCTTGGCGAATGGCCCCGAGAAGTCCGAGCCCAGACCTTCGGCGCGGCCAAGCTCGCGGACATAGGCGGTGGCGATGGCCAAAGCGCCACCCAGCAGGCCAAGAGCCGGATGCCCGGTGGCCAGCCCCGCGCCGGTGAGGATCAGAAGGTCGGCGGCGCGGTCGGGCGCCTCGTTCCAGAATGGGCCGTCCGGTTCGGATTTGCCGCCTTCGACGGCGACCATCCCGTCGAATAGGTTGCACAGCAGGCGCAACTGGCAGCAGAGCGCGGCAAGCAGTAGGAGCACGCTCTTTGCGGTCGTGCCGGTATGGGCGGAGGCCCAGAAGGCAAGGCAGGCGAGGGCGGCGAACAGCACAGACCCCTGGCTGATGCGGTTGGGGGTCAGCGACGTGCGGCTGAGCCAACGGGCGGTGCGGCGAGCCCAGCCGGTGTCACGGCTGTTCAGGGGGCGGCGGGTGTCGGTCATTGGGCGTGCCTCAGGCGGAAATTGTAGAGCGCGGCGTAACTGGTGGCGACAGTGACGGGCAGGGCGAGCGTCGTGATGACCTTGGGTGTGCCCGCGGCCAGATGCGCGAGCGACAGGAGCGTGATCGACAGCACGGCACAGGCGAGCGGCGGCAGGATCAGGGCCGGTATGCCGGAGAGGTGCGGCAGCAGGCGCTCGATTACGGTTTTCAAGAGCAGGGTTATGCAGGCGGACAGCGCCCCCTGGATCAGGCCGGCTTTCACAGGCGCGGGCATCGGATAGGCGGAGTTGGCCCAGACGGCCCAGCCGCCCATCAGGACGAAACCGCCTGCCATGTGCGTCAGGTTCGAGCGTTCGAGGCTCACGTCAAAGACCAATAGTACCGCGTCAGGTGGAAAAAGAGCGGGGCGGAGAACACGACCGAATCGAGCCGGTCGATGAAGCCGCCATGGCCCGCGATCATGTGGCCCCAGTCCTTGACGCCGCGGTCGCGCTTGATCGCCGACATGACCAGCCCGCCGAAGAACCCCGCGAGCGTGATCACCAATGACATCCCGGCGGCCTGAAGCGGCGTGAACGGCGTGATCCAGAACAGCGCGGTGCCAATGAGCGTGGCCGAGGCGACACCGCCGATCAGCCCTTCCCAGGTCTTGGAGGGCGAGAGCGAGGGGGCGACCGGATGGCGGCCAAAGAGCTTGCCCCAGGTGTATTGCAGCACGTCCGACAGTTGGACCACGACGATTAGGAAGGCGATGAGCAGGACATTGCGCGCCTCGAAGCCGGGGATGTCGAGGAAGAGGAGCGCGGGCACGTGGCTGGCGCAGAAGACGCAGATCATCAGCGCCCATTGCATCTGGCTGATGCGGACGAGGAAATTGCGGCTGTCGCCTTGCAGGACGGCGATGATCGGCAGGATCAGGAAGGCGTAGACCGGGATCAAGAGCGACCACATGCCGTACCATTCGTACCAGATGAGCCAGTATTGCAGGGGCAGGATCACGAAGAAGGCGCAGGCGATGGCCCAGTGATCGGACGCGCGGCGCGTGGTGAGCGTGACGAACTCTCGCAGCGCGGCGAAGGAGGTGAAGGCGAACAGCGCGATCACCCCGCCGCGCCCGGCGAGGAAGGCCACGGCGAGAAACGCCGTCATACCCCACCATGCGAGGATGCGGGCATTGAGGTTCTCGATCGTAGCGTTCGTGCCGTCCGGTGCGACACGCTGCTTGAGCGCGTAGCCGATGCCGCTGGCGACGATGAGGATTCCTATGATTCCCGCCAGAAGGGTGAGGAAATCGGCGTGTGTTTCGTTCATGCCCTGGCCTCCTCTGCCGGTGCCTCATCGGCTGGAGCGAGCGCCAGAAGGGCGGTTTCGGCGCGCTTGAGGAAATCCTTGCGGTCCTCGCCGGGCGCGACGCGAATCGACGCACCGAAAGTGACGGTGCAAAGCAGCGGGATCGGCACCAGTTTGCCCTTGGGCATGACGTCGTTGAGGTTGTCGATCCAGACTGGCACCAGATCGACCTCCGGACGGGCCTGCGAGATGTTGTAGAGCCCGCTTTTGAAAGGCAGCAGGGGCTTGTCCGTGGTGTTGCGCGTGCCTTCGGGGAAGATGATGAGCGAGGCGCCGGTGTCGAGCCCTTGCAGGATGAGTTCCATCGGGTCCTGGCTGCGCTCCTCGGCGTTGCGGTTGATCAGCACGGCATTGAAGACGTCGCGGCCGATGAAGGTGCGCAGCGGCGATTTGAGCCAGTAATCGGCCCCCGCTACGGGGCGCGTATGGGCGCGCAGGGCGCTGGGCAGGACCGTCCAGATCAGGATGAAATCGCCGTTGGAGGTGTGATTGGCGAAATAGACGCGCTGGGATGGAACGGGTTCGACCCCGTCCCAGATGGCGCGGACGGCGGTGATGAGGCGCCCGAAGGTGGTGATGGCGCTGCCCGTCAGCCAGGCGAGGAAGCTGCGTGTCAAATGATCTGTCCCGTCTTTCGGGAAAGCCTATAGTTACCGTGGAAATTTAAAAGGCAGGAAAACCTGACTGGAAGCGAGTGGTCCCGGGTCAGGCCCGGGACGGGCAGCGCGGGAGGTGCCGTTGCTGCATTTTGATTGAGGTGGCGCTGGCGAGACGCGAAGGGCCAACGTATTTGCGCCGGGAAAGACCGTCGTGGGCCCTGTCGTCAGGCCGGTTCGCGCAAGACCCGTGGCACCTTGAATTCGACATTTTCCTGCGCGGTTTCCACCTGTTCGACGGTGACGTCATAGCGGGCTCGAAAGGCGTCGATGACCTCGTTGATCAGCACCTCGGGCGCCGAGGCGCCGGCGGTGATGCCCATCGTCGTGATACCGTCGAGCGCCCGCCAGTCAATGTCGGCGGCGCGTTGCACAAGCTGTGAATAGGAACAGCCGGCGCGGGCGCCGACCTCGACCAGGCGTTTGGAGTTGGAGGAGTTGGGCGCACCCACGACCAGCATCGCCTCGGCCTTTTCGGCCATGGCCTTGACGGCCTCCTGCCGGTTGGTGGTGGCGTAGCAGATGTCTTCCTTGTGGGGGCCGGTAATGTCGGGGAACCGGGTTTGCAGCGCGGTGACGATATCGGCTGTGTCGTCGACCGACAGGGTGGTTTGCGTGACGAACGCCAGGCGGGAAGGGTCGCGGACCTCAACCTTTGCCACATCCTCGGGGGTTTCGACCAGCAGCACGTCGCCCGGGGGAAGCTGGCCCATGGTTCCAACCGTTTCGGGGTGGCCGGCATGACCGATCATGATGATCTGAAGGCCGTTCGCAGCGTGGCGCTCGGCCTCGATATGCACCTTTGATACCAGGGGACAGGTGGCGTCGACATAGAGCATCTCGCGCGACGCGGCCTCGGCCGGGACCGATTTGGGGACGCCGTGGGCGGAAAAGATGACCGGGCGGTCGTCCGGGCATTCGTCAAGTTCCTCGACAAAGACGGCGCCCTTGGCGCGCAGGTCGTCGACCACGTATTTGTTATGGACGATCTCGTGCCGGACATAGACCGGGGCACCCCATTTGCCGAGCGCCATCTCCACGATCTTGATGGCGCGGTCGACACCGGCGCAGAAACCGCGCGGCGCGGCAAGGTAGAGGGTGAGGGGCGGCTTGGTCATGGACACTCCTGTTCGCCCCCCAGACCTAAGGGCTGTAAGGTGCGGCGTCCAGAGGGAGCGGGATATCGGTCACTACGCCGTGACGGCGCGGGGCGTCGGCGTGATGCGCGCCCCGGGCCGGTGTGGGCCTTGCAAAGCGTCAGGCCGATGCTTGCTGGCGCTCCTGCGCATCTTCGCGGGGGGGGCGACCGATGACTTCCTTGAGATCCTCAAGCTCGATGAAATTATCGGCCTGACGACGCAGGTCGTCCGAGATCATCGGCGGCTGGCTGCGAATGGTCGAGACGACCGAGACGCGCACGCCCTGACGCTGAAGGCTTTCCACAAGCGGGCGGAAATCGCCGTCGCCGGAAAACAGGACGATATGGTCGATCCGGGGCGCGAGTTCCATCGCGTCCACGGTCAGTTCGATATCCATATTGCCCTTCACCTTACGGCGACCCTGACTGTCGGTATATTCCTTTGCCGGCTTGGTCACCATGGTGAAGCCGTTGTAATTGAGCCAGTCGACCAGCGGGCGGATCGGCGAATAGTCATCGTTTTCCAAAAGTGCCGTGTAGTAGAACGCGCGAAGAAGCTTGCCGCGACGCATGAATTCCGTCCTTAGCAGCTTGTAGTCGATATCGAAGCCCAGCGCCTTGGCCGCAGCGTAAAGGTTCGAGCCATCAATGAACAGCGCGAGCCGTTCGTCCTTGTAAAACATCAAAATGTCCTTCCGAATGTGATTGCCCTGCCGCGACGATGTACTAGACGGTGTACCGGAGTGAGTGGATTGGGAACCCGGCAGAGCTAAGCGCTGTACTTAAAAGTTTAGTCGGACCTTCGCAAGACGGTTGCACATGCACAAGGATAAAGCCGGGGAATGTCTGAGCAACTCTACCTGATCGCATTGGGCGGGAATCTGCCGTCTGACGCGGGGGCGCCGGAGGCGACATTGCGGGCGGCGCTGTCGCAGTTTCCGGACATGGGCGCGAGCGTTTGCGCGGCCAGCCGGATGTATCGTACCCCGTGCTTTCCCGCGGGGGCCGGTCCGGATTACGTCAATGCGGCGGCAGCGCTATCCTTTGACGGCAAGCCAGCCGATTTATTGCAACTTTTACACGAGCTTGAGGGCCGCTTTGGTCGCACGCGCGTGCAGCGCTGGGGGCAAAGGACGCTGGATCTTGATCTGCTGGCGGCAGGGGACCTGATCCTGCCGGATGAGGCGACATATGCCGCCTGGCACGGTCTGCCGCTGGAGCGACAAATGCGGGATGCCCCGGATCGGCTGATCCTGCCGCATCCGCGATTGCACGAGCGCGCCTTCGTGCTTGTGCCATTGAATGACGTTGCGTCAGGCTGGGTCCATCCGGTGACAGGGCAATCGGTCGCCACCATGCTGTCCGCGCTGCCGAAGGACGCAGTTGCCGAGGTGGTGCCGCTGGACTGATTCTCTGCTTGTAAACCCGTGTCGGAGGCTTTAAATGAAAGGCTTCTTGAGAGATTTGCCCTATCCGGAGGCCCCATGGCGCGCGTAACCACTGAAGACTGCGTTGACAAAGTTCCGAACCGCTTCGACCTGGTGATGCTGGCCGCACACCGTGCGCGCGAAATTTCTTCGGGCTCGCCGATCACCGTGGACCGCGACAATGACAAGAACCCGGTCGTGGCGCTGCGCGAGATCGCCGAGGAGACGCAAGGCGCGGACGATCTGCGCGAACGCCTGATCGAATCGAACCAGAGCCAGATCGAGGTCGACGAGCCGGAAGACGATTCCATGGCGCTGCTGATGGGCGAGGAAGCCGAGAAGCCGGCCGACGACGATATGTCCGAAGAAAAGCTGTTGCGTGCGCTGATGGAGGCGCAGGGCCAAGGGTGATCCAAGGCCCCGGCGGCGGATGACGGAAAGCGGACCGGATGATTGGTGCAGATACGCTTGTCGATCTTGTCCGCGCCTACAACCCCAAGAGTGATGCATCTCTGATCCGGGCGGCCTATGCCTTTGGTCAGGAGATGCACGAGGGCCAGACGCGGCATTCCGGCGAGCCCTATTTCAGCCATCCGGTGGCGGTGGCCGCCATCCTGACCGAGCAAAGGCTGGATGACGCGACCATCATCACCGCGCTGTTGCACGACACGATCGAGGATACGCGGGCGTCCTATAACGCCGTGGCAGAGAGGTTCGGGGGCGAGGTCGCCGACCTTGTGGATGGCGTCACCAAGCTGACCAACCTGCAACTGTCGAGCACCGAGACGCAGCAGGCCGAGAATTTCCGCAAGCTGTTCATGGCGATGTCGAAGGACATGCGCGTGATTCTGGTCAAGCTGGCCGACCGGCTGCACAACATGCGCACGATCCGCGCGATGCGGCCCGAAAAGCAGCTGAAGAAAGCGCGCGAGACGATGGATATCTTCGCGCCGCTGGCAGGCCGAATGGGGATGCAATGGATGCGCGAGGAGCTGGAGGATCTGGCGTTTCGTGTGATCAACCCCGAGGCGCGGGCGTCGATCATGCGGCGGTTCATCACCTTGCAGCGCGAGGCCGGCGACGTGATCGAGCGGATCACGGGCGACATGCGCACCGAGTTGCAGGAGGCCGGGATCAAGGCCGAGATCCTGGGGCGGGCCAAGAAGCCCTATTCGATATGGCGCAAAATGCAGGAAAAGGAGATGGGCTTTTCCCGGCTGAGTGACATTTACGGGTTTCGCATCATCACCGCGTCCGAGGATGATTGTTACCGCACGCTGGGCGTGATCCACCGGCGGTGGCGCGCGGTGCCGGGGCGGTTCAAGGATTACATCAGCCAGCCCAAGTCGAACGGGTACCGGTCGATCCACACCACGGTGTCGGGGCGTGACGGCAAGCTGGTGGAAGTGCAGTTGCGCACCCGCCAGATGCACGAGGTGGCCGAAACAGGTGTTGCGGCGCACTGGTCGTACCGCGACGGCGTGCCGGCGGAGAACCCGTTTGCCGTGGACCCGGCCAAGTGGATTTCCAGCCTGACCGAGCAGTTCGATAGCGAGGAGGACCACGACGAGTTCCTCGAGGCCGTCAAGCTGGAGATGTATGCCGACCAGGTGTTCTGTTTCACGCCGAAGGGCGACGTGGTGAAGCTGCCGCGCGGGGCGACGCCGATCGATTTTGCTTATGCCATCCACACGCGAATCGGCAATGGCTGTGTCGGCGCCAAGGTGGACGGGATGCGCGTGCCGCTGTGGACGCGGATCAAGAACGGCCAGTCGGTCGAGGTGATCACCGCCGACGGGCAGACGCCGCAGGCGACCTGGCTGGACATCGCCACCACGGGCAAGGCGCGGGCGGCGATTCGCCGGGCGCTGCGCGAGGTCGACCGGGACCGCTATATCCGGCTGGGCCGGGAACTGGCCCGCGCGGCGTTCGAGCATGTGGGCAAGAAACCCACGGACAAGGCACTGGAACGCGCGGCCAAGACCTTGCGTCTGAAAGGGCGCGACGAGGTGCTGGCGCGGCTGGGCAGTGCCGAGCTGACCACCAGCCGGGTTCTGAACGCGGTCTACCCGGACCTTGCGCCGGACACCGGCAACGAGGTGGGGCTGGACCGTGCCGTTGTCGGGCTTGAGCCGGACCAGCGGTTTGACCGTGCCCCCTGCTGCCAGCCGCTGCCGGGGGAGCGGATCGTGGGGATCACCTATCGCGGCAAGGGCGTGGTGGTGCACACGATCGACTGCGAGAACCTGCAACGCTACGAGGAACAACCCGAACGCTGGATGGACCTGCAATGGCATGGCGGCACGCACGCCGCCGTCTACGAGGCGACGCTGGATGTGACGATTGGCAACGATGCCGGAGTGCTGGGACGTATTTGCACGTTGATCGGAGAGCAGAAGGCCAATATCTCGGACCTGACATTCGTGGATCGCAAACCGGATTTCTTTCGGCTGCTGGTAGACATCGAATTGCGCGACGTGGAACATCTGCACGGCGTCATTTCGGTTCTGGATGCGGAAAGCGACGTGGCCACGGTGGAACGGTTCCGCGACCCCGGCAGATTGGCCGTCAGCAGCGGAACAGAACAGAGCTGACCCAGAGGAGCCGCGCCCCGTGGTTTTCAAACGCCGTGACAGACTGCCTTGGTGGAAGGCCACGTTACGGTTTCTTTGGCCAAGATCGGGGTGGACGCGGGCCTTTCATTACGTGAAGCATCGCGTCAGGCGCCTGCCCGACCCGCCGCACCGGATCGCGCGGGGCATCTTCGCCGGGGTGTTCGTCAGCTTTTCGCCTTTCTTCGGGTTGCACTTTATCCTGGCCGCCGTCCTGGCGTGGATTCTGCGCGGCAACATCGTGGCGTCTTTGCTGTCGACGTTTTTCGGCAATCCGCTGACGTTCGTCTTCATCGGGGCGTCGTCCTTGCAGACCGGGTATTACCTGCTGGGTCTGCGCAACAATCCCGAGTTGGAGGCACACGGCTCGCTTGGCAGCAAGTTCGTGGATGCGGGGCGGGATCTGAAGGATAACCTATGGGCGATTTTCAACGACCAGAGCGCGGACTGGAGCCGGCTGACGGTTTTTTATGACGAGGTTTTCTTTCCTTACATGATCGGGGGGCTGATCCCCGGCACGATCGCGGGATTGACCTGTTACTATGTCAGCCTGCCGCTGATCCAGGCCTATCAGAACCGCCGGCGCGGGATGCTCAAGGCCAAGCTGGCGGCGATCCGCGAAAAGGCCGCCGAGAAAGCCGCCGAGAAGGCCGCGGCGAAAGAGGCGCGGGCCGGAGGCAAGGACAAGGCTGACGCCGAGGTCGAGAAGCACTAGGGTCTGACACGAGTCGTGCAATCAAAGCTGGAGGGGTCATGAGCGACACCGGAAAACTGCGCCTTGGCGTGAACATCGACCACGTGGCGACCGTGCGGAATGCACGCGGCGGTGCCTATCCCGACCCGGTGCGTGCCGCGAAACTGGCTGAGGAGGCGGGGGCGGACGGGATTACCGCGCACCTGCGCGAGGACCGCCGGCATATCTCGGACGCGGATATCGACGGGCTGATGGCGGCGTTGAAGGGGCCACTGAATTTCGAGATGGCCGCGACCGAAGAGATGCAGAAGATCGCCCTGTGCCACAAGCCGCACGCGGTTTGCCTGGTTCCGGAGAAGCGCGAGGAACGCACCACCGAAGGCGGGCTTGAAGTGGCGCGCGAGGAAAACCGGTTGGCGCATTTCATAGCGCCCTTGCGCGAGGCGGGCTGCCGGGTGTCGATTTTCATCGCCGCCGACAAGCGCCAGATCGAGGCCGCCCACAGGATCGGCGCCGAGGTGATCGAGCTGCACACCGGCGCCTATTGCGATGCCCATGCCGAGGGGAACTTCGAGGAACGCGACAGGGAACTGGCCGCGCTGCGCGAGATGTCTGGCTTTGCCCATTCGCTGGGGTTGGAAGTCCATGCCGGTCACGGGCTGACCTATGATACCGTCAAGCCCATCGCCGCGTTTCCCGAGGTCAAGGAACTGAACATCGGGCATTTCCTGATCGGTGAGTCGATCTTTCGCGGGCTCGGGCCGGCGATTGGTGAAATGCGGCGGCTTATGGAGGAGGCGCGGGGCGACACGCTGCGCTCGGCGGGATGATCTGGCTGCGCTACAGCGCCGTTTTTTTGGCCGTGGCAATCGGCGTGGCACAGGTTGTGCGGCTGTTGGGAATCACCAAGGATGAGATGCTGGGATCGGCGGCGCAGATCATGGTGCCGGCGATGATCGCCGCGCTGATCGAAGGGCAGCAACATGTGCGCCGTCACGCCGACCTGCCCGGGTCGAGCCGGGCATGGCGCTTTGGCTTCATCGGGATGGGGGTGGCGACGGTGTTGAACGTGGCGCTGTCCTATGCCGGGCCGCAGGTGGCGCCGGAATTTGCCAAGCTGGCCATCGCCGCGCCGGGATCTCAGCAATTCGTGACGCTGCTGCTGATGTATGCGGGCGGCTACCTGTTGGCCAACCGGTTCTTCTACGGGATCGGTGCGGGCAACACGCTGAGCCGCGACAAGGCCCGCGAGGAACGGGGAGGCAAGTGATGGGCGCGAGTGATGCGCGGGGGCGGCGGTGGGTTTTCACCCACCCTACGCGGTATGCGGGGCCGGAGCCATGAGGAAGACATTGGCTGCACTGGCGGTTGGCCTTGTCGCGTTGGGCGGCAAGGGGCACGCGCAAGACGTCGGTCCTTGCGACTGGCGCAGCGGTGCCGAAGGGCTGATCGAACCCTGGGAGGATTACACGCGAACGTTCTCGGACGGGAAGGTGCGGATCGCGCTCTTGGACCGGATTGAGCCGGGCGCGTCGCCTTTGCATATCCTGATCCTGTCACCGCCCTATGACGAACTGGGCGCACGGCAGTGCCGGATTCTGAGCGTCGAGGGCACGCGCGGGTTCGCGGACGTCGATTTCGGTTCGCTGGAGGCGGACTATGATCCTTCAATCGGGCTGATCTTCGAGCTTGCGGTGCGGGTTATGGGGCCTGTCGAGGCCGAGGGCCGCGCGCTTCGCTTTACCCTGAACCAGGCCAGCGGTGCGATCGAGGCCAGCCTTCGGTGACGGTGCGATGGCATCGGTGGCTGGCCGTGGCGGCGCTGCTTTTGGGCTGTTGGGCGCTTTGGACGCTGGAAAGTGCGCGTTCAGGGGTCACGTTCGAAAAGATGAGTGTGGGGCCGACGCCTGTGACCGTCTGGGCCGGGTCCGAGGACGGGCCGGCGGTGGTCATGGCGCATGGCTTTGCAGGGTCGCGGCAGATGATGCAGGGGTATGGCCTGCTGTTGGCGCAGGCGGGGTACCGAGTCTATGCCTATGATTTCGAAGGCCACGGGCGGCATCCGACGCCGATGTCGGGCGATGTCACGGCCGTGGACGGCACCACGCGGTTGTTGGTGAACCAGACGCTGGAGGTGATCGCGGCGGCGCGGGCCGATGCCGGAGACGTGGCGCTGGTCGGGCATTCGATGGCGACCGATGTGCTGGTCCGGGCGGCGCTGGAGACCGAGGGCATCGGGCCGCTGGTCCTGTTGGCCACGTTTTCGGGCGCGGTGACGGCGCAGGCGCCGGATAACATGCTGATGATCACTGGCGCGTGGGAGCCGCGTTTGCAAGGCTTTGCCGCTGACGCGGTGGCCGCGGCCTCGGACGGCGTCCGCCGCGAGGCGATCGTGGCACCGGCGGTGGAGCATGTGGCGATCCTGCATTCGCGGGAGGGCCGGGCCGCGGCACTGGACTGGCTGAATGACTATTATGGACGCGATACAATAGTGCCGGTGCCGCAGACGGGCTGGGCGCTGATCGGCCTGCTGGCGGCGATCACGATGCTGTTTGCGCCGGTCGCGCGGTTGTTCCCGGCGGTCGGGGGATTGCCAGATGAGCTGTCGTGGCGGCGGTTCGCTGAAATCGTGAGTGCGCCGATGCTTGCGGCCCCAATGCTGGCGGCCCCGGTGGACACGCAGGTCTTGCCAGTGCTGGTGGCGGATTACCTGGCGCTGCACCTGCTGATATACGGCGTGGTGCAGCTTGGCGCGCTTTGGGCCACGGGCGCGCGGCCGGGGCCGATCAGCATCTTGGGCGGGGTGCTGGTGCTGGTCTGGACCGTGGGCGTCTTCGGGTTCGCGCTGGATCGCTACGGCGCCAATTTCTGGCCGGTGCCAGAGCGGTACGGGATCATCCTGGCGCTGGCACTGGGGGCCGTGCCGTTCATGCTGGCCGATGCCTGGGCAGTGCAGGGCGCGGGGATTCTGCACCGCGTGTTTGCGCGGCTGGGGTTTCTGGCATCGCTGGGAATTGCGGTGGCGTTGGACTTTGAGGGGTTGTTCTTTCTGCTGCTGATCGCGCCGGTGATCGTACTGTTCTTCCTAAGCTTCGGCTGGATCGGGCGGATAGCGGCGTCGCGGTTTGGGGCAGCCGGGCCCGGCGTCGGGCTTGGGCTGGCGCTTGCCTGGGCTTTGGGTGTAAGTTTCCCGCTGTTTTCCGCAGGATAAGGGGCGCATTCATGATCCTGGGCATCGGCACGGACTTGGCCAACATAGACCGGATCGCGGGTACGCTGGAGCGATTCGGCGACCGGTTTCGCAACCGGGTATTCACCGATGTGGAACAGGCCAAGGCCGAACGCCGTCGCGATGTGGCGGGCACTTATGCCAAGCGGTGGGCGGCGAAAGAGGCGTGTTCCAAGGCGCTGGGCACAGGCCTTCGCATGGGGATCGCGTGGAAGGATATGGCCGTCAGCAACCTGAACACCGGGCAGCCGGTGATGCAGGTCACGGGCTGGGCGGCGGAACGGCTGGCCGACATGACGCCCGAAGGATATGAGGCGATTATTCATGTGACGCTGACCGACGATCATCCTTGGGCGCAGGCTTTCGTTGTGATCGAGGCACGGGAAGCGACGTGAAAGCCGACTGCGATGCGACGCTGTGGCTGGGTGCGACGCCGGCTGCGCACGTGAGCGTGGCTTGACACCCGTGCCCCCGCCCCGCATGTAGCGCAGAAGAGCAAGCGGAGGCGCGCATGGCCGAAGAATCCAAGACATCGAGCACGATATGGGAGACCGTCAAGACAGTCTTCTGGGCGCTGCTGATCGCCGGTATTTTCCGCACGATCCTGTTCCAGCCCTTCTGGATCCCGTCCGGGTCGATGAAAGACACGCTGCTGATCGGGGATTTCCTGTTCGTAAACAAGTTCGCCTATGGCTATTCCTATGCGTC
This sequence comes from Roseovarius atlanticus, assembly GCF_001441615.1. Taxonomy (GTDB): domain Bacteria; phylum Pseudomonadota; class Alphaproteobacteria; order Rhodobacterales; family Rhodobacteraceae; genus Roseovarius; species Roseovarius atlanticus. Next base: position 463,310 of record NZ_LAXJ01000003.1, read on the forward strand.
CTGCCCGAACATCAAGATCGAGCGGATCGGCCTGGATATCGACGCCAAGAACATCTGCGGGTTTCTGGATGGCGACAACACGCGTCTCTTTGGATCCGAGCCCGAGCGTGGCGACATCATCGTGTTCCGTCACCCCAGCAACGGCACGGATTACATCAAGCGGGTCGTGGGTTTGCCGGGTGACCGTATCCAGATGAAAGAGGGCGTGCTGAACATCAACGGCGAGCCGGTCGAGCTGGAAGATGCCGGAAACTTTGAGGAAGTGCTGGAAGCGCAGGGCCCGCTGGGCAAGACGCCGCGCTGTGCCAATGGCGCGGTGGGTGTGGGCGGGATTTGCGAAAAGGAACGCCAGATCGAGACCCTGCCCAACGGCGTGTCGCACAGCATCCTGAACGTGGGACCGCAGCGCTATGACAGCACCGGCGTCTACGAGGTGCCGGAGGGGCATTATTTCTTCATGGGCGACAACCGGGACAATTCCACCGACAGCCGTGCGCCGCTGACGGCACCGGGCGGGGTGGGCTATGTTCCGTTCGAGAACCTGATCGGCCGGGCGGACCGGGTGATCTTTTCTTCGGCGGGCCGGTCCATGCTGTTCTTCTGGACATGGCGCGGCGACCGTTTTTTCGAGAAGCTGGACTGATCCAGCGATGAAGCTTTCGGGCGATCTCAAAGCGTTCGAGAGCCGCCTGGGTCATGAATTCGGGCGGCCAGAACTGTTGGTACGGGCCGTGACCCACGGGTCGATGACCACGGCCAACCGGGATGACAACCAGCGGCTAGAGTTCCTGGGGGATCGCGTGCTGGGGCTGGTGATTGCCGAGGCGCTGCTGGAAAATGACAAAGGGGCTGCGGAAGGCCAGCTTGCGCCGCGTTACAACGCGTTGGTGCGCAAGGAGACCTGTGCCGAGGTGGCGCGGCAGATCGACCTTGGCGCGGTGCTGAAGCTGGGGCGGTCCGAGATGATGTCGGGCGGGCGGCGCAAGCAGGCGCTGTTGGGTGACGCGATGGAGGCGGTGATTGCCGCCGTCTACCGCGATGCCGGGTTCGACGCGGCGCAGGAGGTGATCCTGCGTCTGTGGGGCGACCGGGTGACGTCCGTCAAGGCCGATGCGCGGGATGCCAAGACCGCACTTCAGGAGTGGGCGCAAGCGCAGGGCCTGGCTCCGCCGGTCTACCGGGAGACGGCGCGCAGCGGGCCCGACCATGCGCCGCAGTTCACCATCGAGGCCCGGCTGGAAAACGGCGAGGCCGAAGAGGCCACCGCCGGAGCCAAGCGGCAGGCGGAGCAAACCGCCGCCAAGGCGTTGCTGGCAAGGGTGGCGTCGGCCAAGCCCTAGCGGATGACGACCACCGACTGATTGGCGTGGCGAGTGATCCGCGCGGCGTTTGGACCGACGAGGTAATCCCGCAACTCGGGACGGTGCGCGCCCACGACGATCACGTCTGCGCCGATCTTGTCCGCCATGCGCAGGACGCTGTCATAGATCGTGCCCTCGGTGACATGCAGGACGGCCTTGCCGTCGAAAGCGTCATCCGTCCAGTCTTTCAGCGCTTTTTCGGCGCCGGCCTTGGCCGAGCGGTTGTAGTCCCCCTCAAAGGCCGCGCCGACCATGTTCATGCCACTTCCGGGCACAACATTGATGACGTGGATCTCGGCATTGTCGCCGGATGCGATCAGCTTGGCCGCCTGTACCAATCTTTCGGCGCCTTCCATCGCGTTGATGTCGACCGCCAGGAGAAGCTTGTTGAACATGGTGTTCCTCCTCAGAAGGCCGGTTGGGTGGCGCGGGGCCGCTGGATCAGCACGATACCCGCCAGCAGGATCAGGGCGGGGATGAAGAACAGTTCCTTGGGCAGGCGTTCGTTCTCGATCTCGACCTTGCTGACCACCACGGGGGTGTCGCCGTAGAAGTCGTACTCGATGCCGATGGCCTCGAAATGCGGTGTGCCGGGGAAGGGTTCTTCGAGCTTCAGCTGATCATCCTCTTCGAGGATGCTGAGGCCCTGTTCCGACAGCGCCGCGGTTCCGTCGCCTTCGATGCCGGGGACGGATATGGTCGTGGGCCTGTTCTCGCCGGTGTCGAAATCCGGGCCTTCGATGGTCAGGCGCATGTCCTGGCCGGTCTCGGCGCTGTCCATGAGGGCATAGATCCCGGATCCCGTGGCCGTCTGGTAGGGGTCCGAAATCTGGTCGAGGAAGAAGCCCGGACGGAAGAGCATGAAGGCGATGAACAAGAGTGCCGCGCTTTCCCATTTTCGGGACTTTGCGATGAAATAGCCTTGGGTCGCCGCCGCAAAGAGCAGCATGGCTATGAGCGAAATGCAGAACACCATGATCGCCTTGCCAAAGCCCACGTCGATCAGGAGCAGATCGGTGTTGAAGATGAAGAGGAACGGCAGAAGCGCCGTGCGAATGTCGTAGCCGAAACCCTGGATACCCGTCTTGATCGGATCGCCGCGGGAGATAGCGGCGGCGGCATAGGCGGCAAGGCCGACGGGGGGCGTGTCGTCGGCGAGGATGCCGAAGTAGAACACGAACATGTGTACCGCGATCAGAGGCACGATCAGGCCCGCCTGTGCGCCCACGGACACGATGACGGGGGCCATCAGCGAAGAGACCACGATGTAGTTGGCGGTGGTGGGCAGGCCCATGCCAAGGATCAGCGACAGGACCGCCACGAGGAACAGCAGGATCATCAGGTTGCCGCCCGAGACGACCTCGATCACCTGGCCGATGACCTGGTGCGCGCCGGTCAGGGAAATCGTGCCGACGATGATGCCGGCGGCGCCGGTGGCGACCCCGATGCCGATCATGTTGCGCGCACCCAGGATCAGGCCGTCGATGAAATCGCGCCAGCCGTGCCATGTTTCGCCGGCAAAGCCCTCGCCGCGGAACATCGCCTTGAGCGGGCGGTGCGTCAGCGCGATGATGATCATGAAGATCGTGGCCCAGAAGGCCGAAAGCGCGGGCGACAGGCGGTCGAGCGTGTCTGTGCGCACCATCAGGTTCCACACCAGGATGAAGATAGGTATGGCGAAATAGAGCCCGCCGATGAGCGTCGGTGTCAGACGCGGCGCCTCGGGCGGGCCATCTTCGTCCTTGTCCATCTTGAGGTCGGGATAACGCGCGGCGATGGCCACGAGCACGACATAGAGCACGGCCACGAGCGCCACGGCGGCATAGACCGAGTTGCCCATGATCGGCTCTAGAATGCCGCGCAGGCCGATCATCAGGAAGGTGCAGAGGGCCAGGAAGATGAAGCCCGACAGGAAGAGGATCAGGATCATCAGCACGCCGATGCGGCGGCCGGGTTTTTCCAAGCCTTTAAGCCCCATCTTCAGGCTTTCGAGATGCACGATGTAAAGGAGCGCGATGTAGGAGATGACCGCCGGAAGGAAGGCGTGCTTGACCACGTCGATATAGGGGATGTTGACGTACTCGACCATCAGGAAGGCCGCGGCCCCCATGACCGGAGGCGTCAGCTGGCCGTTGGTCGACGAGGCGACCTCGACCGCGCCAGCCTTTTCCGCCGGAAAGCCGATGCGCTTCATCAGCGGGATGGTGAAGGTGCCGGTGGTGACGGTGTTGGCGATGGAGGAGCCCGAGATCATCCCGGTCATCATGGACGACAGGACCGAGGCCTTGGCCGGCCCGCCGCGCAACGCCCCCAGGAGAGCGATGGCCACCTTGATGAACCAGTTGCCGCCGCCTGCGCGGTCCAGCAGCGCGCCGAACAGCACGAAGAGGAAGATCATCGTGGTCGAGACGCCGAGGGCCACGCCGAACACCCCTTCGGTCTGCATCCAGTAGTGACCAAGCGCCTTGGACAGCGACGAGCCGCCGTAGTTGGTGATGTTGCGGGCCCATTCCGAATAGCCGCCGAAGAAGGCGAACAGGATGAAACAGCACGCGATGATCACGAGCGGCAGGCCGAGAGAGCGATAAACCGACACCAGAAGCACGATCATCCCGATGGCGGACATGGTGACGTCGGTGGCGTTCCACAGACCGGGGCGGTCGGCGATTTCGAAGCGGAAGACCACGAGATAAAGACAGGCCGATACGCCCAGGATCACAAGCGCCCAGTCATAAAGCGGAATGCGGTCGCGGGGCGAGGACTTGAACAGTGGAAAGGCGAGCGTCGCCAGCATGATGGCAAAGGCCAGGTGCACGAAGCGGGCCTGTGCGACGATATTGGCGAAGATCGACATGCCCGTGGCTTGGGCCAGCATACCCGGAATGCGAGAGGCGATGTAAAGCTGGAAGAGGGACCAAGCGATACAGGTGCCGATGATCAGCTTTGTCTGCCAGGCTGCGGACGGGTTGCGGGCGCCGGTATCGGCCTCGGCCAACATGTCGTCGGCGGAACGTGTGTTTTCTGTCTGGTCGCTCACTGTCATGCCCCCTCAAGCAAGTCATGTCGTTGATCTGGTGAAGGGCGCCCGCGCGGGGCGCCCTTCGAAGCTCGGAGGCTTATTCCATCAGATCGAGTTCCTTGTAGGCCTTTTCCGCACCGGGGTGCAGCGGGGCCGACAGGGCATCCTGAACCATCTCGGAAGGCTCGAGGTTGGCAAATGCCGGGTGCAGTTGGCGGAAATCGTCGATGTTTTCCATCACCGCCTTGGCCAGCACGTAAACCGTGTCTTCCGACACATCCGCGGAGGTCACGAGGGTCGCGCCCACGCCGAAGGTGGTGATGTCCTCGTCGTTGCCGGCATACATGCCGCCCGGAACGGTGGCGGTGCGGTAGTACGGGTTTTCGTCGATCAGCTTATCGATCACGTCGCCGGTGACGTTCACCAGAGTGACGTCACAGGTTGTCGCCGCTTCCTGAATGGCGGCGGCCGGGTGGCCCACGACGTAGACCATGGCGTCGATGTTGCCGTCGCAGAGTTGTTGCGACATTTCCGAGCCTTTGTACTCGGTTGCCAGTGCGAAGTCGTCCATGGTCATGCCGTATTCTTCCATCAGCACCTCGGTCGTGGCGCGCAGGCCCGAGCCGGCGTTGCCCACGTTGAAACGCTTGCCCTTGAGGTCCTCGAAGCTTTCGATGCCGGCATCGGACCGGGCGATCAGCGTGAAGGGTTCGGGGTGAACCGAGAAGACCGAGCGGATTTCGGGAAACGGGTTGTCCGAGAAGGTCGAGGTGCCGTTATAGGCGTGGTACTGCCAATCGGACTGCGCCACGCCGAATTCCAGCTCGCCGGCCTTGATCGTGTTGATGTTGTAGACCGAGCCGCCGGTGGATTCCACGGCGCAGCGGATGCCATGATCTTTGCGGGACTTGTTGACGAGACGACAGATCGCGCCGCCGGTGGGATAGTAGACGCCAGTCACGCCACCGGTACCGATGGAAATGAATTCCTGCGCCGAGGCCGGGGCGGAAATGGCGAGTCCCGCGGCGGTAAAGGCGCCGAGAAGATAGTTTTTCATGGTGTTCTCCCTTAGTTGCGAACATCATCCCGAGATGAGTCGATGGGGCCAGTAGAGCCAGAACTGGCCTGGCTTGCAAGGCCGTCGGGCGACAAATTAATGTATTCAATGTGTTAGCTGAATGTGTTCCGCGCTTTATTGAAACAGCTGCGCCGAACTGCCAACCGCGTTGCAAGGTCGGACCGTTTTTTCCCAAACGGTTGGACAATGCTTTCCGGGTTGGACCGAGCGTCAGGTGCGCCAATGGGCCAACCGGTGCACCCGGCCCTGACCCGCGGCTATTCAGCGGCGGGCTTGAGGCTGGACATCAGGCGGTGGAACTTCTCTCCCTGCACGGTGACGTGCTGGCGCAGCAGGTTGCCGGCCTGAGCGCCGTCGCCGCTCTCGATCGCGGCCAGTATTGCGTCGTGTTCTGCCACCGATTGTGCCATTCGCCCCCGCCAGCGCAGTTGCAGGCGGCGGAAGGGACGCAGGCGGCGTTGCAGGCGCAAACACTCCTGTTCCAGAAACGCGTTGCCCGTCTGGGCATAGAGTGTGGCGTGAAAGATATCGTTCTGGTGGTAGTTGCCGTCGGCATCCTGCGCTTCGGTCGCCGTGCGGCAGCGGTCATTGATGGCGCGTAGATCCGCCAGAGCCTTGTCGGAAATGCGCGACGCCGCAAGACGCCCGCAGATCGCCTCGAGCTCCGCCATGACCTCGAACATCTCGATCAGTTCGACGGGGCCGGGCTGACGCACAAAGACCCCGCGGCGGGGTATCTGCTCGACCAGTCCGGAAAGGATAAGCCGTTGAAGTGCCTCTCTTATCGGGGTTCTGGACACGCTAAAGCGTTCGGCCAGCTGAACCTCGTCCAGGCGGTCGCCATCCTCGAACGTGCCATCGAAAATCAACTCTTCGATGGCGTCCGCGATGAGATCTGCGCGCTTGCGTTCCATTTCAATCCGCTAGCACACCGCCGTCTAGAGCGCAAGAAATCCATTCTTGTATACAAAAAATTTGACTGCTTACACAATCTCGTTAGGTTGCAGGGCAGTCCGTATACGAATCAGGACGTTTTGGGAGGAACATATGAAACTGAATTTCACAGCCGCAGTCGCGGCAGCAGCGCTTTTCGCGGGCAGCCTGACGGCGAGTGCCGAAGAGTTGCGCTTGTCGCACCAGTGGTCCACGAGCGACGTGCGCCACAAGGTGGCCCAGATGGTCGCAGACGAGGTCGCGGCGGCGGATGTCGATCTGGATATCCAGATTTTCCCGTCGCAATCGCTGTTCAAGGCGCGCGAGCAATACAAGCCGCTGGCCCGTGGGCAGGTCGACATGATTGTCTTTCCGCTGTCCTATGCGGGTGGCCTGCGCAACGCCTACAACCTGACCCTGATGCCGGGGCTGGTGAAAAACCACGACCACGCCGCACGTCTGAACGAGTCCGACTTCATGGGCGATATCGAGGCCATCATGGCCGAGGACGACATCATGGTGCTGGTCCACGGCTACCTGGCCGGTGGCTTTGCGGGCAAAGAGAAGTGCATCACCGCGCCGGAGGACGTGGAAGGCCTGCAGACCCGTGCGGCGGGCAAGGCGTTCGAGCAGATGCTGGCGGGTGCCGGTGCCTCGATCGCGTCGATGAGCTCGGCCGAGATCTATAACGCGATGCAGACGGGCGTTCTGGACGCGGCGAACACCTCGTCCTCGTCCTTTGTCAGCTACCGCATTTACGAGCAGGTGGCGTGCTTTACCCCGGCGGGCGACTATGCGCTGTGGTTCATGTATCAGCCGCTTTTGATGAACAAATCCAAGTTCGAAAGCCTGAGCGAGGAGCAGCAGACCGCGCTGATGGAGGCCGCCGAGAAGGCAGAAGCGTTCTATCTGGAAGAGGCGAAGAGCCAAGACGGCAATGCGCGCGACGTCTTTGCCGAGAACGGCGTCGAGATTGCCGAGATGACCCAGGAAGAGTTCGACTCGTGGCGCCAGATCGCGCAGGAGACGGCCTACAAGGCGTTCCTCGAAGGCTCGCCCGAAGGGCAGGCCCTGCTGGACAAGGCGCTGGCCGTCGAGTGATCCGCTGAACCAACCGTCGGGTCCGGCACGCCGCCGGGCCCGACGCCGCGTACCAATTCCACTTTTTCAACGGAGGCCGAGCGATGTCCGGTTCCGCCCACGCCACAGCGGCTGCCCGCCACGGTGGTAATCCCGTTCTGCGGATCATCGGCTGGATCAGCCAGATTTGCGGCATCGTTGCCGCGCTGATGATCGTCGCGTCGGTCCTGATCGTCTGTCAGATGATCTTTATCCGGTTCGTGCTGAACCAGTCGACGATCTGGCACACGGAGGGTGTGACGTATCTGATGATCGGTGCGACCATGATTGGCTTGCCTTACGTGCAATTCGTGCGCGGCCACGTGAACGTGGATCTGCTGCCCATAATGTTGCCCAACAAGGCGCGGCGTGTGCTAGCGGGGATCGTCATGGCGCTGACCCTGGCCGTGGTCGGCGCGATGCTGTGGCACGGGTATCATTTCTGGCACGAAGCGTGGGACTGGGGTGAGACGTCGAACACGCCCTGGAACCCCAAGCTGTGGGTGCCGTATCTGGCGCTGCCGCTGGGCTTTGGCCTCTATGCGCTGCAACTGGCGGCTGACCTGTTCGCGATGTCGACGGGCATCGACAAGCCCTTCGGGCTGGAGGACGTCTGATGGATCCGCTTGCACTGGGTGGCCTGGTCGCCATCATCACAATTGTTGTCCTGTTTTCGGGAATATCCGTGGCGGCGGGCCTGCTGGTCGTCTCGGCCGGGTTCCTGATCATCTTCGACGGGATGAGTTCGTTGTCGCTGATGCCGGAGATCTTTTTCGGCAAACTGGACAATTTCGCGCTGCTGTCGATCCCGATGTTCATCATCATGGGGGCGTCCATCGCCTCGACCCGCGCGGGTGCCGACCTTTACGAGGCGCTGGAACGCTGGCTGACCCGCGTGCCGGGGGGGCTCGTCGTGTCGAACCTGGGCGCCTGCGCGCTGTTCGCCGCGATGTCGGGGTCCAGTCCGGCCACCTGTGCGGCCATCGGCAAGATGGGCATCCCCGAGATGCGCAAGCGGGGTTATCCCGATGGCGTCGCCGCCGGGTCCATCGCGGCGGGCGGGACGCTGGGGATCCTCATTCCGCCGTCGGTCACGATGATCGTCTACGGTATCGCGACCGAGACCTCGATTGGCCGCCTGTTCCTGGCAGGCGTGTTCCCGGGCCTGCTGCTGGTGGGGCTGTTCATGGCGTGGTCGCTTTATTCCACGTGGAAGTCCGGAAACGCGCAGGTCCTGTCGGCGGGCAGCTATACTTGGCGGCAGCGGGTGGAGATCCTGCCCAGGGTCGTGCCCTTCCTGCTGATCATCCTCGGTGTGCTCTATGCGATGTATGGCGGCATCGCCACGCCGTCGGAAACGGCCGCTGTTGGCGCGCTGATGTGCATGTTGATCGCGATGATCATTTACCGGCTTTGGGATCCGCGCCAGATCTGGACCGTGCTGCGTGACAGCACCCGCGAAAGCGTTATGATCCTGTTCATCATCGCGGCCGCGGGCGTGTTCTCCTACATGCTGTCGTCGCTGTTCATCACCCAGTCGATTGCCGAGTGGATCGGCACGCTTGACGTGAACCGCTGGGTGCTGATGGGGGCGATCAACGTCTTCCTGCTGATCGCTGGTTTCTTCCTGCCGCCGGTCGCGGTGATCCTGATGGCCGCACCGATCCTGTTGCCGATGATCACGACCGCGGGCTTCGACCCGATCTGGTTCGCCGTGGTGCTGACGATCAACATGGAAATCGGGCTGATCTCGCCGCCGGTGGGCCTGAACCTTTACGTGATCAACGGCATCGCGCCGGACATTTCGCTGAAGACGATCCTTATGGGGTCGCTGCCCTTCGTGGCCTGCATGGTGATCGCGATCGTCTTGCTGTGCCTGTTTCCGGGTATCGCCACCTGGCTGCCCGATATGGTGATGGGAGCCGAGCTATGACCTTGCTTGCCGATCTTCTGTCGACGGTGTTCGAGCGTCGCTACGGCGCGGCGCGGGGCCTGCCGCGGGACGACAGGCCCATCGAGGACCTGACCGCCGACCTGATCGGGGCCACGGGCGAGGTCTCGGGCCAGGCCGTGGCACGGCAGATCCTGACGCGGTACGAAGGCTGGGATGATGCCGCGAAACTGGAGTTTTTTCGGCACCTTGCGAGGGATATGGTGATCAATCCCGAGCGAGTACGCGACGCGCTGGACGCGTATGAGCGTGGCCAGTCAAAGGCCACTTACCGCGCCTTCCTGAACGCGTCCGAGTCGCCGCGCCAAGAGTTGATCCGGCGGATGAACCAGGTGCCGGGTGCCACCAAGCGGCTGGTGGGGATGCGCACGGACCTGCTGCGACTGGGCCGGGACGACGATGAGCTACAGGCGCTGGACCTGGATTTTCGCCACCTGTTCGCAAGCTGGTTCAATCGCGGGTTCCTGGTGCTGCGCCCGATCAGCTGGGAAAGTCCGGCGCATATCCTGGAAAAGATCATTGCCTACGAGGCCGTCCACGCGATCGACAGCTGGAACGACCTACGCCGGCGGCTGGAGCCTGCCGACCGGCGCTGTTTCGCGTTTTTCCATCCCGCCATGCCGGACGAGCCGCTGATTTTCGTCGAGGTGGCGCTGACCGACGGCATTCCGGGATCGATCCAGGAGGTCTTGGCCGAAGAGCGCGATCAGGTTGACGTTGAACGGGCCAATACGGCTGTGTTCTATTCGATTTCGAACTGCCAGTCGGGGTTGGCGCAGATCTCGTTCGGCAATTCGCTGATCAAGCAGGTGGCGGCAGATCTTGCCCTGGAAAACCCCGTGCTGAAGAATTTCGTCACCCTGTCGCCGATTCCGGGCCTGACCCGCTGGATGGAAAGCGTCGATATCAACCCCGAGGCGCAGCAGCCCGATGCGCTGTGCGAATATGCGGCCTATTACCTGACCCAGGCCAAGCGGAGCGACGGCTTGCCGCTGGATCCCGTGGCGCGATTCCATCTTGGGAACGGAGCGCAGGTTCACAAGGTCCACGCCGACGCAGATGTATCGACCAACGGGCTGAAGCAATCCGCAGGGGTGATGGTGAATTACCTCTACGACCTGATCAAGGTGTCGCAGAACCACGAACGCTTTGCGGCCGAGCAGAGGGTCGCGACGTCGAGCGAAATAAAGTCACAGGCTGCCAGCGCCGCGAAGACACTGCCGGAGGAGGGACACGCATGACCAACCCCCTTTTCGATTCCCTGTTCGGAGATCACGTGGGCAAGGACACGCCGTTTCTTTACCTGCCGAATGGTGAGACGCTGACCCATGATCGGTTTCTGCGGCTCGCGGCGCAATATGCCAACGCGTTCACGGCGGCAGGACTGGAACCCGGTGCACGGGTGGCTGCTCAGGTCGAGAAGTCGCATCATGCTCTGGCCGTTTATGCCGCTTGCGTGCAGGCAGGGCTGGTGTTCTTGCCACTTAACACCGGCTACACGGTGGAGGAACTGAGCTATTTCATCGAAGACAGTGGCGCGTCCATGGTGATCTGCAAGAGCGACAGGCGCGAGGCGCTGAATCCTATTGCGTCCGAACATGGGGCGATGCTGGAGACGCTCGAAGAAGATGGCTCCGGTAGTCTGTCAGAGAAGGCGGCGGAGGCGTCCGAGACGTTCGAGACCGTGGACCGCACGGAAGATGATCTGGCTGCGCTGCTCTATACGTCGGGGACGACGGGGCGGTCGAAAGGCGCGATGCTGAGTCAGGGAAACCTGCTGTCCAACGCCGTGACATTGGCGGAGCACTGGCGGTTCAGCAGTGACGATGTTCTGCTGCACGCGCTGCCGATCTTTCACACGCACGGTCTGTTCGTGGCCACCAACATCACGCTGGTTGCCGGTGGGGCGATGATCTTTCTGCCGAAATTCGACCTTGATACGGTGATCAAGCGCTTGCCCGAGGCGACGGCCATGATGGGTGTGCCGACCTTCTACACGCGTCTTCTGGACGACCCGCGCTTCGACAAGGATCTGGTGTCGCATATGCGGTTGTTCGTTTCGGGCAGTGCACCGCTTCTGGCCGAAACGCACACGACCTTCGAGAAACGCACGGGGCATCGCATCCTTGAACGCTATGGCATGACAGAGACGAACATGAACACGTCGAACCCCTATGACGGCGACCGGCGCGCCGGCACGGTGGGGTTCCCGCTGCCGGGGGTGGAGTTGAAGATCACCGATCCGGAGACGGGCGAAGAGGTGGCGCAGGGCGAGGTCGGCCAGATCGAGGTGCGCGGCCCGAATGTGTTCCAGGGATATTGGCAGATGCCCGATAAGACGGCGGCGGAGTTGCGCGAGAACGGCTTTTTCATCACCGGTGATCTGGGTGTCATCGACGATCGCGGATATGTCCAGATCGTGGGGCGCAACAAGGACCTGATCATCTCGGGCGGGTACAATATCTATCCCAAGGAGATCGAGCTGGTGCTGGACGAACAGCCCGGCGTGCTGGAAAGCGCGGTGATCGGTGTGCCCCATGCGGATTTCGGTGAGACGGTGGTGGGCGTGATCGTGCCCGAGGCAGGGGCCGAGCCGGACCTGGATGCGATTGGCGAAGCGACGTCGAAGGCACTGGCGCGGTTCAAACATCCCCGAAAGCTGATCGTCAGGGAAGAGTTGCCGCGCAACTCGATGGGCAAGGTTCAAAAGAACCTGCTACGGGACGAGTTCAAGGATTTGTTCGTCACAGCTTGAAGGGTCAGGTCAGCCCGGCATCGTGCAGGATGTCGGGCAGCTTCTTCTTCACCTTGAAATAGCCAGCGGTGGCATGGGGCCAGACAAGCGTGTCCCAGTCGCGGCGCCATTCGCGAAGGGTCACCCCCGCGTTGTCCAGCTCCGGCGCGGCCCGGATCAACCATTCGCGCAGGGGGCCTTGGGGCACGTAGGGTGTTACGATCTGTGTGGCGCCGCGACCGGTGGCCCAGAGGGCCAGTTGCGCGGGATCGTCGGCCTGAAGATTGTCCGCTCTTTCGGTGATCCGATGGGCGGTGTCGGCCAGCGCGGCCGCTTCGAATTCCGTGACCTTGCCGGATACGGGACGCGGCGAGCGCAGGGCGCTGGCCGCAAGGGTGGCTGTGGCGCGGATGTCGAAATTCTCCAGCGCGAAATCTTCGGGGCGGCAATCCTCTTCGGTGATCAACAGGACGGCGGGCGCGTCTGGATCGGGGGCAGACGGGGGGCGTAACGGCTGCACGTCCGGCAGGCCCTTGGGTTCTTCAGCTTCCAAACCCTCGGTGACGTCCGCGAGGTCCGAGGTGTGGGGCGCAAAACGGTTGTTCGTGAACTTTGCGATGTTCCAGGCCTCGGCCGCGTAGAACTTGCCACGCGTGTGCAGCCCCGCGACCCACCGCCAGCTGAGCGTGTTCGAGGCGGGGTCGCCGTCCAGCAGGTGCCGATAGAAGAAATCGGCGCCCAGGCGCCAGGGCAGGCGCAGGGTGAAGATCCAGATCGAGGCGAACCACATGCGCGCGTGGTTGTGCAGATAGCCGGTGTCGGTCAACTCGCGCGCCCACGCATTCATGCAGTCGAGGTCGGTTTCGCCGGTCTCGGCGCGATGGACGGCGTGACGAAGGTCGTCGTCGGCGTCCAGTCGTTCAAGATCGGCGCGCAGGCCATCGCGGTAGGCGTCCCAGATCGAGGGGCGGCGTTCCAGCCACCCCTTGAAGTAGACGCGCCAGAGAATTTCCTGCATGAACCGCTCCGCGGTTTCCATGCCATGCTCGCGAAGGACTTCTGCGATCACGTCGGTTTCCAGCAACAGACGGCGGCGCAGATATGGCGACAGCCGGGAGACGTGTTCGTGCCGACCCGGCCCGAGATCGAAATTGCGCCCGTGGGCATAGCCGGTTCCAAGGCGCGGCAGAACTTCGGCAAAATGCGCCTCTGCGGCGTCCCGGGTGGGTGTTGGCCAGTCCGGCGTCGGGATCGGGTCGGTCATCTTGTGCCTCTGCTGCGGGTCGTGCAGAGACGTAAGCCGGTTGGACGGGATGTCGACAGGCACTCTGGGCTTAGCCAAGCTGGCGCAGAGCCCCGCGCAGGGCGCGCGCCTGAAGCGGTTCGGCAAAGCGCGGCGTTGCGGTATACCCCATGCGCTCCATCGCCTGGTCCTCCTGCGGATGCGGGCTGGCCGTGAGGCCGGACCAGACCAGCGACAACAGAGCGGGCTTGCTGTGGGCGGCGTCGCGCAGGTGCGAGAGCGCCTTGACCAGCAGTTTCTCGGTTTCGGTGAAATCGGTGCCGAGCGGATAATCCGGCAGCAACTCGTCACGGTAAGGGGAAAGCCAGCGTGCGATGGTTTCGGGCGTGTTGTGCGCATGTGCCTTGGGGACGGTCCAGGCGGGGTCGATCTTGCCGGCGTTTTGCGCCTGTTGCAGAAGGCGGGGTTGAAACCGGCTGTCGGCGATCGAGATCAGGCGCTTGATCACCTCTTCGTCGGGCAACCCGCGCAGGAATGCGGCGCCATATTCGGTGACGACGATGTCGCGCATGTGGCGCGGGACAGTCGTGACCGGCAGTTGCCAGACGATGTTCGAAGTCAGCTCACCACCGCTTTGCCGCGTGGCGGGCAGGGTGAGCACGGCATGGGCGCCGTCAAGTGCGAAGGCCTGCTCGAAGAAATTGAACTGGCCGCCCACGCCGCTGACCACCTGGCCGGGTTTGGCCGCGTCGGACATGGCGTCGCCCAAGAGGCTGACCTGCATGGCGCCGTTCACGAAACGGGCGCCATGCCGGGCGGCGCGTTTGGCCTCTTCATCGCCGTAAAGCGCGTTGGTGAAGCTGACAGGCATCATCCGAATCTTGGCGCGGCGCTCCGGCGGCAGGGCGCGCAGGCGTTCGTACATGTCGCGGGCATCGACGAAGAAGCCCGCGTGGATGACAGCGCCGTCGACCTCGCGCCGCAGGATATCGGCCTCGAACAGGGCAACCAGCCCGCCGACCAGCATTTCCGTCACAGCGTAAAGGCCCGTGCGGAACGGGCCTTCCTCCGGCCCTTGCAGCGGCAGCGGGGCGTCGCGCCAAAGCGCGTGCAGCGATGCGCGGTCGCGGGCGATAAGCGCATTTGCGACCGCGTCGCCGATCGCACCGATCCCGATCTGCAGGGTGCCGCCGTCTGGCACGAGGCGCGACACGTGCAGCGCGATGGCATGTTGGGCGTCAGACACCGGGCGGCGCAGGGCCGAGAAAAGATCGACCTGCTCTGGCGGGTCCAGCACCATGGCGCAGTTGCCGGCATCGAGCGCGGCGGGGCCGTCCATGAACGGCAGGGCGTCGTTGATCTCGGCCACCGCGACGAAATCCATCTCGCCTGCGGCGCGACGGGCGAAGAGGTCGGCGGAAATGTCCGTGTTGCAGGACATGCTGAGCCGGTCGCCCTGTCGCGGCATGAGTTGGGCCAGGACATTGGGGTTCTGGTCGATCAGCACGTCGCGGGCATGGGTGTAATTGGCCGAAATATACTGGCGCTGGGCATACTCGTTGCCGAGCCATGACCCCGCCTGAAAGAAGAACTCGGACACCTCGATGTTGTCGGGCAGGCCCTTGTCCTTGATGAGATCGACGTAAGCAAGCGAAGGCGCACTTCCGAAAAAGCGGTCCATCGCGGGGTTTAGAAAGCGCGCCTCGATATCGGAGGACGGTTCGGGGCGCTGCAGGCTGAGCGCGGTGAAGATTTTCAGGCTGAGGGACGGGTCATCTACGGCGGCACGCACAAGGGCATTCACGAATGTGATCGGCTTGCCGAGACCAAGCGGAAGGGCAAGGCGTATCTCGCCTCCAGTGGCGTCGAAGGTGGCCCGCGCCATCGCGTCGGCGTCGGTATGGACCTGAGGCCTTTCAGCCAAGGTCGGACCAGCCGGGATCAGGGGCGAAGCGCGGGCCATGGGCGGACTCGAGGTCCGTCAGTCGTTTTTTTATCTCGGCGGTGCCTCGGGCCTTGGCGTAGTGCATCGGACCGCCCCGGAACGGGGCCCAGCCGGTCGCGAAGATCATCGCGGCGTCCAGTTGGTCGGCATCTTTCGCCACGCCTTTGCGCAGCACCTCGACGCAGGCGTTCAGCATCGGCAGGATCAGCCTGTCGGTCAGGTCGTCCGTTGCGTTATCCATGTCGGCATCCGGGTGCGGCGTGCCGTCGGACCAGTCGTAAAAGCCCTTGCCGGTCTTCTTGCCCAACTCGCCCTTGTCGACGCGTTGGCGCAGGTCGTCGCTGATCGGCGGCATGGCGGTGTCGAGGCTGTCGGCCAGGCTTTCGGCCACGTGCAGACCGATATCCAGCCCCACCTGGTCGGCCAGCGTGACCGGCCCCATCGGCATGCCGAACCGGATGGCGGCGGTGTCGATGACCTCCTTGGAAACGCCCTCGTCCATCAGGACCATCGCCTCTAGCATGTAAGGCACGAGCGCACGGTTCACGACAAAGCCGGGATAGTCGGTCACCAACGCGGGCAGCTTGCCGGTCGCACCGCAGAACGCGGCAAGGCGGCTGGCGGTCTTGTCGTTCGTCGCGGTTCCCTTGACGACCTCGACGAGGTCGATTTTCGAGACCGGGTTGAAGTAATGAAGCCCGGCGAAGCGAGATTTGGCAGGCACGGCGGCGGCGAGTTCATCGACCGAAAGGCTGGACGTGTTGGTGGCGAGGATCGCGTCCTTTTTCAAAGCGCCTTTCAGCCCCTTGAATATCTTTTCCTTGATCTCCTGTTCTTCGCTGGCCGCCTCGATCACCAGATCGGCGTGGGCAAGCCCATAGCCGTGCGGGTCTGGCATGAGGCGGTCCAAGGCGTCGCGGGTCTCGATGCCACTGAGGTGCTTGTCTTCGCAGATCTTTGCGGCTGTCTTTACGGCCTGGCCCAGCGGGTCGGTCTGAATGTCGCCCAAAGTCACGGTCTTGCCCTTGATGGCGGCGATGGCGGCGATCTCGGCCCCCATGGCGCCGGCGCCAATGACGTGGACATGCGCGATGCCGTCTTCGCCGCGACCGGCCTCCTTCAGCGATTGCTGCAGGAAAAAGACGCGGCGCAGGTTCTTCGAGGTTTTGGTTTCCAGAAGCTGGGCGAAACTGTCGATTTCGGCCTGCTGCATCGCTTCGCGGTCGTCGCCGTGCTTTTCCCAGAGGTCGATCAGGGCGTAGGGCGCCGGGTAGTGCTCTTTGGGGGCCTTTTCTTCCGTCTTGCTGCGCATCTGGCGGGCGGCGAGGCTGCGGGCCTGGTCGAAAGAAAAGGCGCGGAATTTTAGGCCCTGCGATTGCCGCTCGATCTTGCCAGTCCGCGCGGCGGTCACGGCGGCGGCCACATGGCGTTCCTCGACAACGGCGTCGGCAATACCTTGCGACTTGGCGCGCTTGGTATGCGCGGTCTTTCCGGTCAGCATCATGGTCATCGCGTCGGTCGGGTCGATCAGGGCGGGCAGGCGGAACGTGCCGCCAAGGCCGGGATGCAGGCCAAGCTGAACTTCGGGAAAGCCGAAGGATGCGCCGGGTGTGGCAATGCGGTAGTCGCAGGCGAGCGCAAGTTCGAAACCCGCTCCCAGGGCCGCGCCGTGGACGACGCAGATTGTGGGGCAGGGCAGCGCCTCGATCCGATCGAGCACGCCATGCGCCTGTTTCAGCAGGTCAGCGGCGCCTTTGTCTGTCATCGTCTCGAAGCCCGAGATATCGGCGCCAGCTGCGAAACCGGCCGTCTTGGCGGATCGGATCACGAGCGCTGCGGGTTTGTCGGCCTCGGCGGCGGCGATGTGATTGTCCAGTTCGCGGATCACCTCTTCGGAGATCGTGTTGACGCTGCTGTCGGTCTTGTCGAGCACGAGCCAGAGCACGTTGTTGTCATCCCGCGCCGTGCGCCAGTTTCCTTCAGCCTGTCCGGTCGGGCCCAGTTCCAGCTTGGTCTCGCCGAGAAATTTCAGAACGTGTCCGGTCATTGCACGGCCTCCAGCAGCATGGCGCCGCCAAGGCCGCCGCCGATGCATTCGGTTGCGATGCCGCGTTTCGCACCGCGCGTCTTCATGGCGTTGGCAAGGTGCAGCACGATGCGGTTGCCGCTGGTGCCGACAGGGTGGCCCAGCGATATGGCGCCGCCGTCGACATTCAACTGATCGCGGTCGATCCGGCCAAAGGCGCCGTCCAGCCCGAGGACCTCGCGGCAGAATTCCTCGTCGTTCCAGGCGGCGAGGCAGGACAGGACCTGTGCGGCAAACGCCTCGTTCAATTCCCACAGGTCGATGTCCTCGACCCCGAAACCGTGGCGTTTCACGATAGGGGTGGAAGACATGACCGGACCGAGGCCCATGATCGACGGGTCCAGACCAGCCCATTCGCTGTCGGTGATCTCGGCAAGCGGTTCGAGGCCGTGCGCGTCGACGGCCTTTTCAGAGGCGAGGATACACCAGCTGGCACCGTCGGTGATCTGGCTGGAATTGCCCGCCGTGACCTTGCCGTAGGGTGGCTCGAACACCGGCTTTGGTTTTGCCAGGCCTTCCATGTCGCTATCGGGGCGGACACCGTTGTCATGGTCGTAGACCGTTCCGTTCTTGGCGAAAGCTGGCATCAGTTCGCCGTCCAGCCGGCCTTCTTTGTGGGCGGCGGCAAGGCGATGGTGACTTTGCATGGCATAGGCATCGGCGGTTTCGCGGTCGATGCCGAAATGATGCGCCAGCACCTCGGCGGTCTGGCCCATGCTGAGCGTGGTGATGGGGTCGGTCAGGCCGCGTTCCAGGCCGATGACCGGCTTGAAGAACTCGGGCTTGAGACCGGCCATGTTCTTTGCCTGCTCCAGCGGTCCCTTGGCGGTGCTCATACGACCGAACCATTCGACGGCGGACTGGCGCAGGGTCAGGGGCGCGTGGCTGAGGGCCTCGGCCCCGCCGGCAAGGATCATCTGGTGGCTGCCGTCGCGGATATAGCGATAGGCGGTGTCGATGCTTTGCATCCCCGAGCCGCAGTTGATCTGAACCGTAAAGGCCACGGTCGCCTCGGGCAGGCCAAGACGCAGCCCGGCGACGCGCGCCGGGTTCATCTCGTCGGCGATAACGTTGACGCAGCCAAGGATCACAAGGTCGAGCGCGGCGCGATCGAACGGCTGGCGTGCCAACAGAGGCCTGCCGCATTGCACCGCAAGATCCACGGGCGTGAAGGGGCCGGGGCCGGCCTGTGCCTTCAGGAAAGGTGTGCGTGCGCCATCCACGAGAAAAACGCGATTGTTGTTCGCTGTTGTCATTCCGCGGCCTCTTGCCGGGTGCGCTCTTGTTGCTGCGGTGCGGGGAAGAGCGCGGCGAAATCCTCGGGCGCGTAGTCTTCCACGGCGACGACCTCGTCGACCAGGCGCGACATTTCCTCGATGTCGGCAATCTCGGCATCGCTCAGAATACCAGCCTCCAGCGCTTCCTGTGGGGTCTTTTTCGCGTCGCGCAGCCGCTTCATGACCGGCGCCATCTGGGTGACCTTGGCGTAGCATTCGTTCAGCACCTGCACACCGTCACGATTGCACCCGCCGGCGATGCGGCCGACGATGCGGTCACGGGCTTCGGACGGGTCATACAGAAGGTCGCTGCATTGTGCGGTCAGCTTGTCGCCGGGCTTGCGCTGGGCCATGCCCGGCAGAGTGAAGACGCGCAGCAGCCATGCCGCCCAGCGGGCCGGCAGGTTGGCGATTACCTCGTCCAGGGCGGTCTGGATGTTGTGGAACGCGTCGGCGGCGACATAGCGCAGAACCGGCAGGTCGGTCTTTTGGCGGCCTTCGTCCTCCCACCGCTTGAGGGCGGCGGAGAGAATGTACATCTCGGACAGGATGTCGCCCATGCGGCCCGAGATCATTTCCTTGCGCTTGAGTTCGCCACCCAGCGACAGGAAGAGCATGTCGGCGGTCAGCGCATAGGCTGCGGACCAGCGCGAAAGTTGCTTGTAGATATCCGTGGCGTCGCCCGCCGCCGGGGCCGGCGCGAACCGGCCGCCAGTCAGGGCCCGGCCCCAACTGCGGAACAGAGTGCGTGTGCTGTGGCCGACATGGGCCCAAAGGGACTTGTCGAACATCTCAAGCGCCTTGTCGGGGTCGTCCTCTTCCAGCGCCAGCATGTTGTCGAGCATATGCGGATGCGCGCGGATCGAGCCCTGTCCGAAGATGATGAGGCTGCGGGTGACGATGTTGGCCCCCTCGACCGTGATGCCGATGGGCACGGCGCGGTATAACGGCAGCAGGTAATTCGACGGCCCATCGATGACCGCCTTGCCGGAATGCACGTCCATGGCATCATTCAGCGCCTCGCGCATTCGAAAGGTCGCGTGGGCCTTCATGATCGCCGAGATCACCGACAGCGCGCGCCCCTCGTCCAGCCCGGCGCAGGTCAGGTGGCGGGCCGCGTCCATCGAATAGGCGTCGGCGGCAAGGCGTCCAAGTCGCGCCTGCACGCCGCCGAACTTGCCGATGGGCAGGTTGAACTGTTCGCGGATGCGGGCGTAGGCGCCAGTCGTATGGGCCGACAGGGCGATGGCTGCGCAGCCCATGGACGGCAGCGAGATGCCACGCCCGGCGGCAAGCGCGCTCATCAGCATCATCCAGCCTTCACCGGCATACTCCTGCCCGCCGATGATGTTTTCGAGCGGGATGAACACATCCTTGCCCGTGGTCGGGCCGTTCATGAACATCGTGGAGGACGGGATGTGGCGGCGACCGGTTTCAACCCCTTCAAGGTCGGACGGCACCAGTGCGCAGGTGATCCCGATATCGGGGGTGTCGCCCAGGAGACCATCGGGGTCGCGCAGCTTGAAGGCCAAGCCCAGCACGGTGCAGACCGGCGACAGCGTAATGTAGCGCTTTGCCCAGTTGAGCCTGATGCCCAGCACTTCCTCGCCTTTCCATTGGCCCTTGCAGACGACACCGTCATCCACCATCGCGCCGGCGTCGGATCCGGCCTCGGCACTGGTCAGGCCGAAGGCAGGAAGCTCGCGCCCGTCGGCGAGGCGTGGCAGCCAGTAGTCTTTTTGTTCGTCGGTGCCGAATTGATGCAGCAATTCGCCGGGACCAAGTGAGTTGGGCACCATCACGGTCACGGCGGCGGCGACAGAGCGGGTCGAGATGTAGCGGACAATTTCGGAATGGGCGAAGGCCGAAAATTCAAGTCCGCCATGCGCCTTGGGGATGATCATCCCGAAGAACTTGTTGTCGCGCAGGAACTGCCAGACCTCGGGGGCAAGATCACCTGTCTCATGGTTGATCTTCCAATCGTCGATCATCTCGCACAGCTCTTGAACCGGACCGTCGAAGAAGGCCTGTTCCTCGTCCGACAATCTCGGCGTCTTGACCGCACGCAGCTTGGACCAGTCGGGGTTGCCCGAGAATAGCTCGGCCTCCCACCAGACCTCGCCGGCGTTCAAGGCTTCGCTTTCTGTTTTGGACAAGCCGGGAAGGACACCCTTTGCCCATTTGAATATGGGCTTGGTGATCGCGCGTGCGCGGAAGCTGGACATGCGGGGACTCCTTTCGCCACAAAACGTGTGGGTTTGCGCAAAAGTTCCGTTCTTGATCTGTCAGCAAGAGCGGCAGCGTCGTATCAAAGTATCATCTATCGGATTATTTGGGGAGTAATCACGAAAGAGCGGGTTTCGGAACGCGCTCCTTTCGCCTTTAGCTGCTGGCTCAGGTTAAAGGCGAAACGCTTTCTTCGGGCGATGCGTCCCATGCCCTTGCGCGGTCGTCGGTCAACGAGGGTGCCACGACGACTGCCCTGTGGCTTGGGGCGCGTCGGCGGTTGCGCACACAGATCAGGCAGCGGCGTTGGCCCGGTGTTAATTCTATGGTCTCGGAAAGGTTTCTCGCGGCGCGCGTTTATTCCGCGATATCCTCTGCCCACAGTTCGGGGCGCTCGGCGATGAAGCGCTGCATCAGCGCGATGCAGTCAGGGTCGTCGACGATCACCACCTCGACGCCGCGTCTGCGCAGGAACTCCTCGTTCCCGCCGAAATTCTGCGTGTCGCCGATGACGACGCGCGGAATGCCGAACTGAACGATGGTGCCAGAGCACATCATGCAGGGGCTGAGCGAGGTATAAAGCACCGTGTCGCGATAGGTGGACTGGCGGCCCGCCTTGCGCAAAGCGTCCATTTCGCCGTGGGCGATGGGGTCGCCTTGCTGGACGCGCTGGTTGCGGCCTTGGGCCACGACTGCGCCGCCGCGGGCGAGGACCGAACCGATGGGGCACCCGCCCTCGTCGAACCCGGCCTTGGCCTCGTCATAGGCGATGCGCAGCAGGCGCGTGTCGTCGTCGGTCATCATGGCCTGTCTCTTATCCTTGTTGCGCGGGGGGCGTGGTGAAATAGGGTAGAGGTTCGACGGATGGCGACCATGTGCCGGCGTTTTCCAGGGCTGTCATGTGATCGGCGATGCCGCCTAGTGTGGTGAACCAGACCTTGCGGGTCTTGAGCACGCCTTCGATCCATTTTTCGACCTGCCGCCAGCGGGCCAGCCGCCCGGTCAGGAAAGGGTGCAGGATCAGCATGAAAAAGCCGCCGGCCTCGTATTGCGACTCGAACTCTTCCCAGAACGCGGCCAGCCCTTCGGACGGAGACTTGACCGGCATGAGGTATCCGATTTCGTCGTAATGCGCGAAGGGGGGCCAATCATCCGTGCCCCAGTGCACGGGCATTTCGTAAAGCCGGCCTTTGGGGGCTTGCAAAGAATGAGGGATGTCGTCGCCCATGAGCGAGCTGTCATAGGTCATCCCGTGTTCCAGCATCAGGTCGACGACCTCGTCGGTGATGTTGTAGACCGGGGCGCGATAGCCGCGCGGAACCTTCCCGCAGATGCGGCGATGCGCATCCAGCGCCCGTTCGAACGGTTCGCGCTGGTTGCCGTAGGTGGCGATGGGGTCTTCGTGGATCCAGCCGTGGTGGCCAATCTCGTGCCCGTCCTTGAGGATAGCTTCGACGGTGTCGGGGTAGGTCTCGATACACCATCCGGGGATGAAAAAGGACTGTTTCAGCCCGAATCGGCGATAGGTTTCAAGAATGCGCGGCACGGCGACGTTGGGGCCGTAGCGGCCCATGCTGGTCGGATAAAGCCGGCGATGGCTGTCTTCGGGCCGCGCGATGTGAATAAGGCTGTCGGCGTCCATGTCGAAGGTGATGGCCACCGCGCAGCGCGCCTTGTTGGGCCAGGGAATCGGATTGCGGATCATAGTTCAGTCACCGTCGAGCATGTGGGCATTTTCCGTCTCCCAGCTGAGCCAGACCTGCGATCCGGCATGCAGATCGTAATTCATCAACTGGCGTTCCTGCATCTGTACCTTGAATTCCTGCCCGTCGCCACTTTCGAGGAAAAGCGTTACGACCGAGCCGATGAACTCTTCCGAGATGACTTTCGCGTGCACCCTGTTGGCCGCGGTGGGCTCTTCGAGCGATAGCGACACGAGGTCGGCGGAGACGACGAAGCTGCGTTTCGTTCCTGTCTGCGGTTCGGTTTCGGGCGTCTCGACCATGAAGGTGCCCGCCGGCGTGGCAAGGCGGGTGGTCTCGGAACTGGCTTCCTTCACCGTGCCGGTCAGGATGTTGTTGCGCCCCACGAACTCGGCCACGAAACGGTTGGCGGGGGCGCGGTAGATATCCTTGGGCGTGCCTATCTGGGCGATGTCGCCCTGGCTCATGATCACCACGCGGTCGGCCATTGCGAAGGCCTCGGATTGAGAGTGGGTGACGTAGACGAAGGTGATGCCCAGTTCCTTTTGTAACTGCGTCAGAACGCCCTGCATCCGGATCACCAGGTTGGCGTCGAGCGCCGACAGCGGCTCGTCCAACAGCAGCATCTGCGGCTCCATCACCAGGCTGCGGGCCAGCGCGACGCGCTGTTTCTGACCGCCAGACAGAGTGTCGACGCTGCGGTCGGCGAATTCCCCGATATGCATCCGGTCCAGCCATTCGAGCGCGCGGCGCTTGCGCTCTGCCTTGTCGACGCCGCGCATCTTCAGCCCGAATTCGACGTTTTCGCGCGCGGTCAGGAACGGGAAGAGCGCCAGCGACTGCCAGACCAGCGGCGTGTCGCGGTCATGGGGTTTGACGTCGTTCATCAGGCGACCGGCGATGCGGATCTCACCCCTCGTGGGCTGTTCCAGTCCCGCCAACATGCGCAGGGTCGTCGTCTTGCCGCAGCCCGAGGAGCCCATGATGGCGAGGAACTCGCCGGGCTGGATATCGAGGGTCATGTCGCGCACCGCCACGAAATCGCCAAAGCGTTTCTGGACATTGCGGAAGGTGACGAGTGGATCGGACATTTCAGGATGTTTTTCTTATCTGGCGGCTGATGAAGAAGACCTGCGCGAGGATCACCAGCGTCATGGAGGTAAGGAAGACGAACGTGCCGATGGCGTTGACCTGGGGGTCGATATTGCCCTGCACGATTTCCAGGATGGCGACCGGCACCGTCTTGTTGAGGCCCGAGACGAACCACGCCACGGCGAATTCATCGAAGGAGACGGCCGCGGTGAGGCAGAGCGCCGAAACGATGGCGGGCGCGCAGAAGGGCAGGATGACGTGGCGCATCGCCTGCCATTCGCTACCGCCGAGGTTCCAGGCCGCGGCCTCCAGATCCGGGTCCATCTGTTGCAGGCGAAGGCGGATGATGGCCATGGCGAAAGGGGCGGTCAGCACCGAATGGGCGATGATGATCGACCAGAGTTGTCCCGAAAGGCCCAGCCGGGACAGCCACGCCAGCATGGCCAGCGCCATGATGATCAACGGGATCGTGGGCGGGAGCAGGATCAGCGCCAGATACGGCCCCTTGAAGCGAAAGCTGTAGCGGAAGTCCGAATAGGCGGTGGCGAAGCCCAGGATCGTGCCCAGCACCGCGCTGCATCCAGAGACGATCAGGGAGTTGAGCGCGGCGCGCCAGATATCCGGGTCGGCGAGGATCTTTTCATACCATTCGGTCGAGAACTCGCCCAGCGGGATCGTCGGGAACCGCTGGGAGTTGAGCGAGAAGACGAGGCTGAACACGATGGGTGCGAAGACGAAGATGAAGATCAGCAGGACGTAGAGCCCGAGGACGATGTTGAGGGCGCGATTTCCGGTCATCTTGCCCCCTTCGGCTTGCGATAGGCCAGCGCGATGGCGGTGAAGGCAATTGCGAAAAGCGTGAGCATCATCATGATCGCCACCACGGCGGCGCGCGGCCATTGTTGGCCCGACTTGGTGGTGTCGAGGATCAGGATCGGCAGGGTCGGTTCCTGGCTGCCGCCGAGGTAGAACGGCGCGATGAAATCCCCGAACGACAGGATAAAGCAGAAAAGTGCTGCGATGATCAGCCCGGTTTTCGACAGCGGGATGACCACGCGCCAGATGGTGGCTAGCGGCTTGCACCCGAGGTTGCGCGCGGCCTCGATCAGCGTGCGGTCGATATTGGCCATGGTCACGGTTTGCAGGATCACCGCCAACGGCAGGGTCAGGGTAAGGTACCCCACGACCGTGCCGAAATGTGTATTGAGCATGGTGTAAGGGCCAAGGCCGACATAGCCCAGGAGCGCGTTCAGAACCCCCGTCTCTGCCAGGATCACGTACCAGGAAAAGGTGCGCACGAGGTAAGAGGTAAAAAACGGAATGATCAGCAGAAAGATCGCCCAGCGGCGGAGGTTTTCACTGGCGCGAAAGGCCAACGCATAGGCTGCGGGAAAGGCGATGAGCATGGCGATGGCGGCGCTGAGGGACGCGATGAAAAGCGTGTACCAGTAGCTGTCCCAGACATAACCGCGGCCCAGCATCTTTTCCCAGTTCACGAAGTCGAAGGCCGGTTGCATCCGGTAGTTGCGGACAACGAAGAACGAGATCGCGACCATGAACAGGACCGGCCCGACAAAGAAGACGAGCTGCCACAGGATGATGGGCAGACGCCACGTGAGGGCGTAGAGATCGAGGCGTTTAGTCATCGTTGGCGGTACCGGATCAAGTGAAGCGCACCCCGCCCCGGGCCTGACCCGGGGCCTCATGCGCAAAGGGTCCGATGCCCCGGGTCAGGCCCGGGGCGCGGGAGGATGCTCAGGCGTTCTTGTACTCCGACCAGAAGTCGTTCCAGTCCTCCAGCGATTGCTGCTGGGGAATGTCGCGGTAATGGATGCGCCCCTCGTTGATCAGCGCGATCGGGTCGTTGGGCATACCCTCCATCTGGTGGCTGCGCTTGGCTTCCTTGGGATCGACCTCTTGCAGCATCGCGCGGCCCGCCTTGGTGATGCAGAAGCCGGGATAGGCGGCCATCTGCGCCGATTTCACCTGGCCCTCCGGCGACAGCATGTACTGGATGAATTGCTTGCAGATATCGGCCTTTTCGCTGCCGATGCCGATGGAATAGCTTTCGGTCCACTGGATCCCGCCCTCGTTCGGGATGACCGACGCCACGGGCGCGCCATCGCGTTCCAGAACGCCGGTGATCCAGTCGCCGATCCCGACCATCGCCTGCATTTCGCCGTTCTTCAGGCCGTTGAAGGTGCCGCCATAGTCGAAAAAGCCGCCGACCTGCTGGCGCAGCGACATGGTCGTTTCCTGCACTGCCTGCCACTGGTCCTCGTCGAGATCCCACAGGCCGGCGCCATTGCCGTTCTTGAGACTCATCATGCCAAGGCTGGGCAGGTGCCAGTCGAAATGGCCGACCTTGCCTTCCAGTTCGGGCTTCCAGAAGGCGTCATAGCTGGCGGCCTCCTCGGCGCTGACCGAATTGGTGTTGTAGCTGACGCCGAGGTGCCCGCCGCGGACCATCATCGAGAAAAGCTTGTCGTCGGCCCAGTGGCCGGGGAACTTCTCGAAGTCCGGGTGCAGCATGTCGTCGAACGGATAGTCGGCGGCATTCAACTCTTCGATGTATCCCAGCGCGTTGAGCTGCTGCACGAACTCGGCGTCCGACAGGATAAGGTCGTAAGTGCCCGGAGGCGATTGCGCGATGAGTGCTAACATATTGTCACCGCCTGCATAGTATTTGGGCACGAACTTGACGTTGTTGGCCTCTTCAAAGGCGCCGACGATGTCGGGTTCGCCGTGTCCATACCAAGCCAACATGTTGATTTCGGTGGTCTGCGCCCAGGCCCGGCTGACGAAAGGCGCGCTGAGGGCGACACCCCCGCCAAGCCGCAGAACATCACGTCTAAGGAATTGTTTTTTCTTGTTTTTATCGCAACTCATCTCGGTTGTCTCCCCGCTGGTTTCAAGCTGTATTTTTATGGGAACCACACGCAGGAATCGCACGCGTGCCGTTACCGAAAAAGGTTACCCAGTTTCGATGATGAACGGAAATTTTACACAGTCCGGTCGGCAGGTCGCGCAGACCTGAAACCTGCTTCTTTTCGTGCCATCCGCGCCTCAGAGGATCAACCTGCGGTAATCGCGAACGCGAGCGGGCCGGGCGCGACGCCCTCGCCATTGACAGGGGTCAGATCCTGCGGGCAGGCGGACATGACGACGATGACGTCGACGTTGGCGCGGAACGACATGCGATCGCCGGGGGCGGCGACGGGCGGGGCGAAGCGGGTTACGCCGTCCGGGGCCACGGGCACGTTCATCCACAGATTGAAAGGTGCGGGGATCATCGGCGCACGAAGGCCAATGGCGATCAGCGCCATGCGCAGATTGTCGGCACAGTTGTCGTGGTAGGCGGTGCAGCCAAGTTGGCGATAGCGGGCGTGATCGCAAGAGGCGATGACCGTGTCGTGCACGCCGGGCGAGGTGTCTTCGGTGATCGTCAGAAGCGTGCGGCGCAGGGTGCTGACCAGCGGGTCGCCGACCTTTGGAAAGATCGTACCGAGCGTCGTGTGCAGGTGTGCCATGGACAAATGCTCATGCATGTTTTCAGTCGCGAAGGCCCAGAAGTCGCAAACCTGATGGCCGCTGGGATTGATGACGGTGAGGGTCTGGCCCTTCGCCACGCGGACCGCTATGCCGCAGCGGGCCTCGACCGGGTAGGTGCGGCCCGGCTCTGGCGTGCCATCGGGGGAAATGGCGAGGGTCAGGCTGGCATTCGTGCCGTCGGGCTGGCCGGGATCATAGTGTTGCATGGCGTATTCTAGGCCCAATGGCGCGCATCCGCCAAGCGGGTCAAATCGCGGTGCTTTCGGCCAGTTGGTCGCTGGTCAGGCTGTCCTTGTCGCCGTTCAGTTTCACCGCGCCGCGTTCGATCACATAGAAACGATCGCCCAGGTCGAAGGCAAAGCTGAAATACTGCTCGACCAGGATGATCGCGATATCGCCCTTGGAGCGCAGCAGGCGGATCGCTTCGCCGATCTGCTGGATCACGTTGGGCTGGATGCCCTCTGTCGGCTCGTCCAGCAGCAGGACCTTGGGTTTGGTGATCAGCGCGCGGGCGATGGCAAGCTGTTGTTGCTGACCGCCCGACAGGTCGCCGCCGCGCCGTGGCATGAATTCCTTGAGGATGGGAAAAAGGTCGAAAATGTCGTCGGGCAGGTGGCGTTCACTGCGCGGCAGGCAGGCGAAACCGGTTTCCAAGTTTTCCTCGACCGTCAGGAACGGAAAGATGTCGCGCCCTTGGGGCACGTATCCGACGCCGCGCCGTGCCATGTCATAGGCGCCCAGCTTGCCGATGGTTTCCCCCGCCAGCATGTACGTGCCGCCGGAGCGGGGATGCGTGCCGGACAGGGCCTTCAGCAAGGAGGTCTTGCCGACGCCGTTGGTGCCCATGATGCAGGTGACCTCGCCCAGGCGCGCCCCCATGTCGATGCCGTTCAGGATCTGGCTGCCGCCGTAATGCAGGGTCAGGCCCTCGACGTTCAGGATGTCATCGGCCAAGATACACCTCGATCACGTTTTCATTCTTGGTGACATGGTCGATCGAGCCTTCGGCCAGCACCGAGCCTTCGTGCAGGACAGTGACCTTGCAGCCGAGGCGGCGGACGAATTCCATGTCATGCTCGACAACTACCACGGCGCGCGTTTTTGCGGCCTCGCGCAGAAGGTCGGTCGTCTTTTCCCGCTCGGCTGTGGTCATGCCCGCCGCCGGTTCGTCCACCAGCAAAAGCTGTGGATCCTGCGCCAGCAACATCCCGATTTCCAGCCATTGTTTCTGCCCGTGCGACAGCTCGCCCGATTTGCGCGTCAGCGCCTGCGCCAAACCGATGGTCTCGGCCATTTCGGCCACGCGGTCGCGGTCTTCGGCGCTGGGCTTGAAGAACAGCACGGCGAAAGGCGAGCGGGGTTTGCGCAGGGCCATCATCAGGTTGGCCTCGACCGTCTGATCCTCGAATACGGTGGGCCGCTGAAACTTGCGGCCGACACCCGCCATGGCGATGGTGCTTTCGGATTTGCCCAGCAGGGAGATGGGCGGTTCGCCCCAGAGCACGCGGCCCTCGTCGGGCTTGGTCTTGCCGGTCACCACGTCCATGAAGGTGGTCTTGCCGGCGCCGTTTGGGCCGATGACGGCGCGCAACTCCCTGTTGCGGATCGAGAAGGACAGGTTGTTCAATGCCTTGAAGCCGTCGAAGCTGACCGAGACGCCGGATACCTCCAGAAGCTGGCTCATTCGCTGGCCTCCTTCTCGCGTAGCGCGCCCTGGTCAGGACCCAGGTCCGCGCCGTGGCGGTTGGGCGTCAGGCGATCCGCCAGCAGATCGAACAGTCCGCCGATGCCCTTGGGCGCAAAGAGCGTGACCGCAACGAAGGACACGCCCAGCAGAACCGTCCACCAGTCAACCCACTGGATGCGCCAGTTGCCCAGCACGATGTCGGGGGCCTGTCCGCCGGTGAACCATGTCGACAGAAGCGACACGAAGGCAGCCCCGATGACCGCCCCGTAAAGCCGCCCGCGCCCGCCGATGGCGACCCAGACGGCGAGGTAGATCGAGGCGATGGGCGCCAGTTCGGCGGGGTTGATGATGCCGGCCTGCGGGTAATAGAGCGCGCCGGCGATGCCCGCGATCACTGCCGATAGCGTGAAGACAAAGAGCTTATAGGACTCGACCGGGTAGCCGAGGAACCGCACACGCGCCTCGTCATCCCTTATGCCGCGCAGGACCGAGCCGAACTTGCCCGAGACGACCCAGGTGGCCAGCCAGAACCCCAAGGCGAGCGCGAGCGCCGAGGCCCAGAGGAACCAGACCGAGACGACGGATTGCGGGACATTGCCAAGGCCCGGAAGGTTTTGCAGGCCCGAGAGGCCGTTGTTGCCGCGTAACCCGCTGTCGTTCTGAAACAGGTAGAGGGCAAGCGCGAGGGTCATCGCCTGCGTCAGGATCGACAGGTACACGCCCGTCACCCGGCTGCGGAAGGCGAACCAACCGAAGACCAGCGCCAAGAGGCCAGGCACCAGTACCACGGCGGCCAGTTGCAGGGGCAGCGAATGGGCGACCGCCCAAATCGGCGGAAACTCGGACGCGCCGACGACACCGAAAATCTGGCTGGCGATACCGTCCGAGATCTGTTCGGGCGTGGGCGGCAGTGCTTGCGCGGACATGCTTTCGACCACGATCAGGCGGGTGCGCTCGTACATCAGCCACATGCCGATGGCGTAGCCACCCAGCCCGAAAAACGCCATATGCCCCAGCGACAGGATTCCGCAATAGCCCCAGACAAGGTCCATCGCCAGCGCCACGAGGCAGAGGCAAAGTGTCTTGCCCAGCGTCTTGACGAAGCTGGTGGAAATCAAGCCGATGCCGAAGCCTTCGGACAGGATGGTGACGCCGACCGTGAAGAGCGCAAGGCAGGCCATGAAGATCAGGATCGCCGGAAAGCGCAGGACCAAAGGCTGGCGCGGGCTGGCGCCGGAGAGGGTGCTGTCGGTCATATCACGCCTCCGCCGCCCGGCCCTTGAGCGCGATGATGCCGCGCGGCCGGAACTGGATGAAGAGGATGATGAACAGGATCATGTAGGTCTGCGCCGCCAGCGTGTTCGACGGGTTCAGCCATTCGATGCCTTTCTGCAGCGAGCCGACGAGCGTGGCGCCTAGAAGCGTGCCCCAGATGTTGCCGACGCCGCCCACCACCACGGTCATGAAGCTTTGCACGATGTAGTCGGCACCCATCTCGGACGTGACCTTGGCGTAAAGGCCGATGGCCACGCCCGCGATGCCCGCGATGCCCGAGCCGAAGCCGAAGGTCAGCATGTTGATCCGGTCGGGGTTGATCCCCATCGAGGCCGCCATGCGCGGGTTTTGCGTGACCGCCCGAACCTCCAACCCCAGCCGTGTGCGGTTCATCACCAACAGGAACAGGGCGAGGAACAGGAGCGCCAGCACGAAGATCGCGATGCGAATATAGCTGATCGAGACGATGTCGTTGAACACCAGCGACCCGTCGAGCCAGCCGGGCGCGGTCAGCGGACGGGCCTGCGTGCCGAAGATGTTCTTGGCGATCTGTTGCAGCGCGATCGAGATGCCGAAGGTGGCCAGCAGGGTTTCCAGCGGGCGGTGATAAAGCCAGCGGATCACCAGCCGTTCCATCGCCACGCCCGCCGCGAAAGTCACGGCAAAGGCCAGCGGGATGGCGAGGATCACCGACAGCGTCTGGTCGGGGATTATCTGCTGCACGACAAAGCCTGTATAGGCGCCCATCATGATGAACTCGCCATGGGCCATGTTGATAACGCCCATCACGCCGAAGGTGATGGCAAGGCCGATGGCGGCGAGGAAATAGATTGACCCGAGCGAGATGGCGTCGAGCGCAAGATCGGCGGCCTGGTTGACTGCGACACGGGTCTCGATGCCGTTGAGTGCATCCATCGCGGCCAGCGCGACAGCGGGCGGCGCGCCGGTGAAGACCTCGTAGAACGCGTATTCGCCAAGCGTCTCGTCGATCTCGGGCTCGGTGGCGACAGGGTCCACAGTCCCCTGCTCGGCAAGCTTGGCATAGGCCATGTCGCGGGCGTCTTCGGTGTCGAGCGTGGCAACCTGGATGCCCGCCACGGCCTCTCCGTCGATATTGGCCACGAGTGCCGCGGCCTTGTCGGCGCGGCTGATGCGGGGCTTTGCGATGCCTTCCGAGACCAGAAGGTCATAGGCATCTTCGCGCGGCAGAGCTTCTGACCCCGGCTTCAGGACACGAGCGACTTCGGGGCCGTCGGGGGTGACTTCCGCGGCTTCCAGACGGGTGGTGACCAGCGGGTTCAGCGCGCCACGCAGGTCGACGCCAAGATCGCCCTGAAAGCCCTCGATGGCGGCGATGCGTTCTTCCTCGGTTTCACCGAACCGGATGGTCAGCAAACGCTCGAGACGTTCGGCGCGGGCTTTCAGTGTCGGGCTTGTCTCAGTCTCGATCGCCTCGCGCAGGGGGGCGAGGTGCGAGGCTTCGGCGTCACGCTCGATATTGTCGATGGCAGTGCGGCGGGTGGCGACGTCTTCGGCGGTCAGCTGGAATTTCACCAGCGCAGCACCGATCATTTTGCGCACCCCGGAATTGGGCTTTGACTGCTCAAAGGCGTCGTCGGGCAATTCGCCGAGCGCCGTGTCTCCGGCAAAATCGAAGCCGCGGATCGTGTCGCGGTCGATCTCTTCGGCCCAGATGAACAGGCCGGTCTCGGTGTTTTGCCACAGCTCCTTGTCCTGCCATTTGCGCAGGACGGTTTGCGCCTCGGGCAGACCGCTTCCGGCGATGGCGTCGATGGTGGGGGCGACCTTGGTGCGCGATGGCTTTGCCAACTGCCCGGCGTGCTCCTGCAAAAGCTGCTGGATCGGCGCATCGGCCTGCTGTGCCGCGGCGGGCAGGGATGCAATCAGGAGCGTGAGGATCAGCAACAGGCGTGCCATGCACGGGCCTCCGTAGGGGAAACAGAAGGGGGTGAAGGGCAGCGCGGGGCCGCCCTTCGGGTCTCAGGAGATCAGTAGTTCGACTTGATCTGCACGCAGGTCTCGGTCTCGGTGTTGTACATACCGCACTGAAGCTCCTGCCAATCGGACTTCAGCACGGCCGATTCCGGCAGGTAGTCTGTCCAGGCGTCGCCCGGGACTTCCTCGGTCTGGCTGATGATGTCGAACTGTCCGTCGGCCTGGATCTCGCCAATGAGGACCGGCTTGGCCAGGTGGTGGTTGGGCAGCATGACGGCGGTGCCGCCGGTCAGGTTCGGAAATTCCTGCCCGTACATCGCCTCGCGCACGGCGTCGACCTCGGTTGTGCCGGCTTCTTCAACGGCGTTCACCCACATGTTGAAGCCGATATAATGCGCCTCCATCGGGTCGTTGGTCACGCGGTCGTCACCCATTCGGGCCTTCCATGCCTCGATCCACTCGGCATTGGCGTCGGTGTCGGCCGACTGGAAGTAGTTCCACGCGGCCAGGTGACCGACAAGGTTCGAGGTGTCGAGGCCCGACAGCTCTTCCTCGCCCACCGAGAAGGCGACAACTGGGATGTCATCGGCCGAGACGCCCTGTGCGGCGAGCTCCTTGTAAAAGCCCACGTTGGCGTCGCCGTTGATCGTGGAGATCACGCCGACCTGTTTGCCGCCGGCACCCAGCGCCACCACGTCCGACACGATCTTGGACCAGTCGGAATGGCCGAAGGGCGTGTAGTTGACGAAGATGTCCTCGTCGGCGATGCCCTTGGATTTCAGGTAGGACTCAAGGATGTTGTTCGTGGTGCGGGGATAGACATAGTCGGTGCCCAAGAGCGCGAAGCTTTCGACGCCGAGTTCCTCAAGGAAGTAATCCGTGGCCGGGATCGCCTGCTGGTTCGGCGCCGCGCCGGTGTAGAACACGTTCTTGGAGCTTTCCTCGCCCTCGTATTGAACCGGATAGAACAGAAGGCCGTTCAGTTCCTCGATCACCGGCAGCACGGATTTGCGGCTGACCGATGTCCAGTTGCCGAAGATCACGTCGACTTCGTGCACGGTCAGCAACTCGCGCGCCTTCTCGGCGAAAAGCGGCCAGTCGGAGGCCGGGTCGACGACCACGGCTTCCAGCTCGCAGCCCAGAACGCCGCCTTTCTCGTTCTGCTGTTCGATCAGCATTTCCATCGTGTCCTTTAGAGTCGTCTCCGAGATCGCCATCGTGCCCGACAGCGAGTGCAGCACGCCCACCTTGATCGGGCAGTCCTGTGCGAAGGCCGGAGCCGACAGGGCCGTCAGGACCGCTGCTGTGCTCAGAAGTTTCTTGATCATGTCAAATTCCCTTTGCGTAACGCGCAGGGTTCTTGTGAGCCGAAATCGGATGTCCCATATGTCCCCCACGCAAATCGATTGCGGAGTGCGGTGGTGCTTCTGGATTGCAAGACAGGCACCATCGCACGTTCGAGCGGGCGGAAGCCGCCCGTCGGACATATTGGTTCCACAAGATTCTGCGCTGCGGCGACGATTCCGGCGGTCAGGGACGCCTTTACTGCCGCAGCGGTCTATTTATTCAGCGGTTTTTGGTGCGACCGCCTGTTTTTTCGACGGCGCGGTGTTGAGTTGCCATCAGCTTTCCAGAAGAAAACTCCGGCAGAAGCCGATTTCCGCATCGGCTCGTCGCCGTGCCCAGCGTGCCTGGTCCGGATCGCGGGAGAAGTGGGCGGCGCTGAGAATTTGCGCGTGGACGCGCTTGGCGCTGATGCGATGCGCCAACAATTGGCTGCGCTGATTGGCCGAGGCTACGGCCGCGAGCATCTGCTCGAAGCGTGCCCGACTGGTTTCCAGAAGGTCAGCCTTGGGATCTTGGACCAGCCAGGCATGTTCCAGTTCTGCGGAAAAACGGCCTGTGCAGGCGGCAAAAACTTCGGACAAGGGCAAGGCGGACGGCGCGGTGCCGATCCAGAGGCAGCAAAGTACGAAAAAAGTTCTAAAACCGCACATGTCTTGATCATCGCGCCGAAAATTCGGGCGAACAACTCCTGTAATCGACCGGATGCTCCCTTTTTGGCCGGCTGTGTTCCGGTTGTACCGGTTGCGCCCAAAAACCAGGCATAACCTCCAAGGCCTGCAACTTTGTTAATCGTCGCGGCTGGGGCGCCGTGTGCCGTCGCTGCGGAAGGTGGAATAGGTGCACCGCTTGATGCTGGCTTTGCACGTTGCGACCAAAGAAGGCTGCCATGCTTCTTGCCCCGGACATCACGGCTCATTCCGACGCCACGGCCCTGCCAAGGGCTACGGGGCATTTGCGCGTTTCGTCCAAGCTGCGCGACGGGCAAAGTGTTCTGGAGGGGCTGCACAGTGCGGGCTGCGCCCGGGCGCTGTTCACGCGCCGGACCAATGCGGTCGAGGCGGTCGTGGTGAACACCTCGGGCGGTCTGACCGGGGGCGATCGGTTCGACATAGAGGCGACGGCGGGGAAAGACAGCCGTCTTGTCGTCACGACTCAGGCGGCCGAGCGGGCATATCGCAGCAATTCGGGCGCGGCGAGGGTGCGGTCGCGGCTGCATGTCGGGGCGGGGGCGACGCTGTGCTGGCTGCCGCAGGAGCTATTGGTGTTCGACGGCGCCGCGCTGGACAGGCGGCTGGAGGTCGAGATTCACGATACGGCAGAGTTCATCATGGCCGAGCCGGTCGTGTTTGGTCGCCTTGCCATGGGCGAGACGGTCGCGCACGCCGATTTCTTTGACCGGGTCATCGTGCGCCGTGGCAATCGTCCAATTTACGCGGATCGGGTGGCGCTGACTGGCGACATTCCCGTGCGGCTGGCACAGGTGGCCGTGGCGGCGGGGATGACCGCGATGGCAAGCGCGCTCTATGTGGGACGCCGGGCGAAAAGCCTTTTGCCCAAGGTGCGGGCGCTGCTGCCGGCGACCGGGGGCGCAAGCCTCATGTGGCCGGATGTACTGGTGATGCGGGTGCTGGCGCGCGACGGCTTCGAGCTGCGCCGAACGCTGTGTCCGGTGCTTGAAACCCTGTCGAATGCGGCCCTGCCAAGATCCTGGAGGCTTTGACCCAAGATGCAACTGACGCCCAGAGAGAAAGACAAGCTGATGGTGGCCATGGCCGCCGAGGTCGCCCGCAAGCGGCTGGCCCGGGGGGTCAAGCTGAACTACCCCGAGGCAATCGCGCTGATCACCGACGCCGTGGTCGAGGGCGCCCGCGACGGACGCTCGGTCGCCGACATGATGGAGGCCGGAGCCGGGGTCATCACCCGGGGCGACTGCATGGAGGGTGTCCCCGAAATGATCCACGAAGTGCAGGTCGAGGCCACCTTTCCCGACGGCACCAAGCTTGTCACCGTACACAACCCCATTCGCTGACCCGACAGGAGACCTGACCCATGCGACGCCTTGTTTTGACACTCTTTCCCGCATTGGTGGCCGCCGGGCCTGCCTTTGCCCATCTTGATCCGGGCGCGCACGGCTCCTTTGCCGCGGGGTTGTCGCATCCGGTCTTCGGGGCGGACCATATCCTGGCAATGGTGGCGGTGGGCCTGTGGGCCGCAAGTCTTGGCGGGCGGGCGTTCGTGGCCTTGCCATTGGGCTTTGTGGGCGCGATGGCGCTGGGGTTTGTGGTATCGCTGGGCGGTCTGCCGCTGCCGATGGTCGAGCCGATGATTCTGGTTTCTGTCCTTGTGTTGGGTGTGCTGGTCGCCACGGCGGTTCGGTTGCCGCTGTCCGCAGCAGTTGCGATCACGGCTGCGATGGGACTATTCCACGGCCATGCTCACGGGGCCGAAATAGGCGGTGCGGCGGCGCTCAGCTATCTTGCCGGATTTGTCACCGCAACGGCGGCGCTTCATGCGCTGGGGGCCGCCGCGGGCTGGGCGCTGGGCCGGTTCGGCGGCGCGCTGGTGGCGCGCGGAGCCGGAGCCGCTGTCGCGATCGGCGGCTCTGCGCTGGTCATGGCGGGATAAGACCATGATCCCCGGAGAAATCTTTCCCGCCGAGGGCACGCTGGAACTCAATTCCGACCGCCAGGCGATCACGCTGGAGGTCGCAAACACCGGCGATCGACCCATTCAGGTGGGCAGCCATTATCACTTCGCCGAGACGAACCCCGCGCTGAACTTTGACCGCGACGCCGCACGCGGTCATCGGCTGGACATCGCCGCCGGCACAGCCGTGCGGTTCGAGCCCGGTCAGCGCCGCGAGGTCCAACTGGTCCCGATCGGCGGGGGCCGGCGCGTCTTTGGTTTCAACCAGCAGATCATGGGCGAGTTGTGATGGCGCGTACATTCACCCCGATTGACCTGTGGTCGAATGCGTTTCAGGCCGCGATGATAGTGGCCGAGGCGCAGGCGGTCATCGCCATGCGCGTGTGGGGCCTCGCCGGTGTCTGGTCGGTCACCCCGTCCGAAAACAGCCGCATGGTCAGCGAAAAGGTCTTTGCCCTGACGCGGGCCGCGACCAACGCAGGGGCTGCCACGATGCGTGGCCGCCGGGCGGATCAGGTCGTCGCCGCGGCCATGAAACCGGTCCGGCAAAAGACCCGCGCCAACGCCCGCCGCCTGGCCCAGCGTGGATACAAGAAGAGGTAAGCCGATGCCCGCCACGATTTCTCGTTCCGAATACGCCGCCATGTTCGGCCCCACAACGGGTGATAAGGTTCGCCTGGCCGATACCGAACTGATCATTGAGGTGGAGCGCGACCTGACCGCACTGAACGCCGGGGCCGCCGCGACGGGCGGGACCGGCGGGAACGCGGCGCTTTACGGTGAAGAGGTCAAATTCGGCGGCGGCAAGGTGATCCGCGACGGGATGGGACAAAGCCAGGTGACGCGGGCCGAGGGGGCGGTGGATACGGTCATCACCAACGCGCTGATCCTGGATTATACCGGCATCTACAAGGCGGATGTGGGCCTCAAGGACGGTGCGATCCACAAGATCGGCAAGGCGGGCAACCCCGACACCCAGCCCGGCGTGGATATCGTGATCGGCCCGGGAACCGAGATCATCGCGGGCGAGGGGCGCATCCTGACCGCCGGCGGCTTTGACAGCCACATCCATTTCATCTGTCCGCAACAGATCGAAGACGCGCTGCATTCGGGCCTGACGACGATGCTGGGCGGCGGGACCGGGCCCGCGCACGGCACGCTGGCCACCACCTGCACGCCGGGACCCTGGCACCTAGGGCGGATGTTGCAGTCCGCCGATGCGTTCCCGATGAACCTTGCCTTTGCCGGCAAGGGCAACGCCTCGCTGCCCGCCGCGCTGGAGGAACAGGTCATGGCCGGGGCCTGCGCGCTGAAGCTGCACGAGGACTGGGGCACGACCCCGGCGGCCATCGACTGTTGCCTGTCGGTAGCCGATGCGATGGACGTGCAGGTGATGATCCACACCGACACACTGAATGAAAGCGGGTTCGTCGAGAACACGGTCGCGGCGATGAAGGGCCGAACGATCCATGCCTTCCATACCGAGGGTGCGGGAGGGGGTCATGCGCCGGATATCATCAAGATCTGCGGGCAGTCCAACGTGCTGCCGTCTTCGACCAACCCGACGCGGCCGTTCACGGTCAACACGCTGGAAGAACACCTGGACATGCTGATGGTGTGCCATCACCTCGACAAATCGATCCCCGAGGACATCGCCTTTGCCGAAAGCCGGATCCGCCGCGAAACCATCGCCGCCGAGGACATCCTGCACGACATGGGGGCGTTCAGCATCATCGCCTCGGATAGCCAGGCGATGGGCCGGGTGGGAGAGGTGATCATCCGCACGTGGCAGACCGCCGACAAGATGAAGAAACAGCGTGGAAGGCTGGAAGACGAGACCGGCGACAACGACAACCTTCGGGCCCGCCGCTATGTCGCCAAGTACACGATCAACCCGGCCATCGCGCATGGCATTTCCGATCACATCGGGTCCATCGAGGAAGGCAAGCGCGCCGATCTCGTGCTTTGGAAACCGGCTTTTTTCGGAGTGAAGCCCGAGATGGTGCTGATCGGCGGGTCGATCGCCTGTGCGCAGATGGGCGACCCCAATGCCTCGATCCCGACGCCGCAGCCGGTTTACTCGCGACCCATGTTCGGCGCTTATGGCCGTGCCGTCGAGGCGTCTTCGGTCACCTTCGTGTCGGCGGCGGCGCATGACGACGGCATCGGCGACACGCTCGGGATCGCCAAGCAGACCCTGCCGGTGCAGAACACCCGTGGCATCGGCAAGGCGGACCTCAAGCTGAACGATGCCTGCCCCGAGATCGACGTGAACCCCGAAACCTATGAAGTGCGTGCCAATGGCGAGCTGCTGACCTGTGAGCCGGCCAGCGAACTGCCAATGGCGCAGCGCTATTTTCTGTATTGAGAGCCATGACAAAACTTCCCGTAGCCCAGAAAATCAAACCTGCCGGAACGTGGCGCGGCGTGGCCGCACGCTGCCCGCTGACCTACGAAGACCGCTTTTTTCGCCGCCGCAAGCTGACCGTCGAGGAGGGCTGGTCGATCATTGCGGATTTCGAGCAGACGGTATCGTTGAACGACGGCGACGCGCTGGAAACGATGGAGGGGCTGCTGGTTCGTATTGTTGCGGCGCCCGAGGCGCTGTTGGCGGTGACCGGTCCTGATCTCGCCCGACTGGCCTGGCATATTGGCAACCGGCACACGCCCTGCCAGATCGAGGCGGAGCGCCTGCTGATCCGGGACGATCCGGTGATCGCGCATATGCTGGCGCATCTGGGGGCGACCACGATCAAGGTGACCGAGGCGTTCCGGCCAGAAGGTGGCGCATATGGGCACGGTCGTACGCACAGTCACGAACACGGGGCCTCGGCGCATCATGCCCACTGACGCACGGTTGCTGACCCTGACGCAGTGGCTGTCGCCTTCTTATCCCATCGGCGCCTTCGCATGGTCGCACGGTGTGG
The DNA here is from genome assembly GCF_001441615.1 of Roseovarius atlanticus. Lineage (GTDB taxonomy): Bacteria > Pseudomonadota > Alphaproteobacteria > Rhodobacterales > Rhodobacteraceae > Roseovarius > Roseovarius atlanticus. The sequence goes on from NZ_LAXJ01000003.1 coordinate 502,467, forward strand.
AGCAGGCGATTGCGGAGGGGCGGATTGCCGACGCGGCGGGGCTGGAAGCCTGGCTTCGCACCTGTCTGCGCGAAGGCTCAGGCCGGTCCGATGCGATCTGGTTGAGACTGGCGGCGGGGGCGGGTGACGTACATGATCTCGATGCAGAGGCTCGCGCCTTTGCGCCATCGTCAGAGCGGCTGGCAGAGACGGTGCGGCAGGGCGCGGCGTTTGTGCGAACGACAAACGCCGTCTGGGAGCTGGATCTGCCCAAGCTGGTGCTGCCCGTGGCGGTGGGGCGGGCGGTGCGGATCAGGGCGCTGGAACCTGACGCGGCTGTGCTGCTTTACGTGCAGGCGTTCGCGTCGAACCTCGTCTCCGCCGCGCTGCGCCTGATGCCATTGGGACAAACCGAAGGGCAGCAGGTTTTGGCGGCCCTTCAGGACGATATCATGAGCCTCGAGGCCGAGACGCGTGGCGCGACCCGTGACGACATTTTCAGCAACGCGTTTCTGTCCGACATCGCGTCGATGCGGCACGAAACCCTCGAACCAAGGCTTTTTCAGTCATGACACGGATGAACGGCCCCTTGCGCATCGGTATCGGCGGCCCGGTCGGCGCAGGAAAAACGACCCTGACCGCCCGCCTGTCGGAGCGCCTGAAAGACGAGTATTCTATCGGGGTGATCACCAACGACATCTACACGCAGGAGGATGCCGAGGCGCTGATGCGGATGCAGATCCTGCCTTCGGACCGGATCATCGGGGTCGAGACGGGCGGCTGCCCGCACACCGCGATCCGCGAGGATGCGTCCATCAACCTGGCCGCCGTGGCCGAGATGCGAGAGCGGCACCCGGATGTGGAACTGGTGCTGATCGAATCCGGTGGCGACAATCTGTCTGCCACGTTCAGCCCCGAACTGGCCGACCTGACGATCTATGTGATCGACACCGCCGCGGGCGAGGAAATCCCGCGCAAAGGCGGGCCGGCGATCACCCGGTCGGATATCCTTGTGATCAACAAGACGGACCTCGCGCCGCATGTCGGTGCGTCGCTTGACGTGATGCGTGACGACGCCACGCGGGTGCGGCAGGAGCGACCTTTTCTTTTCACGTCACTCAGGAAAGGCGACGGGGTCGACGAGGTGGTGGCCGAGATCAAGAGCTTGGCGGGGCTGTGACAGCGGCCCCACGGGCGACGCACTTGAATTTACGAAGACGCGCCAGTGATCAAACATGACGTCCCTCGGCGCGAGATTGCCCGGATGGCTGACGATCTCGGATCCGATCAGGCGGCGGAACCGCGGCGACTTATCGGTCATCTCAACGCCTCGTCATGCAACTCGTGGCGCGCATGTTCCAAGAATGCAGAGTTGGTCCGGCTGTTCAAAGCGCCGGGCAGGCTCAGCATACCCATCGCCATCGGAGCGACATCACCCGCAAGTGGCACGAAGCTGAGCGGTTTGCCATCGGGCGCGCTGGTGCTGCGCGGGCGGAAATTGGCGATGGAATAGCCAAAGCCGTTGGCCACGAGGCTGCGCATCACCGCCATGTCGCGGGTGCGTTCGCTGATCGTCGGGCGCAGGTCCGCGCGCGTGAAGAAGGACAGAAAGTAATCCGCGCTCATCGGCAGGTCCAGCAGGACCATCGGGTGCGGCGCGAGGTCCCGCACGGTCAGGCTGTCGCGCCCGGCGAGCGGATGGTCGGGGGACAGAAGCACGAAGGGCGCGAGTTCACGTATGGGATGGAATTCCATGTCGGCGGGCAGGGTCATGTCATAGCTCAGCGCAAGGTCGATCTCGCCCCGGCGCAAGCCCGCGAAAATGTCGCTTTGTGTAAGTTCGACTTGGCTCATCCGTACCTCGGGAAAACGCGCCTCAAAACTGCGGCGCAGACTGGGCAGGACGATCTGGGCGAAGGTCACGAGGCAACCGACACGCAGCGGCCCCTGAACGGTGCCCGAGACCGCACCGGCGAGGCGGACCAGTTCCGTCGCCTCGCTCAAGACCGATTGCGCCTGCAAAGAAAGTGCCCGGCCTGCTTCGGTCAGGCGCAGCCCGTGCGCGTGTTGCCGGACGAACAGCGCGACGCCGAGTTCCGCCTCCAGCTGCGAGATCGCGGCCGAGATCGAAGGCGACGAGACATTGAGCTTTTGACTGGCCGCGGCGATGCTGCCGCTTTCGCCGGCGGCAATGAAATATTCCAACTGGCGCAGGGTGAACCTGAGGGGCATGGGCGGGCTCTTGCTGGGTCCGGCCATGGTGGCGTTTTCGCGGGTCGTCGTCCAGTGCCTCAGTCGTCGCCGGGCACGCCGTAGGACGGCGCCTCGCGCGGATCGACGGCGCGTTGCACGTAGGCGTCGATCTGCGGCTTGTAGACCTTCCACGCGTCGGCGACGGTCTCGATGGGGCAGTCCTCTGTCCAGTCGCAGCGCAGATCGGCCACGGGCCACGCGACGCGGTCGACGATTTTCAAGCCTGCCGAGTGCACCGGTCCGGCCTCGCCCCCTGCCGCAAGACCCGCTCGCATGGCCGCCAGCAGGCGGTCGCCGATATGGCCTTCGGCCTCTGTAAAACCCGCCACGATTGCCGCGGGGACGCCTTCGTTGGCCAGAAGATTGCCGCCCGAGGCCACGTCGGGCCCTTCGGCCTGGGTCCAGATGCCCAGAGAGTTGGGGCCGGAATGGATCGCGGTGCGGCCCTCGGCATCGACGGCCAGGACCTGCCGGTACTCGATGAAGGCGCCGCGCTTTTGCACCTCTGCGATGGCGTCGGGCGCGGACAACCCGCTTCCCATCAGGTCGAGCGTCAGGGGTCCAAGCGTCGGGTCGGTCACGTTTTGCGACGCGACGGCGCCGACACCGGCGCGCGCATAGGAGCAGCGCGCCGCGACGGCGGGCGACGAGGACGAGATGGCGATACCGAACATGCCGGTGTCGGCGCAGCGGGCAACGAGGGAAAATGTCATGCCGGGATGACCGCCGTGCCGTCGATCTCGACCAGCCATTCGGGCCGCGCCAGCGCCTGCACCACCAAGCCGGTCGACACCGGGTGCACGCCCTTGATGTATTCGCCCATCGTCCGGTAGACCGCCTCGCGGTGGCGGACATCGGTGATGTAGACGACGACTTTAACCAGATGGCTCATGTCGCCTCCCGCCTCCTCGATCAGCTGGCGGATGTTCTGCATCACCTTGTGGGTCTGTTCCACGGGGTCGTGGCTGTCGATATTCTTGGCATCATCCAGGTTCTGCGGGCATTGGCCGCGCAGCCAGACGATCTTGCCCGAGCCCTCGGTCACCACGGCCTGGCATAGGTCGTTGTCGAGGTTCTGTTCGGGATAGGTATCGGACGTGTTGAAGGGGCGGATGCGGGTGTGGGCCATGCGGGCTGCTCCGTTACGAATGATAGATCGGCCTTAGCCGAAACGCGCGGGGTTGTCAGGCGCTTGCCTGGCTGAGGCGCTAGAGTTTCGGCTCGAAGCTTGGGTCGATCCGGCTCATAAGGTATTGCGCAAAATCGAAATTGGGTCGTTCGAGATGCGACAGGTGCCCCGGCTCGGCCCCGTCGGCGCAAAGCCCGCGATAGACCTTCTCGGTACAGCCGCGATCCTCGATATTGACGTCGTCCAGCAGGGCCTTGAGATCGGCCAGGTTCTGTTCCGCCTCGGCGTCGCCGGCGTAATCGTTCGACATGCCGCCCCCAAAGCGGATGCGCACCTGCGACGGGCCTTGGGGATGCAGGCTGAGATACCAGAAATAACCCGGGGTCAGGGTGATCATCAGGCTGGGATAGACCGCGATCAGATAGGTCATGCGGCGCTCCTCGCTCGCCAGGCGCGTGTTGCTCGGGTGCGCCATGGCGATGCGCAGGGAGTCGTCCTTGAGGATCGTGTGATAGTTGAAGGCGTCGTGACCCGGAGGGCAGACCATCTCTTCCAGCTTCGACAGGCCCCCGATGGTGCCCGCGTGGCAGACCGGCAGGTGATAGCTTTCCATGAAGTTCTCGGCCAGCACCTTCCAGTTCGTGTCCCAGACGTGTTCCTCGAAAAAGGTCTCGGTGTAGTTGGTCATGTCGTAGCCGGCGATCATGCGTTCCAGTTCCGACAGGCGCGATGCGACGGGTTCGGCCTCCGGGTTCAGGGTGATGAAGACCCAGCCCAGCCATTCCTCGCAGCGGATTTCGGGCAGGGCGTAATCGGATTTGCAGAAGCCGGAATTGCCGGACATGGCGGGCGCGCCGCGCAGCGAGCCGTCGAGATTGTAGGTCCAGGCGTGGTAGGGGCAGACGATGGATTTGGTGTGCCCGCGGCCATGCAGGAGCGTCGACATGCGGTGGCGGCAGACATTCGAAAAGGCCTTCAGGTCGCCCTCGCGGTCGCGCAGGACGATGACTGGCTGCTCGGCCAGCTCGCAGGTGACGTAGTCGCCCGGCTTGGTCAGGGCGTCGGCCCGCCCGACGCAGAACCATTCCTTGCGGAAGATATGCTCGATCTCGGCCTGCAGGAACGCATCGGTCTTGTAGACCTCGGGCGGCATGGCGCGGGCCTGTTCGAACGGCGCCGAGACATTGGCGCGCAGGGCGTCGATCGGGTTGGCGATGGGCTTGGCGAGGGTCATGCTGTGGCTCCGGTCACTCGGCTGCGGCGGCACTGGGCATCGGGCGATAGTCGCGGTAATTGCGCTGAATAGCGATCTGGTCGGCCACATGCGCCGCATCGTGCCACACCCCCCAGATAAAGGTCGAGCCGCGCCGCGATTGCCACGGCAGGCCAAGGAAATAGATGCCCGGCTCTTGCGACACGCCGCGATTGTGAATTGGCGCGCCCTTGGCGTCGAACGTGTCGACCTTCATCCAAGAGAAATCCTGGCGATAGCCGGTGGCCCAGATGATCGTGCCGATGCCTTCGGCTGCAAGGTCCAGCGTGCGGACCGGGTTGGTCAGGCAGTCGGGGTCGGGCAGGAACTCTCGAGCTTGCGGCTCCTCGGGAAGGTCGAGGCCGTGGCGCGCGGCATAGGCGTCGCACTGATCCAGCAAGTCAATGTAGTAATCGTCGCCCGCCTTCATGTTGGCCTGCAGGTCGTCTCCGATGATCAGCTTGCCGTCTTTGTAGTCGTTGGCGCGGCCCAGAAGCGTCATGCCCTCGCGGGCCAGCTTGCGGAAGTCCACCGTTTTGCCGCCTTCGGCGCCGCTGACCGAAATCGTGACATGCTCGGTGCCCGGCGCCTTGGCCGGCACATCCCACAGGCCCAGCACGCCCAGCCACCAGCAATAGTCCCGGCCCCGGTACATGCGCGGCGGACGGTCATGCGGCCCGACGCACAGGAAAACCTTGCGGCCCGCGCGTTGCAATTCGTCGGCGATCTGCCCCCCGGAAGAGCCCGCGCCCACCACAAGCACCGCTCCCTCGGGCAGGGCCTCGGGGTTGCGGTAATCGGCCGAATGCAATTGGGTCAGGCCCGCGCTGCCCGGGACGATCTCGGGGATAACCGGGTGCTGAAACGCGCCGGTGGCGGCCACGACCGAGCCAGCCTCGATCACGCCGTCCGAGGTGGTCACGGTGAATCCGGGGCCGCCGTCGTTGCGCTCCAGTCGCTCCACCGCGACGCCGGTGCGGATCGGCGCTTCGATCATCTGCGCATAGGCGGTCATGTACTCGGCCACCTCTTCCTTGGGCGGAAAGGCTTCGGGGTGCGAGGCCGTGAATTCCAAGTTGGGGAACCGGTCGTGCCAGGCCGGGCCGTTCGCCACCAGCGAGTCCCACCGCCGCGTGCGCCACGCCTCAGCGATGCGGTTCTTTTCCAAAACGATATGGGGGATGCCGTGTCGACGGAGATGCTCGCTCATGGCGATGCCGGCCTGGCCTGCGCCGACGACCAATGTGTCGGTGTGTTCGGTCATCTCTCGTCTCCCGTCATAATGCCGTTTTCCGAAACGCCGTTCATCGGAATCTTCATGGAATGCAGTCTGGCCCACGGCGCGAGCCCGCTGACCTTTCAGCACCAGACCCAAAAGCGTCCCGGCTTGGAATTGAAGTGCCACGTTACGCGCCAGGGGAAAAGAAAAACGTCCCTTAGGTCTGCTTAGGCAAATCCTAAGGCTGCAAGCCGGTGCACTCAGCACCGGCTTGCGCGGCGCTGAAATCGGTCGCAACGGGTTTGGGTTTCCGAGCTTCAAAAGCCCGCAGCCTTCGACCGTCATGACCATGTCTCGCATGGTGCCGCCGGTCTTTCGATGCTGCGCTGAGACGCGCAGGGGCTATGACAGGCAGGAGTTTACACTGCGCACCACGTCGCTTGCGTCCTTGGCGATGACGACGCCCGCGTCGCGCAAAAGCGACGTCTTCTCGTCCGCCGACAGGTTGCCGAACACCGAAAGCGTCCCGGCATGGCCCATCCGGCGGCCGACGGGGGCGTGGCGACCCACGACAAGGCCCACCACCGGCTTGCCATAGTCGACCGAGGCAAGGTACTCGGCGGCTAGCTCTTCCTCGCGGCCACCCATTTCACCGATCAGGACAACGGCCTTGGTATCGTCGTCGTCCCGAAACCGTTCCAGGCAGCCGACAAACCCGATCCCGTGCAACACGTCGCCACCCACACCAACCGTCGTCGACTGACCCAGGTTGGCGGCGCTGCAACTGGCCAGCACCTCGGAGGTCAGCGAGGCCGAGCGCGAGGCGATACCGATGTGACCGGGCTTGGCGTCGACGGTCGGCATCACGCCGATCTTGCACTGGCCCGGTGTCAGAATGCCTTGGCTGTTGGGACCGATCAGGACAGTGTTCGAGCTTTTCAGTGCATCCTTCACGCGGCGCATGTCGTGCTGCGGTACGCGTTCGGTGATGCAAACGACCACCTCGATTTCGGCTTCAATCGCTTCGATCATGGCGTCGGCGGCCTTGGGCGCGGGCACGGTGACTAGGCTGGCATTGGCCTTGGTCTCTTTCACGGCCTCGGCGCAGTTGTGAAACACCGGCAACCCCAGGTGAGACGTGCCGCCACGCCCCGGGCGCACGCCGGCCACGCAATTCGTGCCATAGCGCATCGCCTGGTCGGTATAAAAGGTCCCGGCGCGGCCCGTCATGCCCTGCACAAGAAGGCGCGTGTTTTCGTCGACGAGAATGGCCATCAGCGTGCCCCCATGGATGCGATTTCGACCGCGCGGTTCACGGCTTCGGACATGGTGCTGCAAATCTCGACCGGGACCTTGCGGTCGACCAGTATGCGCTGGCCCCATTCCGCGTTCTGTCCCGCCAGCCGTGCGATCACGGGCTTGCTGCCCTTGTTGCGCGAATAGGCGAAGTTGACGCCTTCTGCGACGGTGTCGCAGACGGTCATGCCGCCCCCATGCACGTTCAGCAGGATGGCCGTGACCGAGGGTTCCTGAAGCAAAAGTTCGACGCCGCGGGCGATGTCCATACTGGTGGCTGTCGTGCGGATGTCCATGAAGTTGGCAGGCTTGCCGCCCGCGTCCATGATCATGTCGTTGGTGGCCAGCCCCAGCCCCGCGCCATTGACCACCACCCCGAGGTTGCCGGTCAGCTTGACGAAATTGATGTTGCTCTTCTGGGCGGTGGTCTCCACCGCGGGCAGGCCCTCGCCAGAGACCATTGAGTCCCATTCCGGATGCCGGAAGGCGGCGCTGGCATCCAGCGCGACCTTGGCGTCTATGGCCATCCATGTGCCGTCGGGCGTGCGCACGAAGGGGTTGATCTCCAACAGGGCCATGTCGTTCTCGATGAACGCTTCGCTGGCCGATAGCAGTTGTTCGACCGCCTTTTCGTCCTCCATTCCGATGCCGGAGAGGAACTCGGTCAGACCGGCGCGATCCGCATCAATGCTGCCGGTCAGGCTGTGTTTGGCGACTTCGCTGGCATTCATCTGCGCCTTCTGTTCGAACTCTACGCCGCCATCCGGGGACGCCACCAGAAGCGGCGCGCCGGTGTCGGGATCCAGCGCGAAGGCAACGTAATACTGGGCGTCATGCTTGACATCGGCCTCGACATAGACGGCGTGGACCGTTTCGCCGATGGCTCCGGTCTGGTTGGTGACCAGTTGCTTGCCCAGCAGCTTTGCCGCCTCGTCCTTGACGGCAGAGGCGGTGGCAGCGAACTTGATGCCGCCCGCCAGACCGCGGGCACCGGACGTGATCTGCGCCTTCACGACGAACTTGCGCGCCGGGATATTGGCGCAGGCGGCCTCGGCCTCGTCCGCAGTCCGGGCCATCTTGCCGGGCGGCACCGAGACGCCGTACTGGGCCAGCAATTCCTTGGATTGGTATTCTGCAAGCAACATGCGCGGCCTCCCCTCTGCGATGGCTTCTTGGTGTTTGGTATACCAAGAACAGAAGCCATGTCAATGAGACGATTATGCGAGGTGTTTGCGCATGGCGCCAGCCCCCTTGGGGAGATACAAATGTATCAATCCCGATCCGCGTGGCGAGGCTCCCTCGTTGGGGTTGACCGTAGGGCG
>NZ_LAXJ01000030.1 GCF_001441615.1 Roseovarius atlanticus
CCCATGGCCCCCGCCCAGCTACCGGTCATGCGGCCGGCAGGAATATCGCCATTCTGAAGAATGCGTAGTGCAGCGATGAGCTGCTGTTCGAAGAACTGCCCGCGTCGGCCATCAAATGCCAATGTCGAAGTGGCCGATATCACCGGCACCTGCCCCCGTCTTTCGCCGTAAAAGCTTTCCAAGCCCCAGATAGCGGTAATGATGTAGGCATCCACACCATAGCGATCTCCAATCGCCATTAGCGTTCCGCGATGGCGAGAAAAGGCGGCCCGGCCCTTTTGCACGCGCTCTTCCGAGGCTGCAATTGCTAGGTAGTCTTCTAGACTGCGTTTGAACTCGGTCTGATTCCGGTCCCGCGTAACAACCCCCGGTAGATAACCGGTATCACGGAAAGCCGTGGCGAGAGTGCTTTGCGAAATGCCTTTCGTCGCTGCACGCTCGCGGAAGGAAGCAACCCAGGCATCGTAAGCTACGTTTGATACGGGCCGGAGATCGGCCGGAAGACCACTAGAACTTGTAGATGTGACCGCGCCGGGCCCTGAACCGCCACAGGCGGATAGGCCCAAAGCAATCGCCCCAAGCCCGAAGCTGCGTCTTGTTATTTGTATCCGTCCGCTCATCTCTTGATGCGATGTCCTTATTCAGCAGGCCATTCTAGACTACGACACCGAGTGCCTTTCTTGATGCATAATGCAGGATGGAGCCTCGGTCCATGTGGAGATTGCATCTCGTAGCGGGTGCGGCACCGGAATTCGACGGTTGCCGGCTCGGCTTGAGTGACAAATGCATTTCGCGAAAGGTCACAGTAACCCAGAAGCCGTTTGCAGCGACGACGCGGCTTCATTCAGTTGGCTTTCGGCAGCGCGCTCAATTCCTTCTGCAAAGCCTGGGCGCTGGATGCGCGTGACGATGTCAGCCCGCTGATCAACGCATAGGCCGCCGGTGTCAAGAAAAGCGTGAAAACAGCCGCCATTCCGAGGCCGCCGACGATGACCCAACCGATGGCCTCGCGCGCCTCGGCCCCTGCGCCACTGCCAAGGATGAGTGGTAGGCCGGCCATCACGGTGCAAATTAGTGTCATGGAAATGGCGCGCAGCCTTGCCTGTGCTGCCCCGAGTGCGGCCTCGATTACCGAGCTTCCTTCATCGCGCAGTTGATTGGCGAACTCGACCAAAAGAATGCCGTTCTTGGCCATGACTCCGATGAGCACGAGTACACCAATCTGACTGTAGATGTTGATGGTGGTTCCGGTAAGAAGCATCGCGTAGATCGCCGCACAGACGCCGAACGGGACAGTGAGCATGACCACAATCGCGCTGGTCAGGCTCTCGAATTGAGCCAACAACACCAGGAAGACGACCAGAAGGGCAATGATATAGGTGGCCAGGAGGGCAGAAGATGTCTCGTCCAGGGCGGCCGCTTCGCCGAGGAAGATCAGTCCAATACCGTCGGGCAAAGTCTCTTGCGCCAGCGCGCGCACGTCTTCGATGACCTCGCGCAGGCTGACTTGCGGCGATACCGACGCGTCAATCTCGATGGCGCGGCGCTGGGCATGGCGGTCCAGTTCGGCGGCTACTCCGTTTTCGTTCAGCGTCACAATCTGGCTGAGGGGGACAAGCTCATCCTGGTCCGAGCGCACGTAGAGGCTCATGAGGTCGACAGGATCGCGCACCGCACCCGCGGCCGACTGCAAAAGCACAGGCACGGCTTCGTCGTCGATCGTGAGCTCGGCGACCTCGTCTTCGTCGACGAGGGCACGAAGCGTAGCCGACAAGGTCGTCATCGGCACCTGCAGGTCAGAGGCGCGGGCCCGGTCGACCCCAATGCTGAGTTGCGGCTGGGTTGCCTGATACTGAATTCTGATGCCCGAAAGACCGTTGACCGAGGCAAGCTGCTGAGAGAAGGCATCGGTCGCCGCTGCGATATCCGGATAGTTCGGGCCTGTGAGTGCAATGCTAAGCCCCCCGCCGGAGGATCCCCGCAGACCAAGACTGTTGCCGCTCCGGATGCGCGTCTGCCCGCCGGCGATCATCTCGAGCTGGTCGCCAATCTCGGCCTCGATCTCTGCTTGCGAGATCTCACGCTGCTCCCAAGGAATGAGGCGCATCCCGACGGCGCCTCGATTGAGATCGTAGCGGCCGGTGATCGAGTAAAGGCTTTCCGCCACGCCGGAGTCGACATATGGCTGCAGGATGTCCTCGATCTGGACAACCTGCCGGTCTGTGTAATCAAGACCGGTGCCATCCGGCCCCTGGATCCAGACCGAAACCAGCCCTCGATCCTCGGGCGGGACCAGTTCCTCGCCAAGATCGTCGTAGACCAGGGCTGCGCCACCGGCGATCACCGTGGCGCCCACGATTGTCACGAGCGGCGCGTGGATCATCGGGCGCACAAGTGCGGTGTAGGTCTTGGCGAGCCAGTGGCCCGGCCCCTGTAATATGCTGTCGCCCCGGCCCAGAGGGTCGCCCAGCGAGGCAAGCATCGGGCACATGGTTAACGCTACGAAAGACGAGATGATCACTGTGAAGGCCAGAACGAAGCCGAATTCGGTAAAGAGCCGGCCCGCTTCGCCTGGAAGAAACGAGATCGGCACGAACACCGCGATCAGTGTTATGGTCGTGGCTATCACGGCGAAGAACACCTGACCCGAACCGATCACGGCAGCGGCCTTGGGGCCCATACCGTCCTGCCTGCGACGCTGGATGTTTTCAGTCACCACAATGGCATCGTCTACGACAAGGCCCGTGGCCAGAACCAGTGCCAGCAGCGTGATAAGGTTGATGGAAAAGCCCATCACCCAGATCCCTGCGACCGATCCGACAAGGGCGATAGGGATCGCGATCGCCGGAATAAGAGTTGCTGTCAGCCGACCGAAAAAGAGCCACATCACCACGACGACGATGAGAAGGGATAGTACCAGAGTCTTGATGACTTCGGCAATGGAGCCCTTGATAAACACTGCGTCGTCGGTTGTGACTTGAAACCCGAGGTCGGGAAAGCGCAGTTCGAGACGCTCCACCGCCTCTCTGACCTGATTGGAGATACTGACAGTGTTGGATTGTGCTTGGCGCACAATCCCGAGATTGACCACCATGCGTCCATCGAGTCGCGCGACGCTATCCGGTTTCGCGAGGCCAAAGAAGACGGATGCGACATCACCAAGTCTAACAGTGTCTCGCAGGATCAAATCTTCGATCCGTTCGGGGCTCGAGACAGTCGCGTCGGCTCGAACCAACACCTCCAGAGCACCAGAGCCGAAGCTGCCTACAGGCACGTCAAACTGCGCCGCACGTAAAACCTCCGCCACCTCGCCGATAGACATCTCGAAGGCGGCCAGTCTGTCAGGGCGCACTTCGACGCGCAGCACACGGTCCCTCGCACCAAATAGCACCACCTCTGCCACGCCATCCACAGCGGTAAACTCGGTCGCCACGGAGTCGTCCACGAGACGAGTCAATTCGTCGATGGAGCGGGTATTGCTCCAGACGGCGATGTCTATGATTGGGTCGGCATCCTGCTCGGACTTTACGACGAACAGGTCCTCGACGCCATCGGGCAGCCGCGTTTCCACCCGCGAGACCGCTTCTCGCACATCGTTGGAGGCGTTGGCCAGATCCCTGTCCGGATTGAATTCAACCCGCATCCTGAAGTTGCCCTCTTCCGAGGAAGTCCGCACCGACCTGACGCCCGCGACCCGTGCCACGGCGCCCTCGACGACCGATGCCACTTCGGCGTCCACCGTGGTGGGCGACGCGCCCGGATAGTTAGCGCGCACAGACACGATGGGCCTGTCGATGTCGGGCAGTTCTCGTATCTCGACACCCCAAAGGGCACCGATCCCGGCAAGAACAATCAGGAAGCTGAAGACTGCGGCAAGGTACGGGCGGCGGACGCTGAGATCGCTGATGCCTTGTCCCGGGAATCTCATGAGCGCGGCTCGGCGGGTGTGTTGAGCACATGAACGGCCGATCCCTCGCGCAGACGCTGCGTGCCTTCGACTACAACAAGGTCTCCCTCTTCCAGCGGTCCTTCGACGATCACCTGCCCTGCGCGTCGCCGCACGAGGCGCACCGACACCTGCTCGGCCAACTGGTTGGTCACGCGCCAAACGTGCAGTGCGCCGTCGGAAAACTGCAGGGCCAACTCTGGGACGGCCGGGAAGCTTTCGCCGGGCAGGTCGAGCCGTAGCGTGAAAGAGGCTCCGGGACGCAGCAGGTCACTTTCGTTTTCGATGGCGGCGCGCACCCGTGCGGTACGGCTGGTGGCATCGACGCGGCTGTCGATCGCATTGATCGTGCCATCGAAATCGCGTCCCTCCACTGAAGGGGTCGTTGCAGTGACGTTCAGCCCGATCGTCACGCGCCCCAGCAGCGCCTCGGGCAGATCGAACTCGATCAGAATCTTGCTTCGGTCGTCGAAGCTTGCCACCGGCCCGTCCGCCGTAACTCTGTCGCCGATCTCGACGGTGGCCAGGCCGGTGATGCCATCAAAGGGCGCCCGCAACGTTCTGTTGTCGAGGTCTTCGCGCGCCTGGTCCAATTCGATCTCAGCCACCTTGTAGTCGGTCAGCACCTCTTCGAGACGCGCGGCCGCGGTCACCCCGCTGTCCTGCAGGCGGCGATATCTGTCGCGTTCGTCGCGGGCCCGGTCGTAGCGTGCCTGAGCCAATGAGACCGCAAAACGCTCATCGGTATCTTCGAGCTGCATCAGGATGTCACCCTCGGAAAACTCTTGTCCGGGACCGATATTGAACTCCACGATCTCGCCGTCGGAGGGCGCGCGCAACGTTATCGAGCGGAGCGCGAACCCGGTGCCGATGACTGAAAGCGAACGGTCGTCGCGGACCATGTGAGCGGCGGCGACAATGACCGGAGTGCCTGTTGCGCGTGTCTGGTCGTTCGTCTCAGATATTGCCGGCGCGGCGGTGCCGGCCCACAGCCGGGCCAGATCTGAGCGCTGTTGCCACAGAAGTGCGGCACCGACGATAATGGCCGCGCAAATGGCGATCTGCTTCCATAGAGATATCATATGCGTTGGATGTCCCGGACCCAAAGAACTTGACCTTAAGTTAGCCTCAATATTGCACAGGTCACGTTCCCGGCATACCGCAGAGGCTGGTAGGCACGGGAAGAATTACTGGAATGTGTTCGATTGTGATCCAGGACGCGGTGGCTCTTCGTGCAGAGCGCAACGCCTGGCTACTGCGTTCTGCAGGGCGCACAATATGGGCGCTCATAACCTTTGGTTCGGGTGCAGCCCTGCGCGATGACATATTCACGTGGTACCGGCGTCAGCTTTGATTTTCGCACAGACCCTCGATGCTGAGCAGTCCCGCGCCGAAAACCGAATCCGGGCCTGGTTCGCCCCTATCCTGAGCACGCTGTCGCAGCTCCGCTTCAATTTCGCGGGCAGTTAGCTCGGGACGCAACTCGCGCAAGATGGCAGCGGCGGCTGTCACGAAGGGGACGGCAAAGGACGTGCCGGTCTTCCATCTCGCACCGCTGACCGATGCGGCGGTCCAGACATTCACACCGGGCGCGGCGAGGTCGACATGCGTGCCCTGTACGGCTCTGCGATAGACGGCACCGTCACGGTCAACCGCGGTCACGGCGACAACCGGATCGTATGCAGCAGGATAGGCGGGCTGGGCGTTTGGCCCAAGATTGCCCACAGCGGAGACGATGACGATATCAAAGTCGAATACAAGGCGATCAATCAGCTCCTCGAGCACCGTATTTGGCGGGCCCGCTAGGCTCAGATTGAGGATGTCGACCTGGGCCTCCGACAAGAGGCCAAGCGCCTCGATCAATGTGAAGGCATCGGAGCGCTCGTCGGAGCCGACCCTGTGGAAAGCGTCGACCGCGATCAGCTGAGATCCCGGCACCAGCCCCGGTGAGCGGGTCATCGGATCGCCGACCAGAAGGGCTGCAACCGCCGTTCCATGCACGGCGCGGGACGGGTCGAGGTCAGATCGTGCCAGCCGGATCACATCTAGGCGGGCGCTGGCGAAGGTTTCGTGCTGTTCGTTGATCCCGGTATCGATCATCCCGATCGTGACCGTCCGGGCGCAGGCTGTTTCTCGGTCGGGCATTCGGGGCCAGCCGATAGCGCGCCGCGCCGGGCATTCGGCGCCGCTGCACTCCTCCGGAAACCCCTCTTCCGAGCGGTAGTAATGGTTGAAGTCCGCCTCCTGCCCAGATGCGAGGGCGCGCACGGTGTCCCGAGCTTCGGACAGAGAGATGTTGCCTGGAATTCCCAGCCGCCGGGACGTGACTGCAATGCCGGGAACTTCAACCTCCTCGATCACGCTGAAGCCTTGGGCCGTCAACGTCGCCAAGTCGCCTTCGGTCAACGCCAAAGCGACGATCTCGTTGGCCGCAAAGCCCGGCGGCGGCGGTGCCGGCGGGCGCGGAACTGTTGTCGCGGCACGACGTTGACGTGCCCCGTCGTCATCGTCGTCATCGTCGTCATAACTATTGCCATCGTCGTCGTCATCGTCATCCGCCCAAGCGGCGTGCTGACCCGCTTCAGATGTCACCATGGGCACGACAGTGCAGAAGACACCGACAAAAAGAGCCAGGGTCAGAATGGTCGTCGGACGGGGCATGCTTTCATTCCTCTGTGGCGAGATGCTATTGGAAAGACTACGTTCGGCACAAAACATTATTCCTCAAAAAACCGGCAGCGGGAAATACGGACACCTCATGGAGGACAGTTTCGAAGAGCACCTTATCGCGGCTCTGCCAGCGCTGAGACGCTTCGCGCTATCGCTTTGCCGCCGCGCGGACATTGCCGATGACCTGGTGCAGACCGCAGTCGAACGCGCCGTGGCGCACCGGGACCAATACGATCCCGACATGCGTCTCGAGCCTTGGCTCTTCCGCATTCTACGCAACGCCTGGATCGACCAGTCACGGCGGCGCGCAACGCGCGGAACCGAGATCGATGTCACCGTCTCGCCCGAGGCGGCGACCGTCGACGGCACTCGCGTCAATGAGGCCCGCCTGATGCTGCGCGAGACCGAGGAAGCGCTGGCAGCGCTGCCCGACGACCAACGTGAGGTCATTTTGCTGGTCTGCTTCGAGGAACTTTCCTATGCCGAAGCCGCCGAGGTTCTGGGAATCCCGAAAGGAACTGTCATGAGCCGCCTTTCACGCGGCCGTGTCGCCTTGGCGGAAAAACTGGGAATAAGCTGAGGGCACGCGCGTAGTCAGAGCGAGGGAAGGAGCCATGTGATGAAACACCAGGACTGGAGCGACGAGACCCTGATGGCCTATGCCGATGGCGAACTGGACGCGCCAGTGGCAAAAGAGGTCGAGGCCGCCGCCCGCGCCGATCCCCGGATCGCCGAGCGGATTGCAAGCTTTGGCAAGACACGGGACCTTTTGAAGGAGGCTGCCCGTGCACGAGCATCGGATCCGCTCCCACCCCAACTGGAGGCGAAGGTTCGCGAAACCCTCCGCTCTGCCAGGGCGGAGGCGCCTGACAGCAGCAAGGTCACGGCATTCCGACAATCGTGGGAACGGGGTTCGAATTTTCGGCCCACCACGATCGCCGCTAGCATTGCACTGGCTGCAGGATTGGCAGGCGGCTTTTTCGTCGCACAGAACCGGGATGGCGCCGACGGGCTGCGCGGTCCCGCATTTCCGACGCCAGAAATCGCCGGTGCGCTGGACACGCTGGCATCCGGGCGAACGCAGGATGTCGATGGCGGCGAATTTCAGGCCATCGCGTCCTTCATGAATTCCGATGGCGAGCTTTGTCGTGAGTTCGAGCTTCAGGCACCGGAACTGGGTCGGATGGTGTCTGTCGCCTGCCGGTCGGATACAGGCTGGCAACAACGCTTAGCGCTGATCGAGGACGTGGCTCCGGATGGTGGATATGCGCCGGCCTCCTCGCTCGAAATGCTGGACATCTACCTTGGCTCGATCGGCGCGGGCGCACCGCTCTCCTCCGATGACGAAGCGGCCGCGTTGCGCGAAGTAGCAAGATAAATCCGGGAACTGACCCGGCCCGCAAAGCTGCCAAAAACGAAGCCGCGCCGGCAACTTTGAGCGGCGCGGCTCCTGCTCGATTGCGGCCGGTTTCAGCGCGCTTCAGTCGTCATCGTCATCGTACCGGCCGCCGTCGTCATCGTCGTCGTTCCAGCGACGTGCGCGATACCCGTCGTCATCGTCGTCATTGCGTCCGCGCCGGTATCCGTCGTCATCGTCGTCGTTCCAGTAGCGGCCGCGGTAGTCGCCGCGACGCGAGGTGTAGCCGTCCGCGATGAGCCCGTTGAGCAACCGAAGCACGGCGCCGGCCTCGTCCGCCTGCGAGGGTGCCGGCGCCGCTGTGATGGTTGCGAGGGACAGTCCGGCCGCCAGAAATGTATTGAACCTTTGCATCATATTCTCCTTTCCAGTGACGCCCCATTATCGAGGCTCAGAAGGGATTACGGATGCAGGCGGCCCCTATTCCCCGCGGTTTGAAGATTTCGTGCTGTCGGCAATCAATGGACGGCCTGCAAGGCGTAGAAAAAGGCGCCGCCCTGCGGCGAGGCAAGGATAGATGGCGGCGGCACGACGTGGCGAGGCAAAGGCACGACGTTGCAAGTCGTTCCAGAACCCCGTGGGGGCCGCCAATTTGGCCAGCAGATGAACGGCATCGCGACCATGAAAATACCGCCCCTCCCATATCGCCACCATGCCGTCGTCAAGGTCAAACTCATTCAAGAGCGCATCAGCCAGACGAGGGTCTTCCGAACGGGCATCGACAAGATCGACGCGTCCCACCGAACGTCGCAGGTTCAGAACCGATACGTAAGAGGAACAGAACGGACAATGACCGTCGTAGATTATCGTGAGTCCGTTGTGCATCCTGCTATTTCCCGCTGTCCGTCAATTCTTTGGGAATAACGTGTCACGACGCGCGTAATTCCCGAACAAGATAATATAAATCCGGAGCAAAGGTATGACGATCCGCGCAACCCCACCATCAAAATTGCTCGCCCGGGCAACGATGGCTTTGTCGACCCCGGTGTCTGGGCTTTCTGTCGCTGTTTTCAGGATCGCACTCGGGGCGCTGCTGATGTGGGACTGCTGGCGCTTTATCCGGTACGACAGGATCTGGCGCTATTGGGTCGCGCCCGAATTCCATTTCACCTATCCCGGCTTCGGATGGGTCGCGCCCTTGCCCGAACCGTGGATACAACTGGCGTGGCTGCTGGTCGGCCTCTCGGCGTTCTTCGTCATGATCGGGCTTTTCTACCGGGTCTCGATCGTGGTGCTGACGGTCACGTTCAGCTACTTCTTCCTGCTCGACAAGGCGGAGTACCTCAACCACTTCTATCTGGTCATTCTGTTCCTGATCCTGATGTGCTTTCTGCCCGCGCATCGCACGCTGTCGCTTGATGCCTGGCTCCGTCCATCTATTCGGGCACCTCACATTCCCTACGCGGCAGTTTTCATCCTGAGGATGCAGATGGAAATCATGCTCATATTTGCAGGCCTGGTGAAATTGACGCCGGATTGGCTGGCGGGCGAACCTCTGGGGCTCTGGCTTCGTGCGCAAGCCGACGACTTTGCCTTTGGATTTCTGTTTCACTACGACTGGATCATCATCGCAGGTGCCTGGAGTACCATTGGGCTGCATGTCCTTGGCGCTCCGCTGCTGCTCTGGCGCAGAACGAGGATCACGGTGTCCGCGATCTACTGCGTGTTCCACAGCCTGAACGCCATTTTCTTCAATATCGGTATCTTTCCATGGGTGACCATCGCGGCAACGACGATATTCTTCGCACCCGATTGGCCGGGCCGGATAATCACGACCCTCCGGACATCCGATGCGCGCGCGGCCCCGATGCCGGGCTCTGCAACGAAAATTCCCAGGGTCGCTTTGATTGGCTTAGCTGCATGGATAGCGCTTCAGATCGCGCTGCCGCTCCGGGCCGCCGCTTTCGACAGCGAAGTCCGGTGGAGTGGAGACGGCCACCGTTTCTCTTGGCGTATGCGGATCTATGACCGTTCAGCCGAAGGCGCTTTCATTGTCGAGGCCGACGGTCAGGAGTGGACCGTCGTTCCGACCGACTACCTGACCCCGCGCCAAGCATCGAAGATGCTTGTGCGCAGCGATATGGTGCACCAATTCGCCAACCACCTTGCAGATACCTGGCGAACAGTTGGGTATCGAGACGTGAGCGTGTATGCGGAGATCGAAAAGTCGCTGAATGGTCGCAGCCCGCAGCTGTTTGTTGATCCCGAAGTAGACATCGCTAACGCGGAGCTTTCGTCATTTGCTAAAGATACGTGGGTCATGCCGCTGCTGGATCCGATCCAGGGCGCCGGGGAGAACAGAATGCGTTAAGAGTTTCGTCTCAGGCAGCGGCACCCAATTTCAAAAACCACATCGGACCTGGTGATAGTTGTTTTCAATAGCAACCATTTGCTCCGATCGCACCATTCATCATGTTGGGCTCACTTCAGTCGTTTGCCGCAAGGTGCATGAGGCCCAGGCGGGGCATTCGGGTACATGCACCTTCCAGCCGCCTTAGACCACCGTCGGTGACTGGGTCCGCGTTATGCCGGCTTTTTATCAGGCGCTGAGTGAAGCCGAGATAGTTGATGAACCCTCATGTAGCGACCGACCCTGGACAATTCTGCCGTTCGGTTTGGCATCCCCCGACGTGTATTCCTGGGGAGCAGTTCGAGAAGCCTTTTCAGCCTTCAGATGAGGCCACCATCTCTCCTGCGTAAGCATCCATAAGCTCCGCTCCAAATTCCTCTTCACCTTCGCCTCTGAGAGCCGAGATACTTGCGAGCGCTTTATCGCGAACTTCCCGGTTGGGGTATACCGTTACAATGGCAAAACGGTCCAATTCCGTGTCGACGAGCATTGAGCGCTCTGCACCCAGAGAAATGAGCCCAGGAAAGTATTTTCGCACCATCAATTGCTTCACATGCGCGAGGTTCTCCAACTCACCTACCATTCGCCATGTCGTGATGGAAACAAAGCTCATTTGACCTTCCTCCGCAAAACGAACATAGCACATATTTGCGCCCCGGTCCCTTTCGCAGTCGCAGTCAGGCTTTGCATGGCGGTCGTTAGTGGAACTGTGGCGCGCTGAGAATAAGATGCGATAAGTGCCGATCGCTTTGACCGGCTTGAGTGCTCGTACTCTGGCGGCGACCATTCAACGTGCCAGCCGCACCAACAACCCGCGCACGTTCGAGACATGCCATCGGCCTCCCCGTCGGGTCATGATCCTGCGGTCATTCAGCGCCTCCGCGATGCCTCGGAGTGTCGTCACGGCGTGCTTCGTGGCGCAATAGACCGCGCCGGACGCCACGGTGACATGGCCATAGACCGAGGACACGTTGATGACCTGGCCAGATTTCTGCTCTTTGAAGATCGGCAGCACGGCGGCAATGCCGTAAAGTGTGCCCTTCATGTTCACGTCGATCATCTGGTCCCACTCGTCGATCCGCAGGCTTTCGAGGGGCGAGAGCGGCATGAGACCCGCGTTGTTGACGATGACGTCGACGCGGCCGAACGTGTCCTTGGCCTTGGTGACGAGCGCCCGCACATCGTCGAGCTTGGTCACGTCGGTTTCCATCGCGACGGCCTCGCCGCGCGCGTCGTTGATGTCTTTGACGATGCTGTCGAGCCGGTCCTTGCGGCGCGCGCCAAGGGCAAGTTTCGCGCCTTTGGTGGCCAGGTCGCGGGCCGTGGGCTCGCCCATGCCCGAGGAGGCGCCGGTGATGACGATGACTTTGCCTGTGATGTTGTCGGTCATGATGTGTCCTTTCGTTTTGGATGCAGGTTTGGGGCGGACAGGCTGTGAAAGCCCTGCCCGATGTGGGTGGGTTGAGGTTCAGGGTGGCCTAGTCCGCCAGCTCGATGCGGACAGGAAAATCTCCGTCGCGGACAAGCACGTCGATCGGCCCGTCAAAGGCGCCAAGCCGCACAAGGCCACGCGAGCGCTGGAATGGCTTGTAGAAGATCGACAGATCGCCCCAAGGCGCATAAAGCGTGATGTCACCGGCCTTGTCACATTTGCCGCGCTGATGACACGGCAAGACACGGGCGCCTTGTCCGATCACGTGGCGCTGGCGCTGGACGCGGGCGTCACCGCGGCCGAGATTTCCGAGACGATCACGCATCTGGCCTTTTACACCGGATGCTGGATATCCAAGGCGTGCGCGAGACCGTGAACATGGACCATATCACGCGCGGCTACTATTATATCAAGGCACTGAACCCGACGCGCATCCGGCCCGTGGGCCCCGCGCATGTGGTCAAGACGCTTGGGCTTTGAGGTTGGAATTAACTCGCCGACTGTGACCTAGATCAGCCGTTGCGGCATGTCTGAAAATGTTTCGCGTTTCACACCCTGCCTACTCGGCTATCATGGTTCCCCTATCAGACGAACGTCCGGCAATATTAATGCTCCAACCGACACACTGGATTGAAGATTTCGCCAAAGCGGACGTTGAACATTGATGCAGCGAAGGTCCGCTCCCCGCCCAACCTGCCGGGAAGAACACACAAAGTTCCGGCTTGAACCAAAGTCCGATACAATTTGACGCTAGTCGCTTTTGGGCAACCGACACCGAAATCCAAGGCAACAGGTGGCGTTCTTGGAATCGCCAGTATTATCAGTGCCTTGAAAGGCTATTCACCAAATCGGCGCAGTCATGAGGTCCGGAGAATACCAGCCCTGAGAGACCGCTTCCGTGCTTCTTAGCCCAAGCGTCGGTGCTCGGCCCATCCTGCATAACTCTCAAATATAACGGGAAAATCCGGCCGCAGCCGGATCCGGAGAACGCTTTCGCGGGGGCAAGTGGCGGAGAGACAGGGATTCGAACCCTGGAGACGGTTTCCCGCCTACACGCGTTCCAGGCGTGCGCCTTCGACCACTCGGCCACCTCTCCGGTCTGGCCTCTTTATCGCCAGCGATCATGCCAGTTCAAGAGCTTTCTTACGCGCCGCTCAGCGGCCATCGCCTGCCCCGCCGCCACCGCCGTCGCCGTCCGCATCCCCGTCCATGTCTGGTGGTTCGTCGCGCTGGCGCGGCACGCTGGCGGCTGGTGCGGGCATCGCGGCGGGCGTTTCTGCGGCATCGGTTCCGGCTTTGCCGGCACCACCGCCCAAGACTTCGGCATTGCGAATCCAGATGTCGCGCTGCGCGAACGGTATCTCGATCCCGGCTGCCGCGAACCGGCTGGCAATTTCGTGGTTCATTTCCGAATGCACGGACAGCACGTAGTTCACGTCGCGCAATATGGCACGGATCTCGAAATCCAGCGCGTCAGCCCCGAAGCCGCGGAACACCACCGCCGGCGGCGGATTCAGCAGGACAAGCGGATGCGCCTCGGCAATCTCCTGCAGGATGCCTTCGACCATCTTCGTGTCCGTGCCATAGGCCACGCCCACCGGCACGATCAGGCGCCCAACGGTGTTGCCGCGGGTATAGTTCGTGACCCGACCCGACACGAGATCGGCATTGGGCACGATTACGTCGGACCGGTCGAAGGTCTGGATGATCGTCGAGCGTACCGAGATGTCCTTGACGTTGCCGTGCACGCCGCCCACCTCGATCCAATCGCCTTCGGAAATGGGCCGTTCGACCAGCAGGATGATGCCGCTGACAAAGTTCGACACCACGTTTTGCAGACCAAAACCGATACCGACCGAAAGCGCGCCAGCGACATAGCCCAGAGCGGTAAGGTCGATACCCGCGCTGGTGATGGCGATGATCGCGGCGAGGAAGATCCCGATATATCCGACCCCGGACAGGATCGCATTGCGTCCGCCGGGGTCAATCTTGGTCTTCGGCAGGATGGTGTTCCTGAGCGCGCCCTGAAGCAGACGCGTCGCGGTGTACCCCAGAACAAAAACAAACGCGAGCGTCAGAAAGATCATGGGCGAAATGCGCGTCTCGCCGATCATGAACCCTTCGGCGGCGCGGGCATAAAGCTCGGTCAGGTCCGCAACCCGCGCGCCCCAGATAAGCGCGAAGACCGGCAACGACATCAGTACAAGCACCACACCCACCAGGATGGGAATAAGCGACTCACCGGCGCCCGCGCGGTTGCGGGTCACCAGAACGTACACCTCGACCACGACCCGTTGCAGCACCAGCAGCATCGCAAGCAATTCGATCGAGCCCAGGGACGGGTAAAGCAGTGCCTGCGCCAGCCGGAAGTATCCGATCGCCCCCAGCAGCGGGACGACGACGGAAAGCGCAGCCATAAGAAAAGCGAGGATGCCTGTCATGCGCGAGCGATAGGTTTCCTGACCCTCGGCCTCCGCATCCGCCCGGACATGCTCTCGCAAAAGCCGCGAGATACGCAGCAGAAGAAGGCTGCACACGACCATGACCGGAAACTGAATCACCACCGAGGCCGGCTGACTCCACTGCGAAATGTCACCGACCTGCTGAATGAAAACGCTCCCCGACGCAAACGCGCCAAGAAGCATCCCGTAAAAACGTCCCTTTCGGCGGCTTTCTTTCGACAGGTTCAGCGGCAGAGTGCGGGCTTCCTGAGCGGGGAAAACGCGCGAGGCAAGCCAGCGTGCAAGAAGGAAGGTAAAGACGAGCGGACCGAGAACATCCAGCATCTGGCTGCCGCGCAATCCGACCAGGCCGGAGCTGGAGATCGCTTCGATCAGGAAGTACACGCCGAACAGCGGCAGCAGCAGGCTGCCCATGGAGACGATGAAGCCGATGATCCATCGCGCCGCGCCGGGATCTTCGCCCAGGATCCTGCGTGTCAGTTTGTGCGTCCACGCGCGCCCCCGTGCCACCAGCACGAGGCCGATCACCGACATGACCAGCAAGGCCGGAATATTCCCCCGGGTTTCGTCGCGCTGGACGGGGTTGCCCCATGCGGTCGTGACCTCCGAGCGCAGGGTCGACGCGGTCCGGGCAAGCGCGGCAAAGCCTTCGGGCCAGTGAACCGGGTTCAGCGGCGATGCGCCAAACTCCAGGATCTCACGGGTCTGTCGCTCACGGATGATCGTGTCGATGCCCTGGATCAGCCCGTCGGCACGGGTGAAGGAAAGTTCGGCCTGGCGCACCGGCTCCCGCAGGCGAGCGAGCCGGTCTTGCAGCATATTGCGTTCCGCCGTGATCTCGGCGGGTTCGGTCTCGCCCTCTTCCGGCGCGGGGCCAATCGCTTCCAGCTGGCGCTGTACTGTTCCTATAGCGTTTCGATTGATGTCCTGGGCCTCCAGGAACTGCTGCCGCCAGCCGGCCAGCTCGTTGCGCAATGCCTCCAGTGCGTTGGTCGAGGCCCGGCCCGTTTCGATGGCCTCGTCCGCCCGCTGTGCCACACGCGTCCAGGTCTCATAGTCAGGCAAGTCGTCGGAAGCTTGCGATTGTGCCGCCGCAGGCAACGTGGTCGAGATCAGTGCAGTCGTCAGCCCTGCCCCGCATCCGGCCAGTATCAGGACCAGAACGATCAGGCAGCGCAGCACTCGGGTCATTCCACGAAGACCCCGGGAATGCTGCGCGGTCCCTCGGTCAGCCAATCGGGGGTCGGCAGGTTCTTCTCGCGCAGGAACTCGGGGTTGAACAGCTTTGACTGATAGCGCGTGCCATAATCGCAAAGCACGGTCACGAGAGTGTGCCCCGGCCCCATGTCCCGCGCCATGCGGATGGCCCCGGCGATGTTCACCCCGGTCGAGGCGCCCATGCACAGGCCCTCGTGCTCCAACAGGTCGAACACGATCGGCAACGCCTCCTCGTCCGGGATCTGATAGGCGAAATCGGGCCTGAACCCTTCCAGGTTCGCGGTGATCCGTGCCTGCCCGATGCCCTCGGCGATGGAACTGCCTTCGGCCTCCAGCTCTCCGGTCGTGTAGTAGGAATAGAGCTTTGCGCCCATCGGGTCGGCGATGCCCATCTTGACGCCTTTGGATTGCAACGCCATCGCCACCCCGGCCAGAGTGCCGCCCGAGCCGCAGGCGCAGATGAACCCGTCGACCTTGCCGCCGGTCTGCTCCCATATCTCGGGGCCGGTCGTCTCGACATGGGCCTGGCGGTTGGCGGTGTTGTCGAACTGGTTTGCCCAGATCACGCCCTTTTCGGCGGTCTCGGCCAGTTTCTTGGCCAGACGTTCGGAATAGCGCACGAAATTGTTGGGATTGCTGTAGGGCGCGGCCGGAACCTGCACCAGCTCGGCACCCGCAAGGGTCAGCATATCCTTCTTTTCCTGGCTTTGCGTTTCCGGGATCACGATCACCGTCTTGAACCCCATGGACGCGCCCACCAGCGCCAGCCCGATGCCCGTGTTGCCCGCCGTCCCCTCGACGATCGTGCCGCCGGGTTTCAATTCGCCACGCGCCACAGCGTCGGTGATGATCGACAGCGCCGCGCGATCCTTGACCGACTGCCCCGGGTTCAGGAATTCAGCCTTGCCATAGATGTCACAGCCGGTCTCTTCGCTGGCCTTGCGCAGTTTGATGAGGGGGGTGTTTCCGACCGCGTCGGCCAGATCCTTGGCGATCCGCATCGCTGAGGCTCCTTAAATCAGCATTCGGAATCTGATTAAGGCGGAAACGCCGTGAACTCAAGCGGATGCGGTCAGGCGCGGGCGTTCCCGTTCCAGCCAGAGCAGCAATGCGAAAAGCGGACCGATGTTGATTTCGCCGGTACGGGTCATGTCCATCGCCGTTTCAAAATCAATGATATGGCGACGAATGTCTTCATGCTCGACCTCCAGTCCGCCGTGACTCTTCCCGCCTTCGGGAAGATCGCACAGCCCGACATAGCAGTGGAACATCTCTGTCGAACAGCCCGGCGAACAGTAATGCGATGACACATGTTCGAGCTTGGCAAGCTCAAGATCGGCCTCTTCCCGGCACTCGCGCCGCGCGGTTTCTTCCGGGGTTTCACCGGCATCCACACGTCCCGCCACAGGCTCCAATACCCAAGGGTATGGGTCGCCGCGTCCGAACGGGCCCATCCGGAACTGCTCGACCAAGAGCACACGATCCCGTACGGGATCGTATGGCAAAACGAGGGCGGCGTCGGTGGCGACGAACACTTCCCGCGTCAGCGCTTCGGTCATCTCGCCACTGAACTGCGGATGGCGCAGGCGGTAACTGCGGGTCAGAAAGAACCCCTCGTGCGGCGTGTCCTGCGACAGGGTTTCGACCGCATCGGCCTGCATGGCGCTGCGCAGATGCGTCGGCGCCTGCTGCCGCGACGCGATCACACGCGCAGCGGCCCGCGACAGGATCATCTGGCGACGCGGTTCAAGATCCTCTGCCCCCACCCGTCCGTAATATCCCATGATCTCGTCGGCGGCGTTTTCGTATAGCTGCGGGTCAGCATCGTCGCCGGCACCCAAGACCATCCCCTCTTCCGTTTCGTTGCATGAAATGCCCGCAACCGTGGCAAAGAAAAGCGCGCGATCGGCGTCAGCACCCGTCAAATGCCCTTGGGTTTCCTTGCCAGCCGACAGACGTCTCAGCAAGGTATCTGTCCAGATCGGACCCTTCAGGATAACGACCCGCATCGGCTCAGCGCCAGCGCCGCGCGACCCACTCCGACACCAGCCCGATCACAATGCCGCCGCCGACCAGCAGCACGATCAGCGGGATATGCCACATGGTGAACAGGTAATCGATGCCGATCTCGAAAATCGCGATTATCCCCTCGACCGGTCCGTCGTAACGGTTTTCCAGGGCCTGGCGCAGCATCTCGTTGAAGCTTTGCAGGAAAAGCGCCCAAAACACCAGCGCTCCCACACCGGTCAGGCCCGCGCCAATGGCGTTGCTGTAACCATAGTTCAGCCGCGAACCGGTCACGACCCAGCCCATCAGTAGGCCCAGGCCGACATTCACCTCGTTGAACCAGCCAAAGCCGGTGCCCTCGGGCATCAGCGGGCGAAACATTTCCGAGGCATACCAGGCAAGGATCGCCATCAGGATCGCGGCCACGCCGCGTCCGGTGGTCGGCATACTGTCGGTTACGGGCATTCCTCTGCGGGCCTCGCGATTGTGATCTGTGTCACGTCGCAGTTACCCGCATGAAACGCCGCCGCACAAGAGGTCAGGTAAAAATTCCACATCCGGCGAAAGCGTTCGTCAAAGCCCATTTCGGCGATCTGCTCCCATTTTTCGTTGAACGTGTCATGCCAGCGGCGCAGTGTCTGGCTGTAGCTTTCACCGAACTCGATGGATTGCCGAAAAAGAAGCCCGGCCTTTTCGACCTGAGCGCGAAGGGCGGTAGGGCTGGGCAGCATACCTCCGGGGAAGATGTATTTCTGGATGAAATCCACATCCTTGCGATAAGTCTCGAACCGGTCGTCTCCCACGGTGATGATCTGAAGCGTGGCCTGGGCGCCGGGTTTGAGCCGGTCATGCACCGTGTCGAAGTAGACGGGCCAGTACCGCTCGCCAACGGCCTCGAACATCTCGATGCTGGCGATGCCGTCGTAAAGGCCCGTCTCATCGCGGTAATCCTGAAGCTTGAAGGTCACCAGTTCGGAAAGCCCCGCGTCCTCAATGCGCTCCTGGGCAAATTTGAACTGTTCCTCGCTGATGGTCAGGCAGGTGACGCGCAGCCCGCGCTGGCCGGCCGCGTATTCCGCGAACCCGCCCCATCCACAGCCGATCTCCAGCACGTGATCCCCAGGCTTTGCGCCCATCTGGTCGATCATCGAGGCATATTTCGCCGTCTGCGCCGCTTCAAGGCTTTCCTGTCCGGTCTCGAAGATGGCGCTGGAGTAGGTCATGGTGTCGTCCAGCCACAGCCGGTAGAAATCGTTGCCAAGGTCGTAATGATAGCTGATGTTGCGGCGGGCCTGCTTGCGCGTATTGCGCTGGAACCAAAAGCGCAGCTTTTCGTAAAACTCGACCAGCTTCTGCCCGGGATAGCCGTTATACATGTCGTCATTGTCGCTGTTGACGAGGTCCATGAAGGCCTGAAGGTCCGGTGTGGTCCACCATTCATCCAGATAGGCTTCGCAAAAGCCAAGATAGCCTTCGCGCAGCATCCGCGAGAACAGTTCGTCATTGTGGATGTCGATGCGCGCCACCGGCCCCGGCGCGCCCCCTTCGGCGCGGAATACCCGGCCATCGTCCAGTCCGATGTCCAGCCGTCCATTTTGCAGCGTCCTGGCCACCGCAAACATCCGCGCGAAATAGCGCGGTAGGCCTGTCTGTCCCTCTGTATCGGTCAGGACGGTTTCGGTCGGTCGCGGCTTCTTGGAGCGGCCATCCGGCGCAGTGTCCGGGGCGGTGCCCAAAGGTGTTCTCAGTACTTTCAAAACGGTCTCGCTTCATACGCATCCAGGGCGCGCTGCCGGCCTTCGGAAAGGCCGATCACGCGCTCGGGGTACTCGTCATCGGGTTGCATGGTCCAACTGCGCGGTATGGCCTCGAAATAGCTCAGCGCGGTCTTGGTGGGGCGGCTTTGCGCCTCGGCGATCCAGCGGCGGCGATAGGCACCATCGGGGTCGAACTTGTCCAGTTGCGTTTCGGGGTTGAAGACGCGGAAATACGGTGTGGCATCCGGGCCGCTGCCCGCCGCCCATTGCCAGCCCATCGCGTTCGACGCCACGTCCCAGTCGGTCAGGCAATCGTCGAACCAGGCCTGTCCCACCTTCCAGTGGGTCATCAGGTGCTTTGTCAGGTAGCTGGCAACGATCATCCGGGCGCGATTGTGCATCTTGCCGGTCACGTACATTTCGCGCATGGCCGCATCGACAAAGGGCTCACCGGTGCGGCCCTGTTTCCAGGCCTTGACCTCGGCGCGCCGCTCGTCCTCGTTCCAGGGAAAAGCGTCCCATTCCTCACGCCAGTTGCCGTCCTTGATGCGTGGCGTGTGATAGATCAGGTGATAGGCAAACTCGCGCCAGACCAGTTCTTGCAACCATGTCTCCGCACTCTTGCCGCCGCCATCGTGAAGGGCACGCCGCCCCGCGTGCCAGCATTGCGCCGGGGAAATCTCGCCATAGGTCAGGTTCTCGGACAGGCCCGAGGTGCCGTCCTCGGCAGGGAAGTCACGGGTGTTCTTGTACTCGCCGATGGCATGGCCTGTGAACCAGCCCAGCCGCCCGTGCGCCGCCTCCTCGCCCACCCGCTGGTGCGGCAGGCACACCTCGGCGCCCCGGTCCATCGCCGCGCCCAACTTCCAGTCCTCCAGCGCGTCGCTGTCGGGCCAGCTTTCCGGCGGCGGTACTTTGGACGGGGCCGAAAGTGGCGCGTCGACCTCGCGGTCGCGCACGGCGCGCCACATCGGCGTATAGACCTTGTAGAACCCGCCGGCCTTGGTCTCGACTGTCCACGGCTCGAAGAGCAGGTGGCCGGTATGGCTTTCGGCTTCGATATCGGCATCCTTCAGGGACGCTTTCACCGCCTTGTCGCGTTCGATCGCGTCTGGGTCATAAGCGCGGGACCAGTACACCGCCCCTGCCCCGGTCTTGCGCGCAAGATCGAGCAAGATGTCGGCCGGCTTGCCCGAACGGAACACGATCCGGCTGCCCTTGTCGCGCAACCTTTTGTCAAGGTCGGCCAGCGACAGGCCAAGCCGCCATTTCGGCGCGGCACCAAGATCATCGACCAGTTTGTCACGGATGAACACCGGGATCACCGGCCCACCGCGTTCAACCGCGGCGGTCAGGGCCGGATGGTCCGACAAACGCAAGTCGCGGCGCAGCCACAGGATGGTCGGTGTCGTGTCTGTCATGTGCTCTGCGCCCCCGGTCGTCATGGGGCTATACGGCCTGCAAGTCCCCGTGGATCAAAGACAAGTTTCCAAGGCTTCCAGAAGGCGGTCCACCTCGGGCTTGTTCGTGTAGTGAACGAAGCTAAGCCGCAGCACGCCCTTGTCCAGATCAATACCCATCGCCTGCAAAGGGCGCGCGCCATAGAAATCGCCACCGCCCGCCATGATCCCGTGTTCGGCCAGCCGCGCCGCCATCTCGGCCCCCGGCCCCTGCAGTTCCACGGCCACGGTGGGCGCCTTGTGCGCGGCATCGCGCGGACCGATCAGGCGCAGAGCGTTCTTTTCGGCCAGGTAGTCCAGCAAGGGTTGCAAAAGCGCGGTCTCGTGGGCGCGCATCAGGTCATGTACGCCCTTTGTGCGTCCGGCCGCGTCGCCCGCGATTCCATGATGTTCGGCGAGCGCATCGTAATAGTCCGCCATCCCCGCGCAGGCGGCCACCTGGGCATGGTCCGGCCCCGCAGGCGTGAACCGCTTGTAAAGACTGTCGGCGTTGAACCAATGCGCCTGGTTCGGCAACATATGCCCCAGTTCGCGGCGCAGGACCATGACGCCCTGATGGGGGCCATAGGTCTTGTAAGCCGAGAACAGATAGATATCGGCACCAAGGTCGCCCACGTTGACAAAGCCGTGCGGCGCATAGGACACCCCGTCGACACAGACGAACGCCCCGGCGGCATGGGCGGCGGCGGTGATCTCGACCACCGGATTGACGGCCCCCACGATGTTGGAACAATGCGGAAAACAGACCAGCCTCACAGTGTCGTCCAGAAGGTCTTCCAGATCCTCGAGGCGCAGAAGACCGCTGTCGGGATCGATCCGCCATTCGCGCACGTCGACGCCCGCGTCGGCCAATCGCCTCCAGGGCCCGGAATTGGCCTCGTGATCCTGGTCGGTGACGATGATCGCGTCGCCCGGCGTCGTCCATTGCCGGAACGCCTGCGCCAGCACATAGGTGTTTTGCGTCGTGGACGGACCGAAGCTCAGTTCGTCGGTCTCGACACCCAGCATCGCGGCCAGGCGGGTGCGGGCCTCGTCCATCTCTTCGCCGCCCAGCCGGCTGGCCTCGTAGGGGCCGTAGGGCTGAACCTTGCGCTGCTGATAGAACCGTGTCAGCCGCGCGATCACCGGGGCGCAGGTATAGGACCCGCCGGCATTCTCAAAAAACGCCTGCCCGTCCAGGGTTGGCTCCGCGAAAGCCGGGAACTGGCCCCGCACAAAATCGACATCCAACGCCGCACTCATCCTGATCTCCCTTTCGTTTGGCGACACAAAACAGCAAAGCCCCCCGGGGTGCAAGAACCCGGGGGGCTTCGTTTTTTCAGGTCCGATCGTCCGGCGTCAGCCGCGCGGTTCTGAATGCAGGCCCTTCCAGATCGCAAAGCACATGATCAGCAGAACGCAGGTAAACAGCAGCCCCGTCGAGATCACCATGGATTGCAGCGAGGCCAACCCGCCGCCGATCAGAAGCGCGATGGCAACGGCGCCTTCGAAGATGCACCAGAACACGCGCTGCGGCACGGGTGCGTCGACCTTGCCCCCGGCGGTGATCGTGTCGATCACCAGGCTGCCGGAGTCCGAGGACGTCACGAAGAACACGATCACCAGAACAATCCCGATGAAGGACGTGACCGCGGCGATCGGCAGCGGATCAAGCATCTTGAACAGTTGCAGCTCCAGCGCGGCGTCCTGCGCGGCAGTGTAGCCGTCATTGACCACCTGATGGATCGCCGTGCCACCGAAGATAGACATCCAGAACACGCAGACCAGCGTCGGGATGATCAGCACGCAGGTGATGAACTCGCGCACGGTGCGGCCCCGGCTGACGCGGGCGATGAACATGCCCACAAACGGTGACCAGCTGATCCACCACGCCCAGTAGAACGAGGTCCAGCCCTGGCTGTAGTTCACATCCTCTCGCCCGAAGGGCATCGACAGCGGGATCAGGTTCTGCGCGTAGGAAACAAGGCTGTCCCAGAAGAAGCTCAGCAGGAACATGGTCGGTCCGGTGATCAGCACGAAAAGCGCCAGAATCCCGGCAAGACCCATGTTGATTTCCGACAGCACCTTCACACCGCCATCCAGGCCGCGCACGACCGAGATCAGGGCAACCGCCGTGATGCCGGTGATCAGGATCACCTCGGTGGTTGTTCCCTTGGGAATGCCGAACAACTCGTTCAGGCCGCCATTGGCCTGCGTCGCGCCAAAGCCCAGCGAGGTGGCCAGACCGAAGAGCGTTGCGAACACCGCGATCACGTCGATGATATGCCCCGGCCAGCCCCAGACGCGGTCACCCAGGATCGGATAGAACGCGCTGCGGATGGTCAACGGAAGCCCCTTGTTGAAGCTGAAGAGCGCCAGCGCCAAAGCGACGGTGGCGTAGACCGCCCACGGGTGCAGCGCCCAGTGATAGATCGTGGCCGCCATACCCAGCCGGATCGCGGCTTCCTGATCGCCGGCGGCAGCGCCCAGCGGCGCCCAGTCGGTGCGCACGCCGTTTTCCGACGCGGTGCCGCCCATCGAGCTTGAGAAGTGGCTCATCGGTTCGGACACGCCATAGAACATCAGACCGATGCCCATGCCGGCCGCGAAAAGCATCGCGAACCAGCCGGCATAGCTGTAATCCGGCACCGCTTCGGCGCCGCCCAGCCGCACCTTGCCGACGGGCAGGACGATCAGCAGCAGGGCGAAGATCACGACCAAGTTGCCCGCGCTCAGAAAGAACCAGTCGAACGTCTTGGTGGTAAAGTCGAACATCGACGAGAAGACCGTCGAGGCCTGCTCCGGCAATGCAAGCGTGTAGAACACGAATGCCATGATCGCCAGACCCGAAATCAGAAAGACCGGATTGTGAATATCCAGGCCGAACGGCCCGATCTTGGTTTCGATATTGTCCTGACCGATCTGGTAATCGGTCTGAATGATATGCGCCCGGCCATCCGGCTCGGGGATACCCTGGTTGGCTGTTTCATCGGCCATACATGGCCTCCTCTTTTTTGATTCTTCTTGCGATTACGAAAGGACCCGAGCCTTGTCTCAGGTTCTGACCACCATGACAGAGCATTTGGCGTGCTCTGCGATTTTGCCGCCATTCGACGGCCAAACGTAGTCCATGACGTTGGGCAGATGGCTTGCCATCACGACCAGGTCGACATTGTTGTCTGCTGTCGCCTTCAGCAGAACGTCATCGACGTCCGAACTCGGATCGTGGCTGAGAAGCGCCTTGCCCAAGGCGGTGAAACCGTGCGCTTGGCTCTGTTCGTTGGCGAAGGCATCGAGCTTTTCACCGTATTCCTCCGGCGAATGGGCGACGGAACTGGGCGTCGATGTGGTGACGCCGACAAAGACGACCTCGGCGCCGTAGTGTTTGGCCAGGTCGGCGGTACATTGAAGCGCCTTTTCGAGGCGGTCCTTATGTGCCAGATCGACCGGGGCCATGATCTTTTTGAACATGTCTCTCCCTCCTGTAGCGCACCGTGTCTCAAGGGCTCTTGCTGGCCGCGTGCGCCTCTGTCCCAGGGACCCATGGCGCGTCCACGGATTTCCCTATCGCGTGAAGCCTAACGCGTTTCCTGAGGAAACTTCAATGAAATGCGGCTGATTTCCGGGCGCGAGCGACATCTTTGGGGTGTATTTCCGCCCCGAGACGCCGGCTCTCACCGCGTCGGCGTGCCGGCAGAGTGCCCGCTCCTGAGGCATCGAAACGTGCAAGAATGCCGATATTAGTGGCAATCGCCCCCGATCCTTCCCTTTGCAATTTCCAACGCCATCCCTATATTAGGGGTGTCCTTCGGGACTATGGACATAAACGCGCTCGTAATAAGCGGATCGGACCCGGGGGCGGTACCCGGCGGCT
The DNA here is from genome assembly GCF_001441615.1 of Roseovarius atlanticus. Taxonomy (GTDB): domain Bacteria; phylum Pseudomonadota; class Alphaproteobacteria; order Rhodobacterales; family Rhodobacteraceae; genus Roseovarius; species Roseovarius atlanticus. The sequence goes on from NZ_LAXJ01000030.1 coordinate 24,573, forward strand.
CCACCAATCACCCGTCGTTGGAGGGATATGGGGCCGAAACAGGATCGACGAACGTCTAAAGGGGTAAGCTTTGTCCCGGTGAGTTACCACCGTTATCGGTACGCTAAGCATAATTGCCAACGACAATAATGCTCCGGTAGCAATGGCCGCGTAAGCGGTCGGAGTAACCGACTCTTAAGCCCTGGCCTCTAGCAAGGTCAGGCGGGGTTCGCAGGCACCTGGCAACAGAAGCCTGCACTTTCATAATACAATCTCAGGGTAGAATATCAGGCGACGAGGGCTTGATCAACTCGGGTCAAGTGCACAGCTTTGTCATAGTCGTCAATCGAACTTTCCATGCGCCGTTTGCACGAGTTCATGAAGCTCTCCGCGCTGCCTGCTGAGCAATGCGATATCGTCCTCATCTCGTGCCGCCGCGATGGCTTCGTCGTAAAGCGACAGGATCCGCTCTTCACCCTTGATCACCGAGTTCAGCACATCCGCGTCAATATCATCAAAAACCGCACGGGTCTTGATGACGAAACGTTGCACGGTGGAAAAGAAACTGCCGTCCTCATCCGGCACGCAGCCATGTTTGCGCAACCGCGCGGAAAGATCGGCCTCGTGGGCCGCGTGGGCTGCGCAGAAGCTTTTCATGAGCGGATGAATATCCGGCTCGGCCCGGTCAAGAATTTCATCGTATCCAGCCAAGGTGTCCTTGATGCGAACCTGAAGTTTGGCAAGTGCATCGCGGTATTCGGCAGAAGTGACAAGCGTCATGAAATAAACTCCTTTAATCTTAGTTAACGCACCGCTTGCGCGTTCAGTTCCGAAGTGCACCCGCATCCGCAAACCGGTTTTGCCGGACCTTATGCTGTTTTCGATCTGCTGCCATCTCAGGGTCGCAACGTTCATGAACCACTGCAGGCCGGGATGACGATCTACGATGTGCTGTACCGATGGGCCCGGGACGGGTATGACGAAGGCCATGACTGGCCAGTGACGCGGGATGCGCGATGATAGTGTCGTTTAGCAAGATGTTCCGCGTGTTCGGGCGGATCGGGATACTGTCCTTCGGCGGTCCGGCGGCGCAGATTTCCCTGATGCAGACAGAGCTGGTGGACAGGCACAAGTGGCTGACCGAAAGCCAGTTCCTTCAGGCATTGTCGTTTTGTATGCTCCTGCCCGGCCCCGAGGCGATGCAACTGGCCACCTACGCTGGCTGGAAGCTGCGCGGCGTTCCGGGGGGGCTTCTGGCGGGGTTGCTTTTCGTATTGCCCGGTGCGGCCGTGATCTTCGCGCTGGCGTTCGGGTATGCCTATTTCGGCCAGATGCCGCTGGTGCAGACCGTTTTTGCCGGCATCAAGGCGGCCGTGGTCGTGATCGTCTTTCAAGCGCTCTACAAACTGTCGCGCCGCGCGCTTCGCGGCGGGCTGGCCCTGACGCTTGCGCTTGGCGCGTTCGTGGCGATCTTCTTTTTCTCGGTGCCCTTCCCGGCGATCATCGCGGTCGCGGCGGTCATCGGGTTGACCGTGGCGCGCCCCCTGCCCGCAGATGACCCGCCCGCGCCGGTCGTCACCCGGGGCGGCACACTGCGCACGATCGCCGTCTGGGGCGCGATCTGGGCCGCGCCGCTCGTGATGCTCTGGGCGTGGGACGCGACCCTGCTGTTGCAGATCGGGCTCTTCTTTTCCAAGCTCGCCGTGGTCACCTTTGGCGGGGCCTATGCCGTCCTGGCCTACATGACGCAGGAGATCGTCAACGCCTACGGCTGGCTCAGCACCGATCAGATGATCGACGCGCTGGGACTTGCGGAAACCACGCCCGGCCCATTGATCCTGGTCACACAGTTCGCGGGGTTCATGGCGGGCTTCCTGCAAGGGGGGCCGGGCCTTGCCATCGCCGCCGCAGTCGTCACGCTTTGGGTTACCTTCGTGCCCTGTTTCCTGTGGATCTTTGCTGCGGCGCCTTATGTCGAGGCTCTTCTCTCGCGCCCGCGTCTCAGGGGCGCGTTCGACGCGATTTCGGCCAGTGTCGCCGGCGTGATCCTCAACCTGGCCGTCTGGTTTACCTTGCACGTTCTATTCGCCGATATCGGCAAAGGCAGTTTCGGCCCTGCCCTGCGCATTGACAGTTTTTCGGTGCTGAATGCGGGCCTCGTTCTACTGGCCGCCCTGCTTTACCTCGGGCTCAAGGTTCCGATGGTCGCTGGACTTGTCCTCATGGGCTTGTTCGCCTGGGGCGTTGATATGCTGATCTGACACGAGCGGCCTCTTTTGTTTTGTTTCGAATCCCTTATTGTAAAGCCCGACAGGTTCGAGGACGAAGATGCCGCATTCGATCGACTACGGAAAACTGATGCACCGCGCCATGCGGGGGCTGATCCAGCAAGTGCTGTGCGACGTGCGCGACAAAGGCCTGCCGGGCGCGCATCACTTCTTCATCACGTTCGAGACGACCCACCCCGACGCCGACCTGGCCGACTGGCTGCGGGAACGCTACCCGAACGAGATGACAGTCGTGATGCAGCACTGGTTCGACAACCTTGAGGTGACCGACGAGGGCTTTACCGTCACGCTGAATTTCGGCGACAGCCCCGAGACGCTTTATATCCCCTATGACGCGATCCAGACTTTCGTCGATCCTTCGGTCGAATTCGGCCTGCGCTTCGAATCGCAAGACGAGGCGGAGGACGAGGATGCAGATGACCCCAACGAGGATACCGCTCTGGACGAGCAAGGGATCGAGGTCGAAGAGGACGGGGCGGCCAAGCCGCGCGATGCCGAGGTGGTAAGCCTCGACAGTTTCCGCAAGTAACGCCAACCGCCCGCTGCGCGCGGTATTCCATCGTGCACAATATTGATCTTTCCGCCCTGTCAGCTATGAAGCCCAAAAGTCGTTTCAGGAGAGTCCGCCATGACCGCCACCCGCACAGAATCCGACAGTTTCGGCCCGCTTGAGGTTCCGACGGACAAGTACTGGGGTGCCCAGACGCAGCGGTCCTTGATGAACTTTCCCATCGGCTGGGAAAAACAGCCGGTGGCGATTGTCCGGGCCCTCGGCGTGATCAAGAAGGCCTGCGCCATGGCCAACAAGGAGGCCGGCGTGCTGGACGCCAGGCTGGCCGACGCCATCATCGAGGCGGCGGGCGAAGTGGTCGAGGGCAAGCTTGACGATCATTTCCCGCTGGTGGTCTGGCAGACCGGGTCGGGTACCCAGTCGAACATGAACGCCAACGAGGTGATCGCCAACCGCGCCATCGAGATCCTGGGCGGCGAGATCGGCAGCAAGGATCCGGTACACCCTAACGACCATTGCAACATGGGGCAGTCCTCGAACGACACGTTCCCCACTGCGATGCATATTGCGACGGCCATGTCGGTGCGCGACGTGTTGTTGCCGGGGCTGACCAAGCTGGCCGAAGGGCTTGAGAAGAAGTCGAATGAATTCAAGGATATCATCAAGATCGGCCGCACGCATACGCAGGATGCCACGCCGCTGACACTGGGCCAGGAATTCTCGGGCTACGCCCACCAGACCCGCATGGGTATCGCGCGGATCGAGACCGGGCTGCCGGGCATTTACGAGCTTGCCCAAGGGGGCACCGCCGTCGGCACGGGCCTCAACACCCGCAAGGGTTGGGGCGAGGCGGTGGCCGCGAACATGGCCGAGATCACCGGCCTGCCCTTTGTGACTGCGCCCAACAAGTTCGAGGCGCTGGCGGCCCATGACGCGATGGTTTTCCTGTCGGGCGCAATCGCGACGGTGGCGGGAAGCTGTTACAAGATTGCCAATGATATCAGGTTCTTGGGCTCGGGGCCTCGGTCTGGCCTGGGCGAGCTGATCCTGCCGGAGAACGAGCCCGGCTCCTCCATCATGCCGGGCAAGGTGAACCCCACCCAGGCCGAGGCGTTGACGCAGGTCGCGGCGCATGTGATGGGCAACGACGCGGCGATCAAGTTCGCGGGCAGCCAGGGTCATTTCGAGCTCAATGTCTACAACCCGATGATGTCCTATAACCTGTTGCAATCCATACAACTTTTGGGCGACGCGGCGGACAGTTTCACCGAGCGGATGCTGCTGGGAATCGAGGCCAACGAGGCCCGGATCGAGAAGCTGATGAAGGAAAGCCTGATGCTGGTTACGGCGCTGGCGCCGACCATCGGATATGACAACGCCACCAAGGTCGCCAAGACGGCGCACAAGAACGGTACCACGTTGAAAGAAGAGGCAATTTCGCTGGGCTTCGTGGACGAGAAGACCTTTGACGAGGTGGTGCGTCCCGAAGACATGATCGGCCCCAAGGACACATGAGCGATATCGTCAATCTCAACCGCTTCCGAAAGGCGCAGAATCGCGTGAAGAAACGCGCGCAAGCCGATGAAAACGCGGTGAAATTCGGACGATCCAAATCCGAGCGAGAGCTGGACGAGGCGCGGGCCGAGAAGGCGCGCGAGGTGCTGCGGCAGCATCGCCTCGACGAGGAATGAGCCGGCCGGTCAAACGGTCGCTGACCCTGCGCGGGCACCGCACCAGCGTGTCACTCGAAGACGAATTCTGGAAGGCTTTCAGGGAGATAGCCGCGAAAGAGGATGTGCCGGTCAATGTGCTGGCGGCCCGGATCGACGAGGCGCGGGGTGTGGAGATGGGCCTGGCCTCGGCCATCCGGCTTTACGTTCTGCGGCATTACCGGACCCAAGGTTAACGTCAGCAGTGACACGAAAACCGCGTCGGTACCGCGTCGGTATTTCCGTCGGTATCGCGACGGTGCCATGGATCGCGGGCCCGAGTAAACAAACCGCACAGGCTTTACCCCGTCTTAATCCTGATCACGTCACTTTGGGATCATGTCAGAGCTTCGTCTTCTGTTGCCCGCCGACTTTTGGATGCGCAAGATCTTCGACGCGAAAGCGGCGCAGGAGGGCGGCGTTGTTCGACGCAGCGTGCGGGATATCGAGCGGATCGTGGGACGTGACCGGTTCCGGCGCGAACTGGAACGGCGGGGCTATCACGCGGTCGAGAATGCGGGACAGGTTGTCATCTTCTGCAATAACGAGCGTGTGTCGGTTTGGTGCTGACGCCAAAAGCTTTCTCAAAGCTTTTGGCAAATCTTTTCTGAAAAGATTTGCCCTGCCTAGTCGCGTGGCGTGACCTTTAGCCAGACGCCATCCTTGCCGCGCACGGTCAGGTGCGCCACCGGCATGGCGGGGCGTTCGGGCACCGGATCGAAGCGGTAGGCGGCGACCAGCATGGACAACAGGAGCGGGCCTTCGATCATGGCGAATCCGGCGCCGGTGCAGACGCGCTGGCCGGCGGAAAACGGCATGTAGGCGCTGCGCAGGCAGGCGCGTCCGTTCTCGGTGGCAAAGCGCGCCGGGTCAAAGTCATCCGGCCGGTCCCAGAGGCGTTCGTGCCGGTGCTGATGCCAGGGGCTGAGGACGATCTGGCTGCCTTTTCGGACCGCGCGGTCGCGGAATCGCTCTGGACAGGCGGCCTCGCGCACCATCATCGGCACGGGTGGATAGAGGCGCAGCGTCTCGCGGAAGACATCGCGCGACAGCCGCAGCTTGCCCATGTCGGCGAAGGCCATGCTGCCATCGGTCAGAATCTCTTGCGCCTCGGAGGCCACGCGCTCCTGCCAGTCGGGGTGTATGGCCAAGAGGTAGAGCGCCCAAGCGAGGGCCGAGGCGGAGGTTTCATGCCCGGCGAGGAAGAAGATCGCGACTTGGTCAACCATTTCGGGCGTATCGAAGCGGTCGCCGGTTTCGGGGTCCGTGGTGGTCATGATCTTGGTGGCCAGATCGTCGGGCGCGGTGCCGGCGGCTATCTCGTCCATCCGGCGGCTTGTCAGCCGGGTGATGAGGTCGCGGATGGTGCGGGCCGTCGCCTTGGTCTTGGCCCGGTGAAAGCGCGGGAACCAGCGGGGCAGCGGCAGAAAGGCGGCGAGGTTCAGCATGGGCTGGGTTCGTTGGTGCTCGCGGAACTCGTTGAAGACGCGGGTGGCGATTTCGTCCTCGATGGGAATCGAGAAGAGCGTGCGGAAGATCACGTCGGCGGCGACGTGACTGGTTTCGGCCTCGATCTCGACGGGTTGGCCGGTGGCGTGCCGGGCCAGACGGGTGAGGGCGCCCTGCCCCGCGGCGAGCATGGCGGGAAACGTGTCGCGCAGGCGCCCGCCCTCGAAGGCCGGGTCGATGATGCGGCGTTGGCGCTTCCAGGTCTCGCCATTGGTGACGAAGACGGAATTGCCAAGAAGCGGTGTGAGGCCTTCGCGCACGCGGTCGGATTTGGGGAAATCGTCGGGGCGTTCTTTCAGCACCAAGTCGACAAGCGCAGGTTCATTGCAGAGGTAGGAGCGGAAGAAGGGGGTGCGGAATTCGGCCATCCAGGCGCGGTAGAGCCGTGCGGGCTGGGCCGAGAGGATGTCGGCCCGGAAGAGGCGCATGTAGCGCCAGAGCGAAACGCGGCCCTCGCGGGCCGGGGGCTTGGGCGGCTGCGTCATGCCGCCATGCTCGTGAAGCCCGAGGTGGCGCGGGTGATGCGGCTGGGGGATGGCTGGCGGTTGGCGTAGCGGTCGCCCAAGGTGCGCGGCCCGGCGGTGATCTGGAAATAGTCGTAATCGCCGGGGCGGTCGAAGGCGCAGAGATACTGGAAATGCAAGCGGAAGAAGCGCCAGCGCAAGGCCTTCCACCGCTCGGGGCTGAGAGTCTGGGTGAAGGCGGCCGACAGGATCAGCGGCCAGCGCTGGTTTTCGGGCGCGACGCCGGAGACGCCCACGGGATCGCACAGCGCAAAGGCGCAGCCGTCGCCGGGCGCGGTGACGTCGACCCAAGTGAGTTCATCGCGGGTCGAGAGCTCTTGCAGATCGGCGCGGAGGCGGTGGGCGTTCTTGAGGAACGAGACCATCGGGACGACCTGCCCCAGCGTGAGGAATGACAGTGTCGGGCCGTTTTCAGGGACGCGGCCCGCGCGGATCAGGTCCGCGAGGATGGAGACGCCGAGATGCGCGCCGGAGGAATGGCCGACCACCAGCACCTCGTCCACATCCGTGGTGAGTGCCGCCGCGATTTCGTCGGTGAACTGGGCCATCCGCGCCTCCAGCTCGGGCGGGTTGGCGCCGTTCGACTGGGCGGAATAGGCGTAGTCGTGCATGAGGTAGTAGGCGAAGAGCTTGTTATCCTTGGCCTTGAACCAGTGGAGCACGGGCGGGACCACGGCAAGCCCGGCCCACGCCGCGTAAGGATGCAGAAGCGCCAGCAGGCGGCCAATGGCATAGGCCAGCGCGAGGGCAGTGAGCAGTTGCACCAGCAGGAACCCCACCGGGTAGAGCGCGGCAATAACCGGCCCCTTGCGCAGGCGCATGAGCCGGAAGAGCGCGCCGGAGGCGATATAGGTCCAGGCGGTGCGGATCATCTGCAAGTAGGTGCCCACGATGCCGCGCTCCATACTGTCGCGGACGATGTCGGACCAGACCAGCACGTCGAAATCGGTGTGGATGTCGTGTCCGTCGATCTGCGCGTCCACTTGCCAGCCGTAGCGGCCTTGGGATTTGCGTGCGGACAGGTCCAGCGCATAGCCCGACAGGCCCGCCTGTTCCGCGCCCTCCTTGCGGTAGAGCTCTCGGTAGCGGCGGGGATGGATGGGATCGTATCCCGGGATATAGAACACCCGGCGGCGGGTGACGGGGGCGTTGGTGGGGCTGCTCATGCCAGACCTGTCTTGGCCTCTTCTTGGCGGGAGCGTAGCCCATTATTGGGGCGAGAGTAAGGCTTTAGCCGACCAGCGCGAGCGCCGGGAACATCTCGAGCAGCCAGTAGGAGAAGGCGGCGAAGCCCCCGGTCAGCATCAGGAGGCCGATGGTCCAGAGCAGCAGGCCCATGATGCGCTCGATCTGGTCCATGTGGCGTTTCATCCACGCCATCAGCCCGGTGAGGCGCGGCAGGAAGGCGGCGACCAGCAGGAACGGGATCCCGAGGCCCGCGGCATAGACCGCCAGCAAGAGCGTGCCGCGCGTGACCGAGGCCTCGGAAGCGGCGAGCGAGAGGATCGCGCCCAGCTGCGGCCCGATGCAGGGGGTCCAGCCGAAGGCGAAGGCGAGGCCCAGGATATAGGCGCCGAAGGTGGTGCCGCCGCGGTCGCCCACGTCGAGTCGCGCCTCGCGGTCCATGATGCCGATGCGGAAGATGCCCAGGAAATGCAGGCCGAAGATCATCACGATGATACCGGCGGCGGTGTTGAAATAATCCTGGTATTGCAGCAGTTCGCGGCCCACGGTCGAGGCGGCGAAGCCAAGGAGCAGGAACACCGTGGATAGGCCGAGCACGAAGAAGAGCGCGGGCAGGATCGCCTTGTTGCGGGTGCGCCTCTCGGACTGAAGGTCGGTGACGGTGACGCCGCTCATGTAGGCCAGGTAGGGCGGCACGATGGGCAGCACGCAGGGGCTGAGAAACGAGAAGACGCCGGCCACCAGCGCGATGGCCATGGCGGGGATCAGGGTGGCGTCTATGATGTCGATTCCGTACATGCTTTCCGTCTAGTGCAAAACGCCGGGGGCGTCACGCGGCGCGGGGTCACAGCGCGGTCACATCTCGGTGGACAGGCTGTAACGCTTGGATTACCCCGGGCGCCATGAGCGAACCTGAGATCATCGACGCCGTGGGGCTCTTGTGCCCCCTGCCCGTTCTGAAGCTGCGCAAGCGGATGAAGCCGCTGGCGCCGGGCGACGTGATCGTGCTGCGCGCCGACGACCCGGCGGCGGTGATCGACGTGCCGCATTTCTGCGCCGAGGCGGGGCATGAACTGGTCGAGACGGTCGAGGACGGGGCGGTGACGCTCTACCGGGTGCGCAAAGGGTAGATCGCAGTCGGACCACAGTGGCGGCTTGGCCGGAACAGCAAGACGCAACGTCAGGATTCGTCCTGTCGAAGCGGCCTTTCGAATCCGCTAGTCATCGTCTTAACCCTAACGGCATGTCAGCCTCTTCGACGCTCGCATCGATCGACCTGCCCGGACGCCATCCGGTGCTTTGCCGGCGTTTGCGGCTCAAGGGTGATGCGGCCGGTCGGGCGAGCCTTATTGCCGATGCAGACAAGGGTCCTCCGGGGCGGTTTTTCGCTCCGGAGGGTGTCTTACCAGTCCTCGATCGGATCACCGTTGCGGTCGTGGCATTCGTAATTGTCGTCCGGTGCGGTCACCATACCGCCACCAGCATCGTTGCAGCGCGCCACCCAGACATCCAGCTGTGCGTCGGTGTCGTGGTCCAGCCCGTGCGTGCCGGGACGGCCGTTTCCTTGCAGACTGCCAACTCCGGTATGGCCGGATGTGTGAGACTTGAACTGCTGCATGCCTGCCTGTTCGGTTGGCTTGCGCGGCGCAACCGTGTCCGCCACGGCGACAGTGGTTGAAGCCACAACCGCAATCGCAGACACGCCCAGAGCGATATTCGACAAAAATTCACGGCGTTTCATGATCGGTTCCCTTTTCAATATGGTGTCAGTACGCCAGTGTGTCGTTTTGGCAGGCTCATTGGTTCAAAAGATTTCATGCGCCGGCGCCTTGCCTTTCTTCACCATGACCCCCTTGAAAGAGGCTGATCCCCGCGCGTGCGCCAGACTTGCGGCGCGGGCCACCACTACGCGTGCCGTTCGGATGCTTGGGGGCGCGTCAGCCCAGGTCCTCGACCAGGCGGAAGCGTTCCCAGATGATCGGCATGTCGGGGGAAAACCCGCAGTTGCGCTCGAAATAGGCGCGGTGGCCAGCGCGCCAGCCGTCGAGGTCGTCATCTTCGCCCTCGGCCAGGGCCATGGCCTCGGTCACCTCGTCAAAGCGGCATTGGATCAATTCGACCGTCTCGATCACCAGCGCCGGTGTGCCGTCCCAGTTGAGCGCGATGTCGCGGCGGTCGATCCGGGGCGGCGCCTCGCCGGCCTCGAACTCGGCCAGCGCGGCGCAGGTCGCCACCTTCTTGCCGGCGCGCACGAGCGCCAGAAGGGTCGCGCACAGCGCGGCGGTGTCGCCGAACCTGAAGGTTTCGGCGCCGGGGTAGCGGCGTCTGAGGGTGTCGAGGTCGGCAGACATTCGTGGGCTCGTGATGCGCGGTCGGTGGTGCACCGATCTTGCCCGCCGCCCGGTCCGAGGTAAAGCCACGCCGGGTGGCGAAAGGGCCGAAACGGGCTAGGTTTGTCTGCGTGTCGAGACCAACCGAAAGGAGTGGCAGAGATGGCGAAATCCACGAAGAAGAAAGAGCCCGCCGACGCCGCGGACCCTGCGGCCACCGCCGCCCGCGCCGGGATGGCGGCCTTCAGCCCCGTGGCCGCGACCGCGTGGATGGAGATCATGCAGGAAGGTATGCGCTTCATGAACACGCGGCTTCAGCAGGACATGGAGGTGCAGCGCGCCATGCTGGCCTGCACAACCCCACAGGAACTGATGCACGTGCAGACCGAGTTCTATCGCAAGGCCATGTCGGATTACACCGAGGAAACGCAGCGGATGATGCGGCTGATGGGCCTTGCGGTGGAGGCGACGGCGGACGAGGCCAAGCCGAAACCGGGCCGCGACCTGGATGACGTGCCGGTGTAAGCCGGAGACTGCCGAGACTTTTCCCGATTATCCGTTGAAATGACGAGCCGCCTTCGCTAGCCTCTCCCCTACGCAGGGGGGTCCCGCCTAGGGGACTGAGAGGCTGACGTGGGCATATGCCCGGTGATGCGACCCTTTGAACCTGACCCAGTTGACACTGGCGTAGGAAGCTAGGATCGCAGGCCCGGGCCATCCGGCAATGTAATCCGAAAGCGGGGCGCATCGCCCCCTCGTTTCCCTCAAGCCACACATCTTCTGGTGTCTTTTTGAGTCTATCGCTTGAGGAGCGCCAAAATGAACGTACCCAATCCCAAGATCACCACGGGCGAGTTGCCCGCGTCGCGCAAGATCTACGTGAACGGCACGCAATACCCCGATATCCGCGTGCCGATGCGCGAGATTTCCGTGCATCCCACGGCCGGCGAGGACCCCCTGCCCGTCTATGACAGTTCGGGGCCCTATACGGACCCGAATGTTCTGACGGATATCCAGCAGGGGCTGCCCAAGCTGCGGCGCGACTGGATCATCGCGCGCGGCGATGTCGAGGCATACGAGGGCCGCGTGGTGAAGCCCGAGGACAACGGCTTTGTCGAGGGCGACCGGCTGACGCCGGAATTTCCCAACATCGCGCCGCCGATGCGGGCCAAGGACGGCAAGGCGGTGACGCAGCTGGCCTATGCGCGGGCAGGCATCGTGACGCCGGAGATGGAGTTCATCGCGATCCGCGAGAACCAGATGCGCGAGGCCGTGGCCGAGGCGCGGGACGGCAATGACTGGGGCGCCAGCATTCCCGATTACGTGACGCCGGAATTCGTGCGTGACGAGGTGGCGGCGGGACGGGCGATCATCCCCGCCAATATCAACCACCCGGAAAGCGAGCCGATGATCATCGGGCGCAATTTCCTGGTGAAGATCAACGCCAACATGGGGACCTCAGCCGTGACCTCGTCGATGGAAGAGGAAGTGGACAAGCTGGTCTGGGCGATCCGTTGGGGCGCGGACACGGTGATGGACCTGTCCACCGGGCGCAACATCCACAACACGCGCGAATGGATCATCCGCAATTCCCCGGTGCCGATTGGCACGGTGCCGATCTACCAGGCGCTGGAAAAGGTGAACGGGATTGCCGAAGACCTGACCTGGGAGGTCTTTCGCGACACGCTGATCGAACAGGCGGAACAGGGGGTGGATTACTTTACCATCCATGCCGGCGTGCGCCTGCACATGGTGCCGATGACGGTGGACCGGGTGACGGGCATCGTGTCGCGCGGCGGGTCGATCATGGCCAAGTGGTGCCTGCACCATCACCGCGAAAGCTTCCTCTATGAGCATTTCGAGGAGATCTGCGACATCTGCCGGGCCTATGACGTGTCGTTCAGCCTTGGCGACGGGCTGCGGCCCGGCTCGATTGCCGATGCCAATGACGAAGCGCAGTTCGCCGAGCTGGAAACCTTGGGGGAACTCACGAAAATCGCCTGGGCCAAGGACTGCCAGGTGATGATCGAGGGGCCGGGCCATGTCGCCATGCACAAGATCAAGGAGAACATGGACAAGCAGCTGGAGTGCTGTCACGAGGCGCCGTTCTATACCCTTGGGCCGCTCACCACGGATATCGCGCCGGGATACGACCATATCACCAGCGGGATCGGGGCGGCGATGATCGGGTGGTTCGGCTGCGCGATGCTGTGTTACGTGACGCCGAAGGAGCATCTGGGCCTGCCCGACCGGGACGACGTGAAGACCGGCGTCATCACCTACAAGATCGCGGCCCATGCCGCCGATTTGGCCAAGGGCCTGCCGGGGGCGCAGCGGCGCGACGATGCGCTGTCACGCGCGCGGTTCGAGTTTCGCTGGGAAGACCAGTTCAACCTGTCGCTCGACCCGGAAACGGCGCGCGAGTTCCACGACCAGACCCTGCCCAAGGAGGCGCACAAGGTGGCGCATTTCTGTTCGATGTGCGGGCCGAAATTCTGCTCGATGCGGATCAGCCACGACATCCGCGCCGAGGCGCAGAAGGAAGGGATGGAGAAGATGGCCGCCAAGTTCCGCGAAGGTGGGGATCTGTACGTGCCGGTGGATGAGGCGGAGGAGTGAGTGCCGGGCTGACCCGGCCGTCATCCCGGACCTGATCCGGGATCTCTGACCGGGGAGGTCCCGGGTCAGGCCCGGGACGTGTGGTTCCTGAGCAGCCACAGCGCACAAAAAAACGCCGGGGTCCAGCCCCGGCGTTTTTCTTTTTTCAGAGCGGTCTAGCTGCCGAAAGACCACCAGCCCTTGCGCTTGGGCTTGTCTTCGGCGGGCTCCTGGGTGGCAGTCTCGGAGCTGTCGGCGGCCTCTGCGGCGACCGGCTCGGGCTTTTTGCGGGTCGAGGTCGTGCGCGTGCGCGGCTTCTTGGCAGGCTTCGCCTCGGCCTCGGGCTCCGGTGCGGGCGCCGCTTCGGGCGCGGCTTCGACAGCCTCGGGGGCCGGCTCTGCCGCAGGTTCCGATGCCGTCTCGGGCGCAGGCTCTTCCTTTTTCTTGCTGCGCGAGGTGCGCGGCTTGGGCTTCGGCTTTTCGGCCGGTGCGTCCTCTGACGCGGCCTCGGTCGGGGCGTCGTCGTTGGCGGCCACGTCCTGGGGCGCGTCGTCGGTCTTTTTCTTGCGGGACCGGCTGACGCGCTTGGGCTTTTCGTCTTTCGGCGCCTCGTCGGAGGCGTCTTCGGACTTGGCCGCGACAGGCTCGGCCTCGGACGGTGTGTCATCCGTCTGCGGCGCATCCTGGCGCTCGGACTGGTCGTTGCCCGACGCGCCGTTGTCGTCGCGGTTGTCGCCGTTCTGCCCGTTCTCGCCGTTGCCCGACTTGGAGCGCGAGCGCGACCGGCGGCGGCGCCGGCGCTTTTTCTTGGGCTGGCCGTCACCGCTGTCGCCGCCGTCATTGTTCTGGTTCTCGGGCGCCGGCGGCGCCTCGGCGGGATCGACCGCGTCGGCCTCCTCGGCGTCGTCGATATCATCCATCAGCGAGCTGTCGACCGAGACCACGGCGGCGGAGGTCTGTTTGACGTTGCGCGTGGCCGTCTTGAACTTTTCAAGCGAGAAGTCGGGGCTGACGAGCGCCGGGTCGCCCTCGATCCGCACCGACAGGCCGTAGCGGCCCTCGATTTGCGCGACGTGTTCGCGTTTCTGGTTGATCAGGAAGTTGGCGATACCCACGGGGCATTTCACCAGCACCTCGCGCGAGCGGCCGCGGGTGCCTTCCTCTTCGATCTGGCGCAGGATGCTGAGCGCCATGCTGTCGTCCGAGCGGATCAGGCCGGTGCCGTGGCAGGCCGGGCATGGCTGGGTCGTGGCCTCGAGCATCCCGGGGCGCAGGCGCTGGCGCGACATTTCCATCAGGCCGAAGCCCGAGATGCGGCCCACCTGGATGCGGGCGCGGTCGGTCTTGAGCCGGTCCTTCATGCGCTTTTCCACGGCGGCGTTGTTCTTGCGCTCGTCCATGTCGATGAAGTCGATCACGATCAGGCCGGCAAGGTCGCGCAGGCGCAGCTGGCGGGCGACCTCGTCGGCGGCCTCGAGGTTGGTCTTGAGCGCGGTGTCCTCGATCGAGCCTTCCTTGGTGGCGCGGCCGGAGTTGACGTCGATGGCGACCAGCGCCTCGGTCACGCCGATGACGATGTAGCCCCCCGACTTGAGCTGAACCGTGGGGTTGAACATGCCCGCGAGGTACGATTCTACCTGGTAGCGCGCGAAGAGCGGCAGGGTGTCGCCGTACTGCTTCACGTTCTTGGCGTGGGACGGCATGATCATCTTCATGAAGTCCTTGGCGATGCGGTAGCCGCGCTCGCCCTCGACATGGACCTCGTCGATATCGCGATTGTAGAGGTCGCGGATCGAGCGTTTGATCAGGTCGCCCTCTTCGTAGATCTTGGCGGGCGCGATGGACTTCAGCGTCAGCTCGCGGATCTGCTCCCACAGGCGTTGCAGGTACTCGTAGTCGCGCTTGATCTCGGACTTGGTGCGCTTGGCCCCGGCGGTGCGCACGATCAGGCCCGCGCCCTTGGGCACGTCGATCTCGTTGGCGATCTCTTTCAGCTTCTTGCGGTCGGCGGCGTTGGTGATCTTACGAGAGATGCCGCCGCCCCGGGCGGTGTTGGGCATCAACACACAGTAGCGGCCCGCGAGGCTGAGATAGGTGGTGAGGGCCGCGCCCTTGTTACCGCGCTCTTCCTTGACGACCTGCACCAGCAGGATCTGGCGGACCTTGATGACCTCCTGGATCTTGTAGCGGCGCGGGCGCGGTTTGCGCGGCGGGCGGATATCCTCATGGTCGTCGTCATCAGCGACGGATTCAATCGACTCGTCCTTGGAGGACGCATCGGAACGCGAGTCCCTGCGTCCGTTGTCGCCGTGATCGTGGTCGTGACCGGCGTGGTCGTCCTCGGTACCTTCGTCCGCGTCTGCCGTGGCGGCGTCGGTCGTGTCGTCGGTGTCGTCGTCCTGGGGTTCCTCGACCGGGGTCTCGGCCACGGTTTCCATCGGCGACAGGCCTTCGCCATCATTCGCCGCCTCGTCGTCGAGGTCGATGGTTTCCATTCCGTCGATATCCGACTTGGCGACGGAGTCGCCATTGTCGGCCTCGGCCGCCTTGGACGAGCGCCGCCGGCGGCTGCGCTTGGGCTTGGGTTTCTCGTCCTCCTCGTCGCGCGCCTTCATCGCCTCGGCATAGGCGCGTTCCTCTTCCAGGAGCGCCTCGCGGTCGGCCACGGGGATCTGGTAATAGTCGGGGTGGATCTCGGTGAAGGCGAGGAAACCGTGGCGGTTGCCG
>NZ_LAXJ01000031.1 GCF_001441615.1 Roseovarius atlanticus
AAGCGACGGTTCGACCCGTGTGACCTTGGCGAGATAGATGTTGCCAGCTAGCTGGCGTTTGTTTTCCGATTCAAAGTCGAATTCCTCGACCTTGTTTCCGTCCACCACCACGACGCGGGTTTCCTCCGCGTGGGTGGCATCGATAAGCATTTTCTTAGCCATTTATGTCCGTTGCACGACAAAGGCCGCCGCGCCCCGGGGGGTGCGAGCGTGCGTTGGTCGTGTCTTTTTCGAGCGATAGCCAACGCGCGGAAGGCCCGACCGGATCGGGTCTTGCTGTGGAACGTCGATGTTCTCGCGCGCGTCATCGCGGTTCTTCTCCAGGGCTGCGGGACCTCGGCCCCCTGCCCCCGTTCATGTGCCGCATCGTCCCTTGGGATGTGCCGGCGTCTCGTGATCCCGTCGGGATCCAATCGGTTGCCCTGCGACCCGTCTGGCGGGCCCGAGGCAGCGAAACTCTGGAATGGTCCACAAATGGTGGATCATCACTCCTAGATAAAGGTTGAGGGCGGGTAAACACAATGGGGAATATTGCAGCGGGCGAAATTCGCCCGCCGCCGGAACGGTCCACAACCCGGATTTGCATGGAAATCGGGCGACGACCGCGTGGCGAAAGCCGTCCGATCCCGGACGGGAAGGATCAGGCCGAAAAGTTGGGCTGGCCGTTCGAGGCCGAAAGCCCGCCATCGACGGGCAGGACCACGCCGTTGACAAAGCCCGCGTCGGCGGAGGCGAGGAAGGCGATGACGCTGGCGATATCCTCGGGTTCGGCGCCGCGGCCCATGGGGATACGGTCGGTGAACCGCGCCATCAGGTCGTCGTTGTCGCGGATGCCCGAGGACATGTCCGTGCGCGTCAGCGAGGGGGCCACGGCATTGACGCGGATATCCGGTGCCAGATCCAGCGCCATGGCGCGGGTCATGTTGCTGACCGCGCCCTTGGAGGCGTTGTAGCCGAACATCGACCAGTCGCCGCCCAGCCCCGACACCGAAGAGGTGTTGACGATGCAGGCACCATCGGCCTTTTTCAGTTCCGGCAGGGCCGCGGTCACGCAATTGAAGATGCCGCCCACGTTGATGCGCATCTGGGCGTCGAAATCCTCGTGACTCAGCTCGCCGGGCACGCCGCCCCGGGCGATGCCGGCGTTGTTCACAAGGCAGGTCAGGCCTCCGAAACTCTCGACGGCCTCGGTGACCAGCCGCTCGGCATCGTCGGGCTTGGAGACGTCACCTTCTACGACCCGGACACCCATTTCGGGCAACTCGCCCGCGACGGCGTCAAGCTTGTCGTGGGTGCGGCCGTTGAGAACGACGTTCCAGCCGTCCTCGGCAAAGCGTTTGGCGGTGGCGGCGCCGATGCCGGAGCCGGCGCCGGTGATGATGGCGGTGCGGGTCATGGGGGTCTCCTCGTCTGTTGACAGGAGAACGCCCCGGTGACGCGCCTTGTTCCTGCCCGCTCAGAGGTAATCCGAGCGTTGCAGGCCGTATTTCGCCATCTTCTCGTTCAGGGTCCGGCGCGGCAGGCAAAGCTCGTCCATGACGGACGCGATGGAGCCCTTGTGGCGGCGCATGGTGTTGTCGATCAGCATCCGCTCGAAGGCTTCCACGTATTCCTTGAGCGGCTTGCCCTCGGTCGTCATCACCGGCTGCATATCCTGGTGGTCGGACATCAGGAGAGAGGCGATCGTGCCAGAGCCCCGGCGCGATTGCAGAACGGCGCGTTCGGCGATGTTGATGAGTTGCCGCACGTTGCCCGGCCAGGGCGCCTGCAAGAGCTGCGCGGCTTCCTGTGCGCTGACCTGAGGCGCCTCGCAGCCGTAATCGTCGGCGAAGGCGTCGGAGAAGCGGGTGAAAAGCGTCAGGATATCCTCGCCCCGCTGGCGCAGGGGCGGCACGGTGATGCGCAGCGCGCCGAGGCGATAGAAGAGGTCCGAGCGCAGCGCGTCCTCGCAGGTGCGGTCCTGTTCCTGCATGTTGGAAATGGCCACCACGCGGGTCTCGGGCGGCGTGCCTTCCTCGTTGACGAAGGTCAGCAGCTTGGCCTGCGCGGCCTCGCTCAGTTTCTCGATATCCTCCAGCACCAGCGTGCCGCCGCGGGCCTCTTCCACCGCAGGCAGGCGCGTGTCCTCGGGCTGCATCGGGCCGAAGAGCCGCTTCATCAGCGCGTCTTCTTCCATCCCCGAGCAGGAGATCAGCACGAATTTCTTGCCCGCGCGGGCGCCGACGGCGTGCAGGGCGTGGGCCACCAGCGTCTTGCCGGTGCCGGTTTCGCCTTCGATTAGGACGTGGCCGTCAGCCTGGCCCAGGTCGAGGATGTCTTCCTTAAGGCGCTCCATGACGGGCGAGGCGCCGATGAGTTTCTTCATCAGCTGGCCGCCATCGGACAGTTCGCGCCGAAGCGCACGGCTGTCCAGCACCATGCGGCGGGCGTTGGTGGCACGCTTGGCCAACTCGTTCATCCGGTCGGGGTTGAACGGCTTTTCGAGGAAATCGTAGGCCCCCACGCGCATCGCCTCGACCGCCATGGGCACGTCGCCGTGGCCGGTGATCATGATCACGGGAAGCGAGCTGTCGCTGCCCATCAGCTTTTTCAGGAACTGCATCCCGTCCATGCCGGGCATCTTGATGTCCGTCACCACGATGCCGGGATAATCCGGCCCCAGCACCTTGAGCGCCTCTTCGGCGCTTGGAAACGCCTCGGTGTCGTAGCCAGAAAGCGCCAGCCACTGGCTGATCGACTGGCGCATGTCCTTTTCGTCATCGACGATGGCAATTTTCATGGCGGTCGGCATGTCCTTTTACTCCGCTGCTCTTGTCGCGTCCGTTTGGGCGTCTTCGGTCAATATGGGCAGCTGCATTTCGAATACAGCCCCCCCGTTGGCGGCGTTGCGCGCCGTCAGACGGCCGCCGAGGTCGTTTACGATACCCGAGGAAATGGCAAGTCCCAAGCCGACACCGTCGCCGGGCTGCTTGGTGGTGTAGAAAGGCTCGAACAGGTTGTCGATATCGGCGATGCCCGAGCCATTGTCGCGCACGGTCAGAACGGCCGTTTCGCCCGCGGCAAGCAGGATGTCGATGCGGGCCTCGGCCTCGTTTTGCGTGGCGTCCATGGCGTTGCGCAGAAGATTGATGATGACCTGCTCGATGCGCACCCGGTCGCCCATGACCCAGACCGCGTCCTCGGGCATGGTGCGGGTGATATCGACCTTGCGTTCGCGCAGCTGCGGCTCCATCATCGCAAGCGCCGAATAGATCGCATCGCCCATGTTTACAGGCTGAAAGCGGTTGCCGTCCTGCCGGGCGTAGGATTTCAGCTGCTTGGTGATCGCGCCCATCCGCTCGATCAGGTCGTCGATGCGCTGGAACGAGCTGACGGCCTCTTCGGGGCGGTTGCGCGACAGCAGAAGGCGGGCGCCGGCAAGGTAGGTCTTCATCGCCGCCAAGGGCTGGTTCAGCTCGTGTGACACCGCCGCCGACATCTCGCCCAGGACGGCCAGCTTGGAGCTTTGCTGAAGCGTCTGTTCGGCCACGGCGAGGTTCTCCTGCACCCTTTGGCGCTCGGCAATTTCCCGCTGCAGGCGGGCGTTCAATGCGCGAAGCTCCGCCGACTCGCGTTGGAAAAGCGAGGCGCGCGCCGCCGTTTTGCGGTTGAGGAAATAGAAGGCCAGCGCCAAGAGGATGGCGAAGATCATGATTTCCAGCGCCAGCACGCCGTTCACCTTGTCGCGCACCGAGGCGTAGGTGGTGAAGGACGCGATGCGCCAGCCGCGGAAGGCCACGCGCCCCTCGACGCGCATCACCGCCTCGCCCTCGACATAGGCGTCGGGCGGCAGGC
The DNA here is from genome assembly GCF_001441615.1 of Roseovarius atlanticus. Classification (GTDB taxonomy): domain Bacteria; phylum Pseudomonadota; class Alphaproteobacteria; order Rhodobacterales; family Rhodobacteraceae; genus Roseovarius; species Roseovarius atlanticus. The sequence goes on from NZ_LAXJ01000031.1 coordinate 3,835, forward strand.
TGGACCAGTCGGTGGTGGCCTGGATGGCGCGGAAGATGGCGGAACTGGGTGGCTCGCGCGTCAGGGCGTCCTGCTCGGTCAACCCGCGCCAGCGCGGCTCGGTCGCCAGGATGATGCGGCCCTGCGAGTCGGTGACCAGCACGGCGTCGGAAATGCCGGCCCAAGCGCGTTCGAACTTTTGCAGGTTGATCTCGACCACGATCATGCCCGCAAGCGTCTGGTTGCTGTCCACGCGCCGGGAATAGAAAAAGCGGAAGGCGCCGGTTTCGTCCTGCACGATGGTGAAAATGTTGTCGCGGCTGCGCAGGGTGTCGACGAAGTAAGGCGCGTCGCGGGCAGATTGGCCGATCCGCGCGCGGTCGGTGGCGGCCACGACGCGGCCGTCGGAATCCAGCAAGGTCAGCGAGGCGGCCTCGATCTCTTCGTTGAAGGTGATAAGGCGTTGGGAGGATTGAGTAAAGTTTCCCGCGTCAAGCGCGCTGATCAACGCGGGGTCTCGCGCCAGAAGCTGCGGCACGATGGCGTTCTGGCGCAACTCGGACAGCAGGTTGCCGGAATAGAGCGCAAGGCGCAGTTCGGCCCGGTTGCGGGTGTTCTCGGTAAACCGGTCGGTCAGCAGGCTGTTGGTGACGGCGACGACCCCGATGGCCAGCGCCACCAGCGTCAAAAGCGCCAGCCGCGCCCGCCAGCCCAGCGTGCGCCCGCTTCTGTCCTCGCGTGAAAAGAACCCCCTGGCCATGCTTCAGATTACGCTGTCGCCCGGGGCGGAACAAGAGCGGTCCATGGGGGCCGACGGCGGGTTGCCGCCGGGGCGCGGATCAGGCTGTTTCGAGGCTGCCGACAAGGCTGGAAAAGAGCGTCGCGCCTTCGGTGTTGCCGTGGGTTTCCTCGGCCATGCGCTCGGGGTGGGGCATCATGCCCAGCACCCGGCGGTTGTCGGACAGGATGCCGGCGATGTCCTGCTGCGAGCCGTTGGGGTTTTCCACGTACCGGAAGGCGACGCGATCCTCGTCATTGAGCCGCGCAAGCGTGTCGTCGTCGGCGTAGTAATTGCCGTCGTGATGCGCGATGGGGATGGTGATCGTGGTGCCCGCGTTATAGCCCGATGTATAGGCGGAATTCGATGTTTCCACTTTCAGATCAAGGGCTTTGCAGACATACTTCAGCCCGGAATTGCGCAACAGAACCCCCGGCAACAGGCCGGTTTCCGTCAGCACCTGAAAGCCGTTGCAGATGCCCAGGACGTAGCCGCCCTTGTCCGCGTGCGCCTTGACCGACTGGCAGATGGGCGAGTTGGCGGCGATCGCGCCGCAGCGCAGGTAGTCACCGAAGGAAAACCCGCCGGGTACGCCGATCACGTCGACGCCGCCGGGCATTTCGGTGTCCTTGTGCCAGACCATCGAGACCTTTGCGCCCGCGTTCTCGAACGCGACCTTCATGTCACGGTCGCAATTGGAGCCGGGAAAGACGATGACGGCGGCGTGCATCAGGCGATCTCCACCGAATAGGATTCGATCACGGTGTTCGCCAGAAGCTTTTCGCACATCTCGGTCACGGTCTCTTTCGCCTTGCCCGGATCGGTCTCGGTCAGGTCCAGTTCGATGATCTTGCCCTGGCGCACGCCCTCGACCCCGTCGAAGCCCAGCGACCCCAGCGCGTGGCGCACGGCCTCGCCCTGAGGGTCCAGCACTCCGTTTTTCAGCATGACGTGTACGCGTGCTTTCATGGGGTCGGCGTCCTTTTAGTTGATCAGCGTCGGTTTGGTCACGGGCGGGTTGGTCTTGGGCATGACGCCCAGGCGTTTGGCCACCTCGGTATAGGCGTCGGTGAGACTGCCGAGGTCGCGGCGGAAGACGTCCTTGTCGAGCTTCTGGCCGGTCTCGATGTCCCACAGCCGGCAGCTGTCGGGCGAGATTTCGTCGGCGACGATCAGGCGCATGAAATCGCCGTCATAGACGCGGCCGATCTCGATCTTGAAATCCACCAGCTTGATGCCGACGCCATACATGACCCCGGCGAGAAAATCGTTCACGCGCAGGGCGAGCGACAGGATATCGTCCATGTCCTGCTGGGTGGCCCAGCCGAAGGCGGCGATATGTTCCTCTGTGACCAGCGGATCGCCCAGGGCGTCGTCCTTCAGGCAGTATTCCACGATCGGTCGCGGCAGCTGCGTGCCTTCATCCATGCCCAGCCGCTTGGCCATCGACCCGGCGGCATAGTTGCGCACGATCACTTCCAGCGGGATGATCTCGCAGGCGCGGACCAGCTGTTCGCGCATGTTGATCCGCTTCATGAAGTGGTTGGGGATGCCGACATTCGTCAGGCCGGTCATGAAGTATTCCGAGAGCATGTTGTTCAGCACGCCCTTGCCTTCGATCACATCGCGTTTTTCCGCGTTGAAGGCGGTGGCGTCGTCCTTGAAATACTGCACGATGGTGCCCGGTTCGGGACCTTCGAACAGGGTCTTCGCCTTGCCTTCGTAGATTTTCTTGCGCCGCGCCATGGGCTCTCTTTCATCTGGGGCCGCGTGTGGGGGACTCGCGGCATCTGGCGTTCTCATAGTCTATGCGGCGAAATGGGGCAAGAAGCCCTTAGGCCCTTGCGTCCGCACAGGGTTGCGGCCATATCTGGGGCGACCGAAATACCTGCCCGGGGAGAGCCTGATGAGCACCTTCGACGATCGTGAAAACGCGTTTGAGAACAAGTATGCCCACGACGAGGAAATGAAATTCAAGGCCGAGGCGCGGCGCAACAAGCTGTTGGGCCTGTGGGCCGCGGAAATCCTGGGCAAGACGGGCTCTGATGCGGACGCCTATGCCAAGGAGGTCGTGCTGTCGGATTTCGAGGAGGCGGGCCACGAGGACGTGGTGCGCAAGGTCGCAGGCGATCTGGGCGACATGGCCGATGCCGACACGATCCGCTCGAAGATGGACGAGCTGTTGCGCGTGGCGCAGGAGCAGCTGATGAAGGAAACCTGAGAGCGCGTGGGTTTTCACCCACCCTACAGGTGCGCGGGGGCGATCTGCCCCCGGTAATCTTTCGACAATTTGATCTGTTAAACCGCCGGTAACGCCGCGCCGCTAGCCTTCGGCCGATATGGTCTAGGGAAGGACGGTGCTGCATGTCATCACGGGTGTTGCGGGTCGCGTGGCCTGGCGCGGCGGGCTGGGTGCGTCTTGCCCTGCCGTTCTGCGTAGGCGCGGTCTGCATCTGGGTCCTGCTGGGGCAGATCGACGAGGGCGCCTTTGCCGGGCTGGGTCTGGTCATGGCACAGCTTTCGGCCTGGCAATGGGCGGGCGCGGTGCTGGCCACCTTGGTCAGCTTTGCGGCGCTGGGCCAGTATGACGTGATCCTGCACAAGCATTTGCGCACCGATATTCCCGCGCGGCAGGCGCGGATCAGCGGGGCGGCGGCCATCGCCATCGGGCAGACCGTTGGGCTGGGCGTGATCTCGGGCGCGCTGGTGCGCTGGCGGCTTTTGCCGGGGCTGAGCCTAGTGCAGGCTTTGAAACTGGCGACCGGCGTGGCGGTGACGTTTCTGATCGGGCTGAGTTTCGCGCTGGGCCTCGTGACGCTGCTGTGGCCGTCGGACGTGTTGCCGGGCGCCCTGCCCTTCCTGCTGCTTTTGCTGTTTTGTGTCAGCGGGATACTGGTCTTTCTTCATCCCCGCATCCACTTGCGGGCGCTGAGCTTGCGGATGCCCAGCCTATGCGCTTTGGGTGCCATCGCGGGGCTGACCCTGGTCGACACGGTCTTTGCCGGGATCGCGCTGTGGTGCCTGATGCCCGAGACGGTCGGGCTGTCATTGGCCGCGCTTGTCCCGGTCTACATGATCGCGCTTGGCGCGGCACTCTTGAGCGGGACGCCGGGTGGGCTGGGGCCGTTCGAACTGGTGCTGGTGGCCTTGCTGCCGCAGGTGCCCGATACCGAGCTTTTATGCGCCATCGTGGCGTTCCGGCTGGTCTATTACGCCCTGCCGGCGGTGCTGGCCGGGATCCTGCTGATCCGGCCCCTTTCGGACGGTGTGCGCCCCGGCACGATCAAGCGCGCCTTGCATGAGTCCGATCTTGCCGGGCCGGCGCAGGCCGAGGCGGGGCTGTGCCGCCAAAGCGGCGCGGAAGTGCTGGCGTTGGGCACGCTGCGCCTGCCGGTGATCCGGCCCGGGCAGACTCTTTGTATGCTGTTCGGGCCGCTGGCGGCGCCCGGCGCGGCCGGGCCGCGCAACGCTCTGGCGCTGATCCGAAGTCATGCCACGCGTGAATCGCTGATTCCTCTCGTCTACAAGGCCGATGCCCGGCTCGCCGCAACCGCCAGGGCCCTGGGCTGGCACGCGCTGCACGTGGCCGACGACATGATCCTGACCCCCGCCGGGTTCAGCACCGAGGGCAGCGCCTTTCGCCAGCTCAGGCGCAAGCTGCGCCGGGCCGCGCAGTCCGGCGTGACGGTGGCGCGCGGCACCGCGCTGCCCTGGGGCGCGCTGCGCGATATCGACGCCGCCTGGCAGGCGCGGCAGGGCACGGCGCGGGGCATGACCATGGGCCGGTTCTGTCCCGCCTACCTGAGCCACCAGGCGGTGTTCCTGGCCCGGCGCGACGGCCGGGTCGTCGGGTTCGCCAGCTTTCACACCGGGCGGCGCGATTGGTGCCTGGACCTGATGCGGGCGGACGATGACGCGCCCGAAGGCACGATGCACGCGCTGGTCGCCGCCGCCGTGGACGCGGCGCGGGAGGCGGGCATCGCGCAGCTGTCGCTGGCCGCCCTGCCCCCGGTGCACGGCCCGATGGCGCGGCTGGCGGCGCGGCTCGCCCCCGCGGAGGGCCTGGCGCAGTTCAAGAGCAGCTTTGCCGCCCGGCGGGTGCCGCGCTATGCCCTGGCGCGCAGCCGGATCGGATTGTGGCTGGGCCTGCTGGACCTTTGGCTGGCCATCCGCCGCCCCGCCGCACGTTCCGGAAGAGATACGCGCCCTGCGGAGCCTGATTTCCCGACACAGGAAGATGATGAAGATTATGGGTTTGCGCGCGCACGGAATGTATGAGATTTCCTGCCCTGACCGAACAAGGATCAGGGCATGACCAACGCATTGAGCAAGATGATCGCCGAACGGGAGTGGATCCTGGCGGACGGGGCCACGGGCACCAACCTCTTCAACATGGGGCTGAGTTCCGGCGACGCGCCCGAGATGTGGAACGTCGAGCATCCCGACCGGATCGAGAAGCTTTACGCCATGGCCGTGGATGCTGGCAGCGACCTGTTCCTGACCAACTCGTTCGGCGGCAACGCCGCGCGGCTGAAGCTGCACGGCGCGCAGAAGCGGGCGCGCGAACTGAGCCGCATCTCGGCCGAGATCGGGCGCGAGGTGGCCGACCGCCGCGACCGCCCTGTGATCGTGGCCGGCTCGGTCGGCCCCACTGGCGAGATCATGGCGCCGATGGGCAGCATGACGCACGAGCTGGCGGTGGAAATCTTTCACGAGCAGGCCGAGGGCTTGAAGGAGGGCGGCGCCGACGTTCTGTGGCTGGAGACGATCAGCGCCCCCGAGGAATACAAGGCCGCTGCCGAGGCGTTCAAGCTGGCCGACATGCCGTGGTGCGGCACGATGAGTTTCGACACCGCCGGGCGCACGATGATGGGCCTGACCTCGGCCGACATGGCGGTGATGGTCGAAAAGCTGGATCACAAGCCGCTGGCCTTCGGCGCCAATTGCGGTGTGGGCGCATCGGACCTGATGCGCACCGTGCTGGGCTTTGTCGCGCAAGGCACCGAGCGGCCCATTGTCGCCAAGGGCAACGCGGGCATCCCGAAATACGTCGATGGGCATATCCATTACAACGGCACGCCGGACCTGATGGCCGACTATGCCGTGCTGGCGCGGGATGCGGGCGCGACGATCATCGGCGGCTGCTGCGGCACCATGCCGGAACACCTGTCGAAGATGCGCGACGCGCTGGAGACGCGGCCCCGCGGCGAACGCCCGACGCTGGAGCAGATCACCGATGCGCTGGGCGCGTTTTCCTCGGCCGTCGACGGCACCGAGGACGCGGGCGACGACACGCCCCAGCCGACGCGGCGCAACCGGCGGCGGCGCGGCTGAGCCACGCGCCCGGCCCGGGCACCCGGCGCACTGCACCGGCGAACGCGATCCGCGCCACCCGGCACTGGACAGCCAGCGGGCGGCTTGGCAAGACTGAACCGCGCAGGCGCTCTTGCGCGCAGGCTCTCTTGCAAGGACAGGAACATGCTGGTCACGGATATCCGCGTCACCCCTTTGGCGCTGCCGCTGAAGCGCCCCTATGTCTGGTCGCAGGGCGTCGAGACGCGGTTTCACGTCAACCTTGTCGAGCTGATCGGAGAGGACGGCGCGATCGGCGTGGGCGAGACCACGACCGCGCCCGATGCCGCGGCCCAGGCGATGGTCCTGCGCAAGCTGGGGCGGCATTTCATCGGCCGCCCGGTGTTCGAGGCGCGGCAGATCATGGCCGAGGCGTACCGCGCCAATTTTTTGGCCTTCGGCGGCAACATGCCCCGCTATGCCAACCAGCTGATGAGCGGGCTCGACATGGCGGCGCTGGATTTGCAGGGACAGGCCACCGGGCGCCCGGTCTGGGATCTGCTGGGCGGTGCGGTGCGGGCGAATGTGGGCTATTTCTATTTCCTGCAGGGCGAGACGGTCGAGGAGCTGGCCGCCGATGCCCGGGCCGCGGTGGCGGCCGGAAACCCGGTGATCTACCTGAAAGTCGGGATCGAGCCGGAGCGCGATATCGCCGCCACACGGGCCGTGCGCGCGGCCATCGGCGACACGCGCCTGCGGCTGGACGCGAACGAGGCGTGGGACCCGGGCCTGGCGCTGCGGATGCTGACCCGCCTGGCGGAGTTCGACATCGAATATATCGAACAGCCCACGCCCTCGACCGCGATCGAGGCGCTGGGTCAGGTCGCGCGGCAAAGCCCGATTGCCATCGGCGCCGACCAGTCGGTGTTCACGCTGAACGAGGTCTACCGCGCGGTCAGTGGCGGCCACGCTCACATGATCGCCATCGGCCCGCGCGAGATCGGGGGCGTGCAGCCGATGATCAAGGCCGCCGCCATCGCCGAGGCGGCGGGGCTGAAGATCTGCATCCATTCCTCGATGACGACGGGCATCAGCACGGTGGCCGAACACCACGCCGCGCGCGCGATCCCGAACCTGGACGACGGCAACCAGATCATGTGGCAATTGCTGGAAGAGGACGTGCTGGACCGCCCCGGCGTGGCCCCGGTGAAGGGCCGGCTGGCGCTGGAGGGCAAGCCGGGGCTCGGGACCGTCCTGGATCGCGACGTCATCGGGCGTGCGGCGGAGCGGTTCGAGGCGGAACAGGCGTAGGGTGGGTGAAAACCCACGCCCCTAGCCCGCCGGGATTTCGGCCGCTGCCTTTGCGTCGCGATAAAGCTCGGTCAGGATGGCGGCGCCGAAGATCACCTGCAATGTGAAGCAGAGCTGAATGAGTGCCAGATAGCCGACACTGTAACGGTAGGGATCATAAGACCCTTCGGACGGAATATGCCCGAAGATCCAAGTCTCGGGCAGCAGGTCATAGGCCCAGAACGCCGGCCCCCAGAGAAGCAGCGTGCCGATCATGGCCAGCACCGCGCAGACCAGCACCGCCGGTTCAAGCCGCGCGGTCAGCGCCCATGACGCCAGCCGCTTTTCCCGCGGCGCTCGAACGGCGAGATGCGGCAGGCTGAGCGCGAGGCGGAAGAAGAGCCAGGTTAAAAGCCAGATGCAGAGCGCGCTCACCAGCAGGCCGGTCACGCTGAATTGGTCGAAAACGAACTCTTGGCCGACCAGCCACCGTGTCAGGGTGCCGGCCGGAAGGCAGCAATATTCGAACGCGATCACGGGAAGGAAGATCAGGACCAGCAGGATCGCCACGAAAATCCCCAGCACGACCCACTCGACACCGTATTTCGCCATGCGGCCGGGTGTGGGGCGTGGGCCGATCAGCCCGGGCGCCTCGTCCAGCAGGCGAAAGCGGTGCCAGCCCACCGCGACCATCGCCACAAAGAGAACGTCGGCAAGTGTCACAAGGACCGTTGCTAGCGGCGCTTCGGGATTGAAGCCCAGTTCGATAAGTACCTCGAGCGCAAGTCGCACCAGGCTCGGTCCTGCGACGATGCGCAAGGCCGTCCCTGGTGCGGAAAGAACCGCGCGGAGCGCGTCGAGAAAAACCGTCAAACCGTTACGCATGGCGTCCGCCCCGATCCCTTCGCCGTCGCCATACCGGCCCGGTCCGACTGCGCACAGTCAGGTTTTCATGACCCTGTCCGGCGCAGACAAGGCTTGACTCAGGCGCGCAGCTTTTCGCCCTTGGGATCGAAGGGCGGCTCGTGCAGGATACGCGCCTTGTGCGGGCGGCCCAGCACCATGACCTGAACGTCGTCGCCGGGTTTGACCGTGCCGGACTTGACGTAGCCAAGGGCGAGGCTCATGCCGACGGTATAGCCATAGGTTCCGGAGGTGACGCGGCCCACGGGCTTGCCATTCGCGTCGCGGATCGGCTCGCCCCCTGTGGCGTCGGCGTTGGAGGCATGGGTGTCTTCCTCATCGATATGGATCAGCACCAGTTCCTCGCGCGTGGGCTCGGCCATGGCCTTTTCCGCCGCCGCCTTGTTGAGAAACTCCTTGTCCATCTTGCAGAGCGGTTTGAAGCCGACCTCGTGCGGGAAATACTCGGGGCTGTATTCGCGGCTCCACGAGCCATAGCCCTTCTCGACCCGCATGGACATGAGCGCACGGGCCCCAACGGGACCAGCGTTGAACTCTTTGCCTGCTTCTAGCAGCGCTTTGTAGAGCTTTTCCTGGTCCTCGGTCTTGCAGTGCAGCTCCCACCCCAGATCTCCGGTAAAGCTGACCCGCAGCGCGAGGCATTCGACGCCCGCGATGTCGATCATCTTGGAGCGCATGAAGGGGAAATCCTCGGTGGCGAGGCTTTCGTTGGTCAGGCGTTGCAGCATCTCGCGCGATTTCGGCCCGGCGACGTTGAAGCCGCACATGGCCTCGGTCTTGGACTCAAACGTGGTGCCTTCGGGCAGCGGGACCATGTCGAAGAACCGCTTGTGATAGCGTTCGGCCATGCCCGACGAGACGACCCAGAATTCATCCTCGGCCACGCGCGTGACGGTCGCGTCTCCCGCGATGCCGCCGCGCACGCCGATGAGCGGCGTCAGGCAGGACCGGCCCACGGATTTGGGCATCCGGTTGGCGAAGACGGCGTTCAGCCACTCCTCGGCCCCCGGCCCCTTGACGTGGTACTTGGCGAAGTTCGAAATGTCGATGATGCCCGCGCGGTCGCGCAGCATCTTGCATTCCTCGCCCACCGGTGCCCACCAGTTCTGGCGGATGAAGCCGTTGGTGTCTTTCGTGCCGGGTTCATCGGCGAACCATTGCGGGTGTTCCCAGCCGTAGTTCAGGCCAAAGACCGCGCCCATCTCTTTCTGCATTTCGTAGACCGGTCGCGTGCGGAGCGGACGGCCCGCCGCGCGTTCCTCGTTGGGATAATGGATGGCGAAGCGGTGGGCATAGACATCCTCGACCTTCGCCTTGACGAACTTGCGGTCGTTGGCCCAAAGGCCGAAACGCGCAATGTCCCAGGCGAACATGTCGTATTTCATCTCGCCCTCGACGATCCACTGGCTGACCATCAGGCCCATGCCTGCGGACTGCGAAAAGCCGGGGATGATGCCGCCGACCATGAAGTAATTCTTCAGCTCCGGCACCGGGCCCAGGATCACGTTGCTGTCAGGCGACCAGATCATCGGGCCGTTGATGACCCGCTTGATCCCCGCCTCGGCGGCGACCGGCACGCGGTCCATCGCGCGCATCACGTTTTCCATGATGCGTTCCAGGTCGTCGGGAAAAAGGTCGTGGGCAAAGTCGAGCGGCGTGCCGTCCTCGGCCCAGAAGCGCATGTCGCGCTCGTAGGCGCCGATCAGCAGGCCCTTGCCCTCTTGCCGCAGGTAGTATTCGCCGTCGCGGTCGGCGACGGATGGCAGGCGGCGATCCATGCCGTCGATCTCGGCGATGGTCTCAGTGACGAAATACTGGTGTTCGGTGGGTTGCAGCGGCACCTCGATGCCGGCCAGTTTGGCCACTTCGCGGCCCCAGAGGCCGGCGCAGTTGATGACCCATTGCGTGTGGATCTCGCCCTTGGGAGTCTCGACCACCCACGTGCCATCGGGTTGCGGGATCGTGGCTGTGACAGGCGTGAAGCGGTGGATCTCCGCGCCGCGCTGGCGGGCGCCCACGGCATAGGCGTTGGTCACGCCCGAGGGGTCGACGTTGCCGCCGTCGGGTTCCCACATGATGCAGCGGATGCCGTCGAAATTCACGAGCGGGTGCTTTTCCTCGGCCTCTTCGCGGGTGATCTCGTGGAAATTCATGCCGTAAAGCTGCGCCTTGGCGGCTTGCAGTTTCAGCTGATGCTCGCGGTTTTCGGTCTGCGCGAGGTACAGCGAGCCGGGCTGGAAGACGCCGCAGCTTTGGCCGGTTTCCTCTTCCAGGCTGTTATAGAGGTTCATCGTGTAGTGCTGAAGGCGGCTGATATTGGCGCTGTCGTGCAGGCCGTGGATGTTGGCCGCCGCGTGCCAGGTCGAGCCGGAGGTCAGCTCGTCGCGTTCCAGCAGCACCACGTCTGTCCATCCCAGCTTGGTCAGGTGATAGAGCACCGAGCATCCGATGACGCCCCCTCCGATGACAACGGCCTGTGCGTGAGTCTTCATCTGGTCTTCCTATCTGGCTGTTTTGCGGCACACTGCCCCAGCGGGGCCGCGCGCGTGTGTCGGTTCCCGACATCATCGGTCGTGTGAGGGCATTTTGTCATGTCGTTTCCGACAGGGGGTTTCGGTTTGCGGCAGGGTTTGTCGATCAGGATCGTCACGCGCGGAATCGAGGCGCAGCACGCTGCGCCGCCGCGCGATCGCCAGACCGCCCCCCGGTCTGGCGATTGGCTCACGTTGGCGCTTCGATCGCAGGTTTCGCGGATGTGGTTGACATAAAGCCCTCAAAACATTTTGTCGGTCGCCAGCCCGCGGTCTGGCAATCGCTCGGCACCACTTTACGACAAAACCCGTCGCAAACGGACATGCCGCCCGACCGCAGTCATACAGTCTGGTCGCAACAGCGGACGGAAAGGAATCCCCATGAAAACCACCACCCGAGTGGCCGTGATCGGCGGCGGCGTTGTCGGATGCAGCGTGCTTTACCACCTGACGAAACTGGGCTGGTCGGATGTCATGCTGATCGAACGCTCGGACCTGACCTCGGGGTCAACGTGGCACGCCGCCGGGGGGTTTCACACGCTCAACGGCGATACCAACATGGCGGCGCTTCAGGGCTATACCATCAAGCTTTACAAGGAGTTGGAAGAGATCACCGGCATGTCCTGCGGGCTGCACCACGTGGGCGGCGTGACGCTGGCCGACAACAAGGATCGGTTCGACATGCTGTTGGCCGAGCGGGCCAAGCATCGCTACATGGGGCTGGAGACCGAGATCGTGGGGCCCGAGGAGGTGCGCAAGATCGCGCCGGTCACCAATACCGACGGCATCATCGGGGCGCTTTACGATCCTTTGGACGGGCATCTGGATCCGTCGGGTACGACCCATGCCTATGCCAAGGCCGCGCGGATGGGCGGCGCCACGATAGAGACGCATTGCAAGGTGTTGGAAACGAACCAAAAACCGGATGGTACGTGGGAGGTGGTGACCGACAAGGGGACCATCCTGGCCGAGCATGTGGTCAACGCAGGCGGCCTCTGGGCGCGGGAGGTGGGCGCGATGGCCGGTGTCTACGTGCCGATCTACCCGATGGAGCACCAGTACCTGGTGACCGAGGAAGTGCCAGAGATCGCCGCCATCATCGACGCGGGCGGAGAGCATCCGCACGTGATGGACCCCGCCGGCGAAAGCTATCTGCGGCAGGAGGGGCGCGGGCTGTGCATCGGGTTCTACGAACAGCCCTGCCGCGCCTGGGCGGTGGACGGCACGCCGTGGGAGTTTGGCCATGAACTATTGCCCGACGACTTTGACAAGATCGAAAAATCCATTGATTTCGCATACAAACGTTTCCCCGCGCTGGAACGCGCCGGGGTGAAATCGGTCATCCATGGCCCGTTCACCTTTGCGCCCGACGGCAACCCGCTGGTCGGCCCGGTGCCGGGCCTGCGCAACTACTGGTCGGCCTGCGGCGTGATGGCGGGGTTCAGCCAGGGCGGCGGCGTCGGCCTGATGCTGGCGCAGTGGATGGTCGAAGGGGAATGCGAGCGGGACGTGAGCGCGATGGACGTGGCCCGCTATGGCGACTGGATCACGCCCGGCTATACCCTGCCCAAGGTGATCGAGAACTACCAGAAACGGTTTTCCGTCAGCTATCCGAACGAGGAACTGCCCGCCGCGCGCCCCTTCCGTACGACGCCCATGTACGACATCTTTGACGGAATGGGCGCGGTCTGGGGGCACCAGTTCGGGCTGGAGGTCGTGAACTATTTTGCCCAAGGCGACGAGCCGCGGTTCGAGACACCCAGTTTCCGCCGCTCGAATGCCTGGGAGGCCACGGCGCGCGAGGTGAAGGCCGTGCGGCAAGGTGTTGGAATCAATGAGGTTCACAATTTCGGCAAGTACCTGGTGACCGGCCCCGGCGCGCGCGACTGGCTGGACCGGATCATGGCAGGCCGCATCCCAAAACCGGGTCGGATCAGCCTGACGCCGATGCTGTCGCACGCAGGAAGGCTGATCGGAGATTTCACGGTGTCCTGCCTGTCGGATGAGGCGTTCCAGCTGACCGCGTCCTATGGCGCACAGGCCTTTCACATGCGGTGGTTTCAGCAGAACGCGGCGGACGGCGCGATGGTCGAGAATATCTCGGACCGGCTGAACGGGTTCCAGATCGCGGGGCCGAAATCGCGCGACCTGCTGGCGGCCTGCACGCGAGCGGATATCTCGGACATGGCGTTCATGGACCTGCGGCAGATCACCGTGGGCATGGTCGATTGCCTGGTGCAGCGGGTCAGCTATACCGGCGACCTGGGCTTCGAGATCTATTGCGATCCGATGGCGCAGCGGGCGCTGTGGGACGAATTATGGAGCAAGGGCAAGGACTTCGGCCTCAAACCTTTCGGGATGCGGGCGATGATGTCGTTGCGGCTGGACCGGTTCTTCGGCTCGTGGCTGTCGGAGTTTTCGCCCGATTACACGCCGGGCGAGACCGGGATGGATCGCTTCATCAGCTTCGGGAAGAACGCCGATTTCATCGGGCGCGCGGCGGCCGAGGCAGAGCGGGCCGAAGGAGCGAAACGCGCGCTGGTGGCGTTCGAGGTGGCGGCAACGGATGCGGATGTGAACGCCTATGAGCCCGTGTGGATCGACGGGACCGTGCAAGGCTTTTGCACCTCGGGCGGCTATTCGCACCATGCGGGTAAATCCATCGCGCTGGCGTTGATCCCTGCCGGCCATGCCACGCCGGGGCTGGAGGCCGAGATCGAGATCCTGGGCGAGATGTGCGCGGCGAAAGTGATCACCGAGCATCTGTTTGACCCCGACATGAGCCGGATGCGAGGGTAAGGCGGGATCAACCACGAAAGGCCCGGCACTGGTGACACTGGGGATCGTTCTGCCCGCCGCGGGCGCGTCGTCGCGGATGCGCGGGCGCGACAAACTGTTGGAGACAGTGGATGGCACGCCGCTTTTGCTGCGGCAAACCCGGCGGGCATTAACCTTGGGTTTACCTGTTCTTGTTACGCTGCCAAATGAGACCGATATGCGTGCGGCCAGTCTCAAGCCGGCGCTGGCGGGGCTTGACACGCGAGCCGTTCCCGATGCGGCAAGCGGGATCAGCGCGTCGCTGCGCGTGGCGGCGCATTGGGCGATGGAACAGGGCATGGATGGGTTGATGATCGTGCTACCCGACATGCCCGACCTGACGGCAGAGGATATGCAGGCGGTTGCGGCGCTGCACGCGGACCATCCGCGCGAAGTGATCCGGGCGACGGATGCGCAAGGGCGGTTCGGGCATCCGACGCTTTTGCCCGCCCGGCTGTTGCCGGCGTTGATCACGCTTGGCGGCGATACCGGAGCGCGCGAGGTGATCGCGCGAGAGACGGTGCGCCCCTGCCCCCTGGACGGGCCAAGGGCCACGCTGGATCTGGATACGCCCGAGGCCTGGGCGGCGTGGCGCGCGGCGAAAGGCTAGCGCAGCGCCTGATCCACCAGCAGCTTCGCCTCATGCGCCTTGAGCGACAGGCGGGCCGCCTGATACTCGTCCAGCCCCTCCTGCGTGGCGAGATCAGGGAATAGCGCGAGGATTTCATCGCGGCTGTCCTTGCTGACGCCGCGCATCGAATAATCGCCGGGCTGGAAGCTTTCGGACCAGGCCGCGTCGGCCAGGATCACCTCGTGATGGTCGAACATCAGGTGGATATAGCTGACCGTGTCGGTGACAGCGCGGTCGACGCCTTTCAGGCCGGTCAGGTGCTTGGCGGCGATCAGAACCTCGCGTTCGCCGAACATCACCTCGGCCAGTTCATTGGCCAGAAGCATCCGGTGGTTCGGGCTGACCAGCATGTCGCGGTCGGGCATCTCGGCCCCCAGCGCGCCCTTGCGGATCAGGATCGGCTGGAAGTTCGGCATCTTGGCCAGCTCCGCCGCGCCCAGATCGCGCCGGCCGATCCAGCGAATCTCGCGGATGCCGTTGTCGCGGGTGAATACACGGTCGCCGGGGCGCAGCGTCTCGACCGCGCGGGTGCCGTGCGGCGTGGCGATCTGCGCGCCGGGCGTGAAACAGACGATCAGCTCTTCGATGTCGGAATAGTTGATGTTGGCCGTTTCGCTGCCGCGCTGAAGCTGGATCTGGCCGTTGAATCCCGGGTTGCCGTTGGTTTCCGGGTTGCGGACGAAGTTCGTGACCTGCCAGCCTGCGTCGCGCAGCGGCGTGATGTCGAGCGTGTCGAAATCGTCGCCGGACGAGTCGCCGTTCACGGTGGTGTTGTTGACACCCGAGGTGCCCAGCTGGTTGATGACGAAGGTGTCGTGGTCGGCGCCGCCGTTCAGAATGTCGTTGTCGCCGCCGCCGAAGATCGTGTCGTTGCCCGCGCCGCCATCCACGGTGTCGCTGCCGGCGCCGGCGTCGATCTCGTCATTGCCGCCCTGCCCGAAAATCGCGTCATTGCCGGTACCGCCCAAGATGGTGTCGTCACCTTCCTCGAAGGGCGTGACTACCGGGTCGTCGATCAGGTCGCCCGACAGGGAAAAGCCGGACTGGCCCGAGCGGGTTTCGAGGGTGAATTCGATGAATTCGCGGTTTTCGAACGAGGCCGAGAACCACGCGTCCTGGTCCGAAGGATCGTTGGTTTCGGTGCCCGCGGCGTTGACCACGCCACCAGAGGTGGTGACATTCAGCGATGTGTCGCCGGAAGTCGAGAAATCGGTAAAGCTGCCGGCGTCGATGGTGACGGATTCCTGGTCGCCGGGGCTGTTGCGGTCGATGTCGTTCCAGGTGGCGACGGAATTAAGCGCGACGTTCTGGCCCGTGGCCGGGTTGAAAAATTCCAGCCGGAATGTCGCGGTTTCGCCCACGTCGCGCGCGTCGAAGTCGCCGTTCAGAAGAATTTCCAGTCCCTTGCCGCCGGACAGGTCCACCGAGAGCCCATTGTCGGACTTGCCCGTCAGGATCAGGCGGGCGGAAATCGAGGTTCCGTCTTCGAGCGTGGCCACGTTCTTGTAGACCGCCACATCCCCGACCTTGGCGTTGTTGTTGCCCCTCGAGCTGTCCGAGACGAGGTTGTCGATATCCAGCACCAGCGGCGAGGCATCGGAGCCGAGTGCGGTGCCTACGCCGGCGTCCCCGAACAGAACGTCATTGCCCGAGCCGCCGTCGATGATATCGCTGCCGCCTTCACCGGAAATACGGTCGTTACCCCCAAAGCCGTTGATGGTGTCGGGATCGTTCGTGCCCTGCAACGTGTCGTTGCCGGACGTGCCGGGAATGGTTGCCAAGGCAGTGGCCTTTCTGAACGCACTGGCGGACCTCCCCCGAGATGCGCCGCATTACTGACAAATTTTAGACTTGATTAGTTCGCTATTAGCGATGATTGACCTAAAATTCGAATGATTTTCTCGGGCAAACGCGACAATTGCCCGATTACGCAGCGTCACCTAGCGGCGTCTGTTTCCAAAATCAGAACATTCATGACGAAAATCGTCTTTTGCTCACACGAATGCCGCGCAGTGGCCCGCAAAACCCGCGTTGATAGAACGACCCGGCGTGACCGCCCGGTTACCGCGCGATCATGCGCACCTCGTCAGAGCTCAGGCAGCGGCGCACCTGCTGGTACGTGTCGCGTGAGGTGTACCCTTCCAGTTTTGGAAAAAGCTCTCGGATCTCTTCCTGCCCCTGCCGTCCCAGGCCGCTTATCGCCCGCGGGCCAAGTTGCAGGCTTTCGGTCCACAGCACATCCGACATGATCAGTTCATGCCGTTCGAACAGCAGGTGAATGTAACTGACCTCTTGGGTCTGGATACGATCCACACCGCGAATACACATCAGATCCCTGGCGGCGACTAGCACCTCCTTGTGGCCGAACTCGGACGCGGCCCTGTTGCTGCGAATAAGAATACGGTGATTGGGGCTGACCAGGATGTCGCGGTTCGGGACGCCGGTGTCGATCGCGTCCTTGCGGATCAGGATCGGCTGAAGATACGGCAAGAGCGACAGCTCTTCGGAGCGCAGATCCTGACGGCCGACCCAGATGAGCCTCTGATAGGCGTTGTCGCGGGTGATGACCTTTTCGTCGCCGCGCAGGTCCTCGACACGGATCATGCCCTTTGAGGTGGCGATCTGCGTGCCCGGCGTGAAACAGATCATCGCCTTTTCGATATTGTCGATGCTGAGTGTCATGGCCTCGTCGCCGCGCCGCAGACGCACAAGCCCGGTAAACCCCACCGAGGGCTGGGCGGGATGATCAGGGGAGAGGCCGGCAATACTCCAGCCATGGGCGATCAGGCGTGACAGTTCAGAGGTCTCGTGGCGCAGAACCCGGTGCGTCGTCTCATTCCGCTCGACCGCTGCGCCGGTGGCGTCGGTGCAGAGGCTCTGGCGATTGAGAAAGTGATCGAGTCCCAAGATCTTGGACACCTGACGTCTCCTTGCACCGCATTTCAGATAACAACCCGCACGGAATACATCCTATACGTGCATTATAGTGTTGCCCGCACAAACTTGGCGAGTCACAACAGACAGTTTTTTTGAAATTGCGCAAAAAAGGCGGTTTTTTGCTCAGGTTGCCCAAGCCCCTGCCCCAAAAAGAAACAATCCCGGCGAATGGCCGGGATTGTCCCTTGGAAACGATACAGCCCCCGCAACCGAGTCCATCAGACCGGCCCCCGAAAGGGCCGGTCGGCTGCAAAGCTGTTATTTGACCAGAAGCCGCGCTTCGTGCTTTTTCAGAGAGCGGCGTGCGGCGGTGTAAGCGTCGAGCCCCTCTCTCTCTGCCAGTTCGGGGAAGAGGTCGAAGATCTCGTTGCGCTGGTCGTGGCCCATCGCGTCAAGCACGGTGTCGCCGGGCTGGAAGCTTTCGGTCCAGGCACCGTTGGACAGCACCACCTCGTGTTGGTCGAACATGAAGTGGATGTAGCTGACCGAGCTGGCCTCAACCGAGATCACACCTTCCATGCCGGTGAGGTGCTTGGCGGCCGCCAGAACCTCGCGGTCCTCGAAGTAGAGCGCCGACTTCTCGTTGTTTATCAGCAGGCGGTGCTGCGGCGAGACCATCATGTCGCGTTCCGGCAGGCCGTGGCCCAGCGAACCCGCACGGATCAGGACCGGTTGCAGATGCGGCGCGCGCGCCAGCTCCTGCCCCGACAGATCGCGGCGGCCCACCCAACGGATCTCTTGCAGACCGTTGTCCCGGGTGATGATCTTGTCCCCCTCGCGCAGCTCTTCGACCAGGCGCTCGCCTTTCGGCGTGGCGATGACCGTCCCCGGCGTGAAGCAGGGGATGATGTCCTCGATCTCGGTGAACTTCAGCACACCTTCGACATTGCCGTTGGCATCGAGGAAGTTGACCTGGCCGGTAAAGCTGTTGCCGTCCGGATCGTTCGGCGTGGTCAGGTCCAGCGGGGTGACGCCGTCGCTTTGGACAATCTCGAACCGGCCCATCCCTTGCAGGTAAAGCTGGTCGTTCTCGTTGTCGGTCGTCGGGTCGTTGTCGCCATCCTCGGTGCCGCCGTCGATTTCGTCGCCGAACGCCTCTTCGCGTCCGTCAAAGCGGAACTCGTCCGAGCCGGCATCGCCGAACATGGTGTCGGCACCCTGGCCACCATAGATGGTGTCGCGGCCGTTTTCGCCATAGATCAGGTCGTCGTCGATACCGCCATAGAGCAGATCGCTGCCGCCGCCACCAAAGATGGTATCGTCATCGTCCTGGCCATAGACCGTGTCATTGCCCGCCCCGGCATTGATCAGATCCTTGCCGTTGCTTTCGTCCGGGTCGGGGCCGAAGCTGCCGCCATCGGGCGCGTTCGGGATATTGACCTGGTCGAAAGGCACGACATTGGGGTCGAGACCGCCGTAGATGAGGTCGTCGCCTGCGCCGGACGAGATCGTGTCGTCGCCTTCGCCGCCGACGATGGTGTCGTCGCCCCAGAGCGTGTTGATCTCGTCGTCGTCGATGCCCGCGTCGACATAGTTGTTGCCCGCGCCGGCATTGATGGTGTCATCGTCGTCGCCGGTATAGATCGTGTCGTTGCCGTTGCCGGTGTTGACCAGATCGCGGTCGTCGTTCGGATCGGCATCCGACGGAACGGCCGGGAACGGGCCGTAGGACGGGAAGCCGTCATCCGGCAGAGGCAGGCCACTGTTGAGCGACGTGTCGATATAGTTGTCGCCGTCGCCGCCATCGACCGTGTCCGAGCCGTCGCCGGAGATGACCGTATCGTTGCCGTCGCCGGTGTCGATCTTGTCGTCGCCGTTGCCGCCGTCGACACTGTCGTCGCCTGCGCCGGTTTCAACGTCGATCGGGCCATCGGCATCCTTGGCGTCGATGGTGTCATTGCCGCTGCCGGTGATGATGCGCTCGATCTCCTCGAAGGTGATGTCGGACGTATCGTCGGCATCCAGGCCGTTGACTGTGCCGTTCTCGGGATCGGCGTCTTCCAGGATGACGGTCAGGTCCTCGGTCTGGTCGCCCAGGTTCAGGATGTCGCCCTCGTCGCCGTTTTCCGGGCCGTCGGGGTTGCCGTCGGTGCCGTCAGACCCGCCGTCGATGGTGGCGTCGATATCCGCCGCCGGGTCGGTGCCGTCGACGGTGAACTCGTCGTCGCCGGTGCCCCCCGAGGCGTCGTCGTCGCCGCCCACGGCGATGTCGTCATCGCCCTGGCCGCCGTTCAGCGTGTCGGTGCCTTCACCGCCGGCAAGCGTGTCGGAGCCGTCACCGCCATCGACGCTGTCGTCGCCATTGGCGCCGGTGATCTCATCGTCGCCGGTGCCGCCATCGACCGTGTCGTTGCCTTCGCCGGCGTCGATGACGTCATCGCCGCCATTGCCGAAGATGGTGTCGTCGTCACCGTCGGCGCCGTCGATCTGGTCGCCCTCGACATCCGTGTAGCCGGGGGTCATGACCTCGCCGATATCCTTGCCGTCGACCGGGCCGATCACGTCCGTCACCTCGACCGAGATCTGCGCGGTGTCGGTCAGGCCGTTGCCGTCGGAAATCGTGTAGGTGATCGTCGCGTCGCCCACGAAGGCCGGTGCCGGGGTGAAGGTGACCGTGTCGTCGGTATAGGTCACGGTGCCCTGGCTGGCCGGGACGCTGGCGTTGATGATGCGGATCGGATCGCCATCGGGGTCGCTGTCATTGACCAGCGGCATGACGGTGACGGCCGTGCCCTGCGGCGTGGAGCCGCCATCGTCGTTGACCGCCACGGGCGCATCGTTGACCGGGCCCACGTTGACCAGTGCCACGCCGGTGTCGGTGCCGCCCTGCCCGTCGCTGACGGTATAGGTGATCTCGACCGGGCCATTGTAGTTCAGCGCCGGGTCCAGCGTGACCGTGCCATCGGGGTTCAGCGTGACCGTGCCAAGCGCCGGGTCGATCGGGTCGACCGCGGACACCACCAGCGGATCGCCATCGACATCGGTGTCGTTGGCGGCCGGGTTGAAGGTGATCGGCGTATCCTCGAGCGTGTTCTCGATATCGTCCACTGCGACCGGGTCATCGTTGACCGGCAACACGTCGACCGAGATTTCGGCACTATCCGTGCCGCCATTGCCATCGGTGATGGTGTAGCTGATCGTCGCCTCGCCGTTGAAGTTGGCGGCGGGGGTGAAGGTGACCGTTGTGTCGGTAAAGGTGACCGTGCCCTGTACGGACGGGGCGTTGGCACCGGTGATGGTGAGCGTGTCGCCATCGGGATCGGTGTCGTTGTCCAGCGGCGTCAGAACGATCGCCGTGTCCTCGTCGGTGGTCGCCATGTCGTCGACCGCCTCGGGCGCGTCCTGCACCTGGCCCACGTTGACCAGAACGGTGCCGGTGTCCGACGCGCCATCTGGGTCTTCGACGGTGTAGGTCAACTCGACCGGGCCGTTATAGTCGGTGGCCGGGGTGAAGGTGACGGTGCCGTCGCCGTTCACGACCGCGCTGCCCAGCGTGGGGTCGGTGACGGTGACCGAGGTCACGGTCAGCGGGTCGCCATCGGGATCGTTGTCATTGGCCGCCGGGTTGAAGGTGATCGGTTCGTCCTCCAGCGTCGAGACGGTGTCGTCCACCGCTTCGGGCGCGTCGTTGACGTTGTTCACCGTGACCGAGATCTCGGCGGTGTCGGTGCCGCCATTGTCGTCGGTGATCGAGTAGCTGATCGTCGCCTCGCCAAAGAAATCGTCCGCCGGGGTGAACTGGATCTCGGTGTCGGTGAAGGTCAGCGTGCCCTGGTCGGACGGCACGGTGGCCGCGGTGATGCGCAGCGTGTCGCCGTCGACATCGGTGTCGTTGTCCAGCGGCGTGATCGTGACGGTGGTTTCCTCGTCCGTGGTGGCCACGTCGTTGACCGCGTCGGGCGCGTCGTTGACCGGCGCCACGTTGAACGTGATCGTCGCGGTCGAGGTTTCGCCCGAGGGATCTGTAACCGTGTAGCTGACGCTGTCGGTGCCGTTGAAGTTCTCGTTCGGCGTGTAGGTATAGGTGCCGTCGCCATTGTCGGTCAACGTGCCGTTGGCGGGCGTGCCGATGCTGTCGACGGTCAGCGGGTCGCCGTCCGGGTCGGTGTCGTTGGCGGTCGGGTTGAAGGTGACGGTGTCATCCTCGTCCACCGCAACGGTGTCGTCGACCGCGGTCGGCGCCTCGTTCTGGGGATCGGTCAGGATCGTCTCGATCTGGCTGAATTCCAGGACCGAGCCGTCGGCAAAAGTCACGGTGCCGGTGCGGGCGCCGTCATCAGAGGCATCCGCCGCATCGGTGATCGTCACCTTGCCGGTGCCGCGCAGGTCCAGCGTGTCGTTGTCCAGCGTATCGTCGGGGCCATTGCCGCCGGTGATGGTGTCGCCATCCGCGTCCGAGCTGCTGGAGACGATGAATGTGTCGTCGCCGCCTTCACCATACATGTCGTCCGAACCGTCGCCGCCGGTGATCACGTCATCACCGCCCTCGCCATCCTGGTCGGGATCGAAGCCGGTGTCGAAATACATGTCGGTGATGTGGATGCCGGAATTGTCGTTGCCGTTCTGCGTATGCTCGACCACCACGCGCGACACGGGGCCGGCGATGGAAACCTGAACGGTCGTGTCAGGGTCGTTGACATTCTGGTAGGGGCCGTCCGCATCGGCGGTGTTGCCGTCGATGTTGATATCTTTGCCGCCTTGCAGGACCACCTCGATCGGGTTGTTGTCCGCGTCAAAGGCGGTGACGGTGACAAGGCCATCACCATCGAGGTCGTTGATGTTAAACTCCAGATTGCCCACAGGCTCGGAGAAATCCCACTGGAATGCGCCAGTGTTGCCGTTGCCGCCGGTTTCCGAGAACAGCGAGCTGTTGGTGTCGATCAACTCGCCGCCCGTGTCGATGCCGGCAGTGTTCAGGTCGGTGTGGTTGTCAATATCGCTTTCGTGGTGCCCCGTATCCTCGATGCGAGTGTAGGTGACGTTCACGCTGCCTGTGTTCTGTGTCACGGTGCTGTCGGCCTGATGGCCTGTCACGTGATCCCAATTGAAGCTTTCGCGCGGACCTTCGAACGTGCCGCCGTCGCCGCTGTCGCCATAGATCGTGTCGTCGCCACCTTCGCCGTCGATGGTGTCGTCGCCGCCATTGCCGAAGATCAGATCGGCGTCTTCGGTGATGATGTCCCCGCCCTGATCGGTGGGCGCATTGCTGTCGTCATAGCCGAGGATCATCTCTTCGCCGAAATCCTCGCCGTCGACGGCGCCGTCCGGGCCTGCCTTGGCGGACTCGTAAAGCGCGACATAGTCGATCGCGCCCTGGAATTCCTTGTCATAGACCGAGTCGTCGCTTTCGCGCGCGCCGAAGCTGAACTCTTCGTCGTCGTTGTCGGTCAGGTCGAAGGTCAGGCCCTTCTCGTCGCTCTCGATCATCTCGATCTTGCCGGTGGTCAGGTTCTCGACCGTCAGGGTGGCGCCGGTGTCGACGTCGAAGGAGTATTTCACGTTGACCAGTTCACCGGGTTTGAAGAAGCCCGCGGAGGTCGAGAGCGTGGCGACCGCGTCGCCGTCATTGGTATTGTGGTAGGTCTGAACCTTGCCGTCCTTGGTGACGCGGATCTCGAAAAAGCCCTCGTCATGCTTGTCGATGTCCTTTTCGCCGCGCGACAGGATCACGTCCTCGGAACTGCCGGAGTGCGAGAACTGCGTGAACTGTGTCTCGATCGTGCCGCGGTCCAGATTGAACTGTTCGTCATCGGCAGAGGAGTTCGGGTCGGCTTTGACATCGAGCACGGTCGGGTGCGAATTGCTCCCTGCGCCCACGATCAGCCGGTCGCCCGAAAAACTGACGTTGATGGCGTTGCCATCGCCGTGGGTGGCGTTCTGAGCAACACCGTCATCCAGGCCGGTGTCTTTCTTTTCCGCACCGCTTTTGAAGTCCCACAGGCCGATGAGGCCGGTTACCGAGCTCGGATCAAAATTCGCCATCGTCTTCTCCATTCGGCATCACCGCACCTGCGGCGACGCCATACCAAAACCATTCCCATTGCCGGCGACGTGACGGCCAGGGGCAACCTGCACGAACCTCTATTTCTGGAGGGAAAGACCCGCATAGCACGCGGAAATGGTACGGAGTTCGCGCTCCGTTTCCATTCGCTCTCAGTCAGCTGCGGCAGCAACCCGACGATCGCACCTTTCCGCACCTTAAATGATGCGTTTCGTGCGGTCGCCCCCGTGACCTTCAGACTTCGCCCCCCAGTTGGGCTGACTTCGTTGTACGAGATGCCTGGTCCGACACAAAGCGAAATTTGTCAGAAAACTGTCCGAGCAATTTAGAAAAAAGCCCGGTGAAATGGCGAAATAAGGCAAGCCGACACACGGATTTTGCGAGATTGTTTCCGCAGGTCGCTCGGCGGGTACTCGCCCAAATGCATGAAAAAAAGGGATGTGCGTTTTTCTGCCGACCAGGATTACAACCTAAGGCAGAGCCTTGTTTCCCAAAGGGGTCAGAACGGCACCCGCCTGGATTGTGACGAGATTTGGATGACCCCTGTCCAAAGTTATTGCTTTACCATGCGTCAATCCCGGTCATTTTCAGGGTACTATTTACGAAACGGAAACTGTCCTGCCACATTCCGGACGAATCGACGCAGATTTGTTTCAAAATCAGACGTCGAATCCCTGTGGCGTCCGGCGCGCCAGGCCGCGCGCCGTGCTCTGACCGGCCCCCCTGCGGCGGAAGGTGGCCCGATCTTGCCGAAACTGAGACCGACACGCGCACCGCTCCGCCGCAGCCCGCGCCGTGCGCCCTGCCCCGTCCCAATCCCGTCCCGGTGTCCGCCCGGGCCGCGTGAAAACGCGGCGTGATCCGCGTGGACGCTTCAGTTTTCGGCCACTGCAAAGGAACTTGTCCAAGGCGCGGGGCGTTTGGCGTGCAAGGGTTTACGTTTTGAGTGCGTGCTGCATGGGACGGATAAACCTTGAATGCACAACCGATTGGGAGTGAGTAATGACCTTTGGCAAAACCTTTCTTAAATCCACATCCGTTCTGGGCCTTGTTGTCGCGCTGTCGACACCGGCCTACGCGATGACCTGCGCCGAATACAGCGCGATGGACAGCGCCGGCCAAACCGAAGCCTTCGAAGGCATGGGCGGCCGCGAGATGCTGCGTGACGAAGCGGTCGGCGCCGACGAGAACGCGGATACCGATGCAGCAAGCGCGACCAACGAGCTGGGGGATCCCGACGACGATGTGGGCGGACGCGCCGCAGCCCGCGCCGCGGCCACCGGCTCGGACGAAGAGCTCATGACCGTGCTGATGGAAGAATGCGAGGCCAATCCCGACATGGACATGGCAACCATGTTCCAGGACGAAGACGAAGCCAAGTAACGCGGCTAATATCTGACCATTCTGGCGGCCTGCATTCCTGCGGCCGCCAGTTTTTTATGGGTGGTGCGTTACGCGTTCCACAGAACGGTGCCCAAGGCTTGCGTGTCGTAGCCTTCATGGGTGCGGGCGCGTGTGCGGAAGGCGTCGGTTTGGCAGAACGCCAGTAGCGACTGCATCGGTGGCT
>NZ_LAXJ01000032.1 GCF_001441615.1 Roseovarius atlanticus
ACCACTGGTCCGAATTTCCGCGACCACCTCTTCGGCAACTGGAACAGCCAGTTCCGGCGTTTTCGAAGATGGGCCAAGACGGGTGTTTTCGAGAGTCTTTTCAACGCGCTGAGTGATGACCCCGACCTCGAGTATGCGCTCATTGATGGAACCATCGTTCAAGTCCACCAGAAGGCCACGGGCGCAAAAGGGGGACTCAAACTCAGGCCATCGGGCGCTCGCGCGGTGGGCTGACGACCAAGATCGTGGCGCTGGTCGATGCGCTCGGCAATCTGGTGCGGTTCCTGCTGCTGCCCGGGCAGGCGCACGATATGAAGGGCGTTGCGCCTCTGATCAGGGATACTCTATTTGGCGCATTACTGGCAGATAAGGCGTTTGATGCTGACTGCTATTGCAAGACCTCGATGCGCGCGGCGCAATCGCTGTGATCCCGCCCAAAGCCAACCGCAAACTCCAGCGAAACTACGACGTGGACGCCTACAGATGGCGACACCTCGTCGAAAACTATTTTGCGAAAATCAAAGAGTTCAGAGCCATAGCCACGCGCTACGATAAGACAGACTGTAGCTATGCCGCCTGTTGGAACCTCGCAGCAACCCTGATCGCATCACGATGATTGTCCACGGGCCCTAGCTGGGTAGTGGATGAACACAAGATGTTCGCGGATAGTACGCGCAGGCTTTTCAATGCAGAGATGGCTCCGAACATTGAGAAATGGGTGGAGCAGGGCATTGTTGACCGCGACTTCTGGAAAACAGTCGGTCAGCAGGGTGTCATGGGTGGCTCGATTGCCGAAGAATATGGTGGGTTCGGTGGCGGCATCGGGTTCGACGCGATTACCGTCTACGAGCAGGGGCGCACCGGTGATACGGGTTGGGGCTATGGGATCCAGTCCATCGTAATCCATTATCTCAATGCATATGGCAGTGAGGAACAGAAGAAAAAGTGGTTGCCGAAACTGGTCAGCGGCGACAGCGTTGCGGCGATTGCCATGACCGAGCCTGGAACGGGCTCTGACCTCCAGAACGTACAAACCTATGCGGAAAAGGATGGCAACCACTACAAGATCAACGGTTCGAAGATCTTTATCACAACCGGGCACACGGCGGATCTCGTTGTTATCGTGGCAAAGACCGATCGCAACGCCGGCGCTAAGGGCGTTTCGTTGATCGTTCTGGAAACCGAGGGCGCTGAGGGCTTTCGCCGGGGACGGAACCTGAAGAAACTGGGTATGAAAGGTTCGGATACTGCTGAGCTGTTCTTCGAGGATGTGCGCGTGCCCACGGCGAACCTGCTTGGTCCGGAAGAGGGGCAGGGGTTCTACCAGCTGATGAAGCAACTGCCTTGGGAGCGGCTGATGATCGGCATTACCGCCCTCGGTTGTATTGATTTTGCGATCGACGAAACGGTGAAATATGTTCAGGACCGCAAGGCATTTGGAAGCCGGATCATGGACTTCCAGAATACACGCTTCAAACTTGCGGAATGCAAAACCAAGGCCGAATTGCTACGTTCCTTCGTAAATGACGGGCTCGCGCGTCTTGAAGCGGGCGAACTTGATGCGGCCACGGCTTCGATGGCGAAATGGTGGGGCAGTCAGACGCAGAACGAGGTCATGCATGAATGCCTGCAACTGCACGGCGGTTACGGTTTCATGATGGAATACCCCATCGCGCGACTTTATGCCGACAGCAGGGTCCAGATGATCTATGGCGGCACCGACGAGATCATGAAGGAACTGATCGCACGCTCGATGGATGTTTGATCCGTCCGGTGCCGGGTGGGGCTATTCCCTGCCCGGCCCCAGAATTTCGTCGCTGTGTTCCCCAAGTCGCGGGGCCGGGCGATGATCATGTCGCGCCGGTGTTGCCAAGAATCGTATCGGCGGGCGTGTCGTCCAGATCGGTCCTTCGGATGGGTGATCAATCCGTTGGAAGAAGCCGGTCGCGGCAAGATGGGGATCGTTCGGCAAATCTGACAGGTTGCGCACTGGCATGGCGGGTATGTCGGCCTGCTCCATGAGGTCAAGCCAGTCATCCGTGGTCCGGGTCAGCGCAATGTGCGCCACCATATCGTATACCGCGCCGATGTTGCGGCTACGGGCGTCCATGTCCGTGACCCAGACATGGTCGATCATGTCATTGCGCCCAACCGTCTTGAAGAACCGCGCCCATTGGGCGTTGGTATAGGGCAGGATCGTGATGAACCCGTCCGCCGTCTGGAGCGGGCGGCGGTGCGGCACCAGCATGCGGGCATATCCGAAATTCCTCGGTACCTCGTCGAATGTCGCGCCGTCCATGTGCTCGGCCAGCAGAAACGCCGTCAGCGTTTCGAACATCGGCACCTCGACATGTTGTGCCTGGCCCGTGCGTTCCCGATGAAACAGGGCTGCCATGACGGCATAAGCCGTGGTAACGCCGCCAAGCTTGTCGGCAAGAATGGTCGGGGAATAATCGGGTTTTGCCTCTGGATCGCGAAGGGTGGGCAGGCTGGCCAAACCCGAAACCGCCTGGACGATGTCATCAAAGGCAGGTTTCGAAGCGTATGGCCCGTCCTGACCGTATCCGGTTGCAAAAACCGTGATCAGGCTCGGATTCTCGTTCCTTAAGGTTTCCGGATCCAAAGACAATCTGGCAAGCGCCGCGGGCCTGATGCTTGAAATCATAACATCTGCATCGACGAGCAACTTGCGCAGACGGTCGCGATCGGCTTGCGTCTTAAGATCGAGTACGACGCTGCGCTTGTTGCGGTTGGCCCCTAGAAACGCGGCGCCCATCAACCTGTGCCGCGATGGCTGAACCTGGCGCAGAAGATCGCCCTCGGGCGCTTCCACCTTGATCACATCCGCTCCCAGATCGCCCAGCATCTGCGTGGCCAGAGGACCGAAGATGATCGACGTCAGGTCGATGATCCTGACGCCTTGCAGGATTGCGGTGTTCGTCGAGGTGGCCATATGGGTTGATTTCCTGTTCTAGGAACGAGAACCGAATTCCGCGCGAATGGCCGCTCCATCGGCATCCAATGCGGGGGAAGGTCCAATCGCGGCTTCGGTGCTGCCACGTCGTATCGGGGGCATTGCGATGCTGACAGGTCCCGTGGGCGTTCCGATGGTCGCCCGATCAAGTTGCGGGTGATCCGACAGCGAGGCAACGTCGTTCACCGCCGCCGATGCAATGCCCGCGCCATCAAGCAGCTTCAACAATTCGGCACGTTCGTGCGCGCCGAACACGGTCTTGATAAGCTCTTCGAGTTCCGATTTGTGCGCGATCCTGGCTGCGTTGTCATGGAATCGCGGATCATCGGCCAGGGCCGGGTCGCCGAGAACCTGAACGCAGAACCGGTTCCATTCGCGGCTGTTCTGAACCGAGATGACGACCTGTTCACCGCCCTGGCAGTGGAATGCGCCGTAGGGGCATATGACAGAGTGGCCAAGCCCGGTTCTGGGCGTGGGCTGATTGGCATAGTCGTGAAAAAGGAGCGGAACCGCCATCCAGTCCGCCATGACGTCGAACATGGCGACCGAGATGCCGCTGCCCTTGCCGGTTCGATCACGCCCGATCAGCGCTTCGCAGATCCCGGCATGGGCTGTCATGCCGGTGGCGATATCGCAGACCGACACGCCGACCCGCCCCGGTCCATCCGGCGTGCCGGTCACCGATGCCAGGCCGCTTTCGCATTGCACCAGAAGGTCATAGGCCTTGGCGTTGCGCATCGGGCCGTCTTCGCCATATCCGGTGATGTCGCAGGTCACCAGGCGCGGGAACCGTTCTCGCAGACTGGCGGAATCTAGACCGAGCTTGGCCAGCGCGCCGGGCAGCAGGTTCTGAATAAACACATCCGCGTTTTCCAGCATCCGGAGCAGGATGTCCCGGTCCTCGTCGGCTTTAATGTCCAGGGCGACCGATTCTTTTCCGCGGTTCAGCCATGTGAAATAGGCGCTTTCGCCCTTTGCGGCGGTATCGTAGGCGCGGGCGAAATCGCCCGTACCCTTGCGTTCGATCTTGATCACACGCGCACCGGCATCGGCCAGCCGCGAGGAGCAAAAAGGCGCGGCGACTGCCTGTTCGAGCGCAACGACGAGTTTGCCGGAAAGGGGGGCTAAGTCTGAACCTGACATGAGTTTCTCTCAATTGATCCTGAAAGGTTGACTAAATCTAACAACTGTTAGAAAGATTATCAATACGCTTAAACAAAGACTGGGTCGCTTGAAGGAGAACGCCTATGCAGGATGCCAAAGGACCAGACCAGCTTTTCCAACGCGCGCTGGCAGAGGGAGAGATCCTGCTGCCCAAGTGCGACGACTGCGGGGCCTATCACTTTTTCCCGCGAGTCCTGTGTCCACATTGTCATGGCACCGCGATTTCGTGGAAGCAGGCCGGCGGCAAGGGACGGGTCCACACCACAACAGTCGTGCGCCGAAAGCCCGAACGGGGCGGCGACTACAACGTATGCGTCGTCGAGCTGGACGAGGGTGTCCGGATGATGAGCCGGGTCGAGGGCATTGCCCCGGGTGAGGTCGTCATCGACATGCCTGTAACCGCATTCGTGGGCGAGGCCGAGGGTGTTCCGGCCGTGCTTTTCAAACCGTCGGAGGGATAGGCCATGACCACTGAACTTCGGGGGAAATCCGCCATCGTGGGAACCGGTCATGCCGGTTTCGGAGAAGCCCATGGCCTGACGGCCTATGATGTTATGGCGCAATCTGCGCTTGCGGCGCTTGGCGATGCCGGGCTGAAACTGTCCGACGTCGACGGGCTGTTTTGCACCATGATGGAAGACAGCATGCCGGCGCTTATGGCGGCGGAGTATCTGGGCATCCAGCCCCGTTTCATTGATGGCACGATGTCGGGCGGTTCGTCCTTCGTAAACTACCTGACGTCCGCGGCCATGGCGCTGGACGCCGGTCTGTGTAATGTCGCGCTGATTGTTTATGGCTCCAACCAGCGCACCGCGTCGGGCAGACTGGTGACCGCTTCACGTCCGCCGGCCTACGAGGCGCCGTATAATCCGCGCTATCCGATCTCGGCCTATGCGATGGCGGCGGCGCGGCACATGCATGAATATGGCACCACCCGCGAACAGCTGGCCGACGTGGCCGTTGCCGCGCGGGCCTGGGCGCAGCGCAACCCCGAAGCGTTCGAGCGTGGCCCGCTTACCCGCGAGGACGTGTTGGGTGCGCGCATGGTGGGCGATCCATTGACCGTGCGCGACTGTTGTCTTGTCACCGATGGTGGCGGCGCGATCGTAATGGTCCGCGCGGACCGCGCCCGGGATTTCCCGAAGGCGCCTGTCTATGTGCTGGGCAGTGCTGCGGCAAGCTCGCACCGGCAGATTTCCCAGATGAAGGATTTCACCGTGACCGCGGCCCGCGACTCGGGCGCGCGCGCCTTTGCGGCGGCCGGAGTGAACCCTGCGGATATCCAGGCGGTCGAGCTTTATGATGCCTTCACCATCAATACCATCCTGTTTCTTGAAGATCTGGGGTTCTGCGCCAAGGGCGAGGGAGGGGCCTTTGTCGAAGGCGGGCGCATCGCGCTTGGCGGCGTCTTGCCGGTGAACACGAATGGCGGCGGCCTGTCCTGCGTGCACCCCGGGATGTACGGAATCTTCACAGTAATCGAGGCTGCCCGCCAGATCCGTGGCGACGCGCCGGGCATTCAGTTGAAGGATATCGACCTGGCGCTGGCACATGGCAACGGTGGTGTGCTCTCCAGCCAGGTCACGGCGATACTTGGATCGCAAAACACGCTCTGACGGCAACTAAGGGAGGAAAGCAAATGCCATTGGATTTTGATGCACTATCGAACTGGGACTTTGAGGAAATCGAACAGACGCTGACTGAGCGGGATACCATCCTGTATGCACTCGGCCTTGGGTTCGGCGAGGATCCGACCGACAAAAAGGAACTGGCCTATGTCTATGAAGACGGGCTCAAGGCAGTTCCCTCGATGGCGGTCATTTTGGGGTATCCCGGCTTCTGGCTGCGCGATCCCAAGACCGGCGTAAACTGGCAAAAAGTGCTGCACGGAGAACAGTGGCTCGACATCTACAAACCGCTGCCGACACATGGCCGGATTGTCGGCCGCAGCAAGATCGACTTCATCGCCGACAAGGGCGAGGGCAAGGGAGCCGTCATTTACCAAAGCCGCGACATTGTCGACCCGGACAGCGGTGAAAAACTGGCGCGCGTGGCAATGTCGGCTTTCTGTCGCGGTGATGGGGGTTTTGGTGGTGAAAACCAGGCGGGTCCGGCACCTGCAGTGCTGCCTGACCGGGCGCCTGATCACATATGTGATATCGATACCCTGCCGCGCCAAGCCCTTATTTATCGTCTCAGCGGTGATTTCAATCCGCTTCACGCTGACCCGGATGTGGCCCGTTCTGTCGGGTTCGACCGCCCGATCCTGCATGGTCTGGCGACCTATGGGCTGGCGGCCCGGGCGATTCTTAAGACATTGCTTGACTATGATTCTGCCCGGCTTGTCGGTCTGGATGTTCGGTTCTCGGCTCCGGTCTATCCCGGCGAAACCGTGCGGTTCGAAATCTGGGAAGAGGACGGCGAGGCCCGGTTTCGAGCATCTATTCCCGCACGCGACGTGGTTGTTCTGAACAACGGCGCAGCGCGCTTCGCCTGAGGCAGTGAAGATGGCTCAACCTCTCAAGGATATCCTGGTGCTGGATTTCAGCACCCTTCTTCCCGGTCCGATGGCAACGCTCATGCTGTCCGAGGCCGGGGCCGAAGTGATCAAGTTCGAACGGCCCGGAGCCGGCGAGGACGCGCGCCACACGGAGCCAAAGATCGACGGAGAGAGCGTCGGATTTGCTGTGTTGAACCACGGCAAGCGATCGGTGGCCATCGACCTCAAGTCAAGGGGCGCAGTGGAACGTCTGCGCCCCTTGATCGAGAAGGCCGATGTTCTGGTAGAGCAGTTCCGTCCCGGCGTGATGGACCGGCTCGGGCTTGGTTATGATGCTCTGCGCGAGATCAATCCCAGTCTCATCTATTGTTCGATCACCGGCTATGGCCAGACCGGACCAAAGGCCAGCGCCGCCGGCCACGACCTCAACTATGTTGGTGATGCGGGTATCCTGTCGCTCAGTCGCGGACCGGATGACCAGCCAACGGCACCGTTCGGGCTGGTCGCCGATATCGGAGGCGGAACCTATCCTGCGGTGATGAATATCCTGCTGGCCCTGATTGCGCGGCAGGCGAGCGGGCAGGGGACGCATCTGGATATCGCAATGTCCGAGGGAGCGTTCGCCTTTGCCTATTGGGCCCATGCCGAAGGTGTGATTGCCGGGCAGAACATCAAGAACGGTGGCAGCCGCCTGACGGGTGGCCTGGCCCGGTATCGGCTTTATACGGCCGCGGACGGGCGTCAGATCGCCGTCGGCGCGTTGGAAGAAAAGTTCTGGCAGTCGTTCTGCGGCGTCATTGGTTTGCCGGTGGCGCTTCGCGATGACTGGTCCGATCCCAATGCCTGTGCCGCGGAGGTTGCGCGTCGTCTGAGGGAACACCCCTCGACCCATTGGGAGCCTCTGCTGGCTGCGGCCGATTGCTGCTGTTCGGTCGTGAAAACGCCCGCCGAGGCGGCGCGAGACCCGCATTTCAAAGCGCGTGACGTGTTCGGACGGGCCGTAAAAATCTCCGACCGGAACGCGCCCGCTTTGCCGCTGCCAATTGCGTCGGAGTTCCGTTCTTCGGGAAATTCGTTTGGAGTTGCAACCACTTTGGGCAAAGACAATGCGCGTTATGGCGTGGACCAACCGAAGACAGAGTAAATCCCGTTGACGGGCAGGATTTGAATCGGTAATCTAACAATTGTTAGAAAAATGGAGAAGCCAATGGACAAGTCCCACGATGACCTGCCGGCCGAAGCCGAGCGTTATGTCATGCCATCGCGCTTTGTGGAAAGCGATAGCCTGGAAGTGCAGGATTTCGTGACATCGGCTTTGCGGGGTCTTCCCGCGGACGCAACCCATCGGGACAAGGCGATTCGCCTGTTCGAATCGGTGCGCGACGATATTCGCTATGATCCCTATTGTTTCGCGCTGGATGAGGACTCTTACCGTGCAAGCCGTATCGCTGGGGCGGAAGCGGCGTTTTGCGTTCCCAAGGCAATTCTGCTGGCGGCTTGTCTGCGTGCTGTGGGTATCCCCGCCGCTCTTGGGTTCGCGGATGTGCGCAACCACCTGAATACACCCAAGTTGCAGGAATTGATGGAGACCGATCTCTTTATCTACCACGGCTATGTTCAGCTGTGGTTGGGGAATGAGGCCTACAAGGTGACACCTGCATTCAACATGGAACTGTGTGAAAGATTCGGGGTCAAACCTTTGGTCTTCGACGGATATCACGACGCGCTCTTTCACGAGTTCGACGAACAGAATCACCGGCACATGGAATATGTGAACGACCGTGGGCTCTATTTCGACGCGCCGATGGGTGAGTTTCTGACGACGTTCAAGGAAACCTATCCGAAGCTGGAAGAATTCAACCGCATCCGGATATCCAAGGATGCGAGCGGATACGATGACGGTTTCGCAAAGGAGGGTGCCTCTTGAGGTATCTGGAAGACTTCTCGCCGGGCCAAGCCTATCGCTTTCGCAGCGCTCCGATGAGCGCGGATTCAATAAAGGCGTTTGCCGAGGAATGGGATCCGCAGCGGCTGCACACCGACGAAGACTATGCAACCGCCATACATGGCAGCCTGATCGCCTCGGGCTTTCAGACGATGCTGGAAGTGTTCAGGCCGATCATGGCTGAGATGATGGTCGATGTCGCCAATATCGGTGGCATGGGCTTTGAAAATTTGCGCTGGCTGCGGCCGGTGCGTCCGAACGAACCCCTTGATGTCGAACTGACGGTCAACGCGGTCACGCCGTCAAAGAGCAAGCCCGACAGAGGTGTTTTGCACTATACGCTCAGCGCCAAAAACCCTGAGGGCGAGGTCGTTTTTTCGACCGACACCCCCATGATGATCCTGCGAAAGCAAAATGACACAGACTGATATCCTTTCCAGCGAACAAGAAGACCTTCGCCTGTTGCGCGAGAGCGCGCGCACGTTGTTTGAACGGGCGGGCGGAAGTGACAGAGCCCGAAAACTTCGTGATGCCGGGGGCGGTTTCGATGCGGAGATGGTCCGGGAACTCGCCGAGGCCGGTGTTTTCGGCGTGGCGGTGCCCGAAGATCAGGGCGGGCTTGGCATGGGCCTGGCCGCCGGGGGTGTCATCGCCGAGGAAGTCGGCCGTGTGATTGCACCGGAACCGGTCGTGTCGACGATCGGTCTAAGCCTCGGTCTTCTGCGCCGCCTTTGTCCGGATCATCCGAAGATGGCGCAACTTATCGGCGGCGAAATTTCACTGGCGGTTGCCTGGCAGGAACGTGGCCTGGGCGGGGCGCCTGCCGATGCGGCCTGCCGATACACGGACGGTAAGCTGACCGGTGGCAAGGCCTGGGTCGTCGGCGCGACCGGATCTCTAGGGTTCCTGGTCGTGGCTGAAGGAGATGACGGCCCGGTTCTGGTTCTGACCGAGGCAGACGCGGACGGGCTTGTCATTGACAAACGAGCGCAGGCCGACGGCAGCTCTCTGGGCGAGCTTTCGTTTTCGGGAACCCCGGCCGCGGAATTGGCCAGCGGCGGTGCGGTTCCCACTGCACTGGCCGAGGCTGTCGCCGATGCAACGGCGCTTGCTGCGGCCGAGCTTGTCGGCCTGAGCGAGCGTGCCTTCGAGATCACGCTAGACTACATCAAGACGCGGGAGCAGTTCGACAAGCCGATCGGGTCTTTTCAGGTCATCCAGCACCGTGCCGTCGACCTCAACGTGATGTGCGAGGTCGCGCAGGCCGGAGTGCGGGAGGCGCTTGCGCAGATGGACAGCGAAACCGATCCGAAGGTTCGGGCCCCGATTGCCAGCCGTGCCAAGGCGCGGGCGGTTACGGCCGCCAAAAGAATTACCCGTGATGCGATCCAGTTGCACGGGGCGGTCGGGTACACGGATGAGTTCGATATCGGGCTCTACCTGAACCGGGCGCTGGTGCTGTCGGCCTGGTTGGGCGACGATGCCTATCACAGGCGGATTTGGTTCGAGGCACGCGAAGCAGAGGGGGCAGCACAATGACCGACTGGAATGCAATGAGCGATGCGGAATTCCGCAAAGAAGTGCGCCAGTTCTTCGAAGCGGAATATCCCGAGGAGCTGCGTCACCTGCCGCACCGCCCGAAGTTCGCCGAGATCGAACATTGGCACCGCAAGCTTCACGCCAAGGGCTGGGTTGCGCCAGCCTGGCCCGCTGAATTCGGCGGTATGGGCCTGAACGCTGCTAAGCTGCTGATCTTTTATGAAGAGCAGCAGCGCTGGGGCGTCAATCGCGGTCGCGACATGGGCGTGCAGATGGTCGGTCCCCTGATCATCAAATTCGGCACCCAGGAACAAAAAGACTACTGGCTGCCGCGTATCCTGAGTTGCGAAGACATCTGGTGCCAGGGATACTCGGAACCCGGCGCCGGGTCCGATCTGGCGAACCTGCGCACACGCGCAGAGATTGACGGGGACGACTTTGTCATCAACGGACAGAAGATCTGGACCACGATGGCGCATGACGCCACGCATATTTTCATGCTGGTGCGCACCGATCCGGATGCGCCCAAGAAACAACAGGGTATCAGTTTCCTGCTCGCTCCGATGGATCAGCCCGGAGTCGATGTGCGCACTATCACGACCCTGTCGGGCGAGACCGAGTTTTGCGAGGTCTTCTTTGACAATGCACGGACGCCCCGCGAGAACCTCGTGGGCGAGCTGAACAAGGGTTGGACGATGGCCAAGGCGCTCTTGAGCTTCGAACGCATTTTCATCGGTTCGCCAAGTCTGGCCCAGAACGCTCTGGGACAGCTTGAAAGCTTTGCCCGTGGCCGTGGCGCGTTTGACGATCCGGTGTTCCGTGACCGCTTTGCCCAGGCGGCACTGGATGTGGAAGATCATGCCGCGCTTTATGCCCGTTTTGCAGATCAGCTCAAACGTGGCGAGACGCTGGGTGCGGATGTGTCCATGCTGAAGATCTGGGTGACTGAGTGCTTCCAGCGCATCACCGAGCTGATGATCGAAGCAGCCGGTCCCGATGGCGGCTCCATCGGGCCGCTTCAGGTTGGCAATGTTAGCGTCGACGTTTTGTCGAGCTTCTACAAGGCCAGACCTACCACGATCTACGGTGGATCGAACGAAATCCAAAGAAACATCCTGTCTAAGGCCGTCCTGGGACTGCCTGGCTGAACCCATACCGTGAGGAGGAAAAGACCTATGTCGGAGCGTTACGCAAAGTACGACAAACTGAAATTTGACTACCCGGCGGATCGCGTCCTGCGCATCACGTTCGACCGGCCCGAGACATTCAACTCGGTCGATGCCGAAACCCACACCCAGATGACGGACATGTGGATCGACATCGACCGCGACCCCGACATCAACGCGGTCATCGTGACCGGTGCGGGCAAGGCGTTTTCCGCCGGTGGTGATTTTAGCCTGATCGAAAACATGATTGGCAATTCGCATGAGATCATGAAGACGTGGAAAGAAGCCAAGGATCTCGTCTACAACATCATCAACTGCAACAAGCCGATCATTTCCGCGATCAATGGTCCCGCGGCGGGCGCGGGCCTTGTGGTTGCCATCCTGGCCGACATCTCGATCGCCGGAAAACGGGCCAAGATTGTCGATGGTCATCCCCGCCTTGGTGTTGCCGCCGGTGACGTCGCGGCGATTATCTGGCCGCTGCTGACCTCGATGGCCAAGGCGAAATACTATCTGATGACCTGCAAGCCGGTGTCGGGCGAAGAGGCCGAGCGGATCGGTCTGGTATCAATGTGCGTCGAGGATGACGAGCTGCAGCAGATCGCGCTGGATACAGCCGTCGAACTGGCCAACGGCTCGCAAAGCGCGATCCGCTGGACCAAGTATTCGCTGAATAACTGGCTGCGCCAGGCCGGGCCGATCTTTGATGCGTCGACTGCACTGGAGATGCTTGGCTTCATGAGCGAGGACGTCAAGGAAGGTGTGTTGTCGCACCGGGAGAAGCGCGCGCCAAACTTCCGCAAGGACTGCCCGCTTTAAAGTCTGATCGGACGAGGAGGCATGGACATGTCTGAAGATATTTATCGAGATATAGCTCAAGCCTATGCCGATGCGGCCAAAAAGGCATCTGGTCTCAAATCGCGGTTTACGGCTGCCGGATTCGATCCGGCAGCCGTCACATCGTTGGCGGACCTGTCGCGGCTGCCAGTGATGAAGAAGGAAGAGCTTCTGAAGATCCAGCGTGATAACCCGCCTTTTGGCGGGTTCCTCGCCTCTGGTCTGAAGGATGTCGGGCGGATCTACGTGTCCCCCGGCCCGATCTTCGAACCGGCACTTTCGGGCGGTGGCGGCCACGGCCTTGACCTGCTGTTCAAGGCGGCCGGGATGGGGCCGGGGGATATCATCCTGAACACCTGGATGTATCATCTGGTGCCGGCAGGCTTGCTGTTCGACGAAGCGGCACAGTCCGTCGGGGCCACGGTGATCCCCGGCGGTGTCGGCAATACCGAGCTTCAGGCCCAGATCATCGTTGAAACCGGTGTGACTTCAATCTGCGCCTCGACCGCGTTTTTCCTGACGCTGGCGGACAAGGTGATCGAAACCTATGGGCGCGACGCCTGGAAGGTGAAAACAGCCTTCCTCGGCGGAGAGATGGGCGACTGGATGGCCAAACGCCGCCGGATCGAGGAAGACTATGGCGTGTCCACCTGGGCCGCCTATGCCACCGCCGATCTGGGCCTTGTCGCCTATGAGGATGGTGGCGAAGGCTACATGGTTCATCCCGACCGCGTGGTGCAGATCTGCGATCCGGTCAGTGGCGAACAGGTCGCTCACGGGGAACCGGGCGAGGTTGTTGTGACCGCGCGCGATGCCACCTGGCCGATGATCCGGTTCGGCACCGGCGACAGCGCCTTTGCGCTGGAAAGCAACGCGGATGGCACTGTCAGCCGGATTTCAGCATTGCAGGGCCGGGTCGGGGCAGCGGTCAAAGTGCGCGAGATTTTCGTTTATCCGCGTGTGGTTGAAGAAGTTGTCATCGGCACGCCGGGCGCAAAGGCCGCGCAGGCCGTGGTAACGCGCGAGAACGATCGCGACATGATCCGCCTCTCGCTTGTGCTGGAAGACGGTGCCGATACGTCTGCTGCGGAAGCCGCCGCCGCCGATACCTTCAAACTGCATGCACGAATTCGCGCCGACGAGGTGAGCATCGTTGCGGAACTACCCGAAAATGCAGAACTGATCGTCAATCAAAAGGACGTCTGAGATCGCGTCTCGATCTTCGGCGACAACCGCAGAAACAGATGGGCGGTCGGGTGACCGGCCGCCCTCTTTCGTCAGGAACAGAGCGCAACTTTGGCGGCCTGGTATTCCCGGTCGAGACGGTCGACGTAGTCCGCCGTGGTCATCACCTCTTTCACCGCTCCGATCCCCTGACCGCTGCCCCAGATGTCACGCCAGGCCTTGGGGCGAATGTCGCCGGTGGCCAGATCGAGTTTGTTGCCG
Organism: Roseovarius atlanticus; assembly: GCF_001441615.1. GTDB lineage: Bacteria > Pseudomonadota > Alphaproteobacteria > Rhodobacterales > Rhodobacteraceae > Roseovarius > Roseovarius atlanticus. Next base: position 13,572 of record NZ_LAXJ01000032.1, read on the forward strand.
ATCCCGGCCAGGTTGTCCGGATCGAGACCGACCGCCCGCATCGACGGTTTCAGATAGTTGGCATGCACGCCGCTGAAATAGTCGGTATAGACAATATCATCGGCCCCGCCTTCGACGATCATTTGCTTGTACTCCTCCGACGCGACCGCCTCGGTCATGGCAATGAAGGGGGATCCGATATACCCAAAATCCGCACCCATGGCCTGCGCCGCCAGAATTGAGCGCCCGGTCGCGATGGACCCGGACAGGGCAAGCGGACCATCGAACCATTCCCGGATTTCCTGAACCAGCGCAAAGGGTGACAAGGCCCCGGCGTGGCCGCCAGCGCCGGCGCAGACCGCGATCAGGCCGTCGGCGCCCTTGTCGATCGCTTTCCTGGCGTATTTGTTGTTGATTACATCGTGCAGTACAGTGCCGCCGCAGTCATGTGCCGCTTGGTTGACGTCTTCCCGTGCGCCCATTGATGTGATCCAGACAGGCACTTTCCAGCGCGCACATATTTCGACGTCCCGCTCAATCCGATCATTCGATCGATGGACGATCTGGTTGACTGCGAACGGCGCGGCGGGCCGATCAGGATTGGCCTGATTGTGCGCGTCAAGCTCTTCGGTGATGCGCTTGAGCCAGGCTTCGAGCAGCGGCGGTTCACCTTCGGACTCGCGTGCGTTCAGCGTCGGAAAGCTGCCGATGACACCGGCTTTGCACTGGGCGATGACAAGATCCGGCCCGGACACCAGAAACATGGGCGAGCAGATCACAGGCAGGCGCAAGCGGCCGAGAGGGGTGTCAGAGTACATTGTCTATTTCTTCTTTGCTGTTTCAACAGGGGTTGCCGAGGCCCGTAGCCTTGACGGGCGTGCATGGGAAGGGAAGCCGAAGCAAACGTGCCAGCAGACCGCAAGGAAATACACAGAACGGGTGAATTTTACACATGTCTGATGTTCCGCACCGGACTATAGCCCGTCTATCAATGCCACTCCTATCGTGTTCCATGCTAGCCGATTCTGGGAGGAGGAAGCGGTGCCATTGCTCTACAGCCGCTCGGAAAGCGTTGGTCGGATGACCTTCGATTTTCCAGAGAAGAAGAATGCCCTTGATCAAGACGCACGCAAAGAGATGGAACGCATCGTCACCCAAGTGCGCGACGATGACCGCGTGCGCGCGCTGTTGATCACTGGCGCCGGGGGCACGTTTTGCGCCGGAGGTGACATCAACACTTTCGCCGGGTCTTCGCCTGTGGCCATGCGGGACCGCATGAAACAACAGCATCGCGTAACCCGGATGCTATATGATCTTGAAAAGCCGGTCGTCGCGGCGGTTGCCGGGCCGGCCTTTGGCGTGGGGTTCAACATTGCACTTCTGGCTGATGTGATCCTGGCCGCGCCCTCGGCCCGCTTTTGCCAGGCCTATGCGCGCGTGGCGATCGTGCCTGACGGTGGCGGGCTTTACTTGCTGGCGCGGACGGTCGGGACGCAGCGGGCGAAGGCGATGTTCCTGACGGCCCAGGTGATCGATGCCCACGAAGCGCACGACCTTGGGATCGTCCACGCAATCCACGAAGAAGACGCGCTCGACGCAGAGGCCGCTGCGCTGGCCACGCGTCTGGCCGAAGGGCCGACCCGAGCCTTTGGGCTGGGCAAGTCGATGCTGAACCGTGGCATGGATTGCGATTTCGCGACCTATCTCGAGATCGAGGCAACCGCCGAAGCCCATATCATGCAGACCGAAGATCACCGCGAGGCGGTCGCCTCTTTCAAGGAAAAGCGTCCGCCGCGCTTTGTCGGGTCATGAACGCGGCGCCCGATAGTGGCCCGCTGGCCGGTCTTCGGGTGATTGATCTCGGGCAGGTCTACCTTGGGCCCTATTGCGGTCTGATGTTCGCGCTCATGGGGGCCGAGGTCATCAAGGTCGAGCCGCCCGGCGGCGACAGTATCCGCGGCATCGCGGGTGGGCGCGAGAACCCTGCAGCGATGATGCTCAATTCCAGCAAACAGAGCGTGACGCTCGATCTGGGCTCCAAGGACGGGCGCACCGCCCTGCTGGCACTGTCAGATACGGCCGATGTTCTAATCGAGAATTTCCGTCCCGGTACGATGGAGAAACTGGGGCTGGGGTGGGAAACACTCTGTGCCCGCAATCCGCGCCTGGTCATGGGGTCAGGAAAGGGTTACGCGGCCGATTCCGTCTATCGCGATGCACCGGCGATGGATTTTCCTATTCAGGCCCTGACGGGTCTGATGTCGGTGACCGGGTTTCCCGATGGTCCACCTGTGAAATGCGGTGCAGCGATCACCGATTTTCTGGGCGGTATCCACCTTTTTGGTGGCATTATGGCGGCGTTGCATGCGCGCGGCGCGACAGGGCGCGGGGACTTTGTCCAGATCGCGATGCAGGACGTCACGCACCACGCGCTGGCGTCGAATATCGCAAGCTATCTGCTGGCGCCTGACGGGTTCGCCGACCGGGCCGGCAACAGTCAGGCCGTGCTCAAGGTCGCACCCTACGACCTGTTTCCGGCGCGCGACGGGCAGGTGGCCATCATGTGCCTGAATGATCGCCACTGGCAGCAGCTGACCCGGGCCATGGGTCGCCCTGATCTGGCCGAAGATCCCGAACTGGCCGCGGGACCCGCGCGCTGCGCGCGGCGTGCCCAAGTCGATGGCTCGGTGACGGCGTGGACCTCAAGTCAGACCCGCGCCGAGATTTTCGCGGCCCTGAGCAGCGCACATGTGCCGGGCGCCCCGGTGCGCACGCTCGCTGAGGTGGTGTCGGACGATGACATGCGCGCCCGCGGCATGATCCATGACCTTCCGCATCCAGACCTGGGCACGGTCCCTGTTCCAGGGCTGCCGATGCGTTTCGCGGCTCACCCACAGGTCGCCCCTATCCCCGCACCAACCGTAGGCGCCGATACGGCGCGCATCCTGGCCGCACTGGAACAGGACCTGCCCTCTGCTCAATCAAAGGACACCTACTGACATGTTCAAGCTCGATCCGGAATTGGAGGATTTTCGCAACGAGGCACGCAAGCTGGCTGAGCGCGAGTTTGCTCCCAGGGCCGCCCATTGGGACGAAGCCGAAGAGTTTCCAGCCGCGAACCGCGACAAGCTGGCCGAACTTGGCTATCTGGGAATGTTCATCCCTGAAGAATACGGCGGCTCCGGCGCGCCAGTGATCCAGGGCACGGTGTTTCTGGAAGAAATGGCGCGGGTCTGTTTCAACACGGCGCTGGTCTCGCAACTCTACCTGAACGGCCCATCCCGGGCAATCAGCGTTCTGGGCAGCGACGAGCAGAAAAAGCGGTTCCTGCCAGACATGGCGGCCGGCAAGAAATTCATCGCAATCGCCATCAGCGAGCCCGAGGCGGGGTCGGCGGTGACAGACCTGCGCACCACGGCCACAAGGGACGGCGACGGATGGGTGCTGAATGGCAACAAATGCTGGTCCACGGGCGCCCATGTGGCCGATTATGCGCTGGTCTTCTGCCGTTTCGGCAAGGCCAGCGGGGCGAAGGGGATTGGTGCCTTTGTCGTCGATCTGAAGAAGCCGGGCGCGCGGATCGGCCACATATCGCTGAAGATGGGTGGCCGGGGACTGACCGAGGCCGAGATTATCCTTGAAAACTACAAGGCCGGTCCCGAGGATGTGCTGGTCGAAGGGGACCCGGAAAGCTCGCGCTCCTTCGCGCTGTTGATGAGCAGTTTCGGACCCGAGCGGGTGGGCAACGCAGCGATGTGCGTGGGGCTGGCGCAGGGCGCTTTCGATGCTGCAAAGTCGTATTCCGAGATTCGCCATCAGTTCGGGCGCCCGATCAAGGAATTCCAGGGCCTGCAATGGAAAATCGCCGACATGGCCACACAGATCCATGCTGCGCGTCTGATGGTCTATCGGGCCGCGACCAACCCCGCGCCGAACGGCTTTCCCGATCCGATGGATGCGACCATGGCCAAGCTTTACGCCAACGAAATGGCGCAGAGGGTCACGAACGAAGCGCTGCAGATCCACGGTCACAATGGTTACACGCGCGAATACCCGCTGGAACGTATGGTGCGTGACGCGCGCGGCTTCGCGCTTGGCGGTGGCACCATCGAAATCCTGCGCAATACGATCGCCGCCATGGTCTACGGCCACAGCTTCGACCAGCGGCGGGGGTAGGGCGGATGCATCCCTCGTTGCTAACGACAGAACAGGTCGCTCTCAAGGATGCCGCGCGCAAACTGGCGCTCGGGGAATTCCGGGACCGCGCCGCACGCTGGGACCGCGACGGCATCTACCCCGAGGAAAACCACCATCGCCTGGGCGCGCTTGGCTATCTGGGCATGACCATTCCCGAAGAATACGGCGGTGGCGGTGCGCCGCTGGTGGATTGCTATCTCGTGATCGAGGAACTGGCCAAGGTGGATTTCAATACCGCGCTGATCGTTCACGATCAGAACGTCTCGCCCCGGATCATCGCCACCTGCGGCAGCGAGGCGTTGAAGCAGGCTTTCCTGCCCCGCTTCGCCGCAGGCGAGATCGAATGCGCGATCTCCTGGACCGAGCCAGAGGCCGGGTCGGACGCCACCGCGGTGACGACATCGCTGCGCCCGGACGGGGACGGGTTTGTGCTGAACGGCGGCAAGATCTTTACCACTTTCGGCGACAGGGCCGATTACCTTCTGGTCTATGCTCGGTTCTGCGAAAGCAAAGGCGCGCGAGGCATCGGAACCGTTTTGGTGCACCGCAAAAGCCCCGGCGTTTCGGTCCATATTCTTGAACAGAAGATGGGCGCGCGCGGCTGCAACGAATGCGAGATCCATTTCGACGATGTGCGGGTGCCGTCCGAAAACGTCGTGACCGAAGGGCTGGCCGGCAACTCCAGCGGCTTTGTCCGCCCGCTGGGTGTCTATAACGCCACGCGCGTCGGCATGGGGATACTGGCGCTTGGTGTCGCCGAGGGGGCGTTCGACCTTGCACGCGACTACATGAAGACCCGCCGGCAATTCGGCAAGGCGCTGTCCGAGATGCAGGGGCTGCAATGGATGATGTCGGACATGAAGGTGCAGATCGAGGCCGCGCGGTCGTTGTGTTATACGGCGCTGTCGCTGATCGACCGCGGCCAGCCCGATCCAACATTGTCTTCGATCGCCAAGGTTCAGGCCACCGAAATGGCACAGCGCGTCACCCATGACGCCATGCAGATGTTCGGTGGCTACGGCTATTTCGGTTCGCTTCCGTTGGAGCGGATGGTGAGGGATGTGCGGATGCTGACGATCACCGGGGGAACGACCCAGATACACAAGAACGGGATTGCTCGGGCGCTGTTCACTGACTGACGAATCTTCGCCAAAGGGAGGGGCGGTCATGACAAGCGATATCACTGTGGAACACTCAGAAGGTCTGGCCGTCGTGTCGTTGAGCCGGCCCGACAAGCTGAATGCGCTGACCCTCGACATGCGCGTCGAACTCCTGGACGCGTTTCGCGATATCCAAACTGACCCGCGGATTCGCGCCGTATTACTGCGGGCCGAGGGCCGCGCTTTTTGTGCGGGTGCGGATATTTCGACCATGGGCAAGGACGATGTCTGGGGTGATCGGGCGCGCTTGTACAGGGCACACCAGATGATCCTTTCCATATTCAATTGCGAGAAGCCTGTGGTTGCCGCGGTGCGCGGTCCGGCGGTCGGGATCGGTCTGAGCATGGCGCTCGCCTGCGACGTTATCCTGCTCTCCGAGACGGCAAGATTCGGTCAGGTTTTTCGCAAGATCGGGCTGGCCCCCGATGGCGGCGCGGCGTTTTTCCTTCAGAATCTGATCGGTCGGCAACGTGCGACGGACCTTGCCTTCTCAGCGCGGATGGTGCCGGCGGATGAAGCCCTGAGCCTGGGATTGGCAAGCCAGGTTCATCCCGATGATGCCCTCGACCGGGCGGCCCTGGACTATGCGACAGACCTGGCCGCGGGGCCAACCTTTGCCCTGGCCGGTACCAAGCGGCTGATGCGCGCCGCGATGCAACCGTCTCTGGAGAGCTTTCTTGAAACAGAAGCCATCATTCAGGGGCAAATCATCAAGAGCGCGGATCACGCCGAAGGCATCGACGCCTTTCTGAGCAAGAGACAACCGGTTTTCCGTGGCACATGACCAAGCGGATTGCGCCTTTTTAAGGACAGGGAAGAGATAGCGATGGAAACAGTTATTGGACGACTCGGCTGGGTGTCGCGGATTATTACCTATATTGCGACTGCCCTGGCGGCGCTGATGATGGTCCATGTGACGATTGATGTCGTTCTGAGCCAGTTTGTCGCCGAGCCGTTGCCGGCAACGGTGGACTACGTGTCATACTATTACATGGTCGGGTTGGTCTTCCTTCCGCTGCCATTCGTCGAATTCACCAACGAACACATCAAGGTTGATCTGATCCACGATCTGATCCCGGCGGCGGGCAAAACCGTTCTGGACATGCTGGCGCTGGCATTGTCGGCGGTATTCTATGGCCTGCTGACATGGCAAACCTGGATAGACGCGCTCGAGAAATACGCCGTTGGAGAGAAATCCATGGGTATGGCGGCGGTGACCGTCTGGCCCGGCCGCTTCTTTCTGCCAATCGGCGCGGGTCTGATGGTTCTGCTCTTGCTGGCAAAGCTGATCCAACGCCCCTCCACCGATGCAGGCATGGCCAGCCCCAATCACGACATGTACGAATAGGAGCACGACGGTGAGTTTTTTTCAGATCGGCCTTTGTGGCATTTTCACTGTGATCGTGCTGGTACTGTTGCGCGTCCCCATAGCGGTTGCACTGGGTATCGTGTCCTTTTTCGGGTTCTGGGCCATGTTGGGCAGCGGGGCCGCATTCGGTCTGCTGACGGCGGTGCCCTATGATTTCGCTGCGCACTGGACCCTCAGTTCGATCCCGATGTTCCTGTTGATGGGATACGTCTGTTACCAGACAGATATCACGCGCGGGATATTCAAGGCCGCCAGGGTCTGGCTGTCGTTCCTGCCGGGGGGGCTGGCGGTCGCCAGCGTGGGCGGCGCGGCGCTGTTCTCGGCGGCGGCCGGTTCCAGCCTGGCATGTGCCGCGGCCATGGGCCGGATCGCTGTGCCGGAAATGCTCAAGCGCGGCTACGATCCCGGGCTGAGCACTGCGGTGGTTGCCGCGGCCGGCACCATGGGGTCGCTCATCCCGCCGAGCATCCTTCTGATCATCTACGGTATTTTTGCCGGGGTCGCGATCAGCAAGCTGTTTCTGGCCGCGATCGTGCCGGGCGTACTGACGATGCTGGGGTACTGGGCCGTGATCATCGTTCGTGCGTGGATCAATCCCGCGCTCGCGCCGTCGCTCGACGAAAGCGCGACATGGTCCGAACGGCTGGAGGCCCTGAGCGAGACATGGCCCGTGCTCTTGCTGGTGGTGGGCGTTTTCGGCGGTCTGTTCACCGGGATATTCACACCCACGCAGGCCGGGGCTGTCGGGGCGGCGTTGTCCTTCGCGATTGCGGCGGCGCGCGGCACCCTGAACTGGAAAGTTTCCAGAATCGCGCTGATGGACACTGCGAAAATGACCGCGGCGATCTTCATCATTGCGGTCGGTGCCAACCTGTTTTCGAGGTTTTTGGCGATCAGCGGTATTCCCGCAGCGATGACGGACCTGGTGATTGACCTGGGGGCCAGCTATGTGATGCTGGTTTTTGGCACCGCCGTGATCTTTTGCCTGCTGGGCATGATCCTCGATCCGCTGGGCATCCTGCTGCTGACGCTGCCGATCCTTCTGCCGATCTACGAGGCGAACCATATCAGCCTGATCTGGCTGGGCGTGCTTGCAACCAAGCTGGTCGAGATGGCTCTGATTACCCCACCGGTGGGGCTGAACGTGTTCGTGATCAAGGGCATCGTCGGAGATGCGGTCCCGATTTCACTGATTTTCAAGGGTGTTTTGTGGTTTTTGGCTGCGGATGTGGTGGTCCTTATCATCATGGTCGCCTTTCCCGAACTGATCATGTTCCTGCCAGAGCTCGGCAACTGATTTGGCCATCCCGGCCGTGACGAACCCCGCGCAATAGCGGGGTCTTGAAAAAGAGGAGGAGACCACATGAAACTGACCAATGCGTTTGCCGCGCTGGCGGCTACGGCCGTTCTAGCGGCGACACCGGCCCTGGCCGAGAAGCGGGTGACTATATCCAACTGGACGTCACCCAATCACGCGACATCGCGTGGCCATGCCGCCTTTGCCGAAATGACCGAATCTGAATTTCCGGATGCCTTCGACTTCAAGCTGTTTACCGGCGGCGCCTTGCTTGGACCCAAGCCAACACTGTCCGGCCTGCGCGACGGTGTCGCCGATGTAGGTCTGCTGGCGTTGACCTATTTCAGGTCGGAAATGCCCTATGCGCAGCTCGTCGCCGATCTCGCTCTTTTGGGCGAGGACCACTATGCCATGGCCGGCGCGACCAGCGAATTCGTCATGCTGCACTGTCAGCCATGCAAGGACGAGTTCGCGAAGAACGGCATGGTGGCGCTGAGCGGGATCAGCACGGCACCCTACGTATTGCTGACCACCAAGCCGATCATCGACATCGCAGACATGCAAGGCGTAAAGCTGCGCACTGGCGGGTCAGTCTGGGACCGCTGGGCGGTGCGCCTTGGGGCTGAACCGGTGAACGTGCCCTCGAGCGAGATGTATGACACGATGAGTCATGGTGTCGTCACCGCAGCGGTGCAGCCGATCGGGGCGTTGAAAGGGCACAGCCTGATCGAAGTTGCCAAGCATATGACGGAATTGCCGCTGGGTACCTATCATTCCGGTTCGATCTTTGCTGTCGGCCCGAAATTCTGGTCCTCTCTTTCGCCGGAGCAACGCGAGCAATTCGCCAAGAACCTGCCCGACGCCGTTGCGCAGACCGAGGTGTATTACGAAACCGACGATCTGGACGTGCTGAAAGAGGCCGGCGACCTTGGTCTTGAGGTGCACGAACCCTCGCCCGAGTTTCTTCAGGATCTGATCGATTTCCGCACCGCCGATCTTGAAGAGATCGCCCGCATCTCGCGCGAGGAACGCGGCATCGAAGATCCGGAACCGCTGATCGCAACCTATCGCGAGCTGATCGAGAAATGGCACGGTCTGGTTGAGCCGCTGCATCCGATCCGCGACAATCCGCAGCCCTTTGCCGACCTTCTGCGTCAGGAGATTTATTCCAAGATCGACTTCGCAACCTACCCGAACTGAGCCGTTTCAGGCCTGAATACACAGCGGCCCTTCGCAAGAAGGGCCGCTTCATTGCTTCCTTCGTCTGTTCAGAGGGTGGCTTCGGTGCCCAGGATATTCGTCACCTGGCTGGACAGGACACCGCCGTTGCCGTGGGCTAGGGCCAGTTCGGCACTGCCGATCTGGCGATCGCCAGCATCGCCGCGCAGTTGCCGCACCGCCTCGACCAGCGTGAAGATGCCGTACATCCCGGGATGCACGCATGACAGGCCGCCACCATTGGTATTGACCGGCAGGTGGCCGCCAGGCGCGATGCCGCCGTTCGCCACAAACGCACCGCCTTCGCCTTTCTTGCAAAAGCCCAGATCTTCTAGAAAAAGGATCACATTGATGGTGAACGCGTCGTAGAGCTGGACCACGTCGATGTCCGCGGGTTTGACACCCGCCATGTCCATGGCCGTTCGCCCTGATTGCGCAGCGCCGGTCACGGTCAGGTCCGCCATTTCGGAGATGTCGCGGTGCGTCGTGTCCTCGCCGCCGCCCAGCAGATACACCGGCGGCCTGGGGTGATCCTTGGCCGTCTCGGCCCGCCGCATAACTATCGCGCCGCCGCCATCGGTCACAAGGCAGCAGTCGCGCACCCGCAGAGGGTCCGAAACCGGCCGCGAGGAGATCACATCCTCGCGCGTCAGAGGATCGCGCATGAAAGCGTCGGGGTTCTTTTTTGCCCAGGCGCGGGCCGCCACCGCCACGTCGGCCAGCTGTTCGCGCGTTGTGCCGAATTGCGTCATGTGACGGTCTGTGGCCAGCGCATAGGACGACAGCGGGAACAACGGTCGGTAGGGGGCCTCGTAGGTCGGCAGGCCAAGCGCAGTCATCAGCTTGCCCGAGGCGGTGCGCTGGTTCGATCCGTAGCAGATCAACACGGTATCAGCGAGCCGCAATTCGAGCAGCATCGCGGCCCAGAGCGTGTGCGACAGGAACGACGAGCCGCCCATGCGGTTGTTCATCGTGAACCTGGGGTTCAAGCCCAATTCCTGCGCCAGTGTAAGACCCGACAGCATATCCAGCGGCTGGCAGGTGGCAACGGCATCGACCTCGCCAAGTGCGATCCCCGCATCGGCAAGCGCGCCGTGCACCCCCTCGATTGTGATCTCCATCGAGCTTTTGCCATGGGCCTCGCCGCAGCCTGCCAGCGCTGCACCGACGATGGCGGCTTTTCCCCGTAAACTCAATTTGCTTCTCCTTCTGGCCGGAAAACCACGGCGGGGTCACCTTCGGCGCCTTCGCCGATCGACGCGGTTACTTTCAGCCCGGCGACAATCTGGTCATGCGCGATACCGTCGATGCGCGACATCATTCGTACCCCTTCCTCCAGGTCCACCAGAACCACGTTGTAATCGCCGCCTCGTTCCGGTTTTCGGCGCACGACCGTTCGCGCATAGACGGTGCCCCTCCCGGTTGGCGCGATCCATCCCAGATCCGCGCTGCCGCAGGCCGGACAGATCACGCGCGGATGGAATACATGGGTGCCGCAGCCGCCACATTTCTGAATCTCGAAGACGCCCTCGGCCAGCTTCGCGGCGAAGACGGCGTCCGGCCCTGGGCCTTGTCCAATGCCGGCCATCTCAGAACCCGATGTGGAAGCCACCGTTCACGCTCAGGTGCTGGCCGGTGATATAGGATGCCGCGTTGGACAACAGGAAACAGACGGGCTGCGCGACTTCTTCAGGGGTGCTCATCCGTCCCATCGGAATCTGCGCCATATACCTGTCGGCGAATTTTTCAGAGCGGATGGTCTCAGTCATTGGCGTCTCGACCATTCCGAAACAGACTGAATTGACGTTGATGCGGTAACGGCCCCATTCACGCGCGGCGCTCATTGTCAGGCCAAGAACCCCGGATTTTGCCGCGCCATAATTGATCTGACCGATGGTGCCGCGACGCCCGGCATCGGATGAGATATTCACGATGGCACGGCGCGCGGCGCTTTCGGGGTCTTTTTCGGCCTGTTCCTTGTAATAGGTCCCAACGGCCTGCAGGCAGGCGAAGACACCGGTGAGATTCACGTCGATGACCTGTTGCCAGGTGGCCCGGTCCATCTTGTGGATCATCGCGGCGCGCACGATCCCGGCGTTGTTCACAAGCCCGTTGATGTCGCCGAATTCGTCGAGGGCAAATTTCACGAGCTTCCCGGGAAAGTCCGGGTCGGCCACATTCCCCACGATGGCGCGGGCATTGCCACCGATCTGTTCGGCGGTTTCCTTCACGTCGTCTTCGTTCAGATCGTTCACTACGACTCTGGCACCCAGCTCTGCCGCCAGCGCCGCCACACCGCGGCCGATACCCTGTCCGGCGCCTGTGACGATAACCACTTGATTGTCCAATGCCATCGGGTTGATCATCTCTGTCTCCTTTTGTCCTTCGTTTGTTTGGCTCGTCCACTGTCGGTTCACTCAGGTGATCACGAGGGTGGTGCGAGCCGCTTGATCACGGCATCGCCATGGGCCAGACGGTGCCCGTCTTGATTGAAGATCTCGCCCTGTACAAAAACCAGTTTGCGTCCGCCCCCGACAACGCGCGCGCGGGCGGTCAGCGTGTCTCCTTCGGCCGCAGGGGCGACGAAACTGGTGGTAAGCGAAAGCGTTAGGCAGCGATGACCGGGGCGGCCATCCCCCGCGTAGGCCGCGCAGAAGGTAACCGCATTGTCCAGCATGGTCGCGTAGACACCACCATGCACCGAAAAAGCGCCGTTCAGGTGATCGCGTCCGATTGGCAACCGCAGTTCGGCCTTCCCATCGGACCACGAGACAAAGCGCACGCCGAGCAATGCGTTGAACGGGGCGGGGATGTCCGGTCTGCCGTCTTGTGCGCTCATATTACGCTTTCTCCTGCTTGGCCGAGACCATCACCAAAGCGACCGCCACTGCCGCCATAGGGGCACCTGCGCCCACCGCGCCGAGGATCGGAACCGCCAGACCCGCGTTCGAGGGAAAGGCGAAGGCCAGACCGGCAATACCAAGAAGGACGCGGGCGATTGTTCCTGGCAGCCCGGTTTCGATCCGCCCGACGCCAAACAGATACCCCTGAATACCGGCGCAGATCAGCAGAATGCCGAGACCGGCGCGCAGAACCGTAAGCAGGCTTTCGAGTGGACCGGCTTGCAGGATGAACGCCGGATCAAGGACGAAGAAGAAGGGAATTATATAGACGATGCTTCCAAGCTTCATCGCTTCGAAGGCAGACGCAAAGGGTTTGGCCTGGGCGATGGCCGCCGCGGCGAAAGCCGCCAGCGCGACGGGGGGGGTGATATAGCTCAGCATGCTCCAGTAAAGGATAAATAAATGGACGCCGATCGGATCGAGTCCGCCGGCGACCAGGGCGGGTGCCAGCGACACCGCGAGAATCACATAGGCGGCGGTCACGGTCATGCCCATTCCAAGAATGAAACTGGTCAATGCCCCGAGCAGCAGAAGCAGAAAGATGTTGCCGCCCGCGATGAACAGCAGATCGTTCGAGATTGTCCCGGACATCCCGGTCACCGCCAGCCCGCCGACGATCAGCCCAACCGCCGCAAGAATGGCAACCAGTTCGACGAACAAACGTCCCGTGGCTATCAGAAAGTTCATCAGCTCTTTTCGCCCCCAGCGTGATTTTGAGAGCAGCTGGTTCAGGACAAGAAGCAGCGCGGTCGCATAGAATGGAGCGATCGCCTCGCGCTTGAGGTAGAGCAGCATCCAGATCAGCAGCCCGAAGACGGCGAGAAAGTACCAGCCTTCGCGCAGCACCTTGCCGATCCTGGGAAGGTCGGCGCGCGGAACGCCTTTCAGTCCGTTGCGCGCCGAGTATGCGTCGATTTGTGCGAACAGGCCGAAAAAGTAGAACAGCGAAGGAAGCACCGCCGCCAAAACGATGTTGGTGTAGTCGGTCGCCAGGAATGTCGCCATGACAAAGGCCGTGGCGCCCATGATAGGGGGCATCAGCACCGCCCCCGTCGACGCCGCCGCTTCGATCCCTGCCGCATAAGTGGGCCTGAACCCCACCTTTTTCATCGCTGGAATGGTAATTGATCCGGTCGTCAGCACATTGGTGATCACGCTGCCGCTCATCGAACCGGTCAGCCCGCTGGTCAGAACTCCTACCTTGGCCGGCCCGCCCCGGACATGTCCGAGCGCGGCAAAGGCGATGTCGATAAAAAACGGACCTGCGCCGGTATGTTGCATCGCGACCCCGAAGATCATGAACCCCACGACAAGATTGACAAAGCTGCGCATCGGTATGCCCAGCACACTTTCGCCGCTCATCGCGTGGAAAATCGCCGTCTCGACGGGTGAGCGCTGGAAGCCCTGGATCGGGCCGGGCGCATAGCTGGCGACCATGGGGTAGATGGAAAACATTAGAATTACCGCGAAGAGCATCCAGCCGCCGGTGCGGCGCGCGGCCACGAGCAGCAGGAACCAGAAGGCGAAGCTGGCGATCACGGCATTAAGAGGAGCGGCGAAATCCCACCCTTTGTTCACCACGCTGCGCCCGTAGTAGGCAAAGAAGGCGCAGGTGATCAGGGCCAGCAGGGCCAGAAAGTAATCCCACCACCGCGTCGATCCGTAGGGATCTGACTTTGAACAGGGAAAGACAAGAAACACCAGCGGCAGCGTTAGCAGAAGCATCACATAGAGGTAGTGAATTTCAAGCAACCGGACGTTCATGAAGAAGCCCAGATTGAAGAGGTGATTGACCGAGGCCGCGGTCAACAGCACTGCCGAGACGACGAGCAACCAGCGAACGAAGGCGGGCAGCGTGCCCATTTCGGTCGGTTGCGCCGGCGTGTCCTGCGATTTTGGTGCCATGCCCGTATTCCCGTTCTGTGCTGCGTTTCATCCAGCGCGGCGCCCCTGGACGCCGCGCTGTGTCGCATCAGCGAAAGAAGACTTCGTGGCCGGCCTCTCCCAGTGCGGCGGCACGGGCTTCCATCCATGCAGCGGCAAATTCTTCTTCACCCTCGGGAGCGCCGTCGACAAATGCGTTCCAGGCTTGGAGGAGCACCTCTTGCCGTTCCACCAACTTGTCTTGGTTGGCCTGGGCCTCCGGGGTCCAGAGGCCCTTTTCCTTGAAATACGCAACGCTGCCATCGCTCCACGGCATCACCCAAGACAGGATCTGGCGGTCGATCGCATATGCATTGGCACCGGGGGCGGCATCCTTGTAATCGTCGAACCCGGCGTCAAGCGCGGCGACGATGTTGCGCACCTCGCTGGTATTCTGATCGGTTTCAGTGACGAGAATCGGATAGGGATACAGCGCCATGGGCAGAGGCGAGTCAGGGTCGATGGCGGGTCCCACCGACACCATGTGCGGTGTCACGAAGGGCGTCACGCTGGTATAACGCTGCCACGCTTCGTCTTGGTCCGCGGGTGTTTCAAGCCATTTGAGACCGCGCGGGCTCGATTCGATCTGATAGTTCACGGTCGTCGTCGTCAGGGCAAACGCCGCATCCACGCGATTTTCGAGAATACCCTTGAGAGAGTTCACATAGCCCGAAAACTCCACGGTTTCTACGTCGTCCCATGTCAGGTCGCCAAAGGCCAGCAGTCCCTCCATGTTGTTGTCAATCGCGGGAGAACTGACGGCACGAGCGACCCGTTTCCCCTTGAGATCCGCGATGGTTTCGATGCCTGCATCGGCGGCGACAGCGACACCCAGTCCGTAATCGCCGACGGCCTGAAGAACTGCCCGGATTGGCTGCGGCCCCCATTCAGGCGCAGCAAAAAGGAAAACCCCTTCGGCGGCGAAATATGAGGCGATGCCGCACAGGCAGTAATCGACCGTCCCGTTTTTGAGCGGGGTCATCCGCGAGACGTCGTTTCGCCCCGGAAGCACGCGGACCGTCGATCCGTATTTGCTGCGCATCATGTTACCGATGGCTATGGAATGTGCATGTCCGGCTGATCCCGTGTCATAGGCCGACCAAGCGATCACGTCAGGCAGATCGATGTCTTGCGCGCCAGCCGAGGTGGCCATTGCCAGGCATGCGGCAGCGATCCCGGTTATCTTGAACTTCATGATATTCTCCTCCTTGTTGGCCGTTGGTCCCGGATGGCGCCCATTCAGATCAAAGCTCTGAAAACGCGACATCCTTGTCGACGCGTATTTCAGGCGGCAGCCCGAGAATGCGTTCGCCAATGATCGTGCGCTGGATCTCGTCCGATCCCCCCGCGATCCGGTTGCCCGGCGCGGTCAGGTATTCGTTTCGCCAGCGCGCCACGTCATCCCCGACCTTGGCTGATATGCCCGCCAAAGTTCCCGCCAGATCCATCCCGAAAGCGCCCATTTCCTGCCGCAGCTTGCCCAGCAACAGCTTGCCGATCGAGCCCTCTTCACCCGGTGCCTGGCCGCGCGAAAGCGACGTCATGACCCGGTAAGAGGTGAATTCCAGTCCGCGTTGACGCGCGATGAAATCGGCAATGCGCGCGCGCACCTCGTCGTCCTCGATGGCCGGGCGACCGTTCCGTTCGACACGGGTAGCCAGATCAATCAATTCCTCGGCCCGCGCACCGCCACTGGCCCGGCCGACGGAAATACTGAACCGTTCGTTCATGAGTGTGGTCAGCGCCACCTTCCACCCTTCGGATACACCGCCCAAGCGGGCGCTGTCTGGCACGCGCAGGTTGTCGATGAACACTTCGTTGAAACTGGAGCTGCCCGAAATCTGGCGAATAGGACGGGTTTCGATGGCCGGGTCGGACATGTCCACAAGGAACATGGTCATTCCCTTGTGCTTGGGCACCTGTGGATCGGTGCGCGCCAGCAGGATGCCGTGAGTGGAATAATGCGCCCCCGAGGTCCAAACCTTCTGACCGGAGATCACCCATTCGTCGTCTTCGCGGCGTGCACGGGTGCGGATACCGGCCAAATCGGACCCGGCGGCGGGTTCGGAAAAAAGTTGGCACCAGATGTCTTCGCCCGTGAGAGCCCGGGGCAGGAATCTTGTTTTCTGGTCTTCGGTGCCGTGGATCATGACCGTAGGCCCAACCAGCCCGATCCCGATCAGAAAGACGTTGGGCGGGACGGCGTAGCGCCCTTCCTCTTGATTCCAGATCACTTGCTCGATCGGAGTGGCGTCACGCCCACCGAAAGCACGGGGCCATGTCAGCCCCGCCCAGCCTGCGTCGGCCTTTCGTGCCTGCCAGTCGCGCGCACGGGCAACTTCGTCGGCGTCGCGGGCCATGAAATGGTCCTGGGCCTTTTCGCTTCCATTGCGGCGGGTCGCGCTGGCATCAAGCCAGTCGCGCGCCTTGGCGCGGAACGCGGCTTCTTCCGGGCTGTCGCTGAAATCCATCTGCACTTTGTCCTTGTCAGTTCGCGGCCCTTTGGCCGTCCGCCAGATTGCAAAGCAGCCGCTCGCGCCACAAATCGGCCAGGCCGAGTTCGGCCTTCAACTGCCATCCTCGCCGCAGAAACAAATGCGGGTCGGCCGCCCAGGTGAACCCGATCCCACCGTGAAGCTGCACCGATTCCTCAGTGGTGAATTGCACTGCATCGAGAGCCGCGAGGCGTGCTACCGCCGCCGCTTCGGACAGCCGTTCATCCCCGCTCGCCAGCGCCCAGGCGCCGAAAAAAGCATTGGACCGTGCCAGCTCGATCTTGGCGAACATGTCCGCGAGCCGGTGCTTGACCGCCTGAAAACTGCCGATCTGGCGTCCGAACGCCTGCCGCTCGCAGGCATAGTCTCTGGTCAGGAAAAGCGCCCGCTCGGCCAGGCCGATCTGTTCGAAGGCGGCCAACACTGCGGCGCCGTCCAAAAGAGTCCGGATCGCTGCGGGATCGGAACCGGGAAGCAGTTCAACCGGCGTGTCGTGAAAGACGATCTCGGACGTCGGACGGGTGCGGTCGATCGCATCCAGCGCGCTGATCGACACCGAGGGGTCCGAAAGATCCGCCAGATAAAGGCGCGCGGTGCCACCTTCGTCCAGGGCGGCGACGATCGCGAATGACGCATCGGATGCGAACGAAACTGGCGATTTCCGTCCCGAAAGGCGATCCTGCAGCACTTTTGCCGAGACCCGTTCCGGTGCAGACCCTCCATCCTCGGCAAGCGCGGCGGTAACGATCATGCGGCCTTCGGCGATCCGGGGAAGCAGATTTTCCCTTTGGCTTTGCGTGCCCAAGTCCTGAATCGCGGGGATCGCCAAGCCAAGAACTGGGCCAAAAGGTATGGCGGCCAGGCTACGGCCGAACTCTTCGGCGACAATGGCCAGTTCGATCGCCCCCATCGCCGCCCCCCCGTAGTTTTCGCTAATTGCAAGGCCCAGCCATCCGCCGTCCGCCAAGGCGGTCCAGGTTGCGGAATCGAACCCGTCGGCAGCCTCAAGACAGTCATGTGCCACCGCGAGAGTGGCGTGATCGCTCAGCATTCGTGCCAGCGTGTCGCGTATGGCATCGTGTTCGTCGGAAAAGCCGAAATTCATGCTGGTCCTCTTCGGGTCATGGCATTTGGCGCCTGTTCACAAAAAGGTAAGGCCCGCGTTCGGTATGTCCCAAACGCTATCCGGCACCAGCCGCGTAAAACCACATATGTGCTGTGGCGTGGAAAAAGGGGCCAATGGAGCGAAGAATGCGATTCATCAAGAATGTGCTCAATCGACGTGAAAGCCGCAAAAACGAGGCAGTCGATTGATTGCTGCGGAGCTTGCCGCCTAACGTGAAGGAACCGGGGCGTGTTCCGGGCGCAGGACAGATGTGGCCGAACCCTCTCAGAAAATGGAACTGATCAAGGGAATTTTGCGGAATGGAAACTGTAGGACTCGGGTTTTGTTACGAAGATTTGCCTGTGGGGCGCAGGTTTCGGACCATTGGGCGCACCGTGACCGAAACCGATATCACGAATTTTGTCAGCGTCACCGGCATGCTTGAGGTCTTGTTCATCAATCGTGACTTCCGGGAGAAGGAATCCAATATCCCCGGTTTCGCCGCGCCCGGTGCGCTGGTCTATACCTTCATGGAAGGGCTCTTGACCCAATCCACAATGCAACATACAGGCTTTGCCTTTCTGGACATGGAACTGAAGGTCATGGGGCCCACATTTGCCGGGGACACCATCCATTGTGAGGTCGAGGTAACAGAATCGCGCCGGTCGAAGAGCCGTCCGAACCGCGGATTGGTGCGGACGCGAAACAAGGTGTTCAAGCAAACCGGAGAACAGGTATTGGAGTATACGCCGTTGCGGATGATCAAGGCCCGCACGACGGATAAAGAGCCAGGAAAGGCATAGGCCTGTTCCGGATAGCGGCACTGGAGACATGACTATGAAAACCGCGCAATCTGGCCCAGCCGAAGCCGCCGGGCGCACATCGGAAGGGCCCCGGTCCTTGACGCGTATCCTTGCGTTGTTCGATCTTTTGGCGCGCTGCAAACGTCACATGTCTCTTTCGGAACTCAGTATCGCGATTGATTGCCCCAAGAGCAGTTTGCTGGTGCTGCTTCGGCCCCTCACCGAGAAGGGGTATCTGATGCGCGAGGAAGACAATTACTTTCTGGGTCCGAGGATTTTTCAGTTCGCCCAGTCAATTCTGACCAACCACCCGTTCGAATCGGTCCTGCGCGGGGTGATGAATGATGTGGTTAACCAGACCGGTGAAACCATCCTGTTTGCTGTCCGGGACGGCGAGAAAGTCATTTATTCGTCGGTCATCGAAAGCCCCCAGCCCGTTCGGTATGTCGCCCAACAGGGGATCAACCGGCCATTGTTCTGTTCGGCATCGGGGCTGGTCATGCTGGCCTTTGACACGCAGCAGGAACTGGACGATTATTTTCGGCGCACTGAATTAAAGCCGCTGACGCCTAATTCGATCACCGATGAAAATGAACTGCGCGGGTTAATTTCGGAGATTCGCAAAACCGGGTATTCCAGTACAGCTGGAACCGCGCATGTAGATGCAGCGGGGTTCGGGGTTCCGGTCTTTCGCGCCGACGGACACTTGGCAGGAGCATTGGTGATTGGTGCTCCTCTGGAGCGCGCCAAGCGTAACAAGAAGCGATATGTTGCCGCTGCCAAAACGGCCGCTGAACAGCTCTCCCGAGCACTCGGCTATCGTTCGGAGTTTGAGGAAACCGGCCGGCACTAGACGTGTGCCGCCCGCCGTTGTTGTCATTCCGCAGGCGGGATCATCTCAGTCCGAGTCCCCGCGCAATGATACCGCGAAGAATTTCGCGTGTGCCGCCGCGCAACGAAAACGACGGAACGGCGAGTTCGGTATACGCCAGAACAGCCGCATAGCTATCGCTCCCGCCAGGCACCGCCGGGCGCGACACAAGACTTCGGGCCAGGCGCGGAATGTCCTGTTCGAAAAGCGCTCCCAGATCCTTGACAATGGCAGCCTGAAGTGACGGGCTCTCTCCTTCGTTCAACATTCCGGCCACCGATCGTGACATCTGCCGCAGCACCATCAGATGCGCGGACAAACGGCCAATCTCGGCCTGCTGCGCTTCGGTTGCGTCCTCGCGTAGCAAACGGATCAGTTCCTCGATCAGGGCAAACGACGACAGGAACCGCTCGGGGCCGCTGCGCTCGAACGCCAGTTCGCTCATGACCTGCGACCAGCCCTCGCCCTTTTCGCCCAGCAGCGCATCGGAGCGCAAAAAGGTATCGTCGAATACCACCTGGTTGAAATGATGCTCGCCGCCCAGATCGATGATCGGGGTGATCTGAATGTTGTCGGTGGCCTTGAGATCGACCAGAAATTGGCTCATCCCGCCGTGGCGGTCGTCGCTCTTGCCGGTGCGGCAGAACAGGATCATGTAATCGGCGACATGCGCATAGGTCGTCCAGACCTTCGTGCCGTTGATCCGGAACCCCCCGTCGACCTCGGTGGCCATCGTGCGCGTCGCCGCCAGGTCCGAGCCGGAATCCGGCTCGCTCATCCCGATGCAGAAACACAGTTCGCCCGCGGCGATGCGCGGCACGATCCGGCGTTTCTGATCGTCGGTGCCCTTGGCAAGTATGAGCGGACCGCTCTGCCGATCTGCGATCCAGTGCGAAATCACCGGGGCACCGGCGGCCAGTAGCTCTTCGGACACGACATACCGCTCAAGCGCGCTGCGCGCGTGGCCGCCGTATTCCTTTGGGAAGGTCATGCCAACCCAGCCGCGCTGCGCCAGCTTTCGTGAAAAATCACGGCTGAACCCATTCCACGACTGCGCGCGTTTTATGGGCGGGAAATCGGCCAGTTCGTCGGCCAGGAACGCGCGGACCTCTTGCCGGAGGTCGTCATAGTCGGCGCCGGGCGGGGGGGGAGAAAAAGCGGTGAGGGTCATGCCTGGGTCCCTTTTGCAGCGCTGTCTGTGATGAAATGCCAGAAGGTGTCGTGGGGGCTCGACAGGGCGGCCCGCCCAAGTTCCCTGGTCCAGTCAAGCTCGGTGCCGAACTCGTCACGCCAGCCCCAAATCCGTTTGGTGAAATGGTGAAGCGCGTGTTCCTGGGTATAACCGATGGCCCCGTGAATCTGGTGGGCCAGGGCCCCGACCTTCTCGGCCGCTTCTCCGGCGCGGGCCTTGGCGGCGGCAACGGCCAGCGCAAAGGCCGGTGTGTCATAGCTGCCGGCCGCCATCTCGGCGGCCGTGCGCGAGGCTGCGGTTTCTCCGGCCATTGTCGCAAGATTGTGCTGGATCGCCTGGAACCTGCCGATTGGCCGTCCGAACTGCACCCGGTCGTTGGCGTATTGAACGCTCATCTTCAGGATGGTCTCCATCGCCCCGGTGGTGGCAAGACTGCGGATAAGTGCACCGAGCCCGCGCATCCCTCCCACGGGTCGTGGCAAGGGGGTGACATCGGTCTCTGTCAGGGTATAATCGAGTTCGATGTCATCGCGCGGCATCCCGGCAAAATCCTGCGCCGGGTCAACGATCAGATCCTTCACCGGCAGGGACAGGACGTGATCGACACCGTCCAGGACGCCAATGGTCACGATCCGGTTCGCCCAGCGGGCAAAGGGCACCAGTGTCAGATGCCCGCTCGCATGGATCTTCTTGCCGCGCCGTTCCAACCGCAGCGCTTCGCCTTCGGCGATGGTCAGCCTGCCACCGGGAAGGGCCATATTCGCGGCCGCCAGAACGGCGTTTGCGATCAGGGTTTCAGCCAGAGGCAAGGGCAGGCCATGCGCCCCGACAATACGCACAAGACCGAGCGCCTCGGCCGGTGGCACGCCGAAACCGCCTGCGTCCTCTGGCGCCAGCGCCATGGTTAACCCTGCCTCCTCGATCTGCGTCCAGAGCGCCTCGGGGCATTGTCCCGAGGCGGCGTCTTCGCGCATGCGGTGGGTGACATGGTCGCGGAACAGTCGCTCTGCCATGTCATGAATCATCGATTCCATCAGACGGTCCTTTCAGACGGTGTTTGATCGGCGCTGGACATTTCCTTCACGGGCTTGTCCTGCCGCGCATGGTTTTTTTGCCCGTCGGGGGCCGACGCCTCTCGCAGTGGCGGCAGATGCAGCCGCGTGCGCAGATCCCGGCGGAACGCACTGGCAGAGGGCGCCGCGCCCCCGTCCCTGCGATATTTTCCGAGGCAATCGGCGATTTTGTCGCCGATCGCGGCAGGGGTTGCCGGATCCGAGGGAGAGCCGGGGTGCGCCGCGACCGAGGTTTCGGCCAGGGTTACGTTCCCTTTGCGCAGGCGGACATGGACCGTCCCATGGTCCACGCCAACGTGATCCCGCCCCGCTTCCGGCATGGTTTGGATATGCACCATGTCCATAAGCCGGCGCACCGCGGGGCGATGGGGGCTGTCCCCTTCGAAATCCACCAGCCCGACCTGGCCCTGCTGCAGGGCCACGGCGAGCGTATAGGCGGCACAGAACTTGGCCTGCATTCCATCTTTGGGGTCGGTGACATGCAACGGGACCATGACGCTTTCGGGAACTGTCATTTCAATCACCGACCCTTCGGGCACCGCCTCGCCGCCGCGTTCGGCGTGAAGGTGCCGCCCGGCGGCGATCATCCTGTGGGTGAGGTAGCAGCAGGGATACAGCTTGCGGGACACCGTGCCCAGATCGATCCGCGGTTCCACCGCTGCGGGGTCGGCCGCAATCCCGTCCGGGCCGGCATAAAGGTCGAAGAAGCCGCGCGCCGCGAAGATGTCCGGGGCGCCTGTGATGCCGGCCTCGGCCATCCGGGTGGCCCGCAATCCGACAAGGGCGGCGTTTCCGGCCTGGATCGGTTTCGCCATGGCGCCGAAATTGATCTGCATTCCCCCGGCCAGCGACGCGGCCAGGGACAGGGCGTTGCGGACTGCGTCGTCGTCGAGCCCAAGCTGATGCGCGACCGCTGCCGCCGATGCCAGAACCCCGATGGTCGACGTTGCGTGCCAGCCCTTGTTGTAGTGGCCAAAACCCAGGATCTGACCGAGCGCGACATTGACGGCGGTTCCGACCGCAAGCGCGGGGGCAATGCGGCCGGCCGTGTCCGGCCGGACACCCGCGGTGGCCAGCAGCGCCGGCACGATTACAACACTGGGATGGGTGACGCTGACCGTATGGACATCGTCGAAATCGAGCGCATGACCGGCAACCGCGTTCAGGAACGCGGCCTGTTCGGGACTGCCACCTTCAGCAGCTCCTGCCGGGACTGCCGGTCCGCCCGCGTCAAGCGCGGCCAGCCGGCGAACCACCGGTTCATGCCACCCGCCATAGATGGCGGCTATGGTATCCTCAACGCAAAGCGCGGCCTGCTCGGCGTCCGCATCGCTCAGCCGGTGCGGCGCGGCAACGAACCGCGACAAACGGGTGGTGAAATCGCTGACCATATTGTCCTTCACTGCACATTGCCTGATAAAGGAAGACGCAATCAACTCTCGGCGCTACACTTTCGCACATATGTGTTGGAACAGGATTTTCGTATTGTGATACTTGCGGCAGTTGGACATTCTGGATGTCGAACTTCCACCCGTATCGGCGCTGAATCGGAAATTGACCCTGACCAGTAAAGCTTCGGAAAGAATGGCAAATCTGGCTGAGGGTGGTGGCGTATAAGGTCCAGAGGACAAGCGCGCGATTGCGAAGAGATATTTCGAGGTGCCGTCGTGTCATTTTTCGCCAGACGATGTATTCTCGAAGACCAAAGAAAAATGCGGTCGGCTCCGACGAGAGTTGTTTCGTGCCATTCCCGTGTTCACGAGATCGACGCCCTGCGTGTCACAGCTTGTAGGGGTGCAATAGTCGACCTCGCATTTGCTCCGCGTTCTTGCCTTGAGCGAACTCAGTTGCCGTCGCCTCGCAGACATGAGGGACGCTTTCGGAACGGTGGGGCGAGTTGTTGTCCAATAAATCCGTGAAGCCTTCCGCCACGCGCATTACTGCCCTATGTCTGCTGATTTGTCTCGGCGCTGCCATCGTGCAGGGCGTTTTCTCCTCCAGCATTGCGTCCATTGCAGCCGTGCCGTTCTTCGGACTCTATCTCGTTATTGCATCTCGCTATATCGCCCGCATCGGATGGGTACTGCTTTTCTTTTCCCTCGCGATTGCCCTTCTGGCGCTGGCAGACGGGATCCGAGCCGGCATCTTTGTCGAAGCGGCCGGGCGTGTCGTGTTCCTGTCCGCGCTGCTCACGGCTGTCGCCTTCCTGCGCATCGCGGCCACCCAAGACCCGATCGTCGAGGTTGCCGGTGAATTCCTGACACTGCAGCCGCCGACCCGTCGCTACGCCTCTCTGGGTGCGGGCGGGCATCTGTTCGGGGTGCTTCTGAATCTCGGCGGGCTTGGGGTGATGCTGGAGATCATAATGAAAGGGCTGGCGGCGCATCGGCACGAGATGGACGAATTCGTGTTCCAGGCTCGCAAGCGCAGGATGGTAAGCGCCTGCATGCGAGGGTTTTCCTCGATCGCTTTCTGGACGCCGTTCGGAATCGCTCTCAATCTGATGATTCTCACAATACCGGGGCTCGAATGGACGACCCTGGCGCCTTACGGGATTGCTCTGGCCGGGATTCTGTTTCTTCTGGGATGGCTGTTCGACACGGTGGAATGGTGGCGCCCGCCCTCGGCGCGCGGCCGGGCACCGGCCCTGACCGGTGACTTGCCGGACTGGAGCCGCTGGGCCGTCCTGATCGTGTCCGGGCATGTGCTTTTTTTGGGCGCCGCCGTGGTCACGCTGGACCGGTTGACCCAGTACAGTTTCCAGACCGTCCTGATCACCATCGTGCCGATCTATGCGCTGCTCTGGTCGGTTATGCGCAGCGGCAGTGGCAGCCTTGCCGGTATATCGCGCCGGTTTGTGACCCAGGCACCGGGTTTCGCGACCGAAATGAGCGTCATCGCGTCGGCGGGGTTCATTGGTCTTGTCGCATTGGAGGTCGCCCCGGTCGAATGGATTGCCGACCATTTGGGCTGGATGGCCGCGCGGCCGGTCACGACTGTTGTGCTGTTGATCATGACGGTGTTCCTGACGGGGCTGCTGGGCGTGCATCCGATGATCTCGGTGGTCCTGCTGGCAGAGGTGGTCAACCGCGTCGGCGTGGAAGGTTTGTCGCCGCTTGCTCTGGGCCTTGCGCTGGCTGGTGGCTGGAGCAGCATCATCTGCATGGGGCCGGCCATCACGGCCGTGGTCTACGCCTCTTCCATCGTGGGCGAGCGGCCGCTGACCATCGGCTTGCGGTGGAACGGGATCTTCGGTGTTGCGAGCATCCTCCTCATCACGCTCATCGTTGGCGGCGGTGTCGCGGCAGGGTGGTTCTGACCGGTCTCAATTGCCTGTCAGGAACCGGGCGCAAGCATTTCCACATATGTGTTCGATCAGGCTTTGCGCCAGTCGGAAGGTGATGGACCCCATAGCGTCAACTAGGATGGGTCAGCGCAATCACTATCGGAGTGGCACGCCCAACGATGGAAGGCCAAGCGAAACCCGCACGTCGCAGCAAGGTCACAGGCCTGCAAGACGCAGCCCGGCTGGCACGAGGCGCTTTGGAAGAACGCCCCGAGCTTTGTCTCGGTGGTCTGTTCAAGCAAAGCCGCCCTGTCGCACTGGTGCGCGCGTTGCTGGCCGCGGGCGCGGATGGTCTGCATTTGTATTCCTCGCCGGGCGCGGGGTATGATGTCGACCTGATGATTGCGGCAGGCGCGGTCGCACAGGTCTTTATTCCCGGCGTTACGCTGGAAAACCGGCTTTGCCCGAATTTCCGCCGCGCGGTCGAGGCAGGGCAGGTGACCGCGCACGCGCTGGATGCGCTGACCGTGGTGGGCGGGCTGATGGCGTCGGCTCATGGCGTGCCGTTCCAGCCAATCGACGCGCTGCGCGGATCGGACGTTCTGAAGCACAACCCGCTTTTGCGGGAAATCGACTGCCCGTTCTCCGGCCGCCGTATTCACGCCGTCGGGCCGATCCGCCCCAGAGTGACGTTCTTGCACGCGCAGGAAGCCGACCGCTGGGGAAACCTGCGCCATCTCAGCACGATGGTCTACGCCGATCAGCTGATGGCACGCGCGTCTGACATGGTCATTGCCAGCGTGGACCGGATCGTGCCGGACGAGGTCGTTCTGGACGATCCCTCGCGGGTTACCGTGCCGTCTTATTATGTCGATGCCGTGGTCGAGGTGCCCTATGGCGCGCACCCAACCGCGAGCTTTCCCAACTATGCGATGGACGAGGAATATATTGATGCCTACGCCGATCTGGGGGATGCCGCCCGGACCGGCGACAGCACGGGGCTGGACACCTATATCGCCCGCCATGTGACCGGACCGAAAAACCAGAGCGACTACATCGAAGCGGTCGGGGGAACCGGGTATTTCGCCGTGCTCGAAGCCGAGGCACGGAACGAATGAGTGCAGCGGTTTCCCCAATTGAACAGATGGTCGTCGTGTTGGCCCGCGATCTGGCCGACGGAGAACTGGGTGCGGCGGGTGCAGCCGCGTTGGTGCCGATGGCGGCCATTGCGCTAGCCCGCGAGCTGCATGCACCGAACCTGACGGTCGGCGGCGAGATGTTCTTCAACCCCGAGCCGGGGCGTTTGTATCCGTCGATGCTGGACGATCGTGCGCTCGGCCGCTGCGAGGCCGCCGAGACCTTTATCGAGTTGTTCGGCCACAGCCATCACGGGCTGGATTTTTTCTTTCACAGTGGCTTGCAGCACGATGTGTACGGCAACATCAACCTGCACCACGTCGGCGGCACGCTGCACGCACCAAAGATGCGCGGGCCGGGGGCAGCAAACCTGTCATACTGCCACACCTCGTCGCGGTATTACATTTGCCCCACCGTGCATACGGCGCGAAACTTTGTGGAAACGGTCGATTTCATCACAATACCCGGACATCTGTCCGGGCCTGCCGCGAAACGCGACGCCGGGCTGGTCAATGAAGGACCGCGCCTGGTGGTGACACCGCGAGCGGTTATGGATTTCGACAAGACGACGCTGCGAATGCGACTGAAATCGGTGCATGCGGGAAATACGCCCGAAGAGGTCCAGCGTCATACGGGGTTCGATCTGGCGATCAGAGGCGAGGTGCCGCAAACGCGGCCACCAACGGAGGAAGAATTGCGCGTTCTGAGAGAGCGGATCGATACATCGGGGGCCCTGCGTGCTTAAGCGACCGGGCTGACGTTACTTTAAAGGCAAAAACGGGAGGATAAAATGATCCAACGCAAGTTGACCGGATACCGGGCGGCGGTGGGTGCTATCGCGGCCATGGGCGCGATGGCCCTTGGCGGCGCGGCATCTGCCAAGGATCTCACGATGGGCACGACCAGCCCGACGTCGAGCCATTTCACCATTTCGGTTGCGATGAGCAAGGCGATCGAGACCGGCATGGAAGGCACCAATGTCAGCGTGATCGAAACCGGGGCCAGCGTGGACAATGTGCTGCGGCTGGCGCGCGACGAGATCGACCTTGGGCTTGCCACCACCGACATTCTGATCTCCGCCAGAAACGGGACCGGCAAGTTCGAAGGTAACGCAATCCCAGATACGGTTGCGCTTTATCCTTACAGCGCCTCGATCCTGCTGATCGCGGTCACCGAAGAGTCTGGTGTGACGACGCTGGACGAACTGGACGGAAAGAAGTTCAATCCCGGCATCCGCGGATCGGCGGCCGAGACGTTGACGACCGGTGTCCTGTCCATGTTCGATATCAACGCGGACCTGGTGCATGGCGCCGTTGGCGACGCGGTGGAAGGCATCAAGAACCGCCAAATCGTCGGTTACAGCAAATATGGGGCCGCAGACTCCGTCGATGCAAGTCTGCAGGAATTGATGACCAGCACCAAGATGCGCTTGATCGGCTTTACCGAAGAGCAGGAGAAAGCGGCGACAGGGGCTATGGAGGGCGTCGGTTTCACAACTCTTCCGGCAGAACTCATTCCCGGCTCCGAAGCAATGCGCGTTCCGAAGCTCAACGTTTTCTTTCTGACCCGCACCGGTGTCATGGATGACCAGACCGCCTACGACATCGCTCGCAGCATCCACCAGAACATGAGCCTGCTGACCGAAGCCTGGCCACAACTGGCGGACTATGACATTGCCGCCGATGCCGTCGCCACGATGGAGGCAGGAATTACCTATCATCCAGGTGCGGAACGTTACTGGAGAGAGGCGGCCGGAAGCTGACCGGAATCGCGGGCCGTCACGACGGCGGCCATAGGCTGATCCAGACGGGGTGCTGCGGGCACCCCGCCGTTACCGCTCTCGGAGAGAACATGACGCAGACATCGACCGCAATACCCAATTGGGAACGGCGCGGAGAGCAGGCGCTTGGCGTATTGTTCGCCGCATTCGTCGCGCTGCATTTCTATAATGCCCTCTTCGGACAGTTCGAACCGCTGGTTCAGCGACCGATTTTTGTCGGTTTTGGAATCGGCTGCGCGTTTTTTCTCTATGCGGCGCGGGCCTCGCGCACCGGTGCGCGAAGCGGGATTGAACGGGCTGTGGACATCATGCTGGGACTACTGGCGTTCGCGGTTTGCCTCTATGTAATCGTGAACCGGGATCGCTTGTCGGATATCATGGTGCGCTACGGGCCGCTCGACAAGGCGGCCGGTCTGTTGGCTGTTCTGCTGACTCTTGAAGCGGCGCGCCGGGTGATCGGCTGGTTCCTGCCGCTGCTGGCGCTTTGCACTGTGATCTATTTTTATTTCGGCCATGATCTGATCGAAGGGGCCTGGCGCCCACCGCGTGTGTCGGCCCGTACGGCGGTCGAGACTTTCTACAGCTCGACTACTGGCCTCTTTGGCTACCTTGCGGATATCGGGGCTCGGGTCATCGTGATCTATGTGCTTCTGGGGGCTCTGCTGTTGTCCACCGGGTCGACAGATTCCTTTATGAAAATGGCGACCTGGATCGCCGGGCGCTCTTATGGCGGTCCGGCAAAGGTCTGTGCCCTGTCATCGGCGATGTTCGGGACGGTGACCGGCTCGGCGGTGGCCAATGTCATGGCGACCGGGTCGATTACAATCCCCACGATGAAGCGACTGCGCTATCCGCCGGCCTTTGCCGGGGCGGTCGAGGCCGTTGCCTCCTCCGCCGGCCAGCTTACGCCGCCGGTGATGGGGGCAGCGGCCTTCATCATGGCTGAGTTCCTGAACATTCCCTATACCGACATTGTCGTTGCGGCGATCGGTCCGGCATTTCTCTACTACCTGGCGGTATGGCTCGGGGTGGATCTCTATGCGCGTCGCACAGGGTTGCAACCGACACCGAGGAGCGAAATGCCCGAACCGGCGGAATTCCTTGCGCCGGACAAGTCGATCCCGCTGTTCCTTCCCATCGCGGCGATGGTCTATTTCCTTTTCAACGGTTACACGCCAAGCTATGCAGGGGCGGGTGCGATCATCGTGCTGGTCGTGGCCTGTGGTCTGGTGCGTCCCTTCGCACGCGACGGAAAAAAGCAGGGTGTGCTGGCCTGTTGGGCCAAGCTGGCCCGCGACATCTATGAGGGGATGGTCGAAGCAGGGCGGGCGCTGGTGATGATCGCGGCGCTGCTTGCCTGCGCCGCCATCGTCGTCAAGGTTCTGACGGCGACGGGTGCCGGGGTCAAAGTCTCGAACCTGTTGTTCTCTGTGTCCGGTCAGGGGCTGATCTTGGCCCTGTTGCTGGCGGCGGTGCTGGCGATCTTGCTGGGTATGGACGTGCCGACGACGGCCTCCTATGTGCTGGCTGCGGCGATCGCCGCGCCGAGTCTCGTACGGCTTGGCCTGCCCGAACTGACGGCTCATCTTTTCGTCTTCTACTATGCGATCCTATCGGCCATCACGCCACCGGTTTGCGCCAGTGTCTATGCCGCCGCCGCCCTGGCAGGGGCCAATTTCTGGCGGGTGGCGGGTCGCGCGCTGATGTTGGCCGGAGCGATCTATGTGGTGCCGTTTCTCTTTGTGTTCCGGCCGGGCATACTGGCCCAGGGCGGCACGGTGCAAATCCTACTGGATATGGGCGTGGCCTGCGCCGCGGTTTTTGCCGTCAGCGTCGGCACAAGCGGCTGGTTTCGTGGAAAGGTGCCGGTCATCGGCCGGTTGCTGTTCCTGTCGGCTGCCGGCTTGCTGTTTTACGCCGCGCCTGCGGCCGACATCGTTGGTGGGCTGGCGCTGGCCGGGCTCTTGGCGTGGCGGTTTTTGCGCGGAGCACCGCAGCCCGGCCGCGCCGGGTGACCTCAAAAAAGCGAAGAGCCACCGCAGACAACCTCTGCGACGGCTCTTCCACATTCGGCCCCGAAGTGGCGGTGCCTCTGGCCTCAGGTCATTTTGAAGTAGGGAAAAGTCACTTCGTCGGTTGCCTTGACGAACGTCACTTCCACCTTGGCCCCGATATGAACCTTCTCGGGGTCGCCGGTCTGGATCCGGCTCATCATCCGGGGGCCTTCCTCCAGCTCAATCAATGCCACGACATATGGCACGTCATCAGCGAATGCCGGCCCAGCCGGACGGCGCGCGATGGTGAAGGTATGCACCTTGCCGCGTCCGCTCACGGTGTTGAAGCGCAAATTGTCGGAATGGCAATACGGGCAAATAGAGCGGGGATAGAAATGATGTTCGCCGCAATCGCCGCAAAGCGGGATGTCGAGGCGGCCCTCGCGCGCGGCCTCCCAATAGGGGGCGCTGTCATGGTCGATCACCGGAAGCGGTTTTTCAATGCTCATCGTCTTAGCCCTTCTGCAAAATCACGGTCGCACCAGAGGAAAGCGTACCCCCGGTACCATGCACCAGGGCGGTCTCGGCGCCCTTGACCTGGCGTTCGCCGCCTTCGCCGCGAAGCTGCCGGACGGCCTCGATCAGCAGGAACATTCCGAACATGCCCGGATGCAGCGCCGAGAGGCCGCCGCCGCTGGTGTTCATTGGGAACGCCCCGCCTGGTGCCGTGCGCTGGTCCGACACGAAATCGCCGCCCTCGCCGATCTTGCAGAAGCCAAGCGCTTCGAGCGTCAGCAGGACCGTGACGGTGAAACTGTCGTAGACCTCGACCACGTCGATGTCGGAATGGCTTACCCCGGCCATTTTCATCGCCGTTTCGCCGGCCTTCTGCGCGGGCAGCAGGCGGGCGAGGTCGGGCATCTCGCCGATGGCCCAATGGGTGTGCGCTTCGCCATAGCCCTTGACCGCGACGGGTTTGGTCTTGAGGTCCCTGGCGCGTTCGGCGGTGGTCATCACGATGGCGCCCGCGCCGTCGGTGACAAGGCAGCAATCGAGAAGATGCAGCGGTTCCGAGATCATCGTGCTGGACAGGACATCGTCGACGGTGAGCGGATCGCGCCGAGTCGCGGCGGGGTTCAGCTGTGCCCATTTCCGGGTGGCGACGGCAATTTCGGCCAGGTTTTCGGAGGTGGTGCCGTATTCGTGCATGTGACGCTGCGCGGCCATCGCATAGCCGCCCACAGGCGTGGGCATCCCAAAGGGTGTTTCATGTTGCATGGACAGGACCGAGGGCCGGCCCCCCAGGTTTCGGCTGCGCAGGGATTTCTGGTCGGAACTGTAGACGATCAGGGCAACCTCGCAATAGCCCTCGCGCAGCGCCATCGCGGCGTGGGCGACATGCGCTTCGAAGGCCGAGCCGCCGATATTGGTGCCATCGACATAGGTTGGCATTATATTGAGATATTCGCCCAGCGTTACCGTGGCGAGCTGTCCCGGCCCCGGCACGCCCCACATGCCGGCGGTCAAAAGACCGTCGACATCATCAAGCGTCAGGCCGGCTTCATCGACGGCGGCCTTCGCCACCAGGGCGGCATGGCCCAGAACCGAGGCCTTGGTGACGAATTTCCCGTCCTCGATTGGCGCGTCGGCAAGGCCGACGATCACCGGATCGCGTCCGTTCTTCATATGTTTTTTCCCTTTGTTGTGCGGTGGTGTCCCAAAGCGGTCCCGAGGTCAGTTCGGGCGCATGGTCTTGGCGATCAGCGTGCGCTGTATCTGCGAGGTTCCGCCACCGATGGTGCTTTGCATGCCTTCACGGAAATAGCGTTCCATGTCCGAGTCGGGCAGCATGGAATGCCCGCCGAGGATCTGCATGCCGTTACGGGTGACGGTTTGCAGGGTCTCGGAGGCAAAGAGTTTCGCCATCGACACTTCGCGCGTGCAGGGCGTCTTGGCCGCGGCCAGGCTGGCAGCGCGATAGACCAGAAGCCGCGCGGCGTCGACCTGGGTCTGCATGTCGGCCAGCATGTGGCGGATCACCTGAAAGTCGAAGATCGGCTTGTCGAATTGGATCCGTTCATGCGCGTAGCGCAGGGCATCGTCCACCGCTGTCTGGGCATTGCCGACATAGGCCGCGGCCACGGCGACACGTTCCAGTTCCAGATGGTCGGTGATGATCGACCAGCCTTCATTCTCGGTGCCCAGCAGCGCATCGGAAGGCAGTTTCACGTCGTCCACGAAAATCTCGGTGGTTCCTGTTGCGCGCCGCGCCAGGGTCGGCAGCTTGCGGATGTCCAGACCCTCGGTGTCGTTGGGGATCAGGAAGACCGACAGCCCCTTGTGCTTTGGCGCGTCGGGGTCGGTGCGGGTCAGCATGGCGAGGATCGCATTGTCGGCCTTTGCGCCCGAGCACCAGAGCTTTTGCCCCTTGACCACCCAGCCGTTGCCGTCGCGCCGCGCGCGGGTCTTGGTCGAAGCCGCGTCCGACCCGGCGCCGGGTTCGGAAATCGAGATCGAGAAGCGGATGTCGCCATCCAGGAACGGCTGGATGTACCGCTCTTTCTGTTCGGGCGTGCCGAATTTCTCGATATTCATTGCGGTGAAGGTGGCGACCATCAGGCCGGTGGAAAAGTCGAAGCCGTATTTTGCCAGCCCCTCGCACATCAGCGCATAATCCATGATGTCGCCGCCCAGCCCGCCGCTCTCTTCCGAGAACAGGATGCCGAGCCAGCCCTGCTTGGCCACCTTTTCGTAGGCCTCATAGGGGTATTCGCGTTCGAGATCGCATTTGCGGATATAGTCGCGGCCGATCTCCTCGTCGATGAAACGCTCGACGGTCGCGCGCCACATCTCCTGCTCGGGGGTCAGGAAGTTCATGCGCTCTCTCCTTGTGTGGTGTCGTGCGCGGCCCGGATTTTGGGCGGTTCTCCGGGGCGATCGAGACGGGTCTTTCGGATTAGCAGGCTGAACTCGCAGCGCATCACCGTTTCGTCCCGCTGGTTGATGCCTTCCAGCTTGCTGGTCACGACACCATGCTTTTCGTCATGATCCTTCAGATTGACGATTTCCGCGCGGGCCCAGAAGGTGTCGTTGATGAAGGTCGGTCGCAGAAAGCGCAGCTTGTCGCAGCCGTAGAAGGCAGCGAGCACGGAGCTGTCGAAGGGGATCATCGCGTTGACGATGGAAAACACGAGGCTGCCCTGAACAAGGCGCTGGCCGTATATCGCCTCCTTGGCATGCTCGATGTTGGAATGCAGTTCGAGCCAGTTCCCGGTGAGCATGCAGAAATTGACGACATCGGTTTCCGTCATCGTCCGCCCGCTCGAAACGCCGGTCTGGCCCAGTGACAACTCTCCAAAAGGGTGACGTATCACGTTAAATTCTCCTGTTCATTCGCCTTGGGTGCCAACACGATCAAGGCATCGGCAGCAGCCAATCCTTTCCCGTCCGCCCGAACCATCACAGGGTTGATTTCAATTTCCGAGATCAGATCGGCGTTTTCGGCGAAGAAAACAGATATGCGTGAAATCAGGTCTGCCAGGGCCCCCTTGTCGGCGGGTTCCGCGCCGCGCAGCCCCGCCAGCAACCTGGCACCCGGGCCCGAATCCACCATCGCCTCGGCGGTTTGCGGCCCTGCGGGTGCAAGCCGGATTTCGGCCGCGTCTATCAGTTCCACCAGAATTCCGCCGGGGCCGGCCAGAACGATCGGGCCAAAGGTGTCGTCGCGTTTGCAACCGATGATCCATTCGGCCACGGACCCTTCTTCCATTTCCTCGATCAGCGCCGTGCCGCCCACAAACCGTTCCGCCATTTCGGCGGCGGCCTGTTTCGCCTCTTGAGGCGAGAGACCCAGTCGGACGAGACCATGATCGGACTTATGCGGGTAGTCGTCGTGACACAACTTGGCGACACAGCGCCCCTCGGCGGGATCGCGTTTCGGCACCGGTATCCCGATCTGTTGCAGCAGGTCCTTCGAGTCGGCCTCGTGGACCACTTTACGCCCGGCGCGCTGCCAGTTTTCCAGTGTTTCCCTCGGGGTCATGCCACTTCTCCTGTCGTAGCCGCCAGCGCCGAAAGGCCCGAGGCCGCCCGCGCGGGCGAATCATAAACCGGGACAGCCCGTTCGCGCAGAGCCTCGCCCGAGGCATTGCTGCGCGCCGAGCCTGTCCAGACAATCAGGATCGGCTTGCCGGTGCTGTCGAACGCCTCGGCCAAAGCCTCGATGAACTGTTGATCCGGCACAAATGTGATAATTGCGATGGCGATATCCACGCCCGGATCGGCCGCTACGGCCTTCAGGCAACGGCCCACATAGGTGGGATTCGCCAGAACGACGCCGGTCAGATCGACCGGATTCGACACCGAGCCGTAGAACGGCACATAACGCGACAGCGCGGTTTGCGTCGCTTCGGCCAGGACCGGAACCTCGAAGCCGGCGCTTTCGGCCAGGTCGGTCATCTCGACGCCGAGCCCGCCGGTGACAGAGATGATTCCGACCCGGTTGCCGGCAGGCCGCCTGCCTGCGGCGAGGGCCGTGACGGCATCGACGGCAGCCACGGATTCCCGGGCGCGGATAACCCCGGTTTCGCGGAAGACCGCACTGATCACCCGGTCGTCTCCGGCCATCGCGCCGGTATGCGATTGGACAGCGCGCGATCCGGCGTGGCTTCGTCCGCCCTTGACCGCAACGACGTGCTTTCCGGCTCTTGTGAGTCGTTGGGCCGCCTCGGCAAAGCGGCGCCCGTCGCGCAGTTCCTCGACGTAGCACAGAACCACGCGGGTCTGCGGATCGTTGCCGAGATATTCGAGCAGATCCCCGGCGGTCAGATCCGTTTCGTTGCCGCTGGAGACGATGGCATTGATCCCCACGCCGCGTTCGCCCAGACGCAACGCCATAAGGCCGCCTAGCGCGCCGGACTGGGAAATCATGGCCACGGGGCCGGGCCTGAGACCGTTGAACATGGGGCTGAAGGTCAATTGCAGATCCGACGCTGGGCGCACCACGCCTTCGCAGTTCGGCCCGACCAGGCGAAAGGGCGCGTCCTGCATGATCCGGCGCAGCCGCATCTCGTTGTTGTGGCCGTCTTGCCCGGCTTCCGAAAAGCCGGAGGTCACCCCGACCACGACTTTCACATCGAGCCGGGTACAGGTTTCCAGCGCATCGAGAGCGACGCCGACAGGGGTTGCCAGAACGACCACGTCGATCGGGCCGTCGATCTCCTCTAGGCTGCGTGCTGCCGCAAGCCCCTCGATTTCGCCGCCCGAGGGGTTCACGGGAATGATCTTGCCGCGATAGCCGTTGCTCTTCAGCAGGGCCAGCACGGCCTGCCCGAGCTTGCCCTTGGTGCGGGACGCCCCGACGACCGCGATGGTGCGCGGATCGAACAGCCCGTCCAGAGCTTGGCCAACCGTGGGGCGGGGTGTCGTCATTCGATTCGTGTTTGGCTCAGCCATTTCTTTCTCCGTCAAGTGAAAATTTTATTGCCCGCTTCGATGATCTAACGGGCGTTCGATTGTTCTCGCAATGGATTTAGGTTCCGATGAGACTGAGGGCGCTGGACCCGGAGGTTGGGGCTTGACGACCGAGAAATGACAATCTGGGAGACTACCGAGTGAAATTAACAGACGGGCCGCTGAGCGATCTCAGGGTGATTGAAATGGGGCATGTGATTGCCGCGCCGATGTGCGGCGCTCTGCTCTCCGATTTCGGCGCCGATGTGATCAAGATCGAACGGCCGGGGCAGGGCGACATGCTGCGGGTTCTGAGCGCGCGCGCCAAGGATGGCGTCGGTGTGTGGTGGAAGACGCTGGCCCGAAACAAGCGACTGGTTGCGCTGGACTGGAAAACCGAAGACGGCCGCGAGGTTCTGCGCCGCTTGGTCGAAAACGCGCAGGTTCTTATCGAAAACTTCCGCCCCGGCGTGCTTGAAAGGGCGGGATTGGCGCCAGAGGTTCTGCATGGCTGGAATCCCGATCTGGTGATCGTGCGGATCTCGGGCTATGGCCAGACCGGGCCGCGTTCCTCGTGGCCGGGTTTCGGTCGGGCCGGCGAGGCCATGAGCGGACTGGCGCACATCACCGGCTTTGCCGACAACGCGCCGATGCACCCCGGCTTTCCCGCCGCGGATTCGACCACCGGCCTGATGGCGGCCTACGGCGCGATGATGGCGCTTCATGCGGTGCAGAACGGCAGTGCCAGGGGCCAGGTGGTGGACCTGGCCATCTTCGAGCCGCTGTTACGCCTGATCGACTATCATGTTCCGACGCGAACCGGCGCGGGGCTGCCGGTTGACCGAAACGGACTTCAGGCACCCAATTCCTACGCCCCGGCGGGGGTGTTTCGCGCCAGGGACGGGAAATGGGTCACAATCAGCGCAGGCAGTGCGGCGACCGGGCGGCGGCTTCTGGAAGCCGCGGGCGGAAAGGAATGGGCGGAACAGCCGCAATTCCAAAGCCTCGATGGCTTCGCGGAGCACATGGACGAGATTGTGGACCGTCTCGGCGCATTTGTGGCACAGCATGACGCGCAGAAGGCGATTGACATCTTCCAGGCCCACGATGCCGTGGCGGCGATGGTCTATGACGTCGATGACATCCTTGCCGATCCGCAGATCGCCGCGCGCGGCGACATCGTCGGGGTCGAGGGCGACGACACCAAGGTCGTCGGACCCGTGCCAAAGCTGGACAAGACGCCGGGACGGCTGCGCTGGCTCGGGCGCAGAGAACTGGGCGCCGACAGCCGCGCAGTGCTGGAAGAGCTCGGATACGACGCCGGGAAGATCGACAAGCTCACCGAAAACGGCACTGTAGCCGAACCGAAACGCTGAGAGCGGACTGCGAGATTTGAGGAGAACACCATGACCTATCAGATGACATCCGATCAGCAGGGAATCCGCGATGCCGTCCTGCGCATTTGCGAAGAGTTCGACGACGAGTTCTGGCTGAACCGGGATCGCGAAGGCGGCTTCCCGCACGAATTGCACCAGAATCTGGCCCGCGATGGCTGGCTGGGAATCGCCATCCCCGAAGCCTACGGCGGCGCCGGACTTGGCATTGTCGACGCTGCGATCATGATGCAGGCGATCGCAGAGTCCGGGGGCGGCAACAGCGCCGCCTCGGCGATCCATATGAACATCTTCGGCCTGAATCCGGTCGTCAAGTTCGGCACCGAGGACCAGAAGAAGACCTATCTTCCGCCACTGGTGGCCGGCGAGCAACGGGCCTGTTTCGGTGTCACCGAACCGACGACCGGCCTCGACACGACCAAGCTGAAAACCCGCGCCGTGCGTCAGGGCGACCGCTATGTCGTGCATGGGCAGAAGGTCTGGATTTCGACCGCCCAGGTGGCCGACAAGATCCTGCTTCTGGCGCGCACCACCCCGCTTGAAGAGGTCAAAAAACCGACCGAAGGCCTGAGCCTGTTCTACACCGATCTTGATCGGACGTTCGTCACGGTGCGCGAGATCGAGAAGATGGGTCGCAAGTGCGTCGATTCAAACGAGCTGTTCATCGACGGGCTGCCGATCCCGGCCGAAGATCTGATCGGCGAGGAAGGTCAGGGCTTTCGCCAGATCCTGCACGGGCTGAATCCCGAAAGGGTGCTTATCGCCGCCGAAGCGGTGGGCATCGGGCGCAACGCGCTTCGGCGTGCGGCGGATTACGCCAATGAGCGTGTCGTCTTTGGCAGGCCGATCGGACAGAACCAGGGTGTGCAGCACCCGCTGGCCGCCTGCTGGGCCGAGCTGGAAGCCGCCAACCTCATGGCGATGAACGCCGGCGCGCTTTACGATGCCGGCAAGCCCTGCGGAAACGAAGCCAACGCAGGCAAATACCTAGCCGGCGAAGCGGCGGTGAAGGCGACGCAGACCGCGCAGCTTACCTTCGGCGGTTTCGGCTATGCCAAGGAATACCATGTCGAGCGGCTTGTGCGGGAAGCCATCCTGTTCCGCATCGCGCCGGTCACCCCGCAACTGGTGCTGTCGTTCATCGCGGAACATGCGCTCGGCCTGCCGAAGTCCTACTAGTTTAGAATATCAAAGGAAGACCCATGCGAATTGACGGAATGGATGCCATTTTCGCTCCTCGTTCTGTTGCCGTGATCGGCGCGTCGAGTGACCCCAAGCGCATCGGCGGACGGCCGGTGGATTTTCTCATACGTCACGGGTTCGACGGCCCGATCCTGCCGATAAATCCTAAGTCGCACGAGGTGCAGGGTTTGACGGCCTATCCGTCGATCTCCGAGGCCCCGACGACCCCGGATCTGGCGGTGATCGCGCTGCCCGCGCCGCTGGCGGTTCAAGCGGTCGAGCAATGCGCGGCCCGCGGCGTGCGGGGGGCGGTGATCTTCAGCTCGGGGTTTTCCGAGGTTGATTCCGAAGGCGCCGCGCTTCAGGCGCGTATGGTGGATATCGCGCGCGAAGGGGGGATGCGGCTTGTCGGGCCGAACTGCCTTGGCATCGCCAATGTGCGCCACAATCTTTACGCCACCTTCACACCGGGGGTCGAAAAGCACCTGCCCAAGCCCGGCGGCGTGTCGATCGTCAGCCAGAGCGGCGCCTTCGGGTCGTATTGCATGACGCTGGTCAGGATGCGCGGACTGGGTGTGAACCTCTGGGCGACGACGGGCAATTCCTGCGACGTCGATTTCGCCGATGCGGTGGCCTATTGCGCGCAGGATGACGAAACCCGGGTAATCATGGGATACCTCGAAGGCGCGACCGACCGCGACAGGCTGGTCGAGGCCCTTGAACTGGCGCGCGCACGGGAAAAGCCGGTGGTCATGATGAAGGTCGGCCGCAGCGCGGTCGGTGCCGAGGCCGCGCAATCGCATACCGCCTCGCTGGCGGGGTCCGACGCGGTCTATGACGCGGCCTTTCGGCAATACGGCGTCTACCGGGCGCAATCGGTCGACGAAATGTTCGATGTGACCTATGCCTGCGCCGAATCCGGTTCGATGATGCAGGGCGACCGGCTGGGTCTTGTGACGGTGTCCGGCGGCGTTGGGGTGCTGATGGCCGACGAGGCCGAGAAACTGAAACTGGACGTGCCCGCGCTTCCCGATCACGCGCAGAAAAAACTGAAAGAGGTGCTGCCTTTCGCAGGTGTCCGAAACCCGGTCGATGTGACGGCGCAGTTGGTCAACCAGATCGACCTGCTGGAAACCAACATGGATGTGTTGTTTGGCGACGGCGAAATCGACGGAGCCATCATCTTCATGTCCACGGTCGGCCTTGTCGCCGACCTGAACGAAGCCATCCGGACCGGGCTGGAGCGCATCCGCGAGAAGTTTCCCGGCCGGCCGATGCTGTTCTGTTCGCTGACCGAACCCGAGGGTCGTGCTGCATATGAAAAGTCGGGGTTCATCGTGTTCGAGGAACCGACCCGCGCGGTCCGTGCGATGGCCGCATTGCGCTATTTCGCCAGGTCCTTCGCGCGGGCCGGCGAACATGACCCGATACCCGAACTGTCCGACCTGTCGCCGTTGCCGGACGGCATGGTGAACGAGATCGAGGCCAAGGCGCTGCTTGCCGAGGCCGGCATCGGGATCGTGCGCGAAACCCTGGCCAGGACTCCGGAGGCGGCAGCCGAGGCGGCGCAGGAGATGGGCTTTCCGATCGTGTTGAAGATCGCCTCGCCCGACATTCTGCATAAATCCGATATCGGTGGCGTGGCGCTGAACCTGCGCTCGGTCGAAGAGGTCCGATCTGCCGGTGCGCGCATTCTGGAACTGGCGTCCGAGAAAGCGCCCGATGCGCGAGTCGACGGTCTGGTCGTGGCGGAACAGGCAGCACCTGGGCTGGAGGCCATACTGGGTGTGACCCAGGATCCGGCGTTCGGCCCGGTGGTCATGTTCGGTCTGGGCGGCGTGCTGGTCGAGGCGCTGGGAGACGTGTCCTTCCGGGTTGCTCCTTTCGGTCCCGCCGAAGCGCGCCGCATGATCGACGAAATTCACGGTCGAAAACTGCTGGACGCATTCCGGGGGGCGCCCGAACGCGACATCGGCGCGCTCGCCGACGCCGTTGCGCGCCTGTCGGCCTTTGTCGCCTATCACGGGGCAGCGCTTGAGACCATTGATGTGAACCCGTTGATCGTCGGGCCCAGTGGCCAGGGCGCCGTGGCCGCTGATGGCGTAATCATCCCCACAAAGCGAGGCGGCGACTGACAAACGAGCCCGACATCTTCCCGATCCCCTGACAGCTGCGGCGAGCCTTCTGCGATTTTCTAACAGTTGACAGAAACCACATACGCGGCCATTTTGATTTCGGAATACTGTTCATATAATAGTATGCTGAGAGGGGATCATGAAAGACGCGCATCAGACGCTGGCGAAGACCGGCGGGCACCACATCGTGAAATCAGTCGCCCGCACCTGTGAAACGTTGGTGTATTTCGACGAGGTGCGACGGCCGCTATCGGTCGTGGAAGTATCCAAGAAACTGGGGTATCCGCAATCGAGTACCTCGGCGCTCTTGAAGAGCATGGTCAGCCTCGGCTTCCTGACACACGATGCCCGAAACAAGAACTACTTCCCCACGGAACGCGTCCCTCTTCTGGGCTCATGGATGAACCCGGATCTGTTCGGCGAAGGCATCATCCAGCGGTTGCTCAAGGCGATCGCGCAACGGACGCAACATGTCGTTGTCCTGGGAACAAAGAACGGTGACGAAGCCGAGTATGTCCAAGTAATCCGTCTGAAGAAGTCGCCGATCCACCACATTTCACTCGGAACGCGACGTCCGCTGGGGACTTCGGGGGTGGGGCGGGTTCTGATGAGCCGCTTCAGCGATGAAGAAGTGTGCCGCCTGTTACGAAAGATCAATGCTTATCGTGCGCCCGACAAACCGGCGGTGGACGTGAAGGCCTTCGTCGCCTCGTTGGCCGAGACCCGTGCCAAGGGGTACTATCTTTCCACCGATCAAGTCGTCAAAGGCGCCGGATTGATCTCCATGCCTTTTCCCAGCCACCAGAGTTCCCGCCTTTTTGCCGTCGGGGTTGGTGCCCCAACGGATGTCATCCAGCGATCCGAGAACGAGATTGTTAGGATCATGCGTGAAGAAATTGTTCGGCATCTGGGAAAGAAAGGTCATGATCCTAGAGTCTGTTGAACATCGGGATCCCCACCCGTCGTGATTTTTGTGCCCCCCCTGGCAAAAGAGTAGGTTCTGACCCTGGTCAGAATCGGTAACCCACTGGCGCTGGCTTTTTGCAAAGTCAGGGTAAATTGACGGCAGCGGGTTGCAGTGGTCCCATGAGGCAGGCACCGGCCTTTTCGCGCGAGCGCGTCGTCTTGGGTCGTCCGATCAGTCAGAACCAGTCTATCCAGCATCCGCTCGCTTCGGTGTGGATGCGTCTTCAGTTCCGCCGCGCTTTACGTTCAGAACAGGCTCCGCGGGCTCCAGGCCAATACCGCGCGCACCCTCGCAGGATCGGCAGCCTACGAAGCGGCGTTCCGGGCGGTGCGCACCCATGGCGGCTTTGGCTTCGCGCAGGAATACCACGTCGAGCGCTACTTTCGCGAAAGCGTGCTGAACTTCATCGCGCCGGTCAGTGAGGAATTGATCCTCTCCTACGTGGCCGAGAAGGCACTGGGGATGCCCAAGTCCTACTGACCCTTCGCCCGTATCGCGATTCCGCCGGG
This sequence comes from Roseovarius atlanticus, assembly GCF_001441615.1. Classification (GTDB taxonomy): domain Bacteria; phylum Pseudomonadota; class Alphaproteobacteria; order Rhodobacterales; family Rhodobacteraceae; genus Roseovarius; species Roseovarius atlanticus. Next base: position 54,992 of record NZ_LAXJ01000032.1, read on the forward strand.
TCGTGCCCACCCTCGACGCTGACGACCGTCGAGGGTGGGGCGGCCAAGGCCCTTTTTCAGAACGCGTTCAACCCGGTCAGGTTTCGCCCGATCACCAGCTTCTGAATTTCGGTGGTGCCATCCGGGATCGGCATGACCTTCGTATTGCGGAAGTGCCGTTCAACGGGGAACTCCTTGGTGATGCCGTTGCCGCCGTGGATTTGCACCGCTTTGCCGGCGATTTCGACGGCCATCTCGGTCGCATACCATTTTGCCATCGAGGTCTGGGTGTCGCAGCGCACGCCCAGATCCAAGAGTTGCAGCCCGCGTTGGCACAAAAGCCGCCCGGCATCGAGATGTGTGGCCATGTCGGCCAGATAGCCCTGGATCAACTGGTGCCCGCCAATCGGTTTGCCATGCTGCTCGCGTTCCTGCGCATATTTGACCGCACATTCCAGCGCTGCCTGGGCGATGCCGATGCTGGTCAGGCCAACAAACACACGCGCGCTTTCAAACAGCTTCAAGGTCTGGAACAGACCGCCGCCGGAATTGCCCAGAACGTGGGCCTCCGTGGTTTCGGCCTGATCAAAGAACAATTCGCAGGTCGATGCACCGACAAGTCCCATCTTGCGCAATTCGCGGCTCTCGTAGTTGCCGGTGTCGCGGTCGACGATGACCATGGAAATACCGTCGTCCAGATTGCAGACAACGATGGCGAAATCCGACTGGGCCCCATTGGAAATCCAGAGTTTCTGGCCAGTGACGAAAATCTTATCGCCCTCTCGGTCCGCACGTGTCTTGACCTCGCGTACGTTCGAACCGACTGTCCGGGATCAGCGCCCATGGGACAG
>NZ_LAXJ01000033.1 GCF_001441615.1 Roseovarius atlanticus
GTTTCGAACGGTCAAACTTTTCCTTTGCCATGGGTTTGGCTCCTCTTTTTCTTGTCGGATGGTGGGGTGAAACCCCACCCTACGGTGGTGGGTAGGGCGGGGTTCACCCCGCCACCCGGGTTATGCGTATTTCGCCTGAATCTCTTCCGAGATGTTCGACGGGACGGGTTCGTAATGCGAGAACTGCATGGTGAACTGGGCGCGGCCCGACGACATCGAACGCAGCGTGTTGATGTAGCCGAACATGTTGGCCAGCGGCACGTTCGCGGCGATCGCGATGGCATTGCCGCGCGGCTCCTGGCCCGACACCTGACCGCGACGAGAGGTCAGGTCGCCGATCACGTTGCCGGTGTACTCTTCCGGCGAGATCACTTCGACCTTCATGACCGGCTCCAGCAGCTTGGCGCCGGCCTTGCGCAGACCTTCGCGCATCCCCATCCGTGCCGCGATTTCGAACGCCATCACGGACGAGTCCACGTCGTGGAACTTGCCGTCGATCAGCGCGACCTTGAAGTCGATCACCGGGAAGCCGGCCAGCGGGCCGCTGTCCATCACGCTCTCGATGCCCTTCTCGACGCCGGGGATGTATTCCTTCGGCACGGCACCACCGACGATGCGGCTCTCGAACGAATAGCCTTCGCCCGGCTCGGTCGGCGAGATGATCAGCTTCACTTCGGCGAACTGACCCGACCCACCCGACTGTTTCTTGTGGGTATAGGTGTGTTCGATCTCGTGGCTGATGGTCTCACGATAGGCCACCTGCGGCGCGCCGATATTGGCTTCGACCTTGAACTCGCGCTTCAGGCGGTCAACCAGGATGTCGAGGTGAAGTTCGCCCATGCCCTTCATGATCGTCTGACCGGACTCGATGTCGGTCTCGACGCGGAAGGACGGGTCCTCGGCGGCCAGACGGGCCAGACCCTGGCTCATCTTCTCCTGGTCGTTCTTGGTCTTCGGCTCGACCGCGATCTCGATCACCGGATCGGGGAAGGTCATGGTTTCCAGAACCACCTGCTCTTTCGGGTCGCACAGCGTGTCACCCGTGGTGGTGTCCTTCAGACCGGCCAGCGCGATGATATCGCCGGCAAATGCCTCTTCGATCTCTTCGCGGTTGTTCGAGTGCATCATCATCATGCGGCCGATGCGCTCTTTCTTACCCTTGGTCGAGTTCTGGACGGTGTCGCCCTTGTTCAGCACGCCCGAGTAGATGCGCGTGAAGGTCAGCGAGCCAACGAACGGGTCGTTCATGATCTTGAACGCCAGGCCCGAGAACGGCATGGAATCGTCCGCGCGACGCGCGATGTTGCGGGTTTCGGTCTCGTCATCGGGGGCAAAGCCCATGTAGTCCACAACGTCGAGCGGGCTCGGCAGATAGTCGACCACGGCGTTCAGCAGAGGCTGCACACCCTTGTTCTTGAAGGCAGAGCCCCCCAGAACCGGCACGAAGCTCAGCGACAGCGTGCCCTTGCGGATCAGTTTCCGCAGGGTCGGCACGTCGGGCTCGTTGCCTTCGAGGTATTCCATCATCGCGTCGTCGTCCATTTCGACGGCGTTCTCAATCAGCTTGGCGCGCCACTCGTCTGCCTGGTCCTTCAGGCTGTCGCGAATGGGCTGACGGGTCCAGGACGCACCCAGGTCCTCGCCTTTCCAGGTCCACTCTTCCATGGTGACCAGGTCGATGATGCCTTCCAGCTCGTTCTCGGCGCCGATCGGCATGGCGATCGGCACGGCCTTGGCGCCGGTCCGGGCCTCGATCATCTCGACACAATTGAAGAAGTCGGCACCGATCTTGTCCATCTTGTTGACGAACACGATGCGCGGCACCTTGTAGCGGTCGGCCTGGCGCCAGACAGTCTCGGTCTGGGGCTCGACGCCGGCATTGGCGTCCAGAACGCAGATGGCACCGTCAAGCACGGCCAGCGAACGCTCGACTTCGATGGTGAAGTCGACGTGGCCGGGCGTGTCGATGATGTTCATCCGGAACTTGGTGTCGTCGGTGCCCTCTTTCGTCGGGTCTTCCTGCCACTGCCAGAAGGTGGTGGTGGCCGCCGACGTGATGGTGATGCCGCGTTCCTGCTCCTGCTCCATCCAGTCCATCGTGGCCGCACCATCGTGCACCTCGCCGATGTTGTGGGATTTGCCGGTGTAAAACAGGATCCGTTCCGAGCAGGTGGTCTTGCCTGCGTCGATATGGGCCATGATGCCGAAGTTGCGGTAGCGTTCGAGCGGATAATCGCGTGCCATGATGTAATGCCTCTAGAGGTTTACCAGCGGTAATGGCTGAAGGCTTTGTTCGCCTCGGCCATCTTGTGGGTGTCTTCACGTTTCTTGACGGCGGTCCCGCGCGAGTTCACGGCGTCCAGAAGCTCGCCGGCCAGGCGTTCTTCCATCGTGTTCTCGTTGCGGCCACGGCAGGCGGTGATCAGCCAGCGGATCGCCAGCGCCTCGCGGCGCTCGGGGCGAACCTCGACCGGAACCTGGTAGGTGGCACCACCGACACGGCGCGAGCGGACCTCGACCGACGGTTTGATGTTGTCCAGCGCTTCGTGGAAGATTTCCACGGGGGCGCGCTTGACCTTGTCTTCGACGCGATCCAGCGCGTTGTAGACGATTTTCTCTGCGACCGACTTCTTGCCGTCGATCATCAGGTTGTTCATGAACTTGGTCAGAACCCGGTCGCCATACTTGGCGTCGGGCAGGATTTCACGTTTTTCAGCGGCGTGACGACGAGACATCTCGAATTCCTCTTACTTGGGACGCTTGGCGCCGTATTTCGAACGACGCTGCTTGCGGTCCTTGACGCCTTGGGTATCCAGGACACCGCGCAGGATGTGGTAACGCACACCGGGAAGGTCTTTCACACGGCCGCCACGGATCAGGACCACCGAGTGCTCCTGCAGGTTGTGGCTTTCGCCAGGGATATAGCTGATGACCTCGAAGCCATTGGTCAGGCGCACCTTGGCAACCTTCCGCATGGCCGAGTTCGGCTTCTTGGGCGTGGTGGTGTAGACGCGCGTGCACACGCCGCGCTTTTGCGGGCACCCTTGCAGGTGCATCGACTTCTGGCTTCGTACTTTGGGCTGCCGCGGCTTGCGGATCAGCTGTTGGATCGTTGGCATAGGGTCTCTTTCCCGTCTCTCAACACATGTGTTTGCACCGGGTCACCCCCGCGCGGTTTCAGTTCGTTCCGCACATCACGCGTCCGCAATGCGCAAATACCGCAATCGTTTCCATTCCGAGGTAAACGACGCGGCGGGTTCCCAGAGGATCGGGGCACTCAAACGGCCCGGATCTTGTCCACTAGAATTTTGAGTTCGACATTCAGGGCGGCCCCCGAAGTCGAGATGAGCGGCGTATAGGGGGAGTCGGGACGGCTGTCAACAGCCCTGCGGATATACGTTAAGCACCGTCACCCGTGGGTTTCCTCAGGCCTCGCCCGCGTCATAGAGGGCGCGAATTTCCGGCTCGCGTGGGGCGGCAGAAAAATCGAGGATCAGGCAGCGGTCCAGGGCGACATCGTCATAGGTCTGCGTGGCATGTCGCCTGGCAAAGTGCAACACCTCGGGCAGCGTCTCGTCGCTGTGCCACGTCGTCATCACGAAATGCTCGGGCGGGACGTCGCCGTATCCGAATTGTTCAAGGTTGGCCATGTCCACGCTGTCGTCCCAAAGGCTGCACTCCAGACCCCAGGCAAGCATGTATCGACAGCCCGACGCCACCAGGTCCTTGCTGACCTGCCACCGCGCCTCCGCAGAAACCTGCCGCTCGATCAGCACCACGCATTTGTAGGGTGACGCGATCCTGGGAAGCGAAACAGGCGTGGTCGGATCCACGTAGTGATACAGCAATATCTCGATCCTTTCGCGTCGCGCCCCATTGGCGCCTGCCAGTCTTTGGCCTTGTTCGCGCCACGGTCATTTGTAATCTTCGCGCTGACACTGGTCCAAGGGTATCTGCCTCATGCGCGCAATCGGTATATGCCGCTTTTCCTATCCCGCGCTTGGCGGCTTCAAGCGCATGCACGACACGGTCGAGGAGCGCGAGGCCTATCTTTACGCTCCCGAGCGGATGGAATTGCGGTTTCGACACTTCGAAACCCTGACACTGCCCTCGATCGCAGCCCAAAAAGACAAGCGTTTCACCTTTATCGTCCTGACCGGCGAGCGGATGCCCAAACCCTGGTGGGACCGGCTTAATGACATCTGCGCCCCGGTCGAGCAGATCAGGATCGTCACCGCCGAACCGATGAAGCACCGCACGGCCATGCAACTGGCCATCCAGCACGAGCTTGCCACCGGCGACGAAGAGGAGTCCCTACAGTTCCGCCTCGATGACGACGACGCCGTGGGCACCAATTTCATCCGCGGCATCCGCCGCACCGCCCGGCTGGCCGGCAAGCTACGCGCCGGGTGGCAGAACATGGTGATTGAATATTCCCGTGGCTACTCGGTCAAACTCACGCCCGACGGCATCCTTGCCCACGAAATCCAGGGTCAGTTTCTGGCCTGCGGCCTTGCCGTGCTCTTCCGCCCCGGCGACCCCAAGACGGTGATGAACTACGGCCACCACAAGCTGCACCATTCCATGCCGACCCTGATCGAGCCCGAAACGCATATGTACCTGCGCGCCCTGCACGACGACAACGACAGCCACGCGCGCACCAGCACCAAGGGCCTCGTGCCCCTGACCGACGATCAGCGCGCCTTTTTCAAGGAGCGTTTCAATGTCGACGAGGCGGCTGTGCAAGCGGCCTTTTCCGCCCCAGCTTTGACTCGCGGTAAAGCGTGAACAGCCCGCTGCCCACCACGATCGCAGCCCCCAACAGGGTCAGCGTCGCGGGCCACTCGCCGAACGCCAAGAAGCCCAGCAGCATGGCCCACAACAGACCGGTATAGCGGAACGGGGCGATGAAACTGATCTCGCCCACCCGCATCACCATGATCGAAAAAAGGTACCCTCCGATGATGAACAGCGACGCGGTCCCGACAAGGCCCAGCTCGCGCGCGCCCATCGGCGCCCAGTCGACGCCAAGGCTCAGAAGGCCGAAGATCGTCATCGTCGCGATGGATGTCAGCAGCGTGACGAACATCGACGGCGTGTCCTTCGACAGCCGCCGCGTCGACAGGTCCCGCACGGTGACACAGCACACAGCCAAAAGCGCGTAGACCGCGTAGAAGTTGAAGTCGTCCGTCCCGGGCCGCACGATCAGCAGCACACCGACAAAGCCGACAAGGATCGCCACCATCCGCCGCCACCCCACCGGCTCGCGCAGGAACAGCGCGGCGGCCAGCGTGATGGTCAGCGGCAAGGCCTGAAGGATCGCCGTCACGTTGGCCAGCGGCATGTTGAAAAGCGCCGTCAGAAAGAAATAGGCCGCACCCACCTCGGCCGCCGTGCGCAGCGCCATCAGCCCCCAGTCCCGGCGCGGCAGGCGTGCCTTCAACGCGCCCATCCGCCAGGCGATACAGGCCACCAGCACCGTCGTGATCAATCCCCGTAGCAGCAGCAACTGGAACAACGGCACGTCCCCCGCCATCGCCTTCATCGCGGTGTCGTTGAACGTGAAACACGCCATCGACGCCATCATCAGCAGGGCGCCGGTCATGTTGTCGGAACGGGTCATGCCCCGGCTCTAGACCGGCGCCGCACCCGGTACAAGCGGCAAGCGCGTCAGCCCGCCAGCATCAGGATCATCGCCAGGTTCGGAACCACCGCAACAAAGGTAATCAAAGCGTATTTCGCGAACGTCACGATCTTGCCCAACCAGGTGTCCTTGCGCGCGGCCCCTTCAAGGCTGTACGCCGCGGCCATCACTGCGTACCCACTGGCCTCGCGCCTACGCCGCTCCGTCCGCAGCTCTGCCATGCTGCGCTCGAAGATCTCCCTCTGACGCAGGTATTCCGCACTGCGCGCGTCCTGTTCTATCGTCTGTCCGTCCATATCCCGTCTCCCTTCTGGAAACGGTTATCTAGGCGGTGCAGCACGCGCTTCTACTGCCACGGCAAAGACGCGCCAATCTGTCGCTCGAGCCCGTGTTTCACCGTTCCGGAAATACTCGAACAAAACCAAACCTGCGCGGCGCAGCCGCACATTCGGATCAGATCGCAGCCCCGGGCGCCAGCGCCTCCAGCAGCGCGCCATGCACCGCCGGGTTCGCGGCCAAAACGCCGTCCAGCTTGGGTATCGGGTTGTTGAAGCGCAGCGGTCGCCCTTCGCGGTCCGACGTCACCGCGCCGGCCTCGCGCAGGATCAGATCCCCCGCGGCGATGTCCCACTCCCACGCGCCGCGCAGGGTCATCATCGCGTCGAACCGCCCCTCGGCCACCAGCGCCAGCCGATAGGCCAGCGACGGGCGAAACCCCCGGTCCATCCGGGGCGGCTGGCCGCTGCGCCAGTGCCGCGCGTCGAAATTCGGTTTCGCGGCCAACATGCTGCTGCGGTCCAGCGCCGCCGCATCGCTTACACCCAGGCGTTCGCCGTTCAGCGTCGCCCCCTGCCCTGCGGCGGCGGCGTACATCATGTCGCGCATCGGCAGGTAAACCACGCCCGC
>NZ_LAXJ01000034.1 GCF_001441615.1 Roseovarius atlanticus
CCGCGCTCGACCACCGCCAGAGCATGCGCCCAGGTCCGCGTGCCTTCGATAAAGCTACGCGTGCCGTCGATGGGGTCGACGATGAACACCCTGTCGCGCGACAGCCGCTCGGGCGTGTCTGCGCTTTCTTCAGACAGCCAGCCGTAGTCCGGGCGGGCGCCACGCAACTGCTCGAACAGCACCTCGTTCACCGCCAGGTCGGCCTCGGTCACCGGCCCCGCACCGCCCGGCTTGTCCCAGACCCGCGCCTCGGGCCCGGTATAGCGACAGGCCACTTCGCCCGCCGCCCGCGCCGCCGCGATCAGCAGATCCAGCTCAGTTGCCGGCAAGGGTCAGTCCTTCGACCAGCAGCGACGGCACCACGCGTGATTTCCAGGGCCGCGCGTCATTGGCCGGAATGATCCCGCGCAGCATTTCCGGCAGGCTGCCCGCGATTGTGCATTCGTTCACCGGAAAGGCGATCTCGCCCTTCTCGATCCAGAACCCCGACGCGCCCCGCGAATAATCGCCCGTGTTGGGATTGATCGTCGAGCCGATCATGGACGTCACCAGCAGGCCCGTGCCCATCTCAGCCATCAGCTCTTCGCGGCTCTTGTCACCCTGCGTCAGCGCCACGTTGGTCGACAGCGGCGACGGCACCGAGGACGGCGCCCGCCGCGCATGACCCGTCGACGGCAGACCCAGCTTGCGGCCCGTGGCCAGGTCCAAAATCCACGACTTCAGAACCCCGTCCTCAACCAAGGCGCGCCTTGCCACCGGCAACCCTTCGGCATCGAACGGCTGAGAGCCAAGCGCGCGGGGGCGCAGCGGATCGTCGATCAGCGACAGCGCGTCTGGCAGCACGGGCTCGCCCATCCGGTTCATCAGCCACGACGCCCCGCGCGACACCGCGCCACCGTTGATCGCGGCCAGAAGATGCCCGATCAGGCTCGCCGCCACACGCTCGTCGTAGAGCACCGGATACGACCCGGTATAAGGCTTCTTCGCGTCCAGCATCGCAGCGGCACGTTCCCCCGCGCGCGTGCCGATCTCCTCGGGCGTGCGCAGATCGGCGGCGAACACGCGCGTATCCGCATCGTAATCACGCTGCATCCCTGTACCCTGCCCGGCGATTGCCACGGCGCTCAGGCTGCGGGCGCTGCTGGTGAACCCGCCCGAGAACCCGTTCGTGGCCGCCATGTGCATGTGCTCGACCTCGTGATCCGCCGATGCCTGCACCTGGGTCACGCCGTCCACGGCCATTGCGGCGGCTTCCAGCGCCAGCGCGGCCTCCTGCATGTCGGGCGCCGCCGGTTCCGAGCCGGGGTCGTGCAGTTCCAGTGCCGCGACGTCCCAATCCTGCGCCAGCTGCTCCGGCGCCGCCAGCCCCGCGAACTGGTCTTGGGGCGCCTCACGCGCCATCGCCACCGCGCGTTCGGCCAGCATCGCAAGCGTTTCCTCGCGCGTATCCGACGCCCCGACACAGGCCTGACGTTGCCCTACGAAAACCCGCAAGCCAACCTCGACGCGTTCCGACCGTTCCGCCTGTTCCAGGGTGCCCGCCCGCACGTTGATGCTCTGGGTTCTTCTTTCGACGGCCACCGCATCCGCGGCATCCGCCCCGGCCTTGCGGGCCGCAGACAACAGCGCTTCGGTCAGGGTTTCCGGGGAAAGGGCCATCAAGGTCTCCTGGCTGCGCCGCACCGGTCAGGCATAGCGGCGTCATGGGGAAATAGGGTCGAGGTCCGATCTACTGCGCCGCCGGAACGGGCGCAAGCCATGCGGGGCGCGATCAGCGCATACGCTGACCGTTCACCGTCACCTGTCCGTCGGGCATGATCTCGACCTCCGCGCGCACCGCGTCGCCGTCGCCTTCCACCGGCGTGGTGAACATGCCCATCATCATCCGGGCCGACATCGCGTCATCGGTCGTCAGAACACCGGCCTCGGTCAGCCGGTCCAGCAGGGCCTGGGCGCCGGTCAGTTCGAACGTGGCGTCCCCTTCGGTCGCCGGGACCCCGTCAACGGTCCGCGGAGCAACATGATCGAACCGCACCGCGCCCTTTCCTGTCAGTTCCGCATCCCAGAACCGGGCCTCCAACGCCCTCAGGTCCAACGTCTCGATCGACACCGGCAAGGGCCCGTTGAACGATTGGCCCAACGCAGCGAGGTCGAACAACGTCTCCAGAAGAATCGCCGTGCCGCCCAGATCGACCTTCAGGTCCGCCGTTTGCCGCGGAAGCTCTTCCGTCATAAAGAAAGCGGTCCAGGTCTCTTCGGACAGTGTCAGCCCGTCCAGCTCGACACGCAGCGCGTACTGCTGCGGCTCGACCGCCCGCAGGACAGGCATTGCCAGGTCCAACAGAATCCGCGCCGCCTCGACATCCACGCTGATGCCCAACACTTCGTCCGTTATCTGCATCGCGGCCGTGTCCGACCCGGACACCACATGCAAACCGTCGCCCGTCAGCGTGAAGATGCCCGTGATATTGCTCCACCGTGTCTCGCTGGAAGCGATCTGCTCGCCGGCACTCCACTCGTAATCCTCGTCAAAGCCGGTCTTTGCCGCAGCCTCGTGCCGCAGCATCATCCCGGCCTCTGCCAGCTCCGGCAGGCGGTCCAGCGCAGGACCGCCGCGCGGCAGGCGCAGCTCGGTCAGGGTTTCGACCTCGTCGCGGCTCAGAGTGCCTCCAAGGCCCTGCGCGGTGGTCTCATCACCGAAGCCATAGTCGATCACCACCTGCCCGGCCACGCCGCGGCGCGTGAAGTCCAGCCAACCGTCGCCGATCCGGCTGGTCTGCGTGATATCGAACCCCGATTGCAGATACCGGTACCCGGCTGGAAAGGGCTTTCCCAAAAGCCCGTATTCGGTCATCTCGATCTCGAAGCTATCGCCGCTCCAGCCGGTCTCGATGCCCGCGTCGGTCTCGCGCATCCGCACGCTGACATCCGTCATCCGCCAGGCGAACGCGCCCGCAGAGGTGAACGCCGATGCTGCGTCTTCGGTCGCGGAAATGCTGAAGGGCATGGTCTCGGCGGTCGGCAGATGCACCACTATTTCGCCCGCGTCCGACACGAAACGCGGACCGGGCAATTGCAGGTTCATCTCCAGCGGCAGTCCCGGAACCTGCATCGACAGAAAGATCGGCCCCACCGCCAGCGCATCGCCCTCGGGCACGGCGTCGGCCTCCCAGTCAAGGCCCAGCGCCTCGAACTGGGCCGTCCAGACGCCCCACGCCTCCTCGACCGTCAGGTCTGCAAGCGCGGCCTGCGGCGCACAGAGCGCCGCCGCCGCAAGGACCTGCCAAACCCTCACCGGCTCACCGCAGCCGCTGGCCGTTGGCAAGCACCTGGCCATCCTCGGTCACCTCGATGGTCGAGGTGATCACGTCCTCGCCCTCGCCGGGCGTGCCGAACATGCCCAGCATCATGCGGGTGCCCATGGCCTGCTCCTCGGGGACCAGCCCCATCGCGACCAGCGTGTCGATCAGGCCGTTGGCACCGCTGACGCGCAGATCGACGCTGCCACTCGGCGCGGGCACTCCGGGAAAGGTCTCAAAATCCTCATTGTCGATTTCGAAGGCACCGCTGCCGGTGACCTCGGCGCCCACGGCGCGCACCACCAGTTCGTTCAATTCAACGTTTTCGATCCGGCCCAGTGTCTCTTCGGTCGGGGACACCTGCATCATCCGCATGATATCCAGCGGATCGCGGCTCAGCGCCGCCTCGCCCGACAGGTCCAGCACCACCGTCATCGGGTCGCGCGGCAATTGCTCTTGCGGGTCGAACAGGGCCCAGATCGCCTCGTCCAGCGACACCTCTTCCAGCGTCATCCGCAACTCCACCGGCACCGCGCCATCGGTCTCGGTCACCGGCGCCACGATCCGGCCCTCGCTGCGTCCGATCTGGCCCGCAATCGGAAAAGGCAGGTCCGGCGGCATCAGGAACTCGAACGCGAAATCGGTATAGACCCCGCTCATCGACAGCCCGTCTTCGCCCAGCGCAATGTCGTTGCTCTCCATCGTATAGGCGGTGGTCTGGCGCATCTCCATGTCCTCGACCGTCGTCACCGTGGTGCCATCCACCTGCATCCCGCCGGTCTTGGCCACAAGCATCAGCCCGGCCCGCAGCGCGTCATCCAGGTTCAGAAGGTCAACCTGCCCCGCCGGGATGGCCATCTCCACTTCCGACGTGCCGCCTGTCATCTTTTGCGTGCCGCTTGACACCGCACCTTCCGGGTCGCTGAATTTCGTGTCGAAGGTCATGCTGTCCGAGGTCGTGGACATGGCCACTTTCACGATATCGCCTTCGGTGATCACGTACCGGCTGGTCCCGGTCAGCGTGCCTTCGACGGACACGTCAAGCACGCCTTCGTCCGGCACGGTGAACTCGGTCAGGGCGAACCGCGCATCTTCGAACGCGCCTTCATACGTCACCTGGCCCGGCTCTCCGGTGGCGATGGTCGGCGTATCGAAGCCTTCGTAGGTCAAGGACGCCGACATCACCTCGCCTTCGTCCGGCATGGTAAAGGTGATCTCTGCCGTCATGCCATCGGGATAAGCCAGCGCCACGCTGCCATCTCCCTGCTCGGTCAGGGTAAAGCCGTTCGAACTCAGCCGCGCCACACCCGCATCCATCGGCAACGCATAGGTCATGACCATGCTCTCGACCCGCAGGCTGTCACCCTCGCGCACCGGCTCGGCCGTGACGTCAAAGCCAAAGGCGCGGGCCGGGGCCATCATGTTGGTCAGCACGTCATCTGCGGTCACATCGGCAAATGCCGCCATTGGCACCACGGACGAGGCGCTCAGGATTACTGGAAAAACGCGGAAGTACGTCATCGGGATCACCCTTCGTCAGTTTTCAATCGTCAAAAGCACGAGGGGCCGGATCACCCGGCCCCCGCAGATTTCGCAAGTCTTGCCCCGGATCAGCGCAGGCGCTGCCCGTTGGCCAGAACCTGGCCGTCGCTCTTGACCTCGATGGTCGAGGTCAGCGTGTCCTCGCCGTCGCCGGGAACCGCGAACATGCCCATCATCATGCGCACGCCCATCGCCTGTTCCTCGGGCACAAGGCCCATGGCGATCAGCGTATCCAGCAGACCGTTCGCGCCGGTCAGCCGCAGATCGACCGACCCGTCCGGCGCCGGCATCCCGTTGAACGTCTCCAGATCGGTATTGTCGAAGGTGAACGCCCCCTCGCCGGTCAGTTCCGCACCCGCGGCGCTGACCGTCAGCGTATTGAGGTCCAGCGTGTTCAGCTCGCCCGGCATCCCCAGCTCACCGGTCTCGGCCGCTTCCATCTGCTCGGGGTCGAGCAGGTCGAAGAACAGCTTGGCCGTCCCGGTCAGATCAAGGTCGATCGTCGCCGGGTCGTGCGGCAGCTGGCCGGTGGGGTCGAAAATGCCCCAGATCATGTCCGACATGGTGAAATCGCCCAGCGTCAGGCCCATGGCGAAATCCTGCTCTTCCTCGCTCTTGGCGACGGGCATGGTCAGGTTGAACGCGGCGGTGCCAAAGGCGACCTCGACCGGCAGCGGGATATCCCCGCCGGCCATGTTCAGGTTCATGTTGCTGGCCGACAGGTCATAGGTCAGACCGTCGCCGCCCAGCGCGACAGTGATCTCGCCACCGTCCGAACTGGTCGTCCCTTCGGTCGTCTGCGGCGGATCGACCAGCGTGAATTCGGTCGATCCTTCGGAATAGGACATCGTCACGTCCATATCGAACCCGTTCTCGATCGACGCGCCCATGTTGGCAGGGTCCATTTCCAGCGGCATCGCGCCGTTGGCCGCGACGGTCATGCCGGCGAACTGGCCTTTCAGCATGATCTCCCCGCCACCGCCCTCTGGCTCGTCAATGTCGACGGTATAATTCACCGGACCCGTGGTCATCTTCTGCTCGGAGGTGCGCAGATTGCCGATCTTCATCGTGGTCGTGCCATTGACGTCGGCGATCCGGAACTCGACCGTGCCAAGGTCGATCGTTTCACCCTCGACCGTAAGATCGTTCAGGATCATGGCGACTTCGTCAGCCGAATAATTGTAGAGCAGGTCATCGGGATTGCCCGACGCCGTCATCTCAAGCCCCGTGGTGTCGTATTGCAGACCGACGTTGAAGTCTTCGGCATCCGGCGACTCCACGCTCACGTTCATCGGCATCGACGCAGGCAAGGTGATCGAAACGGTGCCGTCGCCATTGTCCGTAAACGTCATCTCGCCCATGTTGACCGAGATCGTCGCATCCTCTTCCGGGATGGCCATCGACATGGTGATGTTCGACACGGTCAGCGCGTCGCCAGACTGGTTTTCATCCCCGCTCACCTCGTAGCCCGAACTGGCCAGGTATCCCTGCCAGTCGGCCCAGACATCCGCGGGTGTCACATCCGCCTGCGCGCTTCCCGCGGCAAGGGCCAGACCGATGGCGGTTGCGGTGCCGAAGCAGGCCTCGCGCGGTGTACCCAAAACTCTCATGTAGAATCCTTTCGTGTTGGAAATCCCTGCTTTGCTCCAGCTTCCGCCGTAGTGCAATCGGGGTCAAGGGGGGTAATCCCTGCCTTGCGCTGGACCTCGCTGACCACAGGCGATAGCTCTGGCCCAAGCGTATGTCACCGCAGCCACGAAAAGGGTTCAATGCCATGCAAGACAAAACCGTGCTTATCACCGGCGCCAGCCGTGGCATCGGCGCCGCCACCGCCCGCCACTTCGCCGCGCTCGGGGCCAACGTGGTGCTTGCCGCCCGCAGCACCTCGGCACTCGAAGACATCGCGTCCGAAATCGGTGACCGTGCGCTGGCCGTGTCCTGCGATGTCAGCCGCTACGACGACGTCAAGGCCGCCGTCACCGCCGTCACCGAGCGTTTCGGCGGGCTCGACGTTCTGATCGGCAACGCCGGCGTGATCGAACCCATCGCGCATCTCTCAGAGGTCGACCCGGACGAATGGGACAAGGTCATCGACATCAACCTCAAGGGCGTCTTCCACGGGATGCGCGCCGCCCTGCCGGTGATGAAAGAGGCCGGCTCGGGGACCATCATCACCATCAGCTCAGGTGCCGCCACCAGCGCACTCGAAGGCTGGAGCCACTATTGCGCCTCCAAGGCCGCCGCATTGATGCTGACCCGCGCCGCCGACAAGGAAAACCGCGATCACGGCATCCGCGTGCTGGGTCTGTCGCCCGGCACGGTGGCCACCGACATGCAGCACCAGATCAAGGCCAGCGGCATGAATCCCGTGGCCCAGCTCGACTGGTCCGATCACATCCCGCCCGACTGGCCCGCCCGGGCGCTGGCCTGGATGTGCACGTCCCAGGCCGATGGCTGGCTGGGTCAGGACATCAGCCTGCGCAACGAGGACATCCGCCTCGCGGTGGGCCTGACATGATCGACCTCGACAAATCCGGCGACGGCCTCTGGACCGTCACGCTCAACCGGCCCGACAAGGCCAATTCGCTCACCCATGCCATGCTGACCGAGCTCGCGGACATCGCCGAGGCCGCCACCGAGGCCCGCGCGTTGGTCCTGACCGGCCGCGGCAAGGCGTTCTCTGCGGGCATGGACCTTGAGGCCGCCAAGTCCGGCCTGCCCACCGACCCGGTGTGGGAGCGCCTCTCGGGCGCGCTTTCGGTCCTTCCCTGCCTGACCATCGCCGCGCTCAACGGCACCGTCGCGGGCGGGGCCATGGGCATGGTTCTGGCCTGCGACCTGCGCATCGCGGTGCCGGGCACCAAGGTCTTCTACCCGGTGATGAAACTTGGGTTTCTGCCGCAGCCCTCAGATCCGGGGCGCCTGACGCGGCTGATCGGCCCGTCGCGCGCCAAGATGATCCTGATGGCGGGCCAGAAGATCGACACCGACACCGCGCACAAATGGGGCCTGATCGACCAGGTGACCGAGCCCGGCGCGCTGCTGTCCACGGCCCGCGACCTCGCGACCGACGCACTGTCGGCCACACCCGATCACGCGGCAGGCATCAAGCACCTCTGCCGCCCCTGAGCGCGCCGGAATTTACGTAAATTCCGGGATAGAAAATACGCATTTTCTATTCCGTTTTCCGCGCGGAAAACGGCGCCTACGCGATCCGTATCCAGTTCATCATGCCCGACATCTGGTGCGCGGCCATGTGGCAATGAAACATCCAGTCGCCCGGATTCTCGGCGACAAAGGCGATCTCGCGCGTCTCGTCGGGATGGATCACCAGGGTGTCTCGCCACGGCCCCAGCTTCCAATCGGTGAACACTTCGCGGAAATGCTGTCCATGCAGGTGCATCGAATGGGGGAAAGCCGTCCGGTTCTCCATCGGCACGCGCACCGTCTCGCCCAATGCGGCCTCGACCAGCGGCTCTGCGTCCATCCCGGCCTGTCCGTTGAACGCCCAGAACTGCCCCGCCTCGTAAAGCGCCCTGGCCTCCGTCTTGCGGCCCTGCCACCGGACCTGATCCGGCAGACCTCGCATCGCGCCGCCTTCCAGGACCAGCGGCACCCGCCGCGCGCCACTTGGCTCGAGCACCGGCAAGTCATTGGGCGGCAAGGCTCGCGGGGTGGTCCGCAGCGCCTGCTCCGGGCCTTCGACCGACACCGATACGGTCGCATATGTCCCGTCCCGCTCCACCGATCCGATGATCGCCTCCTCGCCGCTCGCGGCGGTGACATCGACGATCAGGTCGACGCGCTGCGCCGGTCCGATCTCGACCTCATCGACCCGTTCCGGCGCCTCCAGCGGCATCGCGTCGAGCGCCACGACCCACGCGGTCATCCCCTGAAACACCAGCCGGAACACCCGCGCCGTCGCCGCATTGACCAGCCGCAACCTCAAACGCGTGCCTCGCGCATATCTGCGCCGCAATTCGCCTTCCCCATTGACCGTGATGTAGTTGCCAAGACGCCCGGCATGAGACATGTCGTGCCGGTTGCCGAATTCGGGATGCACCTGCGCGTCCTCGGTCAGCCGCCAGTCATCCAGCACCAGCACCTCGTCGCCATCCAAGTCGGGCGACTCCGCCTCGTCCACCACCAGCACCCCGGCCAACCCGCGAGAGATCTGCTCCAGCGAGTTGGCATGCGGATGATACCAGAACGTGCCCGCATCGCGCAGGGCAAAGCGATAGTCGAAGCTTTCCCCGGGCCGGACCGCCGCCTGCGTCATGCCGGGCACGCCGTCCATCGCATTGGGCAGGCGCAGCCCGTGCCAATGGATCGTCGTCGCCTGCTCCAGCCCGTTCACAAGCCGGGCCTCGAACATGTCGCCCTGCCTCCGGCGCAGCGTCGGGCCAGGTACATGCCCGTCATAGGCCCAGACCCGCGTTTCCGGGAAATCCTCCGGCGCCAACTGCACCTCGGCCGGGCCCGCTCTCAGGACATGGCCAGGCGCGTCGGCCCAGGCCAGGCCCGGCACCGCCTGTGCCCCGGCCAGCCCACCGGCCAGCGCTATGAAGTCCCGCCGTGTTGGATGCATTCTGCCCTCGCGTCTTGTCATGACCGCAAGAGTGGCGCATCTTGTCCCGGGGTCAAGTCACCCTGCCGCGATCAGCGTTTGCGCCGCCGTCCCGGCGTCTTGGAATGAAACCCCGGCGGACGCTTGGCGATCCATCGGATGAACTTCTCCAGACGCGGATGCGCTCGCAAGGCCGCGACCGTCGCATAGTCCCGCGCCAGTTCCGCCTCGGTCAGCGTGGCATGGATCTCGTTGTGACAGATCTGGTGCAACAGAACGACCGGCCCGCCCTTGCCGCCCTTCAGCTTGGGCACAAGGTGGTGCAGGCTCTGACGTGCCTCGGGCGGAATAGGCCTGCCGCACAGAGGACATACCGGATCATCCATCGGTTTCCCTTGATCTTTGCCGTCCGACAGGCAAGAGCATGGGCGCATCGCGGCAAATAACAAGGGAAAGTCATGGCTTGCGAACATCTGACCGCCGCCGCCGCCCGTGCCCAAGGGGCGCGGCAAGCCCCATGAAGAACGCGCTCGTCATCGGCGCGGGGCCCGCAGGCCTGATGGCGGCTGACGCGCTGGCCTCGGCGGGGTGCCGCGTGACCGTGGCCGAAGCCAAACCTTCGCCTGCGCGCAAGTTTCTCATGGCCGGCAAATCGGGCCTCAACCTGACCAAGGCCGAGGATCTGGAAACCTGTCTGGCCGCCTATGCCGAGGCCGCACAACACCTGCGCCCGATGCTCGAGGCTTTCGGCCCCGACGAGGTCATCCATTGGGCAAAGGATCTCGGGCAACCCACCTTCACCGGCTCCACCGGACGCGTCTTTCCAACCGCAATGAAAGCGTCGCCGTTGCTGCGCGCCTGGCTGGCCCGGCTCGAAGGTCTGAACGTGACGCTTCATCGGCGTTGGCGCTGGACCGGTTGGGACGGCGACGCCGTGCTGTTCGACACGCCCCAGAGACCGCGCCGATGCAACCCGTCCGTCACCGTGCTGGCCTGCGGCGGGGCCAGTTGGGCCAGGCTGGGCTCCGACGGCGCATGGTCCGCGCACCTGCCGGACCAGACGGCCCCGTTCCTGCCGGCCAACATGGGCTTCACGGTGGCCTGGTCGGATCACATGCAACGCCATTTCGGCCAGCCGCTGAAGAACATCGCGCTTCATGCCGGGCCGCATGTCTCGCGCGGCGAGATCGTACTGTCGGCCTCTGGGCTCGAAGGCGGCGGGCTCTACGCCCTCTCCCGCCCTCTGCGCGAGGGCGCGGCGCTCACGCTCGATTTGCGGCCCGATCTGCCCTGTGACGAAATCCGCGCCCGGCTGAACCGCCCCCGTGGCAAGACCAGTCTGTCGAACCACCTGCGCAAGATCCTGCGCCTCAGCCCCGCCGAACAGGCGCTGCTGCACGAGGTGGCCCGCCCCCTGCCCGCCGATCTTGCCCCGTTGATCAAGGCTCTGCCCATTCCGCTCGAAGCGCCCCGACCGCTTGACGAGGCCATTTCGACGGCAGGCGGCCTGCGCTTCGACGCCCTGACCGAAGATTTGATGCTGAAATCCCGCCCCGGCACGTTCGCCGCCGGCGAAATGCTCGACTGGGAGGCGCCCACGGGCGGCTATCTGCTGACCGCCTGTCTCGCGACGGGGCTTTGGGCCGGTCGCGCCGCCGCGTGCTTTGCCGGGCTTGCTCCCCGCCCCTGACTCACCCTGACTCACAAGGGGGTCGCCGTACCCGAAACACGGCCACGAAACGCCGTTTGACGCGCCGCCGGACATCCTGACCGCCGCCCCGTAGGGTGGGTGAAACCCACGACCGGAACCGGCCGGTCCCTCACCCCATCTCCGCGACCTTCTGGAACGCCTCGCGCTTCTCCAGCCGCGCCCGATAGGCCTCCAGCGCCTCGCCCGGGCCGGGAAACTTCGCGATCTCCGCCCAGCGCAGGCAATGCACCAGCAAAATATCGGGCAGCGTCATCGTGTCCCCCATCAGGAACGGACCGTCCAGCGCCTCCGAGAGCCGCGCGATGCTGCCCTCGTACTCCCATTTCAGCGTTTCCTTGATCTCGGGCACGCGCTTGTCCTCGGGCAGCACGAAGGTATGCCGCGCCGCCATCCAAAGGCTGCAATCCACGTCATCGAGGATCTGGTGCGTCAGCGCATCCTGCCGCGCGCGTTCCAGCGTGCCCGCCGCATGGGTCAACCCGCCATGCCGGTCAGCCAGGTATGTCATGATGGCCACCGACTCGGTCACCACCCGGCCCTCCACCCGGAGCGCCGGGATCTTGCCCGACGGGTTCGCCGCCACTGCCTCGGCGCTGCGCGGCCCCGCGGGCGTGTGGTCATAATCGACCCCCAGCTCCTCCAGCAGCCACAGCACCCGGAACGCCCGGCTGGCCTTCGATCCGATCACCTCGTACATCGCGTTTCTCCCAGATGTGTCGCCTCACGCTTGCCCGCCTTGAGGATCGGTGCAACGAAAATCCCGCCGCCTGCTGACATTTCCTGTCATATTGGCCGTCTAACCTGCGCCTGAACGGATCGGAGTTTTCCCATGCACAAATCCGCAACCTGCCTCTGCGGCGCCGTGAAAATCGACATCGCGCACGCTCCGGAAACGGTGGGCGCCTGCCATTGCGGCATGTGCCGCAAATGGTCCGGCGGCATCTACCTTGGCCTGCACGTCAAGGCCGCCGCCGCGACCATTACAGGGGCCGACGCCATCACCGCCTACACCTCGTCCGACTGGGCCGAGCGCTGCTTCTGCGCCACCTGCGGCACCAACCTCTTCTACCGGGTCACCGCCCCCGGCCCGATGCAGGGCGACATGCATGTGGGCCTCGGGTTGCTGGACGATCCGACCGGCATCAGCCTGACCGAGGAAATCTTTATCGACCGTAAGCCCGACGGCTACGCTTTGGTCGGAAACCACAAACGCATGACCGAGGCCGAAACGCTGGCCATGTTCGCGGACATCAGCTGAACCGCGCTACCGCTGCGCCAGCGTCGCCAGACGGATCAGCGCGCGTTCCACCAGCGCCATGTCCGGCGCCGTCTGCCCCGCCGAGCGCAGGCGCAAATCGGTGTCGGTCAGCACGCCCAAGGCCTCTTCCAGCTTGGCCGCGCCCCAACTCGCCGCCTGCCGCTGCATCCGGTCGCGCCGTGGGCCAAAGACTGGCGGGCGCACGCGGGCTATGCCCTGCCCCGGCCCGCCCGGGTCGCTGGCCGCGGCATACAAAGCGCGGAAATGTCGGTTCGCGGCCATGCACAGGCCCACCGGCTGAACGCCCTGCGCCCGCAGCCGTTTCATCACCGGCCCGATCTCGCCCGGCTTGGCCTCCGCCACCAGATGCAGCACGTCGTCCAGATCGGCCTCGACCGAGACCGGCGCACAGGCGGCAATGTCCTCGGCGCTCAGGGGCGTGTCATCGCCGCGCTTGTACAGCGCCAGCTTGTCCATCGTCTGGCGGAAATCGCCGGGGTCCAGCGCGCGGGCCAGCGCGTTCAGATCCGCCATCGCCTCGCGCGGGATATCGCGCAGCCCCGCCTTCGACAGGATCGCCTCGATCTCGGCGCGCCCCGGCGGCTCGTCATAGATCGCCGCGGCATAGGCATTCTTGTGCCCCTCGAAGAGCTTGCGCAGCTTCGACGTGGCCTTCAGGCTGCCTGCGGTCACCACGACCTGCGCATCGCCAGGTTGCCAGTCCTCCAGCGCCGCCGTCACGACCGGCGCCACGGTCTCGTTGGCATCCTCGACAAAGGCCACGCGCGGGCCGGGAAAGAACCCCTGCGCCTTGATCGCATCCAGCAGCATCGCGGGATCCTTGCGCAACTCGCCCGCCTGGATGCGGGTCAGTCGCATTTCTTCCTCGCCCTGGGGCCCGATCAGCGCCGCGATTACCTCCTGCCGCTTCAGCGCCACGCGCATCGCATCGGTGCCATAGATCAGCAGGCCGGTCCTGTCGGGATCGGGCCGTGCGAAATAGGCGGGCGCGTCACGGGGCGACAGCTTCATGCCGGCAGCTTGCCGGCCTCGGCGGTCAGCCGGTTCAGGATCTGGTCGGCCAGGATCACCATCAGCCGCGCCTCGGCATCCCGCTCTGCCGCCTGCGTCGCCACGGTCGTGCCCGAGGCCGAGTAGGACGTAAAGCTGTCCGCCTGCCCGCTCAGCACAACCGCATTGCTCCGCAGGTCGCGCAGCGCGTATTTCACGTTGCCCAGCAGGTTGTAGCGCGTCGTCACGTTGGTGCGCGAAATCGCGATCGGGTCTTCGCTCAGGCTGATCGAATAGCTCAGACCGTAAACCTGCCGCTCACCCCGGCCAAGCCGTTCCTCGATGTGCCGGGTCAGCAGGTAACCCGGCCGGCTGTCGGGCGCATCGACCAGCACGGCGTTCTGCAACCGCTCTGCCGATCCGCGCGGGCCATACGCGGGCGCGAACCCGCAGGCCGCCAGCCCGGCGGGCAGTCCCAGCAACACGAAACGACGGTTAAACGACGACATTCACGATCCGCCCGGGGACGACGATGATCTTCTTGGGCTGGGCCCCATCCAGCGACCTGACCACAGCTTCGTGCGAGAGCGCGATTTTTTCAACCTCCGCCTTGTCCATGTCCTTGGGCACGCTGATCTCGGCCCGGCGCTTGCCGTTGACCTGAATGGGCAACGTCACGCTGTCATCGGTCAGCAGCGCCTCGTCGGCGACCGGCCAGGGCGCCTGCGCCACCAGTCCCTCGCCGCCCAGCACGGACCAAAGCTCTTCGGACAAGTGCGGCGTCATCGGCGACATCAGCTGTGCCAGGACCTTCGCCGCGGCCTTTTTTGCCTCGGCCCCGGCGCCCGATCTGGCCAGCGCGTTGGTAAAACCATAAAGCTTGGCAATCGCCGCGTTGAAGCCAAAGCTTTCCACTCCGCCCGTCACGTCATGGATCGCCCGGTGCATGTCTTTTGCCAGCGCCTCGTCCTCGGACGCATTGGCGGGGCTGGTATCTTCTGCAATCTCCGACACGATCCGGTAGACCCGCGCCAGGTGCTTGTAGGTCGCCTCGGCCCCGGCGGCGGTCCATTCCACGTCCCGCTCCGGCGGACTGTCCGACAGCACGAACCAGCGTGCGGTGTCGGCGCCGAAGGCCTCGATGATGTTCACCGGGTCGACGACGTTCTTCTTCGACTTCGACATCTTGGCCGAGGGGATGATCTGCACAGGCGTGCCATCCGCCAGCTTGCCGTCCGTCACGTCCTCGGGCAGGTGATAGACCGGGCGGCCCTTGTCGTCCTTCGTCTGGTAGATCTCGTGCGTCACCATCCCTTGGGTGAACAGCGCATCGAACGGCTCGATCGCCTTTTCCGGCAGGTGCCCGCAGATATGCATCGCCCGGGCAAAGAACCGGCTGTAGAGCAGGTGCAGAATCGCGTGCTCGATCCCGCCGATATACTGGTCCACGTTCATCCAGTATTCGGCATCTTCCATCCGGGTCGGCGTTTCGGCGTCAGGTGCGGTGAACCGCGCGAAATACCAGCTGCTGTCCACGAACGTGTCCATCGTGTCCGTCTCGCGCCGCGCATCCGCGCCGCAGCTCGGGCAGGCGCAATCGCGCCATGTCGGGTGCCGGTCCAGCGGGTTGCCGGGAATGGAAAAGTCGATCGGCGTGCCGCCCTCGTCATAGGGCAGCTCGACCGGCAGGTTCTCCTTTTTCTCCGGCACCACGCCACAGGTCTCGCAATGCACCACGGGGATCGGGCAACCCCAGTAGCGTTGTCGCGATAATCCCCAGTCGCGCAGGCGGTACTTGGTCACACCCTGCCCCACGCCATTCGCCTCGCAAAAATCCACCGCCGCCTCGACGGCCTCGTCGCCGCTTTGCGCCTGTTGGCCGGCAAACCCGCGGATATAATTCACCGTCTCGGATTTCGGCGGCACATAGGCCGGCCCGCCTTCCTCTGGCGGAATGAACGTGCCTTCCTCGCCCGTCGCGGGGCCAAAGACAGTGGCGACGGGCAAGTCGTACTTGCGCGCAAACTCAAGGTCGCGCTGGTCATGCGCCGGACAGCCGAAAATCGCGCCGGTGCCGTAATCCATCAGGATGAAATTGGCGACATAGACCGGCAATTCCCAGTCGTTGTCGAATGGGTGTCGGACCGTCAGCCCGGTGTCGAAACCCTTCTTCTCGGCCTTCTCCAGCGCCTCTTCCGTGGTCGCCCCCTTGCGGCACTCGGCATTGAAGGCCGCCAACTCGGCATTGTCCCGCTCCAGCCGTTTCGCCAGCGGATGATCCGGCGAAATCCCCACGAAACTCGCGCCTCGCAGTGTATCCGGCCGCGTGGTATAGACCTCGATCCGATCATGCCCGTCCGGTCCGTCCACCAGCGAAAAGGCGAATTGCAAGCCGCGGCTGCGCCCGATCCAGTTCTCCTGCATCAGCCGCACCTTCGCGGGCCAGTTCTCCAGCCCGTCCAGCGCCTCCAGCAAGTCTTCCGAAAATTCCGAAATCTTGAAGAACCACTGCGTCAGCTCACGCTTTTCCACCTCCACGCCCGAGCGCCAGCCCTTGCCGTCGATCACCTGCTCGTTGGCCAGCACGGTCATGTCCACCGGGTCCCAGTTCACCACCGCGTTCTTGCGATAGACCAATCCCTTTTCCAGGAAATCCAGAAACAACGCCTGCTGCTGGCCATAATACTCAGGATCACAGGTCGCGAATTCCCGGCTCCAGTCGATGCTCAGGCCCAGGGGCTTCATCTGGCCGCGCATGTCGGCGATGTTGCCATAAGTCCAGTCCTTGGGATGTCCCCCGCTCGCCATCGCGGCGTTCTCGGCGGGCATCCCGAACGCGTCCCAACCCATCGGGTGCAGCACGCTGTGCCCCGTGGCCAGCCGGTACCGCGCGATCACGTCGCCCATCGTGTAGTTGCGCACATGCCCCATGTGGATGCGCCCCGACGGATAGGGAAACATCTCCAGCACGTAATATTTCGGCTTGTCCTGCGACCGCTCGGCCCGGAAAATCCCGGCCTCGTTCCAGGCCACTTGCCATTTCGCTTCGATATCAGCAGCAGAATAACGCGACATGACCCGCTCGGCCCCTTGTTCCTCAATCTCCAAAGGGTGATAGGCCCCCACGCCCGCAGGGTCCAGTGCGCAGCGGTCAAAAATCGAGCGTCGCCGATTTCTTCGAAGAAATCGGGCCGGAAAATTCGAATTTTCCGACGCGAAATTTTGCAAAATTTCGCCCCGCCGCTATAAGCCGGAAAAAAGCGCAGGCATTTCCATGAAAATCCTCTTCATTCACCAGAATTTTCCCGGCCAATACAAGCACCTCGCCCCGCTCCTGGCCTCGCGCGGGCACCAATGTGTCGCGCTCACGCTGAAGGTGGACAAACCCTCCACCTGGAAAGGCGTGCGCATTCTGCCCTACAAGCTGCCCAAACGCGACGGCCAGAACCTGCACCCCTGGTTGGTCGATCTCGACACCAAGGTTACGCGTGGCGACGCCTGTTACCGCGCCGCCCGTCAGCTGCGGGAAAAAGGGTTTCAGCCCGATCTCATCCTCGCCCATCCGGGCTGGGGCGAATCGATGTTCCTGCGCGATGTCTGGCCCAAGGCCCGGCTTGCGATGTATTGCGAGCTCTACCACCTTGCCGACGACGCCCACCTCAACTTCGATCCCGAATTCGACACGTCCGACCGCGGCCTTCAGGCCCTGCGCATCCGCCTCAAGAACGTCAACAACCACCTGCATTTTCCCTTCGCAGATGCCGGCATCAGCCCCACGCGGTTTCAGGCCGACACCTTCCCGGCCGAGTTCCGCGACAAGATCACCGTGTCCCATGACGGAATCGACACGCTCAACGCCGGCCCGATGGCGGATGTGCGCCTTGTCATCGACGGCCAGGTCGACGTCACCCGCGACGACGAGGTCATCACCTTCGTCAACCGCAACCTCGAACCCTATCGCGGCTATCACATCTTCATGCGCGCCCTGCCGCGCCTTCTGCGCGAACGTCCCAATGCAAAGGTGCTGATCGTCGGCGGCGACGAGGTCAGCTATGGCGCCGCGCCGCCCAAGGGCCAGACCTGGAAGCAGATCTTCCTCGACGAGGTGCGCGATCAGATCCCGGACGAAGATTTCGACCGCCTGCACTTCCTCGGGCGCATCCCCTACGACCAGTTCCTGCGCCTCCTGCAGGTCAGCCGCGTGCATGTCTACCTCACCTATCCTTTCGTGCTCAGCTGGTCACTGATGGAGGCGATGTCCTGCGGCGCGGCCATCGTCGCCAGCGGCACCGAGCCGGTGCGCGAAGTGATTCGCCACGACGAGACCGGCCGGCTGGTGGACTTCTTCGATGGCGAAGCTCTTGTGGACGAGGTCTGCGCCCTGCTCGATGACGAAGCCGCCCGTCGCAGGCTGGGCGCGGCCGCGCGTCAGATGATGCGCGACAAGTACGATCTGCATACGATCTGCCTGCCGCGTCAGCTCCAGTGGCTCTCAGGCATCATGGACAACGCGCCCGTCTGAGACTCAGTCGGACACGGATCAGAACCGGCCCGCCTGCGTCCGCAATTGCCGCGCGCGGGTCAGGATCGCGTCCTCGATGGCGCGCTGCGTGCCCGCCGCAACCGGGCCGCTTTGCGATTGCAGCGCCACGTTCAGCGCCCGCGCATCCAGCGCCGGATCGCTGATCAGGACGGTCGCGCGATAGGCGCGCCCGCCGCCCGGCGGCCTGCCATACCCGGTCGAAATCACGCCGGTGAACGGGTCCGCGCTTTGCACCGGAAGAAAATCAAGCACCTCCAGCGAGGCGGTCCAGAGGAACCGGTTCACCCGGATCCCCGCCGAGCCGTCATTCTTGAACGCGTCGAACAGGCTGGTGCCCCCGGTCGCGGCCGTCGGTGTCTGGTTCGGACCGCCCTCGACCCGATACGCATCAGGGTTCAGCTTGCCGTTTCTGAACGTACTGCAAGACGCCAGCAGACCTACGCTCGCCAACAGCACCACCGCGCTTTTCAAAGGGGATTTGAACATTCCACCACCCGTTCCAGTTTTCCCTTCATTATCCAACCATACCAACGTGGGCAAGGTTGTTTACCGGTCCCATGACCGAATGAATCCCAACTGTGGTCCCCTGGCGCCGGGATTTGCGCAAGCGCCGCGCCTGTGGCACTAAGCCGATAGCCGAAATCGCCCGGAATCCCGCCATGAGCCTACACGACATCCAAACCCGCATCGCCGCTGCCGAGAAAGACGCCGGCCGCAGCCCCGGCTCGGTCGAACTGATCGCTGTCTCCAAGGTCCAGCCCAACGAACGGGTCGCCGCCGTGCTGGACGAAGGCCACCGCATCTTCGGTGAGAACCGCGTGCAGGAAGCGGCCGGAAAATGGCCGGATTTCCGCGAGCGTTACGAGGGCATCGAGTTGCATCTCATCGGCCCGCTTCAGACCAACAAGACGCGCCAGGCCTTCGAACTTTTCGATACGATCCATTCCGTCGACCGCCCCAAGCTGGCCAAGACAATCGCGCGCATCGCCCAGGAAGAGGGGCATTGTCCCGGCCTCTTCATCCAGGTCAACACCGGCGAAGAGGACCAGAAGGCCGGTATCCTGCCCGCCGATGCCGACGCTTTCATCACCGACTGCCGCGCACTCGACCTCACGATCGAGGGGCTGATGTGCATCCCTCCGATCGACGAGGAACCCAGCCTGCATTTCTCGCTGCTGGCCAAAATCGCCGAGCGAAACGGCCTCTCTGGCCTGTCGATGGGCATGAGCGGCGATTTCGAAAGCGCCATAGCCTTGGGCGCCACCCATGTCCGCGTCGGCAGCGCCATTTTTGGCGAGCGCAAACACGATTAAATCCTAGGAGGTGTGGCTGGGGTTACGTACACTTCCCGATATTGCAATTCAGGATAACCCAAATGCGTATTTTGACCACCACACTCGCCGCTCTTGTCCTTTCCGCCGGCGCCGCCGCGGCCGAGTTCACCATCAGCTTCGACTGGGGGGATATCCCGCGCTGCACGTCGGGCCGCCCCAACACCGTCGGCAGCCCGGCCTTCGTCCTGCGCGGCGTGCCCGCCGGAACCACCACGATCCAGTTCCGGCTCAAGGACCTGAACGTGCCAAGCTACAATCATGGCGGCGGCACGATCAGGGTTGGCCAGAACGGCAAGCTGCCCTTCGGTGTCTTCAAGTACAAAAGCCCCTGCCCCCCCGGCGGCGCGCACACCTATGAATGGACCGCCACCGCAAAGGCCGGAAACCAGACGCTCGCCACTGCAAAGGCCCGCCGCAAGTACCCGGAATGACGCCGGCACCAAAAGTCTTTCGAAGACTTTTGGCAATTTCCTTTCAAAGGAAATTCCCGCGCGAATGGCACCGACGCGCGGCCACCCGGATACCGACGCGATACCGACACGCGTTTCGCGCCAGTCAGCCCGGCACGACCAGCCGCGTTCCCAAGGTAATCCGTCCCGCGATCCAGCGCAGGTGATCTGGCCGGAACGCCACGCATCCCGCCGTCGGATACCCCGGCCGTCGCCAGCGGTGCAGGAAGATGCAAGACCCCTTGCCGCGCTCTGCCCGCGGCCAGTTCCAGTCGGTGATCAGGATCAGGTCATACAGCGGATCACCCCGCCGCAGCACCTCGTGCGAATGCGGGTAAGGTCTTGAAACCATGAGGTTGTAATCCTCGTGCCCCGGATCATCCGACCACAAATCACCGGGCCGGATCGGCACAGCCCAATCGGTTGGCCGTGCCATCCGATCGGGCCGATACAGCATCCCGACGATCCGGTGCGTTCCCACCGGCGTGGCACCATCCCCCTCGCGCTTGTCTCGAGTCGTGCCCCCGCGACCGATCGTGCAGGGAAACCGCCGCCCCATGAACCGCACGCCCATCGGTGTCAGAACCAGGTCCTCGGGCGTCATTATGCGAGTCCTCCGGGACGCTTGTCCCCCGTCAGGAATAGGTCCGGCGCCTTGCTTTCGTATAGATAAGCCGCCTCGAACACCCTTGCATCATCAAAGGTCGGCCCGACGATCTGCATCCCCGTCGGCACCCCGTGCCGGTCCTGCCCCGTGGGTACCGACACCACAGGGCAATTGTGCAGCATGTTGAACTGATGCGTCAAAACCCAGCCGTATTCCGGATCAACCTCCTGCCCTGCAACCTCGAAACCGGGCCCTACCGGATCGTGATCCGCCCGCACGCAACCCACCGACAAGGTCGGGCAGACAAACACGTCCGCCTCGTCCAGAATTGCGCCCATTCGCTGGTACATCTCGTGCTGCACCTCCCAGCTTCGCGCCACATCATCCGGGCCCAATCGCGCCGCCGCCTCTGCCGTGGCGATGGCGTAATCCGTCATCCGGTCAACGTATTCCTCCAGCGCCCAAAGCGGTGCGCGCCCGAAATGCATCGCCAGGTACCAGTTCATCGCGGCCCGGTCGACACGCGCGTCCCACCCCAGGTCCACCGCCGTCACCTCACAGCCTGTTTGCCGAAAAACATCCAATGCCGCCAAGGTGTTGTCCTGCACATCGCCGTCGATCGGGACATATCCAAGGTCCATCGAATACGCGACCTTCATAGGTTGTCCCTTCCCTTCCAGCGGCAACACCACGCGGTCCCGCAGGCTGTCGTGATCCCGTGGATGCGGGCCCGAGACGATATTCTGCCCCAAGGCGCAATCCGCCACGCTCCGGCTCAGTAAACCGCAGTGATTGTAGCGGTCGAAATTCGCCGGCGGCCCGTCCGGGTTGCGCCCGTGCGGCGGCTTGTAGCCCACCAGCCCGCAGGCACTGGCCGGAATACGGATCGACCCACCGATATCGGTGCCCGTCGCCAACGGCACCATCCCCGCCGCCAGCGCCGCCGCCGACCCGCCGGACGACCCGCCGGGGCTGTACTCGGGATTGAAGGGGTTGCGCGTCACACCGAACCGCTCGGACCGGCAGACGCCGGACAGGCAGAATTCCGGCGTGGTGGTGCGGGCCGGGATAATCGCCCCCGCCGCCAACAGGCGCTCGATCATCGGGTCGGACTGCGCCTCGACCTCGTGCCCCATCGACCAAGACCCTTGCGTCGTGCGTTGCCCAGCGACCCGTTGCGCGTCCTTGACCGCGACCGGCAGGCCCTCCAGTGCGCGCGCCGTACCGTCTGCATAGGCCGCCTCGGCCTTGCGTGCAGCGATGAGCGAGTCGTCAAAGAATGTCTCTGTATAGGCGTTCAAGCTCGGATTCACCGCCTCGGTCCGGGCAATCAATGCCTCCAGATACGCCACTGGCGATAAGTCACCCGACTTGAACCCGGCCAGGACATCGCTTGCGGACAGATAGCACAGATCGGGGTCTGACATGGCGGCTCCTTCGGGGCCAGAATGTCGAAAACCGACGTCCTTTAAAAGCCCAACCGAACCAACTGCCGCCCCCTGAAACGAAAAAGGCCCCGCCAGTGACGGGGCCATTCTCAAGTCTATCGCGCGGGATCAGTCCTCGCGGCTCTCCGGCGTTTCGACCAGCGTGTCGAACTCGTCGCCACCGACCACGTCGTCCACCGGAGCGGCCAGCGCGGCGGCCGCTTCGGCCTCCTCGCGGCGCGCCTCGATCACCACGTTATCACGCTGCTGCGCGATCTGGCGCATGTTCAGCGTGGCCCCGCCTGTACCGGCCGGGATCAGGCGACCCACGATGACGTTCTCCTTCAGGCCCACGAGCTTGTCGCGCTTGCCCTGAACCGAGGCTTCGGTCAGGACCCGCGTCGTCTCCTGGAACGAGGCCGCCGAGATGAAGCTGCGGGTCTGCAAGCTCGCCTTGGTGATCCCCAGAAGGATCGGCTCGCCTTGCGCCGGGCGCTTGCCCCGCGCAATCGCCTTCTCGTTGGCCGCGTCGAACTCTGCCTTGTCGACATGCTCGCCCTTCAGCAGCGTGGTTTCACCCGAATCCTGGATCTCCCACTTCTGCAGCATTTGGCGCACGACAACCTCGATGTGCTTGTCGTTGATCTTCACGCCCTGCAGGCGATAGACGTCCTGGACCTCGTCGATCATGTAATCGGCGAGTGCCTCGACACCCATGATCGACAGGATGTCATGCGGCGCCGGGTTGCCGTCCATGATGTAGTCGCCCTTCTGGACGTAGTCACCTTCCTGAACCGGAATGTGCTTGCCCTTGGGCACCATGTACTCGACCGGCTCCATCGACTCGTCGGCGGGCTCGATACTGATGCGGCGCTTGTTCTTGTAGTCGCGACCGTAACGAACATACCCGTCGATCTCGGCGATGATGGCGTGATCCTTCGGGCGACGCGCCTCGAAGAGTTCGGCCACACGCGGCAGACCACCGGTGATGTCCTTCGTCTTCGCGCCTTCCCGCGGAATACGCGCAACCACGTCACCGGCGTGAACCTCCTGGCCCTCTTCGATGGACAGGATCGCATCCACCGACATCGGATAGGTCACCGGGTTGCCCGCATCGTTGCGGACCGGCTCGCCATCCTTGTCGGCGATCAGGATCTCGGGCTTCAGCTCGTTGCCCTTGGGTGCTGCGCGCCAGTCGGACACGATCTTCTGCGTCATGCCCGTGGCGTCGTCGGTCACGTCACGCACCGACACGCCCACGGTCAGATCGACGAACTTCGCCGTACCGCTCTTCTCGGCAATGATCGGCAGGGTATACGGATCCCACTCGAACAGCTTGTCGCCACGCGCCACGGTATCGCCTTCCTTGACGAACAGCTTGGTCCCGTAACCAACCTTGTGGCTGGCCAGCTCGACGTCCTTCTCGCCCTTGATCACCAGTTTCATGTTCCGGCCCATGACCAGCGTCTCGCCGCTGGAGTTTTCCAGCGTCTGGGCGTTTTCGAACGCGATCTTGCCCGACTGGCTGGCCTCGAGGAAGGATTGCTGGCCACCCTGGGCCACGCCGCCGATGTGGAAGGTCCGCATCGTCAGCTGCGTGCCCGGCTCACCGATCGACTGCGCCGCGATGATGCCTACGGCCTCGCCGGTGTTCACCATCGTACCGCGCGCCAGGTCACGGCCATAGCACATCGCACAGACGCCATCCTCGGCCTCGCAAGTCAGCGGGCTGCGGATGCGTGCGGTCTGCACGGCGGCCTGGTCGACGGCGTCCGACAGGCGTTCGTCGATCAACTGGCCTTCGGCCACGATCACTTCGCCCGACACCGGGTTCACGATGTCCTCGGCCGCGACACGGCCCAGCACACGTTCGGCCAGCGACGCCACAACCTCGCCGTCGTTGACGGCCGGCTCCGCGGTGATCGCACGGTCGGTGCCGCAATCATGCTCGCGCACGATGCAGTCCTGCGCCACGTCCACCAGGCGACGGGTCAGGTAGCCCGAGTTCGCCGTCTTCAACGCGGTGTCCGACAGACCCTTCCGGGCGCCGTGGGTCGAGTTGAAGTATTCAAGAACGGTCAGACCTTCCTTGAAGTTCGAGATGATCGGCGTCTCGATGATGTCACCGTTCGGCTTGGCCATCAGGCCGCGCATCCCGCCCAGCTGTTTCATCTGCGTGACCGAGCCACGAGCGCCCGAGTGCGCCATCATGTAGACGCTGTTGGGTTCCGCGACCGCGCCGTTCTCGTCCTTCACCTCGGCCGAGATGGAGCCCATCATAGCCTCGGTGACCTGGTCGTTACATTTCGACCAGGCGTCGACCACCTTGTTGTACTTCTCGCCCTGGGTGATCAGGCCGTCCATGTACTGCTGCTCGAAACCTTTGACCTGTTCACGGGTCTCTTCGACGATGCCCCACTTGTCATCGGGGATCACCATGTCGTCCTTGCCGAACGAGATGCCGGCGCGGAACGCTTCCTTGAAGCCCATGCTCATGATCTGGTCACAGAAGATGACCGACTCCTTCTGACCGCAATAGCGATAGACGGTGTCGATGACCTGCTGCACCTCTTTCTTGCGCAACAGCTTGTTGACCAGCTCGAACGGCGCCTTGGCGTTCATCGGCAGCAAGCCCCCGATGCGCACCCGGCCCGGCGTGGTCTCGAAGCGCTGGATCACCTCCTGCCCGGTCTCATCGATCTGCGGCAGGCGTGCGGTGATCTTGGCGTGCAGGTGCACCTCGCCGGAATCCAGCGCGTGCTGCACCTCGTCGACCGAGGCAAAGCTCATGCCTTCGCCCTTCATGCCTTCGCGCATGATCGAGGTATAGTAGAGCCCCAAGACCATGTCCTGCGACGGCACGATGATCGGCGCACCGTTGGCCGGCGACAGAACGTTGTTCGTCGACATCATCAGAACACGCGCTTCCAGCTGCGCCTCGAGGCTCAGCGGCACGTGCACGGCCATCTGGTCGCCGTCAAAGTCGGCGTTGAAGGCCGAGCAGACCAGAGGGTGCAGCTGGATCGCCTTGCCTTCGATCAGCGTGGGTTCAAACGCCTGGATGCCCAGACGGTGCAGCGTCGGCGCACGGTTCAGCAGGACCGGATGCTCGCGGATCACCTCGTCCAGAATGTCCCAGACCTCGGGGCGTTCCTTCTCGACCAGCTTCTTGGCCTGCTTCACGGTGCTGGAAAGGCCCTTGGCCTCCAGCCGCGAATAGATGAAGGGCTTGAAAAGCTCCAGCGCCATCTTCTTGGGCAGGCCGCACTGGTGCAGCTTCAGCTCCGGCCCGGTCACGATGACCGACCGGCCCGAGAAATCGACGCGCTTGCCCAAAAGGTTCTGGCGGAAACGGCCCTGCTTGCCTTTCAGCATGTCGGAAAGCGATTTCAGCGGACGCTTGTTGGCGCCTGTGATCACGCGGCCACGACGGCCGTTGTCGAACAGAGCGTCGACCGATTCCTGCAACATCCGCTTTTCGTTGCGGACGATGATGTCGGGCGCGCGCAGCTCGATCAGCCGCTTCAGGCGGTTGTTCCGGTTGATCACCCGGCGGTAAAGGTCGTTGAGATCCGACGTCGCGAACCGGCCACCGTCCAGCGGCACCAGCGGGCGCAGTTCCGGCGGAATGACCGGAATGACCGTCATCACCATCCATTCCGGGCGGTTGCCGGATTCGATGAAGGATTCGACCACTTTCAGACGCTTGATGATCTTCTTCGGCTTCAGCTCGCCGGTGGCCTCGGCCAGGTCGGCGCGCAGGTTCTCGGC
Organism: Roseovarius atlanticus; assembly: GCF_001441615.1. GTDB lineage: Bacteria > Pseudomonadota > Alphaproteobacteria > Rhodobacterales > Rhodobacteraceae > Roseovarius > Roseovarius atlanticus. The sequence goes on from NZ_LAXJ01000034.1 coordinate 25,520, forward strand.
CTCGGATTCAAGGTCGATATTGGCCAGCATGTCGCGGATCGCCTCGGCGCCGATATTGGCGGTAAAGGCATCCATGCCATACGCGTCCTGCGCATCCATGAATTCCTCTTCCGTCAGCATCTGGCCATAGGTCAAGTCCGTCAGGCCCGGCTCGATCACCACGTAGTTCTCGAAATAAAGCACGCGTTCCAGATCACGCAGCGTCATGTCCAGCATCAGGCCGATGCGGCTCGGCAGCGATTTCAGGAACCAGATATGCGCGCAGGGGGCGGCCAGCTCGATATGGCCCATCCGCTCGCGGCGGACTTTTTGCAGGGTCACTTCCACGCCGCATTTCTCGCAGACGACGCCGCGATACTTCATGCGCTTGTACTTGCCGCACAGGCACTCGTAGTCCTTGATCGGGCCGAAGATACGCGCACAGAACAGGCCGTCACGCTCGGGCTTGAACGTGCGGTAGTTGATGGTTTCAGGCTTCTTGATCTCGCCATACGACCAAGACAGGATGCGTTCCGGGCTGGCCAGCGACACCTTGATTTCGTCGAACACCTTCGCCGGTGCGGCGGGGTTGAACGGGTTGTTTGTCAGTTCTTGGTTCATTTCGAATTCCTAAAAAAGAGGAGCGTGGGAGGGGGCGGCGCGTGGGTTGCACCCACCCTACGAATGGCCCGTAGGGTGGGTGAAAACCCACGTTATTCCGCCGCGATGTCGGAAGACGGGTCTTCCTCGTCATCCTCCGCGTCCAACAGCTCCATATTCAGGCCCAGGCCACGGACTTCCTTCACGAGCACGTTGAAGCTCTCCGGCACGCCGGCCTCGAAGTTGTCCTCGCCCTTGACGATCGACTCGTAGACCTTGGTCCGGCCTGCCACGTCGTCCGACTTGACGGTCAGCATCTCCTGCAGGGTGTAGGCAGCGCCGTACGCTTCCAGCGCCCAGACCTCCATTTCCCCGAACCGCTGGCCACCGAACTGCGCCTTGCCGCCCAGCGGTTGCTGGGTCACCAGGCTGTACGGCCCGGTCGAGCGCGCGTGGATCTTGTCGTCCACAAGGTGGTGCAGCTTCAGCAGGTACTTCACGCCCACGGTCACCGGACGCGCAAACTGCTCGCCCGTGCGCCCGTCGAACAGGACCGACTGACCGCTTTCGTCGAAACCGGCGCGTTTCAGCGCGTCGTTGACGTCAGGCTCCTTCGCGCCGTCAAAGACCGGCGTCGCGATCGGAACACCGCGCGTCACGTTGCCCGCCGCCTCGATCAGCGCCGCCTCGTCCATGCCCGCGATGCCTTCGTCATAGACATCGTCGCCATAGGCGTGGTGCATCGCCTCGCGCACAGGTGTCAGGTCGCCGGTGCGGCGATAATCCTGCAACGCCTCGTCGATCTTGATGCCAAGGCCACGCGCGGCCCAGCCCATGTGGGTTTCAAGGATCTGACCGACGTTCATCCGGCTGGGAACACCCAGCGGGTTGAGGCAGAAGTCGACCGGCGTGCCGTCCGACAGGAACGGCATGTCTTCCATCGGTACGACCTTGGAGATCACACCCTTGTTGCCGTGACGCCCGGCCATCTTGTCGCCCGGCTGAAGCTTGCGCTTCACGGCGATGAAGACCTTGACCATCTTCATCACGCCCGGCGGCAGGTCATCGCCCCGGCGGACCTTCTCGACCTTGTCCTCGAAACGGGCATCCAGGGTGCGTTTCTGCGCCTCGTACTGCTCGTTCAGGGCCTCGACGATCTGTGCGTCCTTCTCGTCCTTCAGCGCAAGCTGCCACCATTGGCCACGGCTCAGCGTTTCCAGCAATTCCTCGGTGATTTCCGAGTTCGCCTTCACGCCTTTCGGGCCTTTCACGGCGGTCTTGCCGAGGATCAGAGATTTCAGACGCGCATAGATGTTGCGATCCAGGATCGCCAGCTCGTCGTCGCGGTCACGCGCCAGGCGCTCGACTTCCTCACGCTCGATCTGCAGCGCACGCTCGTCCTTTTCAACGCCGTGACGGTTGAAGACTCGCACTTCCACGACCGTGCCGTAGTCGCCCGGTTTCACCCGCAGCGACGTGTCACGCACGTCCGACGCCTTCTCGCCAAAGATGGCGCGGAGCAGTTTTTCCTCCGGCGTCATCGGGCTTTCACCCTTGGGCGTGATCTTACCCACAAGGATATCGCCCGGCTGCACATCGGCGCCGATATAGACGATGCCCGCCTCGTCGAGGTTGCGCAGGGCTTCCTCGCCGACGTTGGGGATGTCGCGGGTGATCTCTTCCGGTCCCAGCTTGGTGTCGCGGGCCGCCACCTCGAATTCCTCGATGTGGATCGAGGTGAACACATCATCCCGTGCGATCCGCTCGGAAATCAGGATCGAGTCCTCGAAGTTGTAGCCGTTCCACGGCATGAACGCGACCAGCACGTTCTTGCCCAAGGCCAGCTCACCCAGGTCGGTCGACGGACCGTCGGCGATCACCTCGCCTTTCTGCACCGTGTCGCCCACCTTCACCAGCGGCTGCTGGTTGATGCAGGTGTTCTGGTTCGAGCGTTGGAACTTGCGCATCCGGTAGATGTCCACGCCCGGGTCACCGATCTCCAGATCCTCGGTCGCGCGGATCACGATCCGGCTTGCGTCGACCTGGTCGATCACGCCGGCTCGGCGCGCCAGAACCGACGCACCCGAGTCGCGGGCCACGATGCCCTCGATCCCGGTGCCCACCAGCGGCGCTTCGGAGCGCAGGGTCGGAACCGCCTGACGTTGCATGTTCGAACCCATCAGGGCGCGGTTCGCGTCGTCGTTTTCCAGGAACGGGATCAGCGAGGCCGCCACCGACACCAGCTGTTTCGGGCTGACGTCGATCAGGTCCACGTTTTCCACCGGCGCAAGCGTATATTCGCCCGACTGCCGGGTGTTGACCATCTCGTTGACGAACTTGCCCTTCTCATCGAGCGTCGCGTTGGCCTGCGCCACGGTGTGCCGCTGTTCCTCGGTCGCGGACATGTAGGAAACCTCATCGGTCACCTGCCCGTTTTCCACCTTGCGATAAGGCGTTTCGATAAAGCCGTACTTGTTGACCCTCGCAAACGTGGCCAGGCTGTTGATCAGGCCAATGTTCGGGCCTTCCGGCGTCTCGATCGGGCACATCCGACCATAGTGCGTGGGGTGCACGTCGCGCACCTCGAAGCCGGCGCGCTCGCGCGTCAGGCCGCCCGGTCCAAGCGCCGACAGGCGGCGCTTGTGCGTCACTTCCGACAGCGGGTTGGTCTGGTCCATGAACTGGCTCAGCTGCGACGAGCCGAAGAACTCGCGCACGGCGGCGGCAGCTGGCTTCGCGTTGATCAGGTCCTGAGGCATGACCGTGTCGATCTCGACCGACGACATCCGCTCCTTGATCGCGCGCTCCATCCGCAAAAGGCCGACGCGGTACTGGTTTTCCATCAGCTCGCCAACCGAGCGCACCCGGCGGTTGCCCAGGTGGTCGATATCGTCGATGTCGCCCTTGCCGTCGCGCAGTTCCACCAGCGCCTTGACGCAGGCTACGATATCCTCGCGGTCCAGAGTACGCTGCGTGTCCGGCTTGTCCAGGTTCAGACGCATGTTCATCTTCACCCGGCCCACGGCGCTCAGGTCATAGCGCTCGGAATCGAAGAACAGCGTGTCGAAGAGCGCACTTGCGGCTTCCTCGGTGGGCGGCTCGCCCGGACGCATGACGCGATAGATGTCCATGAGAGCGGTTTCGCGGTTCATGTTCTTGTCGTTCGCCATTGTGTTGCGCATGTACGGGCCGACATTGATGTTGTCGATGTCCAGAACAGGGATCTCGGTGATCCCCGCCTCGATCAGCTCCTGCACGGTGCCGCCGATGATCTCGCCATCCTTGTCGCGCTCGATCGTCAGCTCGTCACCGGCCTCGACATAGATCGCGCCGGTTTCCTCGTTGATGATGTCGCGCGCCACGAACTTGCCCGCGATCTGCTCATAGGGCACCAGCAGCTCTTTGACGTCGCCGTCGTCGATCAGCTTCTTGACCGCGCGCGGCGTGATCTTCTTGCCGGCCTCGGCGATCACTTCGCCCGACTTGGCGTCGACAAGGTCATAGGTCGGACGCGTGCCGCGCACCCGCTCGGGGAAGAACTTGGTGGCCCAGCCCTTTTTCTTCTTCAGCTTGTAGTCGACCGTATCGTAATAGGCCGTCATGATGTCTTCCTGGTCCAGCCCCAGCGCATAGAGGAGCGTGGTCACAGGCAGTTTGCGGCGGCGGTCGATCCGCGCGAACACGATGTCCTTTGCGTCGAACTCGAAGTCCAGCCAGCTGCCGCGATAGGGAATGATGCGGCAGGCGAACAGCAGTTTGCCGGACGAATGCGTCTTGCCCTTGTCGTGGTCGAAGAACACGCCGGGCGAACGGTGCATCTGGGAAACGATCACCCGCTCGGTGCCGTTGACCACGAAAGTGCCGTTTGGCGTCATCAGGGGCATGTCGCCCATGAACACGTCCTGCTCCTTGATGTCCTTCACCGACTTGGCGCCGGTGTCCTCGTCCACGTCGAACACGATCAGACGCAGCGTCACCTTCAGCGGTGCGCTGTACGTCATGTCGCGCTGCATACATTCCTCGACGTCGTATTTCGGCTTTTCCAGCTCGTAATCGACGAATTCAAGGACCGCGGTCTCGTTGAAATCCTTGATCGGGAACACCGACTGGAAGACACCCTTGATGCCTTCGCCGTCCATGGGCTCGGGCTGGTCGCCGGATTTCAGGAAAAGATCGTACGAGGATTTCTGCACCTCGATCAGGTTCGGCATCTCCAGGACTTCGCGGATTTTGCCGTAATATTTACGAAGACGTTTCTGGCCAAGAAAGCTTTGCGCCATGTGACAAGTCACCTTTCATTTCTCACCGGTCCTGCACGCTGTCGGGCCACAGCGGCAGAGCCACCCGAGAGAGGCGGGAACGATCCATTCTTGGTCCCAATCCCACAAGGGACCACCCGATCGTTGAACCTCGCCTGAGAGAGGGTCTCGGCCCGCAAAAACCGCCACGCGGCGCAAGGCCCTCTCTGAGACAGGTTCGGCTGGACCGGGATTTTGCCCGGTCCAGCCTCTTTTCATACGATCCCGCCCCGGATTTGATCCGGGACATCGTCACATCGGCGAGAGATCCCGGATCACGTCCGGGATGATCCCGCCGACGCCGGGATCACTTGAGTTCGACTTCGGCGCCAGCTGCTTCCAGCTTGCCCTTGATCTCGTCGGCTTCGTCCTTGGAGACTTGCTCCTTGACGGCCTTGCCACCGGCTTCGACCAGATCCTTGGCTTCTTTCAGGCCCAGGCCGGTGATCGCGCGGACTTCCTTGATCACGTTGATCTTGGAGGCACCGGCCGACTTCAGGATGACGTCGAATTCGGTTTGCTCTTCAGCCGCCTCGCCAGCGTCGCCGCCAGCAGGGCCCGCCATCATGACCGCGCCGCCGGCTGCGGGCTCGATGCCGTATTCGTCTTTCAGGATGGTTTTCAGTTCTTGTGCTTCGAGAAGCGTCAGACCAACGATCTCTTCAGCAAGTTTTTTCAGATCAGCCATTTTTCAGCTCTTTCCGTTCTAAGATGTGTTCCAACGTCGGTATTGCAACCCGATACGCAGGACTTGCAGTTGCTTACGCTGCTTCCGCCTTCTCTTCGATGGTCGAAAGGATGCTCGCGATGTTGCTTGCAGGTGCGCCGATCGCACCGGCGATGTTCGAAGCGGGTGCGCCAATCATGCCGGCGATGGTGGAGATAAGCTCCTCGCGCGACGGCAGTTTCGACGTGGCTTCGACACCGGCCCGGTCCAGGGCCGTTTCACCCATGGCGCCACCAAGGATTTCAAACTTCTTGTTGTCCTTGGAGAAACCTTCCGCGACCTTGGCTGCTGCCACGGGGTCTTCGGAAAAGGTGAGCACGGTCATGCCCGAGAGGTAATCCGCGATGCTTGCGCACGGCTTGCCCTCAAGGGCGATCTTTGCGAGCCTGTTCTTGGCAACGCGAACAGATGCTTCGGCCTCGCGCGCACGGGCGCGCAGGTCTTGCATCTCCGCAACTGTAAGGCCTTCGTAGTGGGCAACCACAACGACGCCAGAGCTTTCGAAGATCTGGCCGAGTTCGTCGACCACTTTCTCTTTCTGGGCTCTATCCACAGTTTCACTCCAAATTTGGGGGTGTCCCCCGGCTCAGTACCACCGGGCCACTTAAAGACCCGGCAAAGGGTCCGCTAACGGGGCTGAGCCAGCCGGGGCACGCCTTGATACCAAGGAGAACCTCGAGAATTCTGGTCTTTCCCGTCTCGGGCAGGAATTATGACCGGCATATCCCGGTCACCCACCGTCTCGGACGAAACACAAATGGCCCGACGAATCGAGCCATACGTGCAAGGCCGGTGTTTATGCCGCATGGCGGCAAATGCCAAGGGGGAAATTCATCGCCTGCCAACACAGGCGACAATGCGCGAACCCAAGAACCGATCCGACGCTCATCGACGCACAGTTTGCCACGAGGCGGCATCTTCCGCAAGTCTGGACCTGCGCAGGCCCGGCGTCTAGCTGTAACAGGGCACAGACCCGCAAAGGAGATCTCCAATGCACAGCCATATCGTCCACGCCCATCCCGAACCCACCTCCTATAACGCCGCCCTGACACGCATGACGCAGGCGACACTGGGCGCGGACGGTGACACCGTCTCGGTCAGCGACCTTTGCGCCGAAGGCTTCGACCCGGTCGAACGCGCCGCGCATTACGCCAACCGTGCGGACGCGGAGGCCTTCGCCGCACTGAATGAACAGCGCAACGCATGGACGACCGACGCCATCCCCGGCGACGTGGCCCGCGAAATCAAGCGGCTGGAGCGTGCCGACCTCGTCATCCTGCAATTTCCGCTGTGGTGGCACGGTCCCCCGGCAGTTATGAAAGGCTGGATGGACCGGGTGTTCATGAGCGGTGGCCTCTACACCAGCCGGATGCGCTATGACACCGGCTATTTCCGCGGCAAGCGCGCGATGGTCTCGGTCACCACCGGCGCGCCCAAACAGGCGTTCGGCCCCGGCAGCCGGGGCGGCGACTTCGACGTGATGCTGTGGCCCGTGCAATACTCACTGCACTACATGGGCTTTACCGTTTTGCCGCCGTTCATCTCTTACGGGGTACAGGGGCATGGCTACAGCTACGAAGGCAAGGGCAGCCTGGAAGCACGGCTCAAGCACAATCTCGATGCCTGGGGCAAGCGCCTGTCCAACCTCGACAAAGACACGCCGCTGCACTTTCCCGGCTGGGACGATTGGGACGAAGGCGGTGCCGCAGCCCGCGCGTGACACCCGCCACACAACCCGCACAATGAAAAAAGGCCCCCGATCATGCCGGGGGCCTTTTCAATCTCGATGCGGAACCGGCTTACTCGGTCACGGCGCTTTCGATCGCGATGCTGACGCCCGGACCCATGGTCGAGCTCAGCGCCACCTTCTTCATGTAGGTGCCTTTCGCGCCCGACGGCTTGGCCTTCTGCACAGCGTCGATGAAGGCGCGCACGTTCTCGACCAGCTTGCCCTCGTCGAAGGACGCCTTGCCGATGCCTGCGTGCACCACACCGGCCTTTTCGACCTTGAACTGCACTTCACCGCCTTTGGCGGCTTTCACGGCGTCGGCCACGTCCATCGTCACCGTGCCGACCTTGGGGTTCGGCATAAGGTTGCGCGGGCCCAGCACCTTGCCCAGACGGCCCACGATGGGCATCATGTCCGGGGTCGCGATGCAGCGGTCAAAATTGATCTCGCCGCCCTGGATGGTTTCCATCAGATCCTCGGCGCCGACGATATCGGCCCCGGCTTCCTGTGCTTCGTCCGCCTTCGCGCCACGGGCGAAGACGGCAACGCGCACGTCCTTGCCGGTGCCGTTGGGCAGGCCGACGACGCCACGGACCATCTGGTCGGCGTGACGCGGGTTCACACCCAGGTTCACGGCAATCTCGACGGTCTCGTCGAACTTCGCGCTGGCGTGGTTCTTGACCAGGGCAACAGCCTCTTCGACCGTCACGTTGTGCTTGTCCGCAAAGGCTTCGCGGGCGGCGCGGGTACGTTTTCCAAGTTTCGCCATCTTACTTCACCTCGATGCCCATGGACCGCGCGGACCCGGCGATGATCTTCATCGCGGCCTCGACGTCGTTCGCGTTCAGGTCTCTCCACTTGGCTTCCGCGATCTCGCGCAGCTGCTTGGGGCTCACCGTGGCCACGCTTTCGCGGCCCGGGGTCTTGGAGCCAGACTTCAGTTTGGCGGCCTTCTTCAGGTAATAGGACGCCGGCGGCGTCTTGATGTCCATTTCAAAGGACTTGTCCTGGTAGTAGGTGATCACGGTCGGGCACGGCGCACCGGGCTCCATCTCCTGCGTCTTGGCGTTGAACGCCTTGCAGAATTCCATGATGTTGATGCCGCGCTGACCCAGCGCCGGACCAACCGGCGGTGACGGGTTCGCTTGTCCGGCAGGCACCTGAAGCTTCATGGTGCCGGCAAGTTTCTTGGCCATTGGCCTTCTCCTTTTCAAACAGCCTTGGGACGCGTCCCTTGGCCTATGTTGATGTGGTCAGGTCTGATCGGTCGCGACCGCCGCGCCTCCCACATGGAATGCACCCCGGCCCAATCCGGGCAAAGGTACGAGCGCGCCGCGTACACCCTCTCTAGACGTTTGACAAGCCCCCGCCTTGCCGACCGGGCTATTCTTCGCGGCAATAGCGCGCGTTCAGCGCGCAGGCCCGTTCGCGGTAGATGGCTGCCTCTTCCGGCGCCCGTGCCTCTTGCAATTGTGCCATGTTGCGGCAGCCAAGCGCGACCTCGTTGTTGCACGCAATCACGTAGTACCGCGCCGCCTGCCCCGTATCCGCTGCAACGCCGCGCCCATGCTCGTACGAATCGCCAAGATTGTTACAGGCGATCCACGCGCGCAGCTCACAGCCGCGCTGGTGGTACCAAACCGCCTGACGCTCCGTCTCCGGCGTGCCACGGTCCAACTTCAGGATGTTGCCCAGCACAAGACAGCCCATGCCCTCCGACAGCGCGCAGGATGCCCAGGCATAGCGCGCAGCCTCTGCCAGGTCCTTGCCTGCGCGCGCAAGGGTCGCCAGATCCGCGCAGCCCCGCACCCAGCCCATTTGACAGATGCCCTTCAATTCCGTGCGAAATGCCGTCATCCGCGCGATATCTGCGTCGGTCGACGGGTTGACTGTCACCGGTGCAAAACTCTTGACCGCGGAAAAGTGGCAGGCGCTGAAATCCCCTTCGGCACAGGCCTTCTTCATGGCCTGCAAGCTATCTGTCGGCCTCCAGTAGGTTTCGTGGTTGATCTCGTCGCATCCACGGCGGAACCCGCCGTGACACGCCCGCACGTAATATTGCTGCGCCCGCTTCCAGCTCTCCATGACGGCCTGGCCCTCGTCATAGGCCAATCCGGCGTTGTAGCACCCCACCGGATTGCCCAGCTCACAGGCTTTCTCGGCGTCCCAAAGCGCATAGCGCTGCTTGTTTTCCACCTCGTCCGGAAACCCGGGATCGAACACGGCGTACTCCTCGGCGCCGTCGTAGCTCTGGATGTAAGACAACAGCACACAGGCCCGCGCCACACCTTCGTCGTCGCAAAGCCGGCGCAACTGATCGAACCAGATTGTCCGGTCCGGCACCGCCTGCGGCACCAGCACGTTCAGGCGCGACTGCGATATGCAGGCCGTCACGTCGCCTGTCGCGCACCCTTCCACTTGCTCGGCGTAGAACGCCTCGTAGGACGTGCCGGAAAAACCAATCAGGGAGAAGTTCAGGTCCGACAGCAAGGCGCAGGCAAACCCGTCGCCGGCATCGCATCCTGCGGCCCATAGCGCGTAAACTTCGGGCGCATCCGTGCCCTCCCGCACATGCACCAGCGACGCATAGTCGGTGCACGCCTCCCGTCCGCCTGCGTCGCACCCCGCGGATGCCTCCGCCAGCGCGGCGGCGTAGTGGCGCTCGTATGTCTCGGAAACCATGCCGGCATCATTGTAATGCGGATGGCTGGCCACCAGCGCGGCACAGGCTGCATCGTCGCCCGACTGGCAATCGAATACCGCCAGTTGCCGCTCCGTCGCGCTCATCCGCGCCTCTGCCGCGTTCGGGCTCCACAGCAAGACCGCAAACGGTATCGACCATAATCGAAGAGATATCATGCAGGTCTCCGGGAAGATCAGAACCGTACCCAGTCTCCCCCAACGAAAACGGCCGCGCAATATGCGCAGCCGCGAAATCGTCTGTTTGTTTAACTGGCCTGTGTCAGCCCTGCTTGGTCACCTGCGTGAATTCCAGCTCGACCGGGGTTTCGCGACCGAAGATCGAAACCGTCACCTTCAGGCGCTGGTTGTCGTCGTCCACTTCCTCGACCATGCCGTCGAAATCCTCGAACGGGCCGTCGTTGACCTTGACCTTCTCGCCCACTTCGAAGCTGATCAGCAGCTTCGGCGCGTCCTCGCCTTCCTGCACGCGGTTCAGGATCTGGTTCACTTCCGCGTCGCGCATCGGCATCGGGCGGCCCTGAGGCCCCAGAAACCCGGTGACGCGGTTGATCGAGTTGATCAGGTGATAGCCCTGGTCGGACATTTCCATGTGCACCAGCACGTACCCGGGCATAAAGCGCCGCTCGGCGGTCACCTTCTTGCCCCGGCGCACCTCGATGACCTCTTCGGTTGGCACCAGAACCTCGTCGATATCTTCCTCAAGGCCCTGTTCGGCCACGGATTGCCGGATCTGCTCTGCGATCTTCTTTTCGAAATTGGAAAGAACGCTGACCGAATACCACCGTTTCGCCATGCTGAGCACCATCCCTCTTTGCCCGGGTCCCACCCGGAAAGTTCATATTCTATAGGCCGTTTGCGGCCCAAAGTACCTTCCAGAAACAAATCAGCGCGCGGGCTCGAATCGCCGCGCGCTGCTGGAATTTCGGGTCAGTTACCGCTCTTTGCCCTTCATTTCAAGGCTCAAGCGTCAAAATCCGCGAGGCTTATCCGAACAGGCCAAGCAGACCCTCAAGGCCACTGCGGATCGCAAGGTCCACCAGCGCAAAGAAAACCGCGGTCAGCGCCGCCATGATGAACACCATGACCGTGGTCAGCAGAACCTCGCGGCGGGTCGGCCAGACGACCTTGGCCACTTCCGCGCGGACCTGCTGAATGAACTGAAGCGGATTTGTAACGGCCATCGGTGCGCGTCTTTCTACGTTGGAAACCTCGTGACGCGCGACATACGCCGCGCGCAGCATGAATTCAAGAGCCGAGACCGCCCGCGACGATCTCGGTGCTCTTGCTGTGGCACTCCCGCCCCGCGGCGAACTGTCAGGTCTGACGCGCTTCGGCGGCTAGCCGGTCGAACGGGTCGGGCCGATCGTCGTCCGACGGATCCGCACCCGAGAAATCCGGCAGCGCCAGTCGCTCGGCCCAGGCATCCGGCAACCAGTCCAGCACCCGGTCGAACCTTTCGGCAAAGCGGTCGGCCCGTTGTCGCACCCGCTCGGCCAGTTCCGGCTTGCGGCTATGCAGCCGCTGCCACGCCCCGCCGATAATCTCGCCCCAGCGGTCGGGACCCAGCGTCAGGTAGGCGATCAGCACCAGCCATACCAGCAGCAGCACCACCAGCGGCACCATCAGCGGCCGATAGATCACAAGACCAGCGACCACGGCCCACGCCACATGCTTTTTCGTCGGACGGTAATTGCGCAGCCACTCCGGCAGGCGCCGGGTCACACGCGCGTGCAACGGCATCGCAGCGCCGTTTGCAGGCGCCGACGCGGTCGCGTTCTGCCGTTTGTCCGCGACAGAATTCCGGCGCAATGTCAGCCGCGGCAGGCGCACGCGCGGCAGGCGCAACCACCCCCGGCGACGCGTCGTCTTTGCGGGCGTGACGGCCCGTTCGGCCTTCAGGATCTGCGCAATCGATTCCCGCGCCGGTTCAGGTTTTTCGTCCGGTGTGGCCGCATCATAGGTCACAACCTCTTCCTGCGGCGCAATATCCGGCAGCCGCTGGGGCAACGTCGCGCGCTTTTCCTCGATCAGCAGCTGCCGGACAAGCTCATCGGCATTGCGGTCTATGTCCTGCGTCTCTTCCGCATCCACCACCGGCTCGCCCGGCAACTCTTCGCTGCGGATGTAAAGATCGTTCCGAAGCGCCGGACGGCGCATATCTGTCATGGTCATGGCAGCACTCATTCACGGTTCCACGCCCCCACGCGGTGACCGCAGCGTGTCCCTTCCCCAAAGGTCCACATCGCGATTCATGGTGATGCTAGGGCTGAAATGCGGCCAAAAATTGACGATACCGAGTCAGCAATTTGGCGCGAACACGCTAGGGCTGAGCCCTTTTCGCTCGATTCACTACCGCGACAGCGCCGCCCGCTCCGCGCCTCTGCATGGCGGGGCGGGCGTATTGGAAACCGGTCACGTGACCTTGGGATTGGGGCCGATGCTCCTGCGAAAGATCCGGTCCTGCACCTTCGAGATTGGCGGCAACAGCCTGTCCTCGCTCGTTCCCAGGCTGCCGACGAACCGCCGGACCAGGCTGATGGCGATATCGGGGGCCAACATTCGTTTGCTCGACAAAGCGGCCACATTCAGCACCAGTTCATCGGGCTTCAGCACCTTCTGCGAGGATACGTAGCATTGGAATGCATCGCGAATACGTGCCTGCAACAGGTTCGGCACGATGTGGTTCCGCACCACGACAAGACAGATGAACTTGCCATACCCCACATAAGACAGTGAGGCACCGCTGGCCGGCAGGGTCTTCCCGACGATCTGCGCCACTGCCTCCACGATGTTAAGAAACTCGCTTTGGCCCAGCCGCGCGCCCACATTTTCGATCCCTTCGATCTCGATCGACAGCAGCGTCATCGCATAGGTGCCCTCGCTCAGCCGCAGCAGCCTGTTCTCCAGCTGAAAATAGTCGCGCATGTTGGGTACGTTCGAATAGGTGATGCGCATCGAGGGGTCGAACTTCCCCGCTTTGGGTGACGCCAGCAGCGCGGATTTCAGCGCAAGCCGGCTCTCCGCCTCGCTCTTCAGCGTCTCGACCAGCAGCATCGCGATCTGGATGCGCACCCGCAGGTCGATATGCTCGATCGGCTTCATCATGTAATCCGTCGCGCCGGCATCGAAGGCCTCGTGCATGTGCAGCTTCGCGGCGGCCGAAGTGATCATGATGATCGGCGCGATCCGGTACAACGACATATCGCGGATCCGCGAACACAGCTCGATTCCATCCATGCCGCGCATCTTGATGTCCAACAGGAAGCAGTCGAACGGGTCCTCCTGCGCAGCGATGATCTCCAACGCCTCTTCGCCCGATGCCGCCGTGGTGACATCGTCGAATCCCATCTCTTTCAGGTGTTCCGTAAGCAGCGCAATGATGATTTCTTCATCGTCCACGACCATGATTTTCATGGGTTACGTCCCTTCGTTAACAATTTTCAGCCACTTTCAATACAATTGCAGGGTGAATGAGGTAACATTGCGACACGACAGGGTTAATTTTGTGATGAGATCGACCGACAGCACTTGCGTCTCGCCGCGCAGAACGCACGGCGCGGTGTTGCAAAGCTGCGGTACCATGTCGGGAAATGGCAGGGGCAGCAGGGCTCGAACCCGCGACCTACGGTTTTGGAGACCGTCGCTCTACCAGCTGAGCTATACCCCTAAGGCCGACGCCTCAGGTACGGCACATGGGCGGCGGAATCAAGTCCCCTTTCCCGCCGCCCGCACGGATTTTTTCGGTTCGCGCCCTGGCCCTCAGGCGGCGGATTTCTTGCGATGGTCCGGGCTTGCCACGATCCCGTCGTCGAAGAGCCTGGAGATTTCCGTATCGCTCAGCCGCGCCACGTCGCCCAGCACTTCCTCGGTATTCGCGCCCAGCGCGGGCGCCGGCGCGGGCCGCACGCGCCCGTGGCTGCCGAAAGCCGCCGGGTGCCCCGGCACAGGAAAGCGCCCGATGCCCGGTTGCTCGATCATCGAGAACATCGGGTTCGCCTCGCTGAAATCCGGATCTTCGCGCACCGCTTCCCGCGTGCTGCGGAACACCGACCACGTCAGACCCATCGCGTTGAAATCCCCGGCGAAGTCCTCGATCCGCCGTTCCGCGAACCACGGCGCAAGGATCGCGGTGATCTCGTGGCGCAGCGTCCAGCGCACGCCCTCGTCGCTCATGTCCACGTTATGCCGTTTGGCCAGAAGCTTCATTTGGTCGCCAGTGCCCGTGGCCTTCACCAGCCCTTCCCATTGACGCTGGGTCAGCCCGATCACCATCACGCGCCCGCCGCAGGCACAGACGAAATCCTGCCCATACGCGCCATACAGCGCATTGCCCGACTTGGCCCGCTCGTTGTCGTTGACGTGCACGTCGCCGACGAGCCCCAGATGCGCCATCGTCGCCGCCGCGACATCCTTCAGCGTCAGGACAACCTCCTGCCCCGCGCCATGGCGCAGCCTGTGCCGTTCGGCCGCCAACAGGCTGGACACCGCAAGGTTCCCGGCAATCAGGTCCCAGGCCGGCAGGGCACTCGCCACTGGATCCGCGTGCCCCTCCGGCCCGGTCATGTGCGGCACGCCGATGGCCGGGTTCACCGTGTAATCCACCTGCGGCCGCCCCTCGCGGTCGCCCAGCAGGCTGACCATCACCAGGTCTTTGCGCTTCTTGCTCAGGGTCGCATAGTCCATCCAGCCCCGGACCCTCAGATTGGTCAGGAACATCCCCGCATCCGGCCCCGGCGCCGTGATGATCCGGCTGATCAACTCGCGCCCCTCACGCGACCGCATGTTCACCGCGACCGATTTCTTGCCCTTGTTCAGCCCCGCCCAGAACAGGCTTTGCCCATCCGGCGCCAGCGGCCAGCGCCCGTAATCCAGGCCCCCCTCCAGACGGTCGAACCGGATCACCTCGGCCCCCATCTGCGCCAGCGTCATCCCCGCCAGCGGCACCGCGACAAACGCGGACCCCTCGACCACCCTCATGCCTTTCAGGATCTTGTTCATGTGGTTTCCTCCCATGTGGCGGTGGCCTGCATGCATCGATGTCCGGCCTGTCCGGTGTGCAGTGTCAGCCCGCGCGCCTCCTCCGACGCGCAGGCGGCAATCGTCATGTCCTCGCTCTCGCCGGGGATCAGCAGCATCGGATGCACCCCCCGGAACGTGAAACTGTCAGGCGCCCGCCCCGTCACTTCGGTCGCCGCCCGCATCAGCCAAGCGGCCTGCATCGGGCCATGAACGACAAGGCCCGGATAGTGCTCGACCTCGCTTGCATAGGGCAGATCGTAGTGGATCCGATGCGCGTTGAAGGTGATGGCCGAGAACCGGAACAGCAGCGCCTCGTTGACAGGCTGGGTCCAGCGTCCGACCGTCTCCTCCGGCATCGGCTGTTTCGCCGGCGGGCGAAACTCGGTCGGCAGGTCCAGGTAAACGATGTCCTGCCGCTCCTCGATCACCACCGCGCCTTCCGCGCTCAGTTCATGATCGACCGAGACAAAGACCATGCGCCCGGTCTTGCCCTCCTTCTCGGTCACGCCCGCAATCGTCGACCGGCAGCCAAACGGCACACCGACACGCAGCGGTGCCCCAAAGCGCAGCTGTCCCCCGGCCCACATCCGTCGCCCTAAAGACACCGGCGGTAGGAACCCACCCAGTTTCGGATGCCCGTCCGCCGCCAGGTCGTCCAGCGGGCAGACAGGCGGGAAAGCACACCAGTGCCACAGTGGCGGCATCGCCTCGCCCGTCTTCGGCACCTCCTGCGCCGGATCTCCAATGGTCGCATGAATCTGTGCCGCCTGCGCGGGGGCGATCACGCCCTCCCGCGTTTCCGTCCGGCCTTCCCAAGCTGACAGGTTCACTTGATCCAAGCTGTGCTCCTCCACACTCAAACAATGTGAAGTAAGCTCGAAAAATGTCAATATTTCAATGCGTTAACGGAATACAACGGTATGCCGCGCAGGTGCTGCATCCGCAGAAACACGGCCTGTGTCTTGATTTCATGACAATTTCCCGCACCACTGCGATCTGGCACCACGTCCGGGGCGTCTCGAAACAGCTTTACAGCGGGCGCTGCCCGCTCTGTGGCGGATTGCCTCATGGGATCCAGCATTCGCCGTTACGGCACAGCCCGCTCCAGCGCTTCCATATCCGCGCCGCAGATCGCCGCCTCATGCTCCAGGATGTGCTCGATGGGCCAGTCCCACCACGCCAGAGCGTTCAGCCGGGCAATGGTTTTCGCGTCGAACCGCATCTTCACAACCCGCGCCGGGTTGCCGGCCACCACCGCGTAATCCGGCACGGCGCCCCGCACCACGGCCCCCGCGCTGACGATCACGCCATTGCCCAGCCGCGCCCCCGGCAGGACCCGCGCATCCTTGCCCAGCCAGACATCGTGCCCCAGCACCGTGTCCGGCCCGGACCACTCCGGCAGGCTGGGCCGGCCCGCCGCCGTCGCGTGGTCGAACACGGCAAAGGGATATGTCGAGAACCCGTCGCGCCGGTGATTGGCCGAGGCGGTAATGAAAACCACCCCGTCCGCGATCTGGCAGAATTTGCCCAGCGCCAGCTTTTCGTCCGACACCGGAAACAGATACGGCGCAAGATGCGTCGCCCAGTCTTCGGGCGGATGCGTGGCACTGGCATAGCTGTAATCGCCGACGATGAACCGCGGATGGTCGATCACCGCTTTCAGAAAGACGGTGCCGGCATGGGCGGATCCATCGGGCAGGATCAGCGGATTGCGCGTGTCGGGGTCGGGAAAGGGATGTGTCATGCGCCTTGATCTCACTCCGCGCGGAAAATGGGAAGGCCGCGCACAAACGAAAAGGGCGCCCGTGGCGGACGCCCTTTCCAATGTTCACAGAGCTCCCGGATCAGGTCCGGGACAGCGCAGCGCCTCAGATCACTCGAGGATCTTCGACACC
>NZ_LAXJ01000035.1 GCF_001441615.1 Roseovarius atlanticus
AAGCTCGGCACCTTCATGGACGCCTCGCGCGACGACGTGCTCGCCTACATGGACTTCCCACGCGAGCACTGGACTCAGATCGCCTCAACGAACCCGCTGGAGAGGGTGAACCGCGAGATCAAGCGGCGCACCGATGTGGTAGGCATCTTTCCCAACGATGACGCCATCATCCGGCTTGTCGGGGCGATCATGCTCGAAACCAATGACGAATGGATCGTGGCGCGCAGATACATGAGCCTTGAAACCCTCGCGCGCGTGAACGACAATCCCAACGTCA
>NZ_LAXJ01000036.1 GCF_001441615.1 Roseovarius atlanticus
CCGTCATGGGGGCATGGTCGTCAATTCAAAAAAGCCCGTGCCGATCCATCCGCGGAACCTATGGCGGCTCGCAGAACGTCAGGCGCGGGCGCTGCGGAGACCGCAGACATGGGAGCAGCGCCCGCGCCGGATTGCCTGCTCATGCGGGTCGTCATCCGGTACTGCAATTGTGCCACTGGCTCGTGTCCGCACCGGTGTCATGCTTCCGTCCGTGGTCGGCGCGAGGCCGCCTACATGATGTCGGTTAGATCGGTTCCTGAGAGCCCATCTTGAAAACGCGCTCGGACGGATGTCCGGCTGCCGGCTCATATCCGGCGTTCTCAGGAACCGCGTCCCGGTAGGGTCATAGCCTGGGTGCAATCGCTGCACCGTCAGAAAGAACCTCCTCGTCCGTTCGATGATCCCTCAGCCCTCTACCGCCAGGCTGCGACAGCTTCCCCATCCCGGGTCATGCGAAAATCTGTGCCGTCCATCCACATGCGGTGGAGCACCACGCCAATGCGCCGCGCGAGAGCGACCGTGGCCCGCTTTTGCCCGCGACGCCGGGCCACCTGCAGGCTCCAAGCTTTTAGCCAGCAGGGTCTCGCCCGATACATCATCACCGTCGCTGCGTTGAAGAGGACCGTCCGCAGTGTGGCATCGCCCGCCTTGGTGATATGGCTCATAACGTCGCGCTCCCCGGACTGGTCTCGTCGCGGAGTCAGGCCGGCCCACGGCCCGACATCGCGCGACGAACGGAATCGGGCCGGATCATCGATTGCCGCCCGCACGGTCAGCGCGACCAACGCCCCGACACCGGGCATGGTCATCATCCGCCGGCAGACCTCGTCCTGCCGTGCGAGATCACGCAGTCGGTGTTCGAGGGCGGCCAGATCCCGCCGCAGCGCCGTGCGTGCGCTCAGGATCGCCGTGGCCGCGGCCTCCAGCATGTCGTTGCCCTGGACCAGTTCGCGAACCCGCGCCTCGTATTGACTCCGGCCCACCCGGCCCACCTTCAGACCGAAGTTGCGGAGCACGCCACGTAGCGACTGCTCGATATCCAGCAGCGCCTTCTGCACCGACCTGCGCGCGCCGAGCAGGGCGCGAAGTTCCTGGGCCGAGACAGACTTGCAGTGGACGGGTCGGAACCAGCAAATGCGGAGCAGCTGGGCGATGCCTTCCGCATCGCGGCGATCGGTTTTGACGGGCATCGCCTTCAGGACCGCCTTGACCTGCCGCGTCTCCATCAGGACCGGATCGAAGCCCGCCGCGGCAAGGCCATGGTGCAGCCATTGCGACAGCGGGCCGGCCTCAAGGCCGATCGCCGCGATGGACCATGGCAGGCCGCCCAAGAAGGCGACAAAGGCCTCCGGTTCGCTGGCCACCTGCGCCCGCTTCAGGATCTGTCCGTGTTCGTCGAGGATGCAGAACGCCGAACTTGCCAGCGATACGTCGATGCCGATGAATGCTTTCATGTCGTCTTTTTCCGTTGTTGCACAGGGTGACGACCCATCCCGTCCAGGCCGCCCCATGACGACATCTTGAAACCCTCGCGCGCGTCAACGACAATCCCAACGTCAGGCTGCCCGCCGTGGCGTCCTGATCAGGACTCGGGCCTACCCGAAGGTCGGCGCTCTTACACCATCCCCCGGGGCACTATCCATTCCCCCGGGGCACTATCCATTGCACTCACATGATGCGGTTGGCTCTGACGCAGGAAAGCTCATCTCCGTTGCGACTTCATATTCAAGTCAGGATTTCTGTCGGCTTTTCCCTCACCACGTCCCTTCAGGGCCGCCTTCCTTGCGGAAGCTCTGGTTTTGGTTCTCTGTCAGTCGGATTTGAACTCTGTGCCGTCTATCCACATCCGATGCATGATGACGGCCAGTTTCCGCGCATGGGCAGTGCCGCAGTCTCCGCAGCGAGTTCATCCTCGGTGGCGGCCGCCTCGAGTTCCTCGAGCTGCAACTCCACCTGATCAATCAGGCGAGCCCGGCGCTCCGAGCTATGGTCGTATTGCTCCCGCCGCAGCTTGGCGATCTCGAGCCTGAGATGCTTGATCATCGCCTCGGAGGTCGCGACCACCGCGCGGGCCTGCACCAGCTCGCTCTCGGCGGCCTCCGCACGGGCCTCCGATGCCGCGAGCGCGGCACGCAATCTGGCGATCTCGGAAGCGGCATCCGGCATGGCCAAAACCTACCACGTAGCGCCCGAAAAGCCCATGTAAATAAGGTCTGTGAGGCTGATTTATCCGGCCTTTGCAGGGCGTTGCGTCCAGCGCGGGTTGCGCCAATCGATCCCTTCGAGAAGATACCCGAGCTGGGCTGCCGAGACCTGCACCGCTTCGCCGCTGCGGCTGACGGGCCAGATGAATTTGCCCGCTTCCAACCGCTTGGTATAGAGCGACATGCCCACACCATCGCGCCAGAGCAGCTTAACCAGGTCGCCCTTGCGCCCACGCAAACAGAAGATCTCGCCGGCGTGGGGATCGCGTCCGAGCCCCTGCTGAACCTGAAGCGCGAGAGTGTTCATGCCGCGGCGCATGTCGGTGACTCCGCCCGCGATCCAGACCCGCACCCCGGCCGGAAACGCGATCATGCCCGCTCCAGGATCTGCACAAGTCGTGTAAGAGCCGACGCGTCGAGCGAGGCGTCAGCAAGCAGTCGTAGTCCGTTCTGCAAGATGATCTCGAAGCGGTCAGAGCGCGCATCGCCGCGCTCGGTCTCAACTCGCTGATCCGCGTTCGCTGTGATCGCCACTGGCGCAATGCATCGCGGATTCCGGCGCCGACAGCCGCCCTTGGCGTGCTTCCCGCCGCCATCGCGTCAGCAGCGAACGAGAGATGGCGTGTCGCCGCGGCCATCCGCGGTGCCGAATAACTCTCCTCTACGATCCGGAGCTTCTCCGCATCCGTCCATCGACGGCGCCGACCAGTATCCGTGACCGAAAGAACTTCCACTTGGGGCATGAAGCTATGGTCTGTCATAGGTTCAGACCCGTAGCTGAAATCCAAACCCGTGATCAGGCGGCCCTCGCCGGACGCATATCTTATGAGGAACCGTATTACAACCCTAAAG
>NZ_LAXJ01000037.1 GCF_001441615.1 Roseovarius atlanticus
AGCGCTCTTACACCATCCCCCGGGACACTATCGTCCCCTCCGGGCAATTCGACACGGCCCTTCTGCGGACGGTAGAAGCCCGCAGTCACGTTCAGAAGTGATGTTTTTCCGGCTCCGTTCGGTCCGATAATTGCAAGCAATTCATCGTAGGCCACGGAGATGCTCACATCGTCGAGCGCGGTCACACCGCCAAATTTCAAAGTTGCACCACGCACCGCAAGCGGTGAGGATACGTGCCCGTTATTCGTGGTCATGTTGCGGCCCGTGCCTTTCCACTACACTTAATGGAGGCGCGCATAGCCTGACCGCACGGTTTTTTTGTTGGTTACGAGTTTTCCTCGCATTGTTCCTCCTCCCACCTCTTAACTCAGAGGTTTGCCTGGTTTATTTACCAAGTCTCTCCGCGAAGCCTAACAGATGTTAGAAAATTTGGTCAACAAGTGAATTCGCTACCGAAGAAAACCGATCAGACAGCCGCGTACTCTGCGGAAAAGCTTCGAAGACCTTTTTGATCCTGACACCAGACTGTCCCGGAGGTACCGGTCTCTTCATTGTGCAGTTGCAATTCGCAGGGCAGGGTGAGGGGCGCGAGACCGCGGAACGAAAACCGGTAGGGTGATGTTTTCAACGCATCCGCCGCCAGATTCAGAAGCAGCGTGGCCTGCAATGGGCCATGCACGACAAGTCCGGAATAGGCTTCGGTTTCGGTGGCGTAGATGCGGTCATAGTGAATGCGATGGGCATTGAACGTCAGCGCCGAATAGCGAAACAGAAGAACAGGATCCGGTGTCAGGGTCAATCTGAGCGTGGTGGGGTCACCCGCGTCAGGTGCGCTCTCGCCCGTGCGGGGGGTGGAAATCTCGCGATAGACAATCGATTGCTGCTCCCGGATACAAAGCCGGTTGCCACTCAGATACTCATGTTCGACGGTCACAAAGACCAATGGTCCACTACGGCCCTGCTTGGCCACAATATTCCTGATCGAAGAGCGTCGGGTGATGGTTTCGCCGATTTTTAGCGGCGCGATATGCGTAACATCGCCGCCAGCCCACATGCGGGCGGGCAGCGGAACAGGGGGCAAAAATCCACCCCTCGCGGCATGGCCGTCTTCTGACAGGGCGGCAGCTGGCACGGTATCAAGGGCAATGCACCAATGTATCCCCAGCGGGACACCGCCCGCTCCGTCCCAAAGATGCGGATCGAGCGTGGCGCGGAATTTGTCGATCAGCCCCTGCGTCAGAACATCTTCCTTAGTCTCGGTGCGTCCCATCCAGGGCGCCAGCGCGTCAAGTTCAATCTCACCCATGTTTCTGGTCTTCAGAAGGATCGCGGCATGCCGAGGATATGTTCGCCGACATAGGACAGGATCAGGTTGGTCGAGATCGGGGCCACCTGATACAGCCGGGCCTCGCGGAACTTGCGCTCGACATCGTATTCCCGTGCGAAACCGAAGCCGCCATGGGTCTGGATGCAGGCATTGGCCGCTTCCCAGCTGGCCTCAGAGGCCAGCAGCTTGGCCATATTCGCCTGCGCTCCGCAATCCAGCCCGGCATCGAAGCGCCTGCAGGCTTCAAAGCGCATCAGATTGGCGGCCTCGACGTTCACATAGGACCTGGCGATAGGGAATTGCACGCCTTGGTTCTGGCCGATAGGACGGTCAAAGACCACGCGGTCACCGGCATAGGCGCGGGCCTTGTCAACGAACCAGTATCCATCACCGATACATTCCGCCGCAATCAGGGTCCGTTCGGCGTTCAGCCCGTCAAGAATATGGTAGAACCCACGCCCCTCGGTGCCGATCAGGTTCTCGGCGGGGATTTCCAGGTTGTCGAAAAACACTTCATTGGTTTCGTGGCCGGGCATATTGGCGATTGGGCGGACTTCCATCCCGTTGCCGATTGCCTCTTTCAAATCGACCATAAAGATCGACAGGCCCTGCGACTTTTTCTTGACCTCGTCCAGCGGCGTGGTGCGTGCCAGCAGGATCATCAGGTCAGAATGCTGGATACGGCTGATCCAGACCTTCTGGCCATTGATCTCATACCGGTCACCCTTCTTGACCGCGGTGGTCTTCAGTTTGGTGGTGTCGGTCCCGGTTGTCGGTTCGGTCACGGCCATGGATTGCAGGCGCAACGCGCCGCTGGCAATACCGGGCAGGTATTTCTGCTTTTGCTCATCCGAACCATGTCGCAGAAGCGTGCCCATGTTATACATCTGCCCGTGGCAATGGCCCGCGTTTCCGCCGCAGCGGTTCACCTCCTCCATGATGATCGAGGCTTCCGTCAACCCCAGACCCGAGCCACCGTATTCCTCTGGGATCATCGCGGCGAGCCAGCCCTCGCGGGTCAGCGCATCGACGAATTCCTCGGGGTAGGTTTCGTTTTCGCCGAACTTGCGATGATATTCCGGCGGAAACTGCGCGCAAAGTGCGCGCAAGGCGTCGCGCAGATCGGTGTGAGTGTCTGGGGCTGACGTCTGCATCGGTTATCTCGCTCCCGGACCCGACGTTTCAAGAATTTCCTGCTCGGCACGCTGCCAAAGCTCATAGGAAATCGGGTTTTCGCTCTCTTCGAGGATATGACCGACCAGACCGATGGCGCGTGCCATGACGCCAAAGCCCCGCACGATCTTCCAGGGGAAGCCAAATTCACAGCAGATCGCTCCGATCGCCCCCGTGGCGTTAATCGGCAGCATCTTACCCGATTTTTCTTCGGCAACGGCCTGAATTTTCTGGACCAACTCGATGTAGTCACCGGACTTGCCGTTCTCGGCAGCAATCTGGAACAGGCGAGGTGTGCGCGGATCGACCGGCTTGTGCACCGGATGTCCGAGCCCTGGCACGATTATCTTGCGGGCGCGGAATTTTTCCACCGTCTCGACGGCCAGCGCATCCAGATCGACACCGGTGCCCAACTTGTCCTGTGGCAGTGCCTCGTAAAGCATTTTCGAGGCACCTTCCATAGAACCGACAAAGACGGTGCCCAGCCCACACAAGCCAGCCGCCACAGCCGCCTGAAGCGATTCCGGCGCCCCCATGTAAGTCATCCGCGCCGCCAGGGCCGAAGGCGTGATGCCATGTTCGACCAAGGTAATGACGATGGCGTTGAACACCCGGCTTTCCTCGGGTGTGGCCTTGCGACCCGTCAACTGCAGAAACGCCAGATCGCCGAGGTTCATGTGGCCCAGGATCTCGTTGGGCAGGTCAAGACCGCGCACGCAGATCTTGTCAGAGGTGCTCCAGGCAATGTCGGAGCTGATTTTTTCTTTGCGTTTTCCCATCAAACCGGATCCCACGAAAAGACATCCGCCGAAACTTCGAGCGGCGTGAACTGTGATTTGAGCGCGGGAATGGCGCGCTCGGCGATTTCATCGGCGGTCCAGCCATCACCGGAATGAACCGACCGCACCGGGCGGGGCTGGTTGAACAGGAAGATCTCGTTCTTGCGAACCGCAAAGATTTGTCCTGACACGTCAGCCGCGCGGTCGCTCATCAGGAAACAGGCCATTGGAGCGACTTTGGCCGGTGTCATTTCCTTGATCTTTTCGACCCGTGCCACCTGTTCCGGGGTGTCCGTCTTGATAGACGAGATCATCCGGCTCCAGGCGAAGGGCGCGATGCAGTTTGACCGCACGTTCCAGCGTTTCAGGTCGAGCGCGACCGATTTCGAGAAGGCCGCGATGCCCAGCTTTGCCGCCGAGTAATTCGCCTGCGCCAGATTGCCGATTAGCCCCGAGGTCGACGTCATGTGCACCAGAGCGCCGCCCTCTTGTTCGCGGAAATAATCAGCCGCCGCACGGCTGGTGTTGAAGGCGCCATAGAGATGGACCTTCACCACCGCGTCGAAATCCTCGTAGGTCATCTTGTGGAAGTAACCGTCGCGCAGGATGCCGGCGTTGTTCACCACCGCGTCGATGCGGCCGAATTCCTTGACCCCGGCCTCGACCATCGCGCGCGCGGCGTCCGAATCGGTGACGTTGCCGCCATCGGCGATCGCGTTGCCCCCGGCGGCCCTGATCTCTTCGACGACTTTCTGCGCCGCAGTTTCGGTCTGACCGGTGCCTTTGAGGGACGCGCCCAGATCGTTGACCACAACGGCGGCGCCTTCTGCGGCTGCCATCAAGGCGATGTCGCGCCCGATCCCACCGCCGGCTCCGGTGACCAGAACCACCTTTCCGTCAAGTGCTTTTGTCATCCTCTTTCTCCCTCAGCTAGCCTTGCGGTATTTGTCCAACCCGCCGGTGTGCATGACCCGGCCCATGAGCGGCACACCGATGATCTCTTCTGCCTTGACCGCCGCTGCGATCAGCTTTTCCAGATCAATGCCGGTTTCGATGCCGAGTTCGTGACACAGGAATACTGCATCCTCGGTGCAGACATTTCCTGCGGCCCGCGCGTGGCCGTGGCCCGCGAAAGGACAGCCGCCAAGACCGGCGACTGAGCTTTCGAACATGTCCACGCCCATCGACAGCGCGGCATAAACGTTGGCGATCCCCAGCCCACGCGTGTCATGGATGTGCATACCGATGCGCGCCTCGGGCGCCAATTCGCGCAGGGCGCCGATCATTCGTTTGACCGCCTCGGGGTTTCCCCAGCCCATTGTGTCGGCGATCACAAGGATCGGTACGGGGATGTCCTCTTCTTCGCACAGCTGAAGGATAAAGCGGAAATCGTCCAAGATGCGTTCTTGGGGGATGGGGCCTTCGAGGTTGCAGCCGAAGGCGGTCATCACATAGGCTGCGTCGACCGTATATCCTTCTTCCTTGTAAATACGAACCCAGTCGCGTTGTTTTTCCCGCATCTCCGCCGAGGAACAATTGTTGTTCGACTTTGCGAATGCTTCGGAAGGATAGAACAGCAGACGCGGGTCGATATCGACCTCATGCGCGGTCAGAGCTTTGCGGAACCCTTTGTCGTTCAGCCACAGCGATGTGTATTTCACGCCCGGCTTGCGCTTGATACGCTGAAACAACTCCCCGGTGTCTGCCATCTGCGGCACGTATTTCGGGCTGACGAAACTGCCAACCTGAATGCGCTTCAGACCGGTTTCGCTCAGCATGTCGATCAGTTCGATCCGCTCTTCGACCGGATAAATCTTTTTTTCGATCTGAAAACCCTCACGCGGGCCTTCTTCACGAAATTCTACGAATTTGGGAAAGTCGTTCATTTCATCACTCCTCGGATGGCAGAATCTCGGCGATGACCTGGCCGCGATCGACCATGTCCCCATTCGAGACGGATATATTGCTGGCGATTCCGGCCGCGGCCGCCCGGATCGAGATTTCGAGTTTCATGGATTCCATGACCGCGACCACTTCGCCTTCGGCCACGCTCTGACCATCGGAGACCTTGATTTCGACAATCATTCCGGTCAGCGGAGAGGTCACGGCGCGGTCCGCCGCGGCATCGCCGCCGGCAAAAGCAAGGGGCGCGGCGGGGCGGAAGACCAGGCGACCTTCGGGCGTGTCCAGTTCGATCACGCCCGCGTGCAGGCGCGCGTCGATCAGATGGACGGTGTCGCCTTCGCCGACACGCCAACGGCCCGGGGTCAGTTCACATGCCGACAGTGTCAGCGCCTCGCCGTTTTCCGAATGGACGGTGTACTTGGCGCCCGGTTTGACAGGGCCGATGCGCAGTTCTTCGGATACCTCGTCAGAATCGGTAAGCGTCACGCGCTGCCCCGCTTCAATCGCATCACCGCCCAGGCCAAGCCGCCAGCCGGTAAAGGCATCACGATTGGTCCAGGGATTGGCGTTTGTGTCGCTGCGCGACTGGGTCACGAAGAGAATGGCAGCGGTCGCTTTCCAAAGATCGGGGCGGGTCAGTCCGGGTGCTTGTGTCAGCTCATCCAGCCTGCCGTCGATCCAGCGGGTATGCACCTGCATCCGTTCGAATTCATGGTTTCGCGCCAGCGCCGTTAGAAAGGCGCGATTGGTCTCGACACCTTCGACCGCGACATGATCAAGCGCCGTGGCCAGACGTGCCAATGCGGTTTCCCGGTCGGGCGCGTGCACGATCAGCTTGGCGATCATCGGATCGTAATAGGGCGTGACGGCATCGCCTTCCTCGACGCCGCTGTCGATGCGCAGGCCCGATGGCAGGCTGAGCGTGGAGAGCGTGCCCGTCGACGGGGCGAATTGCATCGCCGGATCTTCGGCGTAAAGCCGCGCCTCGACCGCGTGGCCGTTGATCGTCAGATCGTCCTGCACCAGTCCAAGGCCCGCGCCTTCGGCAATCCGCAGGTGAAGCGCGACAAGGTCCAGCCCGGTGATCGCTTCGGTGACGGGATGTTCCACCTGAATGCGCGGGTTCACCTCAAGGAAGAAATACTCGTCCCCCGCGACCAGAAATTCGACCGTGCCCAGACCGCGATAGTCCAGCGTTTCACCAAGGCGCACCGCGTCGCGCGCGATGTCGTCCATAAGCGTCCGGGGCAGACCCCAGGCCGGGGCTTCCTCGATGACCTTCTGGTGGCGGCGCTGAAGCGTGCAATCGCGTTCGAACAGATGCACCACATGGCCCTTGCCGTCGCCTGCGATCTGCACTTCGACATGGCGCGCCTCGGGCAGGAAACGCTCCAACAGCAACCCTTCGGAGCCGAAGGTGGATTTTGCTTCGCGCAGCGTGCCTTCGATGTCCTCGACCAGCGTGGTTTCGTCGGTGACCAGCCGCTGCCCGCGCCCGCCTCCTCCGCCGACAGCCTTGAGCAGGACGGGCAGGCCCATTTCGCGCACCTCGTCGGCAATCTGCTGCGGATCGGACCGCGCGCCTTCGGCGCCCGAGATCACCGGAACTTCTGCGGCCACGGCCGCCGCCTTGGCGCTGGCCTTGTCGCCGAAGCGTTCGAGCGTGTCCGGGGTCGGCCCCATGAAGATCATCCCGGCGGCCTCGACGGCACGGGCGAAATCGGGGTTTTCTGCCAGAAAGCCATAGCCGGGATGGATCGCATCCGCGCCGACCGATTTCGCGGCGTCGATCACCGCATCGATCTTCAGGTAGCTCTCGGAGGCCGGTCCGGCACCGATGCAGACGGAATGCCCGATCTCGCGCACATGAAGCCCATTGGCATCGGCTCGCGAATGCACGCCGACCGGGGTGATACCGCTGGCCCGCGCGGTGCGCGCGATCCGGCAGGCAATTTCGCCGCGGTTGGCGATCAGAAGCGTTTTGATTTTCACGGTTCGCTCCTCACATCCTGAACACGCCGAAGTTGGTATCGACCTTGGGTCTGCGCGATGTCACATCCAGCATCAGCGCCATGACGTCACGGGTCTCACAGGGCTCAATCACGCTGTCGATCCAAAGGTTGGAAGCAAAATTATAGGCTCCCTGAAAATCCTCGTATTCCTTGCGGATCGGTGCCTTGAAGGCTTCCTCCTCCTCGGGGGTCCAGCTTTTGCCTTCGCGTTCGTTGATCTGCGCGCGCACCTGCGCCAGCACGCTGGCAGCCTGTTCCGGCCCCATGATCGCTGACCGGCCCGTTGGCCAGGCGAACATCGCATCTGGCTGGAACGGGCGGCCCAGCATGGCCAGGTATCCCGCCCCATAGGAGCCGCCGGTGATAATGGTGAATTTCGGCACCCGGGCCGAAGACATGGCCGTGATCATCTTCGCACCGGCTTTTGCGATGCCCATCTGCTCGACCTCGCGCCCGACCATGAAGCCGTTCACATCGGCCAGGAACAGCAGCGGAATATCACGCTGCACGCAGAGATTGATAAAATGCGTGGCCTTCAGTGCGGCTTCGACGAAAAGCACGCCTGTATTTGCGAGAATACCGACCTCGTGGCCGTGGATGCGGCCCCAGCCGGTCATGATCGTGTCGCCATAAAGCGGTTTGAATTCGTGAAAATCGCTCTCATCGACCAACCGAGCCACGATTTCGCGGTTGTCGGTCGGCACCTTGGGGTCGCGGCTGATGAGTCCATAAATCTCTTCGACCGGGTAGGCGGGCGCACGGGGCGCTTCGGGCGTCTTGCGGGGTTGGGGTTTTTCGCCAAGATGGCTGACAATTTCGCGCGTGATGGCCAGAGCGTGGGCGTCATCTTCGGCCAAATGGTCGGTCACACCGGAGACGGACGAATGCATCTTGCCGCCACCCAGTTCTTCGGCTTCGACCTTTTCGCCGGTTGCGGCAAAGGTCAATTCCGGTCCGCCCAGATACATAAAGCCCTGACCGCGCACGATCACCACTTCGTCACAGAGCGCGGGGATATAGGCACCACCCGCGGTGCAGGGCCCCATGACCACGGCGATTTGCGGCACACCATCGCCAGACATGCCGATCTGTTGGTGAAAGATGGAGCCGAACTGGCCTTCGTCAGGGAAAAGGTTGGCCTGATCGGGCAGGAAGGCACCGCCGGAGTCCACGAGGGTGATGACGGGCAGGCGGTTTTTCCAGGCAATTTTCTGTGCCCGGACGTGTTTGCGGCAGGTGATCCCGAAATAGGTGCCGCCCTTTACGGTGGCATCATTGGCGATGATCATGCACTGACGGCCTTCGATCACGCCAATACCGGTGATGATGCCGGCGCCGGGTGGAACTCCCTCGTGCATATTCAGTCCGGCCAACTCGCCGAGTTCCAGAAATGGTGTGCCCGGGTCGATCAGCCGTTCGATCCGTTCGCGCGGCAGGATTTTGCCTTTGTCCACATGACGTTTGCGCGCCATTTCGGGGCCGCCGACGCGCTGTGAGAGCCGGAGGGCATGTAGTTCATCGACCTTTTCGCGGTAAGACACGTCGTTGGCGCGGAAGTCGTCCGAACCGCTGTCGATAAGGGATTTCTTTCTAGTCATGGCAGGTCTGGATATTTCCTGAGAACGAAGGCGACCTTAGCGGCGCCAGGTTTTTCGAAAGTGTCGGCCGCAACCAGGTGAACGTCGGCCTTGAAGACCAAGGAGTCGCGCAGCCGCTGCTCAATTTTCTTTTTGAGGGTGACGTCATCGGCCGGATCGCGATCGGGGCCGCGTTCGACAATCACCGTCAGCGCGCCCTGCGTGGTGTGGCCCTCGAAATCGGCCACGATGCGCATGACGCCGTTGGTGTCCGGCACCATTTCGGTAATGATGCTGTTGATCGCCGACGGGAAGACATTGGCCCCGCGCACGATCAGCATGTCGTCGGTGCGGCCGGTGCAGCGGATCTTCGGTCCGGTGCGGCCGCAGGAGCATTCGGTATCGATCACTTCGATATAATCGCCTGACCGGAACCGCACGAGCGGGCTCGCCTGGCGGCCGAGCGCGGTATAGACCATCTCGCCTTCTGCGCCTTTTTTCCAGGGAATGATCCTGCCGCTCTCCGGGTCGAGCAGCTCGGTCAGGACATAATCCATGTTGACCATGTGCATACCCGACTGGGCGTCGCACTCGGCCCAGTATGTCACGCCCAGATCGGTGCCGCCCAGCATCTCGGTGCATTTCGCACCCCAGGCCTTTTCGATCTTTGCCCGAATTGCGGGGATGCCGCCGCCGGGTTCGCCGCCGACAATCACGCGCTCGATACCCAGTTCGCTGGCCTTGCAGCCAAGCACCTCGGGAGCCTTTTCGGCCAGGTGCAGCACAAAGTTCGGGGCGCCGACCATGCAACGCGGGCGGGTGTCGGCGCAGGCGCGCAGCAGCCGTTCCGCACCGCCATCGGCGCCCACCGGCACATCGATCGTGCCCATGTACTGCAATCCCTGCATCACGGGGATGCCGCCGACAAAGCCCTTGGCGAGCGAAAACGCGTGCAGCACCATGTCGCCCGGCCGCACGCCATTGGCAAAGAAACAGCGCGCCGTCATCTCGTGCCACATTTCGGCGTCGGATTCGGTCAGGGCCACATATGAGGGGCTGCCGGTCGTGCCCGACGATGCCTGCATCTGGATGATCTCGTACATGGGCGCGGCGCGGTGTTTGCCGAACGGCGGTTCGGCGGCCAGGCTTTCGCGGATCTCAGTCTTGTAGGTATAGGGCAGTTTCTGCAGGTCTTCGATGGTGCGGATATCGTCGAATTCCACACCGGCTTTCGCGAACTTCTCCTGATAGAATGTCGAGTTTGCCTTGAGATAGGCCATCTGATCGCGCAGCCGCTCTTCCTGAATACGGCGCACCTCGTCGAGCGGCGTGCCCTCGATCGCGTGCCAGAAGCGATCATTTACCTTGTCGGCGGCATCTTCCCGCCGGAAGCGCATTCCAAATTGCATGTCGTTCTCCGTTCCAAGCCGTGGCATCAATAGGATCGTGGCAGGCCCATGACCTTTTCGCCGATAAAGCTCAGGCACAGTTCGCGGTTCACCGGCGCTGTGCGCAGCAGGCGGACCAGCGGGTACATTTCGTAAAGCCCCGTATCCTCGGTGAAGCCCGATCCACCATGCGCCTGAAGCGCCGCGTCGACCGCTTCGATCCCGGCTTCGGCGGCGGCATATTTCGCCATGTTCGACGACGCACCGGCAGGCAGCTTGTTGTCGAACTCCCATGCCGCGCGACGGGTCATCAGGCTGGCCATCTCGACCGCTGTGTGCGCCTTGGCCATCGGGTGCTGCACGCCCTGGTGCGCACCGATGGGTTGGCCGAACACATTGCGCTCGGAGGCATAGGCCACGCCCTTGTTCAGGGCGAACCGGCCGATGCCACAGCATAGGGCGGCCAGGATGATACGCTCGGGGTTGAGGCTGTCGAACAGGATCGAGAACCCTTTGTCCACCTCGCCGACCACATCCTCGGGGCCGAGATCCACATCGTCGAAGAACAGTGTCCACTGCTCCTCGGGCAGGGGGATCGAGATCTTCACCCGCTGCTTGTCGACGCCTTTTTTCTTTAGATCTACGGCGAACAGGGTAAAGCCGTCGGTTTTGCGGCTGACCTCGGTATGCGGTTTGGTCCGCGCCACCACGAGGCAGTAGTCGGCCACTTCGGCCCCGGTGATGAAGGTCTTTTCGCCCGACAGGCTGAACCGGTTGCCTCGACGCTTGGCCAGCGTAGTGGCTTTCATCGTGTTCGACCCGGCCCCCGGTTCGGTGATCGCGAAACAGAACTGGATATCACCGCGGCAGGCAGCCGGCAGCAGTTCTTTCTTGTGGAACTCGCTCCCGTGGCTGGCGATATGGGCCAGCGACATGGTCGGCCCGACCACCATCATCAAAAGCGGAATGCCTTGATTGGCGGTGCCCTCCATGAACAGGGCCATTTCGGTCATGCCAAGGCCCGCGCCGCCATATTCCTTGGGCACCATGATGCCGAGGAAGCCGTCATCGGCGATCTGGCGGAACATTTCGTGCGGAAACTCGTGCTTGCGTGCGTGTCTCAGCCAGCAATCGTTGTCGAACTTCTGCGCCAGCTGGCCGCCATAGTCGTAAATCTGGCGTTGTTCGTCGTTCAAAATGAAATCCATGTTTCGTCCTCAAGCCTTGAATTCGGGGGCGCGCCGGTTCTCGAATGCATCGAGGCCCTCCGCCACGTCATCGCTGGGCAGTGCGCGCACGGCGGCATCGCGCTCAAGCCGCATCTGCTGGTCGATACCAAGGTCCGCGCCTTCGCGCGCCAACCGCTTCATCTCGGCGATGCCGGGACGTGAACGGGTGGCGATTTTCTCGCAGTATTCCAGCGCAGACTTGTGCAGGTCCGCATCCGGCGCGATGTAGTTGACCAATCCGGCCTCTTTGGCCTCGTCCGACTTGAGCCAGCGGGCCGAGAACATCAGGTCGAGCGCCCTGCGCTGCCCCATCAACCGTGTCAACCGCTGCGAGCCACCCCAACCGGGAATCAGCCCGAATTGCGCGTGCTGATCGCCAAACTGGGCGCTTTCGGCCGCGAAACACACATCGCATGCCAGCATCAGTTCGATCCCGCCGGCCAGACACAACCCCTGCACTGCCACCACGACAGGGAGGGAGGAGGTTTCGAGCGCACGCAGGTTGTTCATGCCAAAGGCGATGAAATGGTCCAGCGCGGCGGGATCGTTCAATTTACCTTTCACTTCCACCAGATCGGCACCGGTGCAAAAGTGCTTGCCCTGCGCCCGGATGAGGATCGCCCGAATAGCGGGGTTCGCCTCGAATTCCGCACGCGCGACAGAAATACGCTCATGCACCTCAAGTGATAGGCAATTGAATTTCTCGGGGCGGGCCAGTTCGATGATGCCGGTGTTGCCCTCGGAAGTGACGAGGATGGGGTCGCTCATTTCGAGGCTCCCTTCGCCTTCTTGTCATACTGCAGCGCCAAGCGACCGACCTTCTCGCGGGCGATCACCAGCTTTTGGATCTGCGCGGTGCCGTCACCGATCTGCAAGCCGAGCACATCGTTGTAGCGCTGGTGGTGGGGCAGGTCGGTGGTGTAGCCGTAATGTCCGTGCAGGATCAGGCACTGGTGCAGGATCTCGCAGGCGGTTTTGGGCAGGTACCATTTGCACATGGCGGCCTGAGAGGTGTGGGGCAGGCCACGGTCGCGCAGGTCCAGCGTGTAATAGCAAAGCTGGCGCATCATGGTCAGTTGGGTCTCGGCCTCGGCCAAGGGAAAACTGACACCCTGATACTGCACGATCGGGGCCCCGAATGCCTCGCGTTCCTGAACGTAGGCCCAGGTTTCATCCACCGACGCTTGCGCGGCCCCCAGGCACTCCAGCCCGATCAGTGCGCGGGAATAGTCGAAGCCCGCCATGATCGTGCCAAAGGCACGGTCCTGTTCCGCCATCATGTTTTCAGCCGGCACGAAAACATCGTCAAAGAACACCGACCCGCGCCCGACAGGCTTGGTGCCGATGTCGTCAAAATGGGTGCGCTTGATGCCGCCCTGGTTCAGATCGACGAAAAAGGCGCTGACCCCGCGTGAGCCGTCGTCAGGATCGCCGGTACGGGCAAAGACGACCGCCGCATCCGCCTGACTGGCAAAACTCATGGATGTCTTTTCACCGTTCAGCCGCCAGCCGTTGCCGGATTCCTCGGCTCTCAGAATCAGGTTCGCCGCATCCGAACCGCCGCGCGGCTCTGTCAGGCCCAGGCCAATGACCGCATCACCCGAAACAACCTTGGGCACCCATTCCGACGCGATGTCCTTGGAGGCATGTTTGGCAACCATTCCGCCCATGAGAGAGCCCAGAAGCTGCACGTAACTTGCGTTGAAATCGGCATAGGCGATCTCTTCGACGATCAGCCCTGACGTGACAGAGCTTTCGCCGAGTCCCCCGAATTCCTCGGGCAGATCGGCCCCGATCAGCCCCAGTGCGCCCATTTCCTTGATCAGCGGACGGTCGAATGTATGGCCGCTGGCGCGTTCTTGATATGTGGGCGCAAGCCTTTCAGTTGCGAAGCGCTTTGCGGTCTCGCGAAACGCCTTCTGATCGTCTGTAGGCTGGAATTGCATCGGTGCTACTCCCCAAGAGCGAAAATCTTCTTTCCAAGAAAATCTAACAAATGTTAGAATGTAGATCAAGTGCAGTTTTGAGGAGGAGAACCAAAGTGAAAAATAGACCAGATGGAAGCTTTGAAACCATGCTCTCGCCCATCCGCGCAGGCCAGCATACATTGCGAAATCGTGTCATCATGGGGTCGATACACACGCGGTTGGAAACCGAGCCTGACGGCATAGCCAAACAGGCCGCTTTTTACTCTGAGCGGGCGCGGGGGGAGGCGGCGATTCTGGTCACCGGCGGGTTTTCGCCCAATGCCGAGGGCATATTCGATCCAGAAGGTCCGCGAATCGATGATCCGGAAGAAGCGCTTAGCCTGCGCCCGATCTGCGAGGCGGTGCAGGCCGAAGGCAGCCTGATCTGCGCGCAACTCCTCCACGCCGGGCGCTATGCCAAGATCGAAGGGTGTGTGGCCCCGTCGCCGATCCGCGCCCCGATCAACCGTTTCATCCCGCGTGAAATGACCGAAGCCGACATTCTCCGTACCATCGAGGATTTTGCCGTGGCGGCCGCCAATGCGCAGGCCGCAGGCTTTGATGGCGTCGAGATCATGGGGTCCGAGGGATACCTGATCAACGAATTCACCGTCACCCATACCAACAAGCGCCAAGACGACTGGGGCGGCAGCGCCGCGAACCGCCACCAATTCCCGGTCGAGATCGTGCGCGCGGTGCGCGAACGTTGCGGCCCCGACTTTCTGGTCATCTACCGGATTTCGGCGGCCGATCTGATCGAGGGCGGCGCGCCCGCCGATGAAATTGCCGCACTGGCCCGCAAGATCGAGGCCGCAAGTGCGGATATTCTGAACACCGGCATCGGCTGGCACGAGGCCCGCGTGCCGACGATCGCCTATCCGGTGCCGCGCGGTGCCTGGCGCCAGGCGGCAGCCAACGTGAAAGCGGCCGTGTCGATCCCGGTGGTCGCCTCGAACCGGATCAACACACCCCGGCTTGCCGAAGACATACTTGCCTCTGGCGATGCGGACATGATCTCGATGGCGCGCCCGTTTCTGGCCGATCCGCATTTCGTGAAAAAGGCGCGAGAGGGCCGCGCGGACGAGATCAACACCTGCATCGCCTGCAACCAGGCCTGTCTGGATTTCATCTTTTCTGACCGGCCGGTCGGATGTCTGGTCAATCCAAGGGCCGGGCGTGAAACGGAATTCCGGGATACGCCAGCCGACACGCCAAAGAAAGTGGCCGTCGTTGGCGGTGGTGCCGCGGGCATGGCCACAGCCGTCGAGGCGGCGCGGCTGGGCCATGCTGTCACGCTGTTCGAGGCGCAGGACAAGCTGGGCGGTCAGCTGAATCTGGCCCGCGCCGCACCCGGCAAGGACGAGTTCGACGAAACCCTTCGGTATTATGCCGGTCAGATGCAGAAACACGGGGTCACGCAGCGTCTGGGGCAGCGTGCTGACGTGAGCAATCTTGAAGGCTTCGACCATGTGGTCATCGCCACCGGGGTCACGCCGCGGATTCCCGACCTGCCGGGTATCGACCATCCCAGCGTCGCGACCTATGCCGAAATTCTGTCCGGCGACCGTGTGGCGGGCGACCGTGTCGTCGTGATGGGGGCAGGGGGCATCGGTCATGATGTGGCCGAGTTCCTGGTGACCGAACCCGCCGAGACCGCCAACTCCGACGTCTTTTGCGAAACCTGGGCTGTGGACCCCGAATTTGTCTCCTCGGGTGCCCTGAGTGGCGACCCTCTGGCCCCGAAACCATCGCGCCGCAAGGTCGTCATGCTTCAGCGCAAGACATCGAAACCCGGTGCAGGTCTGGGCGTCTCGACAGGGTGGATTCTGCGGAATGCGCTGCGCAAACACGGGGTCGAGGCCATGGGCGGAGTGACCTATGAACGCATTGACGGCGCCGGGTTGCATGTCGTCGCGGACGGAAAGCCAAAGGTCATCGCGGCCGATACAATCGTGTTGTGCACCGGTCAGGAGCCGGAACGGGCCCTGGCAGAAGAGCTTGCCGCGCGCGGCGCCACGGTTACGATGATCGGCGGCGCAAAGGAGGCCGCCGAACTTGATGCGCTGCGCGCCATTGATGAAGGAGTACGCCTGGCGCAAAGGCTTTGAGCCGAACTCTGGCAATAAAGGATACCATGCTGACCGAAGTCTCGCGTGCAGGGCGCGCCGACTTGTATTCGATCTTTCGAACCCGCGCACAGGATTGCGCGGGGGATCTGGCCATTGAGGACGGCAGCAAGAGACTGACGTGTGCCGAATTGCTGGGGCGGATCGATCGTCTGGCGGCTGTCTTTCTGGCACGAGGCGTGGCGCCCGGCGACAGGATCGCGATCCTGTCGCATAACCGCTCAGAATACCTGGAGGTCGAACTTGCAGCGGCGGGAATCGGCGCGATTGTCGCTTGCCTGAACTGGCGGCTTGCCCCCGATGAACTGTGGCACTGCATCGATCTGGTCGAGCCGGTGCTCGCGGTTGTCGAACCGGAACTTTCAGAAGCGTATCGCGCCGTCGCGTCGACCCCCTGTCTGACCGTCGGGCCAGACCTGGAAACGGCCATTGCCGGGGCCGGGCCGGACCCGCGCACCGGAACCATGATCGACGACCCCGAGGCCGGTCTGACGATCCTCTATACCTCGGGGACTACGGGCCTGCCCAAGGGGGCGCTTATCAGCCACCGCGCGCATATCGCCCGATCCATGGCTTTTGCGGCGCAGCTGGCGCTGGATCCCGGCGACGGGTTCATCGCCTGGGCACCTATGTTCCACATGGCGTCCACCGATCATGCGCTGGCGACGGTCCTGCGGGGCGGAACCGTGGTGTTGGTGGACGGTTTGCAGCCTGCGGTCATCAACGAGGCGTTGTCGCGCCACCGGATCGGCTGGTTCGTGATGATGCCCGGTGCGCTGGACGTCTTTATCGCAGAACGACGCGCCAACCCTTTGCCGCTGAAGGGGATCAAGGTTTGCGGCGCAATGGCCGATCTGGTGCCGCCGCATCAGATCGCGGAACTGACGGCCCTTCTGGACACGCCCTATCTGAATTCCTTCGGCGCAACTGAAACCGGCCTGCCGCCGGGGACCGCCGATCTGATTGCGCCGGGTGTGACCCCGGACCGGCTTTCCAAGCGCATAAGCGCATTTTGCGAGGTTCGGCTGGTCGATCCCGACGACCGCGAAGTGCCGGATGGAACGCCGGGCGAAATGGCTGTGCGGGGCCCGACATTGTTTTCAGGCTACTGAAACGCCGACGACGCCAACGCCCGCGACTTTCGCAACGGCTTTTTCCACATGGGCGACTTGTTCCGGCGCAATGCGGACGGCACCGTCGACTTTATGGATCGGGCGAAATACTTGACTAAGACGGGCGGCGAGAACGTCTATCCTGCGGAAATCGAGCGTGTGCTTCTATCTCATCCCGGTGTGGTCGATGCCGCGGTAGTGCGGGCATTCGACGTGAAATGGGGGGAAAGCCCGGTGGCCTTTGTCGCCTGCAGCAAGGACGGGCCGGATGCCGAGGCGCTGATGAATTTGTGCCGCGAAAACCTCGCTGGCTACAAACGGCCGCGCGAGTTTCTTTTCATCGCGTTCGAGGATTTTCCCAGATCGACCAGCGGAAAGGTCCAGCGGCATATCCTCGAAGCCCGGCTCGCGGATTAATTTGCGCCCCGGCCCGATCGTTACCCCGCCACGCCCGTTCGCCCCACCAGCGCCATAAGTGTTCCGGTCATCGTTGCGACGAGCTTTTCATCCTGGCCCTTCACGGCATAGGCACGCGCCTCGCAAATGGTCAGCGTCCTGCCTGGTTTCACCACGTTAGCGACGAAACGAAACCGTTCGCCATCCGCCGGGTTGAGCAAGTTGATCTTGAATTCGACTGTCAAAACGGCCGCGTCCGCGGGCATCAGCGAAAAGGCCGCGTATCCGCAGGCGCTGTCCAGCGCTGTCGACACGATTCCGGCATGCAAAAACCCATGTTGCTGGGTCAGGGCATCCTCATGTGCCATCTCCAGAACAATGCGGCCGGGCGATAGCTCGGCAATGCTGACCCCCAACGTGTTCATCACCTTCTGGCGATCAAAACTGTCGCGCACGCGTGCGTCATAGTCGGGGTTTTTCGGTTTGAATTGCGTCATGGCGGGTCTTCCTCTTCGATTTCATTCGTCAATGACCAATCTTAGGCGGTCTTTGAGGCGCGTATCTTGTAGCGAAAGGTCAAAACGATGCGGAACGGACTGAGCGCGCAACGCGCCGGGCGGTTTGCCGGCGAAGATCCGGCAAGCGACGGACATATGGGATTGATCGCAATATCCGGCGTCCAGCGCCAGATCGCTCAGCGGCAGGCTCTGTGACGCAAGCTGCCCAAGAGCCTGGCGAAAGCGCCGCGAGGCGGCAAGCCGCCGCCGCGACACGCCGGTATCCGCCCGCACCTTTCGACGTTCGGTCCGGTCGCTGTACGCTCCGGGTGGTGCGGCAAAGCGCAGGTCTCTCGCAAGGCCGTCAAGCACCGCGATGAGCGCAGGCAGGTCATCGTCACCGGTCTGAACACGGGCCAGTTCTGAGGCCAACGTGTCCAGCACTTCGGATTCGGGTAAGTGCTTCGGTCGTGACGACAGCCTCAGCCCGGCCACGACACCATGGAATGGCCTTGGGCGGGGAGTGAAGCCCGAGCGCGGTGGCGCCAGCGATACACGCGCCCCGCTGCTGTCGTCGCGCGTTACCGAAAGGGTAAAGAGGTCGGTTGCGAACCGCCCGCGTCCTCCACCGCTCAGCACACCGGTATCGCGGAACACGAACAAATGGTCGATCTGTTTGGCCGCTTCCTCGAGCGGCGCCAGTTCGAGATAAAGCGGCGCCGCCATCAGTTTACTTGACGAAAGCATCCCGGTTCTCGGCGACGAAATCGGCAAATCGGCGCGCCGGGCGTCCCATCACATCGCTGACCGTGGTCTCGATGCCGGCTAGGTAGCCCCTGGGCGCGATAGAGGCCAGTTCGACCATGGCCCCGGCGACCTCGTCCTGCATTCCGCCGGCCACCATGCCCGCCCTGGCATCCTCGGCCGACAGGGACACGCACGACACTGTTCGTCCCGTCACCCCGGACAGAAGGGCCGCGATGTCATCCCCTGCAAGAGCTTCGGGCCCGGTCAGGCCAAGAACCTTGCCTTCGTACCCCGGAGCGGTCAGCGCCTCGGCGGCGACATCCGCGATGTCGCGGGCGTCGATCCAGGCCACGGGGCCGCCCAGATCGTCATAGTACACGGCGTCCTTTGCAATGTTGCCGGCCTGCCACAGCAGGTTCTGCATGAAATAGGTCGGCTGGACAAAGGTCCAGTCAAGGCCGCTTTGCTTCAGCAGTTCCTGGGTTTCGGAATGCCACTTTCCAAAGGTCAGCCCGGCCTTGGGCGATGCGCCAAGCCCCGTGGCCAAAACGATATGGCGCACGCCTGCGGCCTTGGCCGCCTCGATCACGTTCGCCTTCCATTGGCGCATGTTCAGATGTGCAGGCGTGACCAGGTATATCTTTTCTGCCCCGTCACAGGCCCGCGCCAGCGCGGCAGGGTCCGTGAAATCCGCTGCGACCGCCTCGCATCCTTTGGCCCTTAGCGCATCTAACTTGGAGGGGGCGCTGGTGACAGCGCGCACGGACGCGCCTTTTGCCAGAAGCGTATCGACGAGGGGCGCGCCAGTCGTGCCCGTGGCTCCGAAAACAGTGATCATGACTTTTCCTTTTGCAGGTCTGCGATGGGCTGAATGGTTTCCGGGTTGCTGATCGACGACAGATCGCCTGGATCTTCACCGAGAAAGGCGGCGCGCACGACACGGCGCATGGTTTTCATGCTGCGGGTCTTGGGCAGCGCTTCGACAAAGTGGATCTCGCGCGGGCGGAAGGGTTTCGAGACGATCTCCCCGACACGATCCTTGAGCCGGTTCACGAGCTCCGCGTCCGGCGACACATTTGGTGCCGCCACGCAGACGCAGACGACAGCCACGCCCTTGATGTCATCAGGTGCCGCGATGGCCGCGGCGTCCACCACCTCTCCGGTTTCGGTCAGGGCCGCCTCGATCTCGGGCGGGCCGATGCGTTTGCCGGCGATGTTCAGCGTGTCGTCCGACCGGCCCAGGATATACCATGTCCCGTCCGGATCGCAGCGCACCCAGTCGCCGTGCCGCCAGAGGCCGGGGAAGGTGGACCAGTAGGTGTCAAGGTAGCGATCGCGGTCCCCCCTGATGGCCGGGGTCAGACCCAGAGGCGGCTGGGTCACGACCAGTTCCCCGACCTCCCCCGGTGCGACTTCGCGGCCGTCCTGGCGCAGAACCTTGGCCCCGACACCCAGGGCCTGGGCCGAAAATCCGCCGGGCTTGAGCTCGTGCAGCACGGTCGAGGTCAGGATCGCGCCAAAAAGCTCGGTCCCGCCCGAGATGTTCAGCGGCACGGCGCGGCGGCGGCAGATATGATCGAGCTGCCAGAGCCAGGCGTCGTCGGTCCAGGGCTCGCCGGTCGAGGCGACGATGCGCAGGGGCGACAAGTCGTAGCCCGACAAGGGTTCAGTATCCTGCGTCATGAACTGCCGTACCAGGGTCGGGGCCACACCGAGATGCGTGACCTCCATCTCGGACGCAAGACGCAGCAGCCTGAAGGGATCGCCGGGCATTGATGGTGCGCCCTCGGCCAGCACCAGAGTCGAACCGGACAAGAGCACCGATAAAAGGGTGAGCGGTCCCATGACCCACCCCATGTCGGTCATCCAGAGGTGCCGGTCATCCCGTTTCATGTCGAGGCAAAGCAGGAAATCGGCCGTGGCCTTGGCCTGCACGCCCAAATGGGTATGCACGACACCCTTGGGCCGCCCGGTGGTGCCCGATGTATAGGCGATGAGAAAGGTGTCATCGGCACTGACGGGAACGGCGGCAAACTCCGGACTGGCGCGGCCCACTGTTTCGGTCCAGTCCAGATCGCGGGCCGGATCGGCCATCGCACCGCCGAACCGTCGCAGGCTGATCACGGTATGAACCGATGGCACGTCGGTCAAAGCCTGGGCGAGGCTC
The DNA here is from genome assembly GCF_001441615.1 of Roseovarius atlanticus. Classification (GTDB taxonomy): domain Bacteria; phylum Pseudomonadota; class Alphaproteobacteria; order Rhodobacterales; family Rhodobacteraceae; genus Roseovarius; species Roseovarius atlanticus. Next base: position 20,403 of record NZ_LAXJ01000037.1, read on the forward strand.
GCTTCCATCCAGACCGGCTTGCCTCGCCGGGGTGTGGCATCCGCTGTCAGCACCGCCACGGCATCCGCGTCGTTCAGGCGCGATACGATGGCATGAGGCGCAAAACCGGAAAACAGCGGCACCGCAACCGCGCCCAGCCGGGCAATACCCAGAAGCGCGGCCTCGATTTCGGGGATCATCGGCATATAGATGCCCACCGCCTGACCGGGCCTTACACCGCGCGTGGCAAGGGCCGAGGCAACGCGGGAGGCTTCGGCGGTAAGGTCGGAATAGGTCCAGCGGCGGCGGCTTCCGTCTTCGCCGACCCAGTCGATTGCGACCTTGTCGCCCAAGCCATCGGCAATTCGGGCGTCAAGACAGGTTTCCGTCAGATTCAAAGTACTCCCGACGGCCCACCGGATCGATTCGGGCCCTTCGGAGATATCTCGCAACCGGCTGTAGGGCCGCGCGAACCGTATCCCGGCATGGTCAATGATCTGGCCCCAGAACCAGTCTGGGTCTTCATTCGAACGGCGGACGAGTTCCTCGTAACTGTCAATGCCGCAGCCCCTCAGAAATGCGGTCAGCGTGCTTGTCCGCTGGATGTCAGAGCCTGGCTGAAACATTCGCAACCTTTCTAGAATGAAAAAGGGCCGCACATAAGGCGCGGCCAGTCGGGGAGGTAACTCTTGGCACGGTTTGGCAGCAGCGCCTTGAGTCCGGCGCTGCTGCCAGCGTTTTAACCGTGCATGGACAAGCCGCCCGAAACCGAAATCACCTGGCCGGTAATGAATCCTGCGTCGTCCGACGACAGGAAGCAGATGATGCCAGGGTAATCTGTCGGCTGCGCAAGACGCTTCATCGGAATCGCCCGCTTGAGACCTTCGGCGATCTTTTGACCGGCCTCGCCCTCGGCAACCTGAGCGAACAGCGGCGTATCGGTCGGGCCGGGGGCGACCGCATTCAATTGAATACCTTTACGCGCCAGTTCGCGCGCTACGGTTTTGGTGAACGAGATGATGCCGCCCTTGCAGGCCGAATACACGGCTTCGCCGGATGATCCGACGCGTCCGGCGTCGGACGCGATGTTGACCAAACGGCCGCCCCCGTTCTTGACCATGCCCGGAAGCACCGCGTGATGCATATGCAGCGGACCGTAAAGATTGATGTCGATGACCTTCTTCCAAAGGTCGGGATCGGTGTCGAGGAACGGTTTGATCACGTCCCAGCCGGCATTGTTCACCAGCACATCGACCGGACCCCCGGCCTCGAACTCGGCTACAGCCATGTCGACCTGGGCACGGTCGGTGATGTCCACCTTGAAGGCCTGCGCCTTGCCGCCGGCCTCGGTGATCAGGCGAACCGTTTCCTTCGCCCCGTCTTCGCTCATGTCAAAGATCGCAATCTCGGCACCTTCTTCGCCGAACCGTTCGCACACCGCGCGCCCGATGCCGCTGCCGCCGCCTGTCACGATCACGCGTTTTCCACTCAACCCTCGCATATGGAGGTCCTCCTCTTCCGTTATCATCTTGGCAAAGAACTTGATTCGGAACGTTCCTTACATTATTCTAACATCTGTTAGATTTAATGCAATGGACAGTCTCGTGTCCCGCAAGTATCGAAATGGAATGGTACACAAGACTGACCCACCCAGGACACTGAGCGAAGACTTGAGCAAGTCTGAGAGGACACGTGAGGGTATCCTTTCGGCGGCTGCGCGACTTTTTCGGTATGAAGGCTATCACGCAACGACTATGCGCGACATCGCGCAGGAAGCTGGCATTGAGGCTGGCAGCGTTTATTATCATTTTCAATCCAAGGACCAGATTCTGAGCGAAGTTCTCGATCTTGGCGTCCGTCAACTATATCAGAAGGTCAGTGAAATCGTTCGGTCGGCACCGGCAAATTCGGAGGGTTTTCGCAAGACTTTCGGACTGCTGATTGAAACACACCTTACCTACCTATTGACCGACAGCGACTTCACGTCAGCCAATATTCGGAACTATCCGATGTTGTCGGACGAGACACGCGCCCCGCATCGCGAATTGCGTGCATCATATGCGGGTGCCTGGGCCAAATTCCTGTATGACGCCAAGCGCAACGGTCACCTCCGAAATGACATATCCACAACAGTCATTCGCCAATTCATCCTCAGTGCCATGAACTGGACTGTGGAATGGTATAATATCGACAAGTATCCGGTGCGCATCCTCGCGGAACGAATGAGTAAGCTGATACTTGACGGAATGTCTCTGCATCGCAAGGCGGATACCGAAGGCTTGAAGCTGTGCTCCGCCACTCCCGCCAAAATCCCGGATCCCGACGGCAAGGCGGCTAAGACCCGTGCAGAAATCCTAAAGGCCGCAGCGCACGTTCTGAGGGACAATGGCTACAAGGCGGCGACCCTTAGAAAGATCGCGGAAGAAGCGGACATGAAAGCGGGCAGCGTCTATTACCATTTCAACTCCAAGGAAGCGATCATTGACGAAGTTCTAAACGCCGGGCTGAGGGACTTGTTATCAGGTGTCGAAGCCGCCGTTCGGAAATTCGATGTCCCGTACGATCATCACGCCAGGATAGCGACTGCAATCTGGGCGCACCTTGATTTCCTCTTCAAGGCAAGCGAATTCACCTCGGCGAATATCAGAAGCTATGGAATGCTCCCCAATCATTTCAGGGAGAGGCACAGGGGTATTCGCCATGAGTATGGAAAACTCTGGGATTGGATACTCCGTGAAGCTCAGGACGACGGTGCCATACGGTCGGATATCAAGATCGTCCCCTTGCGCCAGGTGATGTTGGGTGCCTTAAACTGGACGGTGGAATGGTTCGACCCGAACAAGGCAGGAGTGGAAGGATATCTATCACTGCCTGAATTCTCCAGCATGCTCATCAATCTGTTACTGGAAGGCATTTGTAACCGGGAAGCGGCCCCGTCCACAGGACAAGGTGGCCCTGAAAGCGGTTGCCCGGTCAGACCAGAAGGAAGTGATACAGCCCTTCGGCAACCGCCTTTTCCCGATCCGTCTGCCAGCTGAGCACGCTGACGCTTGCCATCCGCTTGCCTTTGCGCGTGACGTTAGCGCGCGCAAAAAGCGGTCCCTTCACACCAGGTCTGAGGTAATCGACGGTCAGGTTGATCGGCTTGGCCGGAACGTCGGCGAAATCGGGCTGTACCGCGATGGCGGCAGTGGCCTCCATAAAGCTCGCGATTATGCCGCCATGGTAGTACTCCATGATCGGGTTACCGATATGGCGGTCATCAAAGGTCATTTCCGCCTCAGCATGGAGACTGTCTAGACTTCTGACCTCAAAGTTGAGAAATCGGAAGAACGGCACCCGGGATACATTGGCATTGACAGTTTGCACGTCCATCACGAGGTTTTTCCTTTTGTCATTGCGTCAAAAAGGCTGGTTTCGCCGCGCGTCAATGCAAACGAGGCGGTTCCTCTGGCTATTTCAGCATCCTCATGGCCCGCGAACCAGACGCTGCCGGAATTGAAGGCGATGTGGCGGGTCTTGCGAAAACAATGCGCTTGAACGATGACATCCGCGCGCGAACGGGCCGGGCGCAGGTAATCAACTCTGAGGTCAAGAGTGGCCATGGTACTGACGCCTTCGATGGCAACAAAGTTCGCCAGTCCAAAGACACTATCCAGAAGTGCCGTCAGGATACCACCGTGGAGCAGCGATTGTTCCGCATCGACGCAAAAGTCCGGATTGAACGGCATCCGAACCCGAACACTTTCGGTCGAGATCTCTTCGATCTCAAGCGCCATATGCGGTATCAGACCCTTGCCGCGCGCATTCCACATCTGCGCGATTTGCTCCATCTTCTTTTGGGTGATGTCTGACATGCGATCTTTCCTTTAACGCCCCGTGAAATTGGGTTTTCGTTTTTCGACGAACGCAGCAACCGCCTCGTGGTGGTCTTCGGTCTGATGCATGAGCGCCTGATAGGCCGCCGCGGAATTCAGGAAATCCGGCAGGTCCATCCGTTCGGCATTGCGCATCAGACGCTTGGCGACCCGCACCGCGCGCGGCGGTTTCGCGGCGATGACAGCGGCCCGTTCGCGGGCCCGTTCCATCAATTTTTCATGAGGCGCAAGTTCAAGCACCATACCAAGCTCCAGCGCTTCCTTGGCCTCGACCATGCGCCCTGAGAAGGTCAGATCGGCGGCCCTCTGGTGGCCCAGACGACGCAACAGGAACCAGCTGCCCGCATCGCCCGGAATGATTCCGAGATTCAGAAACACCTCGCCGAACCTTGCTTTTTCCGACGCGATGCGCATGTCGCACATCATGGTCAGGTCGCACCCCGCGCCCACCGCCGGGCCGTTGACTGCGGCGATGGTCGGAATATCCATGTTGTAGAGCGCCTGTGGCAGGCGCTGCACCCCGTCGACATAGCTCTGCACCGCCGCCAGCGGCTCCTTGCGGAACACGCTGTCGGGATCGTTCATTTCCTTGATGTCGCCGCCGGCACAAAAGGCCGGGTCGGCGCCGGTCAGGATCATCACGCTGACCTGAGGATCGGCCTGCACCTTGGCAAAGGTCTCCAGAAGGGCAGCGATCATGTCGTTTCCGGTGACCGGGTTGCGCCGCTCGGGATCGTTCAGCGTAACCGTGGCGATCCTGTCGGAAATCTCCAGAAGGACTGGGTGTTTACTCATTCTTGCCATCTCCCCGTTCGCGTTTCTCGAACATCGCGGGGTTGATCATGTCCCGCGCGTCATGACCCATATGCAAGGTCTCACCGCCGTCTACATAAATGTCTTCTCCGGTGATGAAACCGCCAAGTTTCGAGGCCAGGAAAATGATCGTGCCTGCGATGTCCTCGGCCGCCCCCATCCGGTTTAGCACCGAGCGGTTCAGCTTTTTCCACTGTTCCGGCGGAATCGGATAGCGGCCAAGCGCATCGGTCTTGATCGTGCCCGGCGCGACACAGTTCAGCCGGATGCCGTACTCGCCCCATTCGGCGGCCAGCGTTTTCATCATTCCCGTCACACCGGCGCGGGCGGCGACGGTGTGTGTAAAGCCGGTAAGCGCGGTGCGCGCCGAGATGGCGGTGACAAACACAACCGATCCACCATTGTCGTACATGAAGTGATCCGCCGCTGCCCGGGTCATCTGCCAAGACCCGATCAGGTTGTTGCGGATCACGGCTTCGAAGCCCTTGTTGGTGATATCGCGGGCGGCCGCGATATACTGGCCGCCGGCATTGTTCACCAAAACATCCAACTGCCCATAGTGGTCCTTGATCCGCCCCATCGCAGCTTCGATACTGTCTTCGTCGCGGGTGTCTCCGGGCACGACAAAGGCCTCGCCCCCCGCCGCCCGGATCATTTCGGCGGTCTCTTCCAGCGGCTCTTCGCGGCGCGCGAACAGCGCAAGCCTGGCCCCGCAAGCGGCCATTTCGATCGCCGTCGCCCGGCCCATTCCAGATCCGGACCCCGTGACCAGGGCAACCTGACCCGCCATGAGATCCGACGCGTAACGCCTTGATTTCGCTTCGCTCATGTTCCGCCCCTAGTTCTTCAGCAATTCGCCAGAGATGATGAGTTTGCGAACCTCCTGGGTGCCTGCGCCGACCTCAAGCACGCGACCGGTCCGGTACAGCCGGTTCACTTCTGTATCACGCATGTAACCCGAGCCGCCGTGAATCTGGACAGCTTTGTCCAGCACGAAGGATGTCGCCTCAGCGGCCTTGTAGATCGCCGCAGCGGTGAGCTTGTGGATTTCGCCGCGCCCGCCTTCGCCCTCTTCGAGGCCTTCACACATGGCAGCGGTGCGCAAGGACAGGCTCCGCGCGGCCTCGATCTGCGTATACATGTCGGCCAGCATCGCCTGAACCATCTGAAAACTGGCGATCGGTTTGCCGAATTGCTGGCGTGTCTTGGCGTAATCGATGGAAATATCCAGCGCCCGCTGCGCAATGCCCAGAGCGTTGAAACAGACGATGGCACGTTCCAGATCAAGCCCGGACATGGTAACGGCAACGCCGCCATCCAGCTTGCCGACCATGTTTCTGGCCGGAACGCGGCAATCTTCGAGTACCAGTTCGCCCGTCGGCGAGCCGCGGAATCCCATCTTGTTGAGCTTCTGCGCCACCTTGAAACCAGGCGTGTCGGTTTCCACGATAAAGGCGGAAATACCCTTGGCCCCCTTTTCCGGCGAAGTCTTGGCATAGACCAGGACCAGATCGGCAATCGGTCCGTTGGTGATGTAGATCTTGGCGCCGTTCAGGATGTAGTCGTCGCCATCCTTTTTGGCCGTGGTCCGCATCGAGCCAAGCGCATCAGACCCCGCGCCGGGTTCGGTCAGGCCCAGGGCGCCGATCAGCGTGCCGTTGCACAGACCTGGCAGGTATTTTCGGCGCAACTCGTCATTGGCGTTGCGATAGATGTTGTTGACGCAGAGGTTGTCGTGCGCCACATGGGTCAGTCCGATGGCCGCAGAGGATCGCGACAGCTGTTCGGTGATGATACAGGCCGAGGTGAAATCCAACCCAGCGCCGCCGAATTCCGGCGACACGTTCAGTCCCAGGTAGCCCATTTCGCCCAGCTTGGGGAAAACCGAAGACGGCAGGTCATCAGTATCGTCCATTTCCGCATTCAGATGGTGGAATTCGGACATGAAGAACTTGCCGGCCTGATCGGCCAGAGCCTGCTGTTCGTCCGTCATGAAATGTGTTGGCAGAGCGGTGTCGTTGCGCAGTTGCTTGTTCATGGTCTCGTCCCCCTCAGGCGCGCAAAAGTTCTTCGGCAATGATGATCTTGCGGACTTCGCTTGTTCCCGCGCCGATCTCCAACAATTTGTTGGCGCGGAACAGCCGGTTGATCTCGGTGTCCTGCATGTAGCCAGAGCCACCATGAATATGGCAGGCTTCGGTCACCGCCTTGTTGAATGCCTCGCCGGCGGAAAGACAGGCCGCCGCTGTCAATTTGTGGATTTCGCCGCGGCCCCCGGCCCCTTTTGGCAGGCCGGTACAGGCGGCCAGCGCACGATAACTGAAGGCACGCGCGGTTTCGACCTCGGTGTAGATCTCGGCCAATTTCGACTGCATCATCTGGAAACTTGCAATCGGCTTGCCGAATTGTTCGCGAATCTTGGCGTATTCCAGACCCAGCTCCAGCGCGCGTTCGGCCATGCCAACGCAGACTGAGGCAACCATAGCACGCTCCAGGTCCAGCCCGCTCATTACCACCGAAACGCCGGTGTTTTCTAGTCCAACCATGGCGGATGCGGGTACGCGGCAATCCTCAAACACCAGTTCTCCGGTTGGCGAGCCGCGGAAACCCATCTTGTCAAGCTTTTGCGCCACCTTGAAACCGGGATTTTCCGTCTCGATGATGAAAGCGGAAATGCCCTTGGCGCCCTTCGACTTGTCGGTTTTGGCATAAAGCAGGATCACATCGGCAATCGGCCCGTTGGTGATGTAGATCTTCGAGCCGTTGATGACATAATCATCGCCGTCGCGGCGGGCGGTGGTCGCCATGGATCCGAGCGCATCGGATCCTGCACCCGGTTCGGTCAGGCCCAGAGCGCCAACCAGGTCGCCCGAGCAAAGACCCGGCACATATTTCCTTACCTGCTCTTGCGATCCATTGCGCAGCAGGTTGTTCAGGCACAGGTTGTCATGCGCCCCGTGCGAGAGGCCCACAGCCGGATTCCATTTCGAGATAACTTCGGATACCAGCGCCTGGGTGAATTCGTTCTGCCCCGATCCGCCAAGCTCTTCGGGTGCGGTAATCCCCAGCAGGCCCAGCTCGCCCATCTGCTTGAACAGATCATCGGGCCACCATTCCTCGTCATCCATGCGCGCCTGCAGCGGGTGCAGCACCTCGCGCGATACCCGATCCACGTGATCGACAATCTGGCGTTGCTCATCGGTCAAAGAATAGTTCGCCCTGATGGCTTCCAGATCAGCCGCGATAGCCTCACTTTGAGTGGTCATATCATCCTCCCGAAAAATGTCGTCCGCAGTGTTGACCAAAATCAAACACATGTTAGAAAATAGATCAAGCCAAGCTTTTGACGACCTGACGTAAGAAAGCGCGGTGTCCTGAATGCAGGGGGGAGCTTCGGAAATGACTGAGAGCGTTGTTCAATCGCAGGCGCTCGGCAAAGAAGTGCGTATCACGATTCGACGTCCTGATAATCGAAATGCCCTCAACCGTGAGGTCGCAGACGGGATCATTGCCGCCATATGTGCTGCCGAGAGGGACAGCGATTGCCGCGTGATCGTTCTGACCGGCGAGGGCGAGCGCGCCTTCTGTGCCGGGGGCGACATCAAGGCGGGGGCGGATGGCGGCCCGTTTGTTCAGGATCCGGCGGCCCCGGATCATTTTGCCGGAAGGTTGTTCGAGACGATACAGGCGTGCCGAAAGCCAACGATCGCGCGCATCAATGGCGTCGCGATGGGGGCGGGGGCGGGCGTCATCTGTGCCTGCGATCTGGCTGTGATGGCGGATCATGCCCGCATCGGAACGCCGGAAGTGAAGGTAGGTCTGTTTCCCATGACGATCGTGCCACCCATGATGCGCGTGCTGCCCCGGCGGAGGCTGATGGAGATGTTCATCACCGGCGTTCCTCTGACGACCGAGGAAGCCCTGCAGTTCAATCTGGTCAACTACGTGACCGATGCCGCGGGGTTGGACGGCAAGGTTGCAGAACTGGTTGCCCAGATTGCTGCGCAGTCGCCGAGCGCGATCCGGCTGGGAAAATACGCCTGTCACGCGATGGAGGATATGACCTATCCGCAGCAAATGCGGTTTGCAGAAACACTTTTGCCGCTTGTGGCGCAGACCGAAGACGCGCGCGAAGGCTTTGATGCCTTCATTGCGAAGCGCAAACCTGAATGGACGGGCCGCTGATCAAGCGGGGAGGAGAGGAATATGTCGGATCGAAAGCTGCGCATCGGATGCGCGTCGGGCTTCTGGGGCGATACGCCGGAAGCGATCGGTCAACTGGTCTCAAAGGGCGAGATCGACTATCTGGTGTTTGACTATCTTGCAGAGGTGACAATGTCGCTGATGGCGCGGGCCCGCGCCAAAGCGCCCGAGTCGGGCTATGCGCCGGACTTCGTCAAGGCGCTGGCACCCTGGTTGCCGGATATCAAGGCAAAAGGGATCAAGGTCGTTGCCAATGCCGGGGGCGTGAACCCGCGTGGCTGCAGCGATGCGCTTGCCAAAGCCGCCGCCCAGGCCGGGATCGATCTGTCCATCGGAGTCGTGCTGGGCGATGACCTGTTGCCCAGGGCCGATGAAATTCGCAAAAATGGTCAGACGGAAATGTTCTCGGGTGTCGAATTTCCAGATGATATCTGGAGCATGAATGCCTATCTGGGTGCCCGCCCCATCGCTGCCGCGCTGGATGCCGGGGCCGACATTGTGATCACCGGACGCTGCGCCGACAGCGCGGTCGCGCTTGGTACCCTGATGCATGAGTACGGCTGGGGCGACGATGACTGGGACAAGCTCAGCCAGGGATCGCTGGCCGGCCACCTGATCGAATGCGGCCCCCAGGGAACCGGCGGCAACTTCACCGACTGGCAGGACGTGCCGGGTTGGGACAATATGGGCATGCCCATCGTCGAGGTGTCCGAAGACGGCAGTTTCATCATGACCAAGACGCCTGACACCGGCGGGCTGGTCGTGCCCGGGTCAGTCGGAGAGCAGATGCTCTATGAAATCGGGGATCCGCGCGCCTACCTGTTGCCCGACGTGATCTGCGACTGGTCCGGGGTCACCCTGGAGCAGGTCGGACCTGATCAGGTGCTGGTCAAGGGCGGCAGGGGGCTTGGGCGGACCGACAGCTACAAGGTGTCGGCGACCCATGCCGATGGCTGGCGCGCGGTCTCTACCCTGACACTGGCCGCGATTGATGCACCCGCCAAGTCCGAACGTGTGGCCGAGGCGATCCTGACCCGCTGTCGCCGGATTTTCCACGACCGCAACATGGGCGATTTTCGGCAGGTCAGCGTCGAGGTGCTGGGGGCCGAGGCGGCCTATGGTGCAAATGCGCGCGCCCGGACCCGCGAGGTGGTGCTCAAGATTGGCGCGGTCCATGACGATCGCGCCGCGCTGAACATCTTTGCCGGCGAAATCGCACCGATGGCGATTTCGACCGCGCAGGGTCTGACCGGGTTCTTCGCCGGACGGCCCAAGGTGCAGCCGGTGGTCCGTCTGTTCTCCTTCCTTCAGAGCAAGGCCGAGACCCCCGTCGCGGTCGAGGTCGACGGCAAGGATGTGCCCGTGAGCGTAGCCACCACGCCAGTGCACCTTGATCCGACTGCCGCACCACTCGCAGATAGCCGCGAGCTCGGTCCGGACGCTGTCAAGGTCCGCCTCGTCGAACTGGCCTGGGGCCGCTCGGGCGACAAGGGGGACATCGCCAATATCGGCATCCTTGCGCGTAAGCCGGACTACCTGCCATATATCCGCTCGGCTCTCAGCGAAGAGGTGGTGAAAGACTATTTCGCCCATGTCTGCGAAGGCAGGGTAGAACGGTTCGACTTGCCTGGAAGCCATTCGCTGAATTTCCTGTTGCATGAATCGCTTGGCGGTGGCGGCATCGCCTCGGTCCGCATAGACCCGCAGGGCAAAGGGTTCGCGCAGATGCTGCTTGATATCGAAATTCCCGTGCCAGCCGATCTGGCCGCACGTGACGGACTGAATGCCGCGAACCCGAACTAAGAGGACGACACCATGACCATTTCGAAACTCCTGGTCGCCAATCGGGGTGAGATCGCGGCGCGCGTGTTGCGCACCGCCAAGGCCCGCGGGCTTGCGACGGCCGTGTTGAGTCATGTCGCCGAGCAAGAGGGGCCGGCGCATCTGATCGCAGATGAGGTCGTGATGATCGACGGCCCGACGCCCGTGGCCGCCTATCTCGATATTCCTCAGATCGTCGAAGCCGCCAAAGGGATCGGCGCGGACGCGGTGCATCCCGGCTATGGCTTTCTGTCAGAGAATGCCGGTTTTGTCGCGGCGCTGGAAAAAGCCGGAGTGACCTTTGTCGGCCCGACGTCCGAGGTCATCGACCTGATGGGGGACAAGGTCCGCGCCCGCGCCTTTGTCGAGGAACGCGGGTTTCCCGTCGCCCCCTCGGCGATCGAGGATGATGATCCGGCGAGCTTTGTCGAACGCGCCCGCGCCGTTGGCTATCCGCTGCTCATCAAGCCCTCGGCCGGCGGTGGCGGCAAGGGCATGCGCGTCGTACGCGAGGACAGCACGCTGGAGACCGAAATCGAAACCGCGCGCCGCGAAGGCGAACGGTATTTCGGTGACGGCCGTCTGTTTGTCGAACGCTATATCGAACGCCCGCGCCATATCGAGGTGCAGGTGATGGGCGACGGGCAGGGCAACGTAGTCCATTTCTGGGAACGCGAATGTTCGATCCAGCGCCGGTTCCAGAAGATTATCGAGGAAACCCCCTCACCGGCGCTGACCCCCGAGCAACGGGATGAGATCTGCGAGACCGCTGCCGGAATTGCCCGCGCCGTCAAATACCGCGGGGCGGGGACGGTCGAATTCATCTATGCGCAGGATGGGGCCTTTTATTTCCTGGAAATGAACACCCGCCTTCAGGTCGAACATCCGGTGACCGAACTGGTGACCGGTTTCGATCTGGTTGCCGAGCAGCTGCGTGTCGCGGCGGGCGACGGGCTGAGCGCCGTGCAGGCGGATATTCCCCAAACCGGACACTCTATCGAACTGCGCATCTGTGCCGAGGATGCGACGGCCGATTTTCGCCCCGCGATCGGCGATATCCTACTGCTGGACGAACCGCAGGGCGAGGGTGTCCGCGTAGACAGCGGCATTCTGGATGGCGGCAAGGTAACGACCGACTTCGACCCGATGTTGTCCAAGCTGATCGTGCATGGCCCGGATCGCGCGCAGGCCATCGCCCGTGCCCGGAACGCGGTGCAGAACTATTTGATCCTCGGGGTGACGACCAACTCCGGTTACCTGGATGCAATCCTTGCACATCCGGATTTCGCCTCTGGTGACGTTTCAACTGGCTTCCTAGCTGAACAATCCGAAACGCTGACCGCGCCGGGCGAAGATGTCTCGGACCTGCTGATGGCGGCGGCGGCCCTGTCGGACGAACGATTGCTAAGCGACGTGATGCAGATATCGGAAATGCATCGCAAGATGGGTGGCTGGAGAAATTGATGCGACGGATTTTTCTGATCGACGGAGAAGAGACTGATTGCTGGCTGGGTCATGATGGCAGCCGGTTCGTGCTCAATACCCCCACTGGCGCTGTTGCCTGCCAATTGGACCCGACGGGTCTGCCGGGCGGTTACAAGCTACGGGCCAAGAGTGTTGTGCGTGAATTGCGACTGGCCGTGGGGCCGGAAGCAACTTTTGTGCACATGGACGGGCGAACCTACGAAGTCGGGCGGATTGATCCCGCCGAACGCCTGGCCGGAAGCGACGGTGGCGCGAGCGACGACCGATTGGTGGCGCCCATGCCGGGTGTCGTGGTGTCGGTTGCGGTTAAACCCGGCGATGCGGTTGAAGAAGGCCAGCCGCTTCTGGTGATCGAAAGCATGAAGTTGGAAACCACGCTGACGGCGCCGCGCGACGGGGTCGTTGCCGAGATGCCATTCGCCGAAGGCGACAGTTTTGGTCTGAAAGACATCCTGGCCCAATTGGCCCCGGAGGAGGAGTGACCATGCGCAGGATTGAAAGTCAGATCGACACCAATGCCGCCGACTACAAGACAAATTATGCCGCCATGTCTGAACGGCTGAAGGAATTTCACGCCCGCCAGCACGCGGTGCGTTTCGAACGCCCGCAACGCGATATCGACCGCCTTGCCCGCCAGAACAAACTGGGCGTGCGCGAGCGGCTGGAACTGCTGCTGGACCCCGGCACTCCGTTTTTGGAGTTTTCGACCCTGGCGGCCTGTCGTGAATATGACGGGGTGGTGCCCGGCGCAGGCGTGGTTACGGGGATCGGCATCGTGCAGGGGCGCGAGGTCGCCATTCATGCCAATGATGCCAGCGTCAAGGGCGGTGCCTGGTATCCGCATACCGTGAAAAAGGTCGTGCGTCTTCTGGATGTCGCGCTGGAAAACCGTCTGCCGGTCATCCATATCTGCGACAGCGCGGGCGGTTTCCTGCCGCTGCAGCACGGGGTGTTTCCCGACCGGTATCTGGGTGGGCGGGTGTTCCGCAACCAGGTCAAGCTGAGCCAGGCCAATATCCCGCAGATTGCCGTGGTCGGCGGACACTGCACGGCTGGCGGTGCCTATGTGCCGACGCTGAGCGACTACAACATCATCATCGAAGGCACAGGCGCGATTTTTCTTGGAGGTCCGCCGCTGGTCAAGGCGGCCACCGGCGAAGAGGTCGGTGTTCAGGAGCTTGGCGGCGCGGTCATGCACACCTCGGTATCGGGCACCGGCGACTATCGCGCCGCGACCGAACAACACGCCTTTTCAATGGCGCGTGAAATTGTCAGCCAGTGGAAGCGCACACCGAAAACGATCATCGAAACCGCATCTTATGAGGAACCGTATTACAACCCTAAA
>NZ_LAXJ01000038.1 GCF_001441615.1 Roseovarius atlanticus
TTGAGGGAAAGCTTACTGTCACGCAGATGAAATAATCACTTAGATGTTCGGGTGGCGCGGTTGCCACCCGAACACTACTACCATCCGAGCGCGAACACTTTAATTGGCATCCAGATGCCCATGAGCATCATCATCAGGTTTTCAGTCAGAGAGATGAAACCCAGTGGCACATTGCTGTCACCGCCCACACAGGCACATTTAAGCTCGCGTTTATCGACATAGACCGCCTTAAAAACGCTTATAGCTCCCACCGTTCCAATGAACAGCGCAACCGGCGCCGACAGCCAAGTGAGAGCGCCAGTAACCATAAGGATACCAGCGAAAGCTTCCCCAAATGGATAGAGGTAGCCGTATCGGACCCAACGGCGAGCCAGTAGATCGTAATTCAGGAACATTGTAGAGAAGCTCTCGACATCCTGCAGCTTCTGCACGGCGAGAAAGCACATGGAAATGGCGATGAACCATTCCGCCGCGCGCAGCGTGAAGATGCTACCGAAGCTTGCCCAGCTGAGGCCGAGCGCTAAGAAAAACGCGACCGAGAAGATCGCAATGACTGGCCGATAACTGGTTTCGTCGCCTTCCGTATTGTCGTTGCCGAAGTGCACTCGCAAAGCCTCGTAACCACCGATCCGCTCACCGTCGATGAAAGTCTGTGGCGTGGTCTCGACGCTGTGCTGTTCCATGAAGGCATCGGTGTCCTCCCGGGTGGTGAGATGGTGGTCCTCGACCTCATACCCCTCCCTTTCAAGAAGATCCTTCGACTTCAGGCCATAGGGACAGAGATGACCCGGCATCACCATGCGATAGAGCTTCGCCGTGCTCGGAGTTGCCTGCTGGTCCATGTCAGCCCCCGCAGCTGTAGAAGCCGCGGTAGCCGGCGTAGAGACCGGCGTCGAGCTCCAGCGTCATCGTCGCCTCGACCGGCTTGCTGCCCACCGAGTCAAGCGCCGCTCCGTCCTCGGCGGCGGTGAGAAGGATCGCCAGACCCTCGGTGCCTAGTTCCCCGGCCGCACCTTGGTCGATCCGCACGAGGTCGCCGCTCAGCTTGACCAGCCCGACGGCCTCACCATTCACTTCGCCAAGTGCCAGAGAAGCCGGACTGCCAGTGGTGTAGTTGAAGGTGCAGGCCGCGCCATTGGGCAGAAGCTGAGCGATCTCCTCCTCGGTCAGGAAACCGGGATCGAGCACGGCTATGTTCGCGGTAGAAAGGGCTTCGTCGAGGTTCACGATGCGAGGGCTCACGGGTTTCTCAGGCTCGGATACGTCACCCGATGCCTCCATCTCGTTGATGAGATAGCGCATTTCAGCGATTTCCTTGTCCTGCGCATAGATGATCTCGTCCGCCAGTTTTCGAACACGGGGATCAGAGATGTTGGCGCGGCTGGATGTCATGATCGCAATGGAATGGTGCGGGATCATCGCGCGCATGTAGCTGGTGTCCCCAACTGTGGCCTGCCCACGCACCAGCCAGAGAGATCCGGCGAATGCGACGGCAGCGCCGGCGAAGATCGCCGCATTGATCGCCTTGCTGGTATACATCGATAGCATGAAGACCAGCATGATGATCGCCATCATTGCACCCATCAACAATGCCATGTAAGCCCTTGTTTCGGACCAAAAAATGTGGGAAATCAGATAAGTATTCAAATACATCAGTCCGAACATTACAACCGTGGAGGTCGCAATCATGGCTGCAAATCTCCAATATGACATGTTGTACTCCTTCTGCTTTCACTGTCGTCGCGGACATAGCAACAACAACCATCCAGCGCTGGAGGGTTCCAGATTTTCGGGGCATTAAGTCATCTGACGCTTCTAGTCCTTCCCTCTCGTAACCACGAGAAAGATGGTGGAGGCCGAGCAACTAATTAGGAGAAAGCCATTCAGTGCCTCGGCACCGGCCAGAAAACGCAGATGGTCCGTGGGATAGATATCGCCGAGGCCGAGGGACGAATAGTTGACCAGGGAAAAGTAGAAAACGTCCATAAACGTGTCGATGTTCTCCTGTTCAAAGCCGCCGATACCGATGAGTTCACCGAAACTGAAGCCGAGGGCATAAAGTCCGGCTTCAATGATGTGGGCAAGCGCAAGCGTATAAAGAGCAAAAAGGAGACGTGCGGACTGTGTGGACGGCGTCCCACGCGCCCGGTTCATCACAAGGGTCATCGCACGGACGTGCACCAGCCCGCTCGACCCGAATAGAACGACAACCAGAAGGATGGCCCAAACCACGTCTTCGGACCCAACTAAGTTGATTTGCGCCGGTCGTCCTCGTCGCGCCGTTTCATGGCCAGATCGGCCAGGATCGGGCAGTCCGGGCGATGATCTCCGGCACACTCCTCGACGAGATGCGCGAGTGTCGCTCGCATTTCCTTTAACTCGGCGATCTTGCCGTCGATTCGCTCAAGATGTTGCTTGGCGATCTCCTTCACCTCGGCGCTGGCACGTTTTTCGTCTTCGTAGAGCGCAAGAAGATTACGGCAATCTTCAATTGTGAAACCGAGCGCACGGGCGCGTCCCAGAAACGCCAGCTTGTGCGCGTCACTTTCACGGAACGTGCGATAACCGTTCGAACTGCGCAAGGGCTTGACCAGTCCGATATCTTCGTAATAGCGGATCGTCTTGGCGGGCAGCCCGGAAAGGTCGGCGACATCTCCGATATTCATTTCATGATCCTCCTTATTGAGCGGCGACAGGGGCAGGGGACAGAGAATCCGCCCCTTCAGATTTCAAGCTGCTGGCTTCATCCATGGCCGGGCGGATCCGGCGCAAGCGCAGCGCGTTAGTCAGCACGAAAACTGAGCTGAGCGCCATCGCCCCGGCGGCCAGAACCGGCGAGAGCAACAGGCCGAAGGCTGGGTAGAGCACGCCCGCCGCGACCGGGATCAGCGCCACGTTATAGCCAAAGGCCCAGAACAGGTTCTGACGGATGTTGCGCATGGTCCGGGCAGACACGTTGAGCGCGTTCACCACGCCGCGCAGATCACCCGACATTAGCACCACATCGGCGGATTCGATGGCAACGTCCGTGCCGGTGCCGATGGCGATGCCCACATCTGCATGGGCCAGCGCCGGGGCGTCGTTGATGCCGTCCCCAACGAAGGCGATCTGTTGGCCGCCTTGCCGCAGTTCATCCAGCGCCGCCACCTTGCCATCGGGCAGAACCCCCGCGATCACGCGGTCGATACCGGTCTCCCGTGCAATGGCCCGGGCCGTTTCGCGCTTGTCTCCGGTAATCATCGCGACCTTCAGCCCGAGCCCGTGCAACGCCTCGATGGCGGCGGCGCTGGCCGGTTTCACAGGGTCGGCCACGCCGATGACTGCCGCGAGCTGCCCGTCCACCGCTGCAAACAGCGCCGTGCGGCCCCCTTCGGCCAAGCGGCGCTCGGTCTCGGCCAGCGCCTCGATGCTCAGCTCCTCGCGGCGCATCAGGCGGTCCGCGCCGACCAGCACCTCGCGCCCAGCGACCGTGGCTTGCACGCCGAAGCCGGTGATCGAATCGAACCCCTCGACCTCGTAACACGCTACGCCTTCGGCCTGCGCCGCGCGCACGATGGCTTCGGCGATGGGATGCTCGGACTGCGCCTCGACCGCCGCGACGAGGGCCAGAACGTCGGAGCGCTCAAACTCCTCGGCCAGCACAAGGTCGGTCAGTTCGGGGCGGCCCTCGGTCACGGTGCCGGTCTTGTCGAGCGCGACCACGTCCACGTGCGAAAGTTGCTGCAGCGCGTCGCCCTTGCGGAAGAGGACACCCATCTCGGCCGCGCGTCCTGTGCCAACCATGATCGAGGTGGGCGTGGCCAGCCCCATCGCGCAAGGACAGGCGATGATCAGCACCGAAACGCCTGCAACGAGCGCGTAGGACAGCATGGGCGCCGGTCCAATCAGCAGCCAGATCAGAACGGCCAGCGCGGCCAATGCCATAACCGCCGGTACAAACCAGAGCGTGATCCGGTCCACCATGCCTTGGATCGGCAGCTTGGCGCCCTGAGCTTCCTCGACCATGCGGATGATCTGCGCCAGCGTCGTGTCCGCCCCCACGCGGGTCGCGCGGAAGCGGAAGCTGCCGCTGCCGTTCACCGTGCCGCCGGTGACGGGATCGCCCTCGGACTTCGCCACGGGCACCGGCTCGCCGGTGATCATGCTCTCGTCGACATGCGCGCTGCCTTGGGTCAATTCACCGTCCACCGCGATGCGCTCGCCCGGCCGGACGACGAGGGTGTCGCCGACGCGGATGCGCTCGATCGCCACGTCCCGTGCCTCGCCGTCCACCAGAACCCGCGCCGTGCGGGCCTGAAGGCCCAGCAGTTTCTGGATCGCGGCCCCCGTGCGGCCCTTGGCGCGCGCTTCCATCCAGCGGCCCAGAAGGATTAGCACGACGATCACCGCCGCGGCCTCGAAGTAAACGGCGCGAGCCGCCTCGGGCAGCACGGTGGGCGCGAAAAGCGCGGTGATAGAATAGACATACGCGGCCCCGGTCCCCACCGCGACAAGGCTGTTCATGTCGGGCGCGCCTTTCACCAGAGCGGGGAACCCCTTGGTGTAAAATTGGAGACCGGGCCAGAAAAGCACGATGGTCGTCAGCACGAACTGGATCATCCAGCTGGCCTGATGGCCGATCGTGCGGCCGATCATCTCGTGCATGCCCGGCACGAGATGCGCCCCCATCTCAAGCAGGAACACGGGCAAGGCCAGCGCCGCTGCGAAAGCGGTCCGGCGGGCGAGCGCACGGGCCTCGCCTTCCTTGCGCGCGCCGCGATCCTCCGCAGTGCCGTCGTCGGCCAATTCGGCCGAATAGCCCGCCGCCTCGGCGGCCTTCAGAAGTTCGACCGGGTCGGTCGCGCCCTCGACATAGGTGACGGTCGCGGTTTCTGACGCGAGGTTGACATTGACCCCGCTCACCCCTGCCACTGCCGCGAGCGCCTTGTCGACGCGACCAACGCAGGAGGCGCAGGACATGGAAGAGACGTTCAGGCGCGCCGTTTGCGTTCGGGCGGGATAGCCGGCATGCTCCAGCGCCCCGATCACCTCGGGGATCCGGGCATCCGAGTTGATCCGGGCCTGCGCCGTTTCGGCGGCGAGGTTCACGTTCACCTCGTCGACCCCGGGTAATGCTAAAAGCGCACGCTCGACCCGACCGACGCAGGACGCGCAAGACATGTTTTGAACAGAAAAACGCAAATCTCTTGAGCCCGGCATGAACGTCTCCTTCATCTACTGAAAGATATCTAAGGCTTCCCCCCGCTGGAAGGTCAACAATGTCGGGATATTTTTTCGCCCTTGACCTTCCCATGCAGGAAGCAGGCATCTAATGCCGAGAACTGGAGAAAACAGATATGCGCAGCTTCAAGGTTCCGGATATGAGTTGCGGCCATTGCACCGCAACGATCGAAAAGGCGATCAAGGCGATAGACCCAACATCGTCCGTGACCTGCGATACGGGTACGCGGCAAGTCGAGGTTGATAGCGTGCTGAACGAGCACGTCCTGACGGAGGCGATCCGAAATGCCGGTTACGGTGTCACGGCTGCTTCGACGACCTGAAGATCACCGGTGCCGGGCAATTCTGGCGCCAGTTCTCCATCGTCGCATGAGGTTCATTCCCTTTCGCGGGCCTCATCGACCAAGGCTTCCAGTTGGTCTTGTTCGATCAAACCGGGAACCAGGTTGTCGCCGATCACGAAGGACGGTGTGCCGTTGAAACCCAACGCCTGCGCCAGCCGCATCGATTCGTCGATGTGCGCCTGGACTTCCGGCGCCTCCATGTCCGAACGCAGCTGGTCCACGTCAAGGCCGATTTCTTCGGCGATCCGCAGGACAGACGCCTCTTGCGCACGTTCCGCCATGCCCATCAACGCCCAGTGGAATTCCTCATACTTGTTCTGATTGCGTGCCGCCAAGGCCGCCTTCGCCGCAAAGACCGACCCGTCGCCGAGTATCGGCCATTCGCGAAAGACGAACCGCACATTCAGGTCCGCCTCGATCAAACCTTCAACCTCCGACATGGCCCTGCGGCAATAGGGACAGTTGTAGTCGAAAAACTCCACAACAGTGACGTCCCCGTCAGGATTGCCCAGCACCGGTGCGTTCGGATCCTGTTCCAAGAGCTGGCGTTGTTCCTTGAGCACGTCGGTCGTGGCCTCTGCCTGCGCGGTCGCTTCCTGCTGTTCGAGAAGCTGCACCGCTTCCATGATGATCTGGGGGTTTTCCAGAATCGCTTCCAAGGCCAGTTCCTTGACGCGTTCCTCGCTCAGCTCCTGTGCGAACGCGGAAAGCGGCAACAGGATGCTAATGGCGAGCACTGCCAGTCGAAGCGATTTCATTTTCAGTCTCCTCTTTTTTGCTGTTCCGCTTCGCTGCGGGCGGCCTGGACCTCCCGCTGACGGTCGGGCCATGTGGATTTGATGAAGGCGAGGATGTTCCAGATCTGCGCATCGGTCAGCTCATTGCCAAAACCGGGCATGCCGCTTTGGAAATCCACACCCTGCTTCGCGAGGGTCTTCTTTCCGCCGAGCTTGGTATAGTCGAACAGAATACTATCAGGATGATGCCAGGTGTGACCGGTTTCGTCATGCGGGGGTGCGGGCAGGATGCCATCCTCTCCGGCCGAGCGCCATCCGGCCTGTCCCTCGAGATCGGCGCCGTGGCAAGAGGCGCAATACTCCTGATAGAATTCTGCGCCCTCGGCGAGATCGACAGACTGCGGCGGTTCCGGCGTGGCGGAGGTGCCGGATGTCCCTCCCGCCATCATCCAGGCGCCGACTCCAGCCGCGCCGGCCATGAGCAGAAAGAGGATCAGCCAACGTCGCATCATGTCACCTTCATCCAGGTCATCATGCCCGAGGCCGCGTGGCTGAGCATGTGGCAGTGAAACAGCCAGTCGCCGGGATTGTCGGCCACGAAACCGATCGTGTGGGTCTGGCCGCCGAACATCAGGATCGTGTCGCGCAAGGGACCGAGCCCGCCATCCTCGCCGATCTCGCGGAAATGCAGCCCATGCAGGTGCATCGCGTGGGGAAAGGACGTGTCGTTGTAGATCTGCAGCTTGACCGTTTCGCCCTTCGCGACATCTACGAGCGGCGCATCGGTCATGCCGATCGTTCCATTGAACGACCAGAACTGGTTGGCGACCACCAACTCGCGAAAGCTTTTCTTCTCGCCATTCAGAAACGCGCTGTCGAGCGTGCCCATTGCGCCGCCCTGCATGTCGAGCCGCACGGTCCTGGCGTCATCGAGGCCGATCACCTCCATCCCCGGATTGGGTCGCAGCGCGTCCGGTGCATCCCGGGAGCGTGGTCGAGGCCTTTCCAGTCACGGTGAAAGCCACCTGCGAGGCCGCCTCCTGATCGTCGAGGCGAACGAGATGGGCGGTTTCCTCGGGCGCGGCGGTCACGTCGACGATCAGATCGGCCCGCTGACCGGGGCCGAGGATCAGCGCCTCAGCGAGCGGCTCGGGCCGGGGCAGTGGCATGCCGTCCAGTGCAACCGTCCAGCCCTCCATGCCATGAAGCGACAGCACGAAAATCCTGGCGTTGGCCGCGTTGACGAGGCGCAGGCGCAGACGTTCGTGTTGGCGCACCTCCAGGGAAAGGTCGTGCCGGCCGTTGGTGGCGATGAAATTGCCGCGCCGCCCGGCATGGCCGCGGTCATGGCGCGAGGTGAAGTCCGGGACGATCTGCGCCATTTCGGGGTCGAGCAGCCAGTCATCAAGGATCAGTACCTCTTCCCGATCCAGGTCCGGCGGCTCGGATTCCTCGACGATCAACGCGCCATAGAGCCCGCGCGCCACCTGTTCGGTCGAGCGGTTATGAGCGTGATACCAGTAGGTTCCGGCATCCGGCGCGATGAAATCATAATCAAAGCTCTGCCCCGGCTCGACCGCGGGCTGGGTCAGCCCGGCAACACCATCCATCGCATTGTCTATGCGAACCCCGTGCCAATGCACCGTGCTTGCCTGGGGCAGTGCGTTCATGAAGCGGCGTTGCAGCCGCGCACCCTGCTGAAGACGCATTTGAGGGCCGGGCATCGCGCCGCCATAGCCCCAGATTTCGGTCTTGGGATAGCCTTCCGGCGCCAATTGAACGCTGGCCGTGCGGGCGTCCAGGGATTGAAACTCTGACGTTGCGGCATAAAGCCGCTTTGGAAGGGCAAGCGCCGCGGTGATAGCCGCCCCCTGCATGAGAAAATCGCGTCGCGTCGGCATGGAGAATCCTGTGTTTCAATCGCGGCAATTATGGCGCCGGCAATCAGATCTGAAAATCGGAAGATCAGGCCGGATAGTGAGAGTGGGCACCCGGAACCTGCCCAAGGCTCAGTTGATCCCGTTCTCCCTTTGCAATTCACGTACATAGCGTGCGATCAACTTGACGTCGCCATCGGTCAAACCTTCGACCGGTGGCATGTTTCCGAATTTCCAGTGATGCGCGCGCACACCGTTTTTCGCGGCCATCACGAACGCCATGTCGGAATGGTGGTTCGGTTCGTAGATCTTGTGCACGAGTGGTGGTGCGACCCCGTTCTGGCCTGCGGCGTTCTTGCCGTGACATTCCGCACATGTCGCCTCGTAGGCCCGCTTGCCCATCTGCGCCTGGTCCGAAAGCTCCGCCGGCAGCGAAACTTCGACCATGGGGGCGCCCGATTCCAGATCACTGGTGTCGGGAGGTACCATCGAATGGCCCATCCCCTGCTGGGGTTGCTGCGCGATTTTCCAGTAGACTACCGCGCCGCCCAACACGAAGAAGGCCAGAATGGCTAGAACTGTCTTGTTCATTTGATCCTTACTTCAGATAAGTTTGACTTGGGTGCCGATTGGAGTCCTGTCGAACACTTCGATGATATCTTCGTTGTGGAGACCGATGCAGCCGCTGGAGGATTTGCGACCGATCTTGCGCGTGTCGCCGGTCCCATGGATGCGGTAGTACTGCCAGGTCAGATGCATGGCGCGCACGCCCAGCGGGTTCTCGGGGCCGGGGGCGACATATGCCGGCAAAGACGGATCGCGCTCGCGCATCGACGGGGTGGGCACCAAATCCGGCGCATCGTCCTTGTAGACGATTCGCTATAGCCACGCCGCGTGAGTTCGTCGCCCTTAGGAACCGATGTGGGGTAGATGCGCATCTCCCCATCCGCGGTCCAGTGCTGAAGAACTCTGGTGTTGGTATCGGAAAGCAGAATTCCTTTGCCGAGCGCGTCAAAGTGATCCTGCCAGCGATGCAACCGGAATGACGAAATATTCCGGCGAACTGAGTCCGAACTCTTGGGCACGCAACACCGATGGTGCCGCAAGAGCAACGAGCCCTCCAACCGAAAAGAATAGAAAGCCTCGGCGTCTTATTGCCCTGGGGGTCTTGTCTTCCATCGTCCGTCTCCGCGCATTCGATCCTTGAATGGGACTCTTGAACCGCCTTCCCGCACTGGAAGATCAAGAATGGTCGGGATGAAAACTCCGTGAAATACGTAACGGTTTGTATCGCTCACCTCCCTGCAGGATAAGCCTTTAGCAGGGTTTCGAATTACGGGGTCTCGACATTATGAAAATGGCCAAATCACGAGTAGAGCTTTCCAATTCAAGTAACATGATGAACTTTGGGATATGAGTCTGCTGTGCGGTCACACTTGCGCCGGTTTTGTTTTATGCTGTGGCAGGTCGCGTATCTGTTGGTTTCTCGAGCAACACGTTCATACTCGCGCCTTTGGCATGATGTCTGGGAGGTCATTTCGGCGAAGCGGGAAAGGGCATGATGGCTTAGCCTTGGAGTTCTTGCTTGCGGCGCCGAAACTCATCTTGGACCTGTCCCGGAATTGTTCCGCTCCTTTGACTTGGTAATTTGCCACAAAGGAGAGACATCATGGCACAAAAAACCAACCCCGGAATTCCGCGCCGAGGCAGTGGGGATAGCTTTGACCAGCGGACTGCCGCGTAAACAAGTGGCCGCCGATTTTGGCGTAGGCTTCTCCACGTTGAGCCGCTGGATTCAGAAGGATCGGCGCAATCCAGAGAAACCAACGGTCCAGTCTGATCTCGAACGCGAGATCACGGAGCTGCGGAAAGAGAACCGCATGCTCCGGGAGGAGAGGGAGGTGTTAAAAAAGGCCACGGTGTTCTTTGCGGAGAGAAGCAAATGAGGTTTGCCTTCGTTGAAGAACACCGAAACGACATCCCGGTGAACCGCTTGTGTGAGATTATGGACGTCAGCCCGCGAGGCTACCGCGCCTGGCTGTCCCGCCCTGCCAGTCGGCAGCAACGCACCGACATGGTGTTGCTCGCCCACATCCGCGAACAGTTCCGCTTGTCTCTGGGCAGCTACGGCAGGCCCCGCATGACCGAAGAGCTGAAGGAGCTGGGGTTTGATGTCGGGCATCGCCGCATTGGCCGTTTGATGCGACAGAACCGCATTACGGTGAAGAGGAACAAGAAGTTCAAGGCTACGACCGACAGCAATCACAGCTTCAACATCACGCCGAACCTGCTGAACCGGGACTTCTATGCGGATCGCCCCAACCAGAAATGGGCGGGCGACATCAGCTATGTCTGGACGCAGGAGGGGTGGCTCTATCTGGCTGTCATCCTCGACCTGCATTCTCGACGTGTCATTGGTAGGGCCGTCAGCAGCCGGATGAAACGCGATCTGGCGATCCGGGCACTGAACATGGCGATTGCGATGCGGCGGCCACACAAGGGCTGCATCCACCATACGGATCGCGGCTGCCAATACTGCTCTCACGACTACCAGAAAATCCTGCGCCAGGACGGCTTCAAGGCATCTATGAGTGGGACCGGGAACTGCTACGACAACGCTGCCGTCGAAACCTTTTTCAAGACCATCAAGGCGGAACTGCTGTGGCAGCGGTCTTGGCGGACACGTCGCGATGCTGAGATGGCCATCTTCGAATACATCAACGGCTTCTACAATCCGCCTCGAAGGCACTCAGCATTGGGCTGGAAAAGCCCCTTGGCCTTCGAAGCAAAGGCTGCATAAGTGAGCAATCGGAGCGGCACGAAAGCGTGACAGGTCCATCTTCGTCGATCTCACCGCGTGCATAGCGTTCCTTGAGGATCTCCATCGCATCGCGAGTTTCGCCCAAACGGTTGCTGGTGAGCATACGGAAGAAGAATACGGTAACCGCGATAATCACCCCCCAGAAAAGGATCATGCCGAAACCTCCCAACCAACCATGACCATCTCCCCACATCATGTGTCCAAAAGTGTTATCAGCAATGCCGCCTGGATCCGCGAGGGCCGAGACTGTGCCCGCAAACAGAGCGATTACGCTGGATTTGACCGTCAAATAGGCATTCATGATATTGTCTTTTCTTGCTGGTTGGAACTTTGTGAAAACGGCAAATCGAGTCGCGCAAGAAGCCCGCCGTCCGGGTGGTTCTGCAAAATTATATCGCCGCCATGCGAGCGCAGGATGGTGCGTGCGATTGACAGGCCGAGACCGGTGCCACCCGTCTCGCGTGAGCGTGACGTCTCGACCCGAAAAAATGGTTCGAAAACCTCTTCTAGCTGCGTCTCCGGGATGCCGGGACCATGATCACGAACCCAGATCGATGCCCTGTCATACTCGCGGCTATACGTGACCTCGACATCGTCGCCGTAACGTACTGCATTTTCTATGACGTTCCGCAAAGCTCGGCGCATGGATTGAGGCCGAAGCCTCACCCGAAGCGGTGTGTCCGTTTCGAGTCGGAATGCGTTGAGCATGTCACACTTCAGCTCAGTGAGAAATTCCCCCAATTCTATTGTTTCAGGAGGTTCACTTATTGCCATGCCTCGAGCAAAAGCCAGTGTGCGCTCGACCATATCCTGCATTTCCTCGATGGATTTCACCAAGGCGTCACGCGTCTCTTCCTCATCCACCATCTCTGCGTGAACCCGCAAAGCGGTCAGTGGCGAACGCAAATCGTGACCCAGAGCGGCCATTATACGCGTCTTGTCAGCGACCGTGCGCACCAGTCTCTCCTGCATGTGATTGAAGGTATCCGTCAGTTCTCTGACTTCGCTTGGTCCCGCGACTGGGAGTGGCTTGTTTTCCTCTCCCCTGCCAAGCCTGTCTGCGGCTTGCGCCAAGCGCCTTAACGGCCAGGTCAGGCGAGCAAGCAAGTACCAAAAAGCAACACCAATCAGGAACGCCGCCGTGAAACCAAAGCTCACCGCAGAAAAGATTGGCCACTGTAGCGGCGGTCGCTGAAAGCGCGTATCGACATTCAGCCATGTGCCATCTTCAAGCGCGATAGACAGTGTCAATTCAAGCCCCGAGATCTTGTCATGCATCATCTGCTTGTGCTCTGCGGCCATCTCCGGCGGCACTGACCTCATTGGCGGGAATGCGCGCTCAACCTCATGCAATTCTACTCGGATTTCGCGACTGTCTTCAGCGCCGAACAATGACCTGACGCGCGCTTCGACAGCTCCTCCCGCGCGGTGATCAAGATGATCCACAGCCGCCTGCGGGTCGGTCCGAAACCGTGCCAGCGGCGAATCTGCGGCGCGAAGAATCGAGGCTCGCAAGTCCGTTGGGGCCTGTTCTAGTAGCATGGCCACATTCGCCGCGCGCCCAGCCGCCTCGGCTCCTATTGCAGCACGTATCGCGAGACTGCGCTCGTCCACAAACAGCCAAATGCTAATCGCCTGAGCCACGGCGAGGCTACCAATGATGAGCAACAGAAGCTGGACGCGTAAACTATCCAGACGCTTGCGGATCACTGCTGCACCTCGACATCCGTTGCAAGGCAATAGCCCCCGTTTCGAACCGTTGTGATGATCTTCGGACGACCCGGGTTGTACTCGATCTTCCGCCTGAGGCGGCTGATCTGGTTGTCAATTGTCCGGTCGAAAGCGGCCGGTGTTCGTCCGACTGCCAGGTCTAAAAGCTGTTCTCGGCTAATCACGATACGCGGGCGTTCGAGCAGGATCGTAAGAAGTTTGAACTCTGATGTCGTCAGTACGTCCTCGCGGCCGTCCTCTGCGAAAAGGCGGCGCGTATCGGTTTCGAGCGTCCAGTCCGCGAACCTAACCCTGCTCCCCGTAAGACTCCCGGCAAGTGCTTCCGGTTTCTGCGCGCGGCGCAGAATTGCCTTTATCCGCGCCAGTAGCTCGCGAGGATTGAAGGGCTTGGGCAAATAGTCATCCGCACCGACTTCGAGGCCGATGATGCGGTCCATTTCCTCGCCAAGCGCTGTCAACATGAGGATGGGGGCCAGCCCTTTGGTGGACAGACGACGACAGACCGATATCCCGTCTTCGCCCGGCATCATCACGTCAAGGACAATAAGGTCATAGCGGCCAATCTTGAGTAGACTATCCATCTGGGAAGCGTCGACCGCCGTCGTCACGCGCATGTCATTCTTTTCCAGGTATCGCGCAACCGCTTTGCGAATTTCGGCGCTGTCGTCGACCAGAAGTATGTGCGGAGAGTTTGTCATCTTTTGTAACTAAGCGATGAAAGGATCGCTGCCGAGAAAATTTGTCGCGAAACGTAACAAAGCCGCACTTTGCGACAGATTGATACACACGTGCCGTCAGCAGCGTTCCAAAACCAAGTCATACTTCATCGGCAAACAATGCATGTAGGACAAAAGGAAAAAGTGAATGGGACGTAAACTGGCACTGATTTTTTGTACAACTGTCGCGGTGTCTGCTGGTGGTATTGTCTTGGCAGACAACGGCTACGGTACCGGGCATCACGAACTGCCCAAGCGAGGTGATGCCACCCATTCGGGAGATACAATGAAAGGCCACTTTCGGCACATAGACCGCAATCAGGACGGCATGGTGTCGCGCGAGGAGGTTGAAGCCCACGATGAACGTGACAAATGGTTCAAGCGAAACGCCCTGCTCGGGGAGTTTGCTGATCCAGGATTTTAGTTGTGAAGAACTCTCACAAAAGGGCAGGGTGGCTTGCTGAACAAGAGCGTGATCGAATTCTGCTCTCGCAGGCTTAGCTTTTGATTGAAGGAAGCTATCTCAAGCAGCTGAGCCGCTACAAGTTTTTCAGAGTTGACTAAATTGGCCACGTCGTGACGGCCCTTATTTCCGGAGCGGCGTGGTGATTTGCTTCAGCCTAGACTGCCAGCAGGGCCGTTGTACATACCGCAGCGTTGCTTATGCTGATTTGGCACTAACTAATCAGCTCAACTGCTTTGTCAGTAATCTTGCATAGCGGTGGACCTAAAACTGCAGTGTCCGATTGGGCTGAAATCGCCAGAACCTATGGTATTTGAACGAATTGATTCCCACGCGCCCACCTGTTGCGCGGTCAATGCGTACCACAAGGTTACGCTCGCGTGCACTCGACCAGATTGCATCTTTATCCGCTGCAACGCCGTGCAGGTTTCCTCCAAGTTCAAACGAATCAAGAGTTTCACCACTGTCGGCATTTTCAATTGAAACCTTGCCGACGTCAGACTCGCTGATAATCAATTGACGGGCCTCGGCATCCAGCATCATGTGCTTGGGTGGACCTTGCAGTTTGAAGTTGCGCGTAACTATCCCGTCTTCAGGATCGAGTTCGCTGATCGCGTCATTCCCGGCGTTGGAAACGAAGAAATAGCCCTTCTTTGGCTAGGCGATTACATATTCCGGGATCGGACCCGTGGCGACGATCGCAGTAACCTCACCGTGTTCCAGGTCGATCAGCGAAACAGCATCGAGTCCAGGATGCGTCACCGCGGCGAAGCGTTCATCCGACGAAACCCCGACATGGTGTATTATGCCGGGAACTTCGACGCGACGCAGGATTTCATGACTGTCCGCGTCGACCAAGGTGATCAGGCTCGAAGTGGTCGGGCCGGCATCTTCTCTGCCTCCATGGTGAGCTACGTGATCCTCCTCAGAAACTTCGGAAGGCTTGGGCACCATGCCGACTTCGGTTTCCGTAAGACTACCGGCAACCAGGATGCCGCGGTTTGTTGCGCCTGCCAGTTCGTGAACGTTGTCGAGACCCTCGATGCGGCCAACAGCCTCAAAGGCTTCATTCAGATGAAGTACTGTTCCGAGTTCTCCTTCCGGAATTTACACATCGGCTATTGCAGCGCTGCTAGTGAGTACTGTTGCACCGATTGCCAGTAACGGCATTCTCATAGGGTCGCTCCTTGTTTGCGCATAGCTTTCCGTGTTGATTTCCGAAGCTACCCGAAACGGGAATCGATGAACTGCGTCGACTGTGCGTTCTCTACCGCGAGGCGAAGCACGGATGAAAGGAAAGCCATAGCCGTTGACGAAACTTAAGCTGACTGCGGCGCATATTGAGCGCCACAGTCGTGATCAAGCTACAGAGAATTTGACTTTCCTTTGTCAGCAACAGCGCCTGCTGTATAGCCTCATTGGCCTCGCTGCGGATTGTCAAAGCGCTCTTCGAACATGCTCTTGAATTCTGATGCAGCCTGCATATGGGCCTCCATCTCCGCGCGCGTGACCTTGCCGTCCTTGTTTTGATCGGCGTGATCGAAATGGCCGCGCATCGTATCGTTCATGTGGATATTGTTATCGCGGTCGGGCAGATCATGATGCCCGGTTATATATCCCGTGTCCGCGAGCGCTGCGCCGCCGAGAGCCGTAGCAAATGCGGTTGCGAGAATGAGCGTGGTGTTACGTTTCATTGAAAGCCTCCATTTTGGCGTGTTGCAGGACCAAAGTGGCAAATGCGACGTGTCTTGCAACAGGCTCCGGGCGCTGTCGTGTAACGGTCTGTCGCAAAAGCCGACCTGGTTACATTTGGTGACAGATTCCCTCGGTATCTGACGCTTGATCCTGTCGATCCTAGACAGGATGAACGTGAGCCGGTTCGATGAAAGGACTGCCTATGACACCAGTAGCGGCCCTGAAGGTTGTGCTTGCGATGGTGCTCTGGGTCTTGTGCTTTCCGGTCATCGTGGTCGGGCTCAAATACTCGCCTCATCTCACTTTTGCCGCCATGAGGGCGCTCCTCGCAGGCGGCGTGCTTACAGTTTTGGCGCTGATGTTAGGGCGACCATTTCCGCGAGGGCACCGGGTTTGGTTGACGCTAGCGGGAGCTGGCTTCGGTGCGACGAGTCTTGGCTTTCTTGGGATGTTTCATGCGGCAGAGTTTGCCTCACCGGGCTTTGCGACAGTAATAGCGAATACGCAACCTCTTCTGGCCGCTGTCCTCGCGGCGTTCTGGCTCGGGGAAAAGCTGTCCTTGATTGGTAGCATAGGCTTGTTTGCCGGATTTGCAGGGATCGTGCTAATTGCTCTGCCCGATTTTCTGGCTGATGGAAACGAGAGTTATGTTATAGGCGTTCTGTAAATCATTCTTGCAGCCGCTGGCGTTATGCTTAGCAACGTCCTGATAAAATCCATTGCAGGAAAGGTGGACACCCTTTCGGCAATGGGCGTGCAGATGCTGTTAGGTAGCGTACCACTCGTCATTGCGGCGATATCCATGGAGGAGCCAACTACAATTAACTGGGCGCCCGCATTCATCGCGTCGCTTCTCGTCCTGGCGATGGCAGGATCGGCACTTGTCTATTGGCTGTGGTTCTCAGCGCTTGAAACAGTTCCATTGAATCGGGCCATTGCCTTCAGTTTTCTCATTCCGGTTTTTGGACTGACCTTGGGTATCGTTGTCTATGGCGAGTGACTCTCTGTCTTACAAATTGTAGGCATCGTTATGATATTTTTGGGAATAGGGATGGTTCAGCGCGGAAAGGAAAGGACACTCAATGAGGTTTGAATACGCATTCTTCCGAAACAACCGAGAACCGGTCGTTCATCCGTCACCTTCGATGAACGAACTTGAGTGCCACGTTATGTTGAACTTAATGCAATTTGCTCGCATCTAAATGAAATGGAGGGATGAGATATGACGGAGCCAGACACAAAAACACGGGAACCTGCCCACGACCGCGACCCGGCCGAGATCGCGCTTGCAGAGGGTCGGCAAGCCTTTCTGGGATTTCTGGTGCGCCGTTTGGGCAACAAGGCGGATGCGGACGATGTTTTGCAGGAATTCTGCGTTCGGGTGCTGACGCGCAAAGACCAGCTGCGAGACGTGGAGCGAATGGATTCCTGGCTCTATGCCATCTTGCGATCGACGATGAACGATCATTTCCGTAAGTTGGCTCGCCGGGGGCGCCTCGCCGAAGCGTATGGCAGCGAACCCGAGGCATTGGCTGATGATGCCCCCGCACAGATGGCGCAATTTTGCCGTTGCCTGGATGGTCTGGTTCCGGCGCAGCGGGCAGCAGATGCAGAATTGATTCGTCGGGTCGACTTCGGAGAGGAGGACCGTGCCGCGGTCGCCTTCGACATGGGCCTGACCCGCAACGCGCTTGGCGTGCGTCTGCATCGTGCCCGCGCGGCCTTGCGCGATGCGCTGACGGGTCAATGTGGCAAGTGCTGCAAGACAGGTTGGGATGACTGCTACTGCACTCCGATCGGCTGCGAAAACCCCGAAGATGAGACCCACTGTGCTCCCAAGGACGCATCGAACTGATGCTAGGTGAATAGGCCCAGCTTGTAATGGATTCCGCCAGGAAGCGTCGACTTACGGGAAAGCCCAGGTCCGGGCGTCATGGCAGGGACACCAAAATGATCAGCGGAAAAAAATATATCGGATCAGGCAATCCATGAGCGCCTCGCCTCCTCAACGGAGTTGTTTAGTCTCGTTCACCGGATAGGCTGCGCTTGCGCGTCGCATTCGCACCATGCCGATGCTCCGGTTTCCCAAGAACTCTTTCGGAGGATCGAAAGTGACGGCCAGAGTCTGGTTGAAGCGGCCAGAATTTTGGGTCTCGGACCCAAGGACTGCGCCTACCTCCTTGCCGGATTACGTCGCGATATGGCGACCGAACTCGTGGTTCTGCTGCTAGATACCGAAAGACCGTCTCCTGTTGTCTCAAATGAGACCAACAATTCAAAGCTACGGAAGTAGCGGCCTGATAGCAGCAAAAACCAAACGAACAGTGCTGCGGCTAATGGCCGTCGTGAACTCGACCAACAGCAAGCGACGGGGAGCAAGATGTCCGATTTAAAAACAGGCAATTGATGTCCCAGACGCAAACGCTCGCGAGACTTTCTCTACTGTGCCACTGGCGCCACCGGAGTAGTGGCAACGGGCCCCGCCGTCTGGCATTGATCAATTCCGTGAATTCTTCGGCCGATATCATCAGCCAATCGACTAGTGTCGTCGATTTAACGGACGCTACTACAAGACCCGGGAGCGCGTTTGACTGGGCGGGAGATCCTGTCTTTATATAGCGGCGTTAGCCCGCGATGATCGCTAAGGCGCGAGCGGCAGTTTTGGATCAGCTCGTTGACCCGATTGACGACGTGAAGGACCCCCCACCGTCGACTAGGAGTTGACAGCGATTGATCAGAACAGATCGGCTCTGGAGGGCGGTCAAGGGTTAATCGTGGTTCGAACGTGCACCACCTATTTGGGGGTCTGCCGGTGGGTCAGCGTTGGAGAGTTCGGCGAGTGGTTTTGCGCGTGCCACTGATAGCAGTGCGATCAGTCGGGCTGAATTGGAAAAGGTCCCGTACCCCGAAATCTCGGCATTACGCCCTATAGCCTCGAGTCCGATTTGTTGCTGTTGATCGGAGCGACGTGACTGGCGGATGGGTCGCGGAATTCACCGAATTTCCTGTAATGGAATGTAGTAGTGGGCGTCTCCAATATGAAACCATGATTGAAGGAGACCAAGATGGCTCAGAAATCCATCCAAAACGATGAATCTCAAACCAAAACCGCAAAGTCCGGTGGGTGCTGTGGCGGCAGTTCCGTCAACACAGCTACCGAAGTCCAACCCAAGGCCAGATCGTCTGCTGCACCGTTGGGGAAATGCTGCTGCAGCAAAAATTGAGATCAGTTGCGACACGGCCTCGCTTAGCGAGAAGGACAGATCAGTAGCTGTTCAACATACGTCAAGAGAAAGGTTTCATAGCCATGATTATAATAAGCGTTTTTGCGGGTTCCTGTGCCCTGCTTTTCGTCCATTCGTACTACTCATGGCGAAATCGCGCGGTAGCTATCCCGGTTGTCCTCGAACGAGATCACACATCGGACGCCATTTTTGGGCGCACATTGTGACAAAACGATACAGGAAGCTTCGTGACAGCCCTTCGGCTGTGGGTGCAGTCATCGCCACAACGAGGCAGCTCTGAAAGGTTTGGAAGGAGAAATCATGTCAGATTTTAAATCGGTTCGTATCTATCCCCTAGGGATGGCCCTTGGGACTCTGCTGGCGATCAGCTTCGTGCTGTGCGTTATCTCCGGCCTGACATTCCCGACCGCCACCATGTATCAGGCCTGGCTACCACTTCTGCCCGGCGTGACTTGGATCAGCTGGCCAAGCGTCTTTCTGGGGCTGATCGAGAGCTTCGCCTATGGCTGGTAAATTGCCGTGATTTTCGTACCGGCGTTCAACTTCTTTTCGCGCAAGGCGAAGGCATGACAAACCAACAAGAGTACCCCCAAAAACCACCTTGTGGCCATCGTCCCTGCGCGTTGGGGGCGTCGGTTACATCGATCCAATAGTGACGAGCCAATTGCGAACAGGAAAGGAAGCAGGATGAACGTGACGAAATGCCGGGGCGGCAGGCAAAGAGAGGGTGACGAGAGCTATGACATGGTACCAGACGGCTATACCGGCACGGTCTATACCTGCTCGATGCACCCCGAAGTGCGTAGCGCCGAGGAAGGGAAATGTCCCAAATGCGGCATGTTCCTAGTGCCCGAAGGTGACGTTGGGCAGCAATGGCATCATGACCATTCTGGGCACGCCCATGCGCATGGCGCTGCAACTGTCGGGGTGAAGAACGGCGACTATGACACCGTGCCGGAGGGCTTCAACGGCACTGTCTATACGTGCCCGATGCATGCGCAGGTACGCCATCCTGGCCCCGGATCCTGTCCGATCTGCGGCATGGGGTTGGAGCCTGAAACAGTCAGCCTTGAGGATGATGGTCCGAATCCCGAGCTGGTCGACTTTACCCGTCGATTCTGGGCTGGTGTCGTGCTGACAATGCCCGTTCTCGTTTTAGCGATGGGTCCTTTCGTAGGTTTCACATATTTCATGGAGCAACTGGGCGAACGCCCTTCGCTCTGGCTGGAGTTGGCGCTCTCGACGCCCGTGATCCTTTGGTCGGGTTGGCCATTCTTTGTGCGCGGCTATCAGTCGTTCCGGACGATGAATCTCAACATGTTCAGCCTGATTTCGATGGGTGTAGGTGCGGCGTATATCTTCAGTATCGTTGCGGTCATCGCGCCGCAGATTTTCCCGACCGGGTTCCGCGATGAGAACGGCAATGTCGGCGTCTATTTCGAGGCCGCCGCCGTGATCGTAACGCTGGTTCTGCTGGGCCAGGTGATGGAATTGCGCGCCCGCGAAGGCACCGGCAAGGCGATCCGGGCCTTGCTGGACATGGCAGCCAAGACAGCGCTCGTGATCCGCCCTGACGGCACCGAAGAGGAAATCGAGCTGGACCAGGTGCAGCTGGGCGATCACATTCGCGTGCGCCCCGGCGACAAGGTTCCGGTCGATGGTGTGGTGGTCGAAGGCCGCTCCTCGGTGGACGAGTCGATGATTTCCGGAGAACCCGTCCCCGTCGAGAAGGTCGCGGGCGAACCCGTTACCGGGGCCACGATCAACGGCACCGGCAGCCTGGTCATCGAGGCCACGCGCATCGGGGCGGATACAATGCTTTCCCAGATCGTGCAGATGGTTGCCAACGCACAGCGCAGCCGTGCGCCGATCCAGAAATACGCCGATCAGGTCGCGGGGATGTTCGTGCCAGCGGTGATCGCCGTCGCAATCGTGTCATTCATCGTCTGGTCGATCTGGGGGCCTGATCCCGCAATGGCCTATGGCCTCGTCTCGGCTGTGGCGGTGCTGATCATCGCCTGTCCCTGTGCGCTTGGTCTTGCCACGCCGATGTCGATCATGACCGCCACGGGCACAGGTGCGCAGATGGGCGTACTGATCAAGAACGCCGAAGCGCTGGAGCGGTTTGAAAAGATCGACACGCTGATAGTGGACAAGACTGGTACGCTGACCGAAGGGAAGCCCAAACTGGTCGCGGTGCTGACCGAGGAAGGACATGACGAGGCCGAAGTCTTGCGCTTGGCCGCATCGCTGGAGCGCGGCTCAGAACACCCGTTGGCCGAGGCCATCGTGCGCGGGGCAGAGGAGCGCGGTGTCGATTTCACCAAGACCGAGGACTTCGAGGCGGTGACCGGCAAGGGCGTCAAAGGCCGCGTCGACGGCAAGTCGGTTGCGCTTGGCAATGCAGCACTGATCCACGACATGGGACTGGACAGCGGCGCGCTGGTCGACACCGCCAACGCGCGGCGCGACGAAGGCGAGACCGTAATGTTCATCGTACTGGATGGCACGATTGCCGGATTGGTCAGCGTCGCTGACCCGGTCAAGGAAACTACTCCCGCGGCCCTCAAGGCGCTACATGAACAAGGATTTCGGATCATCATGGCGACCGGCGACAACGAGCGCACCGCGCAGGCCGTCGCTAGCCGCCTCGGCATTGATGAGATTCGCGCTGATGTACTGCCCGAGGACAAAGCGCATATTATCCGCGAGCTGCAAAAACAGAGCCGAAAGGTCGCCATGGCCGGCGATGGGGTCAATGACGCCCCCGCACTTGCCCAGGCAGATGTCGGCATCGCGATGGGCACGGGAGCGGATGTGGCCATCGAAAGCGCGGGGTTCACATTGGTTAAGGGCAATCTCGACGGCATCGTGCGAGCCCGCAAACTGAGCCACGCCACGATGCGCAATATCCGCCAGAACCTGTTCTTCGCGCTGATCTACAACGCGTCGGGTGTGCCTATAGCAGCCGGTATCCTCTATCCGTTCTTTGGTATCCTGATCGGCCCAATTTTTGCCGCCTTCGCCATGAGCGCATCTTCGCTGTCGGTGGTGTTGAATGCTCTTCGGCTGCGGCGACTGAAGTTCTGAACCAATAATGGCAGACGATTTCTCCATTCAACAGTAACAGGATCAAAGCAGATGACTGAGCATGATGATAATCACGACAATCACGAAAACGGCTTTTGGAAATCTCGCACAGGCGTCTTTCTTCTGATTGCTCTCGGGATTGGTGCGTTCCTCCTCGCATTCGAACATCGCGTCCACATTTTTGGCGGTAATGGGTTTCTCGCGCTGCTTCTTCTCGGATGCGTCGTGATGCATCTCTTCATGCATGCTGGGCACGGGGGTCATGGCGGAGGCGATAAGTCATGATGCACGATCCCGGTTATGGGCTGTGGTTCTTTACCCTGCTGAATGCCGCCATTTTCATCATGTTTGCATTCAGCTTCTTCAAGCCGCAAACGGCGCGAGACTGGCGTAGTTTCGGAGCCTTCAGCGCATTTTTAGTGGCCCTGTTCACCGAAATGTATGGCTTTCCTCTCACGATTTATCTGCTGTCCGGTTGGTTGCAGAGCACTTACCCAGGGATTGACTGGTTTTCGCACGATGCCGGCCACCTTCCGGAAATGCTCTTCGGCTGGCAAGCCAACCCGCATTTCGGCCCTTTCCACATCCTAAGCTTCGTTCTGATCGGACTTGGGTTCTGGATGATCTCGGCCGCATGGCGAGTGCTTTACCAAGCCCAACGGAACGGCACGCTGGCTACCAGTGGTCCCTATGCGCGTGTCCGACATCCGCAATACGTGGGTTTCATCCTCGTTTTGACCGGCTTTCTGGTCCAGTGGCCAACATTGCTGACACTGGCGATGTATCCGGCGTTGTTCTGGATGTACGTGCGGCTTGCTCGCGCAGAGGAGCGGGAAACCCGGGCCGCGTTCGGAGACAGGTTCGACGCGTATGCCGCGCGAGTTCCCGCCTTCTTGCCAAACTTCACGCAGGCACATGACGCAACTCAATGACAAGACGGTAGTGGATCCCTGAACGACAATCCAACCGATAGGGAAGCACACAGTAATGGCGTGTCGTCATGGTTTCCAACCGCGTACACGATCCTTTTTCCTTAATCATCATTGTCGCAGGCCTGACCTGGATCATCCCCGCAGGACAATATGATCGTGCGATGAACGAAGAGGTCGGGCGTGAAGTTGCCGTGCCGGGAACCTACCAGACCGTCGATCCCAATCCGCAGGGCTTTGTCGAAGTCATGCTAGCTCCCGTGGCAGGATTCTATGACCCGGACAGTTATGCGGCGAACGCAATTGATGTAGCGCTGTTTGTGCTCCTGCTGGATGGGTTTCTTGGCGTAGTCAACGCCACCAAAGCCATCGATACTGGCATCCAGACGGGCGATGGGCTGCATGAAAGGGCGCGAGATCTGGATGATACCGATCCTGATGTCGCTGTTCGCCTTGGGCGGCACGACCTACGGCATGGCATAGGAAAAACCGGCCTTTTATGCACTGCTGATCCCGGTTGTTGTCGCCGCGGGGTTTGATGCGGTCACCGGCGTCGCCATCATCCTGATCGGAGCTGGCATCGGCACCCTCGGCTCCACGATCACCCCTTTTACAACCGTCATCGCATCAAACGCGGCGGGGATACCCCTTACCCAGGGTATGGCATTGCGGCTAGTCATCCTGACCGGCAGACTCTTGACATGCATCGCCTACGTGATGCGCTACGCCGCTAAAGTAAAGGCCGATCCATCCCACTCGGTGGTCGCCAAGCAGCGCGATGCACATCGCCGGATATTCTTAAGCGCTGACGATGGCGAATTCACCGAACCGGAGCTGACCGGAACCCAGAAGCTGGTGCTGGTCCTGTTCTTCGCCACCTTCGCGGTGGTCAGGGCTTTGCTCAGGATCCGCGTGGATATTTCCGAGCTGACACCTGGCACGCAACTCACTGTCAAGTAGCGGGGAAAACCGGTGTTCATCCGCTATCGAACTGAAGAGGAAATTTCTGCGGCACGTTCCGAAAGTGTCGCCGACCTACCTGATGCGATCGCAAGAAACCCCAACTTCGACGGGGACGTGCCTGCGACCGATGAGCACCGGGCAGTTCCCGGCCGCGAAGAGTATTTGATCATGATTGGCGTTTGCACTCACTTGGGATGCGTTCCGCTTGGAAAAGGCTCCGGCGATTTTGGAGGTTGGTTTTGCCCTTGCCACGGCTCGCATTATGACCCCGCCGGGCGCATCAGAAAGGGACTCGCACCAGAGAACCTTCACATTCCGGACCTTTCGCTGTCGGATGACTTGATTCTCGTTTTGGGATAAACGGCGCGCAGCGTTTCATTGCATAGGTTCGAGCGGATCGAAACTTACACAGTCTCGGTTGTCTTCTGGTCGCGATCTCGCTGTTGCATGCGAAAAGCCCAACAGATCAATGCCAGTCCGGCAAAGATCATTGGAAGCGACAACGCCTGCCCCATCGTTAGTCCCCAGGTTCCGAAATGCAGGGCGTGTCCGATTGGGTTATCCTCACTCACGAATTGCAAATCCGGCTGCCTGAAGAAC
The DNA here is from genome assembly GCF_001441615.1 of Roseovarius atlanticus. Taxonomy (GTDB): domain Bacteria; phylum Pseudomonadota; class Alphaproteobacteria; order Rhodobacterales; family Rhodobacteraceae; genus Roseovarius; species Roseovarius atlanticus. The sequence continues at coordinate 24,432 of NZ_LAXJ01000038.1, forward strand.
TCGACTAAGGCCCTGGACATGCCATAGCCCGCAAGAAACACTCCTGTCAGGGCACCGGGCCTTTTCAGCCATCCCTTTCGCCATGCCAGAACCAGCATAAGGATGCCCAGCACCACTCCTTCAAGCAACGCTTCGTAAAGCTGCGACGGGTGCCGCGCACATAGCCCCACCACGCCTGGGCAGGCTTGCGCGGCCTCTCCGGGGAAGATCACCGCCCATGGAACATCAGTCGGCCGTCCCCAGAGCTCGTTATTGGTGAAATTGGCGAGACGTCCGAGTAACAACCCGGGTGGCGTGGCCAGAGCCAAGATGTCCGCAGTTCCAAGAAACGACGCGCGCTGGCGGATACAGAAGACAAGCCCAGCGACCGTCACCCCGAGAAACCCACCATGGAAGGACATGCCGCCCTGCCAGACCATCAGGATTTCCAAAGGGTTTTTCAGGTAGTATTGCGGCTCGTAGAACAGGACAAAACCAAGACGCCCACCGATGATGACGCCGAGAATAATCCACGTGAGCAGTTCATCCAACTGCGCGGGTTTCATAGGTGGCCCAGCATCCGACCAGAGCGCAGGACGCCCGAAGGTCCGAACGCAAATTCGCCAACCTGTTACGATGCCGACGATGTACGCGAGCGCGTACCATCGGAGCGCGAGGTGAAAACCCCAAATATCAATCGAAAAGACTTCGTGGCCGATGTCTGGAAACGGAAGGGCGGCAGTTAGCATTGTCTATCGTCCTACATATGCGAGTGAGGCTCGGATTTATCCTCTTGTGGTGGACGATGGCGCAAGAATAGACCCACGAAGGCAAAGACAGCGACCATCATCCCGATCGAGACCAGCACGATCAACGGATCGCTCTGCCATTTCAGCGCGGTGAACGCCGCCAGCACGATGATGTCGAGCGCGATCGCGCCGAGCAGAATAGCCCCCACGGCACCAATCTCCTGTCGCAGGTGCCGAAACACGCCCCAGTGGATGATGATGTCCATCACCAGATAGAAGAACGCACCGAGCGAGGCGATCCGGCTGAGATCGAAGAACACCGCTAGGAAACTGGCGATTACCACGGTGTAGACCAAAGTATGGTCTCGGATCGCACCCGGCATGCCGAAGTGGCTGTGGGGGATCAGTTTCATGTCGGTCAGCATGGCAAGCATTCTAGAGACCGCGAAAATGCTCGCGATCAGTCCTGATGACGTGGCGACGATGGCCAATAGGACAGTCAGGTAGAAGCCCGTGCGGCCCAAGGTCGGCCCCGCGGCTTCAGCAAGGGCATAGTCTTTTGCAGCGATGATCTCTTCAAGGTTAAGACTGGAACCGACGGCGAAGGCGACGAGAAGATAAACGATAACGCAGATGCCGATGGACGCAACGATGGCCCGACCGATATTACGGTTCGGATTGTTCACTTCGGCACCGCTATTGGTGATCGTGGTGAACCCTTTGAAAGCCAGGATCGTAAGCGCAACGGAGGCCACGAAGCCGGTGATTTGCGTCGATTGCCCGTCCGTCGCCGCCTCGAACGAGATACCGCCTGCCCAGAGCGCCGCCGCCCCGAAAAGCGCGATACCTCCCACCTTTAGGATAGCCATGACGATCGAGAACAAGCCAACCGACCGGTTGCCGGCAGCGTTGATGAGATAGGCAAACACAATCAGACCCACACCGAGGGTAGAAACCAACCAGTTGGTCCGCTCGACGCCTAATCCCTCCAAAGAATATGTGGCGAAAGTCCGCGCAACGAGGCTTTCGTTGATGACCATCGATAGGGCCATGAGCAGCGCGGCCCCCGCGGCGACGGTCGTCGGGCCATAGGCCTTTTGCAGGATCACCGCGATGCCTCCCGCAGACGGGTAGGCGTTGGACATCTTGACGTAGGTATAGGCGCTGAACGCGGTGACGAGCGCGCCGGCGATGAAGGACAACGGGAAGAGTGGTCCGGCAAGCTGCGCGATCTGCCCGGTCAGTGCGAAGATACCGGCGCCGATCATCACGCCTGTCCCCATCGCAATCGCACCGGCGAGGCTGATGCTGTTCGCCTTGTATTCCGATTTCATCTAGACATTTTCCTTTCCGAATGCGCGTGCCTTCCCGGCAGAGAGCGTCTGCGGTCTGCGGTAATGGCCCCGCTTGCCATCCCCGGCGATGAGATTGGCGCCGGGCCAGTCGTAGAGGCACCAACTTTGGCGAAAGGCTTCCAGCAGTTCGGGCTCTGCGCGATGCCTCGCGACCGCCCGGGCGAATGTTTGCGGCGGACGATGTGTGAAATGCGTTTGCGGGTCGTCACCATCGCGAAAGACGCGCGCGGCATAGCCCGGGGCGCCGACCGGGTAGAAGAGAAACACTAGCAGTGCCCGGATCGTCCAGCGCAGCCTGCGCCCGGGATAGCGGCTGATGAGCCGCGCGGACGGCGACGACAGGCGCAGCATCCGGCGGTAGAGGTCCCAACCGACATCGGTGACGACCGCGTGCGCGCACCCCGTCTCGACCCCTGGGCGCCGCAGAGCGGTATCGGCGGCGACGGTGTAGATGTCAAGCTCCACCATCAGCCGGCTGCCGCCATCGGGCAGGGTCTGCAAACCGACAATCTCCCGCGTTTCTTCCGCTGCACGATCGAGCGTGACGAGAAAACGCTCGATGTCTTCAGGCGGCCAGCGCACCTCTTCGCCATCCGCAAGGTGCAATGCCCGATTGCCCAGTTGCCGGCGGCAAGTCCGCAACATCTCGCGGCGGATCAGCGCGCGAACGGCTCTCCAGTCCGGGGACGGGCGCGCGTCGGGCCTGGGGGTCGCGGTCATGAGCGTGCCTTCCTCCCGCGCTGCTCGCGGATCGCCACGGCGATAATGGGGGCCAGCGTCAGTGCCCCCAGCCCGACAGCGGCCCAGGCGGCTCGCCCGGGCTCCCCGCTCATCGCCTCGTTACCGAAATGCGCGAGAACGAAACTGGCGGGGATGATGCCGGCAAGCGTCGCTACAGCGAAACGCCAGAAATGCAGGCAGCTGAGACCGGCAGCGTAGCTGACGATGTCGAACGAGATAAACGGCATCAGCCGGCTGGCGAACACGGTCAGGGTCAGCGCGTTTTGCGATCCGAGCCAGCCCTTGTCCACCGTCTCGCCGAACCATCTGGTCAGCACATCGCGCCCTAGGAACCGTGCCAGAGCGAAGGCCGCCAGGGCGCCGAATTCGGCGCCGATGACGATGTAAATGGTGCCGATCGTATGTCCGTATGCGGCACCTGCCGCCAAGGCGATAGGTGCGCTTGGGATCGGCGTGGCGACGATGGCGATCGTCATGAGGGCGATGATGACGATCGGCCCCCATGCGCCGGCAGCGCTCACCCAGGCCGATATCCGCTCGCCGCTGAGGTCTTCCACGAAGCCTGACAAGGGCCCAAGGAACAGCGCCGCCGCAGCGGCCACGAGCGCGACCGCGAGGACGATTTTTGCGCCTGTTCCAACCGTGATGCCCTGTGCCACCTGACCGCCCTCACGGTAGATAAAGGATGAGGAGAAAACCGGCGGTCAGCAGATCGAAGACCACGCAGTAGGGAATGTACCATTTCGGCACCGGTGCACCGAAGGCGCCAATACGGTGCAGCAGGTCCCAGGCCGCATGCGCCGCCAGTCCCAGCGGCAACGCGAGCGGCGACCAGAGCAGACCAACAAGCGCCACAAACGCGTAGAAGGCAGCGGCCCCGAATTCCAACCAGAACAGCCGGGCCAAGCCAGAGGAGGCGCCGAAACCGATATAGGCGCCCCCTATCACGGCCAGTGTCAGGGCCGCGATTGCGACCGAGACCTGTTCGGGCACCCAAAGGTGAACGGGCGCAAATACGAGGAACAGCCCCGAACCGATGGCACTTGGACCCAGCGTATCTGTAGTGATCCAGCCGACTTGGCTTCTATCGTTCGACATCGAGCGGTGCGTCCTCGTATTTGGCGGGGTTGCGTCCGGGTCGCTACGACCCTAGGGCTTCCAGCTAATGGAAGCTCAAGACGTAATCGTAGAATCTCCATTTCACGCGGCGTCGACGGCCTGGCCCATCATCTCGCGCACTTCGACAGCGATCTCGTTAAGCTGACATTGCCATGCTGCGTCCGCTCTACCGCATGTGACCCGCGTGTCCCCGTCCACTCATCACGGTTTCGTTTCAAGTTTGGCTGTTAATCTCTCACGCTCCCTTTGGGAATTGCATAGTTTGAAGGTCGCCCGGGCTTGCAGCCGGGGCGACAAAATTTTCAGAACATTAGGCTCGTACCGAAGACGATCGAAAATGCATCAGTATCTTCACCATTTGCTTTGACGATGTCCTTCGTGTCGCCATAAGAGGCCTCGTAGTTAACGCCGACATAAGGAGAAAAAGCGCGGTCGATGACGTCATAGCTAAGCCGCGCTCCGATCTCCACTATAGCACCGCCAGCGCCGCGTTCGCGCGCCAGATCATCCTTCAGGGGCATATCAACTTCGATGCTCGGCGTGAAAATCAGGCGGTTGGTCAACAGTGCCTCATACTCTGCCTCGAAACGGAAGAATGGGTGATCAGACACGAAAAGATCGGCATCGATCTCGAACCACTGCGGCGCGAGGCCTTTGAGGCCGACCACACCAGCGTAGCGGTCAGGTGCCCCACCCGGCGTATCCGCATAAGCCCCCACTACGGCATCAAAGAAAGGCGAAACTGGAAACTGAAGTCGCGCCTGGTTTTCCAATTTTTCGAAATCATCCGATGTGAGGCCAAGCTCGGCTTCGCTTCTCCAGACGAATTTCAACTCATCCGATCCCGCGAGAGCATCAAAATCCCATACGAAGGCATCCTCACCATCCATCGCGCGATATTCGAACTGCTCCGCTTGGAAACCCCAGATAAGCGGCTCGGCGTATGTGACCTGAGCCCAGGGCAGAAAGAGGCCGGCAAGTCCGGCCAGTTTGAAACGTTTCATCTTGATTTTCCTTTTTTCTGACTGGTTCAGGCTGGGCGCCCTCTGACTACGACTTTGCGGAACATGCCACCGTCAGCGTGGTAAGAGAGGTGACAATGGAAAGCCCACTGTCCAGGGGCATCGACCTCGACCTCTATGTCGGTTGTCGTGCCGGGTTGGACGCTCACCGTGTGCTTGATGGGGTTACGCGCGCCCTGACCGGTATCGATGATCGACCACATCCCGTGCAGGTGCATTGGATGCGCCATCATTGTCTCATTGATGAAGCGGATGCGCACCCGTTCGCCATAATTCAGCACGATTGGGTCGGCATCCTCGTATTTTACTCCGTTGATCGACCAGATGTAACGCTCCATGTTGCCCGTCAGACGCAGTTCAATGGTGCGCGAGGCAGCGCGGTTCCGGTAAAGCGGCCGCGCAGCGCGCAGATCCGTGTAGGACAGGAACTTGCCGCCGTTATAGGCCTTGGGTGTCAGCCCGCTGCCTGGCGCATAGAATGGGTCGCCATTGCCTGACATATTCATGCCAGAGTGCTCCATGCCGTTCATGCCGGGCTTATTCATACCCTGCATTTTTGAGTGCTCCATTCCACTCATGGTCTGCATGCCACTTGCGTTCTGCATGACGTGGTCACCCATATCCATCCCCATCATGCCGCTCATGTCGGCCATTGTGAGCAATGGCTTGGACCTGAGCCGCGGCACGGCCCCGGCATAACCTTCTTTTGGCGATAGAGTCCCACGAACGAGCGCAGTGCGACCCATTGATTCGGCAATGATGCTATAAACTTTGTTTTCCCGCGGCTGGACGATGACGTCAAAAGTCTCCGCCACGGCAACACGCAGTTCATCCACCGTGACCGGCTTGACGTCGTTGCCGTCAGCCTGGACCACGCTCATCTTCAGGCCCGGGATACGCATGTCGAAATAGGTCATGGCCGAAGAATTGACTATTCGCAGGCGGACCTTCTCACCGGGCCGGAACAGCCCTGTCCAGTTTTGCGATGTGCTCCGCCCATTGATCAGAGCGGTAAATCCCTGCACATCCTCAATGTCCGTTGGCATCATCCGCATCCGCCCCCACATCCCGCGATCCTTTAGGGCTGCTTTCAGACTATCCTGGCGCGCGTCCTCGATCAGGGTTTGCAAGGTGCGTTGCGAGCGATTGTAGTAATCCGGCATCCTCTTGAGATTCCGCATAATCCGGCTGCCCGGATGCGGGTGCTTGTCGGCCAGTTGCACGACATAATCACGATCCGCCCGAATCCGTTCACCGTCGCGCGGCTCGATTATGATGGCCCCGTAGGCACCATCGGGTTCCTGAAAGCCCGAGTGGCTGTGGAACCAGTAAGTTCCCGCTTGCTGGATCGGAAACCGGTAGGTGAAGGTTTCACCCGGAGCGATACCGTTGAAGCTGATACCGGGGACGCCGTCCTGCTGGAAGGGCAGGATCAGCCCATGCCAATGAATTGAGGTGCTCTCGCGGAGGTTGTTGGTCACGTTTATGGTGACTTCCTCGCCTTCCTTGAACCGCAGGATCGTTGGAATCTGGCTCTTGTTGTAACCGACCCCCATTTTCCGAAAGTTCCCAGTGTCGATCCGAACCCGGTCGACAGTGATATCATAGGTCCCTTTCGATGTGATCTTTGGCGATCCGTGCGCGCGCAATGCCGTCGGCATGGCAAGCGCGGCAGCCGCAGTCAAACCGAACTGACGCCGGGACAGACCTTTTGCCAGATGTTCCGACGAACTGAGCGCTGTATCGGAAAGCGCGCACTGTTTTGCTTTGAAGAGTCGCATACTCTTCTCCTTTGCGATGATTGAGTCGAAGGTTCGCCCGATCACGGCAGACCTCGAGTAGCTTCTGAGAAGTGATCCCGCGAGTACCCGAGGTGTTTCAGGACCACCCGAACAGGGGAGCCCTTCACACGTTCACGCCGTTTCTTATTTGGACGAGACCGGAAACCTGAGCCGTAAGATGCAGGGATGAGAATCGAAGCGCGTTCAGACTCGCGGAGGGGGCGAAGACGCTTCCGGCTTCAAGCCTTCTGCGTCGACCGCGCGAGACCCATGATAAACGTGCACGACAAAGAGCTTCGGTTCGGGTAGTGCATGATCGGCGTTAGAAAAAGTGACGCAATGCACCATCATACCAGGGCAACCGGGGATAGTATCGTCCGACACAAGATGTGCGTCACAATCACGAACGTCCATCGCGGCAACGTGGCTCCAATCTTCTTGCGGCGAGCCAGCTTCAGGTCCGACAAACGGCATGGCCGCTACCATCAAGACGATGAGCGACAGAATATGAGCCATTCGTGTCAATCTGAAAAAACGCATACATCCCGAACCTTTCACAATTAAAAAAGCGCGATTGCCAACAAAGATCAAGGATACATTTCGTTACAAAAATTATGCTTCTAAAGCATTGGTTTTTCTTGACCTTCCAGCGCCGGAGCATAGCCTGCTCGATCAGGACCCACGCTTCAAAAGGCTGAATATGCTACTTTCACCAATGCTATTCTTTGAAAGGCACAGGTTTCATTCGGCCGCTAAGGCAGTCGCGGCGAGCCGCAAGTTTTTGCAAGCGCAGCCGGTGGAGAACATGCGGCAGGCGAAACCAGTCCGTCGCATAGATTTATCGTTCATACTGATCGACCGGGCTGCACAGGCGGTGGCTGGGTTCCACCTGAAGCCCAATGGCCGGAGGTCAGCATCGACATCCCCGTGGGCGCGATGCGCG
>NZ_LAXJ01000039.1 GCF_001441615.1 Roseovarius atlanticus
ACCGTTCCGCCACACAGATTGAGGCAGAGCCTTTAATTCTGATATTTTTGCCCATTCACATTCTGGGGGGCTCGTTCATCTCAGGACCGCCTTTACTTCAGCTTGACGCAGTTTTTGGATACAGATGCACCCGCGCTCCGATCTGAACCCGATCATAAAGATCGGATACATGGTCATTGGTCAATCGCGCACATCCATTTGAAACGGCAAATCCGATTGTCCGTGGCTCGTTTGTTCCGTGGATGCGCAAGTAAGTATCCCGTCCATCATCATCATAAAGATATAGTGCTCTTGCTCCCAGTGGATTGCCAGGGCCACCGGGAACGCCATCGGCAAACCGCGCATACTTTTCAGGCTCCCGGCGGATCATTGCATTTGTCGGACGCCAACGCGGCCACTCGGCCTTGCGCGCAACATTGAATGAACCTGCTTCGTACAACCCTTCTCGACCGACACCCACGCCGTAGCGGATCGCCATTCCGTCTTCCAACATGAAGTACAAAAAGAAGTCATCAGGAACGACATGGACCGATCCGGGCACCCAGTCGGTGCGATAGGTATTCACCAATTGAGGAAGAAACCGATCCGGAAGGGCATATGCATGCGCAAAGGTTAGATTCGGCAGCGTAGCTGCAGCCAATGAAGTAAGAACAGCCGCCCGGCGCGTCAAAAATGTCATTCCGTCTCCTAGTCAAGGCCCGCTACGATCCGTCGATTTACATGGTGCTTTCTTTGGGGCCTGCGTCAATTACGACGATCGTTGGCGCCACGTTACGGACCTCGGACATTCCTGAACCAGAACCGCTTTGTCGCAATTTGTAACTATGACACTTCCGCGACTTGACCTTCCAGTCAGTGGAACCCCTATCTCAGGAGGAAGTATGACAAACAAGGCTTCGGAAAGGGCTGTAGAATCGTGAAATACCAACTCCGCCACTCGAATAGCACAATTTCTATCAGGCCGCCTGCGATTGATCCGTTTGGCGAGGCAAAACTGGCACGGTTCGGCACAAAGGCTCTGCTTTTGCGTTGGTCTGCGCCTCAAACAATCTACGGTTTTGCGCTGATGGCCTCCGTCTTCCTCATTGCCCCGCTGATTTGATCCAGATGTTCCGTGTCGTCCTCCTCGTCGCCCTGATCGGGGGCATTGTCGTCATTGCGCGGCCCGACCTTCTGAACCTGACGCTTCCGACCCGTGCTGATCTTGAAAATTGGATTGACGCCGCGGGCCTGTTGGGTCCGGTTGTCGTCGTCACTCTGATGACAGTCGCTATCGTTGCAAGCCCTCTGCCTTCTGCCCCGATCGCTTTGGCGGCGGGTGCGGCCTACGGACATTGGGTCGGGGCCGTGCTTGTCGTGATCGGTGCTGAACTTGGTGCGCTCATCGCCTTCACGCTGGCCCGCAAACTGGGCCATCCTTTCGTTGCACGGTTTTTTGGAGACACATCTCGTTGGGCGCTTCTCGGCTCACAAAACATGCTGACATTGATCGTCTTCGTCAGCCGCCTCCTACCGTTCCTGTCATTCGACCTTATCAGCTACGCGGCTGGTCTTAGTGCCTTGCACTTCTGGCGCTTCGCCATTGCAACGCTGGCCGGCATCATCCCCGCCAGTTTCTTCCTGGCACACATGGGGGCGATCGCGATGACGGGCGATTCAGAATCCGTCCTTTGGACGATTGCCGTCCTCGGCGTTGTTTCCGGTCTTTCCTTGATCGCGGCCCTCGTCAGCAAAAAACGCAAGTCCGGGCGACTGTCCGAATTCACCTAATTCAGAAAGGTTTCACCATGAACCATCCAGACGCATCATCCCAGCCACAGGTCTATACCTGCCCGATGCACCCCGAGGTCGTGTCCGACGAACCCGGCGATTGCCCGAAATGCGGGATGCACCTTGTCCCGCAGGATGAAGTGTCGGCATCCGAAGCCGACTGTCACCATCACGGCCACGCCGGTCATGCCCATGCAGCCGGTTCCGCGCCAGCAGACGGCAAATACGATACCGTGCCGGAAGACCACGATGGGGCGGTCTACACCTGCCCGATGCACGCCGAAGTCCGTCAGACCCACCCGGGCTCCTGCCCGATCTGCGGCATGGGGCTTGAACTGGAAAGTGCCGCCATGGACGAGGACGGCCCGAATCCCGAACTGGTCGATTTCACCCGGCGGTTCTGGGTCGGCACGATCCTGTCGATCCCACTTCTGGTCTTCACCATGGGGCCTTTCGTTGGGTTTCCCGGCGTAAGAGAGATTTTCGGAGAGCGCGGCACGCTCTGGATCGAACTGATACTCGGTACACCCGTGGTCTGGTGGTGTGGCTGGCCGTTCCTTGTCCGCGGCTGGAATTCGTTCCGCACGATGAACCTCAACATGTTCTCGCTCATCGCGATGGGCGTTATGGCCGCATGGCTGTTCAGTGTTGTTGCAGTCCTTGTCCCGGATATATTCCCCGATGGTTTCCGTGATGAACAAGGCCATGTTGGTGTCTATTTCGAGGCCGCGGCAGTGATCGTCACACTTGTCCTTCTGGGTCAGGTGATGGAACTGCGCGCCCGCGAAGGCACCGGAAAGGCAATCCGTGCGCTACTGGACATGGCGGCCAAATCCGCGCGTGTTATCCGCGATGATGGCAGCGAAGAAGAAATAGCGCTCGAAGATGTGGTCGTAGGTGACCGTTTGCGCGTGCGCCCCGGCGACAAAGTGCCGGTCGATGGCGTCGTCGCCGAGGGTCGCTCCTCTATCGACGAAAGCATGATCACCGGCGAACCCATTCCCGTTGAAAAGGTCGAAGGCGACACCGTCACAGGGGCCACGATCAACGGCACCGGATCGCTGATCGTCGAAGCCACGCGCGTCGGCTCGGACACGATGCTCAGCCAGATCGTAGAAATGGTCTCCAACGCGCAGCGGTCTCGTGCGCCGATCCAAAAATACGCAGACAAGGTCGCAGGTTACTTCGTTCCGGCCGTCATCGTAATCGCCATTCTGGCCTTTGTGGCGTGGGCGGTCTGGGGCCCCGCCCCTGCTCTGTCATATGCCTTGATTGCTGCCGTCGCGGTCCTGATCATCGCCTGCCCCTGCGCGCTTGGCCTGGCCACGCCGATGTCGATCATGACGGCCACGGGTCGCGGCGCACAGGCCGGCGTGCTGATCAAGAATGCCGAGGCGCTTGAGCGGTTTGAGAAAGTCGACACGCTGATCGTCGACAAGACGGGGACGCTGACCATGGGCAAACCGCGCCTCGTCGCGGTCCTGCCCGAGGATGGCCATGACGAGGCTGAGGTTCTCCGCCTTGCCGCATCACTTGAGCGCGGCTCAGAACACCCGTTGGCCGAGGCCATCGTGCGCGGTGCTGAAGAGCGTGGTGTGGATATGGCTAAGGCCGACGGCTTCGAGGCCGTGACCGGCAAAGGCGTTCGCGGTACCGTTGATGGGAAATCCGTCGCGCTGGGTAACCGCAAGCTGGTTGAGGATCTTGGCCTTGAAACCGGACCATTAAGCGACGTGGCCAACATCCGCCGGGATGAAGGCGAAACGGTGATGTTCGTCGTTGTCGAAGATGCGCTGGTCGGTCTCGTCGCGGTGTCCGATCCGATCAAGGACACCACGCCCGACGCACTCAAGGCGCTGCACGATCTGGGGTTCCGCATCATCATGGCCACCGGCGACAACGAACGCACCGCCAAGGCCGTGGCCGACCGCCTCGGCATCGACGAGGTCCGCGCCGATGTCCTGCCCGAAGACAAGGCGAAGATCGTCCGCGATCTGCAAGAAAGCGGGGCCAAGGTTGCCATGGCCGGTGACGGTGTCAACGACGCCCCTGCCCTCGCGCAGGCGGATGTTGGCATTGCCATGGGCACCGGGGCCGATGTGGCCATCGAAAGTTCCGGTATTACGCTGGTAAAAGGCGACCTCGACGGCATCGTGCGCGCCCGCCGCCTGGCCCGCGTCACCATGCGCAACATCCGCCAGAACCTGTTCTTCGCGCTGATCTATAATGCTTCAGGTGTGCCCATCGCCGCAGGCCTGCTCTACCCGTTCTTCGGCATCCTCATCAGCCCGATGTTCGCCGCTTTCGCCATGAGCGCCTCGTCCATTTCCGTGGTACTCAACGCGCTGCGCTTGCGCCGGACGACACTATGACTTTGATGTTGTGTGCCGTGAGCTCCTCGACGTTCGCCGAGCCCATCCGCGTCAGCGTATTGCGCAGGTGGATCTAACGCATTCTTCAAAGAAGCGGCCTCCGCCGCGAAAGGACAAACCCATGAAACGACGACAGTTCATCATTGCCGGTGCAGCGGCTGGCGCGACCCTAGCCACACCGATGCTGCTGACCCGCCGTGCGATCGCGGCAGAAACGGGCGCACCCTTGCCGATCCCACCGCTGATGGACGTGGATGGCATCGCCGGGAACACGCTGACTGCGCATGCCGCCACACGGGCATTCTACGCTGGCGTCGCGTCGCCGACGCTTGGGTTCTCACAAGACTACCTTGGCCCGACATTGCGCTTCGTAAGGGGCCGCGCCGCGAGGATTTCAGTGGAGAATAGCACCGACATGCCGATCACCGCGCACTGGCACGGCATGCACCTTCCCGGTGACCTTGATGGCGGTCCGCAACTTGCGTTCGGTCCCGGCGAGACATGGGCGCCTGAACTTCCGGTGGATCACCCTGCAGCGACGCTGTGGTATCACAGCCATGTCCACGGACAGACCGCCAATCAGGTCTATCGCGGCCTAGCGGGGATGATCCTGCTGGACGACCCGGCGATCGACGTTCCACTGCCCCAAACCTATGGCGAAGATGACATACCGCTCATTGTTCAGGACCGCCTGTTCCGGCGCGGAGTAATGACCTACGACCTTGGCCACATGGACCAGATGGCGGGGTTTCAGGGCAGCGACATTCTGGTCAATGGGACACTGCACCCGAAAGTGACCGTGCCCGCCGGTCTGGTGCGGTTCCGTCTTTTGAATGGGTCCAATGCCCGCACTTACGAATTTAGCTTCTCGGATGGCCGCCGGTTCCATCAGATTGCCAGCGACGGCGGGCTTCTGCCTACACCGCATGCGGTGACCGGCTTGCACCTGTCGCCCGGCGAACGTGCCGAAATCGTCGTCGATTTCTCCGATAGCCGTGCTGTGCGGCTCGTGTCTGCCGACATCGCGGCTGGGATGATGGGTGGCGGGTCCATGGGCGGCATGATGGGCGGAGGCTCCGGCCCGTCGGGCACGCTCGACATTCTGTCGATCGAGGTTTCAGGACAGGCCTTGGTGACGCCAGACGCCTTGCCCGCGCGCCTGCCCGCCCAGTTGCGCGATCTTGGCGCGCCGGTCCGGACCCGTGACTTCACCCTGAATATCCATTCTCGCGGCATGATGGGCAGTATGATGAACAACCTCTTTGGCCGCTCGGGTCAGTCCATGGGCATCAACGGCGCCTCATATGACATGGGCCGCATAGATTTCCATGTCCCTTTGGGCGAAACCGAACGCTGGCGGATCAACGCTGACATGATGGCCCATCCCTTCCACGTGCATGGGGCCTCGTTCCTCGTGACGCATGCGGGCGGACAGGCCGTCGATCCGCAACTGACCGGCCTCAAGGACGTGGTTCACGTCGACGGGCCCACTGAAATTCTCGTCCGTTTCGACAAGCCCGCCACGGCAGAGGCTCCGTTCATGTACCACTGTCACATCCTCGAACACGAAGATCGCGGAATGATGGGCCAGTTCACCGTTGGATAGATCACGATGAAACCCTAGATTCAGCTCGAGTTGGAGGAGCTTGGACGATGATTGAAACGATACTTGAGTTTGAACCGGCCATTCGCCTCACGGCGTTCCTCGGGATCCTTGGGGCAATGGCGCTCTGGGAAATCGCGGCACCCCGCCGTCGTCGGGACATTCCGCGCGTGATCCGCTGGACCAACAACCTCGCGCTCGTCGTGATCGATACAGCGATCCTGCGTCTAACCTTCCCGATCCTCGCCGTTGGCCTTGCCGTTCTGGCGGAAGAGCGCGGCTGGGGCCTGTTCAACGTTCTCGATATCCCTGACTGGATCGCCGTGATTGTCTCCATGCTGCTGCTGGACCTCGCGATTTACTTTCAGCACGTGATGTTCCACGCGATCCCGGCCCTATGGCGGCTGCACCGCATGCACCATGCCGATCTCGATTTCGACGGTGTTGTCACGTTAACCTGTCGGCAATCGGCGAAGGCATCGCGTTAGTGGGATCAAGCGATGTTCGCAGCCGTTTTCCAGACATCAAGTGCCTGCAACCGATGGAAGCGGATGGTTAAGGCTGTGCGGCGGCAGGATGGGACAAAGAAGCAGTTTCGGGTTGCTGAGTGAACAGACACGAAGCGCTGCAAGCCGCCGGGTGATCGGTGTCCTTGCATCACCCGTTCCCGCTTTCGAAACGGCAGGTGGCTGTTCTCTGCGCGATTATTCAGGCCCTTGTGCGACCAATGATCCAAACCGGGCGCTACGTCGCGCTTGGCAGCGCCATAGGATCGCAGCTTGTCCGTTATAATCCGTTTTGGCACGAAGCCATGACGCTTGAGAAGTCTGAGCATCAGACGTTTCGCAGCCGGCTTATTCCGACTGGACTGGAGGATTTCATCCAGCACAACCCCATGTTGATCGACCGCGCGCCAGAGCCAGAATGACCTGTCGGCAATCTTCACGACGACTTCGTCCATATGCCAAACATCACCCGGACGGGCTTGCCTCCGTCGCAGATTCTGGGCGATCTGAGGCCCGAATTTGACCGTCCAGCGCCTGATGGTTTCGTAGGACACATCAATTCCGCGCTCGAGCAACATCTCCTCAACCTCACGCAGGCTTAGGTTGAAGCGCATGTAGAGCCAGACCGCGTGAGCGATAATCTGGGATGGAAAGCGATGGCGCTTGTAGCTGATAGCCGATGTCTGCATTGCAGTCAGATAAGAAGAAATCGCGACGCGAACAACAATAGGGCAGTTAACGTGACATCACCGCCTCAAGGCGTGATGGAGCCGGTCACCGCATCCTCTAGCAATAAATCAAACTGAAATACCACCGTATTTTGCTCTTGAAGCTCTAGCTACTGTAGGGGCTATGTCATGGTAAAGCACCCGAATCCAGAGGTCCATTCATGCCGTCCGACACCCATCGTCACGACCATGATCACGCCGAAGATGCCCAGACAAGCGGCGGCAGCTGCTGCGGGAGCGCCGGAACGTGCGGCGACACCGTTCCGGCGACCCCCGCGCCAGCGGGCGGGCGCAGTTTTCAGGTGTCCGGCCTCGATTGCGCCGAGGAGGTAGCAATCCTGAACAAGGTGGTCGGCCCGAAGATCGGCGGGGCCGAACATCTTGCGTTCGACGTGATCAATGGACGGATGACTATTCTCGACAGCGCCAAGAGTGTATCGGACGGCGAAATTGCAGAACTGGTCGCAAGCACCGGCATGACCGCCAAGCCTTGGGATGCCGAAAACGCGTCGGTCGACCAGGCGGCCCATCTTGCACGCCAGCGGCTGTTTACGGCGCTCAGCGGCGGCTTCTGGGCCGCGGGATTTCTGTGGCACATCATCGAGACCGGCATGGGGGGGGCACTCGGCCTCTTCGCAGGGCACGGCGAAGCGCCGATGCCACTGGTCGAGGCAGGGTTATTCGCGGTTGCGATCCTGTTCGGTGTTTGGCTCGTGGCGCCCAAGGCATGGTCGTCCGCACGGCGGCTGTCGCCCGACATGAACCTGCTCATGGTCGTCGCAGTCGCGGGTGCAATTGGCCTCGGCGAATTTTTCGAGGCGGCGACGGTCGCGTTCTTCTTCTCGCTCTCGCTCTACCTCGAAAGCTGGAGCGTCGGGCGTGCGAGGAATGCGGTTTCAGCTCTGCTCGACCTGGCGCCGCCGACGGCAAGAGTTCTTAATGATGACGGCTCGGAAGCGGACGTTCCGGCTTCTGCGGTTGCTATCAACGCACGTTTCGTCGTGCGCGGCGGAGACCGCATCCCATTGGATGGTGAGGTTGTCGATGGGGCAGGGGCCGTCGATCAGGCGCCAATCACCGGAGAGAGTGCGCTGGTCCCAAAGGAACGGGGCGACGAAGTCTATGCCGGTACGATCAACGGCGAAGGCACACTGATGGTGCGCGCCACGAAGGCCGCCTCGGATACCGTGTTGGCCAAGATCATCCGCATGGTCGGTGACGCCCATGCCCGCCGCGCGCCGGTGGAGCAGTGGGTGGCGAAGTTCGCCCGCATCTACACGCCTATCGTCATGGCGCTCGCCATTGCAATTGCCTTGCTGCCGCCGCTCCTTTTCGGTGGGGTCTGGGATTATTGGTTTTACAACGCACTCGTGCTGCTGGTGATCGCCTGCCCATGTGCTCTGGTTATCTCGACCCCTGTCTCCATCGTCGCCGCACTCACCACTTCGGCACGGGCGGGTGTACTCATCAAGGGTGGTGCCTATGTAGAGGCACCGGGCAAGACCACTGCATTGGCCATGGACAAGACCGGCACGATCACCATGGGCGAGCCCGAGGTGGCGGCGGTGCATCCGCTGGGCAAAGCATCGGCGCAAGATCTGATGACCCTCGCCGCTGGGCTGGAGGCACGTTCCTCGCATCCCTTGGCGCGTGCCATTCTCGCGCGGGCCGAAGCCGACGGCATCAAGGTGTCCGCCGCGGAAGATACCCGAACCGTTCCCGGCAGGGGACTTGAAGGACGCACAGACGGCCGTTCGATCTGGCTGGGGTCGGACCGGTTTGCCGAGGAGAAGGGTTTCGGCGACGCCATTCCGAAGGATTTGCGCGACCGCATCGAAGGGGCTGGCAGCACCCTTGTTGCCGTGGGCGACGACACCGGCGTGACCGGCATCCTGGAATTGCGCGACCGTATCCGCCCCGACGCCAAGGGCATCGTGGCACAGCTCCACGCGCAAGGCGTGAAGACCATCGTCATGTTGACGGGCGACAACGAGCGGACAGCGCGCGCCGTTGCAGCCGAGGTCGGCATCAACGAGGTCCGTGCCGAGCTTCTGCCCGAAGACAAGGTGACTGCCATCGAAGAACTGGTCGAAACGCATGACATGGTGGCCATGATCGGCGACGGGGTGAACGACGCCCCCGCCATGGCGCGTGCGCATTACGCCATCGCGATGGGTGCTGTTGGTTCGGACGCGGCAATCGAGACGGCGGATATTGCCCTTATGACCGACGACCTCGGCAAGGTGCCTTGGCTGATCGGTCATTCGCGCCGGACAATGTCGATTATCCATCAGAACATCGGTATTTCCTTGGCGACCAAGGGCGTTTTCGTCGTCGCTACTGCGTTCGGAGTGGCATCGATGTGGGGCGCTATTGCAGCCGACGTAGGAGTGTCATTGCTGGTGGTGGCCAACGCCCTGCGCCTGCTGAACAGCCGAGAGGCCAAGGCGCCGCCGTCCGGCGGTGAACAGGTTGGTCCACAGATGACAAAAGCCGCGCTTGCCCACGGACATTGATCAGGCAGCATTTGCAAGGTAACGTAATGTCCATATCAGACCTCACGAAAGAGGCATCGAGCAGTGAAAACCATCCGATTTCCCCGCCGCGCCGTCCTGTTGGGCGGGGTGGCACCGTTTTTGTCCGGCTGTGCCAGCAAGTTCCGCAGCTATGGCGGACCCGAGGTGACCCGTGTTCGGCTCTACAAGGGGCAGCGCTTGCTTGTTCTGGACGGAGTTGATCCCGTATTGCAAACCTATCCGGTCGGACTGGGTTTCGCGCCCGAGGGTCACAAGCAATTCGAGGGAGACGGTCGGACTCCGGAGGGCACCTACATAGTCGATAAGCGAAACCCCAACAGCACCTACCATCTTTCGATTGGCATCTCTTATCCGAATGAGGCCGACATCGCTTTTGCCGAGGCGCAGGGCCGATCCCCCGGGGGCGACATCTTCATCCATGGTGGTCCACGACCCGGCATCGACCCAACGGACGTCCGCGACTGGACAGCTGGCTGCATCGCGGTCACAGATCGGCAGATCGAGGACATCTATGCAATGGTGAAGGACGGAACACCTATCCACATCTTTGCATGACGGTGTTTCTCATGCGGCGATAGCGCGCCGTCGCATTGGTCGCCATTGCCCAGCTCCACGAAGCCAAGATGAGCGCCAGCAGCATCCAGTCCCCGAAGCTCGCGTAGAGTGTCGGCGGCCGCGCGGAGGGCAGACTAGCGTCGATGATGCCCGTTTCGCCGGTCTCGAGCCGCGCAACGATCTCTCCGTTCGCGTCGATGACCGCAGAGATGCCTGTATTCGCGGCTCGAATGACAGGAAGGCCTTCCTCTATGGCGCGCATGCGTGCGGAAGCCAGATGCTGCTCAGGTCCGATGCTGCTGCCAAACCAGGCATCGTTTGTCGCGTTGAAGATCCAGTCGGGTCGGAACAGGTCGTCGACTACATGACCTGGGAAGATGATCTCATAGCAGATCGCCACGGCGACCAGCGGCACACCCGGAAGCGCAAGCGTTCGCGGGCCCGGTCCGGGCGTAAAATCGCCCAGACCCGCCGTGAGCCGCTCGATGGGCAACCAGCCACGGAATGGCACATATTCGCCGAAGGGTACGAGATGGTGTTTCGCGTATCCGGTCAGGATTCTGCCGGTCGCGCCAAAAGCCTGGACCGTGTTGAAATATCGGGTGCCATCTTCGCTCGGTACACGGTCCGGCACACCGGTGAGCAGCACCCTGCCGTCTGGTAGCGCAGCGGCAATGCGATCCCGTGCCTCCGTATCCTCATCGAGGAAACCCGGAAAGGCGGTTTCCGGCCAAAGAAGAACGTCGAAATCGCCGGGCTGGGTTGAAAGCTCAAGATAGCGCGCGAAGGTCGCCTCGCGGTTCTCGGGCGCCCATTTCTCCTCTTGTGGAATGTTGCCCTGGACGATGCGCAGGTCGACACCGGGTGGCTGTTGTGCATCCGACTGGAGGCGAAGCGTGCCGACAGCCCACATCGTCGCGATGCCGGCCAGCGCCATGAGCGAAACGGTCAATCGTTGCCGCCCGGACGTCATGACAGCCGCGCCGGGAAGTGCCGCGACGAACACGGTGAGAAAGCTTAGCCCATAGCTTCCGACCCAGGCGGCGGTCTGGCGAAGGGCGGCGTAGTCTACAAGTGCGTAGCCGGCGAGGTTCCAGGGAAACCCCGTCAGAACGTGACCACGCAACCACTCTGCCACGGTCCAGGAGGTCGCGAACACGAGGCAGGCCAAGAGACTGCCCATGGCTCCGCGCCGCGCGATTTCGGCGAAGAGCGCTGCGGCAATGGCTGGGAAAATTGCGAGACCTGCGGACAATCCCGCGACGGCCGGGATCGCCATCGCCCCGAACCGCTCGCCCTCGACGTAGAAACTCTCTGCAATCCACGAAATCCCGAAACCGAACTGGCCAAGACCAAACGCCCAGCCGACGAGGAAAGCGCGCCCGAAGGAGAGACCGCGAAGACCGACAAACAACGCGGAATAGGCAACGGGAACAAGCAGGAGAAGCGAGAAAGGCGGGAAAGTCAGAACGGTCAGCGCCCCGGCGACGAAACCAAGCGTCATCCGCGAAAGCAAACGGTGGAGCAGTGCTATGCGGTTCAGAATTTCCGGCTTCACGATTTGATCGGACGCCGCACGCTGATCCATGGCGCAGCGAGCAAGAGCCCCACGCCACTGACGACAAATACATCGGCCATGTTGAAGGCAGGCCAATGTGTTGTGCCAATATAGAAATCGAGAAAGTCTGTTACGGCCCGATACCGCACACGATCGATGACATTACCCAAAGCTCCGCCAATGATCGCGCCATAGGCAAGTGTTTCGACCACATTGTCGGCGCGAAACAGCATAACCCCTAGCCAAACACAGATGGCAAGAGCGAGAGCGATGAGGCTCCACCACGGCGCGCCGCCCAGCATCCCGAAAGTCACGCCGTCATTACGATAAAAGACGAGGTTGAATCCCGGAAACACCGGGACCCCGGCGCTTAGAGTGGCGGCATTCGCAATGACAATGGCTTTTATGATCTGATCAATCGCGAACGCTGCAAGCGCCGCAAAGACGCCGATCACCGGAGATACTTTGTTTGTTGGCATTGGCTCACCCCAACCAGACATCGAGGAACAGCATCAGAACGAGCCCGACTGCGAGACCGAGCGTTGCCCTGTTCTGATGGCCGCTGCGATGGGTTTCGGGGATGATTTCGTGGCTGATAACGTAGAGCATTGCGCCCGCGGCAAAGGCCAGACCCCATGGAAGCAGCGGTTCCGACAGTGTGATGATCCCGGCCCCGAGCAGGCCGCCAATCGGCTCGACCATGCCCGTCAGCGCCGCGATGCCCCAGGCGCGCAGCTTCAGATATCCCTCGCCCAGCAGAGATACAGCGACGGCCAATCCTTCGGGCGCATTCTGAAGCCCGATTCCGACAGCAAGCGGCAGACCGCCCTCCATACCTCCGGATCCGAAGCCGACCCCAACCGCAAGGCCTTCGGGGAAGTTGTGGATCGTGATCGCGATGATGAACAGCCAGACCCGCCGCAAAGGCGCCGCTTCGGGCCCTTCGCGTCCTGTCTTGAAGTGCTCGTGCGGCAGCTTTTCGTTCATCAGGGCGACAGCCCCCATGCCCAGAAGGATCGAGACGCACACGATGGCCGCAGGCATCGCGCCGTTCTCGAACATTGGCTCTGCCGCATCCAATGCCGGGATGATCAGCGAAAAGAACGAGGCTGACAGCATGACACCGGCAGCGAAGCCGAGCGACAGATCGCGCGTGGCCCGGGACGGGATGCGCCCAAACAGCACGGGAGCTGCTCCGACTGCCGTGAGCGAACCGGCAGCGAGACTTCCGAGAAAGCCGAGCATTATCGGAGACAGATTATCCATGGGCGGGCCAGATTATCCTTCGGCGTAGCTCGAAAAGACTTCCGTCGACCCGTCCTTGCGGATGAGGAAGACATCATAGGCCTCGCGGTCGTCTTCTGGCCCCATGCCGGGCGAGCCATAGGGCATCCCCGGAACGGCGAGGCCGACGGCGTCCGGGCGCTCCTCGAGAATGCGGCGGATGTCAGCGGCCGGGACATGGCCTTCGATCACGTAGCCATCAATGAGCGAGGTGTGGCAGGAGACCATGCGCTGCGGCACGCCGTTGTCGAGCTTGAAGCGAACCAGCGACCCACCGAACATGTTCTCGCCCGTCGGCGCAAACCCGTTTTCTTCGAGATGGTTCATCCAAGACAGGCAACAGCCGCAACCGTTCGTCTTGCGGACCTCGATCGCCGTTGCCTCTGCGAGGACCTGGGCCGCTGGTAACAGGGCGAGGGTGATTGCCAGAGCTTGGGTCATGCGTTTCATGGGTCAGAGCCTTTCGGTTGTCGTTTCGGCAATCTCGCTGCCGAGGTTTTGATTCAGAAGCGCGCGCGCCTCGGCCAGACGCGAGAGCGCGGCGGTATCATCTGCTTCGCTCTCGGCTGCTTCGGCGAGCCGGTCGTCAGAGAGGGGGTCAGTCGGGCGCCCATCCACGAGGACTTCGTAGTGTAGGTTCGGACCTGTCGCCGTGCCAGTCGCGCCGACGCGGCCGATCACATCTCCCGCCGCAACGCGTTGGCCTTGTGCCAGGCCATCCGGCACGGCGCTCAGATGCGCATAGCGCGTCATGGTGTCGGAGCCGTGGGCGATTTCGACCACTCGACCATAGCCGCCTCGCCAGCCGATGAAACTGACCCGCCCCGGTGCCGTCGATTGAACCGGTGTCCCACGTGCCGCTGCGAAATCGACGCCGGTGTGCATCCGGACGTTGCCAAAGACCGGATGCGTGCGGCGTCCGAACACCGAGCTGAGGCGCGCACCCTCGACCGGCTGTGCGAAGACGCGCAGCACCTCGCCATCGACGTAGATCGTCGCCTGACCGCTGCCGTCGTCTGGCCATACGATCTCGTAAAGCGAACCGCCGATCTCCAGTGCGGCGAAGGCGAGATCGGGCTGTCCGATCCTGTCCTCGCCGACCCGCGCCTCGCGCCAGAGAAGCCTTAGTGTTTCGCCGCCGGCCATCTCGCGGCGGAAATCCACGGTCCCACCCAGCATCTGCGCAAGGTCCACGGAAAAACGGGCGGGTATGCCGGCTTCGTCGAGTGCCGCGAAGATCGAGCTGTCGATCACGGCTTCGCCGGCAAGGGTTACGATCTCCGGATCCGGAGCCACGACCTGCGCAGACAACTGCTCGCCGAAAACCACCTCGATCCGCACACCGTCCTCGACGGCGAGTGAGACGGTGCGGGGGCTGCCGTCCACGGTCGAAGCAACAGTGACCGAGTGCCCCGGCCGCAGCCGTCGCAGATCGTATTCCGCGCCAAGCGCGAGGGCAACTTCGGCTCTGTCAGGTGCTGCAAGACCAGCTTCAGACAGCAAGAAATCGAGCGTCTCGCCAGGTGCAATGTCGCGCGACCATGTCGACAGGGGTGGCTCGATCGCCTGCACGGGCCTGTCGGCAAACGCGACCTGCAGAAGGGGCAGGGGGCCGAGGTCGGGTGCATCTTCTGCCCATGCCGTCGCGGGCAGCGTCACGAGGATGTCAACGTTTTGGGGAGCTTCAGGACCTTGGGGCATCCATTTACCTGCCGAGGCAAGTTCCGGCGGCACGGGTTCTTTCGACATGAAATCAGAGAGGGCGATAGCCGCTCCCGAAACCATCCCCGCAATTGCGACACAAGCCGCCATAGTTCTGAGCCTCATGTCGCCCCCTCCGTTTCTTCTTCCAGCGCGCGGCGAATTTTCGGCACCGCGAATTCTCTGGGTTCGTGATAGTCGATCATGATGACAAACCGCCCAGAGGCTGCGAACAGGAAGACGCTCGCGCTGTGGTTCATCGTGTAATCGCCGCTCTCCGTCGGCACCCTTTCGTAGGTGGCGTGGAAGCCGTCCGCGACGCGCGCTATCTGCTCCTCCGGCCCCGTCCAGCCGCGAATCGCCGGATGGAAGTAGCCGACATATTCGGCCATCGTTTCGACAGTGTCGCGCTCGGGATCGACCGTGATGAAAACCACGTTCATCTCGTCGGCCTCGTCTCCCAGATCGTCGAGCCATCCCGAAATGTCCGAGAGCGTGGTCGGGCAGACATCGGGACAGTAGGTGAAGCCGAAGAACGCCATCGTCGGTCGCCCGATCAGGGTTTCCGGCCCGACCGCGTTGCCCTCATGATCCGTCAGACGGAAATCCATCGCGGTCAGAGCCACTGGCCGCTGCCCGATAGGCTCAGGTCCACCGGGGCCATCGACCTGCCACCAACCGACGAAGAGCATCAGGGCGACCGCCCCGACACCAGGCGCACCATACCCCAGGATCGCCCGTCGCCGCATCAGTCCTCTGGCCCCCGCGCGGCGATGCCGAGGATCGGCACCTCGACCGTCACCTCGCCTCCGTCGTCGAAAAGCAGGGTCAGCGGAAAGGTGTCCCCTTCCGTCATCGGTTCTTGTAGCCGCATCAGCATTGCGTGCAGGCCCCCCGATTCGAGCGCGACGCTCTCGCCCGGGGCGATCGCGATCTCCCCCGCCGGGCTCATGGAACTCACACCTTCGGCATTTGTCTTCGTCTCGTGGATTTCGGGCATCATCGCGAGCGGTGTTGTAAGGCCGATCAGCGTCACTGGCTCGTCGCCAGTGTTGCGAATCGTCATGTAAGCGGCCCCGGGACGGTTCATCCCGATGGAGGCGCGGGACCACGCGTTCTCGACGACCACATCCTCGGGTCCGGCCAGCGCGGGCACCGAGAGCCCTCCAAGGGTCAAAAGCGCCGCCAGTGTGCTGGTCAAAATATACTTTTTCATAGTTCTGATCCTGCCCTTTCCATTCAGCTTTGCGCGGCAGCGACTTCGGCGGCCACTAGGCGACGCAATTCTGCCTCTCCGAATGGATCGAGCGGCGTGCCGTTCACGAAGAATGTGGGCGTCTGGCGAATTCCCACGGTCTCGACGTCGGCACGATCCTGGTTCAGAATTGCTACGACATCCGGTGCCAGCATTTGCGTGCGCGCGGCGTCTGCATCGAGCCCGGCCGTGGCGGCGATCTGAAGGATCAGGCCGGGTTCCGGGGCACCGTGCGACGCCCATCTCGGCTGCTCCCGCAGAACGGCCTCAAGCACCGGCTCGTAAACGTCCTGCATGCGCGCCGCCTCGAGCACACGGATGGCTTCCTCGGATGCCGCGCCGTGGAAGGGCGTGTAGCGGATCACGACGCGGACAGCATCCCCATGCTCGGCCATGATGTCCTTCACGATGGGATGAAAGGCGCGACAGGCCTCGCAGGCCGGATCGAAGAATTCGACGATCGTGACGGGCGCATCCGCAGGCCCGAGGATGGGCGAGTAGGGGCGGATCACCGCGTCCGCAAGTTCCGGAGCAACGGGCTCCGCTTCGGCCACCGGGCCGGGGCGGGTTGCAAACCAGGTGGCTCCGCCGAAACCGGCGACGCCGACAGCGAGAACGGACAGGATCAGGCCGCGTCGGTTCATGTTCGTGTGTCCTTCAATGAAAGGGCCGACAGCGCCCCGATCAGCGCGAAGGTGGCGAGCGCCATCAGCGGGATCGGGATGCCGAAGACCAGTTGGTTGTCATCGGTGCAAGAGGGGCCGGTGGCCGTGCAGGGCTGGATGCGTTCGGGAACAAGACCGACGTACAGCCCCATGTGCCAGAGGGCGATTGCGCCGCCGCCAAGCGCCAATGCGATGCCGTAGCGCCCCACGCGGCCGTCCCGCCACCAAAGGCCGAGCCCGAGGACAATGGCCAAGGGGAACATGAAGGCGCGCTGGAACCAGCACAGCACACAGGGCGTCTGCCCCAGCACCTCGCCGATGAAAAGCACGGCAAGCGAGGCGACGAGCGCGATGATCCACGCCAGCCCGAGGGCTGTTTCTCCGGAGATACGGTTCATTTCGGTCAGATCCTCTCTTCCAGGTCGACGAGGATCTCTTCGGCGGAGGTGCCGTAGGGCCACGAGTCGGCGAAGCCTGCCTCGGGGTCGAAGAGGAACAGATGCGACGTGTGGCCCATCGTGTAACCATCCGGCGCTGCGGCCTCTTCGACGCGCTCAAAGAAGATTGGAAACGTCTCGGACGTCGCGGCGATCTGTTCCGGCGTGCCCGTCAGCCCGATGATGCCCGCATCGAACAGCGGGACGTATTCGGCGAGTGCTGGGGGCGTGTCTCGTTCAGGGTCGATTGTTATGAAAATCGGCTGGACCTTGGCGGCATCGTCGCCCAGACCGTCCATCACCGCCGCGACCTCAGATAGGGTCGTCGGGCAGACGTCGGGGCAGTTGGTAAAGCCGAAAAAAACCAGCATCCAGCGCCCCGCAAAGTCCTCCTCGGTTTGAACCATACCCTGGTGGTCCGTCAGTTCGAACTCAGCGAAAAAAGGCGGCTCGGCGTCATTTCGGGCGCTATCGGCACGATAATCGGACCAAAGCAAAAGCCATACGAAGGCAAGCGCTGCCACGCCTGCCAAAACCCAAAGAAACTTCTGTGCCGATGTAAGGGACAATCCTGTTCGCCTGATTTTTATTCTTATTGCCTGTGCGGATACATCCTCTAGCCGCTAGAGGTTCAAGCACGAAATCATGGTATAGCTTGAACTCACGCGTCTGTGAATCCGACACTTGTTTATTCCGACGGCAAAACCTACACAAACTGTATCTTTTTCATGGAGGCGAAAATGCTCACGATCGGTACTCTGTCAAAGAAGACTGGCACAAAAGTGCAGACCATCCGGTACTACGAACAGATCGGACTCATGCCCGAACCTGGCAGGACCGAAGGCGGACAGAGGCGCTACGACAATGCACAGCTTGATCGACTGTCCTTCATCCGCCACTCGCGACAACTCGGTTTCTCGCTTGATGCGATCCGCGAGCTGCTCGACCTCAGCGACCATCCCAACCGGCCCTGTGATGAGGCTGATGCCATCGCGCGTCGCCAGCTCAAACAGGTGGAGCAGCGCATGGCCCGCCTGAAGGCGCTGCGCACGGAACTGAAACGCATGGTTCACGAATGCAGCGGCGGGCGGACGGGAGATTGCAAGGTGCTTGAGGTGTTGCGGGACCATTCGGAATGCTTGACCGAACACGAGGAAATCGGGGCCTGAAGGAGTTCAGCCAACATTCCGGCTGGAACGCAGATCAGCCGCAGAAGTTAATGTGTCGTACAACACAAGCTGGAACCACAAAATGGCCGCTAGACAAGATTTAATGGAGAGACGGACGCTTTGGATCGTTCTGGCGCTCAATATCGGTTTGGCCGTGGCCTTTTTCGCAACAGGCGCCTTCGGCGACTCAAGTGCCCTGATCGCCAACGGGCTCGATAACCTCTCCGACAGCTTCGTCTACGCGATCAGCCTTTTCGCTTTGTCCCGATCCGCCAAATGGAAACGCGGGGCGGCGAACGTTTCCGGCGGGCTGCTGATCCTGTTCGCTGCAGGCATCTTCTACGATGCGTGGCGCCGCTACATCGGTGGGTCAGATCCGCTCGGGACGATCATGATTGCAATGGCCCTGATCGCGGCGGCTATCAACGCAGTCTGCGTTTGGCTGCTCGCTAAGCTCAAAAATCCGGACGTCAACATCCGCGCGGCCAACACCTTCAGTTACAACGATTTCGCCGCGAACCTCGGGATCGTCGTGGCCGGTGGCCTCGTCGCCTGGCTAGGAACCAACTGGCCGGACCTTGTCGTCGGTGTGATCGTCGCCGGGATCGCGGCCTGGGGCGGTATCGACATCCTGCGCGACGCACACGGCGAACACTACAAAGCGGTTCACACGGACAAATAGTTGCGGGAGATTCTTTCTGAAAGAAAGGGTTGAAGCTATAGTGACTATAGCAATTAGTCTTGTTCCAAGACGATTCGAGGAGCGACCCGTTGCAGATGACCGACCCCCTACTTGTACCCACCAAACTACTGGATTTTGATGCCGCGCCTCTTGCGCATCTAATTGAGAACCGCAGCTGGCGCGGCTTATCCGAATACGATCGGATCGGAGCTGCCCATGATTTCGTTCGGAATGAAATCGCGTTCGGATACAATCGTGCTGACGACATCCCCGCATTCGAAGTGCTTTCCGACGGCTACGGGCAGTGCAATACCAAAGGCACGCTCTTGATGGCGCTGCTGCGTGGTGTCGGCATTCGTTGCCGGTTGCATGGGTTTACGATCCACAAAGGCTTGCAGCGCGGTGTTGTCCCTGAGCTGGTGTATCCGCTTGCTCCGCAGGAAATTCTCCACTCATGGGTCGAGATCGAATTTCAAGGTGCCTGGATCAACCTTGAAGGCTTCATCCTGGATGACGCTTTCCTCAAAGTCCTGCAAACGTCTTTCTCGGACACGGACAGTCTCTGCGGTTATGGCGCGGGCACGGATTGCCTTGGCGCGCCTCCCGTCGCCTGGAACGGAGAAGATACCTACATTCAGAAAACCGGCATCGTGCAGGATTTCGGCGTGTTTGATACGCCGGACGCCTTCTATTTGTCCCATGAGCAATCCTTTGGATGGCTGCGTGGTGCCCTTTACCGTCATATCATACGCCACTGGATGAATGCGCGCGTTCGTGGTTTCCGCAGCGACCGCCTCAAGACTGACCGACGCGCGACACACGCGCATGAGGAGCCTGCCAATGCCACATGACCACGGGCACGCGCATATCGATCCGGATTCTGGCGATCGGCGGGTTGCCATCGCGATCTGGGCGAACGGGCTTCTTACCGTTGCGCAAATCGTCGGGGGCATATTGTCGGGCAGCCTGGCACTGATCGCCGATGCGCTGCACAACTTTTCCGATATGGCCTCGCTTGTCATTGCCTTCGCCGCACGCAAGATCGCGCGCCGCCCAGCCGATGAGCGCATGACCTTCGGCTATGGTCGGGTCGAAATCGTCGCAGCCCTGGTTAACTACACCACCCTGATTTTGATCGGCTTCTACCTGATCTACGAAGGTGGCATGCGCATGATTGATCCACCCGAAGTCATGGGTTGGACCGTCGTCATTCTCGGTGGAATTGCGCTTGTGGTCGACACGCTGACCGCAATGCTGACCTATTCGATGCAGAAGGGCAGCGTGAACATCCGCGCGCTTTTCCTGCATAACCTGTCGGACGCGCTTGCTTCGGTCGCGGTTATCGTCGCTGGGTCGCTGATCATCCTTTACGACATGCGTTGGGTCGATCCTGCCATCACCATCGGCATCGCCATCTACATCCTGTATCTGTCTTTCACTGAAATAGGCGGCCCAATCCGAACCCTGATGCTCGGGAGCCCGCCGGACATCGACAACGAGGCCGTCGTCGAAGCGATGCGGAAAGTCGAAGGCGTCGCCGACGTCCACCACGTCCATCTCTGGCAAATGCAAGAGCACGAGGCTGCGCTCGACTGCCATGTCGTCGTGGCAGCCGAGGGGTGGTCGAAGATTGAAGAGATCAAGAGCGCGATCAAGAAGCGGCTGAAGGGAGAATTCGGCATCAGCCATTCCAGCCTCGAATTCGAGCACGAGGATCGCGCTCATCAGAACGCCGATCTCTATGGTCACGGTAATTCGAGAGATGGGGAGGAAACTCATACTCACGAAAAAAGCTGACCGAGCATGAGGATATCATTTCCTCATTTGCGACGGCAAGTTGACGTCGACCAACGTCAAGTGGACTGATGAACCTTTGCATGAGCAACTGGCTGCGAAGGGCAGTAGCGAAGGTCTGAGGCGGATACACTACAGGGGTATCACGTCCAAGTTACAGAATGTCACTTGACCTCCCCTTGCTGGAAGGTTGTAGCAGTAACTGTATGACCTGCGTTTTTCGCCTTGTTTTGATTCTCATGCTGACCTTCGGTGCAGTGACTGCGCCGGATATGTCGTCGGCCAGTATGTCAATCACGGCTATGGCGCAGATGGAACCCACCGAAAGCGCGGATGGCCGTTGCGGCGGGTGCGATCCCACCGGATTTGCTGAGGGCACTGCCTGTGAAGGTGGGTGTCCTGTTCCTTGCGGCTCCAGCGGTACTTCTGGCCTCCTTGCCAAGATGCCGTCAGCGCGGCTCACGAGGCCTTTTGGTACTGCCGTCCGGGGTGCCGAACCTCTGATCTCACTCGGCACGAATCCGTCGCTTGATCCATTCCCTCCCAAACTGCCTGTCTGAACCTGAAACCGGCCTCGCCTGCTGCGAGGCCTGATTCTTGCCTTGGCCGAAGCTGGCTGAGTGCGACCCTTTCAAATCAAGGCAGTTGCGATGATCCTCCACAGACCGATTTCACGAAGGCACGTGCTTCGCACAGGTGCCGCATTCACAGCCCTATCCGCTCTGTCACCTGCACGAATGGCGATGGCCGATCCAACTGGGGACCCATTTGTCCTACGCGCGGCATCCGGACAGGCCGCCCTGCGCCCGTCACCATACGGCCCGACTAATGTCTGGAGCTATGACGGATCCGTCCCCGGTCCTGAAATCAGGGTCCGGCAGGGCGACCGCGTGCGAGTTGTGGCTCAAAATGGGTTGGATGAAGGGACCACAATCCACTGGCATGGCATCCGCACGCCCAATGCGATGGACGGGGTGCCGTTCCTCACGCAGGACCCGATCCCCTTCGATGGCGAATTCCTGTACGAATTCGATGCGCTGGATGCGGGCACGTTCTGGTATCACCCGCACCAGCGCAGTTCGGAACAGGTCGGACGCGGGCTTTACGGGCCGCTGATCGTCGAGGAGGCGGACCCGATCCGCGTCGATCGCGACATGACCTGGATGTTGGACGACTGGCGCATGACCCGGGACGGACAGATTGCGGATGACTTCGGCAACCGCCATGACGCGATGCACGGCGGTCGTATTGGCAATTCCGTGACCATCAACGGTCAGATCCCCGAACGCATCTCGGTGCAATCCGGTGAGCGCATCCGCTTGCGGCTAGTCAACGCGGCGAACGCGCGGATATTCGGGCTGGATTTCGGGGGTCTTGCCCCCGTCGTGGTCGCGCTGGACGGTCAACCCGTGACGCCCCATGCCCCTGACGGCGGGGTCGTGGTGATCGGCCCGGCGATGCGTGTCGATCTGGTCATCGACTTGACCGGCAAGCCCGGAGATGCCGTGACCGTCATCGATGCCTTCTACGAGGGACTTGAATACCGTCTGGTCGATCTTGCCTACGCGCCGGACAGGCTGCGGGACACGGTGCCGGATTGGTCGATGGAGCTGCCGCCCAACCCGCTGGCCGAACCGGTCATGGCGTCGGCCGCGCGGCACCGGATCGTCTTCAACGGCGGAATGATGGGGCAGATGATGATGGGCGGCGGCATGGGGTCGATGATGGACCAGATGCGCGAGGGCAACATGTGGTTCATCAATGGAGAAGCCGCGACGGGTCATATGATGGACCCCTTGCTGGTCCTGCCGCAGGGCACGTCGCACATGTTCGAGATGGATAATCGCACCGCCTGGCACCATCCGATCCATTTTCATGGGCATTCGTTCCGTGTGATCGCCCGCAACGGACAACCGACTCGGTATCGCGAATGGCAGGACACCGTCCTGATGGCACCCGAAGAACGGGTCGAGATCGCCTTCGCCGCGGACAATCCCGGTGACTGGATGTTCCATTGCCACATTCTGGAACACCAGGCGGCGGGCATGATGGGCGTCATCCGTGTCGAACCCGGCACGATCAAAACCTGAAACTCACACACTTAGAACCATGAAAATGAATGAACCGATGAAGAAGATACTTGGATTTGCCAGCCTCGGCACGGCAGGTACCGTCGCCGTCCTTGCGATGAGCCTGAATGCCGCGCCTGCCGCGGCGCAGGAGGTCACGCTCTACAAGAACCCACAATGCGGATGTTGCGAGAGTTACGCGGACTATCTGCGCGAGAACGGTTTCACGGTGGAGGTGAAGCCGACCCACGATCTGGCGCAGATTAGCCGCGATGCGGGCATCCCGGATGACTTCCAAGGCTGCCATGCAGCCTCTTTGGACGAATACGTTGTCAGCGGCCACGTGCCGATCAATGTCGTCAACAGGCTGCTGGAAGAGCGCCCGGAAATTGCCGGTGTGACTCTTCCCAACATGCCATTGGGGTCGCCGGGTATGGGCGGCGCGAAACAGGAGCCCTTCAAGATTTACACCGTCGAGGAAGGTGTGAGCCCGACCGTATATGCGGTCGAATGATCAATCGCGCGGTCTAGTGCGAACCCGTGTCAGACCGGCTTCAAGGGAAAGCAAAGGATGGAATGCATGATGATGGACGGTGGAATGATGGGCGGCGGCATGATGATTGCGATGGGCCTCGTCTGGTTGCTGATCGTGGGTGTGCTGGTGCTCGCGGCGATCGCCTTGGTCAAATACATCCGCTCGGACAGCGGGAAATAGAAATGTGCCAGAATGCGGACTGAGGGTGCCAGCAGCGGCGACAGCCTGTTGTCGATGGGATTGGCCTGGGCGCTTTGCGTCCTACTTGTCCTGTCGTTGCTCGCGGCACTTTTCATTCTCTGTAGGTGGCTCGCAATAAGAAGGCGGAAACTTAGTGAAAAACACGATTAGGCTCTCGGCTGTCCTGCTCGCCACAACAGTTTTGCCCGTTGCGGCGCAGAGCGACGTGCGCATGGGTGAGCGCCTCTATCAAGAAAATTGTGCCAGTTGCCATGGGGCAAACCTGGAGGGGCAATCAGATTGGCGCACACGATTGCCGAACGGCAGGTTGCCTGCCCCGCCGCACGACGCCTCCGGCCATACCTGGCATCACCCCGACCGCGTATTGCTCGACATCGTGAAACGCGGACCGGCGGCGATTGTCGGGAACGGGTACGAAAGCGACATGCCCGGATATGAGGATGTGCTGACAGACGATGAGATCACGGCGATCATTGACTACATCAAGAGCACATGGCCCAACCGGATCCGCGCGTCGCAGGAAAGCCGATCCCTTGCCGATGAGCAGGCGCAGCCATGACGGAAGAGGTCGAGGGAAATGCCGACCCTGTGTCGCGACGCAGTATCTCCGGGTTCGTGCTGGTGCCGCTGATAGCTTTTGCCCTCATGGTCCTGTTCGGTTGGGGGCTTTTCAGGGGTGGCGACGACTTGCCGTCGGCACTTCTCGGCAATCCCGTGCCCGACTTCGCGCTGCCCCCGGTGCTCGGCCGCGAGGAAGGTCTTTCGACGCAGGACCTGATCGGACACGTGTCACTGGTGAACGCCTTTGCCTCGTGGTGTGTGCCCTGCCGTGCCGAACATCCGCTGTTCATGGAGTTGAACGCAACCGGTGAGGTGCCGCTCTACGGAATCAACTACAAGGACCCGCCCGATCAGGCGCGCGCCTGGCTCGACGAATTGGGCGATCCCTACGCGCGCATCGGGGCCGATATCAACGGACGTGCTGGCATCGAATGGGGCGTTTATGGCGTGCCCGAAACCTACGTCATCGCCGATGGCACCATCGCCTACCGCCATGTCGGTCCGATTACGCGGTCAATCCTGGAAGAAACCCTATTGCCGATCGTCCGTGATCTGAACACCCAATCCGCCAAGGAGACAACGCCATGAAACATCTGAAACCGGCGCTGATCGCTTGGGCACTGTCCGTCGGCACGGCGTTTGCCGGACCGCAGGGGTTCGCCCTGCACGATACCCCGCAGCCCGTCGCCAATGTGCGCTACGAGAAAGAAGACGGCAGCCGTGGGGACATGGAGGACTTTCGCGGCAAGGTGATCCTCGTGAACGTCTGGGCAACCTGGTGCGTCCCCTGCCGCGAAGAGATGCCGACGCTGGATGCGCTTCAGGCGGAACTTGGCGGCGACGACTTCGAAGTGGTTGCCCTTTCCATCGACCGGGCCGGATCACAAATCGTTCGGCGTTTCTACGACGAGATCGGTGTCACCAATCTCAATATGTATGTCGACCAGACCATGCTTTCGATGACCGCGCTGCGCACCGTTGGCCTGCCGACGACGATCCTGATCGACGCGCAGGGGCGGGAGCTCGGGCGACTGGTCGGACCAGCCGAATGGGACGACCCCGAAATGGTGTCCTTTCTGCGCGGATTTATCGAATGAGTTCCCCAGAAGACGTTCCCTCACCCTTGACCTTCCAGTTGCCGGAATGACTATCTCACCAACATCGAAAGGATTTTTCGGATGACCGACGTAATACCGTCCAGCGACGCAGCCACTTCAGGCATTTCCAGTGCTGGCAACAGGCCCCCGTGGTTGGCGCGCAGGCGATTGCTTTTCGTCGGTGCGGCAACGGTCATGGGGGGTGGCATGGCGCTGAACTGGGGATGGCTCACCGCGATCGGGCTCGCGCCTGTTCTGGTCTCGCTGGCCCCCTGCGCTGCGATGTGCGGTCTCGGTTTGTGCATGAAGGGCGGGTCCGGCGGACAATGTAAGGATGCGAAAACAGCCAATCCCATTCAAACTGAAAGAGGCGACACTTGAACAGTTTTCTGACCCGTCGCGCAGCCTTGGCGATACTTGCGACCACGATTTCGTCTCCGGCCTTCGCCAATCATCCGGGTGAAAACCTGGATGCACGTATGTTCGAGATGGAACCCTACTTCCAAGCCATCGATGCAGCGCAGGCTTCGGATTTCGAGTTGCGGGATTCCGAGGGGAATACTGTGCGCTTGTCAGACTTCGGCGACAAGGTGGTCATCCTGCACTTCATCTACGCCAATTGCCCGGATATCTGCCCGCTCCACTCCCAAAAGATCGGGGCCATTCAGGCCTCGATCAACGACGGGCCGATGAAAGATTTGGTACAGTTCATCTCGATCACGACCGATCCGGTGAATGACACGCCGGACCTGCTGCGCGATTACGCGGATCGGCATGGACTCGACACGAGCAACTGGGTCATTTTGACCAAGCAGCCTCATCAATCTGATGACGTAACGCGCCTTCTCGCGCGGGAATATGGGATGGAGTTCACGATGACTGCCGACAGCGACATGATGATGCACGGAGCGGTCACCCATGTCGTGGACATCGGCGGACGGTTCGCCGCAAAATTCCATGGCATGGACTTCAAGAACGTGAACCTGATCCTCTACGTCAGCGAGTTGATCAACAACGACCAACATCGACGCCGGGAGCCCAGCTGGTGGGACCAGCTGACAGGTGTGTTTCAATGAGTGTCGTCGCGACTGGCGTCAGGCTGTCCTCGACAGACGGAATCTCCCTGACAGCTCTGCGTCGGTATTTTTCGGTAATAATCCCGGCCAATCTGATCTGGGAGTTCGCACATATGCCGCTCTACACGATCTGGAAAGAGGGCACTTGGGGGGAGATTGTCTTCGCAGCCGTCCATTGCACGGGTGGCGATATCCTGATCGCCATGAGCACGCTGATGCTTGCGCTCATGCTGTCGGGTCGGGGCTGGCCCCTGGTTGCCTCCACGCGGCGGTCTGTGACTGTCCTTACGGTGGTATTCGGGCTGGGATACACGCTGTTCAGTGAATGGCTCAACATCGTGATCCGCGCGGCCTGGGCCTATTCGGACCTGATGCCGATCATTCCGATCCTTGATGCGGGCCTGTCACCTGTGCTGCAATGGATCGTGATCCCGCTGACCGCGTTCTGGTGGGCCTTGCGGCCCTTCAACGCCGATCGTGAAAAATGACGGATATCTCCGGCATCGGCATTTTCGCGGCCTTTCTGGCGGGGGCCATTTCGTTCCTGTCGCCCTGCGTCCTGCCGCTGGTGCCGGGCTATGTCTCCTATATTGCGGGCCAGCCGGATTTGCGCACGACGCGTTCGGTCGGCCTGCGGGCGCGCGCCGGGGCGCTCGGGTTGAGCGCCTGCTTTGTCTTGGGCTTTTCGACAGTCTTCGTCGCACTCGGGGCTGGGGCCAGTGCGCTTGGATCCCTGCTGCTGACATGGCGCACCGAACTGAACTATCTCGGCGGCGCGATCATCATTCTGTTCGGACTGGTCATGCTGGGTGTCTTTCGTCTCAATGCGTTCTCGCGCGATACCCGTTTCAATCTCGACATTCCCGGCGGTCGCCCGCTCGGGGCCTACGTGCTGGGACTGGCCTTCGCCTTTGGCTGGACACCTTGCATCGGACCGATCCTCGGCGCGATCCTGACACTCAGTTCGACCTCCGGCGGCATGTCGGACGGCATCTGGCTGCTGTCGATCTATTCCGCTGGTCTAGGGGTGCCCTTCCTGCTGGCGGCGCTCTTCACCGACGCCATCGCCGCGCGGGTTAGGCAGATCGGCAAGGCCGGCCGCTGGCTCTACAAGGGCGCGGGTATTGCCATGATCATCATGGGAGTTGCCATCATGACCGGGCAATTGTCACGGTTTGCCTATTGGCTGCTGGGGACGTTTCCTTTTCTCGCGACAATCGGCTGACGAACCTCGAACCAGCTCTTGGCGTGATGGTTGGTAAGTGGGGATCATCTCCACCACTCAAATAGGTCGTACACGCCGCGCCCCTGTAGAGGTCGCGGGGCCGTCAGCCGATCAGGTAGACCCGGATCGGCATCCAGATCCCCATCACCACCATCATGACGTTTTCGGTGAGCGAGACGAACCCCAGCGGCACGTTGCTGTCACCGCCGACGCAGGCGCATTTCAACTCGCGCTTGTCGATGTAGACCGCCTTGAAGACCGATACCGCACCTACGGTGCCGATGAACAAGGCCAGGGGTGCCGAAAGCCAGGTGAGCGCTCCGGCGACCATGAGGATACCCGCGAAGGCCTCTCCGAAGCGATAGATCTTGCCGTAACCTGCGGATTCTCCAAATGGTTGGAGGGGAGTCGGGGCTCAGGCCACAGTTTTCAAAGGATGGAAACGTTGACAGAATGCTTTCCATGATACATTTAACTTACTATGAGGATCGCACTCACCATTTCAAGATTGCGTCAGATGATGCTTGGTATCATCTGTGTGCTTGCTTTGGCTACAGTTCCGTCGTCTGCTCTACATGCTCAGATGGGCGGACATGGCGAGCCGGTTGGCACAGATCATAGCGCCGAAACGATGTCTGAATTAAACGATAGTGGTCACGGCCATTCCGCTGCAACTCATTGCGGGGAAAGCGAACGCGTTGCAAACGCGGATGGCGAACATGACGGCATTCAATGCTGCAACGGCTTCTGCTTTTCGGTTGTTCTCGATGAAAGAAACGTGATCCGGTCGCGCGACGAGCCAAGCGCGCGTCACGTGGCTGTCGACCGCCTGATCGTATCGTTCGAACCGGACAGCCCACAACGCCCACCACGAGTCTGACTTAGCCGCCGATCCGGTATGCGGATCTTCTGAGTGCGCCTGCAAAGCGTTCTCGAGTTTCTCAATAAGTCAGGTCTAAACTAATGAAAATTGCTATACTTCTGGGCGCATCTGCGCTCGTGCTTGGGGCGTGCACGTCAGAGCCCACGCCGCTTCCGAGCGTTGCCAGCCAAGAGGCTACGTTCAATGGTACGGTTTCATCCCCCTTGTCCTACAAAAACCCCCTGGCCGGGTACACGTATCGTGGCCCAACTGGCCCGCGCGACTGGCGCGAGGTCAACGAAGAGCAATCGGAGGCAAACTGATGATTTTGACGAGACCTTTACTTGCGCTTGGTCTGCCAATGACACTGGCAGCATGCGCGACGGCGGTTCCAGATGCCTACACGGACCAGAAAGCCGGGTTTTCGATTGTGTCAACCCAGACCGCGGCGGCCATCGGCAAAAGAACAGCTTTTGCGCAGACCCAAGCCGAGAACGCGGAATTGAAAAAACAAGTTCACGCAATGGTCCATCAACGAACGATCTCGGCAGACACGGCGGTGCAGGTCGCGCTCTTGAACAACAAGGGGCTGCAAGCCTCCTATGCCAATGTCGGACTTTCGGCTGCAGAGGCTTGGCAGGAATCAACGCCGGAGAATCCGATCGTTGCAATCGGAGTGCTTGGCATCGGAGCTGCGGAATTGGGCGCTTACCGGGCGATAGAAGGGTTGTTTCGAGCGAACATCCTTGACGCGCAAACGCGGAAGCAACGTGTTCTGCTGGCAGATGCGAATTTTCGGGCCGCACAGATGAATGCGGTGAATGACACGCTTGCGCTTGCCAACCAGACGCGAATGGCGTGGATCAACGCCGTGGCTGCGTTTGAAACTGTAACGTATCTCAAGCGTGCCAAGGCCACTTCCGACGCCGGGTCAGAACTTGCGGCCCGGCTGGGCGAGACCGGCGCGCTGAACAAGGCCGGTCAGGCGCGGGAACAAGCGTTCAATGCCGAGCTGGCTGGACAGCTGGCACAGGCCCGACTGAATGCAACCCAAGCCAAAGAAGATCTGACGCGGTTAATGGGGCTGTGGGGCACCGAAGTGAATTACTACGTGCCCGATGCTTTGCCAGCGCTCCCGAGGTCGGTTGGGCCAATCACTAACCTGGAAGCTAAAGCCCTTCGAAACCGGTTCGACCTGCGGGTCGCTAAACTCGGGCTTGAAGCGCAGGCGGCTGCATTCGGGCTGACCGATCAAACGCGGCTTGTGACCGATCTCGAGCTCATCGCTGGTTTCGAAGCAGAGCGGGAAAGAGAGGACGGTAACCTTGAAACTGAAACTACCCCGCAGATTGAGCTGGAGTTCGCCATCCCGATTTATGACACCGGCAAGGCGCGGATGCGCAAAGCGGAGCTGATGTATCTTCAGGCAGCAAATGTTCTGGCTGAGCGCGCGGTCAATGTGCGGTCCGAAGCACGTTCTGCTGAGACCGCTTATCACGCATCTTACAAGATTGCGCGTCACTACCGCGACGTTCTTGTGCCGCTGCGCAAGACCATCGAGGAAGAAGGCCTGCTGTCCTACAACGGCATGATTACCAACACCTTCGAATTGCTCACGGATGTGCGCGAAAAACTTGGTTCCTCGCTCGAGGCGGCCAATGCCAAGCGTGACTTCTACTTGGCCCAGGCGAACTTGACTGCCGCCATATACGGCGGTGGCGCAGGCGGAATGGGCGATGGAGAGGGCGTATCACTTGCCGCCGGTGGCGGCGCAGGACACTGAAAGGAATATGACATGCTGAATAGACGTCAATTACTCGGAGCCGGCGCCGCAGGTGCAACGCTGGTCTCTTCAAAAGCCTGGGGTCAAACCCTGAACATGGGGTTGCCAGAGGCTGCGCAGATGGACAGTGCGGCAACGGCGATCACGG
This sequence comes from Roseovarius atlanticus, assembly GCF_001441615.1. GTDB lineage: Bacteria > Pseudomonadota > Alphaproteobacteria > Rhodobacterales > Rhodobacteraceae > Roseovarius > Roseovarius atlanticus. The sequence goes on from NZ_LAXJ01000039.1 coordinate 30,174, forward strand.
CGCGTCCCAATTCTGGGCCGGACTACACGCCTGTGGTCACGCTGAACGGGTGGACCCTGCCGCACCGGATGAACAACGGGGTGAAGGAATTCCACCTCGTCGCCGAACCGGTCGAGCGCGAACTCGCTGATGGAATGATCGCGCATTTGTGGGGCTATAACGGCCAGTCCACGGGTCCAACGATCGAAGCGGTCGAAGGTGACCGGGTCCGCATCTACGTCACCAACAAGCTCCCCGAGGCGACGACGATTCATTGGCACGGGATGATCCTGCCTTCCGGCATGGACGGGGTCAGCGGACTGAGCCATCCCGGCATCCCGGCGGGCAAGACCTACGTCTACGAGTTTGACCTGATCAAATCCGGCACCTTCATGTATCACCCGCATGGCGATGAAATGGTGCAGATGGCGATGGGGATGATGGGCATGTTCGTGGTCCATCCCAAGGACCCAACGTTCATGCCGGTGGATCGTGACTTCCTGATCATGCTCAACGCCTTTGACATTGATCCCGGCACCTACGTGCCGCGCATCATGACCATGACCGACTTCAACTTGTGGACCTGGAACAGCCGGATCTTCCCCGACATCGATCCTCTGGTAGTCAACAAGGGAGACCGGGTGCGTGTGCGCGTCGGCAACCTGACGATGACAAACCATCCCATCCACATGCACGGCTATGACTTTAAGGTCACCTGCACGGATGGCGGCTGGGTGTCGCCTGAAGCGCAATGGCCAGAGGTGAGCATCGACATCCCCGTGGGCGCGATGCGCG